>NZ_OBEB01000001.1 GCF_900215315.1 Arsukibacterium tuosuense | reverse complement strand
GAAGCCGGCCACAAGATGAGTCATCCCTTAGACTTCGAGTCTACTAAAGGGTCGTTGGAGACCACAACGTTGATAGGTGAGGTGTGGAAGCGTGGTGACACGTTAAGCTAACTCATACTAATTGCCCGAGAGGCTTAACCATACAACGCCCAAGATGTTTTAGAAGTACAGTGTGAGAACTTAATCAGCTTGCTAAATATAGGAACATGTTTTTATCAATTCCTGTCATGGAATTGACCAGACAAAAAAGCACAAGAGTGCCGCACTGAAGGGCGTTAAAGCATGTTCCATACAGTTTTTTGCCTGGTGGCAATAGCGCTGTGGACCCACCTGATCCCATTCCGAACTCAGAAGTGAAACGCAGCTGCGACGATGGTAGTGTGGCATTCGCCATGCGAGAGTAGTACACCGCCAGGCTCCCAATAAAGCCAAAGAGCCCACTCAATCGAGTGGGCTTTTTGCTTTATCCGCTGCGCGGGTGTACTGCTCTCCCACGCCGGCCACAGCCCCTGCGGGGTGTGGCATTGTGCAGACCATCCCTGGCCTGCATCGCTTCGCGACCTGCCTGCGGCAGTCCAAATTCGTTCCTGACGAATTTGTCGCCATGCGAGAGTAGTACACTGATGTCGGTCTTTTGACAAGCCAACCCCTGTGTTTCGCCCTTCGGGCCGTCGCACGCGACGTCCTAAAACGCTCCCGGCGTTTTAGTGCTCGCCCCATCCCTGGGGCTCGTCCCGTTGGGACCTGCCTGCGGCAGTCCTAAAACGCTCCCGGCGTTTTAGTCGCCATGCTGATTCTGCGTATTAAATATCTATCATATATTTAGTCGATGACAGCTTCGGGCTCGTAATAACCTCCCCCTTTGCAAAAGGGGGATTGAGGGGGATTTGTTTAGTCGGCATTTATGCTAAATTAACTAAACCTAGTCTGCTATGTACGTTTTATATGCATTTGAACTACCTGACGCGTTTTTTAGCTTTACCTTTAAACAGGCTTTTGTATAATGGCGCCTCCAACGCTAGGGGCATAGTTCCAATTGGTAGAACAGCGGTCTCCAAAACCGATGGTTGGGGGTTCGAATCCCTCTGCCCCTGCCACTTCTCTTTATTATGAATATATCAGCAAGCCAGGCTCAGTTACTTCGTCAGCTTAATATTAAACCGCTGCATGCTCGGTCGTCTTTTTTTCCCGAGTCAGCTAATCACGCTGCAATTGAAACCTCAGATACTGCGCAGTTGTTGCAGCCTGACGAATGTCTATTAAGTTCTGATATTAAACACCTGCTAGCACAGACTGCTGTGTCTGAATGGCTACTCGACCCCGCTAGCAGCCAATGTGCGCTTAACGATAACGGTAGCCTACTGGTGACCCCATCACTTACCGCACTGCAACAAGCCGCCATTAAGCGACAGCTTTGGGCATTGTTGCAACAACACTTAGCTGACGATGCTGATTAAGCCCCTGACGCTTTCAGATATTCCCGCTTTGCTGGCAATAGAAACGGTGGCGAATCGTTATCCGTGGACTGACGGTGTATTTAAATCCTGCTTCGGCAGCCAGTATTTTAATTTTGGCTTGTTCGATGATGATCAACTGTTGGGCTTTTATTTTGGCCAGTTTATTGCCATTGAAAGTCAGCTATTTAATATCTGTGTTAGTGCCAAAGTGCAAGGTAAAGGGCTTGGAGGGAAGTTGCTTGCTCATTTTATTACACAATCTGAGCAGCGTAATGCTGCAGAGGCCTGGCTGGAAGTAAGGGCTTCTAATCAGTCTGCAATCCATCTGTATCAGAAGCATGGTTTTATTGAGGCGGGCTGCCGGCCAAACTACTATAGCAGCGCTACTGGTAAAGAAGATGCCATAATGATGTGTTTACCGCTTAGCTTTACAAATTAATCCCATGCTGTGCCAGCGGCAGTGATGCTGCTATAATCCCCGACAATTATTTTTCGTTGCTTTGCCAGCCAGCGCTCTGGTTGTTAACTGATATTGGATACCATGAATAAAGATAAATTTCTGCATGAAATAGACAGCAGACGTACCTTCGCTATTATTTCGCACCCCGATGCCGGTAAAACCACCATCACTGAAAAGGTGCTACTTTTTGGACATCTGATCCAGAAAGCCGGTACAGTAAAAGGTAAAAAATCTGGCCAGTTTGCGACCTCTGACTGGATGGAAATGGAGAAGGAACGTGGTATCTCTGTTACCACCTCGGTTATGCAGTTTCCGTATAATGACTGTCTGGTAAACCTGCTTGATACCCCGGGTCACGAAGATTTTTCGGAAGATACCTATCGTACTTTAACCGCAGTAGACTCCTGTTTAATGGTCATCGATGGCGCCAAAGGTGTTGAAGACCGGACTATTAAACTGATGGAGGTTACCCGGCTGCGGGATACGCCTATCATCACCTTTATGAACAAGATGGACCGTGATATCCGCGACCCGGTCGATTTGCTCGATGAAGTAGAAAGCGTGTTAAAAATCGCCTGCGCACCCATTACCTGGCCTATTGGCTCGGGTAAAGAATTTAAAGGTGTTTATCATATTCTGCGGGATGAAATTATTTTGTATAAGTCGGGCATGGGCCACACCATCCAGGACTTAGATGTTATAAAAGGTCTTAACAATTTGGAGCTGGATAAGCGAATAGGTTACTACGCCGCACAGCTACGCGATGAGATGGAGCTGGTACAGGGTGCCAGTAATGAGTTTGATCAGGACATGTTCCTTAAAGGCGAGCTTACCCCGGTGTTTTTCGGTACAGCACTTGGTAACTTTGGTGTTGATCATATGCTGGATGGCCTGACGGAGTGGGCACCTAAGCCCCAATCCCGTTTAACTAACAGCCGTAAAGTTGAGCCAGGCGAGCCTGGTTTTAGTGGTTTTGTTTTTAAAATTCAGGCCAACATGGATCCGAAACACCGCGATCGGGTGGCGTTTTTACGGATTGTTTCCGGTAAGTATGAAAAAGGCATGAAAGTGCGGCATGTCCGGATTGGCAAAGATGTGCTGATCCCACAAGCACTGACATTCCTGGCCGGCGATCGCGAGCATCTGGATGAAGCTTACCCGGGCGACATTATTGGTTTACATAACCATGGCACTATTAAAATTGGCGACACCTTCACCACTGGGGAGGATATGCAGTTTAGCGGCATTCCAAACTTTGCGCCTGAGTTATTCCGCCGAATCCGGTTACGTGACCCATTAAAACAAAAACAGTTGCTTAAAGGCCTGGTGCAATTGTCGGAAGAGGGCGCGGTACAGGTATTCCGGCCACTGGATACTAATGATCTAATCGTTGGCGCGGTGGGTGTGCTGCAGTTTGATGTGGTGGTTAGCCGCTTAAAGTCGGAGTACAACGTTGATGCCCTGTATGAGAGTGTTAACGTCGCCACAGCACGCTGGGTATACAGCGACGATGGTAAGGCCTTGCAGGAGTTTCAGAATAAAGCCAGCGCGAACCTGGCACTGGATGGCGGTGATAATCTTACCTACATAGCGCCAACGATGGTTAACCTGAACCTGGCAACTGAGCGCTACCCGAAAATCTCTTTCCAGAAAACCCGTGAACACTAACAGGCCGGTGATATGAATATTAAGCAACTTCTTACTGACAGAACTTTAGCCGCCTTTACTGCATTAGGTTTACCGGAAGGGACAAATCCAGCGGTGACCCAAAGTACCAGGCCTGAGTTTGGTGAGTACCAGATAAACGGCGCTATGGGCGCGGCTAAGTTACTAAAAACCAACCCCAGAGAGCTGGCTGGCAAACTGCTGGCATTGCTCGATCTTAACGATATTGCTGAGAAAGCAGAGATAGCCGGCCCGGGCTTTATTAATGTGTCGCTGAAAGCCGATTGGCTGGCGCAGCAGCTAAAGCTTGCTGCCGGCGACAAGCGTCTTGGGGTTAGTATTAATAAACAGCCACAAACGGTCGTGGTAGATTACTCGGCGCCTAACTTAGCCAAAGAGATGCACGTTGGTCATTTACGCTCAACCATTATTGGCGATGCCGTAGTTCGTACCCTGGAATTCTGGGGTGATAAAGTCATTCGGCAGAACCATATGGGCGACTGGGGTACCCAGTTTGGTATGCTGATTGCGCATCTGGAAGATAAGATAGCCGCCGGCGTAGATTTAGAGCAGGTGGCATTGGCCGATCTCGAGGACTTTTACCGCGAAGCAAAAAAACGCTTTGATGACGAAGCCGGCTTTGCCGATAAGTCTCGCGAGTATGTAGTGAAACTGCAAAGTGGTGACAGCCACTGCCAAAAGCTGTGGCAGCTGTTTATTGATACCTCAATTAAACACAGTGACGAGGTATATCAGAAACTGAATGTGACATTGAAGCATGCTGATATTAAGCCAGAAAGTGCTTACAACAGCATGTTGCATGGCATCGTCGACGATTTAAAACAGCAGAAGCTGGCTGTTGAGAGCATGGGCGCGTTGGTGGTGTTTTTAACTGAGCTGGCCGACAAAGAAGGCAATCCGTCACCCTTTATTGTCCAGAAAACCGGTGGTGGCTTTTTATATGCAACTACCGATCTGGCCGCTTGTCAGTACCGCAGTCATGAGTTAGCAGCAGACCGGATAATTATTTTTACTGATGCGCGCCAGGCGCTGCACTTTAAACAGGTCGAGTTGGTGTCACGTAAAGCGGGATACCTGCGAGATAATACGGCTTATGATCACTGCCCCTTTGGCACCATGATGGGTGAAGACGGCAAACCTTTTAAAACCCGCACCGGTGGTACCGTTAAACTGGCCGACTTACTGGAAGAAGCCGTGGTAAGAGCTAATACCGTATTGCAGGATAAAGCCACTGATTTAACTGCTGACGAAATTGCTGAGATTGCCAATAAAGTAGGCATTGGCGCGGTCAAATTTGCTGACTTATCAAAAAACCGTACCAGCGACTATATTTTCAGCTGGGATGCCATGCTTAGCTTTGAAGGCGCCACCGCGCCGTATTTGCAATATGCTTATACCCGGGTGCGCAGTATTTTGCGTAAAGCTGAAGTGGCTGATAATTTCAGTGCAGAAATCCTGGTTCAGTCGGTTCAGGAGAAACAGCTGGCAGTTAAGCTGCTGCGGCTGGAAGAAACCCTGCAAATGGTAATAAAAGACGCCCAGCCAAATTTGCTGTGTAACTATCTATATGAGCTGGCTAGTTTGTATATGAGTTTCTACGAGGCCTGCCCCATCCTTAAAGAGGGGGTTGAACCAGAATTACGCGACAGCCGTTTAATGCTCAGTATTTTAGCATCCAAAGTACTGCAGCAAGGCTTAGACTTGCTGGGTATTGAGGTAATGGAGCGCATGTAATGAAAATAGACGATATTCGCCGCAGTTACACTAAAGATAAGTTGGATGCAGATAAGCTTAATTCAGATCCAATTGCCCAGTTCGAGTTGTGGTTGAAAGATGCCATAGCAGCAGAGCTGCCAGACCCGACGGCAATGTGTGTAGCGAGTGTCGACAGCGAAGGCCAGCCGTCACAGCGGCTGGTATTGCTAAAAGATGTTAATCAGGATGGCTTTACCTTTTACACCAACCTTGGCAGCCGCAAGGCAACGGAGCTGGGTGCTAACCCTAAGGTGTGCCTGCACTTCCCATGGCACCCGTTAGAGCGGCAGGTTATTGTCTATGGTACGGCCGAGCGGGTGCCTAATAGCCAGGTAATGAAATACTTTTTGTCGCGGCCCAAAGAAAGCCAGTTGGCAGCATGGGCATCAGAGCAAAGCCGACCGGTATCGACCCGCCATGCGCTGCTGCAGAAATTTGCTGAGATTAAACATAAGTTTCAACACGGTGAAGTACCACTGCCATCGTTCTGGGGCGGCTTTTTAGTGCGGCCGCACAAAATAGAATTCTGGCAGGGCGGCGAGCACCGGCTGCATGATCGCTTTATGTACCGTAAGTCTGCCGATGACAGCTGGGATATAGAAAGGTTATGCCCGTAACCAGTGTCAGGCAAGCCACGGTTAAGCTGTTTGACAGCCATTGCCATCTTGATTTACCAGAGCTTGCTAAAGCGGAAGCACTTCATTGGCAACAAGCACAAGATGCTGGTGTCTCTGCCTTAGTTATTCCGGCGGTTGAACAAGCCGCCTGGAATAATCTGCTTAACTTGCATCATAGCCAACCAAATTGGCATATCGCGCTGGGGATTCACCCCTGGTGGGCAGCTAAACATAAGCTAGTTGATATAGAGCGGCTTAATCAGTTGCTGCAACAGCATGCCGGTGAAGTATGTGCTGTAGGTGAAATAGGCCTCGACTTTGCGCTGGCTGAAGATACATTTGACAGACAACAACAGTTGTTTGCAGCACAGATTACTCTGGCAAAACAATTTGCTAAACCAGTAATTTTACATCACCGTAAAAGCCAACCCCAGCTGCTGGCAGAGCTGAAAAGACAACAGTTTACTGAAGGCGGCATCTTACATGCATTCTCGGGCAGCCAGCAGCAAGCGGGGGCTTTTCTGGATATGGGTTTTAAGTTGGGTATTGGCGGTACTATAACCTATGAACGGGCTCAGAAAACCCGTAACACCGTGCAAAAGTTGCCATTGAGTAGTTTCGTGCTGGAAACCGACGCGCCTGCGATGCCGCTGGCAGGTTTTCAGGGGGAAATTAACACCCCCGCTCAGTTGTGCCGTATTTTCGAAGAGTTTTGTTTACTTAGAACCGAATCCGCAGAACAGATTGCTGTAACACTTTGGCAAAACTCGGTTGAGGTTTTACGGCTTGGTCAAGCGAAAGCTTTGTCTGGATAAACGCGAGAAACTGCGACGCAACAAATATCCAATCAGGCCGGTTACCAGCAATAGTAATAACAAGTGCTGCATCAGTTTTTGCCAGCGGGTAAAACTTGGATTTAACTTGGTATCAGGTTGCAAGCTAATCTTAATATAACCAAGTAGTTGCTGCTCGCTGCGGATTTCCTGAACCAGAGGCACTAGAGGTTGGCTGGCAAACTTACCATACATTACTCTGGCCGCGGCACTTGCTTCGGACCAGCTGATACGCACCCCATTACTGTCGTAAAACACTACGTCGTACAGAAAAGGGCTGGCAGCAATATTGCGGGTCAATTGTTCCAGACCATCTAACTGATCATTTTCTATCAGATAAGCTGCAGCCTGCGACAAGGTAAGCAAATTCTCCCGCATCAATTGTTCAGCCTGGCTTTGCAGAATGGCCTGCCCCTGCTGACTGGTTTGAACCCAACTATGCAATACGAACCAAATACCAACTACCGCAATAGCTAATTGAACCAGCTTAATAAAACTTGAAGTGGAGCTTGGTATTGCGATATTGTTCTGCATATTTTTTTAAACAAACAACTGCTGCTGGCCCGGATGCGCTAAGCATGCCATGGTATTAACTTCAAGTATAGGTTACCCATTGTCGTTTTCAATTTCCGTCAGGCCAACGCAGCTGGCCGGTGCGTACATCACCACACTATTGACTGAGCACTCTGCGCTACGGCTTCAAGCCGATGGTCCGCAGCTGCTTTTGCAAAAAACGCCGTCCGTAAAGTCAGGGGTTGACGCTACACCAGAGCCCATCAAGCCAGCGGAGCTGAGTGGTTATTCAATCCGTTTGTTTGGCAAGCCGGTAGATGGCGCACTACTTTACGAATTTTGCCGGTTAATCCCGACGGATACCGGCATAATAGCTTCATTGCTACAACCACATCCACAATTACCCGCAGGCGTGCTTATTCAGCTCACTGCTGCGCTATCAGCTGAGCTGCAGCAGCGTTTATTTGCTTTTGCTGCTGAGCAGCAGATTGAATTGGTTTATCTGGACCAGGGAGTAACGTTATCAAAACCTGGCTTGCTGGTAATGGATATGGACTCTACCGCTATCAGTATTGAGTGTATTGATGAAATTGCTGCGCTGGCCGGCGTGGGTCCACAGGTGGCTGCTATTACTGCGCGGGCGATGAATGGCGAGCTGGATTTTGCAGCCAGTTTAACCGAGCGGGTAGCAGCATTAAAAGGTGCGCCGCAATCAGTTTTGCAGCGGGTGTTAGACGATTTACCCCTGATGCCGGGTTTAACCGAGCTGGTTAGCACCTTGCAGCAACAACAATGGCGGGTTGCTATTGCCTCAGGAGGCTTTACTTACTTTACTGATGTACTTCAGCAGCGATTAGCGCTGACAGCCACTTTTGCCAATGTACTGGAAATTAAAAATGGCGTATTAACTGGCAAGGTGGTCGGCGATATAGTTGACGCCAATACTAAAGCCAGAGCGGTAAGCCTACTGGCTGAAACTTATGGTATAGCAGCATGCCAGACCGTTGCTATTGGTGATGGCGCTAATGATTTACCAATGTTAAAAACGGCAGCACTTGGTGTAGCGTTTCATGCCAAACCTAAAGTACAAACTGCAGTTTCAGCCAGAATAAACCAGGGGTCATTACTACAATTGTTATACTTACTGGACCCTGCATGAAGCACCAGCAAAGCTCAATGTATGTTGATCTGCAGCAGTATCAGCTGCATCTAAGACGTTTAATACCACTGCAAAATGCACTAAGCCCGGTGTTGTTTTTGCACGGAGCAATCGAAAATGGCCGTATTTTCTACAGCCATTCAGGCAAAGGCTTAGCGTGTTATCTGGCTGATCAGGGCTTTATTGGCTACTGTGCTGATTTCGCTGGCCGGGGCTTATCGCAACCGCAGCTGAGTACGGGTTTTAACCAGAGTCAGCATCAGGTCATTACCCGGGATATTCCGGCATTAATTGAGTTCGTTTATCAGCAGCATCAGCAACCGTTAACTGTCATTGCTCATTCCTGGGGTGGCGTGCTTTTGGCTGCGTCTCTGGCCCGCTTCCCCGGGTTAATCAGTAAAGTACGGGCCAAAGTGTATTTTGGTACAAAAAGGGTTATCAGTATTCAGAGCATTGAGCGCAAAATTAAAATAGATTGGCTCTGGAACCGGCTTGCTCCATGGCTGGGCCGTAAGTATGGTTATATACCGGCAAAGCAATGGCGCTTTGGCGCAGACAATGAACCAACAGAGTTTCTATCAGATACGATTAACTGGATAAAAGGCGCGCCTTACGCTGATATAACCGATGGTTTTGATTATGCCGCGGCCAGCAAGCAGACTGATTGGCCCCCAAGTTGGCACTTTGCCGCGGTAAAAGATACCGTGCTGGGTCATCCGGCTGACGTACAGAACTTTATTCAGGAAACCGGCCAACAGCATGGTAAATATACTTTGCTGGGCCGTGCGCAAGGTTATTTACAGGATTACGATCATATTTCTATGCTTACTCACCCTAGTGCCAACGAAGATCATTTTGTTCAGTTAAATCATTGGCTGGTCAATCTGGCTGAGTAAGCCGGTTGACCGGTGCTACGTCAGCTCTGGCGGCTATCTCTGAGTTGTTGCTGGCGCAGACTCGTGTCATCCACATGCTCCAGGCAACCGTAGCGCCACGCCAACTCTTTGCTGATATCAACTGCATCACCCACTCCGGCGACACTCCAGAGCTCCTCTTCCAGCGTTTTGGCCCTATGAATTGCGTACACACTGATATAACTTATTTCTCGGGCGATATAGTCTGTGTCGGGCCGTCCGGTACGGGACAAAAATAAGCGGAATGCAAACAGGGTTGCTTCGCGCAGAGTATTTGTAATAAATGCCTGTTTTTGTTGCTCGTTATCGAACTCATAGTCGTAATAACTTTCCAGAGAAGCGGCTGACGTTGCTGTAGTTCTTGGCGCTTTGATATAGAGCTCATAACTTTTCGGCGGATCAAACCGTTTCATTGCTTTCAGCTGCTGGGCAAATTGCAAATTGGCGGTGCTGTTTTTCAGTAACAGCTCGAGATCAAGCGGACCATTTTTACTGTGTTGTAATAACAAGGTGTGCAACGCGTTTGGGGTTGCCCCCTGCGCTATAACATTTAGTTCGTAACGAATGCCTTTTCTGTGTAAATAAAAAGCAAAGTTGTTTAGCGCCTTTAAATACATACTGCGTAATGCTTCTGACAGCCCCGGGTATTTCGGGGTTTCTTCCGCCAGGGTTAACTTCGCCCGGTTATTCTGGATTAATTGTTGAAAAAACTGCTTTCCGGTATGACCATCTTCTGTGGGAAGGGCGCGCAGATTCATAATAGTATGGCTTTTACTAACAGCCATGACTTCATAGGGCAACTGAGTCAACTGGTGTTTACTGGTGATTTTTTGCAAATCAACCAGATCCAGCTGCACAATGTCGCCTTTATTGTATTTTACCGGCTCTACTGTTTCTATCTGTAAGCCACCGGTAGAAAAGTCCCGGCTAAATCCCGCTACCATCTGCTCATTTTGATGCAGCTGCACTGTGGTTTTGTATAAATATCGTGATTCAGCCCGCAAATTTATATATTGCACGGGTATCGCTTCACAGGGCGGCACTTGCGCCAATTTGCGATGACCAAATTGATTTAACTGGCTTAAATTAGCTGGGTTATAGTTATATTGCTGGTAGTTAACCGCATTATTCGCGCTAATATCTGTCAGGCTGGCAATATATCGCAGGTTTTTTATTACACCTTGCACTAAGGGCGACAAAACGGGTTTAGCCTCAGCTTGCTCTGTTTTTTGCTGGGCTTTGGGCAAGGTAAAGGTTGCGGTAGCGTGCTGAGCTGTGGTTTTAATCAGATTTAAATGAAATACCCGCCAGCTAGGTTTGGTAGCACCGAAACCGAAAAATGTATCCCGCAATTCAGGCGCGGCCAGCAACTCTTCAGCCGTTGCAGAGTAGTAATACAGTTTGCCTTTGGCTGCATGGGTAAAGCAGTACAGAATGGTTGAGCGTTCGGGGCCGGGCTGCGCTAACAGTGGTTTTAAGCGTTTAACTGATAATAGTGTTATCAGTACCGAGCGTTGCTGTTCATCCAGAAAATAATGCCACACTGACTTATTGTAATCAGTTGTCAGGGCAAAACGGGGGCTCACCGCTCCCTCATTGACAGCAAGATAAACCGGCAGGCTGTTCAGCCTTGGCAGGTAGAATTGCTCATAACCTTTAGTGGTAACGGCGTCAGTAGTATTATCTAAATTAACTTTATAACGGCGCTTATTGCCATGAATAAATTTCTCTAAAAAGTTACTGAAGTTCTGGTCTTGTTCGGTTGGCAGCTTTTTCAGGCGCCAGTAATTTACTTTGTCCAACTGCTCAACATCTACCAGGGTATATTGAATACCCTGAGGAATATCGAGGGTAAATTCCTGTTCTAAACCTGTAAAGTTAATAGTTACGGTATCGCCGGGTTCTGCTGTTCTGCCCTTGGGGATTTTCAATTTACAGCCTGAAATAGACAGGTCGCTGGTGGTGGCGACAAAGCGACTGTCATTTATTTTAACCTCAACATCAATGCCAAAGTTCATCCGTTCTTCAGTACGGTTTACATAATGGCCAAAGGTTACTAATTTGGCCGCACCTTGTTCACCCGGCGTTGCAGCAGAGCTGTTATCGTCACCTGACTCATTGGTTTGCAATGCAGATTTAACCCGTTGCGCCGTTTCTTTTTTATGCATTACCCGAAAGTTGTTGTCGGCGTTCATTACTTCTTCATAGACACCGAGAGTGTAGCCACCATATTGTTTAATACCATTTTCAAATATCTGAATGGCTTTGTCGTCCATATAATGGGTCTTTTCCCGATAAACAAATGGACGAACTTCACCATCAACATGGCCGCGTAAATCAATAAAATAGTCGCATGGCTGTGCCATGCGCTTCAATTCCATTTTCAACAGAAATTGTTTAGATTTGGGCAAGTCTGATGTCAGCAAGCTGAAAACCTGATCAAACTCCGCAGAGTTCATCAGGCTTTTCATGCGCTCAATTACACCAACATACTCTTTCAGGTCTTCAGCGGTCATAGTTTCATTATTCAGATGCCAAAATTCAGGCGTCTTCTGGTTATAATCGTAGTACGCTACGTTGTTATAAATTGAAAAGCAATATCTGTGCCTTTCTTTCAAATTAGGATTTTTGGTAATGGCAAAAGTGAAAACAGCTTACGTCTGCAATGAGTGTGGGGCCGACTTTATGCGCTGGCAAGGTCAGTGTAATGAGTGTGGTGCCTGGAACAGCATTACAGAAATCAGGCTGGGAACAGCGAAAACCAGCGGAACCCGCCAGGGGTATGCTGGCGCTGCTCAGGCCAGAGTAATGCGGCTGGATGAGGTTGACCTGCAGGAGGTACCACGTTTCAGCTCCGGCTTTGCCGAGTTCGACCGGGTGCTGGGAGGAGGCATTGTGCCGGGCTCAGCCATTTTAATTGGTGGGGCACCAGGTGCCGGTAAAAGTACCTTATTGTTACAGTTAATGTGTGGTCTGGCAGAGCAGGGCAGTGCGCTCTATGTTACGGGCGAAGAGTCGTTACAACAGGTGGCGATGCGGGCTCAGCGTTTAGGCTTACCCAGCACCAATCTGAAGATGCTGGCAGAGACTAATGTTGAGACTGTTTGCTTACTGGCGCAGCAGGAAAAGCCACGGATCATGGTTATCGATTCTATTCAGGTGATGCACCTGGCTGATATTCAGTCCGCGCCTGGCAGTGTGTCGCAGGTAAGAGAAAGTGCTGCGTTTTTAACGCGCTTTGCCAAGCAATACAATATTGCCATTATAATGGTTGGTCACGTAACTAAAGATGGCTCATTGGCAGGGCCTAAGGTGCTGGAGCACTGTATTGACTGCTCGGTGATGCTGGAGGGCGATACCGATAGCCGCTATCGCACTTTACGAGGTAACAAAAACCGCTTTGGCCCTGTCAACGAACTGGGTGTTTTTGCGATGACCGGCCAGGGCATGAAAGAAGTAAAAAACCCTTCAGCAATTTTTCTGACCCGCAGTAAAGAAGATCAGTCCGGCAGCATTGTTATGGTGCTGTGGGAAGGTACCCGGCCATTGCTGGTAGAAATTCAGGGGCTGGTCGACCATTCACCACTGAATAATCCGCGTCGGGTTACTTTGGGGATGGAGCAGAATCGCATCTCAATGCTGCTTGCGGTGATGCACCGCCATGCAGGCATTCAGATGGCCGACCAGGACGTATTTGTCAATGTGGTTGGTGGTGTTAAAGTTAATGAGACCAGTGCTGATTTAGCGACGCTGCTGGCGCTGGTGTCCAGTTTCCGTGACAAGCCACTCCCAAATGATTTAGTGGTTTTTGGGGAAGTCGGCCTGGCAGGTGAGATCCGCCCGGTGCCAAGCGGTATCGAACGTCTGAAAGAAGCAGCGAAGCATGGCTTTAAAAGAGCCATAGTGCCGATGGGCAATAAACCTAAAGAGAACATTCAGGGCATGGAGGTTGTGGCAGTGTCTAAACTGGCAGAGGCATTAGAAGCAATTTAAAGCTATTGTCATTGTATTTCGAAAAAGCCCCGGTATTGTCCGGGGCTTTTTTATCAGAATCGGTTGTTCGCCGGAAAGTTATGTTTCAGCACTTTAAAGGTATCCGTTTTCAACTTGTCCAGACCCAGCTTGTCATAGCTTTCTACCATTACTTCCAGCGCCTGCTCAACATGGGGAGAGTCACGATAGTATTCCACTACATACTTACCCCGGTTGGCTGCTGCCAGATATGCGCCACGGCGCATATAATAATCTGCAATCATTAGCTCGTGACGTGCCAGGGTATCTTTAATCTGGACCATCCGTTTTTTGGCTTCAGTGCTGTATTTACTGGCTGGATAGTTAGTAACCAGAATTTTGAAATCATCAAATGCCTGACGGGTACTGCTTAAATCGCGGTCTGCCCGGTCAATCCCAAAAAATTCCTGAAAACTATTTTCATCAGCTTTTAAATTAGCTAAACCGCGCATGTAATAAACATAGTCCAGGTCAGGCTGATTAGGGTTAAGCCGGATAAAACGGTCAATACTGGCTAATGCTTGTGGCAAATTGCCACTTTTATAATACGCATAAATTAAATCAAGCTGCACCTGGCGCGCCAATGGACCGAACGGATAACGCGACTCTACCGCCTGTAACAACTCAACCGCTCTGTTGTACAAGCCGTTATCTAATACTTCTTTTGCCTGCTGGTACATTGCCTGAGCAGTCTGGGTACCTGGGTCAGGCTGAGTGGGCTTACCCGCACAGGCGCTTAATGCTAAAGAAACAACAACTATCAGTAAAAATTTCGCTTTCATGTAAAAATCCGTAACTACTTGGCTAAATGGCTGTCTAGTCGGGTGTAAAATCGCTAAAATGACCGTTATTGCGATTCTACCCCAGATAAGTTGGGGTTGCACACAGGATAACTGCTTCCGTCATGACAAAACAGATAAAACTTTCACAAATCGTCCCTGATGACTTTTATGGTAAGCGCTTAGATCAGGCTTTAGCCGAAATGTTCCCGGATTATTCTCGATCCCGGATAAAAGAGTGGATCCTGGCCGATGCTGTGCAGCTGGACCAGAGTGTTCATAACCTGCCGAAATTCAAGGTTGTCGGTGGCGAACAGGTTGATATTATTGCAGATATTGTCGAAGAGCAACGTTTTGGCGCTGAACCGATAGCACTGGATATTTTGCATGAAGATGAACATATTCTGGTGATAAATAAACCTGCCGGGCTGGTAGTGCACCCGGGTGCCGGTAATGCTGATGGCACCTTGCTAAATGCGTTATTACACCATTGTCCATCTATTGCCGAGGTGCCACGGGCCGGCATTATCCACCGTCTGGACAAAGATACCACGGGTTTAATGGTGGTGGCGAAAACCATTCCGGCGCAAACCCATTTGGTTGAAGCGATGCAGGCGCGGGAAATTACCCGCGAATATGAAGCCATTTGTTACGGCAAAATGACCGGCGGCGGTTTTGTTAATCAGCCAATAGGCCGCCACCAGACAAAACGGACCCAAATGGCGGTAATTGACGGTGGCAAGCCTGCTGTGACCCATTACCGGGTGATGGAAAAATATCGTGGCCATACCCGGTTACGGTTACGGCTGGAAACGGGCCGTACCCATCAGATCCGGGTGCATATGGCGTTTATAAATCACTCCTTAGTCGGCGATCCGGTATACGGCGGTCGGCCGCGACCACCCCGTAAAGCGGCAGAGAGTTTGCTGGTCATGCTACGCAATTTTAAGCGCCAGGCTTTACATGCAGCTATGTTGCGGTTAGCGCATCCGATAACCAGTGAAATTCTGGAATGGCATGCGCCGTTACCTGATGATTTGGTTGAGCTAAATGCAGCACTGCGGGCCGATACCTTGCTGCATGGTATGGACGAAGCCTGAGATGACAGCTTCTGTGCTGGCGACGCCTGAGTTGCTGACTCCCGCCTGGCCGGCACCTGTCAATGTGAAGGCCGTCAGCTCTACCCGGCCAGGTGGCTGTTCAGTTGGGCCATTCCACAGCCTGAATTTAGGTAACCATGTGGGGGATGATCCTGCGGCAGTCAGCTACAACCGCAAGCTGTTTCAGGCTATAGCAAAAATGCCAGGCCAGCCAGGGTGGCTTAATCAAACCCACAGCACCAGATGTGTAACGCTTTCATCAGGCGTTACCAAAGCTGTTAATGCTGATGCCAGTTTCAGCCAGCAGCCAGGGCTTGTTTGCACCGTAATGACTGCCGACTGCTTACCATTGCTGATATGTAACCAGGCCGGCACTGAAGTTGCAGCTGTGCACGCTGGCTGGCGCGGCTTATGCGATGGCGTGATAGAAAACACCTTAAAACTGTTTAGCCACCCGGCCAATTGTCTGGCATGGTTGGGGCCTGCTATCAGCCAGGCTGCTTTTGAAGTGGGCGCTGAAGTGCGCGCAGCCTTTATGCAGCAGGACCCCGCTGCTGGCCGTGCTTTTGTCGCTGGCGAGCAGGGGAAATGGCAGGCAGATTTATATCTGTTGGCTCGCCAGCGCCTGGCACGCTGTGGTGTAACTGCGGTTTATGGTGGAGAGCACTGTACTTACCAGCAAGCCCGCGATTTTTTTTCCTATCGGCGCGATGGCCAAACCGGCAGAATGGCTACTGCTATCTGGCTTGAGTAAGACGTCAGTAGCTAAAGGCTAAGTTGTTTTTCTGATCTAAGTCAAATTTTTGACGTTTGTTGCTTGATATTTGCCCAATTCCACCCAATCTTACTACACATCTAGGTTACATGATGTGGAGCTAAGCATGCGTTTAGACAAATTTACCAGTAAATTCCAGGAAGCTATCGCCGATGCACAATCATTGGCGCTGGGCCGTGATCAGCAGTTTATCGAGCCGGTGCATTTAATGTTCGCCCTGTTAAATCAGGAGGGGGGCACTGTCCGTGATTTGCTGAATAAAATCGCGATTAACTTTAATGAGCTTCGCGCCAAAGTCAGCAAGGCGATTGAACACCTGCCGCGGGTAGAGGGCGAGGGTACCAATTTGCAATTGTCTGCTGCAACTGCCCAGCTGTTGCAGCAATGCGATAAATTTGCTCAAAAACGCAAAGACCAGTTTATTTCCAGTGAGCTGTTTGTGCTGGCTGCGACAGAAGATAAGACTGAGCTTGGTAATATTCTGCGCTTGCTTGGGGTAACTAAAGACAAAGTGAATGCAGCAATCGAAGACATCCGGGCAGGTCAGAATGTCGATGATCCGAATGCTGAGGATAGCCGCCAGGCATTAACCAAATACACTATCGATCTTACTGCCCGCGCTGAAGCCGGTAAACTAGACCCGGTTATTGGCCGCGATGAAGAGATCCGTCGCTGCATTCAGGTATTGCAGCGCCGGACTAAAAATAACCCGGTACTTATTGGTGAGCCAGGTGTCGGCAAAACCGCTATTGTCGAAGGATTGGCACTACGGATAATTAATAAAGAAGTGCCTGAAGGCCTGAAGAACAAACGGGTATTGTCCCTGGATATGGGCTCCTTACTGGCGGGTGCCAAATATCGCGGCGAATTTGAAGAGCGTTTAAAAGCGGTATTAAATGAACTGGCTAAAGAAGAAGGCCAGGTTATTTTGTTTATTGATGAAATTCATACCATGGTGGGTGCCGGTAAAGCAGAAGGTGCTATGGATGCCGGCAATATGCTGAAACCCGCATTGGCCCGTGGTGAATTACATTGTCTTGGCGCCACCACCTTAGACGAGTACCGCAAGTATATTGAAAAGGATGCGGCGCTGGAGCGGCGTTTTCAAAAAGTATTGGTAGAAGAACCCAGTGTTGAAGATACCATTGCAATTTTGCGTGGCTTGAAAGAGCGCTATGAGTTACACCACGCTGTCGAAATTACCGATCCTGCTATTGTGGCCGCGGCAACCTTATCGCATCGCTATGTCAGCGACAGACAACTACCTGACAAAGCGATAGATTTAATCGACGAGGCCGCATCCAGCATCCGGATGCAAATGGATTCAAAACCAGAGGAACTTGATCGACTGGAGCGGCGGATCATTCAGCTGAAACTGGAAGATAATGCCCTGGCTAAAGAGTCGGACGAGGGCAGTAAAAAGCGCCGGGACATTATTCAGGAGCAAATTCAGGAGCTCGATAAGAATTATAACGAGCTTGATGAGGTCTGGGAGTCTGAAAAAGCGGCGCTACAAGGTACCCAGAATATTAAAGCTGAGTTAGAGCAAGCAAGGCTGGACTTAGAAGTTGCCCGCAGGGTAAGTGATCTGCAGCGGATGTCCGAGTTGCAGTATGGTCGCATTCCTGAGCTGGAAAAGCGGCTGGATTTAGCCAGCCAGGCTGAAATGCAGGAGATGACCTTACTGCGTCATAAAGTCACCGAGCAGGAAATTGCCGATGTGCTGTCTAAAGCTACCGGTATTCCGGTCAGTAAAATGCTGGAGGGTGAGCGCGATAAGTTGTTACGGATGGAAGACGCATTGCACGGTACTGTAGTTGGTCAACATGAGGCGGTAACTGCGGTAGCCAATGCGATACGGCGCTCCCGCGCCGGCCTGGCTGATCCTAACAAACCTATTGGTTCTTTCCTGTTTCTGGGGCCAACCGGGGTAGGTAAAACCGAGCTCACCAAGTCACTGGCGCAGTTCTTATTCGACAGCCCAGATGCAATGGTGCGGATTGATATGTCAGAGTTTATGGAAAAACACGCCGTGTCCCGGCTGGTGGGGGCACCTCCTGGCTATGTTGGCTACGAAGAGGGCGGCTATTTAACTGAGGCGGTGCGCCGTAAACCTTACTCGGTGATCCTGTTGGATGAGGTTGAGAAAGCCCATCCGGATGTATTTAATATTCTGCTGCAGGTGCTGGATGATGGCAGGTTAACTGATGGTCAGGGCCGGACTGTTGACTTTAAAAACAGCGTAATTATTATGACGTCCAACCTGGGCTCAGACTTGATTCAGGAACATTATCAGGAATATAGCTACCAGCAAATGAAAGACATGCTGATGGGGGTATTGAGCAAACAGTTCCGGCCAGAGTTTCTGAACCGGTTAGATGAGGCAGTAGTTTTTCACCCGCTGGATACCGGTCAAATTAAGAAAATTGCCCGGATCCAACTTGGCAGGCTGGAAAAGCGGTTGCAGGATCGTCAGTTCGAACTGGAAGTATCCGAGGCCGCGCTGGATAAACTGGCGGCAGTGGGTTTTGACCCTTTATTTGGCGCCAGGCCGTTAAAAAGGGCTATTCAGCAACATCTGGAAAACCCGTTAGCGCAAACGTTGTTACAGGGTACTATGCTACCCGGTGCGACTATTAAAGTTGATCATGATGGCGAGCAATTTGTTATTACCAGTTAACCTGTGTTAGCAACACTAAGCACTAACAGAACAACCGCAACGACGAGACTATAGTCTTATTGTTGCGGTTTTCTTTAAATTTCTTTTTACTGCCAACTGGTTAATTGCTGAAAGTGCAGCAACTTTTGCCCTCTGCCTATCCATGTTAGGGTAAGTCCCTTATAATCTACTTATTGCTAATCAGAAAAGATCTTTTATGACAGATTCAAACAGTACTGACACAGGCCCCCGCAAAGGCATTTATCTGCTGCCAAACCTGCTGACAACAGGTGGCTTATTTGCAGGTTTTTTCGCAATAGTCTCGTCAATGAATGGCCGCTTTGAAGCTGCTGCGGTGGCAATTTTTATCGCGATGATTTTTGACGGACTGGATGGCCGTGTTGCCCGGCTGACGAACACCCAAAGTGAATTTGGCGCCCAGTACGATAGTATGTCAGATATGCTGTCATTTGGTGTTGCGCCGGCGCTGGTTGCCTACAATTGGGGGCTGGTAGATTTAGGTAAATTTGGTTGGCTGGCTGCATTTGTTTTTGTGGCTTGCGCGGCGCTGCGCCTGGCACGTTTTAACGCAAACCTGAGTGTTACCGATGGCCGTTTTTTTCAGGGGTTAGCCAGCCCGGCTGCGGCGGCAATTATTGCCGGTATGGTATGGACAGGGTCAATTTATGAGATAAATGGCGATAAAATTGGTTATCTGGTTGGCTTGCTTACTATAGTTACCGGCTTACTGATGGTGAGTAATTTTCGCTATCATTCATTTAAAGACGTTAACTGGCGCGATCGGGTATCGTTTTTAGCGATATTGTGTGTGGTACTGGTGTTTGTCGTTATTGCCGCCCGTCCGGCAGAAATGTTATTTGGTATCTTTTTTATCTATGCCTGCTCCGGTCCCGTTACTACCATACGAAGTGTGCGCAAGCTAAAGTTGGAACATGTGGTTGGTGATACTAATGATGCTGATTTTGCTGACGAGCTACAGGAACGCAATGATGCAGTAAAAGTTGACGAGCCTGACAACGAACCGCAGCAGTAGCTAGCGTTTTAGTGTGTAAAATTAACTACCGACAAATTTAGCGAAGAAATAGTGCCGTTACTTTTTAAAGTAACGGCACTATTGTTATCGGCCAAAGCTCTTGTTTAAGCTTCTGATTTCACTAGCCTTTTGCTGAAGTTGCTGACTGTTTTCAGCAACGATTTTTATATTGGCCAGATTGCCATCGGCAATATTTTGAATAGCAGCCACATTAGCTTCGACATCCTGAGCTACTGCTCCTTGCTGGGTGGCCGCGGTGGCTATCTGGCCAGAGAGATTGGTAATGGTATTCATCATGCTGACAATTTCTGCTAGCTGCAGCTGACTTTGCTGAGTTTGGCTAACTGACAACTCAGTTTGCTGCTTACTTTGTTGCATCACTTTGCCCCAACTTAGCAGCGTTTGCTGAATCTCAGCAATAGACAATTTAATTTGTTCTGTCGCTTTATGGGTGCGGGTTGATAAGGCTCTTACTTCATCTGCGACCACTGCGAAACCCCGGCCATGCTCGCCGGCTCTGGCTGCTTCAATAGCGGCATTAAGTGCCAGTAAATTGGTTTGATCCGCAATACCCTGAATTTCAGTCATCACCGTGCCAATTCGTTCTGCTTCCGTTGCCAGGCTATCTGCGGTATTCGCCGCGCCACTCACCTCTGTAGCTAACTGCTGAACAGTGCTGGCAGTTTGTTGCATCGCTTGTTTGGCCAATTCGCAAATTGCATGAGTGTCAGCAACATGCTGGTTCGTATCCACCGTTCGGCCTGCAATGTCCTGTACGGTGGCGTTCAATTGATGGATAGCAGCAGCAATACTAATCAGTTGCTGGTGTTGCCGGGCAACGCCTTGTTCCGTTAGTTTTACCGCCTCAGTCTGGCTTTCGGCAATATGACTAAGTACTGCTGTGCTGTCCATGGTCCGGCCTAATACCGTTCTTAAGCGGGCCTGCAACATCTTGTTTTGAAAATCTGCAATACCAAATGGGCCGAAGCCGGAGTAAATCCAGCGGGAGACGCTGTCAAATTGTTGTTTTTGCTGTTGCAGTTTGTCAGGAATAACCACTAGTTCGTCGTAAAAGCAAACCAGCAAGATAATCGGCAGTAGGATTGCAAGTAGAAATGCCACGCCAAAAAACCAACTACCTACTGCCAGGACTATTATTGAAAGCAGCGCAGCCACCAGCCGTTTCAAACCGAAATTGCTGCGCCAGTCAGATGGCGTTTTACCTGCCAGCATTGCCGGATAACTCAGTTCCGCCCGTTTGACAGTCTGACTGTCTGGTTTAACCCGCACAGATTGATAGCCGACCAGTTTATCCTGTTGAAAAATAGGAGTGACAAAAGCATCCACCCAATAGTAACGACCGTCTTTGCAGCGGTTTTTTACAATCCCCCGCCACGACTCTCCCTTTTTTAGCTTTTGCCATAAGTCGGCAAAGGCGGCAGCCGGCATATCCGGATGACGAACAATATTATGATTTTTACCAATCATTTCTTCCGCACTGTAGCCGGCAATTTTACAAAAAGCGGGGTTGGCGTAAGTTACAACACCCCGCAGGTCGGTGGTCGACACCAGTTCTTCATTGGCGGAGTAGCTTATTTCTTCGTTGATTAAATGGCTGTTGCGGCGATTCATGCTGCTCCTGGAGGGTTTTGCGGTCTGTTCTACAATAGTACTGTAAATAATAGTTTATTTCAGCAAACTCACCCGCACATTCGGGTTGTTGAGCGCACTGTCATGACAAAGAGATTGTTGAAATTACTTCCGCGCGGTAAATTAGCAACCATGCTTGAGATTTTGAGGTTGCCACCCCATGTTGGATGGCACAATTTAAAAGTAAGGGTTCCACTTGGCTGATATCCTGCAACATCGTCTGCATGCGCTGGCGACCGATAAAAATAAAGATGCTGTAGTTGGGATAAAGCGAGGTATAGAACGCGAAACCCTGCGCATTAATCACGACGGTAGTCTGGCATTGACACCGCATCCTGCCAGCCTTGGTTCTGCATTAACGCATCCCTGGATCACCACTGACTTTTCCGAGTCGCTGCTTGAGTTTATCACGCCGGCCAGTGACAAGATCGAGACCACCCTGGCTCAGTTAGCAGATATCCATCGCTATACGGTGAAACAGCTGGGAGAGGAAGGTCTCTGGCCAGCCAGTATGCCGTGTTTTATCGATCAGGACACCACCATACCGTTAGCGCAATATGGCAGTTCTAACGTTGGCCGGATGAAGACCTTATACCGCAAAGGTCTGCATAACCGTTATGGCAGTATGATGCAGGCAATAAGCGGCGTGCATTATAACTTCTCATTACCACAAAGTTTTTGGTTGTTATACCAGCAACAGCTTGGTGATCAGAGTCCATTACAAGACTTTATTTCAGAACAATATCTGGCACTTATTCGCAATTACAAGCGCCATGCCTGGCTTATTGTTTATCTGTTTGGTGCGTCGCCTGCCATGTGTAAATCATTTCTGGCGGGGCGCAGTTCACGCTATCCGTTTCAACAGCTTGGTAAAGGTACACTGTATATGCCTTATGCTACCTCGTTGCGGATGAGTGACTTAGGTTATACCAACAGCGCCCAGTCAAGCCTGAGTATCACCTATAACAGCTTACCGGAATATATTGCGGGTTTGCACAATGCCGTTAGTCAGCCATCGGCTGAGTATCAGGATATTGGTGTTAAGAAAAATGATGAGTATCAGCAACTCAATGGCAATGTGTTGCAGATTGAAAACGAATTTTACTCAACTATCCGGCCAAAACGAACCACTGAATCGGGTGAGCGGCCGACCTGCGCTTTGGCCAAGCGTGGGGTTGAGTATATCGAAGTGAGGGCGTTAGACGTTAATCCCTTTAGCCCGATAGGTATAACTGCTGAGCAAATGCGGTTTCTGGATGTATTTTTACTTTATTGTTTATTACAGGACAGTCCGACACTGTCTGATGAGCAACAAATGGTGACAGAGCAGAATCTGCGTAGAGTGGTCACTGATGGCCGGCGTATTAATCTGGAGTTAATTCACGACGGTAATAACAGATTAATGCTGGATTGGGCCGAGCAAATATTTGCCGATATGATGCCAATAGCTAACTGGCTGGATGCCGCTTACCAGGGGACAGCATACCAGGCTGCCTTAAAACAGTATTACCTGTGCTTACTGGACCCGGCGCAAACCTTTTCAGGCAAATTGTTAAACCAACTACTATCTTCCCAACAGGATAATGGTCATTTTATGTTGGCGAAGGCCGGGCAATACCGGACAGCGCTACTTAAAGAAGATTATCAGTTTTACACTGCCGCAGATTTTTCCGCGGCGGCAATAGATTCAGTGCAGCAACAGCAGCAGATTGAAGCGGCTGATACCCTGAGTTTTGACCAGTATATTACCGAGTATTTTGCGGAGGTACCTGCCTGCAGTTAGCTGATCATGGCATCTGATAAAGCAATTTAAATGAAGAACTGTAAAAAAAACGGCTGCCAGGTGGCAGCCGCTAAAAGGAGAATCCAGGGAATAACAAAAACTTGGTTTGCATCCTTGCATCCTGTTAGAATCAGCTCGATGAATAAAGTTCAAATTAGCCATAAGTACTTTAAAACTGCAGTTGCAATAACATTAACCGTGGTGCTCGTCGGCTGTAGTACGTCTCCTCCACAGAACACCTCTGATATATGCGAAATTTTCCGGGAAAACCGTTCCTGGTATAAAGCAGCGGCAGCAGCCAGTGATAAGTGGGGAATGCCGATAGCGTTGCCGATGAGTATCATGTATCAGGAAAGCAGCTTTAAACATAACGCCAGGCCACCTATGCGCTGGTTCCTGGGGTTTATTCCCTATGGCCGCGCCAGCTCAGCTTATGGTTACTCGCAGGCAAAAACCGTTACCTGGGATGAGTATGTTAAAGAAGCTGATCGGTTCTGGGCCAGTCGTAATGATTTTGCGGATGCTATCGACTTTATGGGGTGGTATATCGATAAAACCCACCGGCTGAATAAAGTATCGAAGTGGGATGGCTATAATCAATACCTGAATTACCATGAGGGCTGGGGCGGTTACCGGCGTGGCAGTTATAAAAATAAAGCCTGGTTACTAACGGTAGCACGCCGGGTTGACGACCGGGCCAAGATATATAGCGCCCAGCTGAAACAATGTGAACAGGAATTACAGCGAGGCTGGTTATGGCGGCTGTTCTTCGGTTAATCATGCCGCCTGAAGTCAGGGTATGTTGTCAGTTGGATTATTAGCTTAATGGGCTGATTTTTTTGCAGCCGCTTTCTTCGGATTGACTAACAGCCGGACACTTTTAATCATATTGTCCTGCACATCAACAATTTCCATTGGATAACCCGCCAGTTTTACACAGAGTTGGCCCTGTGGAATTTCCTCAAGATACTCAAGAATTAAGCCATTTAGCGTTTTCGGACCATCGGTTGGAAATGCCATTTTCATTTCCCGGTTTAAATCCCGCAAGTTGATACTGCCATCAATTAAAAAGGTGCCATCGGGCTGGGCCAGGATATCCTCGTTGGTGTCTTCAGCAATGTCTGTAGTGAATTCGCCAACCACTTCTTCTAAGATATCAGCCAGGGTAACCAGACCCTGAATATCACCATATTCATCTACCACCAGGCCTATCCGGTCCTTGGCGCCCTGAAACTTCAATAATTGGGTGTTGAGGGGGGTACCTTCCGGGATGAAATATATTTCACTGGCAGCGCGTAACAGCGAAGCTTTAGTTAGTTGTTCTTTAATTAATAAACGCATCAGTTCGCGCGGGTGAACAAAGCCGATGGCATCGTCAATATTATCCCGATAAAGTAAAATACGACTGTACTGAAAATTAGCCAGCTGCCGTTCGATATCTTTCCATTCATCGTTAATATCGATGCCGACAATCTCATTGCGCGGGATCATAATATCTTCAACGGTCGCATTTTCCAAATCCAGCACGCCAACCAGCATATTCTGATGCTGCTCCGGGATCAGTGCACCGGCTTCATATACCACTGTGCGCAGTTCTTCCGCGCTTAAACTATTGCCCTGGTGCCTTTCCGGGCTGACACCGAGTAAGTTAAGCAGACCATTGGTGACTTTATTCAGTGCCCAGACAAATGGATAAAAAATCTTCAGTAAAACAGATAATACTGCTGATGTTGGCAGTGCTACTTTTTCCGGATGTAATGCGGCTAAGGTTTTTGGCGTGACTTCTGCGAAAATTAAGATAACCACAGTCAACACAATTGGCGCTATAGCGACGCCATAGTCGCCATACAGTCTGACGCCTATAATTGTCGCCACAGTTGAAGCGAAAATATTAACCAGATTATTGCCAATCAGGATAAGGCCTATTAAGCGGTCCGGACGTTTTAACAGCTGAGTAACCCGCAGCGCGGCCTTGTTTTTTGCATTGGTCAGGTGTTTAAGGCGGTACGGGTTAACAGACATCATGCCTGTTTCAGAACCTGAGAAGTAAGCGGAAAGCACAATTAGTACGCCTAAAATTATAAACAGCGTACTGGTCGATATGTCGTCCAAAAGCTAAATACCTTTATTACCAAACATCAGTTTGCATCTTAACAGCAGTTTAGCGCCGGGCGCCATTAAAAACCGTTAAATTCAGCCTAGCCGGTCAATTATCACTTCTTTAACAAAGCGGCTGCCAAAATAAGCCAGAGTTAGCAGGCTGGTGCCAATTATCGTTAGGGTAATAGCGGTCTTGCCGCGCCAGCCTTTGCGGGCGTGGCCCCAGCATAAGCTGACAAAAACCAGAAAAGCCAGAGTGCTTAGCACGGTCTTATGCAGATTGGCTTTGTCCAACCAGTTGTCAATAAATACCACCCCTATAGCCAAAGCAAGGCCCAGTAGCACAGTACCTGCCATTAACAGCCGAAACTGGATTGCTTCTGCCTGCATTAAAGGAGGTAAATACTGGCTTACCGGGATGAAATCTTTTTGCTTAAGCTTAGTGCTGATGTAACTGACCTGAAAGGAATATAAGGTTGCCATGGTAAGTACCACATAAGCCAGAAATGCCACGGTAATATGCACCAGCAGACTAATGTTTTGTTCAAAGTGTTGTAGCTGCAAGTCCTGAGGCACCAGCAAGGTGGCAATTTGCATTAACGCAGCAAAACCGTATACCACAGGTAGCAGTAGTATGGTGGGGGTGCGCAGCGCGGTCAGGGTGACGGCAACTGTTACCAACCAGCACACCAGGGAACTGACATTTATCAGGCTGAAGTTCTGACCGGCCGGGGTAAACAGGGTTTGGGTCAGGGCCAGCATATGTAATACCAGGCCAACCATACCGGCACTGAACATCAATTTAAAATGCGGACCTTTGGGATGAAACAACCGCATTAACACTGAGCCTGTCGCCAGTAAATAGGCAGCCAATGCGAATAAGGGAAGCAGTCCAGTCATCATTAACAATCCTGTAATTCAGTTAGTTGGCTATTGTATGGTAACTGTTTAGCAATGCCCAGTAGTTATACCGGGGAGTTACCACTTGCAACTTTAGCATGTGATAAGCGGCTGACGTAACTGGCTGGCTGCGTTATAATCGACGCAATAGTTGAATACGGGTAATAAAAATGTTTGAGAACCTGTCTGATCGGTTAAGTAAAACCTTAAAAAATATCAGTGGCCGCGGCCGGCTGACGGAAGACAATATTAAAGACACCTTGCGCGAAGTCAGGATGGCTTTATTAGAAGCAGACGTTGCGTTACCGGTGGTACGGGATTTTGTTGCCAACGTAAAAGAGCGCTCAGTAGGGTTGGAGGTTAGTAAAAGTCTGACCCCGGGCCAGGAGTTTCTTAAAATTGTCCGTAAAGCTTTGGAAGAAGCGATGGGCGAAGCCAACGAAGAGCTGGCGCTAAATACCCAACCGCCTGCGGTGGTACTGATGGCCGGTTTGCAGGGCGCCGGTAAAACGACCTCTGTCGCGAAACTGGCAAAATTTTTAAAAGAGCGCAAAAAGAAAAAAGTATTAGTGGTATCGGCGGATATTTACCGGCCTGCAGCCATTAAGCAGCTGGAAACGCTGGCTGCAGATGTTGGGGTAGAGTTTTTTCCCAGTGACTTAACTCAGCAGCCGGTCGCTATTGTTAATGCCGCTATTGCTCACGCCCGTACCCGGATGTTTGATGTGCTGCTGGTCGATACCGCCGGTCGTTTGCATGTTGACAGCGATATGATGAACGAGATCAAAGCGCTGCATGCCGCGGTTAAACCGATAGAAACGCTGTTTGTGGTCGATGCGATGACCGGTCAGGATGCGGCCAATACTGCGAAAGCCTTTAATGAAGCATTGCCACTAACCGGGGTTATCTTAACCAAGGCCGATGGTGATGCCCGTGGCGGTGCGGCGTTATCTATTCGTCATATCACCGGTAAGCCGATTAAATTTATTGGTACCGGCGAGAAAACCGATGCGTTAGAACCCTTTCACCCGGACCGGATTGCCTCGCGTATTTTAGGTATGGGCGATGTGCTTAGCTTAATCGAAGATCTGGAACAGAAAGTCGATAAAGATAAAGCGGCGAAAATGGCCCAGAAGATGATGAAAGGCAAAGGCTTTTCGTTGGAAGATTTTCGGGACCAGTTAGTGCAGATGCGCGGCATGGGCGGTATGATGTCGCTGATGGACAAGTTGCCTGGTATGAAAAACCTGCCGGCAGGTGCCGCCGGCCAGCTGGATGAGAAGCAGTTTGTCCGGATGGAAGCTATTATTAACTCGATGACTCCAAAAGAGCGCAATTACCCGGACCTTATTAAAGGTTCGCGTAAAAAGCGAATTGCCGCTGGCTCCGGCTGTCAGGTGCAGGATATCAACAAGTTGCTGAAACAATTTATGCAGATGCAGAAAATGATGAAGCAGATGTCTGGCAAAGGCGGCATGATGAAAATGATGCGTGGTCTGGGCGGCAAACTGCCACCGGGGATGTTACCCCCGCGCTAAACAGGCTAACGGACCCGCTGCAAAGCCTGAAATGGCTTGCATTTGCAGCAAAAATCCGTACAATGCAGCAGCCCTTCAGTCTGACTGGGGGCTTTATTATTTTTTAAAACCTGAACGATTATTTTTAGAGGACGGTATGGTAACTATTCGTTTACAACGTGGTGGCGCGAAAAAGCGTCCATTTTACCAAGTTGTGGTAGCGGACAGCCGTTTTGCTCGTGACGGCCGCTTTATTGAGCGCGTGGGTTTCTTTAACCCAATCGCTGGCGGTACTGAAGAGAAACTGCGTCTGGACCTGGAGCGTGTTGATCACTGGGTAGCACAAGGTGCTGCATTAAGTGACCGCGTTGCAAACCTGGTAAAAACCGCTAAGAAAGCAGCTGCTTAATTAGCAATTTGGTGTGGAGTGGTAACCTTGAGTGACAAAGACGACAAAGACTTAGTTGTCCTTGGTAAGTTTGGTGCCGTATACGGCATTAATGGCTGGCTTAAGGTAAATGCTTACACCGACATCCCGGAAGGGATATTTGACTACACACCCTGGCAGATTAAATTGCAGGGTAACTGGCTACCGGTGCAGGTTGCAAGCTGGAAGCGCCATAGTAATGGCCTGATAGCGAAACTGGACGGCATCAATGACCGTGACTTAGCCCAGCGTTATGTTAACGCTGAAATTGCGGTAACAGCGCAGGCGCTACCTTCATTAGAAGATGGCGATTACTACTGGAAAGATCTGATGGGTCTGGCCGTAGTAAACGAAGCGGGTTATCACTTAGGTGAAGTGTCGGACATGATGGAAACAGGCTCGAACGACGTTATCGTGGTGAAAGCCAACCGGACAGATGCATTTGGTAAGAAAGAGCGTTTGTTGCCGTTTTTAACCGATACAGTGGTAAAAAGCGTCAACCTGGCTGAAAAGCGGATTATTGTTGACTGGGACCCGGCGTTTTAATGCAGGAAAACACTAAACTCTGGCTTGGCGTAGTAACGTTATTTCCAGAGATGTTTGATGCAATAACGCAATACGGGGTAACCGGCCGGGCAGTAAAGCAGGGCATTATGCAGTTACAATGCTACAACCCGCGGGATTTTACCACGGATAAGCATCGTACCGTTGATGACCGGCCTTATGGCGGTGGCCCGGGCATGTTAATGATGGTTCAGCCTCTGACCGAAGCAATTCGGGCGGCAAAACAAGCCGCAGGAGGCAAGGTTCACACCATCTACTTATCGCCGCAGGGCCGTAAGTTAGATCAACAAGGTGTGGCTGAGCTGGCCGCGCACGATAAGCTACTATTAGTAGCTGGCCGTTACGAAGGCATTGATGAGCGCGTAATCGAAAGCGAAATTGACGAAGAATGGTCAGTGGGTGATTACGTGTTAAGTGGGGGCGAGTTGCCGGCGATGACACTGATTGATGCAGTATCTCGCTTAGTACCTGGTGTACTTGGGCACGACTTATCCGCAGCGCAGGATTCATTTTCTGACGGCTTGCTGGACTGTCCGCATTATACCCGGCCTGAGGTGTTAGCCAATAAACAGGTGCCGTCAGTTTTACTGAGCGGTAACCACGAAGAAATCAGACGCTGGCGTTTGAAACAGGCTCTTGGTAGAACCTGGTTAAGACGGCCAGATATATTAAAACCCCTGGCTCTGACTAAGGAGCAACGCAAATTACTGGCTGAGTTTCAACAGGAACACCAGGCGTTGCAGCAGCAAGATAGTTAATTCCAGGTAAAGTGAGATTGTTATGAGCAAAGTTAGCCAAAACATCATCAAACAACTTGAAGATGAACAATTAAAGCAAGACGTTCCAGCCTTCGCGCCGGGCGACACTGTTGTAGTTCAGGTTAAAGTTAAAGAAGGCGACAAAAGCCGTCTGCAGGCATACGAAGGCGTAGTTATTGCCAAGCGTAACCGTGGTCTGCATTCAGCCTTCACCGTCCGTAAAATTTCTAACGGCGAAGGTGTTGAGCGTGTATTCCAGACGCACAGCCCGTTAATTGACAGTATTACTGTTAAACGCCGTGGTGCGGTTCGCCGTGCTAAGCTTTACTATTTACGCGATCGTTCAGGTAAATCAGCGCGTATCCGCGAAAAGCTTAACTAAGCAACCCGTAAAGGCCGGCATATGCCGGCCTTTTTCTTATGACGTTAACTCAAGCTCCACTCACTAAGCCGGTATTACAGCTGTTAAAAAATCAGCTGGCCAGCCTGATCCACTCTGCAATGTCTGCGAACCGGGTTGACACCCTGACCGAGCAGTATTTAATGTCCCGCCTGGGACTAAAACTCAGTACTGACAGCGAACTCAGCCCCGATTTACAGCGTTTTCAACAGCATTTTGTGCTGTACCACTTATTGTACCGTTTACAAACGGAGTGGCTTGCCACTGGCGAAGGCTTTCTGAGTATTGGCCTGGCAAAGGTAAGCTTGCTTGATACCGGATCAGCGAATACCGCAATACTGGCCGCGGATACTGATAACCGCAGCCGGCGCGAGTACTACACCGACTGGCAAAACTTTTATGCCATGAGTGAGCAATTGTTGGATGACTATCTGCAGCAGTTCTGGCAGTTTTACAGCAAAGGCGAAAGGGACGAACCTCAACTTAGCCCGGCGCAGGCTGAGGAGCTATTGCAACTAACGCACGGTTTCAACCTGGCCCAGCTGAAAAAAGCATATCGCAGCCAGGCGTTGTTATATCATCCCGATCGTCATACCGATCGCACTAAGGGCAATGCTGCTAAATTTATTCGAATTCGTCAGGCCTATCAGTTGCTGCTACGACAATTTTAAAGTCGATGCCCACCTGTATCTAATTATTTACACTTTTAATTTGCTGAAAATAAGTCAGCTATTGCGTATTTATTGGTCTGCAATGGGTTGACGCTAATAGCTTAGATCTTTAGTATGCACAAATCGTATTTAATTAATTACGTGCTGTATTTATAAGTTTACATCAAAGCGTCAGACCAGTTATTACGTCGTTTTTATCTATGCTTAAACACCAGCACAACAGTATCCAGTGGAGTTAGCATGAGCCAGATCGTTGATGATTTAAGAATAGTGGCAACCAAGCCATTAAGCCCGCCGGCAGTAATGAAAAAAGCCCTGCCATTGTCCGAGCAGGGAGCGGATTTTGTCGCCCGGGCCCGGGCTGATATTGCCAATATAGTGCATGGTCGTGATAAAAGGCTGTTAGTCGTTACAGGGCCCTGCTCAATTCATGATCCGGTAGCGGCAATTGAATACGCCACTAAGTTAAAAGCCTTACAGCAACAATACATCGACAGTTTATACATTGTTATGCGGGTCTATTTTGAAAAGCCGCGTACCACAGTAGGCTGGAAAGGCTTCATCAATGACCCGCACCTGGACGATTCGTTTGATCTTGAGACTGGTTTAACCTGGGGGCGTGAGCTGTTGTTAAAAATGGTTGAAATGGAACTGCCGACTGCTACTGAGGCACTGGATCCGATCAGCCCACAGTATTTATCCGATTTGATTAGCTGGGCAGCAATAGGAGCCCGTACCGTTGAGTCACAAACCCACCGGGAAATGGCCAGTGGTCTGTCGATGCCGGTTGGCTTTAAAAATGGTACCGATGGTAATTTAAACGTGGCACTGAATGGCTTACAGTCGGCGGCCAGTGGCCATAGTTTTATCGGTATTAATCAACGTGGTGAAGTAAGCCTGGTGCAAACCGCCGGTAATCCGGATGGTCATATTATTTTGCGTGGTGGGGTTAAGCCTAATTATGATGCTGACAGTGTTAACGCTGCTTTGGCCGAGCTGGATAAACTGAATTTACCACACGGCATAGTAGTGGACTGCAGCCATGGTAACTCGAATAAAGATCATAATCGCCAGCCAGCAGTGGCCGAAGCGGTGTTATCACAGCGACTGGCCGGCACCGAAGCAATTATTGGCATTATGCTGGAAAGTCATTTATCTGGTGGTCGCCAAAATCTGACTAATGGCAAAGCCGAGCACTATGGTGTTTCGGTAACCGATGCCTGTATTGATTGGGATACGACAGCGCAGCTATTGGCCAGTTTGCACCAGCAAATGCAACGTTTGGTGGCAGCAGCCTAGCATGGGTAAATAACAGCATGGACAAACAACAACAGGCACAGCAAGAGTTAGCGCCGCTACGAGAGCAAATTGACAGCATTGACATTAAATTGGTGCAATTACTTGCTGAACGGGCCAAGGTAACGGCGCAAGTCGGCAGGGTAAAACAACAATTTGCCTTGCCGGTTTACGTGCCAGAGCGTGAGCAGCTGTTGTTGGCAGCCCGACGCGAGCAGGCACTGGCGCAGCAGGTTTCTCCGGAGCTGGTTGAAGATGTGCTGCGCCGGATAATGCGCGAGTCTTACGCGACTCAGGAAAGCCACTTCGTGTGCTGCCGGCCTGGCGGCGGCAAAGTTGTAGTAGTCGGTGGCGCCGGCGCGCTGGGCCAGCGCTTTGTCAGTTTATTTCAGCGCTCTGGTTATCAGGTGGTGGTGTTGGAGCAAGCCGACTGGCCAGAGGCCAGTGCGTTATGCGCTGATGCGGCTCTGGTGCTGGTTGCCGTGCCAATCACCTTAACTGAGCAAGTGATTAACCAGCTACCGGCTTTGCCAGCAGATTGCGTACTGGCCGATATTACCAGTATTAAGCAGCAGCCTCTGGCAGCGATGCTGGCTAAGCACCAAGGCCCGGTTGTTGGCTTACACCCGATGTTCGGCCCGGATATTACCAATCTGGTAAAACAGGTCGTGGTGGTATGTGATGGCCGGGCAGCTGAACAGTATCAGTGGCTATTACAGCAACTGCGGGTGTGGGGGGCTGAGTTAGCCAGCCAGAGTGCGTTTGAACACGATAAGGCGATGCAGCTTATTCAGGCGATGCGCCACTTTTCATCGCTGGTATACGGCAGCCATTTAGCGGACGAGCAGGCTGATTTAGCGCAGCTGCTACAGTTAAGTTCACCAATATACCGGTTGGAGCTGGCGATGGTAGGACGCTTATTTGCCCAGAATGCAGAGCTGTATGCCGATATTATGCTGTCTTCGGCTGATGTAACCGCATTGCTGGAGCGCTACCAGCAGCGCTTTAGTGAGCTGCTGCAATTGCTGAAAAACCAGGACAAAGCCGGTTTAATGGCTCAGTTTGCCAAAGGCCAGCAGTTTTTCGGCGAACTGGCCGGCCAGTTTCTGCAGGAAAGTAAGCAACTGCTGCAAAAGGCAGCCGATAGCCGCAGCTAGGTTGCTGATCTGAAATTGGGGTTTTACTCGGGCTGAGTTTGCCCTAACTCATAGTAATCATAAATCAGTTGCCAGGCGTGTTCCGGGGTGTCGGCATACTGAATCAACTCTAAGTCCTGCGGACTGATTAAGCCCTGTTCTGCCAGCATGTCGAAGTTAATCAGTTTTTGCCAGAACGCTTTGTCGTACAAAATAACCGGCACCCGTTCGGCTTTCTTAGTTTGAATCAGGGTTAAGGTTTCAAATAACTCATCCAGGGTGCCGAATCCACCAGGAAAAGCGACTAATGCTCTGGCTCGCTGCAAGAAATGCATTTTACGAATGGCAAAGTAGTGAAACTGAAAACAAAAATGCGGGGTAATGTACGGGTTAGGGTTCTGCTCTTTTGGTAACACGATGTTTAAACCGATACTCTCACCGCCGGCTGCCATGGCGCCGCGGTTTGCCGCTTCCATTACCCCAGGGCCGCCGCCACTGATAATCATTAAGGCACTATCCTGGTGTTTATTGCTGTGGTCAGTCACCAGCTGTGAAAAGTGCTGTGAAGCCAGATAGTATTCACTGTTTTTCTGGTCGCGTTTTGCCTGCTGCAGTGTCAGTTGCAAGGCCTTATCGTCTGGCTGCTTAGCCAGGGTCTGTTCGGCCAGCTCCAGGTTTTTATTAGCCTGCTCAGGTGCCAGAAAGCGGGCACTGCCAAACACGACAATAGTCGCTTTAACCCCATGTTGCTCTAAAACCAGCTGTGGTTTCAGGTATTCCAGCTGCAGCCGGACATGGCGCAAATCGTCCTGCATTAAAAAGGTATCGTCAGCAAAAGCCAGTTTATAAGAGTCATGGTCTTGCAGTTTGGCAATGGCTTGCTGTGACTCTTCCGCTGACGTGAAATGGCGTTTATATAGGCTATGCGCGTCGGACATAACGGCTCCTGCAAAGTGGTGTTTACCACAAACTAACAATATGTTTGATATAGACTAATCTTTTAGCAGGCAAGATGCGATATAAAACAGCAACACAGTAAAGGGATGCCAATATGTCTGTAGCCAATTTAACTTTTTTGGGCGCTGCCGGTCAGGTGACCGGTTCCTGCTATCTTATCGAACATAATCAACAGCGTATTTTGCTGGACTGCGGCATGACGCAGGGCGCTGATCAGGTAAGGGAGTGGCATAAATTCCGGTTTGCTTTTAAACCTAAAGATATTGATCTGGTTATTTTATCTCATGCCCATATTGATCACAGCGGCTTGCTGCCACTACTGGTTGCCAAAGGCTTTAAAGGCAAAATAATTTGTACACCTGGCACAGCAGAGCTATTGCCGGTATTACTGAAAGACTCGGTCGGCCTGTATTTAAAAGATTTGGAATGGCAGAACAAAAAAGCAGCGCGTGGTGGCAAAAAGCAGCATGACCCGGTAATGACAGTGGCTGATGCCGAGCGGGTAAGTGAACTGGTGCAACCGCTGACTTATCGCAAGCGACTGGTGCCTCTGCCCGGGTTGGAGCTTGAATTTGCTGATGCCGGACATATTCTGGGTTCGGCTATTGTCCAACTGTGGATAAAGGGGCCTCAGGCAATGCGTAAGCTGGTGTTTTCGGGTGATCTAGGCAATCCTGCCACGGTGTTAATGCATGACCCAACAGAGATTGGTCAGGCAGATATTGTATTGCTGGAAAGTACCTACGGTAACCGCGACCACCAAACCATAGACAATACAGTGGAGGAGTTTGCAACTGCGCTGGAGCAGGCTTACCACGATGGTGGCAATGTATTTATTCCCGCTTTTGCGTTAGGTCGCTCGCAGGAAGTACTGTACTACCTGGCACTGTTGCATCATCAGGGACGTTTAAAGCAGCAGGCAATCTTTTTAGATAGCCCGATGGCCATCAGCATTACTAATATTTATAACGATTACCTGCATGCGCTTGATCAGGCCGACTTAGACAAATTAGGTGCCGGGCGCAGCCTGCAACAATTACTGCCGATGTTAAAACTGACACCGAAAGTTGAAGACTCTATGGCAATTAACCGGGTAACTCATGGTGCCATTATTATCGCAGGCAGTGGTATGTGTAACGGTGGCCGGATAGTGCATCACTTTAAACATAATCTGTGGAAAAATACCAATCACCTTATATTTGTTGGCTTTCAGGCTCGTGGCACCCTGGGCCGACGACTGGTTGACGGTGAAAAGCGGGTTAAAATGTTTGGCCAGGATATCGTGGTGAAAGCTCAGGTGCATACCATTGGCGGCTTCTCAGCCCATGCCGGTCAGAGTGAGTTGCTGGCCTGGGCTGAAGCCATCGGTGGCCAGCCCCAATTTTACCTGGTGCATGGTGAGCCGGAAGCGCAGCAGGTGTTGCAGGAAAAATTGCAGCAGCTGGGCATCAATGCCCTGATCCCTGCCAAAGGTGACAGTATTAAGTTGTAACCGGATATGTTTTAGCATTGGCAAATGGTTGTCAGCGGGTACAATGCGGGACTGAATTGAAAAAAGGACTGTCATGAAACGGATAACGATAGCTGCCTTACTGCTTAGTCTTGGACTGAGCGCCGAGCCTGTAGAACTGCAACATGAAGTTGCAGCATTGTGGCAGCAAGATGACTTTGCCGCTGCTAAAGTGCTGTTGGTGGATAAAGTTAATCGCCAAACCAAAGATGCCTGGTTGCTGGCAGCGCTCGGGCGCAGCGAACTGGAGCTGGGGCAAGCTTCTGAGGCAGAGGAATTGCTGGCCAGAGCGATAAAAATTGAAGCCGACAACGCCCGCTATCAGTTCTGGTTTGGCCGGGCGAGTTGCGACAGTGCTCAGCAAGCCAGTATGTTCAGTGCCCTGGGGTATGCTAAGCGCTGCCGCAAAGCTTTTGAACAAGCTGTATCTCTTGCTCCGGCAGAGACCGGCTACCTGAAAGCATTGGGTAAATATTATGCCCAGGCCCCCGGTATTGCCGGCGGTGATAAGGAGCAGGCACTGGCAATCGCCGCAAGATTAGAACAACAAGATCCATTGCAGGGTCAGCTGTTGCAGCTGGAAGTATTATTCAGTGCAGAAGATACGGCTGCCGCAGAACAATTAATAAATAACAGTGAGTTGTTGCAAAGCCGGCCTGAGCCGTACTTTATGCGCGGTATTCAACTGGCACAAAGTCGTGATTACCCGGCCGCGATGGCTGAATTCAGCAAAGCCAGCCAGCAAGCTGTTGCTGATGATGATGGCAAGCGCAACCGCTTACTGGCGTTGTATCAGCTTGGCCGGGCCAGTGTGATGGCGAAAGCAGAGTATCAGCAGGGTATCGATGCATTGACCGAGTTTTTAGCAGATGGCAGCCTGCAGGACTTTAACGAATGGGCGCAGTTCCGGTTAAGCCAGTTGTATCTGGCGCAGGATCAGCGGCACCAGGCTGAAGCGATTTTAATACCACTGCTGGACACAACCCGGGATGACAACCTGAAGTCTGAAATTAAAAAAATCCTCTGAACTAACAGGGCTATGCTGATGGAGCCTAACTAATGGTCGCAAAGCTTGGCGGTATTCACCATGTGGCAATAATTTGCAGTGATTATCCGCGCAGTAAGGCTTTTTACAATAAATTACTGGGTATCCAGATAATTGCTGAAAACTACCGGTCGGAGCGTGAATCGTGGAAGCTCGATTTACAACTTGCCGATGGTAGCAAGCTGGAACTATTCAGTTTTCCCAATCCGCCGGTCAGGCCCAGCCAGCCAGAGGCGCAGGGATTGCGTCATCTGGCATTTAAAGTAGCAAACCTGGCAGACTACGTTGCTTATTTAACAGCAAATGGCGTTAAGGTAGAGCCGGTGCGCATTGACGAATATACCGGTAAAGCCTTTACCTTTTTTCAGGACCCGGATGGCCTGCCTTTAGAGTTATATCAGCAGTAGCACAGGAGACGACATGGCATTACAACTTATTCCACTTATTAAAGTGTTAGGGCCTTATCTGACAACTATTGCCACTACAGCTATCCCAGCTTTTACCGCTAAACCTGCAGCAGCAAAAGCCGATCCGGTGCAGGCTCAGCAAATCAGTGAATTGCAGCAGGCTGTAACTAAAAACGCTCAGTCACTGCACACCCTTGCTGAGCAGTTGCAAAAGGTAATAGCACTGGCTGAGCAGGCCTCCAAAGAGGCCGAGCGCCAGATCACTACTTATAAGTTGTTAGTTATCGGCAGTGCATTGATTTCAGTTGTCGCCATTGTTATTGCCGCTTACAGTCTGCTGAGCTGAGCTGAGTCAGCTGGCGCTGACCTGCGTTGGCTCAATGTCCTCACTGGGGTAGCAGCCTAATACTTTGACGAATTTGGTTATATTGTTCAGCTCTTCCAGGGCACGGGTCATAGCATAGTCTGCCAGATTGGCGAAAACATCCACGTAAAACATCTCTTCCCACGGGTTGCCCGGAATTGGTCGTGATTCCAGCTTGGCCATACTGATACCATGTTGTTTTAATACCAGTAACGCCTCGACCAAAGCGCCCGGTTGCTGGCCGGTGTACATTATAAATGTGGTTTTAGCAGGGATGGCTTTGGCTACGCTAACTGGTTTGCGGGCGACCACAATAAAGCGGCTGACATTGTCTTTTTGGTTAGCTAAATCCCGCGCCAGCACCTCAAGCCCATACAACTGGCCGCCTTCTTCACCGCCAATGGCAATAACAGTTGGGTCTTGCCGCTCTTTTACTTTGACAAAAGCCGCTGATGAACTGTCACAGTAATCGATTTTCACATTCGACAACCCCAGCAAATACTGGCTGCACTGGGCGATAACCTGTGGGTGAGCACACACCTGACGCACCTTACTCAGCTCCGCCCCAGGGATCCCCAACAAACAATGCGCGATAGGATGGGTCAGCTCGCCAACAATAGATAAACGGGTATGTTGCAACAGATCGAATACCTCGTTAATTGAGCCTGAGGAGGTATTTTCTATGGGTAGCAGGGCATACTCGGCATGGCCGGTTTCCACCGCTTGAACAATTTCGTTAAAGCTATCACAGCCAAGCTCAATAATCCTTTCTGCCCGGCGGGTAAAGTATTTCTGAGTAGCCCAGTAACTGTAAGAGCCCTGACCGCCAAGAAAGGCAACCCGCACGCTGGGGCCGTTTTCGCCATTTAACTGTCCCTGTACCTTGGCTTGTTGCTGCAGTACTGAGTCTTCAATAATGACATGATAAATGCGGGTAACGTACTGTGCATCTATGCCCAGCGCTTTACCCTGAGCAATCAGTGATAGCAGCAACTCCTGTTCGCGTTTCTGATCGCGAATGGGCTTATTCTGACCCAGCTTTGCATCTGCTACGGCCAGCGCCAGTTCACGTCGTTTCGCCAGTAATTGCAGTAATTGTTGGTCGGTGCTACTGATTGCCTGGCGAATATCGTCCAGTTCCATGATGTTTCCTTTTTAATAAATCTGCCAGTAAGCAGCAAAATAAATGGATAAAGATTTCGCGCAAAAAAAAACCTCCCTTAGGGGAGGTTTCTTGCCATTTGTGCACGCACGGCCAGTTACCTCCCCTAAGGGGTGGTAAAGCTAACAAAACCGAGAGTGCGATTAATTATTTTCATACCTAGCACCATAATCCGTCTGGATGGCCAAAGTCAAGCATCAGGTACCAACCTTAACTGGTATTTTTTCGGTCCGGGTAAAAACGGCAACGCTACTTCATTTAACCAGTATTGATGATCGGCCCGGTAAAACGGCGATAATGGATGGCCTGACTGGCCGGCAGGGATAGTCAGAATACCATCCTGTTCATGACCAGGCGCCACGACCATCCGTTGTGACTGGCCAAAGGAGGGCAGTTGCACCCGGGGCATATGGCGATCACCGGCAAACTCAGACGCTGGCATATTCAGCCAGTCACCAATCAGCGGAATAGCGCTACTTAGCGGATGGCGGATTTTTGCCTGGTTCTGTCTACCCCAGCGGCTGTCCTGCAGACTGCCATGTTGTTGTTCCAGTTGTTGTTTACTATCGAGTACCGCCTTGACCAATAATTGCGACCAGTCAGAAAAACCAGCCGGCAGGGTGTCTGTGCGGCGAGCCTGCAACATGGCCCAGGCAGGCGTTTCCAATGAAAATTTTAAGTTGGCGCTGCGGCTGCCTTGTTGTTCAAGCAGCGCAGATAAAGGGGCAAACAGCAGTTCTATGGTTTGCTGCCGGAACTGCTGCACCAGGGTATAGCCAATATCATCAGCGGCAGCATAGCGGCTACTCTGGCTGAGCAATAAACGATACTCTGCCAGTTGATGTTCGGCAGTGACTTCAGGTGTCAGCACGTCCAGCAGCAGTTGTTGCCAGCGACCTAAAAACAGGGCGCGATTATCTAATTGGATCTGGTGCATTGCCTGCTCATCCAGCTGGCCCTTATTAAGCAGGTTATTGCGTATTTGCTGGCCGCGGGCGCCTAAATCATAGCCGCCATTGCCCAGTAAACGATAAGCCTCGCCGCCAACACTGCGGGCATTGGCGGTCCACAACACGCCGGCTTCAGGGTTGTAGATCCGCGGATACTGCTCTGAGCTAAGGTTTGCGGACCAGAAATTACTGCCGTCGCTCCAGTCCTGGGCGGTATCCCAGTCTGTTACCTGCCGTCCGGGCAAAGGCCCCAGTGGCGTCCAGCCAATATTGCCATCTTTATCGGCAACTAACAGGTTCTGGGTCGGAATACCGGTGATAGCCCCCAACGCCAGCGCTTGTTCTGTGGTCCTGGTGGTTTCTAATTTAAGCAAATTAAAATTTACCGCATTGTTATCGTAAGCCACCCAGCGCAAGGCAAATGTATGCTCACCATAGTTAATGAAAGGTCCCCATTGGGTTTCCTGCAACTGTAGTGAGTAATCTTCAGCGCCTTTAATTTTAATAGTCTCGTAGTGGTTTTGCAGCGGCTGCCAGCCATGTTCAGTTAAATAGGATTTACCGTCCTCTGATAGCTGCAGTTTAATTAAATCGTGCCAATCAGCAGTACTATTGGTAAAGCCCCAGGCAATATGACCGTTGCTGCCTACCACAATAGCGGGCGCGCCGGCCAGACTTAATCCTGTTACCTGTTGCCACTCATTGTCCTGACGCCAGTTCAATTGCACCTTATACCAGGTGCCGGGTGCTCTGATAGTTAAATGCATATCGTTAGCAACAATTGCTTTGCCGTGGCTGGTTAGCCGGCCCATTACCGCCATATTGTTGCTGCCTAAATCAGCGCTGTCTTTCGGGGTGCATTCAATGCATGGCCCCGCGGCGCGTAAAACCTCCGGATAAGGGGCATCGGGCAGGCTTACCGGAGTCACTTCTGAATTATCAATTGCCGCCTGCCAGTCGCTGCTGTGCTGTTGTAAAAACTGAAACCAGGACTCTGGTATCGCCTGACGCAAGACCGTCATGGCATATTCATCCCGGCCCATCTTGCCCTGCAACTCCAGATACATATTATAAATTACCAGAATAGAATCGGTTTCCTGCCAAGGCATGGCGTCAGCACCTAGCAGATGATATTCAAAAGGCACTGAAGCTAATGATGCCAGGCCATCATTCACCCCACGGCTGTAGGCACTGAGGATCTGCAAGTCTGCTGCTGAAAACTCTGTCAAAGTGGTTGCCGCCCGTTCAGCAAAGCGGTGACGGCGCCGTTCAATATCAGTGGCCAGTGCCCGCTCACCAAATAACTCGGCTAATGTGCCTGAGGCGCTGCGCCTGGCCAGGTCCATCTGAAAAAAACGTTCCTGGGCATGCGCAAAACCCATACCATAAGCTGCATCATTGCGATCGGCAGCGGAAACACTCAGGTAACCCAGGGCATCACGGTCAAGATTAACCGGGTTGGCCACGGCTGCCGGATACTCACCCTGGTACAGCGGTAAACTGAGTCTCAGCCAGAAATAACTGGTTACAGCTACCCCAAAAATAATTACCACGGTTGTTAGCAGCAGCCATTTAATTCCTTTCATCATCTTGATCCGCTATCATAAAATCAAAAAGTTAGCATAGCAGGAGCACTCCAGATGGCGCAAAGAATAAAAGTATGGGATGGCGCAGTACGGTTTTTCCACTGGGCTATGGTATTGCTGGTGGCCGGGCTCTGGTTTAGCGGCAGTGAGGGTTACATTGCGCTGCATCAGATACTGGCTTATTGTCTGGCGTCGCTGTTGGTGGCGCGGATAGGTTGGGGAATTTGGGGCAGTCAGACAGCCAGGTTCAGCCAGTTTGCCGCCAGTCCGCAGGCCGCTATCAAATATCTGGGCAATGCGCGGCCCGTAGTCGGCCACAATCCGGCGTCATCCTATATGATATTTACCTTGTTGGCGTTGTTACTACTTCAGATCATCAGCGGTCTTGCCACTTTTGACAACAGCTATATGAGTGACGGCCCGCTAGTGGCATTACTGCCGGCCAGCTGGGTTGATCTGGCCTCAGCCATTCATCAAGTTAATATTGACATTATTCTGATTCTGGTAACGGTTCATATCGGCTTTGCGCTGTGGCATAGCTGGCGCCATGACAATGTAATTAAAACCATGGTTACCGGTAATTCAAAGGTCTCAGATGCTCCGCAGCCACGTTTGCGTAATAGCTGGAGCTTTTTTGCAATGCTGGCAGTGTTGTTGTTGATAGTATATTACTGGCAGGGCAGGGCGTTACTGGCGCTGCTGTAGCGGCAGCGCCATAACGAAACTACTCTTTATAATTGTCGTGGCAGGCTTTGCAATTGCGGGCAAAGTTGCCAAATGCCTTGCGCAATTCATTTTTATCGCCTGTTTGGGCTGCAGCTTGTAACGTGCCGGCATCGGCAGCCAGTTTCTCGCCACGCTCCAGAAAATCGTCCAGATTTTTCCAGATATCTGCTTTGGCATCGCCACCACCCTGCTCGGTGCCGGCAACCTGAAAGGCTTCCCATGGTAAAGTGGTAACCAGTACTAAGGCATCAGCACGTTTCTGAACCCGGGCAGCATCATAGGTCACTTCTCCTTTAATCATTTCATTAATATCCGCCATATTGTGGCGGATAAGCTGAAACGCCGCCTGACGATACTTTACAGCATCCTTTGCATCGGTAAAGGCAGTTGCCGCCGTTAATGGCGTGGAAATAAGCAGGGCAGCGATGCCGGCAAATATGGCTTTTTTCATTTGTTCGTTCTCTTTTGTTGGTTTTGCATGCAATAATGTTAAAGTAATTACAATAGCTCTCGGCTAGAGTCTGTTGTACCAGACTGAATTTACTATAACAATAGCAAGGTCGCTTCATTGAAGGATGTAAACACTAAACCAACAGGGATGAACTCGCTGGGGCTTAAATTCTCAGTTGTTGTGTTTATTGCAATTACCGTGGCAGGCTTGGTGTTTGCTTATGCCGTGCTATGGTTGCAGGAGCAAGCCCTTTCAGAACAACAACTGACCGCAGTGCAACGAACTGCAAAGAATTACGCTCGCCAGGTAGACGCTAAACTGGATGACAAAGAAAAAGCGGCAATATTAGCCAGCCAGGTAATCAGTCGCTATTTAACTGAGCAACGCCGTGCTACCGGCAATATACCCCGGCCAGGCAGCGATAACATAGTTCGTCAGCAGGACAGTTTCTCCGCTGCCACAATACCTGCGGCTAACCTTAAGGCAAACACCTCTTTATTGTTCAGCCACAGTCAGCTGTTGTGGCAACAATTGTCACCGCTAATGTTGCAGGAGTTCTCGGCATTTTATTTTGTCAGTGAACAGCAGTTTATCCGGGTTGCACCGGCCGACTTGTTACAACAACTTAATCCACAACATGATTTAACTGCCGACCTATATTACCGGGATGCTATTCCTGACAATAACCCTGCTAAATTACCGCGCTGGACACCGGTGTATTATCACCCTATCTGGCAAGAGTGGGTTATCAGCATTTTGGTCCCGGTATTTGTCAAAGAGCAGTTTGTTGGGGTCAGTGTTGCAGACTTAGAGTTAAGTGAACTAACCCGCAATACCAATGATATTGGTTACTGGAGTCGCCATACTCAGACGTTACTGTTTGATGCTGCTGGTCAGGCAATCGCCGCGGAAGGGGGGATCAACACCAGCCAGGTCGCAGGAAATATGCTGTATCCGGGAGAGCCTGTAGCCAAGCCCGCGCTACGTGAACATATCAGGAAAACACTGCAACCGTCGCTGCCAGATGTTAGCGCCGACAACAAGTATTTGTTTGCTGCCGCCCCCCTGAAACATCTTAACTGGCAGGCAGCGGTATACGTCGACAAAGCACAGGTGATGGCTACCCTTAAGCAGTTTCGTGGTCGGGTGGTGGTAATATTTATTGCGGTTGCCATCGCTCTGGCAGCCCTGCTACATCTGGTTAGTTATCAGTTTGTATTAAAACGGTTGAACCGCTTATCGGGTGCGGTGGTTAAGCTTAGCCGTGGCGATATTCAACAAGTAGGTTTAGATAACAATAAAGATGAGATTGGCGTATTAAACCGGGCTTTTGCCGGTATGTCTGCCGAAATTGCCCAGCTGGTAACGGGGCTGAATGCCCGTATAGCAGAGAAAGAGCAAGCAGAGCGCGCTGCCCGAAAGTTAAGCAAGGCGGTGTCTTTTTCCAGCTCAGGTATTCTGCTGACTGATCCACATCTGAATATCGAGTACCTCAACCCCTTTCTGACCGATTTGCTGGGCTGTGATGAGCGCAGCGTGGTGGATCAGCCACTTAACATATTGCTGGCAGATGAAATGGAGCAGCTTAGCACCGAAATTACCCAGACATTGTCTGAGCGTCAGCACTGGCGGGGCGATATTTTACTGCAGCATCAAAAGCTGCCCGCCAGACAGTTCTGGGTGTCGCTGGCAATCGCCCCTATCAGGGACGAAATTGGCACTTTGCTAAATTACGTCTGTGCGATGCAGGATATTTCTTTTATTAAGCAAAGCCAGAAGCAAATGGAGCATCTGGCTTATTACGACATCTTAACCGGGCTGGCTAACCGGAGTTATTTCCGGGATCAGCTGCGCAAAGCCATTGCCATGGCCCATCGTGGGTACTATAACTTTGCCCTGTTGTATTTTGACTTAGATGAGTTTAAACGGATAAATGATACTCTCGGTCACGACGCGGGAGATGAGCTGCTTAAAGAAGTTGCCAGGCGGCTGACTTCCCGCCTGCGTGAGGAAGACACCATAGCGCGGCTGGGCGGAGATGAATTCGCGGTAATTTTAAGCGGCATCAAAGACCGGCAGCAGGCCTCAACTATTGCCACTAATTTACAGCAGGCATTTCATGAGCCGGTTAAACTAGGCCACCATGATGTTGCTATCAGTGCCAGTATCGGTATTACAGTAGCGCCGGAAGATGCTTCAGAAGAAGAGCTGTTGTTGAAACATGCCGATTTGGCGATGTATGAAGCCAAAGCCCGTGGCAAAAATACCTTCCACTTTTTCAGCCAGGATTTAAATGATGCGGCCAACGAGCGGCTGCAAATTGAAAATCAGTTACGGGAAGCAATCCGCGAAAATCAGTTTCTTCTCTATTTCCAGCCTAAAGTAGATATCCGTACCGAAATCATTACCGGCTACGAAACGTTGATCCGTTGGCTACGCCCTGACAATACCCTGGTGCCACCCGTTAAGTTTATCCCGGTAGCGGAAAGTACAGGCCTGATTGTCCAGATAGGCGAGTGGATAATCTGGGAGGCCTGCCGTTTTCTGGCTCGCCAGCAAAGCCGGGGTTATGATGTGACCTTGTCAATCAACTTATCAGTTCGCCAGTTTAATGATCAGGATCTGCCATTGATTGTTGAGCGCGTGTTAAAGCGCACGGGCGTAAAACCGCGGGCGGTGATCTTTGAAATTACCGAAAGTATGCTGATGGGTGACACCGATGCGGCTATTAACCAGTTAAATCAGTTGAAACGTCTCGGCGTGTCTTTATCTATTGACGACTTTGGTACAGGCTATTCATCGCTAAGCTATTTAAAACGTTTCCCGGTGGATGAACTGAAAATAGACCGTTCTTTCGTTAAGGATATCCCTCAGGATCGCAACGACATGGATATTGTCGCAGCGATTATCGCGATGGCCCAGAAAATGAATCTGCGCGTAGTCGCTGAAGGGGTGGAAACCGCTCAGCAGGTAGAATTCCTGCGCAACAATGGTTGCTTTGAAGTACAGGGATATTTTTACAGCATGCCGTTGGCCGAGCAGGAGCTTAGCCAGCTAAATTACACAGTTAACACCTAAATATAATTAATATCTAAAATATAATAAAATCAGGAAACGTTTATGACACCAGCTCGCCTGTCCATGTTCAGCATGGCTCTGCTTGGTGCTTTTTGCACAGGTAGTATTGCCGACCAGACTTCACCGCAATTAGGGATCCGCGATAAAACGCCGAACCGGGTTGCTTTAATCAATGCCACAGTGGTAACCGAGCCGGGTAAAAGCCTGCCCTCAGCTATGGTGTTAATCCGTGATGGTAAAATTGAAAGCGTCAGTAGCAAGATAGGGGTACCTGACGGTTATCAGACTATTGATTTAAGTGGTTATCACCTGTATCCGGGGTTTATTGACCCATACAGTCAGTATGGTGTGCCCGAAGCCGGCAAAACGGAAGGCTTTAGTTTTGGTGGTAAGCCGGTATATGAAAACGAGCGGGTGGGTGGCAATGCTGCTAATGACGCTATTCATGCGCAGCAGCGCTGGGCAGATAAGTTTAAGCCTGACCCCAAAGCAGCCGATGAGTTGCTGAAACAGGGCTTTACCGTCGTGCAGGCTGCACGCCATGACGGTATTTTCAGGGGCACCGGTTTTGTTGCATCACTTGATAGCGGCCTGCCGAACGACCTGATCCTGAAAGCTGACAGCCAGCAGTTTATGTCATTCAGTAAAGGCAGCTCGAAACAGAGCTATCCGTCATCGCTGATGGGCAGCATTGCCCTTATTCGTCAGACATTTGCCGATGCCAACTGGTACCAGGCGGCGCAAAGCAAAGAAGACTTCCGCTTCGTTAACGGCGGGGTAGAGTATAATGCCGCGCTGGCTAATGTGGCGAAGGCGCCGCAACGAGGGGTGTTATTTGATACCAGTGACGAGCGGGCCCTGCTAAGGGCAGACAAGTTACTGGCCGAATTTAATATCAGCAACGCTGCTATTTTAGGTTCTGGTCATGAATATAACCGTCTGGCTGCAGTAAAAGCCAGTGGCCGCACCCTGGTATTGCCACTGACTTTTCCGGCTGCACCGGAAGTGACGCTACCTGATCAGCATCTTGACGTTAGCCTGGCCGATTTGCGCCACTGGGAACGTGCGCCGGCTAATCCGGCGGCGCTGGCAGAGGCTGGGGTGCGTTTTGCCCTGACCAGCCATGGCCTGAAGAAAAAAGAAGACTTCTTACCTAACCTGCGTACCGCTGTTAAACATGGTCTGAGCCAGCAACAGGCGTTGGCAGCATTAACAACTGTGCCAGCCAGCATGCTCGGTCTGGACCAGCAATTAGGTAAAATTGCCAGTGGTTATCAGGCCGATATCGTGGTCAGCCGTGGCGACCTGTTCGCAGATGGTGAAATTGTCGCTACCTGGCTGCGTGGCAAGCTGCGCGAGTTTACCCCGCTTGATGCACCACAATTTGCCGGCAATTATCAGTTGAATGTGGCAGGCAATAACTTTGAACTGACCCTCAGCGGCCATGCCCCGAAAGTTAAGGGCGAGCTGAAACTGGCTGAACAGAAAGTAGAATTAAAACATCTGGTGGTACAGGGCCAGAATCTGCAATTCAGCGCATCGCTGCAAAAGTTGATGGGTACCACTGAAGTTGCCCAGTTCAGCGGTGTTTTACGTGGCACAGCATTAACCGGTCGCTGGCAACAGGCTGACGGCAGTCAGCTGACAGTAAACGCTGAACGGACGGCTGCCCCAGCTACCGAGCCTAAAGCTGATAAGATGCCTGCGCCGATGGTATCGAAACTGACGTATCCAAACCGGGCATTTGGCCGGGAAAGCTTGCCCCAGCAGCAAAACCTGCATATTAAAAATGCCACGCTGTGGACAGCAACCGAGCAAGGGGTACTAGAAAACGCAGATATTATTGTCCGGGATGGCAAAATAAGCCGGATTGGTCAGCAGCTAAGTACCCCGCGAGGCTATACCATTATTGATGGCAAGGATATGCATGTTACGCCCGGCATTATTGATGAGCACTCACATATTGCCACCGAGCAGGGTGTTAATGAAGGGAGTCATGCCAATACCGCGGAAGTTCACATCGGTGATGTGGTTAATCCGGATGATATCAATATCTATCGTGGTTTGGCCGGCGGCGTAACAACAGTGCAGTTATTGCATGGCAGTGCCAACCCAATCGGCGGCCGGGCGCAAATTATCAGCTTGCGTTGGGGTGAGGCGGCTGAAGGTATTAAGTTTGCCGGCGCCCCGGGCAGCATTAAGTTTGCACTGGGCGAAAACGTTAAGCAATCAAATTGGGGCAGTGAGTTTACCAGCCGCTATCCGCAAAGCCGGATTGGGGTCGATACCTTTATCCGAGACAACTTTCAGGCAGCAAAAGAGTATCAGGCCAACTGGCAGGCATACAATAAACTGTCTAAGCGCAAGCAAAGCAAAGTGCAGGCGCCACGGCGCGATTACCAATTGGACACGCTGGTCGAAATTCTCGAAGGCAAGCGGCATATCCATACTCACTCCTACGTTGCATCAGAGATTTTAATGCTGATTGAAGTAGCCGAAGAGATGGGCTTTAACGTTCAGACTTTTACCCATATTCTGGAAGGCTACAAAGTCGCCAGCGAAATGCAGAAACATGGCGCCAGTGTATCGACCTTTGCTGACTGGTGGGGGTTTAAAATGGAAGTGAATGACGCTATCCCAACTAACACGTGTCTGATGCACGAACAGGGGCTGTTAGTCAGTGTTAACTCTGATGATCCGGGCCTGTTACGCCGCTTAAATCAGGAAGCGGCTAAATCACCGATGTATTGTGGTATGGACGAACATGAGGCCTTGAAAATGGTGACCATTAACCCCGCCAAACAGCTGAAAATTGATGACAAAGTGGGTTCGCTGGCCGAAGGTAAGCAAGCTGATTTAGTGTTGTGGGATGACCATCCATTGTCGGTTTATGCTCAGGTGCAACAAACCTGGATTGCCGGTGCCCGTTATTTTGACCGCAGTGAAGATCTTGCGCTGCGCTCTGCTCAGGATGCTGAAAAGCAGCAGCTGATCCAAAAAGTGCTGACTGCAGGTGATTCTGCCCGCAATGGCGTTGCCAATGGTTACAAGCAGGATGACCCGGTTTGGCATTGCGAAGATAATGCTGACTGGCTAAAACTGCGTTTTGGTCACGATGCTGAGCATGCCGGTCATGCGCATAGCAGCAATCATCAGTATCTGCAGCATTAGGGAGTAGCATAAGCGATGAAAATATTAAGCAAAATTGTCATGCTGGCAACAGTACTGACGTCAGCAACGGTAGCGGCAGTAAACCCGGTACCCGGTACTAAACAACAACTGCCTCTGTTGTTGCAAAATGCCACTGTACACAGTGTTAGTTCAGCGCCTTCACAGCAGGATGTGTTGCTGGTTGACGGCAAAATAGCGGCTGTGGGCACAAATTTGCCTGTGCCAGCGGATGCGCAGCAGTTAGATCTGACCGGAAAGCATCTTTACCCGGGGTTAATTGCCCTGATTAATCAGCTGGGTTTAATTGAAGTTGAGGCTGTGCGGGCTACCCGTGATGATCGGGAAACCAGCTCGACCAATCCGGATTTACAGGTGCAGGTAGCCTATAACGCCGATTCGGTAGTGATCCCGACAATTCGCAGCAATGGCTTTAGTCACAGCCTGATTTATCCTGATGGCGCCATGTTAACCGGCCGCTCGGCGTTAATGCAGCTGGATGCCTGGAACTGGCAGGATGCCACAGTGCAAGCTAATGTCGGGCTGCATGTTAGCTGGCCGCGGATGAGTATTCAGGATGGCTGGTGGGTAAGGGACAGTGCCGAGAAGCAACGGGAAAACCAGCAGAAAAAATTAGCCGAGTTGCATCAGTATTTTGAACAGGCTCATGCTTATTATCTGGCGGAACAAGCGGGTTTAAACACCGGGAAAGATTCGCGCTGGCATGCCATGCTGGAGTTTTTTAACGGTGACTTGCCGCTATTTGTCCACGCGGACGACCCACGGCAAATTCGTCAGGCCATGCTGCTGGCAGAAAAATATCAGGTACGGTTAGTAATAGTTGGCGGCCGCGACAGCTGGCGCTTAGCCGATGAGCTGGCTAAAGCCAAGGTGGATGTGATTTACACCGCACCTTATGGCCTGCCCACCCGTGGTGATGAAGCTTACGATCAGGCGTTTTCGGTACCCGGCCAGTTGCGGCAGGCCGGTGTCCGGATTGCCCTGTCATTAGACGGCTTCTGGGATACCCGTAATCTGGTATTTGCCGCCGGCCATGTTACCCGTTACGGCCTGAGCAGCGAAGATGCCTTGCGTGCCCTGACCCTGGATGCAGCAGCGATTGCCGGCGTCTCTGACCGGCTGGGCAGTATTGAGGTGGGTAAAAGTGCCAGTTTAGTGGTGTCAGATGGTGATATTTTTGATTATCGTGGCCATAAAATTGAACACTTATGGATTGATGGCCGTAAAGTCGATCTGAATAATCATCATAAACAGCTGCACGAGCGGTTTAAGCAGCGTTATAACAACGCAGAGTAAACACGCTCAGGTAATATTTAGTAATTAAAAGTACTTATTAGCGTTACAACTGTACTTGAAGGTGAGAACAGGTTTGCCCTAAGCCGACCGTTGAAGCCCTGGACGGGCGGAAACGAGACCCCAGGGATGGGTTCACGACGTGTCGGCGTGGGCTAACCTGTTTGAGCCGGCTTCCTAACCTCACTGGTACTTTTTTCGGAGAATCCATGTTGTATAAATTAACCAGCGGCGTCACTTTGGCGCTGTTACTAAGCGCCTGCTCTGTTGGCAATCAATCTGAGCAACCACTTAACGCCCGTCCGGCAGCGATTGCAGCCCACCTGCAGTTTCTGGCCAGTGACGAGCTGGAAGGGCGCGATACCGGCAGCCGTGGCCATCAAATCGCCTCAAATTATATTGCCAGTCAGTTTCAGGCACTGGGGTTAGCGCCGGCAGGTGATAACAACAGTTATTTTCAGCAGGTACCGCTGCGCTCAGCCCGGCTGCAGCAGGAAAGCGTCAAACTGAGCTTTCAACGTGGTGATCAGACGCGGCAGCTAAGCTACCCGCAGCAGTTTTTCAGTGGCGCCACTATTGGTCAGACAGAGGTTGCAGTGACCGCGCCTCTGGTATTTGTCAGTTACGGTTTGGTGTCTGAGGAGTTTGCTTTAGATGATTATGCCGGGCTTGATGTTGAGGGCAAGATTGTCGTACAACTGGCCGGTTTACCGGCATCACTGCCAAGCGAAGAGCGGGCTTACCTGGGGAGTATCAAAGGCAAGCTGGCAGCTGAGCGCGGTGCCATCGGTGTCATTACCATTCACACACCACAGCAGGAGAAAACCCGGCCCTATGCCAATAGCCTGCTTTATCTTAATACGCCACGCTTAGCCTGGCTGAATGCTGAGGGCGAGCCCGGTAATGGCAATAGTAAGTTGCAAGCGGGGGCTTATCTGCATCCAGATGCTGCTGCCAGCTTATTTGAGCAGGAACAACAAAGCCTGGCTGATATTTTCAGTATGCTTGAGGCGGACCAGCATCCGCGTGGTTTTGAGTTAAGCAGTGAAGCCGGTTTAAGCTCGGCCAGTAGTCATCAGCAAATCAGCAGCCCCAATGTGGTCGCGCTACTGCAGGGTAGCGATCCAGATTTACGCAATGAATATGTGGTGATTACTGCCCACTCGGATCATATTGGCTTTAGCAACGACTTACGTTCAGACGATAAAATTAACAATGGCGCTATGGATAACGCAGCCGGTATGGCGATTTTGCTGGAAACTGCCCGGATGTTCAGCGAGCTGGCGGTAAAGCCAAAGCGCTCAATCTTGTTTGTGGTGGTTACCGCTGAAGAGAGAGGGTTACTTGGCGCCGATTACTTTGCCCATAACCCAACCCGGCCAATGCAGAGCCTGGTAGCAAATGTTAATCTGGATATGCCGGTATTGTTATATCCGTTTGCTGACTTAATTGCCTTTGGTGCTAATCATTCCACCTTGGGCGACGTCGTTGCTAACGCAGCCGCTAAAGAAGGTATTGCACTAAGTGCCGACCCGATGCCGGAGCAGGCGATTTTTACCCGTTCAGATCATTTTACCCTGGTAAAACAAGGGGTGCCGGCAGTGTTTTTAATGACCGGCTTCACCTCGAAAGATCCACAGCAGGACGGGGCGAAAATCTGGGGCAGCTTCTTTGCCAAGCATTATCACAAGCCATCAGATGATATTGCCACTTTAAGTGAAGAGTATGGTCCAATCCGCTACGATGCTGGCGCGGTGTTTGCTGATATTAATTTTAATATCGCCCTGGATATAGCCAATACGCCACAGCGGCCGTTGTGGAAGGCCGACAGCTTTTTTAATAAGGTGTTTGGTAAAGACTATAACCGCCAATAGACAGACCGACAGGCAGCCTGAAGGCTGCCTGTCGGGTTTAAAGCATTACTGCTCCAGCAGTTTAAACAGTAATGCTTTTACCAGCTCGGGCTCGAAAGGTTTGTCACACATGGCATTAACGCCGGACTGGGCAATATTACTTAAGTGGGTGTCGTTGGCTTCGCTGGTGACCATTAACACCGGAATATGTGATTGCTGGCTGTTCTCGCGGATGTACTGGGTTAACTCCCGGCCATTTACTTCCGGCATATTGTAGTCCGTTACCACCAAATCAAACATCTGCTGTTTTAGGATCTCAATAGCTTGCTGGCCATCTTCTGCTTCTGTTAAATGCTGAATACCTAAATTGCTAAGTACCCGTTTAATATGGTTGCGCGCCAATCTGCTGTCATCAACCACCAGCACTCTGATGTCATGGACATCAAATAATGATAGTTCAAGCTCACTGGGGCTTAATAAGTCTATGGCAGCATTTAACGCCTTGCCCAAATGCGCGGTAGTAAAAGGTTTCGGTAGAATAGCTACCACGCCAGATTGTTTAAATTCTTCTAAAGTCGCTTTGCGGGTCTCGCTGGACACCAGCATAAACGGGATCTCAGCCAGCTTTGGGTTTTGCTTAATTTTATGCAGCAGATCAAGCGCGGTGCCATCGGCAAAATGCAACGCACAGGCAATTAAATCGGGTTGATGTTCACTCAGTTTTAAAAAGGCACTGCTGACTGAATTGGCCTCGCTGATATGCTGCACTTGTTCCTGTAAGAGGTGGCGACTGATAATTTTACGTTGGGTATCTGACGGCTCAACCAGCAGAATATGCAGATCTGAAGGTGACAATTGTTGCATGATAATTCCTATAGCTTACGCTGACTACAACAGCAGTTGACTTAACCGCCAGACCATTTAACGTTAAAACCGAGCTGGCTTAAATGCTGCTCAATAAGTTGTCGTTTATCGGCCTGAATTTCAATAATGCCATCTTTAACGGCGCCACCGCAGGCACACTTCTTTTTTAACGCTGCACATATTTCAGTAAGTTCAGTTACTGGTTTTGCGATACCGCTGATAGTAAGTACCGTTTTACCGCCGCGGCCCTTTTTTTCCCTACGTAGCCGTATTGCGCCATCAGGATAAGCAATACCGCCCGTTTCAGCCGGTTTGGGTTTTACCACTTTGCCCTGGTCGGTGCTGTATACAAGATTGTCGCTGCTATCATTTTCAGGGTTGCTGGCACTGCGGCCCAGCTGTTGTTGCCAGTCGGCGAGGGAGATTTTCTGAGCCATAACCTATGTTGAAACCATAAAGGGTTGGTTGCAATTAGCGCCAGCTTACCGAGCGAATGACATAGCAGCAAGTTTTTCTCAGGCTGACTTGGCTTTTTAAGCGCTTCTGCTAAAATAGCGCCTCTTTTAGAAATCTGGATGGCTATAGCCCGGTGAAGTATGCAGGCATTTGAATATTTACAACGCAGTGGGTTGCTGGACGAGTATGGCGATATCAGCGCAGAGGTTGAACATATCAGGCGGGGCTTAACTGACTATCTGCAGACGGCAAGCGGCGAGGTGCACTGGCAATTTCAGGTGCCGGAGCTGGGTGAGGGGGGAGCCTGCAGTTTATTTGGTCAGCTGGCGGCCGAACCCTATTCGTTGTTGCCAATTTTAGGTGGCCAAACCCCGGCTAACCAACTTGCGCTGAGTAAACTGAGTGCTATTGCCGGCTACTATCGGGAGTATAGTGGTCAGGACTGGTTTGGTATTTATCAGGCACGGCCGAATGTCGACGCTGAGCAGGTGCTGGTGAAGCTGGCTTACTACGGTGCACCTTCGCGGCCAGAGTTTCCACTTAACAGCGAATTTGCCAAAATCAGTAACAACAGTACCGTTGGTTTGTCCGGCCGGGCCCGGGTGATCAACAGTGTGCCTGACTATTTAGCGGCAGGAGGTGAATATTATACCTGCGATCCTAAAGTACAGGCCGAAGCCTGTTTGCCTCTGTTTGACCAATCAGGCAAAATAGCCGGTATTGTCGATGCCGAGCATTTTCAACAAGCCATTTTTACGTCTGCTGCGATGGCGTTACTGGTGGCGGTGTGTCTGGTCGTGCCGGAGTATTTACCATAAGTACGTTACCCTACGTCAGTTAACAGAATAAGTAAGTTACCAAAATAAGTTACGCTAACAAGTTACCCAAGCAAGTAAGCACGCCGCTTACTTTTATTGAACATTTTAACCAGGTAGAGCCTTATGTTTTCTCAGTTACAATCGGTTGCCACTGATCCTATTCTGGGCCTGATGGCCGAATACAAAGCAGATCCGAACCCGAACAAGGTAGATTTAGGGGTAGGGGTGTATAAAGATGAACAGGGCCATACCGCGGTACTTAAATGTGTCAAAGAAGCTGAGGCACTGCGCCTGCAACAGGAAGACAGCAAAACCTATATTGGTATGGCCGGTGATCTTAATTTTAATGCGCATATTGAAAAACTGGCGTTTGGCCCGGCGCATCAGGTGTTACTGGCTAACCGGGTTACCACCGCCCACACCCCAGGCGGCACCGGCGCCCTGCGGGTCGCCGCCGAATTTATTAAACGGGCTAACCCCAATGCGACTATCTGGGTTACCACGCCTACCTGGGCAAATCATATTTCTTTGTTTCAGGCTGCGGGTTTAAAGGTTAGAGAATACGCCTATTATGACTACAACACAAAAGGTCTGCAGACCGAGCAAATGTTTGCCGACCTGAATAACATCCCGGCCGGTGATGTGGTGCTGGTGCATGCCTGCTGTCACAACCCCAGTGGTATGGATTTAAATTTTGAACAGTGGCAACGCTTTACTGCCATTGCTAAAGAGCGTGGCTTTACCCCGTTAGTGGATATGGCCTATCAGGGTTTTGGTACCGGTCTGGATGAAGATGCTGCGGGCCTGCGTTATCTGGCTGATAACGTGCCGGAGTTATTGTTGTGCAGTTCGTGTTCAAAGAACTTTGGCTTGTACCGCGAGCGGATTGGTGCAGTCAGTATAGTGGCGACAGACAGCAAGGTCGCCGAGATTGCCCGGGTTAATTTGTTAAGTGTGGTGCGTAGCATCTATTCAATGCCACCGGCTCATGGCGCTATTATTGTCAGCCATATTCTGGATAGCAACGAGCTGACCGCGTTATGGCATCAGGAACTGGCCGAAATGCGCAACCGGATCAATGATTACCGCCAGCTGATTATTGATAAATTAGCGGCAGAAGGAGTAACGGACGATTTCAGCTTTATTACCCGCCAGCATGGTATGTTCAGCTTCCTGGGCATCACTAAAGCACAAATCGACCGCTTAAAAGCCGAATTCAGTATCTATATGGTCGGCTCAAGCCGGGTAAGCATAGCTGGCTTGAACCATAGCAATATCGATTACTTCGCCAGGTCGGTAGCCACTGTCCTGAAAGGCTGATCTGAACGTATCAGCCAGCAATTATAACTGAACCGCCATTCTTAAAACTAAGAGTGGCGGTTTTTTATTTCATCAGGCTGCTAAAAAGCTGGCGGAATTTAGCCATTTTCGGAGCAATTATAAACTGACAGTAACCTTGCTCCGGGTTTTGTAAAAAATAACCCTGATGATAATCTTCTGCCGGATAAAAAGTACCGGCGGGGCTCAGTTCTGTCACAATCGGCTGGTCAAACAACTGCTCTGTGGTTAGCTCATTGATAATATTACGAGCTGTTTCTGCCTGTTGTTCACTATGGAAAAACACCACAGAGCGATATTGAGTACCAACGTCATTGCCCTGGCGGTTGAGCTGAGTAGGGTCATGTAGCGCAAAAAACACCTGACACAATTGCTTAAAACTAATCTGCTCAGGGTTAAACTGCACCTGAACCACCTCAGCATGGCCGGTAGTGCCGGTGCAGATACTCCGATAGTCTGGATTGACAGTGTGGCCGCCCATGTAACCGCTAATCGCTTGTTTCACGCCGTTAAGCTGATTCAGCGCAGATTCCAGACACCAGAAACAACCGGCACCAAAAGTCGCAATTTCGTTGCTCATTATTACTCCGCTATTGTTGATATTAGGTTGGCTACTGCGTTTATTTACAAGTTTGCCACTGATTTTACAGATCGACAGGCTATAGCATAACGTACCAGAGAGCATAGCGGTTTGCTAATCAAGGAAGCTTTTATGACAGTGGCAGTAATTGGGGCAGGTATGGCAGGGGCCGCTGCGGCCAGTACCCTCAACATGGCCGGGATCCCCGTGGATGTTTTTGATAAAGGCCGGTCGCCCGGCGGCAGGATGAGCTCTAAGCGCAATGGCCAGAGTTATCTTGATTTAGGTGCCCAGTATTTTACGGCACGAAGTACCGCATTCGTGCAGCAGGTTGAACAATGGCTGGCAGCGGATGTAGTGAGACGCTGGCCGGCAGATTGCTATCGCTATGAGCTTGGCCGCTTAGCAGAGTCAGTCGATCAGACCACCCGCTACATTGGCTGTCCGTCAATGCAGGCACCGGTAAAAGCTTTACTGGACAATAATCCGGTACATTTAGACTGTCGGATCAGCCGACTGCGTTATTTGCAGGAAGACTCCACAACCGAAGCCGCTGGCTGGTATTTGTTTGACCAGCACAACAACAGTTTCGGGCCATACCAGGCCCTGATATCAACGTTGCCACCGGTGCAGTTACAGACACTGCTGGCAACGGTATCTCAACCCGGTGAGCCTGCTTATGGTGAACTGCATAGTCTGATAACTCAGCTGCAGCCCCGGGTTTTGTTGCCGTGCTGGGCGGTAAATATGCAATTGGCTGCGCCGTTACAAACCCGGGCTGACGCGGTGTTTGTAAAAGAAGGCAATATCAGCTGGCTGGCCCGGCAAAACAGTAAGCCAGGTCGGGCCACTACCTCTGACAACTGGCTGGTGCATTTTAGTCCGCAGTGCTCTGCCTTGCTCTTGCAGGCAGAGCCGGCGCAGCTGACCGCGCTTGCTAAAGCTGAAATGGAATTGATATTTCAGCAGACAATTACAGTCACTGGCGCCCTGACTCATCGTTGGCTTTATGCCCAGATAAACCCGGCAGTTACCCAGGTTAAGGTCGATTACAGCTCCGGCTTAAAGCTGGCCATTGCCGGTGACTGGCTGTTAGGTGGCAGGGTGGAGAATGCCTGGTTAAGCGGAGTAGCAGCGGCAAAAGAGGTATTAGCTGATGTCTGAAAACATTTTGATTATTGGTGGCGGTAGTGGCATTGGCCAGGGTTTGGTGCAGCATTATTTGCAACAAGGAGATGAGGTACAGGCGATTAGCCGCCGTGCCTGCCCGGCCTCGCTGACAAAGTCAGATCTGAACTGGCTGCAGCTGAACAGCACTGAGGGCGAAACGCGGGAAGATGCTGAAGAAAATGTGATTAACCAAGCAGTGGCAGAGGCGCTTAAGGGGCAACCAGGCATAATTTTTATCTGTCAGGGCTGGTTGCACGATAACCAGCATGGCCCGGAGAAAACTCTGCGTCAATTAACCGCTGCACAAATGCAGAAAAGTTTTGCTATCAATGTAATGCAGCCAGCGTTGTACTTAAAAGCATTATTTGGCTATCTGACCAAACAAGACCAGGTAAAGGTATTGGTGCTCAGTGCTAAAGTGGGCAGCATTACTGACAATCAGCTGGGTGGCTGGTTCAGCTACCGGGCCAGTAAAGCAGCCATAAATATGCTGGTTAAAACCAGCAGTATTGAACTTGGCCGGTATAATAAAACCGCAGCATTGGTCAGCGTCCATCCCGGCACAACTGACACTGCGCTATCTGCGCCATTTCAGGCCAATATTCCGGCCGGGCAACTGCAAACGGCGGCCGCTACCGCCAAACGACTGGCTGCGGTAGCGGCACAGTTAACAGCCCGGCACAGCGGGCAATTGCTGAACTGGGATGGCAGCGTTTTGCCCTTTTAGGTTGTCGACTGTAGTTATTTAGGAACCACCTCATCAGCTGCATGCTCGTCTGGTGCTTGTTGCTCCAGACGCTCCAGTTCCCGGCTAAGGGCTTTTGGTGAGCCGGTATTGCGGGCTATCGCAATATAGGTTACCGGTACAACATACAGGGTAAGTAAGGTGGCCAGTGCTACCCCGCAGAAAATGACCATACCTATTACCATCCGGCTTTCTGAGCCCGGACCGGTAGCAATAATCAGTGGTAAGCTGCTCATAATGGTAGTAAAGCATGTCATGGTAATAGGCCGTAAGCGCTGTATCGCTGCCCGGCGCACGGCATCTTCAAAGGCTACACCGGCATCACGCAACTGGTTAGCAAATTCCACAATCAGAATGCCATTTTTCGCTACCAGGCCTATCAGCATCACCAGACCAATCTGACTGTAGATATTTAATGACATATCAAAGAAATACAAACCTGATAGCGCGCCAACCAACCCGAGCGGAACGGTGATCATAATCACCAGCGGATGAATAAAGCTTTCAAACTGCGCGGCCAGTACCAGATAGGTAATCACCAGTGCCAGCATAAAGACTAACAAGGTTGATTCGCCACTTTCCTGAAACAGTTGCGATTCGCCTTTGTAATCGATGCCGACAGTGTCCTGAATCTCTGTCTGTACTATGGTTTCCAGATACTCCAGTGCTTCACCAAGGCTGTAACCCGGGGCCAGGCTGGCAGAGATGGTAATGGAGCGCATCCGGTTATAGCGGTTTAATGCCGCGGCAGTGGCCTCTTCGCGCAGGGTTACCAGGTTGTCCAGTGGAATTAGCTGGCCAGTACTGTCAGAGCGGATGAACACGTCTTTAATGGTGCCCGGTGCTTGGAAGTCATCATCCCAGCCTTCCAGAATAACGTCGTACTCGCGGCCGCGGTCTAAAAAGGTGGTAACCCGTCTGCCACCCAGCATGGCCTCAAGGGCCCGGCCAATAGCGCCAACCGAGATCCCCAGATCGCCGGCCCGCTCGGTGTTAATCTCTACTAATACCTGAGGTACGGTTTCTTTGTAGTCGTGATCCAGCATCAGTAAGTTGCGGTTTTCGCTGGCTTTGTTAATAACGGTATCGCGCCAGCGTGCCAGCTCTTCATAGGTGTTGCCCTGTAACACAAACTGTACCGGCCGGCTGCCACCGCCACCACCGCCTAGGCCACTGCGCATAAAGGTGAACGCACGGACATCAGGCAGTTCGTTGATCTTTGCCGCAACTTCCGGCATCAGTTCGGCGGTGCGCCTTTTACCATTACTCCAGTTCTCCGCGCCAACTATGGCAATACCGCCACTGCCACCCCAGCCTGGCACCCGGATTAATAAGCGATTAAATTCACCGTCTTCATAATAGGGCATCAGAATATCTTCAATCAGTCGCATATTGCGGCTGTTACTCTGATAGCTGGCGCCTTCAGCGGGGGTCATCGAAATAAAGAAGGTACCCCGGTCTTCCGACGGCGCCAGTTCAGATGGCAGCATTTTCACCAGCTGATAGCTGGCAACAAAGCAAAGCACAACCACAACTAATACCGGCCAGCGCGTCCGGGTCACCACGTTAAGTTGCTTGCGATAGCCGTTTTCAAGTTTGGCAAAGCCACTGTGCAACGCCTGGCCAAGTTTTGATTCACGCTTACGATGTTGCAGCAGTTTACTGCACAGCATCGGCGAAAGGGTAAGAGCTGTGACACTGGAAAACGCCACTGCCGCGGCAATGGCCAGGGCAAATTCGGTAAACAGTTTGCCCAACTGACCTTGCATAAACACTAGCGGCACAAACACTGATATCAGGACCAGTGTGGTGGCAATAACAGCAAAGCCGACCTCTCGGGCGCCACGGTAAGCTGCCAGTAACGGCGCCTCACCGGTCTCAATCCGCCGGTAAATATTTTCAAGCACTACAATCGAGTCATCAACCACCAGACCAATCGCCAGTACCATTGCCAGCAGGGTCAGTAGGTTAATCGAAAAATCCAGTGCAAACAGCACTGTTACTGCAGCGACCAGGGCAACGGGTACCGTGATTGCCGGAATAAAGGTTGCCCTGATATTGCCAAGAAACAGGAAGATAACCAGCACCACCATGCCCATCGCAATACCCAGGGTGTTATACACTTCTTTAATTGACTCAGAGATAAACAGCGAGGAGTCGTAGCCGGGTTCAATGGTAGTACCTTGTGGCAACTGCGCTTTAATCCGCTCCATTTCTGCCCGCGCGCTTTTAACCACTTCCAGGGTATTGGCTTTCGACTGTTTAATAATGCCGATACCTAACAGGTTTTTACCATCGCCGCGGAACTCACTTTCTTCATTTTCTGAGGTCAGCATGACATCGGCGATTTCACCGAGGCGGACCAGATAGTTATTTTCACCCCGCTTTATCACCAGCCGTCGGAAGTCCTGCTCGGTTTTATAAGTGCGGATAACCCGTACCGTAAAGTCGCGATCAACTGACTTAATGTTTCCGGCCGGTAACTCGACGTTTTCATTACGCAGTACGCTTTCAATATCCTGCACAGTAACGCCACGAGCCGCCATGGCATCGCGATCCAGCCAGACCCGCATCGCATAATCGCGGGAACCGCCTAACTGGATCCTGGCGACCCCATCAACCACGGAGAAGCGCTCGACGATATAGCGGTTGGCGTAATCAGTCAGCTCCAGGGTGGTCATGTTTTCGCTGTTCAGCACAAACCAGGCTATGGTGTCTTCGTCAGCATTGGCTTTAGACACTTCAGGTGGGTCGGCCTGATCAGGCAAATTATTTAACGCCCGTGAAACCCGGTCCCGGACATCATTGGCAGCGGAGTCGATGTCACGCTCAACATTAAACTCAATGGTAATGCTGGACCGGCCATTACGGCTATTAGAGTTAATGCTTTTAATACCCTCTACGCCGCTGATCCGGTCTTCCAGCAACTGGGTTATTTTGGTTTCAACTATTTCTGCAGACGCGCCGGGGTAGTTGGTGTTAATGCTGACGATGGGCGAGTCAATGTCAGGAAACTCACGCAGAGGTAGCATGGTAAAACAAACTATACCAAACACCACCAGCAGCAAGTTAACAACGGTTGCAAATACCGGCCGTTTAACCGATAAATCTGATAACAGCATTATCGCGCTCCGACTTTGTTAATAACGACACCCGGCCGGATCTTCTGAATACCTTCGACCACGATTTCTTCGCCTTCTTCCAGCCCTGATAGAACTTCGACCCAGCCGGGAATACGCTGGCCAACTTCTATCTCACGCTGACTGACGGTGTTATCGCTATTAACCACGAACACAAACTGTTTGTTTTGCTGAGGAATTAAAGCACGCTCAGAAATTTGTAATGCCGGTGTGTTGGCCAGTTCTACGTTAACTTTAAGCAGCATACCTGGCCGTAAGCGTAAATCGCTATTATCCAGGGTAGCATGCACTCTGATAGAGCGGGTTACCGGGTCCAACCGGGTATCAATTGCACTCACTTCGCCAATAAAGTCGACATTGCCATATGCCACGTTAGTAACATTTACCGACATACCACGTTTAATTTCTGCCAGGTAATGTTCAGCAACACTAAACTCTACTTTGAGGGTATTTAGATCGTCGAGCGTCGTCAGCACGGTACCTGTGTTGACATACGCACCCTGGCTTACCTGGCGCAGGCCAAGATAGCCATCAAAAGGCGCTCGAATGGTCAGCTCGTTCAGCTGCGCTTTGGCAATATCTAATTGCGCCAGCGTGGTATTAACGCGGGTCTGCTGCTCATCCAGCAGCGACTGTGCAGTAGCCTGGGTGGTAGCCAGGTTTTGCAACCGGTCGAGTTGGCGGCGCTGATCGGTCAGGACTGCTGATAACTCAGCCACTCTGGCCAGCTGTTGTATATTGTTTAACCGGGCTATAATATCACCGGCTTTTACCTGCTTGCCTTCCTGGATGTTCAGCTCAATTAAGAAATCGCTGGCTGGTGCCACAATCTGCACAGAATTATTAGCCAGGCCACTGCCTAAAGAGGTAATTTTCCTGATCATCGGTTTAACAGATACTTCAGCAGTACTGACTGCGACAGGCGCGCCTGCACCTCTGCCTGATGTTGGCCCTTGTTGCTGTTGCCAGTACAGGTAGCCCAGAAAAACAGCCAGGGCTATTAAAATGACCCAAATAAGACGAGAATGAATTTTTGTCACAATGACTCCGCATACCGCATAATAATACTTTGTGTGTATTGTATGTTTTTAATGGTGAAACAGATGATCTGTTATCGCAATCACGGCGGCGTTGGTCGTATTCCAGCGCCTTTTGCACTGATCCAGTATAACAGTTGCTACTGTACTGCCAGGTAGAGGATAGAAAACAATGGGGCAAACAGGCTATTGGTGAATAAATGGAACCGATTTTAGTCAGTCAGACAAGTCATCAGGGGGGCGCCAGGTTGCTGCTGTCCGGAGCTGGCGCCTTGCTGGGGCTGGTGCTTTTTACTGTGTTGTTTGCAGGACAGTTTAGTTTGTGGCTGGCAATTGCCTATATTGCCGCTGCAATGGCGATATTTCTGGGCTTCGCTAAGTTGGCAGAGCCACGGCATTTTCTCAAGTGTGACGAGCAGGGCGTGCACTATTATCACCGTTACGGCAGCTGGCTGTTACCGTGGAACAGTTTTATGTATTGCGCGGTACCGCAGCTGGAACAGCATGACTTGTCTTTTATCGGCTTTAAAGTGACAGACTATGATGCCGTGCTGCAGCCATTGCGGCTGAGGTTGGCTGTGCGATTAATGACCGAGCAGCGACCCTTGTTTATATCCGCGGTTAAACAAGGTTGTGCTACAGGGCAGTGCGCCAGCGAATTACTGGCAGAAAAAGATACGTTCGCTACTGAAAACCAGCAGTACAGTGGCATAAAAGCAGTTTTTGGGCAAAGAATGCTACGTCTGGCGCAAGCCAGTGGCTTTGATTTATTTGTACCAAGTTCACTCACAGCGGAGCAGACCAGCGCGCTTTGCCAGCAAATTAATAGGGCTCGCTTACAAATAATACAGAATACAGCTACCTAGACACACCGCTGACTGTGTATCATAATAAGCCAAACCTCTTTTCTGGCAGGATGGTGCATGAACAGCTACGATAAAGCATTTCTGGTAAGCGGGCGTAATACCCTGATCCATAAAAATAAAAAACTTGATTTAATCGTGATTAACGATGATAACGACCCGCCATTGATCATCACCCGCCATGGCGTAAAAATGTTTCAGGATGCGGTGCCGACCAATAAGGTTGAAGCGAAAGAGCGTTATATGGAGATAGTTGATATTTCCAGTACCGATGTGTTTGGTGAAACCAAAACCTTGTTGTTTGTGCAGGCGTTGAACAATAAAGAATATAAGGTTGACTATAGCAAGAAAGGTACAGATTTGTTTATCCGGATCCACCAGGACAACTATATCTAGCTTTTTTAGCTTCTGAGGCCCTGAAATGCAGTAAGGGCTTGCCTTTCTGCCTGATATTTGCTTCATTAAGCATAATACTTTCGTCGTAGTACAAGCAGACTATCCACATGCAATTTTCTGAGCACGATAATACTATAAAAATAACGGTGCCGGTCTCGTTAACGGCCATCAGTGCAGCCGAAATTCAGCAACAAATAAATAATCATGGTTATGAGCGTTGCCTGGTGTTGCAGGACCAGCTTACTAATCTGTTGGTCGAGTATCAGCAAATTCAGCAGAAGATCAAAGAAAACCTGATAGCTGAGAATAGCAAAGAATTAAGCTACCGGATTGCTGAAAAACGCGACGCTCAACTCACCTTTGACATCAGCGAAGATAAAATGATGGCCACAGCCATTATAACCGCAGCCTGGGGTGGGGCACCTGTATCAGCCAACGATCTTGTTAAAAGTGCCCAGGCAAATGGCATTGTTTTTGGTTTTAGCAAAGAACAAATTATAAAACTGGTCTCTTATGCCGCTAAAGCCGAGCCCGGCAGTAAAGTTAAGCTGATGATTGCCCGTGGTCGGGCAATGGTGCCCGGCGCCAATTCCCGTTTCGAGCCGCTATTAGCAGAAATGGAAAGTCGCCGGAACCGACCGGTAGTTAAAACAGATGAAAAGGCTGATCTTCGCGATTTCGGTGTTATTCCGGCTATCAGAACCGGCGAAGCCATAATGCGCCGTCATCCGCCTACTGCTGGCGTGGCGGGCATGCTGGTCAGTGGTGAAATGATTCCGGCAACGCCTGGTCTGCAATTAGAGTGGCAACTGGGTGAAGGGGTTGAGTTAGCGCCGGCAGACGGCGATTTGCTTTTAGCAGCACGGGATGGTTTACCACGAGTCATTGAAGCCGGTGCGACGGTTGATGAAGTGTTTACTGTTAAGAACGTCGATTTAGCAACCGGCCATATCGTGTTTCGCGGTTCGGTAGTGGTAAATGGCAGTGTGACAGAAGGTATGAAAGTCGTCGCCGGCGGTAATGTTTTTGTTAAAGGTATGGTTGAGGGAACGTTAATTGAAGCCGGAGGTGATATCACCATTAATGGCTCGGTAATCGGTCACCAGCTTGCTCAGGCCGATCAGCAAAGCGAATACAGCACTGAATTAAAAGCGGTTGGTGATATTCAGTGTAATCTGGCTCAGTATAGCCGGATTAGCTGCGGTGGTAATCTTTATGTCAGTAAACAACTCATGCACTGTGCGGTTGAAGCTGCAATAGTTTATGCCGGACCGGAAGATAACCCCAATGGTAAGTTAGTAGGCGGCTATTTTTATCTGGATCTGGGGCTGTTCTGTGGCAACCTTGGCGCGCCTTCCAGTAGTGCCGTGTTAGTAAAGTTAAACCGGCAGCTTGACCCGATTGTCGAAAAACAAGAGGTGCTGCGTGCCAGTGTCGCTGCGGAACGGACTGAAATGGAAGAATTACGTCAGCAACTGGAAAAACTGAAAAAAATTGAAGGTAATGCTCAGATAGAAATGCGTCGCCTTGAATTGGTCGCCAAATTTGAAGAGCATCGCGAGCTGGCAGTGTCGTTAATTAATGACATTAAAATACTGGAGGCGCAACGCCAGGAAAAACTGGCGGAGTTGCTGATTGTGGTGCGGCAACAACTGTTTTCGGCAGTCGAAATTCATTTTGGTAAAGAACAGGTTAAAAGCCGGCGCGAATATGGTCCATCCAAAGTGGTATTAGTTGACGGCCATCCCTCCATTGAACCGCTGTAATGAGCCGTTGTAAATAGTGATACGCGACAAGCGGTATCCGCTGTGCGGCACAAGGTAGTGCCAATGTCGCGGCTATCAATTAGGCTGTATAAGTGTGTTTAAAGAGATTGTTGTTGTGAAAGCTATACTGCTTATTTTTATCCTGAGCTTACCATCTTTGGCCTTTGCAGATTGCAATATGGCATTTCGCTATGGCTTGCTGATTGCGCCAGACCATATCCGTTTTATGCAGAACACCCGAACCTTTGTCCAGATTAATAATGATCGCCAGTTGTTTGTGGCCGGAGAGTGGGTACATTTGACAGATGACGATACTGAACTGCTGCAACAATACAGCCAGGGGCTACGCAAGTTTGTGCCTGAAATTGTTAGTCTTGCCGTGGATGGGGTTGAAGTGGGGCTGTCGAGCATTGAGTCTATGCTGTCAGGTCTGGGCAGTAAATCACAACAGGCAGAATGGCAGGCGTTAATCCGCGAAACCACATTTCAGTTTATGTCACGCTTTGTCCGTACCGGAGAATACTTTTATCTGGCGCCGCAAAGTTTGAATGAACTGGATCATTTCTTAAACCGCGAATTAAAACCACAGCTAAGTAATCTGGCTCGTCATACCGTTGGGGCGGTCTGGGGGGCACTACGCGATGCGTTGCGTCAGTCTGACAGTAACTTTGAACGCACCGACAATCAGGGCCTGGAATCGGTAGAGCAACTGGTTGATAATATTAGTTTTGGACTGGATGAAAAGGCAATTGAACTGGAAGCCAAATCGGCACTTTTCTGTCAGCGCATGCGGGAACTGGATGAAATTGAAACCAGCCTGCAACAGCGGGTGCCGTTGCTAAGCCAGTATGACGTGGTCACTGAGAAAAACTAAACTTACTGTTTAGCTGAACTTCTTTTTTAAAACCACAGTGATTGTTCGCGCTAAACGACGCCGTATTCATCCCGCAGGGCCGCTGGCATGGCGTTGTCTACCTCATCACTTATCGCATCCAGGGTTTTCTCAGCTTCATCCAGTGAGCTTACTTCAGCCACGTGAAATAATGCTTCGCCTTCATTGACCAGCGGTAAGTTATTGCGGCCTATCACCACGCCATCAAAGGTTGCCGGAATAGCGACCTCAAAATCAGAGTAGGGCGAGTATATATGCGCCATAATATCGCCGGTTTTCACCGTTTGACCCAACGTGACGTAATAGCGGGCAATACCATCATGCTCAGCCCGCACCCAGCTGCTTTTCTTCGAGAACACTGAACGGTTTTTCGGTGCTTTCGTTCTGCCGCTGAGCATACCTAAGTCCTGCATCACGTTAACGATGCCGCGCACCCCGATTTTTATCGATTGTTCATCAAAGCGCAGCGCTTCGCCTGCCTCGTACAATAATAACGGAATGCCCAGGTTGTTAGCGGTACCTCGCATGGTGCCATCGCGGCTGGCGGCTTTAATAATAACCGGGGCATTGAATACCTCTGCCATCCGCAGCGCGGTTTTATCTTTGGCGCTGGCCCGCACCTGCGGCAGGTTAGCGCGGTGAATAGCACCGGTGTGTAAATCAATGGCATGGGTACAGCATTTAAGAATTTTATCGGTAAACTGATAAGCCATCCGGCTGCCAAGCGAGCCTTTTTCACTGCCGGGGAAACTGCGGTTTAAATCGCGCCGGTCTGGCAAATAACGTGACTGCTGGACAAAACCGTAGGTATTGACGATAGGCACCACAATTAAAGTGCCCTTAATCCGGTTTAACCTGGGAAGTTTTAGCAAACGCCGGCAAATTTCCACGCCGTTAATTTCGTCACCATGTAAGGCCGCGGTAATTAACAGCACAGGCCCTTCCTGGCGGCCATGGATAACATGGGCGCCAATATTCAGCTCGGTGTGGGTATACAGCTTACCAAACGGGATATCGACCACCGCCCGGCTACCTGCCGCAATTTTGTCAGGTCCGAGGGTAAAAGCAGCACGGCTGTTCATTAGCCTGTTCCTTTGGTTTTGGCTTTACGCCGGGTTTTATGCGTCGCCACTTTTTTCTCTAAAAAGCTGATAATAAGGCCAGCGACATCTTTGCTGGTGGCACTTTCAATGCCTTCCAGCCCGGGCGAGCTGTTTACTTCCATTACCACCGGGCCATGGTTTGAGCGTAGTAAATCCACGCCGGCCACATTTAAGCCCATGGTTTTGGCAGCATGCACTGCCGTATTACGCTCTTCCGGGGTTAACCGCACTACGGTGGCGGAGCCGCCGCGGTGCAGGTTCGAGCGAAACTCACCTTCTTTCGCCTGACGTTTCATCGCCGCAACAATTTTATCGCCTACCACAAAACAGCGGATATCCGCGCCCTTGGCTTCTTTGATATATTCCTGCACCAGAATATTGGCATTCAGGCCCATAAAGGCCTCTATAACGCTTTCAGCCGCGGTGCGGGTTTCGGCCAGCACCACGCCTATGCCCTGGGTGCCTTCCAGCAGTTTAATCACCAGCGGCGCACCGCCCACCATGTCGATTAAATCGGGGATATCACCAGGTTTATCAGCAAAGCCGGTTATCGGTAAGCCAATGCCCTGGCGGGCCAGCAATTGCATGGAGCGCAACTTGTCGCGGGCCCGGCCGATAGCGACCGATTCATTCAGTGAATAAACCCCCATCATTTCAAACTGGCGCAGTACCGCCGTGCCATAAAATGTAATAGAGGCGCCAATCCGTGGGATCACGGCATCAAAACCGTCCAGCACTTCACCTTTATAATGAATAGAGGAATTGGAGCGGTTAATATTCATGTAGCAGCTTAATGGGTCTATTACCTGCACCTGGTGGCCGGCTGCTTCGGCTGCGGCAACCAGCCGTTTAGTCGAATACAGTTCAGCATTTCGCGACAATATCGCAATTTTCATGCACTCTCCGTTAAAATTAAATTAGGGCTGCGACTTAAGCCATCAGAAACTACGCTAGTAAAAACTAGGCTAGTAAAAATAAAGATCCCAGGCCCAGGAACGCAAAAAAGCCGACAACGTCGGTAACGGTTGTCAGAATAACAGAGCCAGACAGCGCCGGGTCGATATCCAGCTTCTCCAGCCAGATAGGAATAAACACCCCGGAAATGGCCGCTGCGATAATGTTGATGACAATAGCCAGGCCAATGACGCCGCCAATAATCCAGTCACCAAACCAGAAATAGGTGATAACGGCAATTACTAACGCCCACAGCACCCCGTTAATTGCCCCTACGCCGAGCTCTTTACGAAACAACATCATATAGGTTTGCGGAGTGATCTGCTCCAGCGCCAGGCCACGGATCATTAAGGTTAAGGTCTGGCTACCGGCTATGCCTCCCATACTGGCGACAATGGGCATTAACACGGCCAGCGCCACCACTTGTTGCAGGGTGGCTTCAAACAGGCCAATGGTCCACGCTGCCAGAAAGGCGGTTAACAGGTTAATCCCCAACCACAAGGCCCGCCGTTTTGCGCTGTCAAACACCGGCGCGAATAAATCTTCTTCTTCGTCCAGACCGGCTGTATGCATAAACTGGCTTTCCAACGCCCGGCGCACGTTCTCCAGTGCTTCACCAATAGACAATCGGCCCAATAGCTTGTCGTCAGCATCCACTACCGCCAGCGCCGTGTAGCCAGAGCGCGACACGATATCAGAGCCTTGTTCCAGTTCCATCTCGCCGGTTACCACGGGGGCTTCTTTGTCCAGAAAGTTTTCCACCGGTAAATGACTGGGTTGGCCCAGCAGGGCGGTAGCATGCACCAGCCCGGCGTAACGGCCGGTGCGGTCTATGACAAACAGTGCGTCCTGATATTCGGCATCGTCAGCCAGCTTACGAAACATTCTGATGCCATCGCGTACTTTGGCATTTTTATTGATGATCAGTAAATCGTGGTCAGCGTAGCGGCCACACTGGTCATCGTCATAGGTTAGTGCTGTTTCTAACCAGCTGCGCTGGCTGGCGTCCAGTCGCGAGCAGGCATAGTTATAAATCCGTTGTGGTAGTTCATCCAGTAACTCAATTAAGTCATCAACTTCCATGCCCTCAACCAGGGTACGCAGTTGTTGCTCATCAAGTTGCTTAAAAATGTTTTCCCGGGCATCTACCCGCATGTAAGTCAGGGCGGCGACCTGATCGTCGGGGTGTAACTCAAGCCAGGTGCTGACCCGTTGCTCAACCGGCATTGCCTCCAGTACCAGGGCAATTTCTTCCGGTTCCAGCTGGCTGATTTTCTCGATCAGCGAGCTGCTGTCCTCATCAGTCAAGCTGCCGCGGACAATATCCTCAATATCCAGTAGCGGGTTTTCTGCCATTGCAAATCCTTATTACCACCAGTTTTTAAACTTAAACCAGAACAGGCCGCCCACGCCCAGCACGGCCATGGCTAACAGTGCATAATAGTAACCATTGGGGTTAACCAGCTCAGGTATATTAACAAAGTTCATTCCGTACAAACCGGCAATAAAGGTCAGTGGAATAAATATTGTGCTGACCATCGTCAGTACTTTCATTCTTTCGTTAATCTGGTGCGACGTAGTGGACATGTAACCTTCAACCAAATCGCTCAGCTGATCATAATACAAATCGGTCATACTATGCAGCCGCTCAAACTTTTCATAAAAATCACGCACATCCGGCCCGCTGAAGTGATTTAGCAGCGGGCTTTTTTCTTCATACAAGGCATCGGCAAAAATATCTTTCTGATATGCCAGATTGCGGTTTATTTTCCGAAGCACCGAGCGGTAACGCATCATCAGGGCCATTTGCTCGTCACTGCCCCGTTGCAGCATGTTGTCCTCCAGTTCGCTTAGTACGTCCTCAAACGCGATCAGCTTTTCCAGATAGCTACCCGACACCGCTAAAATAAGGTGTTTTACCCAATCGGTAACAATCAGGCTTTGGCCCGCCGCAATTTTAGGGGTAAGTTGCTCGAGCAGTGAGGCACTTTGACAACGCACCAGGCTAATTAAAACTTGCTTAGAGTATAACAAGTTAACCTGGGCACTGCTGCTGTATTCGCTGAAATCAGGGTCGGCATAACCGCGCAGGATCAGCAGGCTGAAATCAGGTTGAGTTTCCAGTTTAGGCGGGTGGCGCTGCCGACTGAAATCTTCAGCCAGAGTGGGAGCGATGGCAAAACGGTGCAGTACCTGCTGTATTTCTTCAGGTGTAGCCTCATTCAGGTTAAGCCAGACTCTGGCATCAGCGCTAAGTTGGGTCGGTAGTCTGGCAAAACTGATTTGCTGCCAGCTATTGGTTTCCGGTTCAAAATAATTGAGTAAAATCATATTGCTGTTCCAAGCCGGGCATAATGATTACAGCATACCCAGCTTGGCGCTGTTTGGCGAAATTTTATGGTCGTTCAGACCATAAATTAATGCCGACAATGGATGCTGGTATTAATTCCTGGTGCCAAATTTTTCGTGCTCACCAAGATCAGGTTTTTCTCCTTTAACCTTGGCCGTCATGGTTTTAACACTTTTCATCATTTTGCTGCTGTCACTATCCCAGTGCTCGCCTTTTTGTACTTTAACTTCCAGCATACCGACATTGGCAGCGTCTTTTCCTTCTGGAAACCAGGCGGCCACAAAGGTGTTCCAGTATTTATCAATCAGGGTTTTGTCACTAACGGTACGACCAACCCCGGTCAGGGACACATACGTCTGGTTATCAGGGTCGGCAAAGGTTACACAAACATCATGGTCCTTCGCTACTTCCATTACTTTTTCTGATTCAAGATCAGTATAAAACCATAAGGTGCCATCGTATTCATCCTGCACCAATACCATAGGGCGGGCGCGCAGCTCACTGCCATGTAACGTGGTTAACATACCGGTTTTGATATCTTTGATAAGATTCCAGATTTTTTGCTTATGTTCAGGGCTCGACATTGTTCCTCCTTTTTTGTCTGAAAAGCCTGGGCAGGCCATCATTGCCTTAGCTAAACCCTAGCATAAAAACCGCGACTTCGTTTTTCAGGTCCAAAATAGATAACTAAACAGCAAAAAGCCGGTCAGGATTCCTGACCGGCTTTTTAATTCTTCGTTGCTTAATTACTCGGGCTTAGCGGCCGCGATATAGTCGTCTACCAGCTGCTCCAGTACATCCAGTGGCACGGCGCCATTGCGCAGCACTACGTCGTGGAAGTCGCGGATATCAAACTGCTCGCCCAGCGCAGTTTTGGCTTTTTCGCGCAGCTCCAGAATTTTAATCATGCCGATTTTATAGGCAGTCGCCTGGCCTGGCAGCACGATATAACGCTCGATAGCTTTGGTGGCATCGGTGGCAGAATTCGGGGTGTTGTCTACCAGATACTGAATAGCCTGTTCGCGGGTCCACTCTTTAGCGTGAATACCGGTATCAACTACTAAACGGCAGGCGCGCCACAGCTCCATCGCCAACCGGCCAAAGTCAGAGTAGGGGTCCTGGTATAAGCCAATTTCTTTTGGCAGTACCTCACTGTACAGGCCCCAGCCTTCTATGTAGGCGGTGTACCCACCAAAGCGGCGGAACTTGGGCATATCTTCCAGCTCCTGAGCGATGGCCAGTTGCATATGATGGCCGGGAATACCTTCATGATAGGCCAGTGCTTCTAACTGATAGGTCGGCATGTCCTGCATTTGATACAGGTTGGCATAGTAAACGCCAGGGCGGCTACCATCCATTGATGGCCGCTGGTAAAAGGCTTTGCCGGCGCTTTTTTCGCGAAACGGCTCAACCGCTTTGACTATCATATCGGCGCTGGGTTTTACCCGGAACAATTCGTCCAGCCTGCCTTTCATATCGTCGATAACCCGGGTCGCTTCAGCCAGATAGGCGGCGCGGCCTTCATCGCTGTCAGGATAGTAGAATTGTGGATCTTCCCGCATAAACACGAAGAACTCAGCTAAGCTGCCATCAAACTCAACCTGTTGCATAATGTCGCGCATTTCCGCATGAATACGGGCTACTTCATCCAGGCCCAGCTGATGAATTTGCTCTGCGGTTAAGTCGGTGGTGGTGATCCGCTGCAGCCGGTGCTGATAAAAGGCAGCCCCGTCGTCAAAACGCCAGACGCCATCATCAGTGGTGGCCTGCTGCTGCAAATTCTGCAAGTAGTTAATCAGGCTTTGGTAAGCCGGGCCGACGCTGGTTAGCAGCGCAACGCTGGCTTCATCCACCAGTAATTTTTCTTCAACTGCATCCAACTCTAACGCCTGTACTTTCTTTTTAAAGTCGGCCAGCAGGGTGCTGTCATCACCGGGGTTAAAAGGCGCGCCATCAATCACATTCCGGCTGCCGCTGATCACGTGGTCAAATACAAATTCAGGGATGATAATGTTTTTCTCAGCGCGTTTAGTCAGTTGCTGCTGTAACTGACTAAACAATAGTGTCACGTTATTTAAACGGCTGATGTAAGCTTTGGCGTCGCTGACATCCTCTACTTTATGCTGATTGATCAGTAATGATGGCACCAGCGAATGAATACCATACATCTGGTTTACCGGATAGCTGTATAAGCGCCACTTGCTATCCTCCAGACTGTTTTGTAAATCCTGCTGCATTAGCTGATAACTGAGGGCCGTGTCAGGGTCCAGCTGGCTTTGGTCGATAGCGCTTAGCAGATCAAGGTGATTACGGGTCATGGTCAGTTCAGCTTCATAAGCTGCATCACTTAAATCCTGCCATTTATCGTAGTCATCTTTAATACCCAGCCGGGTTTGCAGCACCGGATCGAGACGGACCCGTTCCATATAAATTTGCTCAAACAACTGATTGGCCTGCTCGTTAACGTCAAGCTGAACTACCGCAGTTTGCTCACCGGTCAGCCCTGGCTGAGTGGTTTTCGGACCGCAGCCACCTGCTAATGCCAGGCTGACGGCCAATGGGATTAAAGCGAGAGTGCGAAAAGTTGTCTTTTTCATAGTAGGTCCTGTGTTGTCGTTATTATCCGTTACCAGATGTTACTAATTTATGCCCGCTGGCTAAACTGTTAAAGCTGAACTAATCAATAAAAAGCGTAAGCAGGTCATTCAGATAACGGGCACCTTTATCAGTAATTTGCCAGTGCTGACCCGTATCCAGCAGCAGTTGCTGTGTTACTGCGGTATCAATGGCAGGTGCTATACCACTGACCGGCAAACCGGTATAGGCCGTAAAGTCCGAATGCGGGCAGGGCTCCAGTAAGCGAAACCGGTTCATAAAAAATTCAAAGGGTCTGTCTTCAGCAGGCACTTGCTCTTTGCTGTCAAGATAACCGCGACTGATATCCATATAGCCCTTCGGATGTTTAATTTTAACCGTGCGTATAATGGCATTGCGGGTTGCTAAGGTTATTTTGCCATGAGCGCCGCAGCCAATTCCCAGATAATCGCCGTAACGCCAGTAATTCAGGTTGTGCCGGCACTGATGCCCGGGTTTGGCGTAAGCTGAAATTTCATACTGCTGATAACCGTGTTGCTGCAACAATGCCAAACCCTGCTGCTGGATGTCCCACAGTGTATCATCAGCGGGTAATACCGGCGGACGCGAGGCAAACGCCGTGTTGGGTTCTATAGTTAACTGATACCAGGATAAATGCGGTGGTGCCAGCGCAATGGCCTGGCGCAAATCGGCCAGGGCGCCGTTAATATCTTGCCCGGGCAAACCGTGCATTAAATCGAGATTATAGCTACCAAGGGGCAAGCTGCTGGCCAGTTTAGCGGCCCGGATAGCTTCGTCACAATCGTGAATACGCCCCAGGGCTTTTAATTGTGCGGTCTGAAAGCTTTGCACGCCAATAGAAAAACGGGTTACCCCGGCGCTGACATAACCGGCAAACCGGTCTGCTTCAACAGTGCCGGGGTTAGCCTCCATTGTTACTTCCATATCCTCGTTGCAGTTTAAGCGTTGCTTAACCCCCTCGAGGATCCGGCTGATGCCGGCTGCGGAAAATACACTGGGCGTACCGCCACCAATAAAAATGCTGCTTACCGGGCGCTGGCCTACCAGCTGCAAATCCTGGTCTAAATCGGCCAACAAATGGGCAATGTATTCCTGCTCCGGTATGCCTTGTTTCACCGCATGCGAATTAAAATCACAATACGGGCATTTTTGAATACACCAGGGAATATGAATGTACAGCGACAGCGGTGGTAACTGCAGGCTCACTTAACCTGCCTGCTGGGGCTTTAAAAGTGCTATCAGCTGGCGCAATGCCTGGCCCCGGTGGCTGAGCGAGGCTTTTTGCTCTTTACTCAGCTCGGCAGCACTGACTGAGTGGCCAGCCGGAATAAATACCGGGTCGTAACCAAAGCCACCATCACCCCGGACTGTCTCGCTGATTTTGCCCTGCCAGATCCCGTGACAAACCAGCGGGGTAGGGTCACTGGCATGGCGCAGATACACCAGGACACAATGAAACTGGGCACTGCGTTCATGCGCTGGAATGCCATGCATCTCGTGTAATAATTTGCTGATATTATTGCTATCGGTTGCCGCTTCACCACTGTAACGCGCCGAGTAAATACCGGGCTCACCGCCCAGCGCATCAACAGCAATACCGGAATCATCGGCAATGGCAGGTAAGCCCGTTACCAATGAGGCATGGCGGGCTTTTATAATGGCATTTTCAATAAACGTGAGGCCGGTCTCATCAGCGTCTGACACACCCAGTTCCTGCTGCGGTACTATTTGTAACTGATAAGGTAAAAGTAGGGCACTAAGCTCAGTTATTTTACCTTTGTTTGAACTGGCAAGAACTAGTTTTTGCATGTCTTCCGGGCTTTAATAATGGTTAAATGTTAATCGACAAAAAACGTATGACTGAATGTCAGCTGCTGTTGCTGATTTCCCTGGCCAATATTGATAGTAAAATTATACAGCTGTTCATTCTGATAAGGTACCGTTGCCAGATAATAAACTGCATCGCCTTCCACTACCTGATTAAACTCCAGCTCGCGCTGCCGGCCAAACAAGTCTTTTGCTATACCGCTAATTGCTACTTGTTGTGCTTGCTGGCTGGCGCTGTCCAGTATTGAAATATTGATAACGCCGTTAAATTTGCTACGTTGGATCTCATTCTCAACGGCTATTTCCGGCGTTAAAAAAGTGGCCGGAAAGGCGATGTAATGCACATCCCAATTACCCAGTTTCTTCATTTGTTCAGCATCAGCCTGGGTACTTACAAGTAACATCAACACACCAAAGAACAGTGCTAAATAACCTGAATTTTTCATATTTTTGCTCCTGTTACTATTGTTAGCTTGTTGCCCGCTCTCTGCAGGTGAGATTACAGGCCCCGGAAAATGTCGCTAAATAAAAGATTAATAAACTGAATAGCGATAATTAAAACAAACACCGATAAATCGAGGCCGCCCATTGGTGGTATTATTTTTCTAACCGGCCGCAGTAGGGGCTCTGTCAGTTGGTGCATCACCAGTTCTATCGGATTATTGCCCTGGCTGAACCAGCTTAATAATGCCCGGATAATTAAAATCCAGAACAACAGATTAAGCGTTTCTTTTAGCAGCACCAATAGTCCGCTGATAAAGGTCGCCGGTATCTGAATGCTGCCAACCAGCACCAATTGCAATACGATAAGTTTAGCTACCGCCACCAGATACGCCAACACGACCGTCGCTGTATCGAGTTTGCCGATGCTGGGAATTAACCGCCTTAACGGCAGCACCGCCGGATTAGTTACTTTGACAATAAACTGGCTGAACGGGTTGTAGAAGTCGGCTCTGGCCAACTGCAACCACGCTCGCAAAATAACCAGCATTAACAGTAAGTTAAAAGCAGTATTAATTAAAAACAGCATAGCCTGCATGATGGGCTCTCCGGCAACTTAAATTTGTTGTGCCATTTCTTCAGCACGTTTAATAGCGGCATACATGGCGTCGGCGACCATTTTTTCCAAGCCCTGATCAGCAAAGGTGGTCACTGCTTCATGGGTAGTACCGCCTTTCGACGTAACGTTGGCCCGCAACTGCGCAAAGCTTTCGTCGCTCTCTAATGCCATGGTCGCGGCACCCAGTGCTGTTTTCGCGACCATAGCTTTGGCTTGTTCCGGTGCAAACCCGAGCTTTTCAGCCACCTGTTGCATCGACTGCATAAAGAAGAAGAAGTAAGCCGGTGAGCTGCCCGTGACGGCGATAATGTGGTTAATTTGCGCTTCCTGTTCCAGCCAGACATTCATGCCGGTGCCACTGAACATATGGTCAACAAAGGCGCGCTCATAGTTAGAGCAGCGGCTGGGGAACAGCCCGGTGACACCCTGGCCGACTAACGATGGAGTATTAGGCATGGCGCGGACTAATCTTACCTGACCCAGCCACTGCTCATAGCGTTTTACTTCAATACCCGCCGCTATGGTTACAAACAGCTTTTCCTGAATCTCAGGCGCACTTTGTAGCAGTTTCTCGCATAAATCCTGCATCATCTGCGGTTTTACTGCTAACACAATGATATCGGCTTTGGTTACTGCTTCAATGTTATCCAGGGTAGTATTGATACCGTAATCAGCAGCCAGAGCGGTTAACTTTGGCTGGCTGCGGTTTGCGGCAATAATATTCGCTGCCGGGTAGCCGGCATTTACCATGGCGGCAATGACACAGCGTGCCATATTGCCTGCGCCGATAAAGGCGACGGTGTTGTCATTCATTTCTTTCATAAGTCCTTGCGCCAAAAATTGCGGTGCCTAATCTTATCATAGTTGCGCCATATTGCAGAGCAAGCGGCCAGTCGTCTGACATGCCCATTGATAGTTCAGTTGCGCCAGGGTGTTGTTGTCGCAGCTTTTTTGACAGTTGTTGCATTGCGGCAAAGGCCCGTTCACTGTCCCCAGGGGCCGGTATAGCCATCAGCCCTCGTAACTGCAGTTGTGGTAACTTCGCCACAGCGGTCGCTAATTCAGGCAGCTGGGCGGCACTGATACCGGCTTTGCTATCTTCATCACTGATATTAATTTGCAGCAACACCTGCAAAGGCTTTTGCGAGGCAGGGCGCTGGGCTGACAAACGTTCAGCTATTTTTAAGCGGTCAATACTGTGCACCCAGCTGGCATGCTCTGCCACTAACCGGGTTTTATTTGATTGCAGTGGCCCGATAAAGTGCCACTCCAGCTCTGGCAGAGCAGTGAGTTGTTCAGCTTTACTGAGCAATTCTTGCGGATAGTTCTCGCCAAACTGGCGCTGACCTGCTTGATAGGCTGCAGTTATTGCGCTGACCGGTTTGGTTTTACTGACGGCGATAAGTTGCACACTTTGCGGATCGCGCTGAAGCTGGCGGCAATTTTCTGCAATGTTGTGATAGGCGGCGCTCAGTTGTTCTGCTATGTTATTCATATTTGTTGGCAAGTTGGAGTAGATATTGTCATGGATATTACCGAATTATTAGCCTTTAGTGTGGAACATAAAGCATCAGATTTACACCTTTCTGCTGGCGTACCGCCGCTTATCCGGGTTGATGGCGATGTTCGTAAACTTAATATACCGCCGCTGACTCATAAGGAAGTACATGCACTGGTGTACGAAATTATGACGGATAAACAACGTAAAGAATACGAAGAGAATCTCGAATCAGATTTTTCGTTCGAAGTGCCGAACCTGGCACGGTTCCGGGTTAATGCTTTTGTGCAGAACCGCGGCGCGTCAGCGGTATTCCGGACCATCCCCAGTGACGTACTTACCTTAGATGATTTGGGCGCGCCGGATATTTTCAAGACTATTTCTGAAAACCCACGTGGTCTGGTGCTGGTAACAGGCCCGACCGGTTCGGGTAAAAGTACCACCCTGGCGGCGATGGTTGATTATATTAATACCATGCGTCACGATCATATTTTAACCATTGAAGACCCGATAGAATTTGTCCATAACAACAAACTTTGTCTGGTGAACCAGCGCGAGGTGCACCGCGATACCCATAGCTTTAGCAATGCCTTGCGTTCTGCTTTACGGGAAGATCCAGACGTTATTCTGGTGGGTGAATTACGGGATTTGGAAACTATCCGGCTGGCGATGACAGCTGCCGAAACCGGTCACCTGGTTTTTGGTACTTTGCACACCACGTCTGCGCCTAAAACCATTGACCGGATTATCGACGTATTCCCGGGTGAAGAAAAAGATATGGTGCGTTCGATGTTGTCAGAATCGCTACGAGCCGTTATTTCACAAACGCTGCTGAAAAAAATTGGCGGTGGCCGGATAGCCGCCCATGAAATTATGGTTGGCGTGCCGGCTATCCGTAATTTAATCCGGGAAGACAAAATTGCCCAAATGTATTCTGTAATTCAAACGGGTGCCTCCCATGGTATGCAAACCATGGATCAGTGCCTGCTTAATCTGGTAAACCGTGGTTTAATTTCACAAAAAGATGCGCAAACCAAAGCTCAGGACAAAAACACCTTTGGCGCTATGGGCCGGATTTAGAGCCGTCTACTGTAATTGATAAATTGGAATTGACGGAATGGAACTGACAGATTTTTTAACAAAAATGGTAAAAATGGGTGCCTCTGATATGTTTGTCACTGCCGGTATGCCGGTAGCTGCAAAGATCAATGGTGAAATGACCCCTATTGATGATATACCGCTGACCGATGCGGCATCACTGGAGCTGGTGCTGGATGCGATGAATGAAAAGCAGCAGCACGAGTTTAATCACAGTAAAGAATGTAACTTTGCGATTGCCAACGATGCTGGCCGGTTCCGGATTTCTGCATTCTGGCAACGTGATCAGGCAGGAATGGTGGTACGACGCATTGTTACCACCATTCCAAGTGCAGATGAACTTGGCCTGCCACCCATTATGAAAGACATTATTATGTCAAAACGTGGCCTGGTGCTGTTTGTAGGTGGCACCGGTACCGGTAAGTCGACGTCACTGGCGGCATTATTGGGTTATCGGAATAAAAACTCCAAGGGCCACATTCTTACTATTGAAGATCCGATTGAATTTGTGCATGAGCACCAGAAAAGCCTGGTAACCCAGCGTGAAGTTGGCATCGACACCGAGTCATTTGAGGCCGCGCTGAAAAGCTCATTGCGTCAGGCTCCCGACGTTATTCTGATTGGTGAAATCCGTAGCCAGGACACCATGGAATATGCCTTGTCGTTTGCTGAAACCGGCCATTTGTGTATCGCTACCTTGCACGCCAATAATGCTAACCAGGCCATTGACCGGATAATGCATTTAGTACCAAAAGAAATGCATGACAAACTGCGCTTTGACTTGTCACTTAACTTACGGGCGATAGTGGCTCAGCAACTTATTCCTACTGCCGATGGCCAGGGCCGGGTTGCTGCAATAGAAGTGTTGCTGAATTCACCGCTGGTCGCAGATTTAATTGCCCGTGGTGAAGTGGGCGACATCAAGGCCGTAATGAGTAAATCCCGTGAGCTTGGCATGCAAACCTTTGATCAGGCATTGTATGATATGTATCAACGCGGTGATATCAGCTACGCCGATGCCATTCACCATGCTGATTCGCCCAACGATTTACGTCTGATGATAAAACTGCGTAACAATGAAACCAAAGGTGCCGGCTTCTTATCCGGCGTAACACTGGAAGGTTTTGAAAATAAAGACGATAAATAGTTTTTAGCTTGCGTCTATAAACAGCAGGCCGCTTTAATCAGGCGCCCTGCTGATAGCGTTTTTTTAGTATAAGAACCCGCTTGATATAGGCCTGCGTTTCGGCAAAAGGTGGTACCCCCTGATGCCGCCTGACATTACCTGGTCCGGCATTATAGGCTGCCAGACTAAGCGTTAAATCACCATTATATTGTTTAAGTAATTTCGCTAGGTAAGTACTACCACCCTGAATATTTTGCTCAGGCGATAGAGGGTCGCTAATGCCCAGCATTGCCGCTGTATCTGGCATCAACTGCATTAAACCAATAGCGCCCCGCTTCGATAAAGCTGATGGCTGAAAGGCTGACTCAGCATGAATAATTGCCCGGATCAGTGCGGGATCAAGTTTTTGCTCGAGTGCCACCCGATCAATGATTCGATTATAGGGCCGGACAAATAGAGGCGTTTTATACCAGTTGATACTTGAGTTGGGATCGCAGGCGAAACAATCAAAATGCAGCTGCTGATAAGGCCGGTTAAGCGGTCTTCGGTCTGAGAACAGCACTGTGCCATCAGCCTGATTTGATTTAAACACAGCGATACTATTAGCCGCCGTTGCTTTCGCTGTTGGCGATATTTTGGGTTGCTGCAGCGGCCGGGCTGAGTCAGGGCTTAGTTTCAGTTGGCGCTTAGGCTCGCTGCCGGCGTCAGTGCTTTGTTGCATAGCGCTAAGCAGCAACGGGCAAAGCAACACCCCCACCCAGCATGTTTTTGCAGCTAAACCTGACAATTGCTTTTATCCATCTGAAGCGTTATGTACCGTTAGATTGCCACTAAAATCCTATTCTGGTCAAATCTGTTAAGCCGCCCGGTCCTTTTTAAGTTGTCTGCTCAGAAAGAGTAGCAGCAATGCTACTGTCAGTAGCACCATTGGCAAACTGATGCTGCGCCACAGGCTGACATTAAGCCCGGGTAGCCAGAAAGCAGCGGCAACCACAGCTTTATCTGCAAGTTGGGCGGCGTAGTAGCTTATCGCTACAAAAGACAAGCCTTCCACTACCTGCTGTAATTTCAGTTGCTGCCGGGCTTTTTTATCCATTGACACCAACAGCTGCTGGTTTTGCTGCTCTAGCTTTAAGTTAATCCGGGTACGTAAAAGTTCCGTTGAGCGGCCAAGCCGGGCGCTGAGCGCTGTCTGTCGGAGCTGCACTGACTCGCTGGTCCGAAAGGCCGGTGTCAGCCGGCGTTCGGTAAAATCCTGCAGCGAAATCAAATCGCTGATCGCTGTTTCATCCAACGCTTTCAGCCTGTCCTGGGTAAGCTGATAGTAAGCGGCTGTTGCGGACAACCGGGAACTGGTCTCCGCTATTAAGTGCTCGGTCTGGGCGGCCAACTGACTAATCTGATTAAGTAGCCGCTCATCATTATCCCGCTCTTGCTCTATGCGCTGGGTAAGCCCGGATAATTGCTGCTCCAGACTATTCAGTTTATGTAAGGCCTGGCGCGCCACCGGCCAGCCTAACAACGACAGTTTACGGTAGTTTCCGAGGTCAAATAGCTGTTGGGCCAGCCGTCCCAGCCTGGCAGCGCTTAAGCCATAGTCAACCAATAGCAACCTGCCAGCCCCCTCTGCATGTTTCTGAAAGTCGGTCCAGATCCTGGCTTTTTCGTCGGCCAGCATGCTGCTGATACAGGTTTCATCGTTAAAATAGCGACTAATTTCTCCTTTGGCTGGCAGGGCTTTGGCAGGAATCACAGTTAGTTGTACCACCCGAAAAACCTGACCTGGTAATTCATCAAACCAGTCGCGACTGGGTAAAAAACTTAGCGGATCGTCAAACAGCGCGGGTGCTGTGCCGGGCAGAATAAAAGTGTAGCTCGAGAACTCGCCGTGACGCTCCCAGCGCAGTGTGCCGGCAAATAACGAGATATTCAGATCCTGATCGGTCTCGGTTAAATGAGCACCCTGTTGTTCAGCCTGTTGCTGCATCAGGCTGAATTCCAGCTGGCGTGACGCACTGGCTACGGTAAAAGTAAAATGACATAACCGGCAGGGCGCATTGAGTGCCGGAAAAGTCCGCTGTCGAAGTTCTTTGTCCAGTACATCCCGCAATGGATGATTACGTAAGGTCAGTTTGCTCATAGTCATGTCCTCAATCGCAGAAAACCGTAAAGGCAATAAGTCGGTTAGCGTAGAATAAGCAGATCCTGTGCCAGTTGGTTGCCGGCCAAATCTTTAGCTGCAGCTTGCACCTAACTCATTACAATGGTTTGAATTATCTGTGACGCTTTGGCTGAATAGGCTGGTTAAAGCCGCAATAAGCTTGTACTAAAACAACGCATGCTGCTGCAAGATGGGGCAGTGTCGGGTAATATTAGCCCCTTGCTTCTATGTATGATCCGGACTGCTGCTATGGCGCGCACCTTTAATAAAACCTTATTGCTGGCAATTTGCAGCGTGCTGTTGGCAATGGTCACCATTCAAAGCGGAGCCTCACTGGCTAAGCAGCTTTTTCCATTAATTGGACCAGACGGTACCACTGCGTTGCGCCTTGGCTTCTCTGCCATGGTGTTGTGGCTGGTATTCCGGCCCTGGCGGGCGTTGCCGGTGGGCCGTGACTGGCAGGCCATTATTATTTATGGCCTGTGCCTGGGCGGCATGAATATTTTGTTTTATCTGGCGATAGCCCGTATTCCGCTGGGAATCGGGGTAGCGCTGGAGTTTACCGGGCCATTGGCGATAGCCTTACTGGCCTCCCGCCGTAAAAGGGATTTATTCTGGGTAGCTTGTGCTATCGCCGGCATATTGCTGCTGTTGCCGGACATGCGCGGTGCAGATGCGCTAGATCCCGTTGGCGTAATACTGGCCCTGGCAGCAGGTGCCTGCTGGGCTGGTTATATTTTATTTGGCAAAAAAACCGGCTCTCAAGCATCGGGTGGTATTACTGTAGCGCTGGGGATGACTGTCGCAGCGCTGGTGCTGGTGCCGCTTGGCGCAGTGACGCAGGGCATGGCATTACTCAGCTGGCAGGTGCTGCCGCTCGGATTACTGGTAGGCGTATTATCCAGTGCCATTCCGTACTCATTGGAAATGGTGGCGCTACGTCATATGACGTCGCAAAACTTCAGTGTATTTATGAGTATGGAGCCCGCTATCGCGGCGCTGGCTGGCTTTCTTATTCTGGCGGAGTTACTAACATTGTGGCAATGGCTGGCGATTTTACTGGTCATTACGGCGTCGCTTGGCAGCTCATTAACGGCCGGCAGAGCGGAAAAAGCCCCGCCGGTCATTTCGGAACACTAAGCAGCGCAATGGTGCAAAGCACTGCTTTGGAATCGCCAGTTACATTTTTGGCATGATAACGCTGTCCAGTACATGGATTACGCCATTACTGGTTTTAATATCAGTAGCGATAACTTCCGCACCGTTGACATAGACTTTGCCCATTTTTACTTCAATAGCAATATCCTGACCCTGCACGGTAGTGGCAGAATCCATTTTAACCACATCTGCGGCCATTACGTTACCGGCTACTACGTGGTAGGTTAATACCTTGGTTAATGCGGCTTTATCAGCAACCAATGCGTTTAGATCAGCCGCTGGAATTTTCGCAAAAGCCGCATCGTTCGGGGCAAATACGGTGAACGGGCCTTCGCCTTTTAACGTGTCGACCAAATCGGCAGCTTTAACTGCTGTAACTAAAGTAGTGAAATCGCCGGCAGCAACCGCTGTATCGACAATATCGGCAGATTTTTTATGATTGTGCGCCTGCACAGTCAGCATTAACGAAGCGAGCAACAGCGAACCGGTAAGTAGTTGTGAGACTTTCATGATGTTTCCTTCTGTTACATTTTTCAGGACAAAGTTGTCGCAACTAATAACGCCCTAACCAACCAAAGCGATCAGTTTGTTCATAAAAAAGCCCGTCAACTTGCGCTGACGGGCTTATTAAATGTTGCTGATTGGCAGTTACCGACCTGCAATAACCTGGTTCACGTTACTACCTTTCAGCTTTGGGCTGGCTCAGCTGCGCCAGAGGCTTCAGGTTGTAACTGATAATCTCGCGCCAGCAGTAAATACATTGCTGGCACAACATACAGGGTAAATAAGGTCCCTATGGTCATGCCACTGGCAATCACCAGTCCCATCGCGTAGCGCGAGCCAGCGCCGGCTCCGGTAGCAATAAGTAGCGGGATCATTGCCAGGACTGTGGCCGCGGTGGTCATTAAAATAGGCCTTAAGCGAATTGAGGTCGCCTCTTCAATGGCGTCACGCTTGCTGCGTCCGTCCAGTTGTAACTGATTGGCAAACTCAACGATTAAAATACCATGCTTAGCAATAAGACCTACCAGGGTGAGTAAGCCCACCTGAGTATAAATATTGATACTGGTAAAGCCTAAGCTGGTAAAGATTAATGCACCACAGACACTCATTGGTACTGTGACCATGATAATGATAGCGTTTTTAAACGATTCGAATTGCGCTGCCAGGATCAGGAATATTACAATCAATGCGAAAAAGAAGGTAACGACCAATTGCTGGCCTTCGGCCTTAAATTGCCGCGACTGGCCAGCATAATCAACACTGAAGCCGGCAGGCATTACCTCCGCGGCTATCTGATCCAACACGGCCAGGGCATCGCCTAATGGCACACCAGGGCGTGGCACACCTGATATTTTCACTGCGTTAAGCTGCTGAAAACCTTTCAGCGCCTGGGGTTGGACCGACTCGGTTAAGCTAACCAGAGAGGATAGTGGCACCAGTTCGCCATCCCGGTTACGGGTGTAAAAGTCTTTTAGCTGCTCCGGGTTTAGCCGCTCACTGCGTGACACCTGAGGGATAACCCGGTACGAGCGATTGTCCAGGGCAAAGCGGCCGGCATCGGCCCCTGACATCATACTGCCCAGATCAGCGGCAATTTGCTGCATTGATACCCCCATCAGCGCGGCTTTTTCACGGTCGACCTGCACTGTCTGCCGCGGCCGGTTTATTTTCAGGTCACTGTCGACAAAAATAAACCGACCTGACGCCATTGCCCGGCCCAGGATTTCCTGCACCACGTCCTGCAAGGCAGCAAACGGCTGGGTTGAACCGACAATAAACTCGACCGGGGTACCACCGCCCGGTGACGGCAGGGAAGGCGGCACCAGCGCAAAGCTGTTAATGCCTGGCAGGTCTGCCATAAAGGGCTGAATATCCTGTTCCAGCACAGTTGCTGTGGTGCGTTCGCGCTGGTCCCAGGGCGCCAACACAAAGCCAGCGATGGCATTATTAGTGCTACCGGTACCATTAATAATAAAAATATTTTTTATCTCTGGTGCCACCGTACTGAGTTTATTCAGCTCGCTGGTATTTTTTTCCAGATAATCCAGGGTTGCAAAGCTGTCTGCTTCCAGAATAGAAAACACAAAGCCCTGGTCCTCAGGCGGCTCCAGTTCTGACGGGCTGGTAGTAAATAAAAAGTAGCAGGATACCAGCACGATAGCGCCGAACGTCAGGACTACCGGCAAATAGTTCAGGGTACCATGTAACTGCCGTTGATAGCCGCTACGCAGCTTGTCAAAGCGCTGATCCAACCAGTGTTCCAGCGAGTTTTCATTCTGCTCATCGCTTTGGTGTGCTTTTAAAATATAAGCACACATCACCGGTGACAGCGTCAGCGCCACCACACCGGACAAAATAACCGATGCAGCCAGGGTAAAGGCAAACTCAACAAATAACACCCCGGTTAGCCCGCCGACAAAGCCAATAGGTAAAAATACCGCAACCAGGGTGGTAGACATGGTGATAATGGGCCAGGCCAGTTCGCGGGCACCCAGTATGGCGGCATTGATGCGTGACTTACCCTGTTCGATGTGGCGGTGAATGTTCTCCAGCATAATAATGGCATCGTCTACCACAATGCCGATCGCCAGTACCATTGCCAGTAAGGTTAACAGGTTTATCGTGAAACCGAGCAGCCACATTAAGAAGAAAGTACCAACTAATGATACCGGTATGGCCACCGCCGGAATAATAACGCTGCGCATCGAGCCTAAAAAGGCGTAAATGACCAGAATGACAATAACCAGCGCCAATACGATTGAAATAACCACTTCGTCGATAGCGTTTTCAATATATTCGGTAGAATCGTATGGAATATCGGCATCCAGCCCTTCTGGCAACTGTGGAATAATATCGCGGTCCCAGATTTTTCTTACCTCAGCTATTACGTCTAACGCATTGGCGTCTGGTGAGATTTCAATACCCATAAAGGTCGCAGCCAGCCCATTAAAGCTAACCGAGCTGTCGTAGCTTTCTGCACCTAACTCTACCGTTGCCACATCTTTTAACCGAACCAATGCTTCGCTATCGGCGCTTATTACTAAATCGGCGAACTCTTCAGCACTACGTAAGTCAGTTGCGGCATTTAAATCTACGGCTACCATCTGGCCTTTCGTCCGGCCCAGCGCCGCCAGGACATTGTTACTGCGCAGTGAGTTGCTGATATCAGAGCCGGTAATGCCAAATGCCGCCATCTTGGCCGGGTCCAGCCAGATACGCATGGCAAAGGTGCGGGCGCCAAGAATTTCCGCCCGTTGTACCCCAGGAATAGTGGCCAGTTGTGGCTCAATGACCCGTACCAGGTAGTCAGTGATTTGGTTATTGCCCAGCACTTCGGAATAAAACGACAGGTACATGGCCGCTGTGTCCTGGCCTACCTTCAGAGAAATAACCGGATCGCGGGCATTTTCCGGTAGCTCAGAGCGAACTTTATTCACCTGAGCTGCGATCTGGGTCAGTGCTTCATTCGGGTCGTAATCCAGCCGTAAAAACGCTTCAACGGTGCTGGAACCGGCGACAGAAGTTGAAACCAGATAGTCTATCCCCTCAGCGGAAGCTATTTCCCGCTCCAGTGGGGTAGTAATAAAGCCCTGAATAAGATCAGCATCAGCGCCGACATAAACAGTATTAACTGTCACGACCGCGTTCTGAATTTCCGGAAACTGCCGCACATTCATATCCATGATGGCGCGCAGGCCTAACAGGATAATAAACAAGCTGACGACCGATGCTAAAATCGGCTTTTTTATAAATACATCAGTAAAGCGCATTGTGGTCTGTCCTTACTGGTTAGCCGGTTCTGGATTGGGGTTTGCAGTCGGGGTTGCCTGTTGTTTGTCGCTGATTTTAACTTCAGCACCATTACGTAACTTCAGCAAGCCTGAGGTAGCAATCTTGTCGCCTGCGCTAAGGCCATCGGTAATGGCAATAACATCGCCACGGGTCTGGCCGGTACTGACAAATCGCTGATGGGCGGTAAGTTTGCCGTCGTTGTCGCGGATGACAAATACTGAATTGCCATAAGGATTAAACTGAATGGCGGTTTGCGGCACCAGAGTAACTTTTTTGCTCTGGCCCGTATCCATCTGCACCCGGGCAAACATACCTGGCCGCAATTTATGATCAGGGTTAGCAAAGGTTGCCTGCACTTCAACGCTCCGGCTGGACTGCCGCACTGCCGGCGCAATTGCGGTAATTTCACCGCTGAATTGCTGCTCGCCCCAGGCATCGACACTAACGGTTAATTGCTGGCCTTTGCTGATGCTGGCAAGTTGCTGCTCGGGCAGACTGAAATTCAGATATATAGGGTCAAGTGATTGTAACGACACGACGTTATCGCCGGGAGACACCAACTGGCCGAGGCTCACCTGCCGGATACCGGTAATGCCGTCAAAGGGGGCATGAATGGTCTTCTGAGCGATCCGTGCCTGCTGTGAGGCCACTGCAGCTTTTGCCTGAGCGGCTTCACTTTCCCGCCGGCGGACATCCAGCTCCGATACGCCTTTGTCGCGCAGTAAGGTTTGCAGCCGGTCCAGCTCAAGTTCTGCCAGTTTCTGTGCTGCTGCCAGGCGGGTTAAGTCTGCCTGGTCGACACTGTCATCCAGCATTAACAATAACTGGCCTTTGCGCACCTCACTGGCATTATCGAACTGAATACTGGTAATAATGCCGCTGGCTTCAGTGGAAAGCTCGGTACTGTTAACCGCAGCAAAATTGCCCACCGCGCTGACAAAAGGCAGCCACTGCGCAGTGGTAACCGTTGTGGCGGTAATAGTAGCAACCGGCATCGGCATAGTGTCAAAATACTGGTTCATAAAATAATTGCCAACTGCCTTATAACCGAAAATGCCGCCGAAAATCAGGCCGGCAACAATCAGCATCAGAAACATGCGCTTATACATGGATTCTCCTTATCAAATATCAGGGCTAAGTATAACTATTATTGCTGCCTTTATTTGTGAAATTTAGTAACACTATCTGTGTTGGTTTTAATGCTTATAACCGCAGAGTTAATAGTACTGACGACCTGCAGTTATGGTTTATCGTACACCACTGTTATTTGGCCAATTGCGTTAAATAAAACAGAATATCCACATTAAACGTGATCCAGCTTCAGGCAGGACGGTAAAATTTTCGCTATACCTGTATCAGGGTGCTGATGTTAGCCCGACTATTATTATAACCGGACAAGGAGTTATTTTTATGACCATTACGACCGTTGCCGAACTAATGACAGCAGACCCTCTATGCGTGCTTCGTAGCGCCAGTCTGAAAGATGCTCATGATTTAATGCGCCAGAAAAACGTGCGGCATATTCCGGTAATTGACGCTAATGGCGAGCTGGTTGGGATGCTAACCCAGAAAATAATGATCGCTAAGGTGATGGGGCTAATGGCTCAGTATGGCGCTGTGGCATTAGAACGCAAAGAAAAACAGCTGTTGGTAAGCGAGTTAATGGCGACTGATTTTGCAGCTGTCAACGCTGAACAATCGCTCTCTGATGTCGCTGACTTTTTTGTGTCTAACCGTCATGGTTGCTTACCAGTAGTAGACAGTGCTAATAAGATTATTGGTATTTTAACCTCCTCGGACTTTGTCAGGTTGGCAGCGCGCTTGTTAAAAGCAAAGCCTCAGGGCTGATACCAGCAAAACTGATTTTTGCCGCGGCTCTTCGCCTGGTACATTGCCGCGTCTGCCTGGCGTAGCAATAAGTCGGCAGCTGTCTGTTCGCCACTGAACAGCACCAGGCCAATACTGCTATTGCAACAGTGGCTTAGCTTTTTTTCTTTATCAATCATCAGTGGTTCACTAATAGTTGCTGCTATTTTAATTGCGACCTGTTCGGCACGTTGCCTGCAATTTGCTTTGTTACTGGCAATCTCATGTAAAACAACAATAAATTCATCGCCACCAAACCTGGCTACGGTATCGGCTTCCCGTACCACCTGACCAATACGCTCTCCCACCTGACAAAGCACCTGATCACCGGTTTTATGACCATATAAATCATTTACCGGTTTGAAATTGTCCAAATCAATAAACATCATGGCGCAATAATTTTTACTGCGTTTGCTGTTTACAATAGCGTGGTGCAAACGTTCCTCCAGTAAGCGTCGGTTGGGCAGCCCGGTTAAATCATCGTAAAACGCCAACCGGCGAATTTTTTCTGCCGACACGCTGCGGTCGATTGCCAACTCGGCCAGATTACTGTATCTGGTAATTTGCTGACGTTGGCTGGCAGTGGGTTGGCAAGGTTCGCTATGATAAATACCAAAAGTACCCAGTACTTTGCCTTCGGCGTTTTTTATCGGCTGCGACCAGCAGGCGGCCAGATTGGCGGCCTGGGTTAACTCCAGAAAGGGCTGCCAGTAAGGATGGCTGTTAATGTCTTCGACGATTACCGGCTCACCGGTGTAAGCCGCTGTGCCGCAAGACCCCTGGCCGATACCAATGGCCAGATTATCTACTGCCTCATTATAGAAATCAGGCAGGGAGGGCGCCGCACCGTGCCGCAAATGCTGGCCGGTTGGATCCAACAACAATACTGAGCAGCGCATGCCCGGGTGCAGTAATTCAATTTGCCTGACCATACAAGTTAAAATGTCGGTTAGCCCCGCCCCCTGACTTATCTGGCTTAGAATCAGATTTTGTAGCTCAAGTTCCTGCGTGCGCTCGGCAATCTGTTGCTCAACGGTATTAACGGTATGGGCATAGCGTTTATTGGCCATGCTAAGCTCGGCAATTTGTTGTGCCAGTGAGGTCAGTAAATTTAATAGCGCGGGAAGTTTTTCTTCTGCCACTATTGGCACTTCTGCTATCGCACTGAGGTATTCCTGTTCACTGAATCCAAGTTCCTGCCCCTGGGAGGTAAAGAATGCTAAATCGGGTTCAGTCAGAAAGAATTGGCCAATAAATAAATTAGCGAGATGAACATCATCGACAATAAGTGGCGTTGAGCAGTCAGTTAAGCCATTGCCACATTTGTACAACGCGTAATTGCTGCCTTGCTGTAACTGGCTTGCTAAGTCTATGTCGCTCTCGTGGCAGCGCTGGCGGCTGGTTTTATTTACCCGGTGAAACTGAATACAGGCGCGTTGCCATTTCGATGATGCGAGTATTTTGCCGTCTAACCCCACCAAAGCAATAGCGATCCCCATCGCGTCAAGAAAGTGATCAAACAAGCTGTTTAAACGGGAAAAGTCTATTTCTGCTGCGAGATTGCTGGCGGCATTGTCAGGGGCTGAACGCTGTGATTTGTTCCAGTCAGCGGCCAGAGGATCAAGCATTTGAATTAAGCTGGATTCTTTAAGCAAATACTTACTATGTTTAGCCATTGAATCTTAATTTTAGTTGTCATAATTGAGATTAACCAGTTTTAAGCAAACTTTACTATAAAAAAACCTCTGCCAGGCAGAGGTTTTTTACAAAGATAAAGATACAGTAATGGCGGTTTACCCGCCCAGCTGGCTATTGAACGCCGATTTCCTTCAACAGTGCCGTTGCTTTATCTACCTGTTGCATTTGCCATAGCATAAAGCGATGGTCTACCTGAATAGAACGGGTGTTAGCCGGATTATAATCCCAGTCTGAGATGATTGAATCCAGCGTACCATCAAACGCCAGGCCGACAAATTCGCCTTTGCTGTTTAAAATTGCTGAACCTGAATTGCCGCCGGTAATATCCAGGGTAGCCAGATAGTTCACTGGCACTGAATTCAGGCCAGGCTCCAGATAACGCCCGTAGTTTTTGGCTTTTATTGCCGCAAGTTGCTCGGCTGGCGCATTAAACTCACCTTCACCCGTCGCTTTGGCAGTAATACCGCGCAGGGTGGTAAATGGCGCCCAGGCGTTGCCGTCTTCGTTACCATGCGCCCGGCCTTTTACATTACCGTAGGTAACTCGCAACGTGCTGTTAGCGTCCGGATAAACAGCTTTCCCTTGCGCTTGCATAAAGGCCATCTTTGCCCGCATGTAACTGGCATAGGCCTGTTGGATCTTGCCGCCAAGTTCTTCCTCTTCCGCTTCCTGTTTTAAGTCAGCCTTGTACAAGGCAACTGCAGCGCTCACGAATGGATCGGCACTCTGGCTAAATTGCGCTGGTGTGCTGTCAATTAATGCTGTCCGGTTACTTAACTCAGTCAAACCAGTATTGGCGTACCAGCTATCAATAAGCGCTGCCAGTTCACTGTTGCTCATGCTACCTTTAATACCGAGAGCGCTGTCAAAGTCGGCATTGCGCTGTTTTTTCGGCAGGGCAACGTACTTCGTCAGATTATGTAAATCCAGTGCTTTTTCAACGCTGACATCAAAGTTGCGTTCCATGCCGGCGACAAAAGCTTTAAAGCGTGGGATATCCCGTTGCTGATAACCGGCTTTGCGCTCGGTGTCAGGCTTGGTACTTTCCTGTGCTAAACGGTATAAATAGCGGGATACAGTTAGTAAGCGTGGCGTAGCGTTGTTAAGGGCATAATCGGCACGGGCTTTAAGATGTTGTTCGGCTAATAGTTTGTCAATGGTTATCAGGTCTTTGGCGTAAGCTTTTTTGTTATCACGACTGCTGTTAACCCATGAAGTCAGGGCCTGATGCTCAGCTGTTTTCCGTTGTAGAAAGTCACTTTCTGCAAAGCTGTCGAGCATACCCTGACGGTTTTTCATGTAATTGTTAAGGCCCGCCACTCTGCTGGCGTATTTAAGCTCAGCATCTTTGTTGGTTGACGTCACCCGGTCAATGATTGCCAGCGTGTCTTTAAACTGTTGTACGGTATTAGGGTAGCTCCACTCAAAGGTTTCACTTACTTCTGAGGGTAGCCGATGACGGTTAGTCCGGCCCGGGTAACCCAGCGCCATAACAAAATCACCCTCTTCTAAACCTTTGGCTGCCAGCTTAAGGTAATGGTCTGGCTTATAAGGAACATTGTCTTGATGGTAATCAGCAGACTTACCATCCGGGCTTACATAGGCCCGTAAAAAGCCATAATCGCCGGTATGACGGGGCCACATCCAGTTGTCAGTGTCGCCACCGAATTTGCCCACACCCTCTGCCGGGGCATGCACCAGCCGCACGTCCTTAATTTCCAGCTGTTTAATCAGGTAATATTCCAGGCTACCGTAATAAGCGGCTACCCGGCAGCGGTGGCCTTCATCCTGCTCACACTCCGCTATTAATTTTTTCTGGTTTACTTCTATTGCGTCAATCCGTTTTTTGCCGCTCAGTTTGGCGGTTGCTGCGTCAATAACTTGCGTCGTGACATTATCTACAGCTTTGGTGACATATACCCGACTGCCTGGGGCTGCAGGAACTTCGTCAGCCATTTTTGATGCCAGAAAGCCGTTGGCAAGTAAATCGTTTTCGGGGGTGGAATTGTGGGCAATACTGTTATAAACACAGTGATGATTGGTAACGACCAGTCCTTCAGGCGATACAAATGATGCAGAGCATCCTCCCAGACTGACGATCGCCGCCATCGGAAATTCAGTAAGTTTGGTCAGGTTTGCCGGGTTCAGCGCTAAGCCAGCAGTTTCTAATTCTGCGGCAATATCAGGCAGCTGCTGCGGCATCCACATGCCCTCATCAGCCATTGCCATGCTACTGGCAAGCGCCAGTAATAACAGGGATCTTTTCATAATAACTCTTATTCTACGTTGTAGCGTATTATACGCGGGTCGACGCTATACTCGGTGTCAGCAAACATCTTGTCAAGACACTGGCAACCTGTGCACCACTATAATCAGCTAGCTATCGGGTTTTGTGCGGCGGGGTGTCACTGAACCACTTTTCTATGGTTAGCCGTACTAATTTAGGCTGATCTTAAGTTAACCGTGTTTTTTTTGTTCTGAGACAAATAAATTTGCTTAAAAGTTATGCCAATTTTGCCGGTTATAGCCTACGCTCTATTTGGCAATGATAAAAATAATCAATGGTTTCATTCCGGTAATATACTATATAAGCAGCTGATGATGTATGAAGCCGCCAATATAGTTCAGCGAGGTAATAATGAGAAAAAGTTTGTTAGCCCTGTCATTCGCAGTTGCTTTGGTTCCGGCTACTGCATACTCCAATACCACTATCAACGGTTTCGCTTCAATCAAAGCGGGTATCACCACCGGCAGCGATGAGCAATTGTACGGCTATGACGACACCCTGGATTTTAAAAATGAAAGCCTGATTGCACTGCAGGTTAAATCAGATTTGGGCGAAAAGTTATCGGTTACTGCGCAGTTGCTTGGGCGGGGCAGGGATGATTTTGATGTTGGTTTTGAATGGGCGTTTATCAGCTATCAGCTCAGCGACAATATGACGATTAACGCCGGAAGACTGCGTACGCCTTTTTATAAGTATTCTGATTTTAAGGATGTTGGCTACGCCTACGACTGGTTGCGGGTGCCGCAAGGCGTTTATGGCCTGGGTTTTGACACTATTGAGGGGTTAACATTTTATCGCACCGCGCAGCTGGGCAATGTCGATTCTACCTTGCAACTTATTTTTGGTGGTTATGATGGTAACGCCAGCCTGAGCGGCGCTCAGGTCAGTGCTCAGATTGACAATATTGCCGGGATAACCTGGGAGCTGGCGAAAGACTCTTTCAGCGCCCGCTTCGCCTATTTAACCGGTAAAACCAGTATTGATACCTCACCGGTAACTCTCGCGCCGGATTTTACTGTTGGTAATTTATATCAGGCCCTGACAGCAAATGGTCTGGCACCCATCGTGACGGCAATCGATATCGACGATGAAAGCTCTAACTTTATTGGTGTTGGCCTGACTTATGATGACAGTAACTGGATTGCGGTTGCTGAATATACCCGGGTTGAAGTAGAAAATAGCTTTATTTCTACCCAGAAAAACTGGTACGTGTCGTTGGGCAAACGTTTTGATAGCTTTACCCCTTATGTTTCCTATGAACGTGAAAATAATGATGCGGTGGTAAGCATTTACCAGCCGTATACTGCTGTATTACCACCGCAACTGCTGGTGCCGGTTCAGGGGCTGGTAGCCAGTCAGGAGCGGGATGCCAGCACCTGGAATGTTGGTGTTCGTTACGATTTTCATCCTTCCGCTGCTTTTAAAGCACAGTTTAGTTCTGAAGATAATGACACCACCGGCCAGCGTAACGGCGTACTGGCACTTGGTGTCGACTTGGTTTTTTAAGGAGCCTTTATGTTGAGCAGATACTTAGCCATTGTTTTACTCCTTGCAGCTTCTGGCGCCGTGATGCCAGTCGCCGCTGACATAGCTGTTATTGTGAACCCGGCCAACACCACAGCGCTGACTAATGATGAGCTGACCCGTCTTTATACTGGCCGTTCATCAGCACTGGCTGCGGTTAATATTGCAGAAAGCTCGCCATTACGTGGCCAGTTTGATGAAAAAGGAGTGGGTCGTTCTTCCGCTCAGTTAAAGGCCCATTGGTCTAAACTGGTATTTACCGGCAAAGGAACCCCACCTCTGGAATTAGCAACAGAAGCGGCGGTAATTGAGCATGTCGCACAGAACCCGAATGCTATTGGCTATGTTGATGCCACCAGCGTAACAGATGCAGTAAAAGTTGTCCTTACCCTGAACTAACTGCGGCATTGCAGGCAGTTTGCTGGTTGGCGTAAAAGAGTATTGTTATGAAAAATATGTCGATAGTGATGAAGATCTGGCTGGTTATCGGCCTGGCAGTAATTGCATTTTCAACGGTAGTGGCGGTCAGTGTGTTTTTTACAGCAAAAAATAACGCCACTACGCAAAGTATGCGGGACTACATGTATGAAACGTCTAAATTGGCGTCGCAGGTTCACTCAGGTTTTAATTCTCTGGATGAGTTTTTTACTCAGGCAGTGACCTTGTCAGATCCTGATTTACTGGCCACGGCGCAACAACACAGCAATAAGTTGCAACAGAACCTGGAACGGCTGAAAGCCCTTAACCCCCGCCAGCAGCAATTGCTGAATGATTTACAACAAGATGCCACCGATTATGCCAGCCTGGCTGGTGGCATTGCCCAGCAGTTCATAGATGGTAACGTCGACTTTGCCAAAATTCAGGCCAGTGTTGCTACTAAAACTGAGCAGTTTGAAAGTTTAAACACACGCTTTACTCAGTTTGAACAACAGGCTGATGAGCGCTTTTCCCAGGCAATTGAAGATATGTCCGATAATATGGACCTGGCATTAACCGTGATTCTGGCGCTCGGTAGTGTGCTGATACTGTTAACGGCGGGCCTTGGCCATTTTATTGCCAGTCGGATCAGCAACTCAGCCAGAACTTTGGGGGTTTCACTGGCAGAACTGGCCAGTGGAAAAGGCAATCTTGCCAGCCGTTTGCCGGTAACCGGTAATGATGAGCTGGGTGTCGTAGCTAAGCAGTTTAACTTGTTTATTCAAATGCTGCAGACGTCTTTTAACGATTTAGCCAAGACCATAGAGCCATTAAACCGCAGCGCCAAAGATCTTGCTTCAGGCATGAACAATATGGAGAAAATGACCCTGGAGCAGTCTGATAATTCAGAAACTGTCAGCCACAGCATGGCAGAGATGCAGTTGTCGGTGCAGGATATCAGTCAATCGGCCAATGATGCTGCCACCGGCGCAGGTAAAGCAAATGAGCTGGCGAAGCTGGGTTTGGACAAAACCAGCCATGCCGTGAAATACTCGCAGGGTTTGTCTGACGAAATTAAGCATGCTCAGGATGTTATCACCGAGTTGGCTGAGAAAACCAAAAATGTTACTGAAATTCTGAAAAGCATCAACGATATTGCTGATCAAACTAACTTACTGGCATTAAATGCGGCAATCGAAGCGGCCAGAGCAGGAGAACATGGCAGAGGTTTCTCAGTGGTTGCTGATGAAGTACGCAACCTATCGTCGAAAACAGCGAAATCCGTCACCATGGTGCAGGAAGTACTGCGGCAACTGAATGATAATGTCAGTGGTGCGGTCAGTATTATGAGCCAGGCAGTCAGTAATGCTGAACATTCAGCCAGTCTGGCCGCCGATGCCGGCACCTCGATCGAGCAAATTAATCAGGAAGTGCAGCAAATCAGCATGTTGAATGCGCAGATTGCTGCAGCCACGGAACAACAAACCATGGTTGCCGAGCAAATCGCCAGTAATACCGCTAAAATGATAGGATCATTTGCCCAAACTAAGAGCTTGCAGTTGAGTGTGCATGGTATTTCAGACGATTTACGGGTACTGTCCGAATCTCTGGTAACTGTCAGCTCGAAATTTGAGACCTGATTTTAACGCAACCCAGGTTGCAGAGAGGAACCACCATGAGTTCATTAATGAGTTCAGTAGACCAGAGAACCAATATCGTTGGTCAGAACCGTCTGGAATTACTGATTTTCCGTTTAACCGGGCAGCAACCTTATGGCATTAACGTGTTTAAGGTCAGAGAAGTCATTCAGTGCCCGCAATTAACCGATATGCCAGGTGCCAATGCTCATGTCCGCGGCATTGCCCACTTAAGGGGTATTCCGGTTACCGTTATCGACCTGAGCAAAGCAACGGGTGGTAAGGCAATCGAAGATCTGAGCAAAGCTTATATACTGGTTACCGAATATAATCGTGCAACACAAGGGTTTCTGGTAGGGGGGATTGACCGTATCGTTAATATTAACTGGGAGCAAATTATGCCCCCGCCGAAAGGCGCCGGACGTAATCACTACCTGACGGCAGTAACCCAACTGGACGATAAACTCATCCAGATACTGGATGTAGAAAAGGTGTTTGCTGAAATATCACCGCCAGATGAAGAAGTGAGCGAACAGATTAAGCAACGCAAATCAGAGCGCGACTTATCCAAACTGACTGTATTGGTTGCAGACGACTCAGCGGTAGCCCGTAACCAGGTGAAACGAGCATTAAGCTCAATTGGCATTAATGTTGAACTGGTGAATGATGGTCGTTTGGCATTAAACTGGTTGTTGGCAAAAGCTGAAGAACTGGGTGGCGATATCTCGGACCATGTACCACTGCTGATCTCTGATATTGAAATGCCGGAAATGGATGGCTACACCCTGACAGCTGAAGTGAAAGCGCATGAACATCTGAAAAATGTCCATATTGTGCTGCATTCATCGCTGAGCGGCGTATTTAACGAGGCGATGGTGAAAAAGGTTGGTGCGGATCAGTTTATTGCTAAGTTTCACCCGGATGAACTGGCCTCAGCGGTTCAGCACTGGATGGCTATAGATTAAATCTTGCTATCAAAATAGCGCCGCAAGGCGCTATTTTTTTGCAAATTATTCAGCGCATCGCTGCTAATTATGGCGTTGTTGTAATACTTTAATCACATCGTTTAATTCCAATTGCTGGCTGCGCAGCAGAACCAGTAGGTGAAATAGTAAATCTGCAGCTTCGTTAGCCAGCTCTTCCTTGTCGCCGGCCATCGCGGCCAGTGCCGATTCAACCCCTTCTTCGCCTACTTTCTGGGCGATGCGTTTGACACCTTTAGCAAACAGACTGGCAGTGTAGCTGCTGGCCGGATCGGCGCCTTCACGGCTTTGAATAACCTGTTCTAAATCATATAAAAAACTGAGCTGAGGGCTGTTGGCGGTGTTGTCGTGCCAGCAGGTTTCAGTGCCGACATGGCAGGTCGGGCCCTGTGGCTTGGCCAGTACTAAAATGCTATCGCTATCGCAGTCGCTGGCAATGCTGACCAGCTGCAGGGTATTACCAGAGCTTTCGCCTTTGGTCCACAGCCGCTGTTTGCTGCGACTGAAAAAAGTCACCTGGCCACTTTGTAGGGTATGCGCAAGTGCTTGCGGGTTCATATAACCCTGCATCAGTACTTTACCGGAAACGGCATGTTGCACTATTGCCGGCAGTAACTGGTTTTCGGGCCAGCTAAGCTGGCTGATTTGTTCTTGGTTCATAGGTAACCTTTATTTGTTGTTGTGGTTACGACGTGTGCGTTTGTCGGCTCTGAGGTTTAGCTGCACACAGAGACGCCGTAAATACATCCATGTAGGCTCCTCTGTGACATCCCTGCCACAGACGCTCTGTTTAGCAGCTAAGCCTCGTCGCTGGAGACACTCGCTTTGCGGATGGCACGAGCAGAGCAAGCGCGGATGTACTTTTTTCAGCGACCGTTGCAGGCCAGGCCGGACAAATTCGTCAGGAACGAATTTGAACAGCTCCGCTGGCCCGAAGGGTGAACTTCATGGATGAAGTTCATAACCGAGCCCCATGGACGGTTAATGGCGTGTCGCAGAAAAAAATGTACGCAGCGATTGCGCTTTCGAAGCGCTTGCCTCAGTCTGTGTCAGATCCGTATCTGTTTAAGGCCGGATACTTACCCCATCGGCAATCAGTTTCGCTTTTAACGCGGCAATCTCAATAATCGCTTTGTGAAACACACTGGCTGCCAACGCGCCATCGACATCGGCTTGCTGAAACACCTGAGTAAAATGCTCCATAGTGCCTGCGCCGCCACTGGCAATCAACGGCACTTTACAGACATCGCGAATGCTTTTTAACTGGGCAATATCATAACCCTGGCGCACGCCGTCCTGGTTCATGCAGTTAAGCACAATCTCGCCTGCGCCACGCGCCTGCACTTCAGCCACCCAATCGCGGGTAAGCCAGCGGGTTTTCTGGGTACGGCTCTCATCACCAGTGAACTGATATACCTGATACTGGCCGGAAGCGACATCAAAAAAGCTGTCGATACCCACTACCACACACTGCTGGCCGAACACATGATTAAGCTCACTAATCAGCTCAGGGCGGGCCAGGGCAGGGCTGTTAACTGAGACTTTATCAGCGCCCATTTCCAGAATTTTGCCGGCATCGACCACACTTTTAATGCCACCGGCGACACAAAACGGAATGTCGATAACCTCGGCTATCCGCCTGACCCAGCTTTTATCAACCACCCGGCCATCACTCGAGGCAGTAATATCATAAAATACCAGCTCATCGGCGCCGGCTTCGGCATAACGCTGGGCTAAGGGAACAATATCGCCAATAATTTCATGGTTACGAAACTGCACACCCTTAACCACCTTGCCATCGCGCACATCTAAACAGGGAATTAACCGTTTTGCCAGCATGCAATGGCCTCCTTCAGGGTAAATTTACCTTCCAGCAACGAGCGGCCGAGGATCACTCCGGCCACGCCACTGCCGGTTAAGGCTTTAATATCAGCCAGCGAGCCAATACCGCCAGAGGCTTGCCACTGGATCTGTGGATAATGGGCGGTCAGTTCGCGATAAAGCGCCACATTTGAACCGCTCAAGGTACCATCGCGGCTGATATCGGTGCACAGCACATGCTTTGCACCGGCGGCAATATAATCGTCCAGTACCTGTTCCAGCGTAACGTCAGACTGCTCAATCCAACCGTGTGACGGCAGTGTTTTCTCGCCTTTATCGTTAATAGCGACATCCAGTGCCAGCACAATCTGCTCGCCACCGTATTTGCGGATCCAGCCCTGAACCAGTTCGGGTTCGCGAATGGCCAGGCTGCCAATCACTACCCGGCCGGCGCCGGCATCAAGTAAATCAATGACATCCTGTTCACTGCGAACACCCCCGCCAACCTGAATATGCAAGGGTGATGCTGTCATTAGTTCGGTTAACAGCGCCAACTGGCGTTTACTGGCATCTTTAGCACCGGACAAATCAACAATATGCAGCCAGTCGCTGCCATCCTGGGCATATTGGTTACGCAAGTTTATCGGGCTGAACTGGTATTCTGTTGTGTTGTCGTAGCGGCCCTGATAAAGGCGGACCACGGTACCCTCTATTAAATCTATTGCCGGAATAATCACAATTGCCACTCCAGGAAATTCTGTAATAAGCGGGCGCCGGTTTTGCCGGACCGTTCCGGGTGAAACTGGGCGCCAGCCACGTTATCTTTGCCAATTACCGCGGCAAAATCACTGCCATAATTACAAAGTGCAAGTGAATGCTTACTTGGTGCTACGGCAAAACTATGGACAAAATACACATAGTCACTGCTGGTGAAACCCTTCATAAGCGGGTGACTGCTAATATTGTGCAGGGTATTCCAGCCCATATGTGGTAGGCGTAAACCGGCACTTTGCATTGGCAGCACGTCACCCGGTATCAGGTTTAAACAGGGCACGTCACCTTCCATACTATGGCTGCTTAACATTTGCATGCCTAAGCAGATGCCCAGCAAGGGTTGCTGCAGGCTTTGCAGGGTGTCGATAAGATTGCTGTGTTGCAGTTGGGCCATAGCGTTGTGAGCCGTACCCACACCTGGCAACACGACTTTGTCGGCAGCTTTAATTACCGCGGCCTCCCGGCTGATTGTGGCCTCAACCCCCAGTCGCTTAAATGCAAAGTATACCGAGCTGATATTGGCGCAACCGGTATCTACGATCACCAATTGCATTACAATACTCCCTTAGAGCTTGGCAGTGCTTCGCCGGACACGGTAATAGCCTGGCGCAAGGCGCGGCCAAAGGCTTTAAACAGGCCCTCAACCATATGGTGCTTATTGCCCGCGGTAATCGATAAATGCAGGCTAATCAACATAGCATCACTTATTGAGCGGAAAAAGTGCGGTACCATTTCCAGATTTAAACCGCCAACGCTGCCTTCGCCTAACTCAGCATCAAATTTAAACAGCGGCCGGCCGGATAAATCCAGCACGCATTCGGCCCGGCATTCATCCATTGGCAGCACAAAACCAAAACGATTTATGCCTCTTTTATTGCCGAGCGCCTGTTTTAATGCCTGGCCCAGCGCCAGGGCGGTATCTTCGACACTGTGGTGATCATCAATATGGAGATCACCCTCAACCCTTACCTGCAGTGAAAAACCGCCGTGGGTGGCAATTTGCTCCAGCATATGGTCGAAAAAGCCGACGCCGGTGTTAAAGCTGTTGTTACCACTGCTATCCAGATCAACGCTGATTGCAATATCGGTTTCCCGGGTAGTACGCCTGACAGTCGCCTGACGGCCGCGGCTTAGCAGCCGTTGGGTTATCTCACTCCAGCCCAGGTTATCACGGTTATACTGAAATGACGGCAGCCCCATATTGTCAGCCAGTTGCACGTCGGTTAGCCGATCGCCAATGACATAAGAATTGGTAAAATCTATTTTCCCTTGTTGCAGGTAGTCTTTTACCAGCCCCAGTTTCGGCTTGCGGCAACTGCAGTTATCCTGCTCAAAATGCGGACAAATCAGCACGTCAGCAAAGTCAATCCCTTGCGACGTTAGCAGCTGCATCATTTTGTTGTGCGGCGCATCGAAGGTATCGCGCGGAAAGCTATCCGTGCCCAGGCCATCCTGGTTGGTCACCATCACCAGCTGGTAACCGGCGGCTTGCAGTTTCAGCAGGGCAGGCACCAGGCCGGGCTCGTAGGCGAGCTTTTCCAGGCTGTCGAGCTGCTTGTCGATTGGTGGCTCTTCCACCATGGTGCCGTCGCGGTCAATAAATAAAATAGGCTGGCCACTCATGCGTGTTCTCTCTTTTCAAGGTTTTCAGGATCAGGTTTGTCTTCAGAAAAATACTGTTGCATGGCTGTCGCCAGGCGCTGCATTTCGTCAGGGCTGCCAATCGACACCCGCACTACCTGGGATAACCCCAGTTGGCTGGACTGATTCCGGATCAGAATATCGGCATTAATCAGCGCGGCAACGCAGTCTGCGGCGTCGGCAACCTGCAGTAAGACATAGTTGGCATTACTGGGCCATACTCTTTGCACACCCGGTAGTTGCTGCGCTGCGCCGATAAAATCGTTGCGAAGCTTGTTAATCGTCTTAACGCTGTGCTGCATCTGCACAATACCTTGTGCTGATAAAGCCTGAGCGGCAATTTGCGCTACCGGCTCAGCAATCGGGTAGGGTGCGATCATTTTTTTCAGAGCGCAGATTACCGCCGGCGCAGCCAGGGTAAAACCACAGCGCAAGCCGGCCAGACCAAAAGCTTTGGACAGGGTGCGCAGCACCACTAAATGCGGGTAGCGACTGAGCAAAGGCACTACAGATGCTTCAGGTGAAAATTCAATGTAGGCTTCATCGACCACCACCAGCGCTTTGCCTTTGAAATGCTCCAGCACGGCGATAATTTGCTGGCGTGGGATCAAATCACCGGTTGGGTTGTTCGGGCTGCAGATAAACACCAGTTTAGGTTCGGTAGCAAAAATACCGGCCAGATCCAGCTGTTCACTGTTTAACAGCAACACTTTATTGACCGCCGTCTGGTTACTTTGTGCACTTATCGCATACATGCCATAGGTGGGCGGGCAAATGGTAATGCTGTCAATTTTAGGTTCGCAGAAACTGCGGATCAACAGCTCAATGCCTTCATCAGCACCCCGGCTAACCAACACCTGCTCCGGCGATACGCCGGCATAGGCCGCATAAGCATTGATTACCGCTTGTGGCTGACAAGACGGGTAACGGTTAAAGGTGCCATCCAGCTGATATGCCGGTGCCAGGGCATTTTCGTTGGCGTTGAGCCACACTGCGCCGCCACTCATACTGCTGCGGGCCGAGGCGTAAGGTACGAGATCTTTTACCAGCTGCCGGGCAAGGTTGTTTATTTCAGGAACGGTCAGTTCAGACATGCTTACTCTCCGCCAGGACTATTATTGTTTGCTGTTGAGCCATTAAGTGTCGCCAGGCGCAGGCGCACAGCGTTGGCGTGCGCAGTTAAACTCTCAGCTTCGGCTAAAGTCACAATGGCCGGGCCAATGTTGCGCATACCGGTGGCTGATAATTTTTGCACAGTATAACGACGATAGAAGTCAGTTAATGACAAACTTGATACCGTTTTGCTGTACCCGTAAGTGGGCAGGACATGGTTGGTACCACTGGCATAATCACCCGCTGATTCCGGAGTCCACTGGCCGACAAAAATGCTGGCCGCACTGGTAAACTGCTCCACCAGCTCATCGTCAACAGCTGTTTGCACAATTAAATGCTCCGGGGCGTAGGCGTTGGTCACTTCGACAGCCTGCTTTAAATCGGCCGTTAAAATATAACGGCTGTAGCTCAGTGCCGCTTCGGCAATAGCTTTGCGTGGTAATTCAGCCAGTTGTTTAGCGACCTCCGCTTGTACCATCGTAATCAGCTCTGCACTGTCACTGACTAACACAACCTGTGAGTCCGGGCCGTGTTCAGCCTGCGATAGTAAATCGGCAGCAACGAAGGCCGGGTTAGCACTGTTGTCAGCCAGCACCAGTACCTCAGAGGGGCCGGCCGGCATATCAATCATCGCGCCTTTTACATCCTGACTCACCTGTTGTTTGGCCTCGGTAACATAACGATTGCCAGGGCCAAAAATCTTATCTACTTTCGCAATACTTTCAGTGCCATAGGCCAGAGCTGCAATAGCCTGAGCACCACCTATGGTATAAATTTCAGTAATACCGCACAGCTCAGCGGCATACAGTATTTCCGGGGCTATATCATCAGCGGCGGGTTTACCCGGTGGGGTGACCAGCACGGGGCGCGGACAAGCTGCGAGCTGGGCGGGCACCCCCAGCATCAGCACGGTGGAAGGCAGGGGCGCACTGCCACCGGGAATATACAAACCTACCGCACTGATAGCCTGGCTCTTCAGCTGGCAGACCACGCCGCTGCTGGTTTCCACTTCAATATCCCGTGGCAGCTGAGCAGCATGAAATTTCCGGATATTGTCATAAGCCAGCTCGATGGCAGCCTTGCGCTCAGGCAGTAAAGTTGCCAGTACGCTGCGCTTTTTGCTGTCACTCAACCGTAGCGGGTTGTCTGTTAAACCATCAAACTGCTGACTGTATGCGCGCAGGGCCTGGTCACCCTGCTGTTTTACCGAAGCAATAATGGTCCGTACCTGTTCTGATAAACCGGCCGAGTCCGCCAGTTCAGGCCGGGTAAGCGCGGCTTGTTGTTGCTCGCTGGACAATTGCGGCCAGTTAAACACGCCAGCAGAAGTAGTAGCCATAGTTGTAGCCATCGTTACTCCATCATTTTTTCAATTGGCAACACTAAAATGGAACTGGCACCCAGTGCCTTTAATTGCTCCATGGTTTCCCAGAATAAGGTTTCGCTGCTTACCACATGAATGGCCACCATATGATCATTGCCAGCCAGCGGCAGCATGGTTGGATTTTCCGCGCCGGGTAACAGGGCAATCACTTCATCTAAGCGGGCGCGCGGTGCATGCAGCATTATGTACTTGCTTTCATTGGCTTGCATCACGCCATTAATGCGCGGCATCAGTTTATCAATCAGTTTCAGCTGCTTGCTGTCGGTTAATTCTTTGCGCTGAATAAGCACTGCTTTGCTGCGGTAAATAACATCTACTTCTTTTAAACCATTGGCTTCCAGCGTCGCGCCGGTTGACACTAAATCACAAATCGCATCTGCTAAACCTGCGCGTGGGGCAACCTCTACCGAGCCCTTTAAATTGACTACCCGGGCATTAACGCCTTGCTGTTTTAAATAACGGCCCAACAATCTGGGGTAGGTGGTCGCAATAGTTTTGCCATCAAGTGACGCCGGCCCCCGGTACTCATCTTCTTGTGGGACGGCAATGGATAAGCGGCAACCGCCAAAATCCAGCCGCTTTAATACCGTGTAATCGAAACTATCGTTGTCCAGCTGGCGCTGCAGCGATTCTTCTTCCAGTACGTTTTCGCCAACAATGCCTAAGTCACAAACACCGTCCATTACCAGGCCGGGAATATCATCATCGCGGACCCGCAGGATATCAATGTCCATATTTTCAACATGGGCTATCAGACGTTGTTCGCGCAAGTTTATCTTTAAACCGCAACTGGTAAAAAGGGCCTGGGAATCAACCGATAAACGGCCAGATTTCTGCATTGCGATACGTAAGCGTTTACTTTCTGTTGCCGGACTCATAATGGTCTCCATGACGATATTTAAAAATGGATAATATAATAAACAAAAACCCCGGGCCTGGGCTCGGGGTTTTTGTTACGTTACCACCGGAGCGCCAGACTTCAGCCCTCCGAAATATCGGACGGCTAGTGCCTATGATGGTGGTGCAGGGTAGTAACGTTAAGCATTATCTGATTCTTGCGTATTAAGATGTTATACAAGTTACCTGCGAAGCAGCTAAAGTGCAAGCGCGATATGCCGAACATAATTTCAAGCAAAACCTGTTATTATATTGATATATAATGCTTTTAATTATTAAGCCGCTTATTTTTCCATAAATAATTTTTCGAGGTTAACTCGATTTGTGAATTTCGAGGTTAAAATACGGTCAACTTGTATAGTCAATGAGTTGCACTATTCAAGTTTTTTGTTAAGAGGCCGATAACATAGTAATGAATTTTTAGGGGGCAGTTATGGACGCTTTTATGCCGTTTGTACAACGGGTGCCAGGCACGCCGGTTGAGCCTGATCCAAAGCAGGTGGTACCGGTGTTTAAAGAAGCCAGGTTAAGCCCGCTAAAACCGAATGAACAAAAATATCTTATTATGCGCCGGCCATCGTTCAACAGAGGCAGGCGTGCTGAAGATTATCCGGAGCCGCCTTACACGACGCCGGAAGAGGAACAACATGTAGATAAAGACGGCCACCTTGATATTTTTGTCTGAATTTTTCTGCTGATAAAGGCATAATAGCGCTCTTTTTTTAAACCAGGTGCTGTAGTGACGACCTTAAACCCCAGCCTGAAGCAGCAAACCCATGATGAGTAATCTGGCCCGACAGGTGCTGGCTGCGTTCGCGGAAAAGGGCAAGCTTGCCAGCAATATTTCAGGCTTTAACCCGCGTGCTGCTCAGTTGCAGATGGCTGAGGCGGTTGCCGAAGCCATTTCCGGCAACACGGCATTGGTTGTCGAAGCCGGAACGGGCACCGGCAAAACCTATGCCTATCTGGTGCCGGCGTTACTTGCTGGCAAAAAAGTTATTTTGTCTACCGGTACTAAAAACCTGCAGGAGCAACTCTTTCTGCGCGATTTGCCCAAAGTGCAGCAGGCGCTGGCCAGTCCAATTCACAGCGCCTTATTAAAAGGCCGCGCCAATTACTTATGCTTGTTTCGTTTAGAGCAACATTACAACCATGTGCCGGTGCAGGACGAGCAATTAATTCAGGATTTAAGCCTGATTAAAAAGTGGTCATCTGAAACCCAGTCGGGCGATATTGGTGAGCTCAGTTATATTGCCGAAGACTCAAAAGCCTTGCCTTACGTGACCAGCACCACCGACAACTGTCTTGGTAAAGACTGCCCGGTATATGAAGACTGCCATTTACTTAAAGCCCGTAAAAATGCCCAGGCAGCTGACTTAGTGGTAGTAAACCATCACTTATTTTTCGCCGACTTAGCGCTAAAAGACACCGGTTTTGGTGAACTGCTGCCGCAGATGGATGTCATTATCTTCGATGAAGCACACCAACTGCCTGATATAGCCAGTGACTACTTTGGCGAGCAGGTATCCAGCCGTTTACTGCTGGATTTGTGCAAAGATTTAGAGCTGGCCTGTAAAACTGAGCTGCGCGATCACCCACAATTAGTAAAAGTGGCAGAAAAGCTGGCCAGTTTAGTGCGTGACTGGCGGCTGCAGTTTGCGGCAGACCCCAGTCGTGGCAACTGGCGTGATTTAGCTCAGCAGGCGCCGATGCAAACTGCGCTCACCCGGGTAAATGATGCTATCGACATGCTGTATCAGGTATTAAAAAGCAGCCTGGGCCGCAGTGATACCGTAGATAATGTTTTTGAGCGGCTGGCGCAACTGAAAAACCGCTTGCTGAAAATGCAGGATTTAAGTCAGACCGGGGTAAGTTTATGGTACGAAACCAGTCGGCTGCATGTCAGTTTGCATTTAACGCCGCTAAGCATAGCTGATCGTTTTAAAGCGATAGTGGCGGCTGAGCAGCGCAGCTGGATTTTCACTTCTGCCACCTTGTCAGTTAACGAAGGCTTTAACCATTACACCGCGCAGATGGGACTGGATGATGCCCAGACTTTGCTGCTGGAAAGCCCGTTCGATTATGCCAGCCAGGCCATGTTATGCCTGCCGCGATATTTACCGGAACCGCATCAGCAGCAAATGGGCCCGGCGTTACTTGAATTAGCGGTAAAGCTGATTAAAGCCAATAATGGTCGTTGTTTCTTTTTATTTACCAGCCATCGTATGTTGCAGTGGATGGCCAATGCACTGCCAGAACAGATTAGTCAGCCGGTGTTGGTGCAGGGCAGTACTGGTAAGCGCTTGTTGCTGGAGCAATTTGTTACCCTGGACAACGCAGTGCTGCTGGGTACCGGCAGCTTCTGGGAAGGGGTAGATGTGCGTGGTAATACGCTAAGTTGCGTGATTATCGATAAACTGCCGTTTGCATCACCCGACGACCCGTTGTTACAGGCACGCAGCGAAGATTGTCAGCGCCGCGGCCTGGACCCGTTTAGCACGGTGCAATTGCCGCAGGCGGTTATCACCCTGAAGCAGGGCGTAGGCCGGCTTATCCGTGATGTCACCGATCGTGGCGTGCTGGTTATCTGCGACAACCGCCTGGTGACCCGGCCCTATGGCAGTGTATTTCTAAAGAGTTTGCCGCCGATGCGTCGTACCCGCTCGCTGGATGACGCAGTAGCGTTTTTACAACAGACAAGACAGGAAAATTAAAGTGAAGTTACTGGCACTGGATACCTCAACTGAAGCTTGTTCAGTGGCCCTGCTCCAACAGGGCCATATTATTGCGCTGGACGAGGTGTGTCCGCAGCAGCACAGCAAAAGAGTGTTGCCAATGATAGACAGCCTGCTGGCTGAGGCTGGCCTTAGCTTGAACATGCTGGATGGTATCGTGTTTGGTCGCGGGCCGGGTAGCTTTACCGGGGTGCGGATTGGGGTCTCGGTGGCCCAGGGCCTGGCGTTTGGCGCGGACTTACCGGTGTTTGGTGTCTCGACTCTGGCTGCAATGGCACAGGCTGCGGTGCGGATACATCAGGCTAGTCAGATTGTTGCAGCTATAGATGCCAGAATGGCAGAAGTGTATCTGGCCAGCTTTAGCAGCGACAGTAATGGCGAGTTGCAACAATTAACTGCCGAACAGGCGATTAAACCGCAACTATTGGCGCCACTTGGCTTAAGTGACAAAGTAGTAGCGGTTGGCACGGGCTGGCAAACGTATGCCACTGAGCTGATGCGGGCGCAGCCAGCCGATATTGCCAGTGACATTTTGTATCCTTCTGCCCGGGATATGCTAACCCTGGCACAGCCAGCTTTTAGCCAGGGGCTTTTTGTCAGTGCCGAACGGGCTGAGCCCGTCTATGTGCGGGACGAAGTCAGCTGGAAAAAATTACCCGGCAGATAAAACACTTGGTTAAATTGGCAAACTGGTTATAATTAAGCCAGTTTGCTTACTATGAAGATGTTATGAGCCTGACTGTAAATCAAAGCCTGAATGCCACCGCTAATGTTGCCAGCGTATTTGCTGGTACTGAGCAGCGTCGTGCGCCATTACAGGATGACAGTCGGTTAGCTGGATCGACAAATACCAGTGCAGGCACAGGTATCCGGGCCAGTCAGCAGGTAATTAATCAGCTGGATAATGAGCGCAATCAACAAAGCAACTTTCAAAACAGTAATAGCAGCCGCGGTCAGCAAGCAGTTGCAGCCTATCAGAGTCAACAGAACGAACAGCGTCGGGCTGAAGTTCAGTCGTTGTTGGGCGTTGATCTTTACGCCTGAACCAATCCAGCCTCCATGTCTTTGCGTACAATCCTGTTAATAACATCGATATAAACTGCCAGGCAGTTTCGTTATAAGGATATATCATGGCTAAAATTTGTCTGATCACCGGTGCCAGCTCCGGCATGGGCAAAGCAACAGCATTGCGTTATGCCAATAATGGCTGGCAGGTTTACGCTGTCGCCCGTTCAACCGACAAACTGGCAGAACTGGCTGCACAAAATGCCAACATTAAACCGGTAAGTTTAGATGTCACTGACAGCGTCGCACTCGCCAGTTGGGCGGCAGCCTTACCCGCTGGCCAGAAAATAGATGTTGCGATTCTCAATGCCGGAACCTGTGAGTATGTCGATGCAGACGATCTTGATCTGGCTGCATTTGAACGTACCTTTGCGGTCAATGTTCAGGGGGTCGTTTGCTGCACCCGTTATTTATTGCCACTGCTGAACACAGGAAGTCATCCAACGCTGGCTATTGTCAGTTCAATGTCGCATTTTTTTCCGTTTACCCGCGCCGAGGCTTATGGCGCCAGTAAGGCTGCGGTTGCCTATTTTGCTGACAGCTTACGGGTTGACTTAGCTGACACCGATATTAATGTTTGTTTAATTGAGCCCGGTTTTATTGATACACCCCTTACCCGGAAAAACGATTTCGAGATGCCATTTCTGATGGCGCCTGAAAAAGCAGCCAGCCGGATTTTTGATGGTATCAACGCCGGTAAAAGCCGCTTACGCTTTCCGCGGCGGTTAAGTTTTGTGTTAAAAGCGCTCGGGTTACTGCCTTACGGGCTGCGGAACAAACTGGCTAAGAAGATGAAACAACAATGAGTAATGTTAGCTCAGCAGTGCCTGCAGGTTACTTAAGTCCACGCAGGGGTATTCACTGGCGCTCAATTATCGGTTTTGAACTGGCCTGGTTGGCGCTGGTGTATTTTCAAACCCTGGCGATAGTGCCGGCACTGGCTTATTTGTTATATGGTTTATATCTGCTGCCCAATCGTGCGCGACTGGCAGTATTGCTGATAACGCTGGCAGGTCTTGCGGTTGATGCAATACTGGTCTCTTTACAGGTTATTTCGTTCAGCGGAAGTAGCTTACTGCCGGGTTGGTTTTTACTGCTATGGGCATTGTTTTCGCTGGCTGCGGTAGAAACCATGGCGGGATTTTTACGGCCATGGTGGTTGGGGTTTTTACTGGGAGCCAGTGGCGGCCCGTTGTCTTATCTGGGCGGTGCCGCGTTAAGCGGCGGTGTATTGTATTTTCCGTTAGCGGCTTGGTCCTTTGTGGTTATGGTTATCATATGGGGTATTATCGGCGTGATACTGGGGTATAGCAGGAGGTTTTATGCACAAGCTGGTAGTTAGTATAGTGGCACTGGGCTTTGCGGGCATGTTGGCAGCAAAGCCTGATTTGACCACCGTGGGTGAGGGCAGTTATCGCTATTTATTCTGGCAGTTATACGATGCCAGACTGGCCAGCACAGATGGCAGCTTCAGTGATTATCAGCAAACCCGTCCGTTGTTACTGGAGTTAACTTACAAGCGTGATATCAGTAAAGACCAGTTTATTGAAGCCACAGTTGAGCAGTGGCAAGAACTGGATCGTAGCAGTGAGCAGCAGCAACAGCAATGGGCGAAGAGTCTTGATAAGCTGTGGCGCGATGTAAAAGAAGGTGACCGGTTAGCGGCACTTTATACTGAGCAGGGCCATGTACAATTTTATTTTAACGACACCGATATTGGCATAGTGGAAGATAAAGAATTTGCCCCGGCTTTTTTTGATATCTGGCTGCACCCTGACACTACCGCCCCGAAATTACGTCGCCAGTTGATTGAACCTGAGTGAGAACCAACTTGCTCTAAGCTAACCGTTGAAGCCCTGGACGGGCGGAAACGAGCCCCCATGGATGGGTTTACGGCGTGTTAGCGTGAGCAAATTGGTTCGTTTCAATTCTGCAAACACAATCAGCTACTTAGTTTGTTGAATATATTGAATCAGTTTTTTGGCGATGGCGGTATTATCCATAAAACCGTTAAATTCGCCGGCATGTTTACCATACGCCATAACGGGCACATCCGCTGCAGTATGGCCACCACTGGTCCAGCCGGTTAGTGAGGCATCACTGATGAACTGCAATATCTGGCTGCGGCCAACTTTTTCATCTTCGTTGGCAAGCGCCGTTAGCAGCATTTGCAGCTGTGCTTTATCGAGGCTGATACCCGTCAGCTCTGTATAACGCTTGCTGATTTCCTGCTGGTTTTCCAGTTGACGCAGCTGCTTGGCTATTTCCCGCCCTGTTGCTTTCACTTGCTTAATCACGTCAGTGCGCCACTGATAAACACCATTGGCGCCTAATGACAAGCCGCCGGTTTCGTGATCAGCGGTAACAATTAATAAGGTATCCGGGTTGGCATCAACGTAGGCTTTAGCAACTTCAATCGCTTTGGCAAAGTCATGCATTTCCGCCATGGCACAGGCAATGTCATTATCGTGACCACACCAGTCAATCTGGCTGCCTTCTACCATCAGTACGAAGCCCTTATCTGCCTTTGATAGCAGCTGCAGCGCTTTGTCCGTCAGGGGCGCTAACATGCTGTCATAACTGGTGTTGAGTACAGCAGGTAATGCGTCCTCAGTAAGTAACGCGATTGCCGGTATACGGGTCAGACTGTCCAGTTGACGATAGTCATCAGTATACTGGTAGCCAAGTTCAGTGAAGCCATCAATAAGATTACGGTCTTGCCGTACAAAGTATTTAGTGCCTCCGCCAATAATTAAATCGGCAACCGGTTTGCCTTCAATCCGGTAATCCAGGTACATATCGGCTATGTCGTTCATATTACGCCGACTTTTATTGTGTGCCAGAAATGACGCCGGTGTAGCATGGTTAACCTGTGAGCTGGCGACAATACCGTTTGCTTTGCCAAGCCGTTTTGCCAGCTGCATCATGGTACCAATTGGAATATGTTGGCGGTTAACGGCAATCGCGCCGTTATAGCTTTTAACACCGGTTGCAAGGGCTGTTGCACCGGCTGCCGAATCGGTAACCAGGGTATCATCATCAGGGTAGGTACTGGCCATGCCGGTCAGTAAATCGTCATAAACGGTATTGGCTACCTCGGTTGCAGCCGGGTCGTGCTGATAATAGCGGTAGGCCGCAACATATGACGGCCCCATGCCATCACCAATCATATAAATAATATTCTGTGGGGCAGCTACCACGTTTAATGGTAATAAACTTGCCAGTGCCAGACACAACAAAGTTGGGCGCATTGCTTAACCTCAATCTTTTTTAAATTAACTTAAGTGTACGTTAACTCCTATGGCCAACCAAGTGTCATGAGATAAGCTGTCGTTATTTTCACTTAAGAATTCAATTAAGATTATCAATTGAGTGTTTTGCTGGACAATTTTCAGCAGTGCAGGCTATCTTAGAACGATTGCGTTGTGCTGTGGTCATACAAGTATGATGTGTTGTAAGCTGAATAGCAGTAAAAGGAAGCTATGAAAAATATAATAATAAACATAGTACTGACATTGGGGCTGAGTCTTAGCTGGCAAACGCTGGCGGCAGAGCCTGATCCGCGGCAGAAACTAAGCGAGTTAGCACTTAGCAGTGAACGTAGCGCTGAGCATATCGCTCGTAACCAGTATCGACATCCAGCCGAAACGTTGAATTTTTTTGGCTTGAAGCCAGATATGGCAGTGCTTGAAGTATGGCCTGGCCGCGGTTGGTATACGGAAATTCTGGCGCCTTATTTAAAAGAGCAGGGCCATTTTACTATCGCCCAGTTCCGCCAGGATGATGGCACGTTAAAAGGGGAACGGGCGAAGTTCTGGGCACGCTTGAGTGCAAAACTGTCCGAAAGAATTCTTGAAAACGAAGCGTTTTTCGGCACAGTACACGAGGTTGAACTTGACCCACCATATCTGCAGCCAGCTTTAGCTACAGCGCAATTTGACATGGTGCTGTCGTTTCGTAATGCCCATATCTGGGATGAAAGCGGCCATTTATCTGCAACCTTGCAAACCTTGTATGATCTGATTAAACCCGGTGGCGTATTGGGTTTAGTTGAACACAGAGCTGCACCCTTATCAGATACCACCAGCGTGGCAGTAGAAGGGTACCTTGACGAAGCTTACGTGATTGCCGCTGCAGAGCAGGTTGGCTTTCAACTGGCAGCGCGCAGTGAAATTAATGCCAACTTGCTTGATAGCAAAGATCACCCGAAAGGGGTGTATACTTTGCCCCCTACACTGGCGCTGGGCAATTACGATCGGGAAACCTATCTTGCTATTGGTGAAAGTGACCGGATGACCCTGAAATTTATTAAACCCGCTGATTAACTCTGATTAAAAAGCATCTGCAGCAAGCTAATTGTGCAAGGCGGGCAATTGTGGGATGATTAGCACTAGAGTAAATACTCAACATTAGGCTTATTCCCCGGCAGTAATACACAATCATTTATTGCAGGCAGCCATATTTATAACTATAAAATAATAACCTTAATAGAAAGGAGAGGACGGTGGATAAAGTTTGGTTAAAGCGTTACCCGTCAGGTGTGCCCGCAGAAATTGATGCTGATCATTACCCTTCCCTGCTTGATATCTTTTCCCAGAGTATCAGTCAGTTTGCTGACAAAACTGCGTTTATCAACATGGGTAAAAGTGTCAGTTACCGTGAACTGGACAAATTAAGCAAGGCTTTTGCTGCTTATTTGCAAAAAGAACTTGGCCTGAAAAAAGGTGACGCTGTTGCCATTATGATGCCGAATTTGTTGCAATACCCGGTCGTGTTAATGGGGGTGTTGCGGGCAGGCTGTACAGTCGTTAACGTTAACCCGCTGTATACTCCCCGTGAATTACAGCATCAGTTAACTGATTCAAAAGCCAAGGCTATTGTCATTGTCGATAACTTTGCTCATACCCTTGCTGCTGTAGAGAAACAGGTCAATTTGGAACATATTATCCTGACCAAAATGGGTGATATGTTGGGTATGGTTAAAGGCACTATTGTCAACCTGGTTGTAAAACACGTTAAAAAGCTGGTGCCGGCTTACTCGTTAAGTAAGTTTGTTACTTTTAATGCGGTACTGGAGAAAGGGCAGCATTTAAAATATCAGAAACCGGATGTCAGCGGCGCAGATATCGCTTTTTTGCAGTATACCGGCGGTACAACCGGCGTGTCGAAAGGTGCTATGTTAACCCACCGCAATATGGTAGCAAACCTGGAGCAGTGTAGTGCCTTCCTGGATTGTTTCCTCGACAAAGGTAAAGAGCATGTGGTTACAGCCCTGCCGCTTTATCATATCTTCGCCTTAACGGCGAATTTCTTTACCTTCTTTAAATATGGTGGCACTAATTTATTAATTACCAATCCACGTGATATGCCGGCTTTTGTTAAAGAACTGTCGAAATTTCCGTTTACTGCTATTACCGGCGTCAATACCCTGTTTAATGGCTTGCTGAACACGCCCGGTTTTGCGGAGTTAGATTTCAGTCGTTTAAAGCTGTCGTTAGGCGGTGGTATGGCAGTACAGCGTCCTGTGGCAGAGCGCTGGAAAAAAGTGACTAAAACCCGTTTACTCGAAGGCTATGGCTTAACAGAATGTTGCCCGCTGGTTACCTTAAGCCCGTTCGATTTAGCTGATTTCAACGGTAGTATCGGCCTGCCGGCACCTTCAACCTTAATTCGTTTAGTAGACGAAGAGGGCAAAGATGTTGCGGCTGGCGAGCCAGGTGAAATGCTGGTTCAGGGCCCACAAGTGATGCTGGGTTATTTAAACCGGCCTGAGGAAACTGCTAAAACGGTTAAAGATGGTTGGTTATATACCGGTGACATTGCAACAATGGATGACGAAGGTTTCTTCTACATTGTTGATCGCAAAAAAGACATGATTATCGTCTCCGGCTTTAACGTATTTCCGAATGAAATTGAAGAAGTGGTGGCAATGGACGAAAAGGTGCTGGAAGTGGCAGCTGTCGGCGTTGCTAATGAGGCGTCCGGTGAAATTGTGAAGGTGGTTATTGTCAAAAAAGACCCGACACTGACTGAAGAAGACGTAATTGCGCATTGCAAACAACATTTAACGGGCTACAAAGTACCAAAACTGGTAGAATTCCGGGAAGAATTACCGAAAACCAATGTTGGTAAGATCCTGCGCCGCGAGCTGCGGGATTAATCCAGAGCCGGCTTTTGCCGGCTTTGTTTTTATGAGATGTATGCATGAGTTATGTAATAACCGATAACCGCAGCCTGGCTCAGTATTGTCAGAATGCTGCCGGCCAGAGCGCACTGGCAGTCGATTCTGAATTTATCCGCCAAAGTACCTTGTATCCCAAGCTGGGGCTAATTCAGTTGTTTGACGGCAAACAGCTTGCGCTGGTTGACCCCCTGACCATTACTGACTGGCAGCCTTTGGCGCAGTTATTTGCAGATGAAACCATCGTTAAAACCCTGCATTCCTGTACGGAAGATCTGGAAGCACTGGCGACCATTGGCATCCACCATATTCAGCCATTATTTGATACTCAGCTGGCTGCAGAGTTATTGGGGTGGGGCAGTAGTATCGGTTATGCCAAACTGGTAGAGCGGGCTACCGGCGAAGTATTGGATAAAAGTGAGTCGCGCACCGACTGGTTAGCCCGGCCCCTGGCGGTTAAGCAACTGGAGTATGCCGCCAACGACGTAACGTATTTGTTGCCGTTGTATCAGCATTTAATGGAGCAGTTTACCAACCCGGCTTTATTACCATTATTATTGGCCGAAGGTCAGCAACTGCAGCAGCGACGGGCAAATCCGTTACCTCCTCGCTTAAAATATCTGGAAGTGAAAAACGGTTCACTGTTACGCAGCCGTGAGCTGGCGGTATTGCGTGAACTGGTAGCATGGCGGCTGGACTACGCAGCCAGTCGTGATTTAGCACTTGGCCTTGTTATCAAAGACTTTCAGATGCTGGAGCTGGCAAAACGCAAGCCGGGTTCGGTTGAGAGTTTACTGAATATTCCGGGAATGACCGGCCGTGATTTGCGCCGGCATGCCAAAACCCTCATCGAATTAATAGAGCTGGCAAAGCAACTACCGCAAGATGGCTGCCCGCAGGCTTATTATCATCTGGAGCATTTTCCCGGCGAAAAAGTGGTGCTGGCAGAACTGAGCCAGGCTATTAAGGAAACTGCGGCTGAAACCGCTATTCCCGCAGCATTCTTATCGGTTCGGCGACAGCTGCATGAATATTTTAACTGGTGTTGGCGGGTGACAGATCAAGAGAGAACGTTACTGCCGCTGCCAGAGTATTTAACAGGCTGGCGCCAGCAATTGCTTTTACCTCATTTGCCAGTTCCGGCGCATGTGCAAAATTTGATAAAAAATTTGGAATAAACGTTATTAGTTATCAATCAGATCAATAGAAAATATTGGCTAATTTATACACAAATTTGCAATTAAAAAAGCTGATCCCTTTCAGATTTATGTGACGTAAACATTACGCAACTAATAACTGAAGGGTAATAACCATGAAAGGAATACTAAAATTTGCCGTTCCGGCAGTTTTAACTTTATCACTTACAGGTTGTTTTGACAGTGATTCAGATTTACCAACACCGACTCCACCGCCACCACCACCGCCAGTAGTTGATGCTACCCTGCGGGTTATCCACGCGTCATTTGATGCCCCGGCAGTAAATGTCAGTGTGAATGGCGATGTAGCCATTGAAAACCTGGCCTATGGCAGCAGTTCCGAGAACTTTAGCTTACCGCCTGCCGACTACGCGGTAGCGGTCGACGCTATTTTGCCGGGTGAGGGTAACACCGCAACTGTAATAGATGTTGCCGAGTTGGCATTGGCAGAGGCCACCAATTACAAGGTGTTTGCAGTAGGCTTAGTTGCCGATGAAACCCTGGCGCCATTAGTAGTAACGTCTGATGTAGCCGATTTAGCCGAAGGTAACGTCCGGCTGCAAGTTGTGCATGCTGCCTCGGCAGCGCCAGCAGTAGATATTCATGTTACAGCGCCTGATGACGAGCTGGGTGCACCGCTTACCACCCTGGCGTTCACTGAATTTACCGAAGCCCTGGATGTTCCTGCCGGTGATTACCGGGTGCGAATTACCCTGCCGGGTACCGACACTGTCGTTTTTGACAGCAACACCCTGGAGCTGTCCGGTGGTATGGATTTAGTGGTTGCCGCCATTAACAGTGAGTACTCAGGTGCGTCACCGGTATCATTAATTGCCGTAACACCAGAGGGCGATGTATTACCTATTCTGGATGACGGCACAACCTCTTCACTGCGGGTGGTACATAATGTCTCAGATGCGCCGGCAGTTGATGTCGTAGTTAATGATAACTTCGCCGAGCCATTGGTATCAGACTTAGCTTTCCCGGATTTCACCGGTTATGTTGCGCCAGCGCCCGGCGACTACAATGTTAAAGTTGCAGTCGCTAATACTGAGACTGCAGTAATAGATGCTGATGTAACGCTGGAAGCGGGTGCGTTTTACTCTGTGCTGGCGGTTGGCTCACTAAGTGATGCCGATGATTTTGCCATCGAGCCGCTTATTCTGATGGACAACACCCGTACTGTAGCAACTGAAGCCCGTGTTCGCATCGTCCATGGTTCTACCCTGGCTGGCAATGTTGATATCTATGTCACAGCCGATGGTAATATTGCCGATGTAATGCCAGCTTTCAGCGACGTGCCGTTTAAAGCAGAAACCGGCTATGTGCCACTGGCCGCAGGTGAATATTTTGTAACAGTAACCCCAACCGGTACCAAAACCGCTGCCATTGAAACCGGCGCCCTGATGCTGGAAGCGAATAAAATTTACACCGCCATTGCCCGCGACGGCGCCGGCTTAATGGGTGTAGGTTTAACAGTAATGGATGGTTTTGTAGCAGAGTAATAAGCCACTTTAACGGTTCTGTATAAGTCGCTTAAAAACGCCCGCATTAGCGGGCGTTTTTGTATCGGTTATTTTTAATTATTAGCAGTGAAATATTTTGCCTTTTTATGATCACATTTTTACGATGATTCTGCCTTGAATCTTACCTGCCAGTAACGCTGAGGCGGTATCAATGACTTCATCTAACGAAATAACCTGGCTTATGGCGTTAAAATCTTCCGGGCTGAGTATTTCACTCAAATGCTGCCATGCCTGCACGCGATCAGCCAACGGCCGCATTACGCTATCAATGCCGTATAAGGTCACCCCGCGCAGAATAAAGGGGGCAACGGATGATGGAAAGTCCATGCCCTGCGCCAAACCACAGGCCGCAACGGCACCACCATAGCGGGTGCTGGCACAGGCATTTGCCAGGGTGTGACTTCCCACACAATCTACCACAGCGGCCCAGCGCTCTTTTTGTAGCGGTTTTCCTGGCTCACTCAGCTGGCTGCGTGGCAAAATTTCTACCGCGCCAAGTTTTTTAAGGTAGGCACTTTCATCTGGCCGCCCCGTAGCCGCAACTACCTGATAGCCGAGTTTCGTTAATATCCGCACCGCATAGCTACCCACACCGCCATTCGCGCCGGTAACCAGCACTTCGCCATGCTGAGGGGTAATCCCGTGCTTTTGCAGTGCCAATACGCACAACATGGCCGTGTAGCCGGCGGTGCCCACTGCCATTGCATTTTCAGGGGTTAAACTTGCAGGCAGAGAAATCAGCCAGCTGCTGTCGAGGCGGGCTTTTTGTGCCAGGCCGCCCCAGTGTCTTTCACCAACACCAAAACCATTTAGCAATACCTTATCGCCGACGTTAAAGCGCGCAGAGTCAGATTGCAGCACCTCACCTACAAGATCAATGCCAGGTACCATAGGAAAACTGCGCACCACCGGCGCTTTACCGGTAATGGCCAGTGCGTCTTTATAATTGATGGTACTGGCCAGTACGTTAACCGTAACATCACCTGCTGGCAGTTGCTGTTCGTCTACATCGCTTAATACTGCGTGATACCCGTGCTCGTCTTTATTAATTAAAATGGCTTTAAACATGTATTGCTCCAATAAGACTTATCTATTTAGTGTCTCAGTTAAAATATCTTGTCCAGACTAAAAATGAGCGATGTTTAGTCACTTTGCAAGTGACAGGTCACTGATGCTGGTATGTTGCAGGAGGAAATAAAAAGCCCGCAATAAGCGGGCTGGTTATTATTATAACGTTTAAAAAGCTTAACGCTTATCATCCGGGAAGGTGACGTTGAGTTCCAGTACTGAGATCTGGTCGCCGCGCTGCTCCAGCGATACAGCGATTTGATCAGCCGGAATATCAACGTATTTACGGATAACTTCCAGAATATCGCGTTCCAGTTGCGGCAGATAATCCGGGCCGTTACGACGCTTGCGCTCGTGCGCGACAATAATCTGCAGCCGCTCTTTGGCGGTATTGGCGGTGTTTTTCTTAGTTGAGCGAAAATAATCCAGTAATGACATCAGTTATCCTCCGAAAATCCTTTTAATAAAGCCCTTTTTCTCCACGGTAAGAAAACGGAACGGCACTTGCTCGCCTAATAAGCGCTTTATGGTATCCAGATAGGCCTGGCCGGCGTCGCTGTCTTTATCCAGAATTACCGGCTGGCCCGAGTTAGAGGCATTTAATACTGCCTGTGATTCGGGAATAACACCCACTAATTCAATTGCCAGAATTTCTTTTACGTCCTCAACGCTCAGCATTTCGCCTTTTTCTACCCGCTCCGGGTTATAGCGGGTTAGCAGTAAATGCTCTTTAATGCCTTCCAGGCCCTGTTCAGCCCGGCGTGATTTGCTGGATAACATGCCAAGGATCCGGTCAGAGTCGCGCACTGATGAAACTTCAGGGTTAGTTACTACTACCGCTTCATCGGCAAAATACAGCGCCATCATCGCGCCGGATTCAATACCGGCCGGTGAGTCACAAATAATAAAGTCGAAGTCTTTGGCCAGCTCGTTTAATACTTTCTCGACACCTTCACGGGTCAGCGCGTCTTTATCGCGGGTTTGAGACGCGGGTAATATAAACAGATTATCGGTGCGCTTATCTTTGATCAGCGTTTGTTTTAAATTGGCTTCGCCATTAATCACATTCACAAAGTCGTACACTACCCGGCGCTCGCAACCCATTATTAAGTCGAGGTTACGCAGGCCGATATCAAAATCGACGATAACGGTTTTATGGCCGGCCAGCGCCAGGCCGGTGCCAATAGCGGCACTGGATGTGGTTTTGCCAACACCGCCTTTACCCGATGTAACCACAATAATTTTTGCCATAGTGAGTATCCTTACACTAATTCAGAGATGACTAAGCTATCGTCCTGCATCTTAATGCAGGCTGATTTGCCCCAAAATTTGCCCTGCAAACTATCACTGAGCCAGTAATTACCGGCAATAGACACTAATTCTGCCTGCAGGTTATAACAATAAATTCGCTTGCTGGTATCGCCACTGGCACCGGCTATCGCCTTGCCCCGTAGCGAGCCATAGATATGAATGTTGCCATCGGCGATCACTTCTGCACCGGCACCAACCGCTCCTTTAACGATTAAGTCGGTACCTTTGGCATAAATTTGCTGGCCAGAGCGCACCGTTTGCTCAACGACTTTGCTGTCCATGGTCGCGGCTACTGCAGCAACCGCAGAATTGTTGGCAGCGGATGTGTTGTCAGCAACCTCAGCAGCCGGGTTTTGGGCAGGTTGTTGCACGGCTGCCGGCTCTTTTGCTTTTATGCTGGCTTTACCCGCTTGCAATACAGCCAGGCCGGCGGCATGGGCTGCGGCTTTTTGCCCGGCATTGGCCGCAGTTACCCCAACTAATACCAGCTTAAGCTCCATAAACAGGTGTTTTAATGAGGCAAAGTCGGGAGTTTGGCTAACATCGCTAAGGTTGAGGACGATAGGGGCCTGCAGAAAAAATGCAGGCGCTTGCGCCAGTTTGGCGCTTAATAATTTTTGCAGGGTTGCCACGCTTAAATCAGCACAGTGCAACACTGACATAGGGAATAAACTCCCTTTCAGTTCTAACGAATTATCAGACATAAAACTATCGGCGCACGCGTTATTTTTGTCACTGCGATAAGCAGTATTATTTATGCACCTGACGTACTGGTCAGTGCGCATTACCTGTGCTTCATGTTATAGTTTCGCCCTCTGTTAGGCAAGGTAGCGAAGACGTTTTATTGATGTTATGTGTTGTTTATAAAAGCCCGCGCAAAGAGGGCACTTACCTGTATGTTGAACGGCGCGACGATTTCAGTCCAGTGCCCGCTGCTTTAATGACCACTTTTGGTAAGCCGCAGCTGGTAACCATACTTAATTTGGCAAAGCGGGAACATTTGGCCCAGGTTGATATTCATAAGTTACGTTCTGCTCTCAGTTCACAGGGGTTTTATCTGCAGTTACCACCCCCACCCGAAAACCTGCTGGCTCAGCATAAAGCCAGTATCCAGACAGAAAAAGGTTAGTATGAAATTAAAATTAGCGCTGAAAAACCTTGGCTTGCCAGCATTGTTGGCAAGCAGTTTAATCCATCCTGCTGGCAGTATTGCTGCAACCAGCCAGACCAGCAATCAGCCTGAAGCAGCGGCTGCTGAGCAACCGGCTAAGCCCAGCTTTGAACAATACACGGCAGCTTTACGGCAGGAGGCTGAGCAAAAAGGCTATGATCAGGCCCTGCTGGATGAAGTGTTCAGCTCGTTAACTTTTCACGAGCGGGTGGTAAAAGCGGATCAGAGCCAGCCTGAAGTCGTTGAAACCCTCAGTACCTATTTGCCCAAGCGGGTAAGTGATATCAGGATCACCATGGCCCGGGGCTTTTATAAGCAGTATTTGCCAGAGCTGGAAAAAATTGGTGAAAAATATGGTGTGCAGCCACGCTTTATTGTTGCCCTGTGGGGGCTGGAGAGCAGCTTCGGCCGCTTTATGGGCAATTATTCCATTCCGTCTGCGTTAGCCACCCTGGCATATGATGGCCGGCGCGAAACCTTTTTCCGCCAGGAATTTTTTAATGCGTTGGATATTCTGGCCGAGGGCCATATCAGCTTTGCCGATATGAAAGGGTCCTGGGCCGGCGCGATGGGCCAGAGCCAGTTTATGCCAAGCTCATTTCTGGCCTATGCCCAGGATGGTGACGGTGATGGTAAAAAAGATATCTGGACCAATCAGCTGGATGTGTTTGCGTCGATTGCCAACTATTTAAAACAGCAGGACTGGGATAACAGTATTACCTGGGGACGGGAAGTGGTATTGCCCGAAGGGTTTGATGCCGGTTTGGCCATTCAACGTGGCAGCCTGGCGCGGACCGCCTGGCTAGGGCGCTGGAACGACTCTGCCCGCAGCCTGGCCAAATGGAATGAGCTGGGGGTGCGCCGGCTAAATGGCACAGACTTACCTGCGCGGGATTTACAAGCTGCCCTGGTACTGCCAGATGGCGAGGGTGGCCGGGCCTTTTTAGGTTATGACAACTATAAAAGCCTGATGCACTGGAACCGCTCTTATTACTTTGTTACTAGTGTTGGCTACCTGGCCGACCTGATTATTGCTGAGTAAACAATGAGCTATTTTCATCAGCACATCGATGGCAGCCCGCTGGCGCTACCATTGGGTAAAGTAGTGTGTATTGGTCAGAATTATCAGGATCATATTGCCGAAATGCAGAGTAAAACTGCTGCTGAGGCATTATTTTTTATTAAACCCGCTACGGCATTGTGCCCGCTGGCACCGGCTTTTGCTATTCCGACCGGGCGTGGCGCGGTGCATAATGAGCTGGAAATAGCGGTACTGATCAATAAGCCACTAACTGCGGCGTCGGCTGAGCAGGTTGCTGCTGCAATTTGGGGCTACAGTCTGGCGTTGGATTTAACCCTGCGCGACGTGCAGGCGAATTTAAAGCAACTGGGCCGGCCCTGGGAAGTCGCCAAAGGCTTTGACGGTGCCTGTCCGGTGGCCGGTTTTGTGCCGGCAGCCGATATTGCCCATCCGCAGCAGCTGGATTTTAGTTTAGCCGTTAACGGTGTGGAGCGACAGCACGGCAACAGTGCCAATATGATCCGCGGCATCAGTCAGCTGATCAGTGAAATGTCACAGCACTTTACCCTCTTGCCCGGTGATATGGTGCTTACCGGTACGCCGGCGGGTGTCGGGCCTTTACAAGCTGGCGATCAGCTGCGGCTGCAACTGGCCGACTATTTAACCGTAACGACAAAGGTAAGTTAACAATGGCATTAGCAGAGCGCTACTGGGAAACAAAAACCCTCGATGAAATGAACACCGAGGAATGGGAAGCGCTGTGCGATGGCTGTGCAAAATGCTGTCTGAATAAATTTATTGATGATGATGAAGAGCAGGGGCCTACCAGCGTGTTAAAGGCTGATGAGCAGGTGCAGTACACCAATATTGGCTGCCGCTATCTGAACAGCCACAAGTGTGAATGCACTGAGTACAGCCAGCGCAGTGTGCTGGTGCCCGACTGTATTCAGCTGACTAAAGCAAACCTGAAAGACATTTTCTTTATGCCGACCAGCTGTGCTTATCGCCGTCTGCATGAAGGCCGCGGCTTGCCCAGCTGGCATCCGCTTTTGAACAATGGTAAAAAAAGCCTGATGCATAAAAAGCAAATGTCAGTGCGTAATAAAACCATCTGTGAAACCCAGGTAGATATGGATAATTTTGAAGATTTTATTGTTCGCTGGCCATTAAACGATTTAGATTAGCAGTTAAATACAGTAACAACGCATCCTAACAACAATAATAATGCCGGGCACAAATGCGCTTAAAACACATTAAACTGGCGGGCTTTAAGTCCTTCGTTGACCCAACTCAGGTACCTTTTCCTGAACAGATGACGGCCGTAGTCGGCCCGAACGGCTGCGGTAAATCTAATGTGATTGATGCGGTGCGCTGGGTACTGGGTGAGAGCTCGGCGAAAAACCTGCGCGGCGACGCCATGACCGATGTTATTTTTAATGGCTCAGGCCAGCGCAAGCCGGTTTCTCAGGCAACGGTTGAGCTGGTTTTTGAAAACACCGAAGGCCGGCTTAGTGGCAATATGGCCGATCGCAGTGAAATTTCCATTAAACGGCTGGTTACCCGCGAAGCGCAGTCTACTTATTTTCTAAATGGCAGCAAATGCCGCCGGCGGGACATTACCGATATTTTTCTGGGCACTGGCCTCGGGCCACGCAGTTACGCCATTATCGAGCAAGGCATGATCTCGCGGCTGATAGAATCCAAGCCACAGGAATTACGGGTATTTATTGAAGAAGCCGCCGGCATTTCCAAGTATAAAGAGCGTAGGCGCGAAACCGAAAACCGGATTAAACATACCCGGGAGAACCTCGACCGGCTGGCCGATGTGCGTGAAGAGCTGGCGAAGAATATCGACAAATTAAAACGCCAGGCCAGCACCGCCCAGCGTTATAAAGAACTCAAAGCGCAGGAGCGCAAACTTAAAGCAGAGCTTACCACCTTAAAATGGCTGCGCTTTAATAACCAGTTAACAGAGCTGGAACAGCAGTTAGTGCTGCAGGAAACCGAGCTGGAGAAATACCAGGCCGGCATGCAGGGCGAGCAGCGCATACTTATTGAATTAAAAGAGCAAACCACCGATGCCCGCCAGCAAGCTGAGCTGCAGCAAAGTCGCTTTTATCAGCTGGGCAATACCATTAGCCGGCTGGAGCAACAAATTCTGCATCAGCGCCAGCAGCAACAGATCCTCAGCAGCCAGCTGCAGCAAAAACAACAAGCCCTGGCAGACAGCGAGCAGTTTATCGGTACTGAGCAGCAACAGCTGGCAGAGCTGATTAGTGAGCAACAGCAGCATAGTCCGGAGTTAGCGCTGAGCGAAGAGCAACTGGCCGAGCTTGAGCAACAGTTACAGCAGGCGCAGGCTTATCTGACTGAACAACAACAGCAGTGGCAACAGTGGCAACAGCAGCATTTTAACCTGCGCCAACAGCAACAGCAGGCGCAGTTAGCCTGGCAAAACGCCAGTAATCAGGCCGGCCAGTACCAGAGCCAGTTAGCGCAGCGCCAGCAACAATCAGCGCAGTTACAACAGCAGCAACCTGAGCAGAGTATTGAGGCCATTACCGCCCGGCAGCAGCAATTAACTGCTGCCAGCGAGGCCGCTATGCAGGACGTTGAACAGGCCCGGTTAGCGGCGGAGCAAATGGCAAGCCACAGCGCCACACTGAAGCAGCAGTTAGCGGCCATCGCTACCCGGCAACAGATTTTAACACAGGAACAGCAGCGACTGGTGGCACTTGATGGCCGCCAGCAACAAAACCAGCAGGCATTACTGGCGCAGTTAGTGGTGCAGCCGGGCTGGGCTGGCGCAGTAGCGGCTGCGCTTGGTGCCTTGCAACACGCCGGCATTAGCGCTGATGCAGCAGAAAGCGAAAACTTTTGTTATGTCAGGGCACCACATTTACCAGCAGAAAAGTCATTAGAAAACAGCCTGCCCGCACAGCCGGGTACCCTGGCCAGTGTGATTAGCGACGGCTGTTACCCTGATTATTTTCAGACAATTCAACTCGCCGACAATCTGGCCCTGGCCCAGGGCATTGCCGCTAAACTTAGCCCAGGCCAATCGGTGATCACCGCTGAGGGGCATTGGCTCGGTCAGAACTGGGGCCATAGCAGCAATAGTGACAGCACCGACTCCAGCCTGCTGCGCCGCGAGCGGCTAACCGCGATTACTACTGAACTAACTGAATTGAGCAATGAGCAGGATTTATTAAGTGAGCAGTCAGCTGCAGCACAGCAAGCTGACAGTGAAGCGCGCCACGCATTAACAGAGCAACAGCAGTTACTTGCCGAATTACGCCAACAGTTGCAACAGGCCGATACCGAACGTCAGTTGCAGGCTCAGGCTGCAAAAATAGCCCGGCAGCAGCAATTACAGCTGGCGGCGGAATGTCAGCAACTTAGCAGTCGTCTTCTTGAGCTGGAAACCGAACTGGCAGTGTTAGAGGAACGTCAACAGCAAGCAGAGGATACGCTGGCTGAGCATGCGGACGCGGAGCATGTGTTGCAACAGGCGCAGCAGCAGGCACAGCTGGCGCTGCAGCAGAGCAGTCAGCGTTTTGAACAGCAAAAAGAGCATTGCCGGCAATTACACACCCAGTTAACTCTGGCTGAGCGGCAACAGCAAAGCCTGAGTCAGAACCTGAGCCGGGCGCAGCTGCAATTAGCCCAGCTACGGGAGCAAATAGTTGGCTTAGAGCGGCAGCTTGCTGACAATAATGAGCCGGAAATTTTGTTGCAGGAGCAGTTGCAGGAAGCGCTGTTAAGCCGTGAAGATGCCGAGCAGGCCATGGTGGCCGCCACTGATTTACTGGCGGGTTTAGAGCAGCAGATGCGCGAGCTGGAGCAAGGCCAGCAGGGCATTATGCAGCAGCTTAACCAGAAACGACAACAGATTGAGTCGTTGCGCCTTGACGCCGAGGGTTGTCGGATCCGGGCTAACAATATGCTGGAACTGTTGCGGGAACAGCAGGTCAATATTAAAGATGTGATACCACAATTGGCGGCCGACGCTGCTGAAAGCCAGTGGCAGCAGCAACTGGATAAAACCGTTGAAGCGGTCAGCCGCTTAGGAGCGATAAACCTGGCGGCGATTGACGAATATGAGCAACAGGCAGAGCGTAAGCGTTACCTGGACAGCCAGCACGATGATTTAACCTCGGCACTGGACACTCTGGAAAATGCGATGCGCAAAATTGATAAGGAAACCCGGCAGAAGTTTAAAGACACCTTTGAACAGGTAAACGAAGGGCTGAAAGGGCTGTTTCCCAAGGTATTTGGCGGCGGCAGTGCTTATCTGGATCTGACCGAAGATGACTTACTGGAAACCGGTGTTACTATCATGGCCAGACCGCCGGGCAAAAAAAACAGCACAATTCATTTATTATCGGGTGGTGAAAAAGCGCTAACGGCCTTATCATTGGTGTTTTCAATATTCAGACTGAATCCGGCACCGTTTTGTATGCTGGATGAGGTAGATGCACCGTTAGATGACGCTAACGTCGGCCGGTTTTGTAATCTGGTGCGGGAAATGTCAGCAACGGTGCAGTTTATATATATTAGCCACAATAAAATTGCCATGGAGATGGCAGCACAGCTGATGGGCGTGACCATGCAAGAGCCTGGAGTATCGCGGGTAGTGGCTGTGGATGTGGATGATGCTGTCAAGCTGGCAGTAGCCTGATAACATAATAAGGTACGACTATGGCTGATGAGTTAAGATTAGTGTTAATTATTTTAGGGGCGCTGGTGTTAGGCGGTCTGTTTATTCATGGGCTTTGGACGGTACGGAAAAATAACCGCCAGGCTGGCCATCGCTATCATCCTGATACTACGCCAACGGCAGAGCCAGAGCATAGCGAAGGGTTTGATGATTTAGGCGTAGGTCCGGTGCGGGTCTTGAAATCGCGCAGTGGTAATGTTGACGGAGCCGCAGGCCCTGAGCGGACAGAGCCGAAAATCAGCCCGGCTTCAACCCATTCTCAAACGGTAACTCAGCCAAAAAACAGCCGTTCTGCCAGTGATCTGGCCCGGCAACAGCCAGAGTTCGATTTCGACGGCCCGGCAGAAAAAACTGAACCGGCAATAAACTTCAGTGCCCTGGCTGATGACGAAAGCCCGCGCAGCCGACAGCCTGAAAACGATTCTACAACTAAACCGGCAGAGCCGGAGCAGAAACCGGCTCATCAGCCATCTGAAGTGCTTATTTTGTATGTGTTGTTACCAGAGGGACGTGATATCAAAGGTCCCGACTTATTGTCGGCATTGTTACCTCTTGGTTTTAAATATGGCGATATGGATATTTTTCACCGTCATCTGGACAGCGCAGGCGGCGGTGAGGTGCTATTCAGCCTGGCCAACATGTTTAACCCCGGCACCTTTGATTTAGAGCAGATAGATAAAATCAGCACCCGCGGTTTAAGTTTGTTTATGACCTTGCCCGGCCCGGGTGAGCCGCTGCAGAATTTTAACCTGATGCACAATGCCGCCAAAAAGCTGGCCGAGGAGTTCGGTGGCCAGGTTCTGGATGGCCAGCGCAGCGTATTAACCGTACAAACCGTTCGGCACTACGTGGATAAAATTCGTGAATTTCAGCGCCAGCAGCTGATTCATGGCTAGCGGGTGCTATTTATCAAGTACGGCAGGGCTCTCCCTGCCGTTTTTGTTCCCGAAAATGTGTTTTTTAAAACCCTGACAGAATAAGCGCTATGACAACTTCAGATAACAATAATATCGCAGCTCAGTTGCAGCAACTGCGTCAGCAATTACAACAGTACAATTATCAGTACTATGTGCTGGATGATCCCAGTGTGCCGGATGCTGAGTACGACCGGTTATTTCAGCAATTAGTCAGCCTGGAGCAAGCTCACCCAGAGCTTATTACTGCTGACTCTCCCAGCCAGCGCGTTGGCGCAGCGCCGTTAGCCAAATTCAGTCAGGTTAGCCATAGCGTGCCAATGTTGTCCCTGGATAATGCCTTTGAAGATGCTGACTTTCTGGCCTTCAGCAAACGGATAGCTGAGCGGATTGACAGTGCAGACGAGTTTGCCTATTGCTGCGAGCCAAAGCTTGACGGTCTGGCGGTAGCGATTCGTTATGAAAACGGCCTGTTGGTGCAGGCGGCGACCCGTGGTGATGGCTTTACCGGAGAAGATATCACCAGCAATGTTAAAACGATCCGGGCAGTGCCGCTGCAACTAAATGGCAAAGTACCAGAGGTGCTGGAAGTGCGCGGTGAGGTGTTTATGCCACTGGCCGGTTTTCAGGCCATGAATGACAAAGCGCGGCAGGCGGGTGACAAAGTGTTTGCCAATCCGCGTAATGCTGCCGCCGGCAGCTTACGCCAGCTGGATCCGAAAATTACTGCCGCCCGGCCGCTGATGTTTTATGCCTACGGCATTGGTGCCATCAGCGATAGTGATGAGCGGCTGGATAACCAAAGCCATTACCAACGCTTAATGCAGTTGAGAAACTGGGGCTTACCGGTGTGTCCGGAAGTGCAACTGGTTAACGGCAGTGAGGCGGCACTGGCTTACTACCGGCAAATAGGCGAGAAGCGCAGCCAGTTACCGTATGAAATAGACGGCGTGGTAATTAAAGTGACGTCGCTGGCGCAGCAGCAGGCGCTGGGTTTTGTGGCGCGGGCGCCGCGTTGGGCCATTGCCTTTAAATTTCCGGCGCAGGAGCAGTTGACGACGTTGCTGGATGTCGAGTTTCAGGTCGGCCGTACCGGTGCTATTACTCCGGTAGCGCGCCTGACACCGGTTGTGGTGGGTGGGGTGACAGTCAGTAATGCCACCTTACACAATCAGGATGAAATTAACCGGCTGGGTATTAAAGTAGGTGACACTGTTACCGTGCGCCGGGCGGGCGATGTTATCCCGCAAATTGTTGCGGTATTAACAGAGCGCCGGCCGTTGGATGCCCGGGATATTTTATTTCCCGAGACATGCCCGGTATGTGGCTCAGCTGTAGAGCGGGTCAGTGGCGAGGCTGTGGCCCGTTGCAGTGGCGGTTTATTTTGTCCGGCACAGCTTAAAGAATCGATTAAACATTTTGTCAGCCGTAAAGCCATCGATATTGATGGCCTGGGCGATAAGCTGGTGGAGCAGTTGGTTGAGCAGCAGCTGATTAAAACCCCGGCCGATATTTACACGCTGGATATGCCGGCGTTAATTGGCTTAGACCGCATGGCAGAAAAGTCGGCATTAAAGCTGTTAAACGCTATTAAAGCATCGTGTCAGACCAGCTTGCCGCGCTTTATTTATGCGCTGGGTATTCGCGAAGTTGGTGAAGCAACTGCGCTTAATCTGGCCCAGCATTTTGGCAGCCTGCCCGCCATTATGAACGCCAGTCTGGAACAACTGCTGGCAGTAAACGACGTGGGCAAGGTAGTGGCAGAGCACCTGCAAAGCTTTTTTGCCGAGCCACATAACCAGCAGGTTATCGCCCAGCTGCAGCAGGTGGGTATTTATTGGCCCGATATTACCGTACAGCAGGCATCGGCTCAGCCGCTGGCTGGCCAGACGGTGGTGTTAACCGGAACGCTTAGTAGCATGGGGCGGGATGATGCTAAAGCCCGTCTGCAACAATTGGGTGCCAAGGTATCCGGCTCGGTGTCGGCGAAAACCCATGCGGTTATTGCCGGCGATAATGCTGGCTCTAAATTGGCCAAGGCGAACGAGCTGAAGGTGCCAGTGTGGACTGAGCAACAGATGTTAGATTTATTCAGTAGTAACGGAGTGACCTGATGCTGGAGTTGTTGTATCAGCTATTAACCGACTGGGGCTTATTGTTCCGGCCTTATATCCGCGATATTGCGCTGGCAATGGTGGCAACCTGCCTGGTGGTGTTCGGGGATGATATTAACCGCTTTATCCGCCGCCAGATAAGCAGCCTGCACTTTATCTGGCGTACGGGTATTTTTATTCTGGTTTGCGCCTTTGGTTACGGTGCCATCACGATATTCCTGACCCCGGTAGTAGCGGGCTTACTGGTGCGCCTAACCAATATTGAACTGCCCTGGGTTTGTCTGGCAATTTTTATTGCGCTTGGCATGCTGGCGCAGCGTAAGCGCCAGGTTTAATATGATGGTGGCCGCATTCAGATGAGTTCCCAACAGTACTGGCCTTTACTAGACAGTAACGGCTTATTACAGATACCGCTGCGCTTTTACGCCTTACTGTTGTTATTGCTGAGGCCTTATCTGTGTTGGGTAACAGAGCTTAGTATGATGCGCTCACAGCATAGTTTGCTGGGGCAGTTTTACCCGCGGCAGCATGATTTTTTGCTGGCCTGCCTGATAGCACTGCCGTTACTGTTATTGGTGGCGGCGTTAAGTCAGCGCCGGCCAAAAGGGCAGCGTTTCTGGTTTTATTTGTGGCGTCCCGGGCTGTGGCTGCTGTGGTTGGTGACGCTCGCTGATTTTGCTCACAGCATCAGTGGCCTGGATGGTGATGTTATTCTGGATGCACCGTGGCGGCTGATAGCGCCAATGTTGTTAGTGCTGGCTATGCTGTGGCTGGCATTCAGTAAAAGCCTGCCGGCTATTTTTAAAGAATGGCCAGAGCCGGTGCCGGCTAAAAAGAGCACTAAAGCAGTTTAGGCGTGTTGGTTTAAATGTTTTTGTTTTAGTTGCTGGTAGCGCTGCAATTGTTCAGGTTTTAAGTTACTGGTCTCGATCAGCTGCTGGCACTGATTCAGCAGCTGTTGCTTGCTGGACGGCGCACAAAGTGGTCGTGGGCTGGTTAACAGAGTTTGCCATAAGTTTAGCGCGATGCCGGCATTTTTTGGCATGACCTTGTAGGCGAGTTTGAACGCATCAAAGGCTTCCTGCCAATTGCCATGCTTATAAAGGGTGACCGCATTGTTGTTCAACTCACGCGGGCCAAGCCGCATGGCTAAACGCTCTTGTTGCTCTTGTTGGATATAGGCATTAAATAAGGGATCGGCCAGTTGCCGCTGACAGTGGTCGCTTATCTGGCTGAATAATTCAGCCGAGGCCTGGCTTAAGCCGACTTCATGCAAGGCTTTGGCCCGATCCAGCGCGCCTTCCACCGAGTCTATTTTTTGTAGGGGCTGCAGTGCGCTCAGCATGGCCTGGGCTTTGTCTTTATGATCCTGCAAATACAACAGTCTGGCCTGCAGCACCTGTTGCTGACTTTCCAGTGCGCCATGGCTGCCGTTGGTATACTGGCGTTGCACGGTGCTAAGTGACACCGCGGCCTGGCGGTTCAAACGGCTGCTTTGCTCTTCATCATCTACGCTCAGGGCAAAATCAATACTGGCCCGGGCCAGGGTTAAGTATAAATCGGGCTGCTCATACATTGAATAACGGGCGTACTTCACCATATCACGCGCTGCCCGGTACTGGTTTTCATAGTCGTGGTTTATCCGGGACAGCTGCAATAATTTCTGTTGGCGAAACATATTACGGGGTGCCAGCTCAGCCGCCTCCAGTAAATGTTGCTGCGCTTGCTGAAAATGCTGCTGCTTAAATTCCAGCTCGGCCAGTAAATCCAGTGCAAACAAGCGGCTTTCTGAGCGCTCCAGCAAGGCCTCCAGCTCAGTAAAGGCCTGCTGCTCCTTACCCTGAGCCAAATGGCAACGTACCAGGCCCATTCTGGCCCAGCTGAAGGGCTGAATATTTAACATGGCACTGAAAAATTTTTCGGCAATGCTGTAATCGCTCTGGCTTAGCAGCACATCGCCTTTTAAACGAAGCAATAATGGGAACAGCTTATGCTGCTGTGCATCAGCCAGTTGCAGATCTATGGCTGCCAGTGCTTTCTGGTCGTCCTTGGCATCCAGTGCCTGATACACCTCACGCAGCTGTTGCTTACGGCGTAAAACCCGCTCTATCCTCAGTTGTAAGTCTTTAATCACGAAAGGTTTTGCCAGAAACTCGTCGGGCTGCAGCTCAATCACGCTGTGTACCAGCGATGGGTCGGTTTCGGCACTGATAAAAATAATGGCACAGCTAAGCTGTTGCAGGCCTTTGGCTTTAATTTCTTCATATAGCTGAAAGCCATCTTTGCCTTGTTGCTGGTTGTGGGCGCAGATAATTAAGTCAAACTGATTATCCCGGCACAGGTTTAACGCCACGTTGGCCCGCTCGGCCAGAAAAATATTCTGATAGCCAAGCTGCTCCAGGGCAAAGCGTAAAAAGCCCTGAGCTAAACTTTGGTCGTCTATCACCAGAATACGTTCATCGCGGCGCGGCGCTGTGTTCATGCAGTAAAGGGTTCCAACCGGGGATTAAATCACTTTGCTTACTATAGCAAGTTTTGGCTTTGGCAACAGCAGAACAATGGCATAACGTAAACGGCAGTTAGTTGCTGCTTATGCGAACGGAAATAGCGCTGGATAAAAACTGTATTTTAGCTTGATAAGCAACTAGTGTTTACAAGTAGTCGATGAAGTGAAATAGGAGTTCAATTAAACATTCTGCAAAGGGATCCGAAAATGAAAAGAATTACATTAATTCCGCTGGCATTTTTGTTCTTGCTGTGTACGGTTGTAAATGCAGCAGACACTGCGCTGGTTATCTCGCATAAAGACAAAAATCTGCAATGGGGAGCCTGTCCTGATTTCATCCCAAAAGGCTGTGAATTAGCAGTTTTACAAGGTGACCCAGCCAAAAAAAACACTGATGTCTTCTTTAAAGTGCCTGCCGACTTTGAAATACCCCATCATATGCATACCTCAGTGGAGCGCATAGTTTTGGTGTCTGGCACGCTTGATGTCATGTATGACAATCAGGAGAAAGTTACCATTAATACCGGGGAATATGCCTACGGCCCGGCCCAGCTGCCCCATTCTGCCTATTGCCATAAAGGTGAAGCCTGTGTGTTGTATATCGGCTTTGTTGAGCCGCTTGACGCCATTCCTGTGGCAAGCGCAGCGACTAAATAGCTGGGGCAGGCAAATAACAACCACTTCCACACCGGCATCATTGTATGATGCCGGATTTCGGAATAACGCATTTTAATTAATTTATTGATGACTGTTGGTTAATTTATAGTTACCATTGCTGCACTTCACAGTAATGGAATTGTTTATGAGAAAGCAGTGTTTTATTAAAAGCCTCGCAGTATTAGCATTACTTACAAGCTTACCTGCCTGCACCGCAGAGGCAAAAACTACCTTGTCGTTTAGTGCCGATTATAAAATTGCCATTCCCCAATCATTTCTTGCTGACGCCACCGTGTTTGCTACTGACGAATTAGCCGTTAAATCTGCTTCCGGCCAATTGTTTGCCGGCAAAGTGTTGTCTGCAGACTCAGAGCAGCTACCCGCTGATTTTGATTTTAGTCTTTACCCGGATTACTTGCTTAAGTTAAAGGCGGTAGCTGGGCTAAGTTCAGAACTAAGAGCAGTCTTTGAGAACTCAGCTGCCGAGATTGATTACAGCTATGGCCTGGCAAATATCGAAGTAGAGCAGCAAGAAGGCTGGAAGCTTTTCAGCCTGTGCAAAGAGCAGCGCTGTCTGGCTTATGTAATGAAAGACGACAACGTGGAATATATTCTCTCTGTTCATGCTCAGGGGATGAGCAGAGCCGATTTTACCGGTTTAATAAAAGGAGGTTTGCATGTTGAAAACTAATGAAAAAGAGCGCTTGTACGAACTTGTTACGGCGATGATTGGTGAAGATGCTTCGATTAAAGCTTATAAAAGCGGATTTAACCAGAACACGGTAGTCGTAGTTGAAGAGATGATTGCCGCCAGTATTAAGTGCAATGCGAATATGAAAAAGTTGATATCAGACCTGCTTGGTGTTTCCGGAACCTTAACCAAGGGCTGGTTGAGTAAAACGCTTGCTACTGCAAACCGAAATGTATCCATCACAGAGCTAAAGGGCTATGGCTGTCTGGTTTCTGTAAAGTCGCGTTGGAAAATTGCGATTATCAACAGCACTATTTAAAAGTATTTCTAGCAAATGAAATTTATTACTCATACTGCTGATAAATGTCATTAAGCTCTAAGCACCGCAATGTACTTGAACTTGTCGCCCCGAGGCCCAAACATATCTTGAGAGGGTTATTAGCTGGATTGCCAGTTAACTAGCGTTATTGCTAACTTATGGAGGATTAATGAAAAAAGTACTGATATTCGTAACCAACCACGGTACCTTGGGTGATACCGATGAAGCTAACGGCACCTTTTCTCCTGAGCTTACCCATGCACTGGATGTGCTACTGAAAGCCGATGTTTATTATGATCTGGTCTCTGTTAAAGGTGGCAAAGCGCCTTTATATGGTACTGACATCGAAGATGATGAAGTGAATGCCAGAATTCTGGCCAATGATGAGTTTCAGAAACGGATCAACAATACGCTGGTGGCATCGAAAGTAAACGTAGATGACTATGATGCTATTTTCTATCCGGGTGGCTTTGGCTTATTGTCAGATTTGGCAACTGACCAGACAGTAGCAATGTTAAGCGCCCGCCATTATGAAAACGGAGGGATATTGGCCGCGGTATGTCATGGCCCGGCGGGGTTGCTGCCAATTACCCTGAGTGATGGCCAGAAGCTGCTTGAAAATACAGTGGTAACCGGCTTTACCCGGGAAGAAGAAGTAGACTATGGCACTATCGACAAGATCCCGTTTTTACTGGAAGAGTCGTTAACGCGGGCAGCAAAGCAGTATCGCAAAGGCCAGCCTTGGGCTGAACTGGTTGTTGAAGATAACAGAGTTATAACTGGTCAGAACCCGGCCAGCGCCCATGCAGTGGCAGCAGCGCTGGTAAAACAGTTGGTGTAGTTTAGGGTGACCTTGCCGCTACTTTTAAAAACGTCCTTTTACAGGGCGTTTTTTGGTAGTGCGTTTGGCCTGGAGTGCGCTAAAGTATCATCATCATAAAAAACAGGTACGAATTATGTCGCTAGCGTCAATTATGACCAGAAAAGTGCAAGTGACAACGGAAGGCGCGACCTTAGCAAGCTTGCGTACCTTATTTATTGAGGCAAAATTTCAGCATGTGCCGGTGGTGAACAGCCTGCAGCAGCCGATAGGTATTGTGTCGGTTAAAGATTATTTTAAAGCGGTAAGTTCAGTAATGGATACGGCGTCTGAAAGCACTATCGAGTTGTATATGCAAAAGCGTAAGGTCAGCCAGGTGATGTCGTCACCCGTGTTCAGCGTGCCGCAGGATACCGGTATTTTGCAGGCAGCCAGTATTCTGGTTGAACGCAATATCAGTTGTTTGCTGGTTATCGATAGCCAGAAAAAGTTAATTGGCATAGTGTCGTGGAAAGATATTATGCGGCGGATTGTCCAGGCCCAACAAAAGAAACAACAACAACCAGAGCAAAAGAAATAATGAATATAGAAGTGGTGGATTGTACTGGGTTCGAACCAGTGACCCCCGCCTTGTAAGGGCGGTGCTCTCCCAGCTGAGCTAACAATCCACGGGAGAAAAACTGTGGCATCAAATTGGTGGATTGTACTGGGTTCGAACCAGTGACCCCCGCCTTGTAAGGGCGGTGCTCTCCCAGCTGAGCTAACAATCCACGCTGTTTGATGGCGCTCATTATAGGGAGCATGAATTTACTGTCAACTTTATTTTTTAAAAAGCGGTTTGATTGCTGCAAAAGTAAACATCAGCGGCTTTTGGGTTGAAATGGCCGATGAATGGCTGTGCGCAGGTGGTGCATCATTACGTCAGCATTGTTACAATAGCGCCATCTCTGTTTTTGCCTATTTTGGAATAATTATGTCGTTAGTTACCCGTTTTGCGCCGAGCCCTACCGGTTATCTGCATGTTGGTGGTGCCCGTACAGCATTATACAGTTGGCTCTATGCTAAAAAGCGCGGTGGTAAGTTTATTCTGCGGATTGAAGATACTGATATTGAGCGCTCTAATCAGGCATCAGTTGATGCAATTTTAGAAGGTATGCAGTGGTTGGGCCTTGAGCATGACGAGGGCCCATACTATCAGACCCAGCGCTTTGACTTGTACAAAGAAGTTGTGGCGCAGTTGCTGGCTGACGGTAAAGCATATAAATGTTTTTGTACGGCAGAAGAAGTCGACGCAATGCGCGAAGCGCAAATGGCGGCCGGCGAAAAACCAAAATACAATGGCATGTGGCGTGACCGTACTGATCATCCGGCAGACAAACCTTTTGTGATCCGCTTTAAAAACCCGCAACAGGGCGTAGTGGTCATCGAAGACATGATTAAAGGCCGGATAGAAATTGCCAACAGTGAACTGGACGATTTAATTATTGCCCGCAGTGATGGTACGCCAACTTATAACTTAACGGTTGTGGTGGATGACTGGAAAATGGGGATCACTCATGTGATCCGTGGCGACGACCATGTTAACAACACACCAAGACAAATGAATATTCTGGCCGCGTTGGGTGCCGAAATCCCCAAGTATGCCCATGTGCCGATGATCCTGGGCGATGACGGTAAACGTTTATCTAAACGCCATGGTGCTGTTGGCGTAATGCAGTATCGGGATAACGGCTTTTTGCCTGAGGCACTTATTAACTATCTGGTGCGGCTGGGTTGGTCGCATGGCGATCAGGAAATTTTCAGCAAAACCGAATTGGTTGAGCTATTTGATTTAGCTGACTGCAACCGGGCGCCATCTGCGTTTAACACCGAGAAACTGTTGTGGTTAAACCAACACTATATCAAAACCCTGCCGCCAGCACGGGTAGCAGCTGAGCTGCAGTGGCATTTAACTGTCCAGCAACTGGATACCAGCAAAGGCCCGGCTATTGAAGCGGTAATAGGTGTGCAGGGCGAACGGGTAAAAACCTTAACCGAACTGGTTGAAGTCAGTCGTTATTTTTATGAAGACTTCAGCGACTTTGAAGAAAATGCGGCTAAAAAACATTTACGACCAGTTGCCGCAGAGCCACTGGCGTTAGTTAAAGAAAAACTGGCTGAGCTGACAGACTGGCAGGTCGAGCCTATTCACCACGCCATTAATGCTGCCGCCGAGCAGTTAGGGCTGGGTATGGGCAAGGTGGGTATGCCAATGCGGGTTGCAGTTACCGGTGGTGGTAATTCACCGGCGTTAGATCAAACCTTATGGTTGATTGGTCGGGAACGTACCTTAGCCAGAATTGACATGGCGCTGCAATTTATCAGTAAACGGGCAGAGGCTAACTAATCCTGTGTTAAAGCGGCTAGCTGTTATATTGCTTTTGGCGGTTGCGTTTGTGGCCGTCATACCGGTGTATGCCGAGGGTGATGCTGACGGTAACTCTGATAGTGATGGTGTTGCGGCAGGCGACTCACCAACGTTTCAGTTGCCGCTGGATTTTCTGGGTACCATTGGTGGCGATATCGAGCTGGGTTTACTGGTAAACACCGGCAATACCGAGGCGCATGCAATCCGGATAAACAGTGAATTGCAGCATGAGATGGAGTATTTTCGTAATAAATATCAGCTTTATGGCCGTATTCAGCGCAGCAAAGTACTGAACCCGGTAACGCAACATAATGATAACGTCACCACTGCTAAACGTTATGGTATTACCGGTCAGAGCAATTATAAGTTTCTGGTTGGCCGCCAGTCTGTATTTGGCCGTGGTGCTTATTTGTATGATAAGTTCGGTGCGTTCAGAGTACAGAGTTCACTGGCAGTGGGTTATGCCAACCGGGTATACGAAATGCAAACTAACTACATTGATCTGGAAACCGGCCCGGGTTTTGCGCATCAGCGCAGTAGCAGCGGTGTCACTAACACTGGTTTGATCTGGTTTCTGGCATTTAACCTGGAGCAGAAAATTTACGAGGGCAGCAGTTTCAGGCAAACTTTTGAAGGTTCGGTGTCACTGGATGGCGCTAACTCTACTTTTGTCAGTCGCAGCAGCATTACTTCGCAGTTATTCGATAAATTGTCGATGCGCTTCAGCTTTGTGGCCCGCCATAACTCTAGGCCTGAAGGCAATTTAAAAACCATGGACACTGAAACTGCAGCGTCCCTGGTTTATACTTTTTAATTAATAACTTAGTGCAGTACCCGCGCCCTTAACGTGCCCGGAATGGCTTTTAACTCATTTAATGCCAGTTCATGATCTTCAGAATCAACATCAATTACCACATAACCGATATCCTGCACTGTCTGTAAATACTGGCCCGAGATATTGATATTATGCTTGGCAAAGGTCTCGTTGATTTTAGTCATCATGCCGGGCTGGTTCTTGTGAATATGCAGCAGACGTGAGCGGCCTTTATGTTCAGGTAACGACACCTCGGGGAAGTTAACTGCAGATAAGGTAGAGCCGTTATCGCTGTACTTCACCATCTTGCCGGCAACTTCATAGCCTATGTTTTCCTGTGCTTCCTGAGTAGAGCCACCGATATGCGGGGTAAGCAGCACATTATCAAAGGCGCGCAGGGGCGAGATAAATTCTTCGTCATTGCCTTTCGGTTCAACCGGAAATACATCAATAGCCGCGCCAGCCAGTTTTTTGCTTTGTAAGCTGGCCGTTAACGCATCAATATCCACTACCGTGCCGCGCGAGGCATTAATTAAAATGGCACCTTGTTTCATCTGCGCCAGTTCAGCTTCGGCAATCATATTTTTAGTTTGCGGCGTTTCCGGCACATGCAGGCTGATAACATCAGACGTGCTGAGTAAAGTGGTTAGATCGACCTGATTGGCATTGCCCAGCACCAGTTTGCTTTCAATATCGTAAAACTGTACCCGCATGCCGATATGCTCAGCCATAATGCTTAGCTGCGTACCGATGTGGCCATAACCGATAATGCCCAGGGTTTTACCGCGGGCCTCGTAAGAATTATCAGCGGTTTTTAACCATTCGCCACGATGGGCTGCGGCATTGCGCTGCGGAATACCGCGCAGCAGCATAATCATCTGGCCTAATACCAGCTCAGCAACTGAGCGGGTGTTGGAAAACGGCGCATTAAATACCGGGATAGCGCGCTTTAACGCTGCGTCCAAATCGACCTGATTGGTGCCAATACAAAAACAGCCAATCGCCATCAGTTTATTGGCGGCTTCCAGTACCCGTTCGGTTAACTGGGTACGTGAACGAATACCAACAAAATGTGCTTCGCTGATCCTCTCGATTAACTGATCTTCAGGTAATGAGGTTTTCAGATATTCAATATTGGTATAGCCCTGATTTTTAAAGGTTTGTACTGCACTCTGGTGTAAGCCTTCCAGCAGCAGAATTTTAATTTTATCTTTGGCCAGCGAATATTTTTCCATTGTTTTCTCGATACATTAATTTAAAAAAAGTAGCGGTATGTGTAACCGATTATGCTGCTGCAGCTTATTTCATTACTCACTTAATGACTTTGGTGCCACTGCTGCTGCCAACCAGCACAATGTCGGCCGGACGACGGGCGAACAGGCCATTGGTGACAATACCAACAATATTATTCAGTTGCTGCTCAAGCTGCAGCGGATCGGTAATTTGCAAGTCATGCGCATCGATTATCTGGTTGCCATTGTCAGTAATTACGCCCTGGCGCAATACCGGTGTTGCGCCGAGTTTTTTTAGTTCACGGCTAACGTAGCTGCTGGCCATCGGAATAACTTCAATCGGCAGTGGAAAGCAGCCCAGCACGTCAACCTGTTTAGTGCTATCGACAATACAGACAAAGGTTTTGGCAACGGCAGCGACAATTTTTTCGCGGGTCAGGGCAGCGCCGCCGCCTTTAATCATCTGCTTCTGGCCATTAATCTCATCGGCGCCATCGACATAGATGCTAAGCTCGCTGACTTCGTTTAAATCAAGCACCGCAATACCCAATTGTTTAAGTTTGGCGGTTGACTGCTCTGAACTTGAAACTGCACCACGAATATCACTTTTAATGCTAGCCAGGGCATCGATAAAATGATTAACGGTAGAGCCGGTACCCACCCCGACAATACTGTCTTTGCTGATAAATTCCAGGGCAGCCCAGGCAGCGTGGCGTTTCATTTCATCTTGAGTCATAACAGGTCTCTTTTATAGCAGCGGGTTTTAGCGTTTAGCCGTACAGATGGATATTATATCGAAAGCATGGTCAGACAAAAAGGCAAAAGCCGAAAAAGTGCAAAACAGATTAACGAAAATCAAAATACTTAGCAGGGGTTATCAGCTGCTGCAGCGGAATATCCCAGGCCGCAACCGGCACAGCAGCAACTTGCTGGCAGTTATGCGCCAGGCCGATAACCTGACAGCCGCTGTCAGCTGGCAGTTGTGCCAGAGTACGATCATAAAAACCGCCGCCCATGCCCAGCCGGTTGCCTATGGCATCAAATGCCACCAGCGGGGTAAAAATAATGTCGAGTGCAGCAACGGGCATCACCCTGGCGCAATTAAGTTGCGGCTCAGGAATATTGAAACGGTTTATCTGCATTACGCTGCTGCGGTCGTAGTGCAGAAACAGCAGGTAACCTGGGCAAAAAGGGTGTAATACCGGCAGGTAGACGTCTTTACCGGCTTGCCACAATGCTTTTATTAATGGTTCGGTATTCAGCTCGGCGTCGTTGGCCAGATAAAGTGCGAAATGTTGCTTTGCCAGTAAGCTGTCATTGCCGGATATGTGGTGGGCCAGCTCAGTTGCGGCTTCTGTTTGCTCAGCTGCAGATAATTGCTGGCGTAACTGACGCACATGCTGGCGCAGGGCCTGACGGGTTTGAGGTAATGTTGGCGGAACAGGTTGCTGCAGGTGGGACATCAGATTACCTTTGCTGCCAATAACGCTGAAGTACACAGAAATACAAGGAAGTAGGGTTCTCCAGATTGCCGTTAGTTATTTAAGCCCTTGAACCCAGGGTTCAAGGCGGAAGACTCATGGTTGCCGTAGGCTTCCCGGTACAAGCCGGGCCTGCACAAAAGCCACACAAAAGAATTCCTGGATAAAACAATTATCGGCTCAGGGACGTCAATAACATTACAAACAACCCAGAGAACGCAATAAGTATAGCAGCTGAGTTGTCAGCTTATAAGGGGGCAGCCAACAAATGCTTAGCGGATGTGCAGATAACCGACAGCAGTAAAGGTACTGCTGCTTACTGGCAGTTGAGCTGCGGCAGTGGTAGGATATTGCCGAGTAAATTTGTGAAGACTAAGCTATGACTGACCCTCTTATCCAAAGTTATGATCGCTGGAGCAGTGAGCTGGAGCAGGCTCACGTTATGGCCTCGGCCGCAGAGCTGCATGGTCTGATTGCCGGTATGTTAAGTGCCGGAGTAAAAGCTGACGCCAGATCGTTGCTGCCGGTGCTGTACGATTTTCTGAACGATGGCCAGGCTTTACCGGTTGCCCTGGAAAAGCAGGTGCAGTTGTTAGTTGATGCCACCGCAGCCAGTCTGAACCAGGGTGATTTTTCTTTTAGTGTGCTATTGCCCAGCGATGATGATGCCTTGTTTGAACGGTTAGAAGCGCTGGTGGAATGGTCACAGGCGTTTTTAGTGGGGTTTGCGGTGCAGCAAACCGATTTATCGCTGGTATCAGAAGATGTGCGTGAAGCATTGGATCAGCTAACGGAAGTGACCCGGGTCGATATTCATACCGTAACCGATGGCAGCAAAGATGAGAACGAAGAAGCTTATTATCTGGTGCTGGAGCATGTGCGGATTATGGCGTTGTGTTGTTTTAATGAAGTCGGTCTGAAATACAGCCCGCAGCCACCGCATGGCAAAACGCTGCATTAACATCGCTTTGCCTGTTCACTTTTACCCTGAAGGATAGCAATGGAAAACTCTGTTTTTGTTCAGCGGCGAGCGCAGCTAATTGCGGCGTTGCAGCCTGATTCCGTGGCCTTGATCAGTGCTGCCAGCGAACAAAGCCGCAGCCGCGATACCGAGTATCCGTTTCGCCAGCATAGCGACTTCTGGTACTACACTGGCTTTAACGAACCTGATGCCTTACTTATTATCTCTAACCGCACAGATTTAGCGCCAGCGCTACTTTTATGCCGTGACAAAGACCCGGCGCAGGAAGTATGGCATGGGCGCAGGCTGGGCCCGGCGGCAGCCAGCGAAACCATGCAACTGCAGGCGGCAGCACTGACTGAGCAAAGCACCTTGTTACAGCAGGCAATCAATGGCAGCACGGCGGTTTACCTGCATTTAACTGAAAACAGTGCACTGCTCCAGCAGGTTACTGAGCAGATCCAACTGCTGAAGCAACGGGAAAAGCGCGGCGATGTGGCGCCAACACAACTGGTTGATATCGCTCAGCTGACTGCAGCGCAGCGCCTTATTAAAGATCGGAGCGAAATTGCTGTGATGCGCCGGGCAGGACAAATCAGCGCTCAGGCGCATATCCGGGCCATGCAGTATTGCCGGCCGGGGCGGTTTGAGTATCAGCTGGAAGCGGAAATTCTGCATCACTTTGCCCTGAATGGTGCCCGTCATCCGGCCTATAACAGTATTGTCGGCAGCGGTGAAAATGGCTGTATTTTGCATTACACCGACAACAGCAGTGAGCTTAAGGCAGGCGATTTAGTGCTGATTGATGCCGGCTGTGAACTGCAGGGCTATGCCGCTGATATCAGCCGGACTTTTCCGGTATCTGGCAAGTTCAGTCCGGAGCAAGCTGAACTGTATCAGCTGGTACTGGATGCGCAGTATGCCGCCTGTAATGCGGTGCAGCCAGGCAGTAATTTTGCGAAAGTGACTGCCGCGGCCGAACAGGTACTGACCGAAGGCTTGCTGGGGCTGGGTATTTTGCAAGGCGAGCTGCAGCAGCTTATCGCCGATAAAGCCTGTAAACAGTATTTTATTCACGGCATTGGCCACTGGCTGGGGCTGGACGTGCATGATGTTGGTGCCTATAAAGTTAACGGTTCTGATGGTGAAACGGCAGAACAGCCATTTGTGCCCGGCATGCTGCTGACGATTGAACCTGGCTTATACATTCCTCACGGCAGTCCAACCGAGCCGCGCTGGTGGGATTTGGCTATCCGGATTGAAGATAATCTGCTGGTAACCGCAGAGGGTCATGACAATCTGACTACCGCGGTTCCAAAAGAGATTGATGCCATTGAGCAGTTGATGGCCGCAAGTGGTGGCAGCAACTGATGCCGGCAACTATAGTTGGCAAAAACCATTTTGATATTATTATCGCAGGCGGCGGCATGGCCGGAAGCCTGCTGGCCTGGTGTTTGAGCCAGGCCCGGCCAGAGTGGCAAATTGGGATTGTCGAAAGGCAAGACAACCACCCCGGCACTGTGCCAGCCAGTTTTGACAGCCGCAGTATTGCCCTGGCTGCAGGCAGCGTCAGCTTGTTACAACGCTGGGGGCTATGGCAGGAACTCGGCGCTAAAGCCTGTCCGATTGAGCAGATTTGGGTGTCGGATCGCGGCCATTTCGGTAAAACGCAGTTAACCGCCAGTGAGTATCAGCAAGCGGCACTGGGCCAGGTGTTAGAAGTGGAGCATCTGGGCAACTTGCTTAGCACTAAGCTGGCTAATCATCCCAATATTACTTACTTTCAACCCGACTTTATTACCGCTATTACTCCGACCATTTCGTGCCAGACTGTGCAGCTGCAAAGTGGAGCGAAGCTTACGGCCAATTTACTGCTTATTGCTGAAGGCGGCTTATCGCAAAGCCGGCAGTTAGCCGGTTTTAGCGTCAGCAGTGACGATTATCAGCAAAGCGCAATTATTGCCAATCTGGGATTAGCGCAGGCTCATAATAATACCGCTTTTGAGCGCTTTACCGAACATGGCCCTATTGCCCTGTTGCCGCTAACAGCCCAGCGCTACTCGCTAGTCTGGACGGTAGCACGCGATGATGTTGCAGGCTTGCTAGCGCTGGATGACCAGGCTTTTACCACCGCTATTCAACAGGCTTTTGGTTACCGGGCCGGGCTATTTACTGTAACCGGTGCCCGGGCGCATTATCCGCTGGCCCTGCGCCGGCCTGATGAAATAGTGCGCCATCGCGCTGCCTTGCTGGGGAATAGCTTACATAATTTACACCCGATTGCCGGTCAGGGGTTTAACCTGGCTATCCGTGATATTCAGGCCTTGCTGCTGGCGCTCAATGAGGCCACAGATCCTGGTGATTACAAGGTGTTACGTGACTATCAACAACTGCGCGAGCAGGACATTAAGCGGGTGGTCTGGTTTACCGATGCATTGGTCCGGGGCTTTTCCAATAATTCCAGGCTGATAGCGCTGGCCCGCAATGCCGGGCTGGCGGCAATGCTGCTGTGCGATCCATTAAAACGGCCGCTTGCCATGCAGGCGATGGGCCAGGGACAACCTTATGCAAAATACTGATGTCACAATAGTCGGCGGCGGTAGCGCCGGCCTGACGCTGGCTCTGCTTCTGGCCAGGCAGCAACTGCGGGTGGTGCTGGTAGAAAAAGGCCCGGCGCCCTCGCTGACAGACGCTGCACCGGATTATCAGCGGGTCAGCGCCCTGAATATGGCCTCGCGCTCTTTGTTCCAACAATTAGGGATCTGGCCGCAACTACTGGCCGGCGCGGCAGCCTATACCGATATGCAGGTGTGGGAAGCCGATAGCTTCGCCAAAATTGGTTTTACGGCGGCAGAGCAGCAACTTGAGGCGCTCGGTTACATTTGTGATAACGAGCATATTCGCCAGTTACTATTTAGTCAGCTACAACAGTGCAGTAACGTCCAGTGCTATTTTGATGTGGCAATCAGCCAGCTTAAGCAGGGCGAGCGCGACGTAATGCTGCAACTAGATAACAGCGAGCTTATTTTAAGCCAGTTACTGGTTGGCGCTGATGGGGTTAATTCCTTTGTGCGCCAGCAAATGCAGTTGCCATTAACCCATTGGGATTATCAGCATACCGCTATTGTTGCCAAAATTCGCTGCGCCGAGCCACACCAGCTTACTGCGCGTCAGGTGTTTCTTCCCAGCGGCCCGCTGGCGCTGTTACCACTGCCAGACAGCAATTTATGCTCTATTGTCTGGAGTGCCGAAACCAATGAAGCTGAGCGCTTAATGGCGCTGGATGATACTGCCTTTGTGCAGGCACTTTGCGCTGCAACTCAGGCGGTATTGGGGCCGGTTGAACTTTGCAGCCAGCGTCAGGCCTTTGGTTTAACCATGCGTTATGCCAGCCGCTGGCAACGGGGCAGGGTTGTACTGGTAGCTGATGCGGCGCACAGTATTCACCCGTTGGCAGGCCAGGGTATGAATTTAGGCCTGATGGACGTGGCGGCACTGGCCCAGTTAATTGGCGCTCAGCAAGCAGCGGGGGAAGATATTGGTGCAAACCCCATGCTGCGCCGTTATGAGCGCTGGCGCAAAGCGGAAGCACAAAGCATGATAGTAGCGATGGAAGCTTTTAAACGTGGTTTTACCGCCAAACCACCGCTGGCCAAACTGTTGCGCGGCCTGGGTTTAGTAGCGACAGATCGCCTGCCATGGCTTAAACAGCAATTGATGGCCCATGCGCTTGGCCTGAAAGGCGACTTACCCGAGCTGGTAAAAAATTAGCTTAATCCTGGTGACGCGTCAGCTAACTTATCAGCTAACGATTTGCCTTAGTTTTATTTGTAACAGTAGCTGTCGCATTACAAAAAGTAATCCAAATTGGGCTGTTTGCTGCAGGGGCTATGCGGTATAATCGAGCGGTATTTTTTAGTCTCAAGCTTGGCATTTTTATGTAATAGCCTGAAAAATAAGGCTTATTGCTATTGTTGGTTTTACCGCTTGTGGCCCTCACAATAAGTAGGAAAAAATAATGGCTCAAAAAACCGCGTTACATGCCAGCCACCTTGCTGCTGGTGCCAAAATGGTCGACTTTTTTGGCTGGGATATGCCAATTAACTACGGCTCACAAATTGAAGAGCACCACGCCGTTCGCCGCGACGCCGGTATGTTTGACGTTTCTCATATGACCATTGTTGACTTAACCGGGAGCAAAACCCGGGAGTTTTTACGCTATTTACTGGCAAACGATGTGGCTAAACTGACTATCCCTGGCAAAGCGCTGTACACCGGCATGCTGAACCAGAGTGGCGGCGTCATTGACGATTTAATTGTTTACTATATGCAGGATGAGTTTTTCCGGTTAGTGGTGAATTCGGCTACCCGTGAGAAAGACCTGGCGCATATAACCGCTGAGGCGAAAGCCTTTGATGTGACCGTGACCGAACGTCCGGAATACGCAATGATTGCAGTGCAGGGCCCGAATGCTAAAGCCAAAGTGGCTACCTTATTAAGCGCTGAGCAACAAGCTGCGGTTGACGGTATGAAGCCGTTTTTTGGTAAGCAGGCTGGCGATTTATTTATTGCTACCACCGGTTACACTGGCGAAGATGGTTACGAAATTGCCATGCCTGAAGAGCAGGCCGCTGATGTCTGGCAAAAACTGCTGGATGCCGGTGTTGCTCCTGCCGGTTTAGGTGCCCGTGATACCCTGCGTCTGGAAGCCGGCATGAATTTATATGGCCAGGATATGGACGAGACGGTATCGCCACTGGCGGCTAACATGGGCTGGACCATTGCCTGGAACCCGGAAGACCGAAACTTTATTGGCCGCGCGGCGTTAGCCGAACAAAAAGCAGCGGGTACCGATAAGCTGGTTGGCCTGGTTATGGAGCAAAAGGGTGTGCTACGCCACGGCCAGCGGGTGGTGGTTGACGGCGGTGAAGGTATTATTACCTCGGGTACCTTTTCACCGACTTTAGGTTACAGTATTGCCATGGCGCGGGTACCTGCGAACACTGGTGACACGGCTGAAGTGGATATTCGCGGCAAACTGGTTAGTGTCAAAGTGGTTAAACCGGCTTTTGTGCGCATGGGTAAAAAAGTCATCTAAAATAAAACACGTAGCACATCACGTAATAACTAAATTAGAAAGTTAAAGACAGCTAAGGAATTGATAATGAGCACTATCCCTACAGAATTAAAATATGCGGCCAGCCACGAATGGGTTCGCAATGATGGTGACGGTATTTTCACCGTAGGTATTACCGAGCATGCCCAGGAGTTGCTGGGTGATATGGTATTTGTTGAGCTGCCGGAAGTAGGTGACAGTGTGACCCAGGGAGATGATTGCGCTGTAGCGGAATCGGTAAAGGCCGCCTCTGACATCTACGCACCGCTGTCTGGCGAAGTGGTAGAAGTTAACGACGCACTGGCCGACTCACCCGAGCAGGTTAACGCCAGCCCGTATACCGACGGCTGGATGTTTAAAATTAAAGCCAGTGACGAAGCTGAGTTGGAAGCGTTATTAGACGCTGCCGGTTACAAAAGCAGCATCGACGAAGCTTAATTAACAGATCGCTCCAGCATAAAGCCCCGTATACATCGGGGCTTTATCTTACTAACAGCTGTGCTGCACGCTGTATTATTACTAGGACATTCAAAGCATGACCCATACCGCTGTGAAAACCCTGTCGCAACTTGCGAACCACGACGAATTTATTCAACGCCACATTGGCCCGGATGAGGCAGAAACTGCCGCTATGCTGGCTGAACTGGGTGTTGATAGCATGGAAACGCTGATTGCCCAAACCGTTCCGGCCAGTATCCGCTTACCCAAGCCACTGGCCACCGGTAACAGCCGCACTGAAAATGATGCCTTAACCCATTTAAAAGCGGTGGCAGCGAAAAACAAAATGTATAAGTCATACATTGGTATGGGTTATCACCCGACGTTAACCCCGAATGTTATTTTGCGTAATGTGCTGGAAAACCCGGGTTGGTACACGGCGTACACGCCATATCAGCCTGAAATTGCCCAGGGCCGCTTAGAAGCGCTGTTAAATTTCCAGCAAATGTCGCTGGACTTAACCGGCATGGAGCTGGCCAGTGCCTCGTTACTGGACGAAGCCACCGCCGCCGCCGAAGCCATGGCCCTGGCCAAGCGGGTCAGTAAAAGCAAAGCGAATTTGTATTTTATTAGCGACGATGTGCACCCGCAAACTATCGACGTGGTAAAAACCCGCGCCGAAATGTTTGGCTTTGATATCGTGATTGGCAAAGCCAGCGATGCGGCCAACCATGAGGTGTTTGGTGCATTAATTCAGTACCCTACCACTAACGGTGATATCCGCAACGACAGCGCCTTAATTGCTGAGCTACAGGCGAAAAAAGCGGTAGTGGCAGTAGCGACTGATCCAATGGCCTTAATGCTGTTAAAATCACCAGGCGAGCTGGGTGCCGACGTGGTGCTGGGTTCAATGCAACGCTTTGGTGTACCAATGGCCTATGGCGGCCCGCATGCGGCTTTCTTTGCTACCCGCGATGCCTATAAACGCTCGATGCCGGGCCGGATTATCGGGGTGTCGAAAGACCGTCGCGGTGATCAGGCGCTCAGAATGGCGATGCAAACCCGCGAGCAACATATCCGCCGCGAAAAAGCGAACTCGAACATTTGTACTGCCCAGGTATTACTGGCTAATATCGCCTCGTTCTATGCGGTATATCATGGCCCGCAAGGCTTAAAAGATATTGCTGAACGCATTCACCGCAGTGCCGATATTTTTGCTGCCGGCATCAAAGCCAAAGGCGTTGAGTTAGTAAACAGTCACTGGTTCGATACCGTTACCTTTAAAGTCAGCGACCGTGCTGCCGTGGTTAAGCGGGCGCTGGCCGCCGGCGTTAACCTGCGCACCGACGTCAGCGACAGCCTGGCAGTCAGTTTCAGCGAAGCCACGCAGGCTGCTGATCTTGCTGAGCTGTTTGATATCGTGCTAGGCACTGGTCACGGTTTAAGCGTGGAAACGCTGGATAGCGAGATCGTCGCCAATGGCTCTGCATCTATTCCAGCTGAGCTGGCACGTACCACAGCGCTGTTAAGCCACCCGGTATTTAATCAGTATCACAGTGAAACTGAGATGCTGCGCTATATCAAAAAACTGGAAAACAAAGATTTAGCCCTTAATCATTCAATGATTTCCCTGGGCTCGTGCACCATGAAGCTGAACGCGACCGCCGAGATGATCCCGATCACCTGGCCGGAGTTTGGTTCACTGCATCCGTTCGTGCCGCGCGATCAGGCCGAAGGGTATTATGAGATGATCACTGAGCTGGGCGACTGGCTGGTGAATATTACCGGTTACGACAATATCTCAATGCAGCCTAACTCAGGTGCTCAGGGTGAGTACGCCGGTATGGTAGCTATTCGTAAGTACCACGAAAGCCGTGGCGAAGGTCATCGTAATATCTGTTTAATTCCGGTTTCAGCGCACGGTACTAACCCGGCCACTGCCGCCATGGCCAGCTACGATGTGGTACTGGTTGACTGCGACAAGTCGGGCAATATCGACATGGCCGATTTAAAAGCCAAGGCAGCGGAAGTGGGCGATCGCCTGGCGGCCATCATGGTGACCTATCCGTCTACTCATGGTGTGTTTGAAGAAAGTATTCAGGAGCTGTGCGACATCGTTCACTCTTACGGTGGCCAGGTGTATATGGACGGCGCCAATATGAATGCCCAGGTAGGTTTAACCTCGCCAGGCTTTATCGGTTCAGACGTATCGCACTTAAACCTGCATAAAACCTTCTGTATTCCGCACGGCGGCGGCGGCCCGGGCATGGGCCCAATCGGCGTGAAAAGCCATTTAGCGCCATTTTTACCTAACCACCCGGTAGTAAAAATTGACGGCACCGGAGATAACAACGGTGCAGTAGCGGCAGCCCAGTTCGGCAGCGCCGGTATTTTACCTATCAGCTGGATGTATATCGCGATGATGGGCGGCGAAGGCTTAAAACAGGCTACGGAATTTGCGATTTTAACTGCCAACTATATGGCGAAAAAGCTCGACCCGTTGTTCCCGGTACTGTACCGCGGCACCAACGGCCGGGTAGCCCACGAATGTATTATCGATATCCGGCCGTTAAAAGACGCCAGCGGTATTACGGAAATGGATATTGCCAAGCGCTTAATGGACTACGGTTACCACTCGCCCACCATGAGCTTCCCGGTTGCCGGCACCCTGATGATTGAGCCTACGGAATCAGAAAGCAAAGCCGAGCTGGATAAGTTTATTGAAGCGATGACCAGTATCCGCGCCGAGATTGCCAAAGTAGAAGCAGGTGAGTGGACAGTGGATAACAACCCACTGGCTTACGCGCCGCACACTATGGCTGATATTCTCGACCCGGCCTGGGACCGCGCCTACGAGCGCAACTACGGCGCCTTCCCGGTAGCTTATGTCGCCGAGAACAAGTTCTGGCCAACCGTTACCCGGATTGACGACGTATACGGCGACCGGAATTTAATGTGCGCATGTCCTAGTCCGGAAGCGTATCGGTAAGCGTTTAGTTCTTCTAGTGCACACTATAAAACCCCGGCCTGAGAGCTGGGGTTTTTTATGGGGATTGCTTGTGGTTAATATGAGGTTGGTTTTGCTGATAGACTGCTAAGTGCCAAAAGCAGACATAGAGCCAAGTTTGATTTACTTTAAAGCAGTCCTATAGGCACCTGTTTAAGTGACAGCTATTTGTGTTAACCGTACCAACATTTATTGAATCCGAATTTATCAAAGCGGCTGCTAAATTTTTTGGAAGGTAACAGATATTTGTAAATCATTACTTCATTAACTGGGAGTCGCACGGTATGATTTAAAAATTAATAATGCAGCAGTATTGGAAATCGACGTTATGTTTCAGGGAAGATTGTCTAAAAAGCTCGTGTTCTGCATTATGCTAATAAGTGGCGTTTTCACTCTACTTTCAACCTCCTACACTGTTTACCATGATTACAGAAATAGAATCTCGGCGTTAGAACAGCAAGTTAAGGATATAGTTGATTCATACGAACAGCCGCTCGGTGTTGCAATTTATAAATCACAAACGTTAATAGTGACGCTAATTTTAGAAACTTTTCGAGGCCTATCTGATGAGTATTTAGCAGCAGCTAAAGACAGCGACGGCAAAAATGTTATGACGGTAGCTAATATAGAGCAAGATGAAATTATGGGCAAAATGAACGCCCTTGGAACTCGAAATAATTATTTCACTTACAAAAAAGAAATTGATTTTGGCTTGTCGAAATACGTTACAAACGGAGAGGTGGTAGTAATAGAGGGATACGTTGGCTCTATTGAGGTAACAGTGAGTACAGAGCATGTTAAGAGGGAGATTATCGGTAATATTAAAACCATTCTTGTTGCCCAGTTTATTAAGACATTGATAGTTTCGCTCTTCATTCTTTTCTTAATCGATAAACTCATATTAAGTCGTCAAATCAGAATAGTTAATTGGCTACGTGAGTTTTCGAAAAACCAGAGTATTGACCCGCTTCAATTGCGAAAGACAATTCATCCAGACGAGCTGGATGACATGACTTACGTCATAAATGACATGGGCTCTAAAATCGTCTCCCATCAGAAATCGCTTGAAAATACCGTCAATGACCGAACAAGAGAGTTAGTTGTTAAGAACACTGAACTAGAAAATGCCCAGAAAGAGTTACATTTGATGCTTCACTCAAAGAGCTTAGCGTTAAATCACATAGAAGAAACCTTATCTACTGCTCTTTGGGAGACTGATATTTTCGGCAATATCATCAGCATGTCTGAAAGCTTGGATAAAAATGTTCTAAGAACTGATAGCGGGACAAATGTACTTCGTCTGAGCGAAGTGGTCTCATTGCCTAGATCAAAAAATAAAGATTCATTTGATAAGGTATTAAAAGGTATTTTTGACTCCAGAGAGCCGTTTACCATTCATGATACAGAAATTAAAAATTCTTTCGGTAACCGCATTTCGATTCGATTAGATGGGCGGCCAAAAATTATTGATGGTGCATTTACCGGCTATAACGGAACTATCACAGATATCTCGTCCGAGAAAAAATTACGAATGCTTGCTTACAGTGACGGATTAACCGGTTTGGCAAACCGATTGGCGTTAGAGCATCACTTTGAAAAAACGCAGCAGCGCGCAAAAAGGCTTAATTTCTCGAACGGGATTATGGCTCTGGATTTAGATTTCTTTAAATCGATAAATGACAATTATGGTCACGCAGTTGGTGATGATGTGCTAAAAGCTGTGGCTTTGAGTTTATCGGATTGTGTGCGGGAGGAAGACTGTGTAGCGAGAATTGGGGGAGAAGAATTCGTTGTCTTAGTTCAAGGTGTGACATTAGAAGGCTTAATTACTTTAGCTGAACGAATCAACGAATCAGTTCGCTCTTTGCGGCCAAGCTCATTACCAATTGAACGAAAAATAACGGTATCAATAGGACTCACCATCGTCGCCTTAAATGAGCAACTTAGCGACGCGCTCAAGAGAGCAGATGATTTTTTGTACATGTCAAAGAAAAACGGGCGTGATACGGTGTCTTATGATTCAAAATAATTGAACACTTTCTTCTGTTTAACTATTTGACATTAGTTAGCCTCGTTGAGATTGGCGCACTAAAATGTCCGCAATTCGCTCAAAGCAGACCTCCGTTTGGGATGCTCAGTGAGTTTGATGTACACAGAAGAGGGCGGAGACAAGTCTTGTCTTTTGCCAATCAGGATAATCCTATTTATATAAACCGACTCCTTTCTTGACGATCACGATCCTTTCTATCAAAAATCACTCTTGTTATTTTCAATTAATTAACGTTTAATAAACCGAATTTATATTCGACTTGTCGGTGATTGAGCAGGTCTGCAACATGACATTTGTTGGCAATCGATGCGCGACGTCTTAAAAAATAACTAATAATCAAGGAGCTAACATGCTGAACTTTGAAGTCTTGTGGAGAAACTTTCCTGAGAAAAAGAATTTGCAAGGCAAATGTCGGAATGCACAAGATACAAGCTCGGCCCCCTTTGACAATTATTGCGCCATATTGCTGAGCGAAGCGTTGATAAAATGCGGGGTGTCTACTGCTGGCTCTAATGCGACAAAATGCTGGTCACATCAGGGTATGAAACATATTTTACTTGCTGAGCAGTTAGCTGAATGGTTGAATAAATCCAATATTGGTGGGCTAGGTAGTGTGGAAAAAATCAGCCCCGCAAGTTTTTAAGAAGATCTGCAGGATAGAACCGGAATAATTTTTTTCAAAGATTACTGGCGCAGGGGCAGTGAGACTTTCCCGAATAGAAGCGGTGACCATATCGATTTGTGGAATAAAGATGAAATAACCAGTTCTTCGATGTTGACCAGGGGCATTCTTGAGTTTTTCGGCCGGGTGAGTGATTTTAGCGACTCAAAAGAGATCTGGTTTTGGGAGGTTAGGTAATTGCTATGAAAAAACTCGCCATTTATGCACTGCTTGCTGTTGTCACCTTTATCATAAATTTTACCATTTACAACTTGTCGTTTAATTCGCAAGCTACGCCGTTCCTGCATGAAGAGCAGAGAGTTGAAAGCGGCTTACTGATGTTGAAAACCACCTTGCCTGCATACTTTATTGCTGCTGTTGTTATTGCGGCGATGTTTTATTGGTTAGGAAAGCGCAGGTAGTGCGCTTTAGAATAAGTACATGCGGGTGTAGGGTCACAGCGGGTGTAGGGTCAAGTCTTGCCTTTTGCCAATCCAGAAAGGCAACAAACAAAACCTGACGCCGAGACTCGTTATAACTCAACACTTAGGGAAAATTATTTTTCTACCACGGCGTTATACCCCAACTAACAAAGATAACACTCAGTACAATTGCAGAAAGGCCCAAAAGAACAAAGCCGATTAGCGAGCGTTTTCTAAGGGGGCTGTTTTTATGCGCTTTTAGCGTGAGCACAAGCGATGCGATACCCATTAATCCTGCCAACAGCACCAGCAATGCACCAATACCGGCTGGTGGCGCAAAACCAGCAATAAGACTAACCTCGCTGATTTCAATTGCAGCTTGAACACCCAGCCCAATCAGCCCGACACCCACTAGTAAAACAAGCGTCGTGATAAAAGCGATAAGCCGGGGCGTTACCGGGCCAAGGCCTGGCACGTCGACATTGCTTGAGCTAAAGCGTCTGGTAATAGCACCCCAGGAAATCATGATGAAACCTAATAAGGAAATAATGATAGGCGCAGCCGCAAGCAAGCCAGGGACAACAACATTCTTTGGCTCATCCATAGCGCGTGCTGCCAGCTTTAAATGGATATCCGTTTGCAGGTAATCCAAAAACTCTGGTGGCGCTACACCTTCTTCAAGGCAAGATGCATCTAATTCAGCAAGATTTTGGCCTGGCTCGTCGAAAAAGTCAGTAAGTACTCGCGATGCACATTCAGACATGGAACGGGTAGGGCCGTGGCCGGCGTAAGGCACGATGATTAAGCGGCCGTTGCTAAAGCCTGGTGCAATTCGCTCAGCCAGCGCTGGCGGGGTGATTGGATCCCAATCGCCGTTAACCACCAATGTTGGAATATTGCTTTGAATAAGTTGATAGTCCTTGCGATCTCGCGGTGCTAAACCTGCCTCAACGCAGGCGTCGGCCATTAATTGGGAGCCCTCGACTGAAAACGCGCCCTCAGTAAAACCAAAATCTTCTTGCAGATCCTCTGCAGCAATACTGGCTTCGGCAGCCATGTAACCATCGTTGCAACGTATCGCGCTGCCCATACCCAGGCCAGAACTGCGGGAAAATCCTCCTTCGCCATTTGCTAAGGCCTGAAATACTTCGTCGTCCCTGCTGTTAATTATATCGACTAAGCCACGCATAACCGATGGAATAGCGGGGTGTTCGTCTTGTTCATACAGCATAGAGAACGGTGCAAAAGCGGCAATTAACGCCGGCACCTGCGCTTTACCCGATGGAAACAGCTCCTCGTCAAACGCATCCACCATAACAGGGTTAGCAATGAGGGCATTACCTGCAGCGTAAAACGCCTGCTCTAAGCCGTCACAAATTGAAGCGCCCTGACGCTCACATTCTGTAAATACATTCTGATGGTTGCGCGCAACCCAGCGGTGAATGCGCATTAAATCGCCCAGGTCATTAGGTACAATGGCATCGAGCACCAAAGCCCGTATTCCTTCAGGGTCTACATTGACTAACATTTGCCCTAAATGACTGCCGTAGCTAATGCCCCACACATTCCACGAATCGAACCCTAAAGCCTGGCGAAGCGCGCGCACATCTCTGGCATTCTCGACCGTATTGTAGGCGCTTAAATCGACACCCCGGTTGGTAGCCGCTGCAAAACATGCCTTCATTCGCTGCGCATTTTCAATTTCTTGCGCTTTTTGATTATCAGCAAGCACTAGTTCGCGGCTGGTGGAATCGTAATATGGACAAAGCTCTTCAGAATCGCCTATACCGCGTTGATTAAGAATGTATAAATCCCGGGTTTTGGTTAAGTCATGCTTTAAAAAGCGTTTTACATAAAATTCTATGCCCGCGCCAGGCCCGCCGGTAAGGTAGATAATGGGATCTGCTCTTGACTCAAGTACTTGCTCATCCTCTTTGGCTGATGTGTCATCTTCATCAATATCGAGACTCGCCTGGGCAGTAATGTGGGTGAAAATGATCCGAAGTAAACGACTCTCGGGCACTTCTCTGTTTTCCGGCACCGTAATAAAGCCGCAACGCACTCTGCCTGGCTCATAATCGATTTCATTTTTAAAAGGACAAACAACATTGGTAACGTCGCTGACATAATCGTTTATAAAAGCGTTGGTGCTTACTTCAACTGCCGGTGATTCCTGGGCGAAAGCTTGGGTGGATAAACCAAATACAAGTAATACTAAGAGGTATAGCTGTTTGCTCTTTGTCATTGTAAATACCTTATTATTGTCGTTTTCAGGTGATACAGCATAGGGTTTAAGAGGACGGTACTGATGCATCGTACTTTATAAATTACAGTCCGCCTATAAGAATCAAAAGAGTCAATCAAAAGGGGCAGTGTCAGTAATTTTTACAGATATTGAATACTATTTTGAAATAATTAAATTAGCTGCCTCTAAGGTTATGATAACTATGCTGATGCTGTTTTGGCGCATTTTTTGCTACGCATTTTTCGCACGAAGGAAACTAAAATAATATAGGAAGTATATGAAAAACATAATGTTAAAGCTTTGTATTTTGATTGTTTTGGTTGTGATGCAATTTGGTCAATCTGCATTTGCTACCATTATCACCTTAGATGATATTCCGCTGGATTTTCGCTCACAGAATCTACCGTCTTACACTGAAGGTAATTTTGTTATTTCGGCCAGTTGTACCGACTGTTTGAACGTATTCAGTACTACTGAGCCAAATGCTGGCTATGGTGCAAGTACTGCAGCTGCAGGTTGGGGCGCATCAGAGCGCTTTCTGGAAACCTGGAATACTGATGTTATCTTCAGCCTGGCCAGAACCTCAGGCAGTATGTTCAACTTCACGGGATTTGATATCGGCTGGTTCGACAATAACATTTCTAATGCAAGCTGGAGCGTTAAAGCATTCGATGCAATGGGTAACTTGCTTGCGGATGATGTATACACCGGCAAAGGGCACTTTGATTTCGAATATGTGAATGTGTCGTCTGTGACCTTTCAAAATAATGGTGGTTTTAGCTCATTTGATAATCTGGTGGTGTCTGTACCGGCGCCATCTGCATTTCTGCTATTCATCGCTGGTTTTGCCGGGTTAATTGTTGCCAGACGACGCAAGTAACGACTTATTTCATAGGAATACTTGTTACCGTAATATCTAAAAATCCCGGCCAGCAAGCCGGGTTTTTTTATGCAAACGTAATTCTACCAAATATGGTATTTGGTCTGCTCCCTTAGTTTGTACTTCGCTCACGTTCATCCATAGTGACTTTATCTCTAAGTAGCCAGGTGCCGTTTTCTTTAGTTATGATATAGGTTGTATTTATTCTTCTTGTTGGGGTTACCACTTCATTGATAACTTGTCCTTCCCTTTCGTGATATTGATGAACTACAACCACGTCAGGCCTTAAAAATTTTATTTCAGGATCACGCCTAACACTTACAAATGAAGCAGCGTAACCTGCGTTTGAATGTAATCTTTTTTCAAAACTCGTTATCGTATCCTTGCCGCGAAATACCCGGCCAAACGCTTGTAACCAACGACCATCTTCCGACCATATTTTTTCTCTCTCCTTAAAATTTCCACTTTTTGAATGAATATCAATGATATTTTTAATGGCCAAGCGATCCTCAGCAGTTATTTGAAGTTGTTCCTGTATGCTTGAAGTTAGAATCGTTTCAGTTTTTTCTTCCTGTTGAGCACAACCAACCAAAATTACGGTGAGAAAGATTAAATTTATGTTTTTCATATTTTTTTAATTAGTGCCAGCATTTAGGTATGCGTGAGTATAGTAGAGGAGAAAGGAAAAAGGGGGGAAGCTGATTATGGACTTCCGTTTAAACACAAAACACTCCCTGGATATTCGTCAGTCAGCGCTCAGACAGATAAGAGAGCGTTGCGGTATACTTTACCCAGCGGCGACAAACCAACAAAACCATACACCAGGCAATTAAGGGCCACACAATGAGCAAGATTTACGTGCTACATGAAAACAATGAATGGACAGTTCATTTACAAAACAGACTAGATGAATTGAATTACCCTTATGAGTTATGGCATTTGGATGAAGGCTCAATCGATTTATCGGCTGAGCCACCACAAGGCGTTTTTTATAATCGTATGAGTGCATCGTCACATACCAGAGATCACCGCTTTGCCCCTGAACTGGCTGGCGCGGTTATCACCTGGTTGGAATATCATGGCCGTAAAGTAATAAACGGCAGTCGTGCCTTGAGTTTAGAGATCAGCAAAGTACAGCAATACTTAGCTTTAGAGAAAGCAGGCATAGCGACGCCAAAAACCATTGCCGCAGTAGGAAAAAAGCACATTATTGAAGCGGCAAACTCGCTTGGCATGAGCTCATTTATAACCAAGCATAATCGTGCTGGCAAAGGCCAGGGCGTGCAATTATTTCACTCGGTACAGGCACTGCAAGACTATCTTGACGGTCCTGATTTTGATGCACCGGTTGATGGTATTACCCTGATTCAGCAATATATTAAGGCAACCGAACCTTTTATCATCCGGCACGAGTTTATTGGCGGCAAGTTTTTGTATGCGGTTAAAGTTGATACCTCTGAAGGCTTCGAACTTTGCCCGGCCGATGCTTGCGCAATTGGTGATATGTTTTGCCCCACTGACGAAACACCAACACAGCCCAAGGCTAAATTTGAAATACTACAAAATTATCGGCCCGCGTTTATTGAACAGTATGAAATGTTCCTTAACGCAAATGCTATTCAGGTTGCGGGTATCGAGGCAATCCAGGATGCTGATGGCAACAGCTATGCCTATGATGTGAACACCAATACTAATTACAATTCAGACGCTGAGGCAAAAGCGGGGCAATTTGCCATGCGTGAGCTGGCACAGTATTTAAAAGCTGAGTTAGATAAATTAGCGTTGTAAGCATTCGGTTGCGGTCAGAACAACGTTAAACTGAATCGTCGCTTTTCTCCTATAAACGCCGTCCAGATTTTTTAAGCTTATGAAAGCTTCACTCGTCAGAACCTAAAGCCAATTGACGATTGAAGTCAAAAAGGCTACATTCGTAGCTTATTTGGCTTCATAAAGGTTTGCTATGCCGTCACTTGCTGATCTGCTGTTTAAAGAATATCGCCGCCAGGTATTGGCCTTACTATTGTTGCGGCCAGATCAATCGTATCATGTACGTGAAATTGCCCGCCTGACTAATACCCAACCCGGCACCTTACATAAAGAGCTAACTAAACTGGCTGACGCCGGTATCTTAAAAAAGGCGTTGCAGGGTAATCAGCTCTACTATCAGGCAGATACCAACTGTATAGTATTTGAAGAACTTGCCAGCATTATGCGTAAAACCAGTGGTTTAGTCGATGTGCTTCGTCTGGCGTTACAGCCAGTTACCGGGCAACTGCAGTTTGCTGCGGTATATGGCTCTGTTGCCAGCGGTAAAGCAACAGCCAATAGCGATGTTGATTTGTTATTAGTTGGTGATCTCGGCTTTGCTGAAGCCATTAAACTGCTGTATCCGGCGCAGCAACAACTTGGCCGCGAGATTAACCCTAAACTATATTCATTAAATGAATGGCACAAGGCGGTAGCAGGGCAGTCCGGTTTTATCCAACAGCTACTGACAGACCCTTTACTACCTATAGTGGGAAACATGGATGACGTTAGATAATCTGATAGGCAAGCTACTTGAGAGAATTGAGCCAGATCCAATAGCTATTAAGCGTTTGTTGGACGCAGCAGAGCGAAACATAGTAGATGCTGAATTGATTCAGCTTAGCAACGAAAACCGTTTTGACGTCGCTTATAAAGCCATAATGCAACTGGCCAATGCCGCATTACAGGCATCGGGGTTCAGAACCCTAACCAGTAAACCTGGTCATCACCAGACGATGATCCAGTCACTGGTGAAAACTGTCGGAATAGAAACAGACAGAATGATTGTGCTGGATGCCCTGCGCAAACAGCGCAATATTGCAGATTATTCAGGTGATCTGGTAGAAGATGCTGCTGTTGCTGAATGTATTTCACAGGCAAAACAATTGTTGGCCCTTACAAAGGATTGGCTCAGGAATCATTAAAGGATATTTGGGTGAGTTGTGTTTTGCAGGTGTAGAGTCAGGTCTAATGTGATGACTCGCCTCCCATCCTGTCTTAGGATGTAGGTGACCAAACCGATAGAGGCGAATCATCATGACTATCAAAACATTAGGAGTAGATCTTGGCAAGTTCAGTTGTCATGTTATTGGGCAGGATCAGCATGGCAAAATCGTTGAGAAACGCAAAGTCGCATTGACTAAGTTTGCGGAGTATCTGATAAATTTGCCACCCTGTGCGATATTTTTCGAAGCGTGTGGCGGTGCTCATCATTGGTGTCGTAAGGCCAGAAGCCTGGGCCATATGAGTAAAATGATACCAGCCCAATTTGTTAAACCCTTCGTAAAGTCGAACAAGAATGACTTTAACGATGCAGAAGCCATTTGTGAAGCCGCACAGCGGCCAACAATGCGTTTTGCTCATCTACGTAGCGAAGCTCAGCAAGCTTTTGGCTGTTTACTTAAATTACGTGAACAGCTCGTTGAGGAGCGCACAGCCATCAGTAATCAGGCACATACTTTTTTGTTGGAGTTTGGTATTCAGCAGAACAAAGGGCGAGGCTTTATCAGTAAAGTGGCTGATATTACTGAAGATGCAGAGTTTGATTTACCCGCAGCATTACGCTGCGCCCTGTTCCGGCTCGTTCAGCGTTATAAAATGATTGATAATGAAATCAGTGAATTGGAATGGGAAATCACAGCAATAAATAATCAAAATGACAACTGTAAACGGATGCAAAGCATCCCGGGGGTTGGTTTAATCACCTCGAGTTTTATTGAGGCCTGGGTAGGTAATGGCGCACAGTTTAAAACTGCCAGAGACTTTGCAGCCTGGGCCGGATTAGTACCAAAACAGAAATCAACAGGAGATAAAACTAACCTGTTGGGAATTAGTAAGCGCGGCAATTCAACCTTGCGAAAATACCTAATTCACGGCGCACGTTCGGTTATTCAATGGAAGCTCGAAGAAGATCATGCCTGGAGCCCATGGATAAAAAAATTGCTGGCCAGCAAGAAAAAGACGGTGGCTGTAGTGGCAATGGCTAATAAGTTAGCCCGGATAATCTGGGCCGTGCTGACGAAAGAGCAGAATTACGCAGCACACGCTGTTTAAACCGGGTCACACCGAGTTTGCAACACGATGGCAATAAGGCAACAACCATGATCGGAAACCTGGCAAATTCTAAAGCACAATGTTGCTGAAGGTCTTATGAGGACGATGATGGGCGAACAACATAGCGGGCTTGCACAACAAAAAAGTGCAAACTGACCCCGGATACATTGACGCAGACTTATTTGTTATCAGTGCTTGCAATCAGGAGGCGAGTCATACATTGCCTTTTGCCAATCCCCAAAGGCAAGAAACAAGACCTGAATCCGATACGCGTAAATTACAATGTCGCACACCCTTATTAGTTGTCTCTATTGCTCAATGGCTTTTTCCGGCACTAAATCCGGGTTCCATTTTCTAAAGGTGTTGTCTAAAAAGTCATTGGCAAGCTGCTCAAACTCAGGGTGTTGGCTCATTCCGTAAAAGGCGGGTGCAGTTAAGATAAACTTCTCAATCCCTATCAAGTCTGTATCCAGCATTGGCTGGCGCTTAAACATACTCTGAGTTTGCTGCAGGGAAATATCGCCAGTGAAATCCATAAGCCATGCACAGAACCAACTGACCTTATTTTGAGTTTGTTGGCATAGGGAATTTGCATTAGCAAGGCTAGTTTGCAGTGCCAGTGCATAACTGTCGTCGCCCTGGCGTTTTTTAATGGCTGCATAGTCATAAGGCTCAGCTTGATTAAGATCAACGCGTTGCATAAACTCCTCTGCGCTTACCCCTGCCAACTGCTGCTGTTGTTCATACAAGGTTTCGTCGCCTAACAGCAGCTTATAATATGTCAGTAATTCGGTTTTTGTAGACTCACTTATCGCTAATTGTTGATAACGCTGTTGCTGTTGTTCGTTGAGTTTGCCGCGCTTATCTAAATCCAGTAGTAATAAAAAGGCGTTAAAGAATTGTTCTGCATAATCCGGCGACTGGCGTAATTCTTTGGCCATATAGTCCAGCGCGGTATCGATATTGCCGCTCAGGATATTGACTGCAGATTTTGCCCTTCTATAGTCTGCGCTGGGCTCGCCGCGATAGTCGTTAACCAGGGCTAAGGTCGCTTTAATATCCTGTTGGTAGGCGTAACTAAAATAAAGGTTGCTGACGAAGTTCAGTGAGCTGTCAGGAAAGAGCCGTTCCATTCTAGATAACAGTGGCTGAGCTTTCTCCGGCTGTTCCGTTACTGAATACAAATACACCAGGTTGGACATATTGACCTGACTTTGTGGATTGGTTTTCAGTATCTGCTCCCGGCGCAGAATCATATCCTGGTAGTTATCCAGCCTTAACGTACTGATATTTTGAATGAGCGGGTCGTTGGGAGCTTGTTCATAAGCTTGCTGAAACAGAATTTTACTTATTGCGAGCTTAATATTGTTCTCAGCTTGGTTTGCCATTACCAGCGTTTTAAGTGGAAAGTCTGGTGCGGCCAATAGCTCCCAAAACAAGCGTTCCGTTTCTGCCTGGCGCACTTCAGCCGTAAAGCCACCATATTGTAAACCAAAAGTATACACTACGTAGAGTTGCGCCTTAGCCAGATAAAACTGTGGGTCCAGTTTAATCGCTTGTTGCAATAAGTCAGCGGCTTGTTCTATTGATTCCGATGTGCGCTGATAAGCCAGCTCCCGCCCCTGAATAAATAACTAATAGGCGTCGGGATTGGTGGTCATACCGGCTTCATGTTCAACCTGTTCGGGCAACAGATTTAGTTTGAGTGCCTGGGTAATGGCAAAGGTCAGCTCATCTTGCAGGGCAAAAATACTGGTGAGTTCGCGATCATAGGTTTGTGACCAGATATGTGCGCCAGTGGCAACTTCAATTAATTGCGCGGTAATACGCACCTTGTCTTTGTCTTTGCGCACGCTGCCTTCAAGAACGTAATTAACATTAAGGAGTTCGCCGATTTTGCGAATATCAGTTTGGCTGCCTTTAAAGTTAAACGAAGAGGTACGGGATATCACCACCAACTGATTTAAACGCGCCAATGAGTTAAGGATTTCTTCGGCAATGCCATCACCAAAATAGCCCTGGGAATTATCCCGACTCATATCTTCAAACGGTAATACGGCTATAGAGCGCTCTAAACTGTCATCGGCTGAACTGACAAACCAGTTTTGGTAAGAGATAAACGCCAATGCCACCGCTAACGCGGCGGCTAAAATATAATTAATTTTACTGCCGGTTTGCTCACGAATAGACTCGCTAACGTCCACCTCATGAGTGCGTTTAAGCCCCTCAGGTGTCAGTTCAAAGGCCCAGGCAAAAATACAGACAAACGGAAAGGCAATCGCCAGAATGACGGTGGTAATGGTACTGAATAAAGTAGGCAGATGTAAGGCGGGCGAAATAACCGCAACAATTTGCAGGATAATCCAGCAGGTAACCAGATAAACACTGGCAACCTTGAATACATTACGGCGTTTTAGCTCAGTAAATAATGTCATGCGTCCTGCTCATTATTTTTTGTAAGTTAACCTTAAAGGATAAACGGCAGTAGTACAATTAATGTACGAATATATTCATGCTTGAAACCACACGATGCTATTTGCCACCGAACTTACTAAGTACGATCAGAATTAACAGCTGAGCCTGTACCTGCTATTGTGTCGACTGTTTATACCAACGCGTTTATATGATTTGGAGCCAACGTGAAAATCATCCGCAGTAAAGACTTTACCGCCAGCCGCGCCTGGGGCGCTTTGGATATCGCTAGTATGAATGGCATTACCACCCGCTTGCACTGGACAAATCAGCCTTATAAATGGCATATCAATGATGGTGAAGAAGTGTTTGTGGTGCTTGATGGCATGGTAGATATGCATTACCGCCAGGATGGCACCGAACAGGTTAGCCGGTTAGATGCCGGTGATATTTTTTACGCTGGTATTGGCTGTGAGCATGTCGCTCATCCGGTGGGCGAGGCACGGATTTTAGTGATAGAAACAGCGGGTAGTGTGTAACAGGTTTTGCCGCGCTAAGAAAATGACAACGACAATGACAATAACAATCCGATTAATTAAACCGGCAGATATTATGGCAGTCGTGGCACTACAGGATAGCTGCTACAGCGACGCCTTATATGAAAGCCCGACCCTATTGCAGCAACGTTTAAGTGTCGCTGCCGACAGTTGCTGGCTGGCTGAAAACGCTAACGGCCAGTTATTAGCTTATTTATTTAGTTATCCGTCAATCAATGGCCAGATTACGCCGTTGGCGGCGGCTTTCACATTAACTGCTTTGCCTGAACTGCTATACCTGCATGATATGGCCGTAAACCCGGCAGCGCGTGGGCTGGGGCTGGCCAGTCGCTTGCTTGCTACCGCTAAGCAGCACGCATTAAGCCAGGGCTTGACGAAACTGGCCCTGGTAGCCGTGCAGGGCTCGGTACCATACTGGCAGCGAAAAGGTTTCAGGGTAGTCACTAAGCTAACCGATAGCGCAGAGCACGCTCTGAGCAGCTACCAGGGTGAACAAGCGCGTTATATGCAAGCTGCGCTGCTTAGCGATACAAAAGGCTAAAGGGGGGCTTTTGGATATTATCGATACCTTTATCGCACCTGCCTGCAATGAACCTGTGCATATTATGTATCAGGATCAGTACATTTTATTGATCAGCAAACCTGCTGGCTTACTAAGTTTATCGGGTAAAAATCCGCTTAACCGCGATTCGGTGCACTATCGTTTAGTGAATGGTCGGTTGGTACATGGCCAGCCTGGAGTAAGTCCGGCGTTGCCGCAGGCCAAATTACCGCACCGGTTAGATTTTGGTACCTCGGGTATTATGGTGGTGGCGCTGACTCCAGATGCCACCGCGCAGCTTAATAAGCAGTTTCAAGATGGTAAAGTGCAAAAGCACTACACCGCCATGTTGGAAGGCTGGGTTAGCGCTGACGAAGGGGTAATAAACGCGCCGATTGCCAAAGATAACAGCCAGTTCCCGCGGGTGAACATTTGTGAGCGCACCGGCAAAGCCGCGACCAGCCAGTTTAAAGTATTAAAACGGTTAGCTGAGCCACGGCGCAGCCTGGTGCAATTTACCCCGCTTAGCGGCCGCACCCATCAGCTGCGTATTCATAGCCTGAGCATCGGCCATCCGATCCTGGGATGTGATTTGTACCACAGTGACAGCAGTCAACAGCTGGCAGACCGGTTATTACTGCACGCCAGTGATATCTATTTTGAACATCCGGTAACCGGCGAGCCTTGCCACGGACACTGTGCCAGCCCTTTTTAAAAAAATAGCCCTAGCGTGTTTAAAATAATTTAAAAATATTTGTCAGGTTTTATTAGTGCTCATCGACTAAGGGGGTAAGCAAATAACAAAGAGGCTTTTTTATGACAACTATTACTGTAGCTAACCAAACAAATTCAATGCTGTTTACCCAATGGCTTTCTCAGGGTTGGACGTTATTCACACAAGCGCCGCTCAAATTATTTTTTACTTTACTGGCCTTAATGGTTATAGCAGGGTTGTTTCAAGTCTTGCCTGCGCCAACAGGGTTGTTGGTTTCAAAGTGGGTCGGGGCTTGCTTCGCTGCGTTAGTTTGGCCCATGCTAGATCAACTCGCTAAAACCGGTTCTTTTTCCTTCAAAGGATTGTTGGCTTATTCTGGCTGGAAGTATGTACCACTTATCGGCTTGGTATTAATGGCTCCGTTCGTTTTTCAAGTCGGTGTCGCGACCGCCATGCTCGGTAATGCAGGTTTTAATTTAATTATTTTTGGTGAGATTGCTGCAGTCACACCTTGGCAAGTTGCTTGTATTTTCGCTTCTTCCGCCCCTCTGATGGTGCTGCTGATGTTTGTTCCTGCGCATTTATTGCTAGAGCATACATCACCAAAAGATGCATTATCAAAAGGCGTGAAAATGGTATTAACAGCTTGGCAGCCAATGGTAGTATTGATGATTATCAACGCAGTAGTACTCTTTCTGGCACCCTTTACCTTTGCATTAAGTGCGATACTGTTAAGCCCATTATTGGTTTGTGTTAATTATCAGGCTTATCAATCGTTACACCATCACTAGGCAATGTGCTTTTTAAAACTAACAGCAAGGACGCTAAGTGACTCACGCTATTAATATCGAAAAATTATTAACTGAATATGCGCCGTTTTTGGCGCGTATTGTTGCAATTCACGAAGCTAACCCGTCATTAAGAGAAGACTTACTGCAAGAGATTAGTCTTGCCGTATGGCGTGCCTTAGAGAGCTACCGGGGGGAGGCCAGTATTAAAACCTTTGTCGCTCGTATTGCACATAACAGAGGGGTTGATCATGTGTTAAGAGAAACCCGCCGCAATGATTCCATTAATGACCTGCAGTCTGTTGACGAATTACCAACAACGATGACGCAAGCAAACAACGATATGCAATTAGATTTTATTTCTGCCTTATACCGTTTGCCGTTAGGTTATCGGCAGGTAATAACGATGCAATTAGAAGGCTTTACCCAGGCGGAAATAGGCGAAGTCTTAGGTTTAAATGAATCGGCCGTTGCTAAGCGTGCCAGTCGCGCTCGTCAGCAACTGGAAAAACTTTTTTAGAGAAATACTATTTAGAGAAATACAATGGATGACAAATTCAAAAATTGGCAGCAGCAGTATCAGCAATGTACCCCCGACATTGATACCCAGCTATTAATTAAGCAGGTAGCAATAGCGCAGAAAAAGGAAAGGTTAAAAGCATACTCAGAACTTGTTTTGGGGGCAGCGGTTAGTTTGTACTGCATTTATGCAGCCGTGATGTTTGCCCAAAGCCTGATTGCTACAGTGCTATTTGCACTTCTTAGTGTTGTGCCAATAAGTTTTAGTATGTGGAGCTTTAAACTAAGACAAAAACAATGGCAGCAACAAAGTGTTGATGTAAACCAATTACTGGCAATAAAGCGGCAGCATTTGTTTGCCCAATTACGCTACTGGCGAATGAACGCAATTGTCGTTTGCCTGTTATGGCTGGCATTATTAATGCTGCCGATGTTCGATTACTTTTTTGCCAGCAATGAGACTCATTGGATTGTAATAGCTTGCATAAATGGGCTTGTAGTTAGTGCCACATTAGCCAGATTTTTTTATTTAAAAAGCAAATTAAGTAAGCGTTTAAACGACATTTCTGCCTTGTTAGGGATAAATTAAATATTTGATTTAATACTACATATTAATCAATATAGTATGTGCATTAACGAGCAATGGCGGGTGTTGCAATTGTTATCTCTGCATGGCGGATACAACACTCTTCCTCACTCCCCGGCTCCTTCAAAAGAGCTTCTATCCTCTATTTAGTTCAGCCGATGACAGTGCCTGAAACTGCCACTACAATAACCTGCAATACCTGTTACTGACACGGTAAACCTAAGGAGCCTGACGTGGAATTAGATATTTTTATTGTTGATGCTTTTACCAGAGAGCAGTTTAAAGGCAACTCTGCCGCAGTGGTGCCACTGCAACAATGGCTGGCGCCTGGGATAATGCAAAATATTGCTGCTGAGAATAATCTTTCCGAAACAGCCTTTATCCGGGCATTATCGACCAATAAATATGAAATTCGCTGGTTTTCACCGTTAACCGAAATCGACTTTTGTGGCCACGCCACGTTAGCGGCATCCTATGTGATATTTAATCAGCTGGGCGGGCAGGGGGAAGTTGAGTTTGTTACCAGAGAAGTGGGATCCTTATTTGTAAATCAGCATAGCGACGGCAGAATTGAAATGAGTTTCCCCAACCAGTGCCCGCAAGTGATTGAGCAGGTGCCGGGTGCGCTGTTAGCAGGTTTATCAGTAGCACCGATTAAGGTACTAAAAAACCGCCAGGCCTATTTTGCGATAATGGCATCGGAGCAGGATGTCAAAAACCTGAGCTATCGCTCAGAGCAGTTAAAGCAATTGGCGCCTTTTGATGTGGTAGTTAGCGCTAAAGCCAGTTCCACCACCAACACCTATGAGTATGACTTTATTTCCCGCTACTTCTGGCCGGCGAACGGTGGAGATGAAGATCCGGTAACCGGATCTATTCATGCCGGGCTGGCGCCTTATTGGGCGAAGCAGTTGGCTAAAGATGAGTTGGTGGCTTACCAGGCATCAGCTCGCGGCGGCATTTTATTTTGCAGCATTAGCAATGACCGGGTGTTAGTGTCAGGGTTTGCTGTGCTCTATCTCAAAGGCACAGCTTACATTTAGTAGAAAGCTTATTCGCAATCAACATTTATTGTTCTGTTACAAAGCGCTGACTTCTGGCAACGGTAGCAGTATAAATAGGTAAATTTACGGTGGTATCGCAAATCTCAATTCATAGAATATGCGTAATAGCCGCGCTTATTATATAACGCGCTAAACCGCCGGAGAATTGTATGACAATGTTGTTGCAAAGCCTGAAAATCCGCTCGTTGCTGGTACTGGGTTTTTCCTTCACGCTGGTTATTACCCTTGTTATCGCAATAGTGGGTGGTGTGGCACTGCAGTCGGTGGTTGACCGGGTGGATAAAGCTGATGATGCCAACCGTATTATTAAACAGGTGCTAGCGCTTCGGCTGGCAGAAAAAAACTTTGTGCTTGCCGGAAAAACAGAGCAGCAGCAAGAAGTTGTACATACGTTGGCACTAATTCAGTCCCAGCTTGATGAGACCAGTGGCCAGTTTACAGATTCTGAAAATCTTGACCAGTTAACTGAGCTTAATAATAATATTGCACTGTATCGCAGAGCCTTTACTGCACTAACTCTGGCTGATACTAATGCCAAGCTAAAACGGACTGAAATGGAGCAACTGGCGCAGCAGCTGGAACAAGATCTGAATAAGTTCAGGGCGCTGCAAAAAAAGCAGGTACAGCAATTGCTGGCATCAGGTGCAGATATTAGCGCTGTAACGGATGAGCTTAACGAGGCCGACAATGCTAACCGTCTGATTAAATATTTGTTAGATACCCGGCGTGATGAAAAAAATATGCTGCTGGGTAACAACGAAGTGGCAGCAAAGCAAGTAAGGGCGGGTTTGTCAGATGCAAGCCAACTTGCTGATAGCATTTTACAAAACACCGAGCGCCAGGACAGCAAGCAGGTGGTACAGCAAGTTATAGAAGGCTGGCAACGTTACGCCAATGCCTTCAACGCATTTTATCAATATTATAGCGAGCGCCAGCAACTGGACCGACAGCTTACTGATTCAGCGAGAACACTGGTTGATACCGCTGAAGCACTGCGGGCTGATCAACGCAATGAGCTTGACCGCGATACTGGATTTTCATATCAGTTGCTGCTTCTAGGCGGCACAGCAGCACTAGTCATTTCGGCCTTAGTTGCCTGGTTATTAATCCGGGTTATTACCAAGCCATTAAAACATGTCTATAAAGCCATGCTTGATGTTGCACAGGGCGAGGGCGACCTTACCCGGCGATTACCAGTCAAAGGTAAAAATGAGCTGGCATTGCTTGCTGGTGCTTTTAACGAGTTTGCCGAAAAAATGCGTAGCGCCATTGAAACAGTAGCCGGTAAAGTAATGCAGTTATCCAGTGCTAGTGAAGAGCTCTCGGTAACATCAGACCAGTCAAGTGAGGCGATACAACAGCAGCGCTTGCAGACAGACTCACTGGCCGCAGCCATGGAGCAAATGGCTGCAACAACGATGGAGGTAGCACGAAATATTGCCAGCAGTAATGTCATGGCAGAGGAGGCAAAGCAACAAGCTGATGCTGGGACAGAGATTGTGTCAAACTCGGTGCAACAGGTACATAATGTAGCATTGCAAATAACTCAGGCTGCTGAAATTGTTAAACAACTGGCGACTCAGGCACAGGGTGTGTCGTCCGTGCTGGATGTGATTAATAGCCTGGCAGATCAAACCAATTTGCTGGCATTAAATGCCGCTATCGAAGCTGCCAGAGCAGGGGAGAACGGCCGGGGTTTTGCAGTGGTTGCCAGTGAAGTAAGAGTGCTTGCCGGTAAAACCCAAAGCTCAGCTGCTGAGATAAGGGATATGATTGAGCAACTGGAACAAAGCGCCAAACAGTCCGTCGAGGTTATGCAAAATTGTGCAAACGGTACCGGTCAGGCTACCACATTAAGCCAACAGTCGGGGCAGGCATTAAGCAGTATTAGCGATTCAATTAACGATATGTTGGATGTCAGTACCCAAATTGCCAGCGCAGCCGAGCAGCAGCGCGCGACCACTGAGGATATGAACCGCAACACTCAGATGATCCGTGATTTAGCAACACAAAATGCCGATGCTATTAAGCAAACGTCCGCTACAACCCGTGAGCTGGCTGGTATGGCGGAAGAACTGCAGGTAATGACAGGGCAGTTCAGAATTAATTGACGCTGCAGCAAAGTGACGCTAAACAACCGTTAATTTTTGCAGGACCACAAGATAACCACTGCAGCGGAATCGGTAATATCACAGCGGTATTGCTCCAGCGCGTTAACTGTAAAATAGTGGTCTTATTTGGTAAGGGCATTTTTATGCACAAGCACCTTGGGCATATTCTGCCGCAGGCACCAAAGCCTAAACTACAAATTGGCGATTCTGGCTAAAAGCTCTGCTGTATTATAGGGTTTGGCAATAAAACTGAAAGGGCTCGCAGCGCCTTGTTCATGCGGCCCAACGCCAGAATATCCCGACGTCAGCAGAATTTTAATATCGGGCTGAAGTGTGCTGGCAAGGTGTGCCAGGGTGCTGCCTGATATCGCACCCGGGGTGACAATATCAGAAAATATATAATTGAAGTGATGGTGTTCTATTTGCAGCTTCGCCTCATCGGCTGTTGGCACAGCCATAACATCATATCCTGCCCGCTGCAGTACGACCGTTAAATGTTGCAGCAGTAGTTCATCATCTTCCACCAGCAGCAAGCGGTCTTTCTGCAGCAATGAACCTTTATTGGCCGTTTGTGCAGCTGCAGTGTGCACAGGTATCAGCAGGCAGATACTACAACCTTTGGACGCGTTGTCATCAATATACGCGGTACCGCCAGATTGCTGCATAAAGCCGTAGACAAAACTTAACCCTAAACCAAAGCCTTCACCCACCATTTTAGTGGTAAAAAATGGTTCAAAGGCTTTTTGCCGCACATTATCAGCCATACCCGGGCCGTTATCCGTTACCCGCAGTTGCACATAATAAGGCTGAGTTAACTTATACTGGGTAAACACCTCTGGCAAAGCGGGCTCTGTAGTCAGAACAATTTTACCACCGTGCGGCATCGCCTCTCTGGCATTTATCACCAAACTTAACAGGGCGAGAGAAAAATGCTCTTTGTCAAGTTCGATCATCGACTGTTCATCTAACTGTTGCCAGCTAAGTTCTATTGAATCGTTCAGCGCATGGCGCAGCAGTGGTATGGCGCTCTCTACTAGTACTGCCAGTGATAGTTTTTCCGGCTTTAACAGTTGACGCCGGCCAAACGCCAGTAAATGCCTAGTCAGATTGGTTGCTTTTTGCGCCGCTTGCAAACATAGCTGTGCTGATTTTAATGCCGCTGGTTGTTGCTGCAATGTCTCTGTCAGCAGCTCAGTATTACTGATAATTACGGTAAACAAATTATTAAAATCATGTGCTATACCACCGGTAAGTTTAGCCAGGGCATCCAACTGTTGCGCTTGTTGTTGTAAATTTGTAGAGCGCTCAAGTTGCGCCGCCAGTTGCTTTTGCCGGCTAATGTCCCGGAAATAGACCGCCAGGCCATTGTGGGTGGGGTAGGCAGTCACATCAAAATGGCAATCTAATGGCGCAAAATATTCATCAAATTGTACTGTAACTTTGTTTGTAGCAGCGAGTTCATATTGCTGTTGAAACACTGAACCAACCGCTTCAGGGTAACAATGCCAGACATTTTTATCCAGCAGGTTGCGTTTGGGCTTGCGTAATAATTGTTCGGCAGTTCGATTGATAAAGATAAAGCGCCAGTTATCATCGAGCAGAAAAAATGCATCTGAGATTTGCTCCAGGGTGTCGTATAAGTCTTGCTGTACTTCCGCCAGTTGGTCTTTGGTGCGGATCAGCTCGTCAACATCCTGAAAGGCCCCCTGCACGGCGACAATCTGGCCCTTATCATCATACTCAGCCTCGCCGATAGCCCGCACCCACAGGGCGTTACCATGCAGATCAATAAGCTGGCAAATCTCGTCATAGCCAGTGCCATATTGGGCGCAGCGGTTAAACCTTTCTTTCACCAGTTGCCGGTAGGCAGGAGCATAAAAATTAATGGCTTGCTCGGCTGGCATGGTCTGCGGTTGCGAGAAACCATGGATTGCTGCGGTTTGCTCAGACCATTGCGCCTGGTTAGTTTCTAAGTCAACCCGCCAGCCACCTAAGCGGCCGGAGCGGCTGGCGATAGCTAATAAGCGTGATGATCGTTCCAGTTGCTCGCGCTGGTTTTTTTCTGCTTGTAACAAGCCATAGTTTTCAGATTCCAGCTTTAACTGCCTGGTAACGTCCCTTGCACACACCATGACAGCGTCAGTGCCGTCAATTGCGGTTAAATGCGAAGTGATTTCGACAAAAAGTACTTTACCGCTTTTGGTTAGATGACGCCAAACCCCGGCTTTTTTGCAGCCCGAGCTTCCCCCGGCAATGGTTGCCTGAAGTGCCGGCAGGTCCTCTGCCGGGCGAATATCGGCGATGGTCATTGCCAGAAATTCCTGCTCGCTGTAACCATACTTTTGTATTGCAGCGTTATTTACCGCCAGGTATTTCAGCGTTGTGCGTTCATACAACCACATTGGCTCTGGATTATCGTAAAAAAAACTGCTAAACAAAGCACTATGGTTAGAGAGTAAATTGATATTCATTGCAAGCACCTGCGTTGACATAACTCAAGTTTACGATGTTTAATATTAAAAGCTATTAGTAAAATTACTTAGTAACATTGTTCGGCGAATAGCTTAAAACATAAGTTAACAAGTGCGTTGGATTGAGCCTGTTAATAATTAAGGAAAAGTTCAGGGAATGAAATTAGTTATAACAATTGTTGTCGTCGGGCTGTTCTTATTTCTGCTAAGTCGCGTCTTGCTGATGCCAAAGCTACCGGATGAGCTTACTCTGGGCTACAGCCAGGAAGCGCCGTACTCTTATTTAGATGAAAGCGCGGAATTAAAAGGTATTTTTGTTACAGCGGCGCATGATATTACCGAAGAGCTGCAGGTTGATAATGTTCACTGGTTGTTACATGATTTTTTTCAATTGTTTACCAGTCTGAAGGGCAAGCGTATCGATGTTATAGCTGCCGGCATTACCATTACGCCACAGCGGGCTGCAAGCTTATGTTTTACCGAGCCTTTATTGCAGGCACGCTCGGCTTTGCTGGTGCTGGCAGATGCCGCGACTGCGGCTGGCATTACTAAAGATCCACAACATAAGATTGCAGTACTTGCTGACTCAATAGAACACAAGTTATTTGCAGAGCAGGGATATTCGTTGGTATTGGTCAGCTCCGTCAGGGAGGGCGCTGAGGCAATACTGCAAAAAAAAGCACTGGCTTTGGCGTTGACTGAGCCGGCCATAGTGCGGTTGATGCAGCGTTATCCCGAGCAATTTAAATTAGCGCTGGCACCTGGGATGCCGGTATTTGAGCATTATTCGGCTTTTGCGTTTCACCCTGACAATGCCAGCTTAGTAGAGCAGTGGAACCGGGCGCAACGCCAGTTGCAGCAGCAGGCAGAGTTCAAAGCTGAAGTGGAAGCACAGGGCTTTATCGTGCCGCAATTTTCACACACTATTACAGACGATTGTTATGCCGTTTAAAAAAGAGCGGCAATTAATGCGCCGGCTTGAGTTAATTTATCTGGCCATTTTTGTGCTGTCAGTATTGTTATTAGGCCTGTTTATACTGCGCGATCACGCCGTAAGGCAGTTAAACCAGCAGCTACAAACGTTACATTATGCGCGCCAGGATTTTGATGCCGGCGCACTGCATATACTGTTGGCAGATACCAGCCTTGTGCAATGGCAAAGAGAAGTCGGCCAGCAACGTTTTGCGCAAGCGTTGGCAAGTTTACTGGAAATTGCCAGTGAGCATGTCAATAGCCGCAGCAGCTTGCAGCAAGAGATTCTGCAGATTAAGCAAAGCATGGAGCTTTTATTATCCCTGAGCACAGCGCCTGAGGCTGAACTAAGCCAGCAAATTATTAGGTTACGGTTAAACATAGAGCAGTTGTATACACTCCTGAATGCGGAGCTGCAACGGGAGCTTAAAAACAGCCGTTACTGGTTTTTGAGCCTGGTGTTTAGTGCAATATTGTTGGTAGCAGGGTTGTTTATAACGCTGTTACGTACCGAGCGCAAACGTGCGCGGTTTCATAAGGAGTTATATGACTCCGAACATCGTTTATCCTTGATTGCTGACAATATTGATGAGGTTTTCTGGCTTAAAAATGCCGAAACGGGTGAATTGCTATATTTGTCTTCAACTTTTGAGAAGTTATGGCAGCTTCCAGTCCGTGATATTCATGCCAACCCGGATATATGGCTGCAAAGAGTACATCCTGATGATAGGCAGAGTGTGCATGAAGCGATAGCGCAGTCGCGCTTGCAGTCAGTTAGTGTTGATTTCAGAATAGTGCAACCAGATGATGAAATTAAGTGGGTATGCGACCGGCTTTTTCCGGTAAGCACATTTAACGATAACAATGAAGTTATACAGCTTATTATTGTTATCGAATCTGATATTACGCAGGCAAAACTGTTAAATGAAAAATTAAGTATTGCCCAGAAACTAGAATCCCTGGGTAAGCTGACCGGTGGTATAGCGCACGACTTTAATAACCTGCTGACCGTTATTATGGGTAATGCTCAGCTAATTAATGATTTGCTGCTACCCGACTCTCCATTGTCCGAAATTGCCGCTCTTATTGTTAAAGCCGCCGAACGGGGGGCGTCCTTAAACCGGCAGCTACTGGCGTTTGCCAGCAAACAGCAGCTAAAACCGGAGAAAATTGACGTTTGTGAACTGCTATCCGATATGCAGCATTTGCTGCGCCGCACGATGGGCGACAGTATCCGGATTGACTATCAGCCTTGCCCCAACGATGTTTATTGTTTTGTTGATGCCGGTCAGTTGCAAAATGCGCTAATAAATCTCTGTATCAACGCCAAAGATGCGATGCCGGCCGGTGGCACTATTAGCATTAGTCTGCAGCGTTCAGATGACAATAATTATGCGGTAATACACGTGGCAGATACAGGAGAGGGCATTGCTGATAGCGTGCTACCGCATATTTTTGAACCATTTTTTACCACCAAAGCAAAACAGAAGGGCAGTGGCCTGGGGCTTAGCATGGTTTATGGCTTTGTAAAGCAATCGGGTGGCAACATAAAGGTAAAAAGCCTAAAAAGCCAGGGTAGCTGCTTTACCCTGTTATTGCCTTTGTGTACTGACAGCGAGAATGCTGGCAGTATTGAAAACGTTCTGGAGCAGCCCCTTAAGGCAGGTAAAAAATTACTGCTTGTGGAAGATGACGATATGGTGCGTGATAGCGTATTACAAATGCTTGGTAATACCGACTATAGTGTTGTTTCTGCGGCAAATGCTGACAGCGGTTTAGCCTTATTAAATGAACATCTTGATTTTGATATAATGCTGACCGATATCATAATGCCGGGGCAGTTAAACGGCATAGCGCTGGCAGATTACGTGCAGCAGCATTTTCCTGAGATTGCCATTATCCTCACCTCCGGTTATGTTGGTGATTTACAGCAGCAGTACAGCAGTTTTGCCAGCTATGCTTTTTTGGCTAAGCCATTTAGTAAAACCCAGTTGCTTACTGCCCTGGCGCAACTTGAGACGCATTGACGGCGGCTTGCTTCTCGGTATATTTAACCGCGCGTTGCTGCGCTAAATCAAGCTTCATATACAACTGTTGTATTGAGCTGAGTTCACCCATTTTACAGTCCAACTCGGTGGCGGCGTAGCTGAAAGGTATATTGTGCTGTTTTTTATCTTGTTCAGCCGCTGCCAGATTAAAAAAAGCAGTTATCGCCATCTCGATTAACTCTGCATCCTGAGCAACATGCAGAATAATAAAGCTATTTTCTTCAACTCTGGCAATAAGGTCGGCCCCGGCAAAGCTCTTTTTTATCAGCTTTGCGGTCTCCCGGATAATCCGGTCATAGTAAAGGTTAAAAATGTCGGCATGTTCCGGACTGTCAAAATGAACTTTAATATTAACAAGTTGCATATGTAATTGATGGTTTTGACACAGTTTAAGCAACGATAGCGCTCTGTTATCAAAACTGGCACGGTTTTTCAACTGGGTTAGCGGGTCCAGGGTCATTTTGCTATTCCTCGTTAATTCGTCTTCCAGCATAGTTGCCAGGTCCTGCAGCGCCTCGGCATCAAAGTTTGTTACTGGCCTGGGATCAAAATCCAGCATGCATAATGAGCCTATTACGACACCATTCGGGGCTTTAATAGCGTGGCCGGCATAAAAACGGACAAATGGCTTGCCAATCACCATGTTATTCTGGTTAGTTTCGGTATTAAACAGGGTATCAGCAACAAAAAAACTGCCGCTATGTCGGATAGCCAGTTCGCATAAGGCACCGTTGCGCTCGATTTCATTGTGCTTCATGCCAATTTTCGATTTGTACCAGATGCGGTGTTGATCAACTAATGACAGGGTACAAACTGGCACGGCAAAGATTCGTTGGGTCAGCCGGATAATCCGGTCAAAGCGCTCTTCAGGTGCCGAGTCCAGAATATCCAACGCCCGCAATGCTTTGAGACGCGCCAACTCTTTATCATCCTGATGCCTCACTACCCAGTCTTCAACCTGACTGGGTGTTAAAGGCCGGGCGATATAAAAACCCTGGGCGGAGTCACAGTGCTTTTTCTGTAAAAAAGCCAGGGTCTGCCTGTCCTCTATGCCTTCTGCGGTCACGGACAATCCGAGCGCATGGGCCATATCGATAACACTGCTGATTACCAGCCGCGATTCTTTGCTTTCTGCCGCAGTACCGACAAAATTTTTGTCAATTTTAAGCTCGGAAAAAGGCAGCCTGACCAGCTGTAAAATTGATGAGTAGCCAGTACCAAAGTCATCGATGGATAACTGAAAGCCATATAGCCGCAGCCGGGTAAGCGTATCCAGCGAGGCTATCGGGTCAGACATAGCGGCTGTTTCGGTCAGTTCCAGGATGATATTACCGGGTTCAACGTTGCAACGTGCGCACTGCGCAATCAGATAGCTAAAAATATCTGAATGAGCAATGCTAAGCGCAGAAATATTAATAGCAAGTTTTAACACCTTGTTATTGAGGTTTTGTGAATGTTGGCCGGCGCTTGACACAAATCCGGCAAACCAGGGCACCGCCGTATTAATGACAAATTGCGTCAGACGGTCGATGAGACCATGTTGCTCACACAATGGAATAAACTGCTCCGGGCTTATTTCGCCTAAACCAGGCAAATTTAAGCGGCACAGTGCTTCAAATCCAACCAGACTACTGGTTCTGCAGTCAATTTTGGGTTGGTAGACCAGATAAAAATTTTGCAGCTCGAACGCTCGTTCCAGCTCCGCAACAGACAAAACGGCTTTTTGTGGCTGATGGATGCGTTGGTTCAGTTGTGCCGCAGTGGTATGTTTGCCAAGCAACTGCCGTAACGTTTCTGGCGTAAAGGGTTTGGCCAGAGTGCCCAGCACTTTGAAGCCATGGCTGCTGGCAGAGCGGGAAGCGGCTTCCAGTAAACGTTGGTGCGCGCCGCTAAGCACTATTACATCTGGTTTATTAATGGAGGGAGCTAAATCGGTTAGCACGGTTATTCCGTCAGTATCGCCCAGTAATAAATCGACTATGACCACCTGAGGGCGCCAACTGCTTACCAGGCTTAAAAAGCTGCTGCTGTCGTATACTGACTGCACCTGATGTCCGGCAAACCTGATGATATGCTCCAGCGTCAGGCAATTATCAGCATCGTCGTCCAGTACCAGTACTTTAAGCATTTTGTTCACCTGCAGCTTTAAACAGGTTTTAGCCTAGACGTTTTAGGGGGGACGGCACATCGGTATATTTACGTATTTTGCTCTGCAATATTTGCCAAAACAACTAACCGGGTCAGTTGGGCAACAGTTTTTATATTCAACTTTACAAATACGCTGGCTTTATGGGCCTCTACGGTGCGGGCGCTAATATAAAGTTTTTCAGCAATACTGGTGGCTGATAAGCCTTCAGCCGCCAGTCTGGCTATAGCCAGTTCGCGCTCTGATAAAGCACTCAATGCCTGACGGGCTGCTTTTACCGGTTCAGCCTGAGTGCGTTTTAAGTGATGCTGCGCTATTGCTGTTTGGATGGTTTCCAGCAGCACCGGATTACTGACAGGTTTTTGTAAGAACGTAAAAGCGCCGCTGGCCATAGCCTGCACGGCTGAATCAATATCGGCAGCACCACTTAAAAAAATAACCGGTAAATCAATCTGTTGTTGCCGTAAACGTTGCTGCAGTTCAAGCCCGTCTATTTCTGGCATCCGCAGATCCACGATTAAGCAGCCTTGCTGGACATCTTTTACGTTTGCTAAAAAGGTTGTGGCAGTTAAATAGGTTTTGACGGTATAACCGGAACAAAACAGCACGTTTTTTAGTGTTTCCAGAACCAGTTCATCATCGTCAACGATATAAATTTTACTATTTATATTAGGCATTTATAAAATAAGTCGTGCTTATTTGCAATTTTTGTAAAGGTACCAGCTTTCAGCAATTTACGCCAGTTTTGCTGCTGCTTTATCCGCCAAACCAGCACATATTTATTCAGCTGTAACAAATAATACTTAATCCTCTCACTGTGAAATTAGGTAATTTTACCAATAGGCGCAGCCTACAATACTACCTATTATCCGCTGCAGATCAGCGCAACAAATGAAAATAGTTCGGTTGAGGAGACTGACAAGTATGGAATTTATGGTTAGCGACGCCACTAAAAGCCCGCCTGTATCAAAGCTGGTAGCCGCTACTGGCATTATCGTCGCCCTGACCGCCCAATATGCCGTTTCTGCGAGTGTTTATGCGTTGTTGCTAAATGCGGCTTCACTATTATCCCTGGTCATTTTTTATCAGTTTCAATTCAATCGCCAACACAGCAGTCTGTTGCAGCAACAACAGGCCCACCGCCAGTTGCTGAAGAAAGTGCCCCCGCCAGAATATGAGGCTGCTTATAACTGTCTGATGGACAACCTTGATGCGGTGCTGCCAGTCTGGCAGTGCATTCTGGCAACCAGTAATGAGGATATGACCAATGCCACTCAGGCACTCAGTGAACATTTTAGCGATATTAATTTTGCAGTTGAGCAAGGAATGCAGAACGCAAATGATGATGCGGTGCAACAGCGCCAGCAGCGGATTAATAAAGTAGCGCTGGCCGCCAGGGATAGTTTTGACACACTGAAAGTAGCTATAGAAACCGGCGGCAAGCGTGACACTGAAACCTTAAATGTGCTGGAGCAACTGGTCAGTGGTTTGCAGAGTGTGGAAGGCCGGGTAAGCGAGGTGCAGAAAATTGCCTCACAAATTAACTTATTGTCGTTAAATGCAGCTATTGAGGCAGCCAGAGCCGGCGAGGCTGGCCGCGGTTTTGCCGTAGTAGCCGACGAGGTGCGTAAGCTTGCTAATTTTTCTGCGGAGATTGGCCAGCAAATTAATAGTTCAGTAAATGAATTTGGTGAGCAGCTAAAAGCGGCAATAGGGCAGGCTCGCACCTCTGTCACAGAAAGCCGGGGCCAACAACAGCAAAATCTGGGTGTAATAGACAGCACAATGGCGCAGATCAGCAGCGAGCTGGATGTTATCAGCAGTGATACCAGTAGCTTGCTGGCACTACGGCAACAGGTAGCCGGCCATATGCAGGAAGTGGTGTACCATCTGCAGTTTCAGGACCGGTTAAGCCAGGTGTTGCAGCACACCAATGAAGCCCTGGAAGAGCTACAGCAATTGTTGGAGCGCAATAAATACAACAAATTGGGTTTACTGGCCAGTGCAACTGAGCTACTGGAACACATGCAAAGCAGAGCCACCACCGATTTAGAGCGCAAGGCGCTTGGTATGTTGCATCAAGACTACAGAAATACTGAATCTGAATTAACTTTTTTTTAATCGAGGAAAAAACTGATGAGTAAAACCATCCTGGTTGTTGATGATTCCGCATCGGTCAGACAAGTGGTGTCACTGGCGTTGAAAAGTGCCGGACATCAGGTGATTGAAGCCGTAGATGGTGTGGATGCACTGAAAAAGTTAGATGATAACAAAAAGGTTCATCTGATAGTCAGTGACGTCAATATGCCCAATATGGACGGCTTAAGTTTTGTTAAAGCAGCTAAGGCGAAAGCGGAATATCGTTTTACCCCGGTGCTGATGCTGACGACAGAATCGGGCGAAGATAAAAAAGCCGAAGGCAAAGCCATAGGCGTAAAAGCCTGGCTGGTAAAGCCGTTTAAGCCGGAGTTATTGCTCTCTGCCGTAACTAAACTGGCCTGAGGCTAAGACTATGCAAACTGATGACATTCGTTTAGCGCCGGCCAGCCTGACCATTTTCGATGTCCGTCAGCTGGAGGATACCCTGCAAACCAGTCTGAGCAATAACCAGCACTTAATTATTGATCTACAACAGTTAGCCGAGCTGGATGCTGCCGGTATGCAATGGTTAATGAGTTTAGCGCAGCGTGGTTTAATCCGGGAGCAGCGCTTACAGCTGTTAGAGCCAAACGCCTTTTGTCTTGAGCAACTTAGTTTGATGGGATTAACAGAGTTGATTGGAGGCGAAAATGACAGATCCAATTAATACCTTCAGAGCAGAAGCGAAAGAGCATTTAGATGCCCTGGAGCAGGCATTGCTGGATTTGGAGCTTGAGCCGGATAACGCTGGTCAGATAGCCGCCGCGTTCAGAGCGATGCACACCATAAAAGGCTCGGCCGGCATGGTGGGATTTGATCATCTGTCCTACTTTACTCACCATCTGGAAAACCTGTTTGAGTCAGTTCGTAATGGCAAAGTGGCACTAACGCCAGAGCTTTGCCAATGGGTACTGCAGGCTGCCGATCACATTGGTGATTTGTTGCTAAATACCGAGCCCGGCGCTGAATTAACCCTGATAAGTGAAACTATCCTGGCGAAACTGGCCGATGTAATGCCGGCAAACATGGTTGCCGCGCCAGTGGCGGCAACGCAGAAAAAATCAACAAAGACCGTTAAGGTTCAGCTTTATCGTATCGATATTAAACCGCATCAGCAGTCGTTCTGTGAGGGGCTGGATATATTTCCTGTGCTGCGTGAGCTGAATGAGCTGGGAAGCTGTCATACAACCTGCTTTTTTTCTGACACTTTTGTGGCAGACAATTTTGACCCGGAAAGCTGCTATTTGCATCTACAGGTACTGTTATCAACCACGAAAAACAAAGACGCCATCGCTGATGCGTTTATTTTTGTCAATGAAGACTGGTCAGTGCAGATTGTCAAAATAGAGCCGGAAGAAGCACACCGGCTGGGCGATTTGCTGGTTGCCCAGGGCGTAGTTGAAGCCAAAGTCGTTGACGAGATTCTGCAAAGCCAACCAAAAACCGGTGAGCTACTAAGCGGTTCCGGTCTGGTAAAGCCCGAACAGGTGCAGCGCGCCCTGGCCGAGCAGCAATATATCCGTAATCAGGCTGGCAGCAGCGAAGAGCAAAGCATCCGGGTGCCGCAACACAAACTGGACGCGTTGATGGATCAGGTGGGGGAACTGGTGATTTTGCAGGCCAGTCTGGATCAGCTGGCGCTAAGTAGCGGCAATGATCGCTTAGCGGAGCTGGCCGAAGAGCTGAATCGTTTGTCCAATGGTTTACGTGATATTGCTTTTGATATCCGGATGCTGCCTATTGGCAGCACCTTCGCCCGTTTTCGCCGTCTGGTAAGAGATTTAAGCCGCGACTTAGGCAAAGAAGTGTTACTGGAAACCAACGGTGCTGAGACTGAGCTTGACAAGGTGGTGCTGGACAAACTGGCAGACCCGTTAGTGCATATGCTGCGCAACAGCCTGGACCATGGCATTGAAAACCCAGAGCAGCGCCGCTTAGCCGGTAAACCGGAAAAAGGTGTTATCAGCTTATCGGCCAGTCATTATCAGGGCCAGATCCTGATTGAGATAACGGATGATGGCAAAGGTCTTGATCCAGAAAAAATTCTGGCCAAGGCTACTGAACGTGGCTTGGTTGCAGAAGATGCTGTGCTGGACGTGTCGGACATTTACCCGCTGATATTTGCTGCCGGTTTTTCCACCGCAGACAAGGTGTCTGATGTCTCCGGCCGCGGTGTTGGCATGGATGTGGTAAGAAGCGCGATAGATGCCCTGCAGGGACAAATTCATATTGAATCCGAGCCCGGCAAGGGCACCCGTTTTCGCATTCTGCTACCGATGACGTTATCAATAATCGATGGCCTTATGGTGGCAGTGTCTGAGCAGCGCTTTATTGTGCCACTTAATATGGTTGAGGAATGTATTGAGACCATAGAAACCGAGGCGCACCCCCGCAGCGATACTTGCTTGATACAGCACCGTGGCCAGCTGATACCGCGGCTGCGGCTGCGCGACAAATTCAGTCTGCCAGGTAAGCGGCCCGCTATTGAGCAAACCGTGATAGTGCGGGTAGGCGACGAAGCCATTGGCATTACGGTTGATGAAGTAATAGGCAATCATCAGACTGTAATCCGAAATCTCGGTCGGTTATACCGGGATGCGCCAGGTGTTATGGGCGCTACCATTCTTGGCGATGGTGGCATAGCAATGATTCTGGACTTGTTGTCGCTGGCTGTAACAGCGCGCAAGCGTGACATGAATAATTAAGCAAAAGGATCGATAACATGATACGCATAGGCATTAAAACACTGCTGTACATCGCATTTGCGCTGCTGATTGCCCTGCTGGCGGTTACCAGTTATATGGGCTTAAGCGCCTTAGACCGGGCGCGGGATCGCTTAAACGAAACCATAGACGGCCCGGCGGCCAAGGTGCGGCTATCCGGCCAGATCCGGGCTAATTTACTGGAGCTGGACCGGCTACAAAAAGATTACATTATTGCGTTTACCGCAGACAGGAAGACGCAGTTTGAAATGGCGATTGGTGAAACGACGACAAAATTTGATCAGCGCCTGCCTGAGCTTGAGGCGTTGGTAAGTGCTGAAGGCAAGGAGGTGCTGCAAACCCTTAAAACAGCGCTGGCAGAGTACCGGGCAGTTGCGCGGCAAGTGCGCTCGATTTCAGCACTGACAGAAGATTCTGGTGCCAACAAAGAAGATATAGACCGCACAGACCGTGAGGCCTATCTACTGTTGGAAAGTAAAGGCGTACCTGCACTGAACACGGTTGAAACCGCGGTTCGTAAACTGGTGGAAATTAACGAACTGGATATGGTTGATTCGCAACAACGGGCTGAGCTGCGCTATCAGGAAACCAGAACCCGCTTGCTTACCACCTTATTGGTGTCTTTTATTCTGGCTGTATTAGCCGCTGTAATTATTATTTTGCGGATAAATTTGGTAAGCCGGTTAGCCGTGGCTATCGGTGAGGGTGACTTAAATCAGCAGTTTAACCCTAATGCCTCTGATGCTGACATTTATGGTGTACTGCGCAATATGAATGGCAAATTGCGGGAAATAGTCGGTGAGATTAAGGAGTCATCTGGCAACGTCACTGCCGGCAGTATTGAGCTTAGCAGTACTGGTCAGCAGATTGCGCAGGGGGCGACCGAGCAGGCCGCCTCACTGGAAGAAATTTCATCAAGTATGGAGCAGATGAGCGCCAATATTTCGCAGACGGCAGATAACGCCCGGCAAACAGAGCAAATTGCCCGTAAAGCTGCCACTGACGCCGACTCAACCGGTGAAGCGGTACGCAGTTCAGTGACGGCAATGAAAGATATTGTTGAAAAAATAGGCATTATCAGTGAGATAGCGCGGCAAACGAACTTGCTGGCGCTGAACGCCGCTATTGAAGCTGCGCGGGCTGGTGAGCATGGCAAAGGCTTTACCGTAGTAGCTGCAGAAGTGCGGAAACTGGCCGAGCGCAGCCAGAAAGCTGCCGGTGAAATTGTTGAGCGCTCAAAAAACAGCCTGGATGTATCGGAAAAGGCCGGAGCTATGCTGGCCGAGCTGGTGCCGAATATTCAGCGCACGTCAGATTTAGTACAGGAAATTAGCGCTGCTGCCTTAGAGCAGGACAAAGGCGCAGCTGAAATTAACCGTGCCTTACAGCAACTGGACCAGGTAGTGCAGCAATCTGCCGCTTCCGCAGAAGAGCTGGCGGCAACCTCTGAAGAGCTGTCTGCTCAGGCTGAGCAAATGAATGCCTCGGTCGAGTTTTTCCGGGTTGATAACCAACCTGGCGTGAAAACGACAACAGGCCGCAAGAGCAAAGAAGGACAAAAGAATCAGCCAATGAAAAAACGTCCGCTGTCGGCTAAACTGGCAAGCGCCGGTGGTGTTGCGTTGGATTTGGATGATGATGAAGATTTTGTGCGTTATTGAGGTGAATCATGGAAAAACATCAGTTAGCACATCATGACGTCAGTAACCTGCAAGTACTTTCGTTTATGCTCGATAACGAATGGTTTGGCGTTGAAATCAGTGGTATTCAGGAGGTGCTGGAATTTCGTCAGGTAACCAAAGTACCCAGAACTCCGGACTACATGTTGGGGGTAATAAATCTGCGCGGCAAGGTGATCCCGGTAGTGGATTTAGGCAAGCATTTTGATATGCCGGCTAAACCACCTACCCTGGATACCTGCATCATTATTATCCATGTCGATATTGATGGTGAGTCGACCCCTTTGGGCATAATGGCGGATGAAGTAAAAGAAGTGGTGGATATCGCTATTAAAGATATCAGCCCGCCGCCACGTATTGGCAACCGGATTAACAGTGCCTTTATTTATGGCATGGCAAAACATGATGATGCCTTTCTTATTTTATTAAAGCTTAGCCGGATATTCTCTGCCGACGAGCTGAGTAAAGTAGCTGTACAGGTAGACGAAGTGCCAGAGCTGGCAACAGATAATGCTGAGCAGGGTTAAGCATTATGCCAGCACTGTTTGCACAGCCGGATAGCTTAACCGATAAAGACCATAAGCGGGTGGCCAGTTTTGTGGAGCAGGTGGCCGGCATTCAGTTGCCGGTGTATAAACGTCAGCTTATTGAAACCCGCCTGCGTAAGCGTTTAAAAGCCTGTGGTATCAAGCGGATTACCGATTATTTAGACTTTGTGTTGTCGGAGCAGGGTAAAGCAGAACAGACGGCACTGATTGATGTTATTACTACTAACAAAACTGACTTTTTCCGCGAGCCGGCGCATTTTGATTATTTAACCGGTTTTATTTCGCAGCAGTTGACGCGTGGGCATTATCGGCGCGCGCCTTTAAAGTTATGGAGCGCTGCCTGCAGCAGTGGCGAAGAGCCTTATACCCTGGCCATGCTGCTAACTGAGTTACAGCAGGACTGGCCAGATTTTGACTTTAGTATTCGCGCCACTGATATCTGCTCTACGGTGTTAGGCAAAGCGCAAAATGCGGTGTACTGGCACGACAGAATAGCACCGATAGCTGAGGCGCTTAGAAAAAAATACCTGCTGAAAAGCAAGGACCCGACGAAGAAGCTGTTTCGAATTGTTAAACCGCTGCGGCAAAAAGTCGACTTTAGTTTGTTTAACCTGATTAACGGCACCTACCCCGGCGAGCAGCAATTCGACATGATTTTCTGCCGTAATGTGATGATTTATTTTAATGAGCAGGACCGGGCTAAAGTGGTGCGCAATCTGGTTTCTTGCCTGGTGCCTGGTGGGCTGCTATTTCTGGGGCATTCAGAAACCGTGGGCAATCAGCGTATAGGCCTTCGTGCAGTAAGTCCTACTGTGTATCAGCGGGTGGCTTAAATGATCAAAGTACTGATTGTTGATGATTCTGCCGTGGTGCGCCAGGGGCTGAGTGAGATCTTCAGCAGTGAGGCCGACATAGAGGTAATAGGTACGGCTGCCGACCCTTTCGTCGCGGTTGAGAAAATGCGCCAGCTAAAACCGGATGTCATTACGCTGGATATTGAAATGCCGCGGATGGATGGCCTGACTTTTTTGCGTAAAATTATGTCGCAACACCCGATACCGGTGGTGATTTGCTCGTCTTTGGTATCAGAGCGTTCAGACACCCAGCTTAAAGCGCTGGAATATGGTGCTGTGGATATTATCCTTAAGCCCAAGTTGGGTACCAAAGCTTTTTTGTTTGAGAGCCGCCAGCTGATTACTGACGCTATTCGCGGCGCTGCCCAGGCAAAAGTAAAGTTACTTGGCGTGAAAAAAGTCACCAGCCCTAAACTTTCAGCAGATGCGGTATTACCATCTGTGCCATTAAAAGCGATGGCAGAAACTACTGAGAAAGTCATCGTTGTCGGCGCTTCAACCGGTGGTACAGAAGCGATACGGGTGCTACTACAAAGCATGCCGGCAGATTGCCCGGCAATTGCCATCGTACAGCATATGCCTGAGGGGTTTACCCGCTCTTTTGCTGACCGGCTTAATCAGTTGTGCCGTATTCAGGTAAAAGAAGCCGAAACCGGTGATACCTTATTGCGGGGCCATGCACTTATCGCACCTGGTAACCGCCATATGCTGATAAAGCGCAGTGGTGCCCGCTATTATATTGAGTTGCGCGAGGGCCCGCTGGTCAGTCGCCACCGGCCATCGGTAAATGTGTTATTTCGCTCGGCAGCCCAGCATCTTGGCGCTAATGCGATAGGGGTAATGTTAACCGGTATGGGCGATGACGGTGCTGATGGCATGCTGGAAATGAAGCAGGCCGGCGCTGCGACAGTAGGGCAGGATGAGGCGACATCAGTGGTTTATGGCATGCCTAAAGAGGCCTTCAAGCGCGGTGCAATTGATGTGCAATTACCACTGGAGCAGATTGGCAGCAAGGTATTAGCAATAAGTTTGAAAAGGTAATTAACAAAGTATGCCAACAAGTTATAACAAGCCACCTATTGTCCTGCATGCCGGTGAGTTAGTGTTTGGTCGCGGCAGGCGCTTACTGCATACTTTGCTGGGGTCTTGCGTCGCCATAACATTGTGGCACCCGCATAAGCGGCTGGGGGGTATGTGCCATTTTGCCTTACCCGCTGCGCCTGATGGCAGTATTCCGGGCGAACCTGATGCCCGCTATGCCACTGATTGCGTAGCATTGTTTAAAAAATTAGCTGCGGAGCGCCAGACATCATTAAGTGACTATCAGGCCCGTATTTTTGGTGGCGGCAATATGTTGCAAAGCGCACGGTTGAGCAGTGCGGAATTTGCAGAGGTGCAAAAAAGCCCGATTGGCGATACTAACTGTAGTCAGGCTTTTAGTTTGCTGATTGCTGAAGGGGTAAAAATTATTGAAGCTGACGTGGGTGAAAATGGTTATCGTAAAGTGTCGTTTGATCCACACAGCGGTAAGGCACGTTCAGTTTTTTTTGATGTTGCTAAGGTTTAGCCGGCTGCTCTTCCTCACTCATCAGCTTGCCAAACCCGCTCTTGTAGTAAATCAAGGTAGGGACCAGCTTCAGGATCATCATTAAACCAGAGCCCCAGCACTTTTAAAAACTCCGGGTGCCGGCGCACCAGGGGCAGTACCTGATTTATCTTTGCTATTGCCGCCCGGCCCCATTCGGTATTGGTACAACCGATAGCGCCAAGCACATGCTGGCCCTGGGTTTCTGCAATAGGCAGAAAGACCAAATTGCCGGCGGCATTCTCCGCTTTATCAAAATTATGCAGGATCTGATACTCAAGGGTGTAGTCAATCCGGCCCTTTTTAATCATCGACAATATGGCTACTGTCGCATTTTCACCGGTGTGTGCAATCCGGCTAATCTCATTTTGTAATGCTTGATCTAAAATATTTTGTACTGCAGGGTAATGACGGCCATCAGGATAGCCAAAGCGAAAAGAACGGTCATTTATTAAACTGGCAAGACGGACCGGATTACCATGTCGTGCTTGTATAGTGCGCGCCTTCTCAGTGGTGGTGATAATGCCGTGTGGATGATAAAAGTGAGTGGGCTCGCTTTGAATCGTCTCGCCTGGAGTGGGCCGATAAATCATGCACGGAAAGCATTGATTTGCTTTGCGTTGAAATTGCTGGCGAATGCGTGTTTGTGGCAGCACATAACGGTTGCTCGCAAGTTCGGGAAGATGTTCATTTACGACATCTATTAATGCATCACATATTCCCAGACCGGCATGCGGGCCATCTAAAATATGAAAGGGTGGTGCGCTGTTAATCACCCATTCCAGAGACTGGATTTGATATTGCGCACGCTCCCCGGCTGCAACCGGCGCTATATAGCCTGGCGTTAACGTCGCCAGTAATAGCAAATACCGTTTGAGCAACATTTCAGTCTCCTCCATATAAGCAACATCACAGTCAGGTGGCCGGAATTATTACATATTGTCAGAAATCGCGGCTGAACCCAATATTAGCGTCATTGCAGAGTTGTGAAGATGCTTACACTTCTATACGGTTATTTGTTGTCCTTCAGTTCAATGAATCCAGTTAATCTTCGCCGACGCCTGCTTTACCTGGCCGTTTTACTGCTGCACTTTCGCTGCATTATATGCTTCTGTACCCCATAACGGCACGGTAGACAGGCTGTGTTTAAAGCTGCCCGAGGTTTCTTTGGTGGAGTAGGACACATACATCAGGGTTTGGTTTTCGGTGTCCAGAATACGACGGATCTTCATGCTTTTAAAAAAGATACTTTTTGACTTGGTAAACAGCACTTCACCGTTGCTGCTCTTATCTATCCTGGCAATCATGTCAGCGGTAATAGGGCCGGTCTGGCGACAGGCGATCGAGCTGTCAGACGGATCGGCAAAGTCCAGGTTGGCTTCAATGCTGGAGACATGACAGGTAACGCCAGTTACCAGCGGGTCGTTAATGGCATCCAGTTTTATATCTTTGGTGGTAAAGATACCGAGGGAGACGTCGCCCACTTCGTTTTTGTCACAACCGGTAAGTATCAGCAACAGTAGTCCACAGTAAATAGCGCGCATAGTAAGGTTTCCTCGGGTTAATTGTTTCCATTATGCAATTATTCCAATATTGCCATCAGCAAGCTTAACATTGTTATCAGCAAAATTTGTGAATCATACGCTGTGCAATTTTATCGTAACTTGTACCAATCTTTTTGGTTTGCGAGAGACATAAAGCCCTGTTTTCTCCCCAAAGACATAGGTAAACTCAAATTTACACAGACTTTTTCCATTCTGTTGGCAAAGCAAAGGTAAATTGATGAATAAAGACTTTTTCGAGCACAAGGCCGCTGTCTACGAAAGTGATGACAACAGAGTGTCAAATGTCGACAGTATCGCCAATACGATAATTAAAAACATCAAACTCGATCGGACTATGCATCTGATGGATTTTGGCTCAGGCACGGGCTTGTTGCTTGAGCGAATCGCGCCCTATGTCAACAAGATTACCGCAGTCGATATCTCAGCAGCAATGAATGAACAGCTGGCAAAAAAACAAGCACGTATCGCTTGTGACGTTGAAATAATGCCAGTTGATTTAAGCGTTACAGTTATATCCGGCAAATTTGATGGCATTATATCATCAATGACAATGCACCATGTGCACGACATCAATGCGATGTTTATTAAGTTTTATGCGCTGCTTAATAATGGTGGATTTATTGCCATATCCGATCTTGATACTGAAGACGGTAGTTTTCATACAGAAGAGACCGGCGTTTACCACCTGGGCTTTGATCGGCAGGCTATTGCGTTAGCTGCTCAACAAGCTGGTTTTCTGGATGTTAACACCGAAGATGCCAGTGTTGTTCATAAACCACATGGTCAGTACCCAGTGTTTTTATTGACCGCGAAGAAAAAGTAGTGAGATTCATGTACTACGCTTATAGCTGATTTATGTTACGCACTGCTGGTAATAGCCGGCTGTTTATTTTTGCAGCTTAAGTATTGTGCTTAAATGTGCAGCTAAATAGCAGATAGTGGCAGTTATCTGCGGCTTATCCATGTAGAATGCGCGCATTATTTAGCGCGTTCAGCTTTTGAGTGCATATCCGTAGGAATTTTAATGAAAAAAACATTCGCTTTAACTCACTCTAAGCTGAACACGGCCCGTCTGGTTGATGCCATTAAGCATGAAATTAAAAAGTACCTGGCCAGAGAGCGGCGTAAAACCTTGCCTGAGGGCAAAGATTACTGGACCTTTGATTGCCGCTTTGGTGCCTCAGCAGAAGAGGCTGAAAAGATTTTCACCTCGGAAATTAATAAACATATTGATACTGCAGTAACGCAGGAGTTGCCGGCGTTTTATATAGAAATTCTGGCCCGGGCTTGTAACCATAAGCCGCGCGATACTGATGTTACAGCAGACTGATTTTTTCAAACTGCTGCCCTGATTTATAACTGTAGCGAAGCTACAGAGGAACCCTGATGCAATTTTCATCGTTAGATTTAGCTGCGGATTTACAACGTGCTCTGGTCGAATATGGCTACAGCGAAATGACGCCGGTACAAAGCCAGGCCATAGTGCCGGCACGCCGTGGTAAGGATTTACAGGTAACGGCGCAAACCGGTACTGGTAAAACCGCCGCTTTTGCTATTCCGGTATTACAACGGATGCTGGATAACCCCAAAGCCACCGAGGAGCGTCGACCGCGGGCGCTGATCCTGACGCCTACCCGCGAACTGGCCGAGCAAATTGGCGTGGCAATAACGGCCTACGCCAGGTTTCTGCCAATTAGCGTTACGGCACTATACGGTGGCGTAAAAATGGGTGGCCAGGCTAATAAATTAACCGCCGGTGTTGATATTGTTATCAGCACCCCTGGCCGCTTGCTAGAGCACCTGGCGCTGGGCAATGTCATTCTTAGTGACGTAGAATTTGTGGTGCTGGATGAAGCCGACCGCATGTTAGATATGGGCTTTAGTACCGATGTGCTGAAGTTACTGGAAATGACGGCAAGCAAGCGCCAGACCTTGCTGTTTTCCGCCACCACCTCACCGGCAGTCAATGAGTTATCGCATAAAATTCTGAAGAATCATCAGCAAATCCGGGTGGCCAAAACTAACAGTGCCGCAGATACGGTAAACCATGTAGTTTATCCGGTGGAAGAAAGCCGTAAAATCGAGTTGTTTGAGCAGCTGTTAGCGGAAAATAACTGGTTTCAGGTGTTGGTGTTTACCAGCACCAAAGAACAGGCCGACCGCTTATTAGCTGGCCTGCAACAACGCAAAATTGAGGCTGCAGTGTGCCATGGCGATAAAAGTCAGGGTGCCAGACGCCGCGCTATCGCCGATTTTAAATCGGCCAGGTTGCAGGTATTAATTTCAACAGAAGTGGCGGCGCGGGGTTTGGATATTCAGGGCCTGGATTATGTAGTGAATTTTAACCTGCCATATTTGCCGGAAGACTACGTACACCGGATTGGCCGCACCGGCCGGGCAGGGGCTTCAGGTACTGCCATTTCTTTTGTCAGCCGTGAAGAAGAGCAAACCTTAGAGCGCATTCAAAAGCTGATTGGGGTGGACATTAAACGCATTGTTAAGCCCGGTTTTGAGGTGAGTAACCGCGAGTCGCTGTTAAAAAGTATCTCGCGTAAAGTGCTGTCAGGCCGTTCCAATAAAGCGACTGAAACCGTGATTAACCTGGAAACTGCAAAAAAGAGCCGGACCAAAGCGAAGCCCAAAGCAAACGCTAAAGTTAAACCGCGTTAACAGCTTTTCGCGCCAGCAATTGTCTGCAACAACCTGCTTGCTCAAACCTGAATGTGTTCCTGTTCAGGTTTGGGCTTTGCTAACTTGCTTATACTCCCGCACCTGTTTTTAGCTGCCCCGTTAGCGCACCACTCTTCGTTCTTCACTCTTAACTTTTTGTGCGTCACGCTAAACTCAAATCTTCTGCTTATATGGCAAGCTTAGCCGGCTAAAGCCTGCGCAAATTCTGGCATTGCACTGAACTTTGATGCACGGCGCTGCTGATAAGTTAAGCAACTAAATAACATTCCATAATAACAAATGATAATTATTATCATTTGCATTGATCTTTGTCCGCTTTTCCGTTTACCATATGTCCGACAATTTTCGAGCGGTATTGCTCAGGGACATGAGGGGACAACAAAAATGAAGCACGTAACACCAACTAAACTGGCTTTACTTATTGGCGCCAGCTTATCGACGCCGGTTTGGGGGGAGTTAGCCAACGCTCCGGATGGTATTGAACATATAGTGGTCACCGCGTCAGGTTTTGAGCAGAAGCTGACTGATGCGCCAGCCAGTATTTCAGTTATTACTCAGGAAGAAATTCGTCAGCGCTCTTTTACCAGTCTGCTGGACGCAGTGAAGTATCAGGAAGGCATTGATATTGGCACTACCCGCGATAAAACCGGCCAGGGTTCGGTTAGTATGCGGGGGCTTACCGGCGAATATACCCTGCTGCTGATCGATGGTCGTCGTCAGAATAATCATGGTGATATTTATCCGAATAATTTTGGTGGCAACGCGTTTAATCATGTGCCGCCTCTGGCCGCTATTGACCGTATTGAAGTGATCCGCGGCCCGGCCTCGACCCTGTATGGTGCCGATGCGCTGGGTGGGGTCATTAATGTTATTACCAAGAAGCACACTGAAAACTGGACCGGCGAAGTCAGTATGGGTCGCAGCGTGCAATCGGATGATAGTTTTGGTAATGACTTTACTGCTGAAGTGTCACTAATGGGCCCGCTGATTGACAACGTGCTGAGCCTGGGGCTGCGCGCCAGTCTTTACGACCAGCAAGCTTCGTCACCGGCTTTTGCGCCGGCAATTGACCCGAACGGCAATGTGATCGTGCGGGAGCTTGGTTTTGGTGGCGGTGGCCGTACCGTTGATAACAAAGATGAACATATCGGTTTCTCACTTTCCTGGACCCCGGCCGATAATCAGCGGCTGAAGTTTGACTACGATATCTCTAACCAGATATACGACAATACCCCCAGCTATGATCTTGCAAACGATACTATTGTCTATCCGCTGGGCACCAAAGACAGCATAGAAGCATTGTGGCAGGCTAGTAGGGGGCAGGTTAATCCGCGGGCGGGTTATGCTGCTGATCAGGAGTTTGATCGCAGTTGGTGGTCTTTGGCATATGATGCTGACTGGCGCTTTGGTTCAGGGATGTTTGCACTGTCCTATGTTGATACCGCTAATAATGGTCGTACTTTGCCCCTGAGCGTAGCTGAGCGTTTATTGTTGCAGCAAATGTTCGACGGTACCGGTGACTACGCCGGCTTAAGTGAACAAGAACGCCGTGATCTGGCAGAGGATACTTTTTTACCCCGTCCGGCGCGCCCGCTTGAGAGTAATCAGTACACCCTGGATGTGCGCTTTGATATTCCGCTTAATGCATTGGGCTACCACAACCTGGTGCTAGGTGGCCAGTTGATAGATGGTGAGCTGCACGATGGCGTATTCGGCCTGGAAGATGGTAACGCCGGTGCTGTGCAGGACCAGGAGATGTACTCCTTGTTTGTTGAAGACAACTGGATGCTGACCGATGACTTTACCCTGACAGCCGGGGTACGTTACGACCAGCACGATACGTTTGGCAGCCAGGTATCACCACGACTTTACGCGGTGTATAGCATCAATTCACAGTGGACAGTAAAAGGTGGCGTCAGCACCGGCTACAAAACCCCGAACACCACCGATTTATATGACGGTATTACCGGGTTTGGTGGCCAGGGTACCAGCCCTTTTGCCGGCAACCCCGGCTTACAACCAGAAACCAGCGTCAATTCGGAGATTGCCCTGTACTGGAGCTCTGCTGAGCTGGACCACAACTTTAATATCACCTTCTTTACAACCCGGTTTGAAGACAAGATTGCCCGTGGCGACACCATTCAGAGTTGCAGCCAGACCGGCGGCGTGCGCCCTTGCGTAAATTTAGGCGAGTACGACCAGCTGGGGTATCAGACCTACAGCCAGAAAATAAATATTGATAAGGTAGATATTCAGGGGGTAGAGGTTGCTGGCCGTTATCAGGTCTCGCCTGACTGGTCGTTGCAGGGTAACTATACCTGGACTGACAGTGAGCAGAAAAGTGGCCCTGAAGCTGGCCTGCCACTGACTAATACCGCCGAGCATATGGCTAACGTGCGGCTTAAATGGACAGTCGCTGATAACCTGCAACTGTATCTGCAGGGCGAGCTGCGCTCAGACCGTTACCGTGGCTACGACAGCGTTATTGAACAGGAACTCTATTACCAGAATTACAGTTTGCTGAATCTGGGGGCCAGCTACAACCTGACTGAGATGGTACGGTTTGATTTTCGTATCAACAACCTGCTTGATCGTGACTTCACGTCTTACAGCACCCTCTTTAACGACTTAAACGGCGATGGCGAGTATGACTATGTCACCGGCCGTGGCGCGGTCAGTGAAGTGGTGTTTACCGATGATTACAACGTCAAAGACAAAGCCCGTAACGTCTGGCTCGGTATGACGGTTAGCTTCTGATGCGTTTGAATATTGGCTCGGTTCGACAGTGGCACTGGATAAGTGCCGCCGTCACGCTGTCAGGCATGCTGCTGTTTGCGATTACCGGTATTACCTTAAACCATGCGGCTGATATTAGCGGCACTACCCGGGTAACCACTGTTGAAATGGCCGTGCCGGCACCGGTGCTGAAACGCTTGCAACAGTTGCCGGAAGGTAAGGTGATGCTACCAGCAGATTTACACAACTACTTGCGAAAGCAGGGGGTGACAATGCCACCGCAGCAGTCGGGAGAGTGGGACGGTATTGAGTTTTATGTCGCGATGCCCGGGCCTGGTGCTGATGCCTGGCTGGCAATTGATACTGGCCTTGCTGAGTTTACTTATGAGCGAACCGACCGCGGTTGGGTGGCCTACTTTAACGACCTGCACAAAGGTCGGGATACTGGTGCCGTGTGGTTCTGGTTTATTGATATTTTTGCCCTGGTTTGTGTGGTGTTTTGTATTACCGGGCTGATTCTGCTGTTCCGGCAGGGGCCACACCGGCCGATGACCTGGCCCATGGTTACCTTAGGCGCACTTATACCGGTAGTCATTATGCTGGTATTTATATAAATAAGGGACATTAACAATGCGTAAATTCTGGATGGCATTAACAGTCGTGATGATAAGTTTCCAAGCTTTCGCCGCTGACGTTAATTTAACAGTAACCTTGCCACGGCTGAACGTGGCGGAGTATCACCCACCTTATGTGGCGGTGTGGATTGAGGATGACCGCCGCCAGGCAACCCAGGTTGCGGTCTGGTTCGACCTGGCTTTAGCAAACGGCGAAGGCCAGCAATGGCTGAAAGACTTACGTGAGTGGTGGCGTCGCGGTGGCCGGGCCCTGAGTATGCCGGTAGACGGCCTGACCGGCGCTACTAAAGGCCCGGGGCAACATACCATCAGTACCCGGTTGCAACATGCGCTGGCAGCGTTACCTGCCGGAAAATACACCATCAAGGTAGAGGCAGCCCGGGAAGTCGGCGGCCGTGAGGTGCTGCAGTTGCCAATAACACTGCCGTTAGATGAGCAGCGTTTACCAATGGTGGTTGCAGGGCAAAGCGAGCTGCAGTCAATTCGCTTACATAAATAATTTGTTAGATCAGCAAACTGAGGATAAAAATAATGCGTTTACAATTCATGCTGTTAACTGCCATTGCGGCGCTAGTGGTTGCAACTTCAGCGAATGCACATCGTGCCTGGCTGGAGCCAAGTGCGACTGTCCTGTCCGGTGATGATGCCGTGGTAACGATTGATGCGGCAATTTCTAATACGTTGTTTCACCCAGATCATGTGGCGATGCCGCTGGATGGTATTACAGTAACCGGCCCGGATGGTGAACCGGTGCAGATGATAAACGCGGCAAAAGGGCGTTATCGCAGTGTATTTGACGTAGAGCTTGCACAGCAGGGGACTTACAGAATCGCCCGGGCCAATGGTGGCTTACGCGCGTTCTGGCGGGATAAAGAAGGTAACCGGAAAATGTGGCCGGGGCGGGGGCAGCAGGCTGATGAATCTGAATTCGCTGCTGCTGTGCCAGCCGATGCAACGGATCTGAAGGTGTCACGCAGCTGGCGCAGGGTTGAAACCTTTGTCACCGTAGGTGCACCAACAACAGATGCATTGCAACCGGTTATGCAGGGGTTAGAGCTGATACCGCTGACCCATCCAAACGACCTGTATGCAACCGAAACGGCAACCTTTAAGCTGTTAATTGATGGTGAGCCGGCGGCGGGGGCTGAAGTGGAAGTGGTTCCCGGTGGCATGCGATATCGTAACAGTCAGGATCTGATCAAGTCTGTTGCCAACGCCCGCGGCGAAATCAACATTACCTGGCCGCAGGCCGGTATGTATTTTCTGGAAGCCAGCTACAGTGATCAGAAAGCGGCTGCACCGGCGACCATTCGAAGCGGTGGCTACTCAGCGACTTTTGAGGTATTGCCGCTGTAATGATTACGTTAGCCGTTGTGCTTTGTCTGAGCTGGTTGGTCTGGACGCTAAGCGTTGTCTGGCGCCACCGCCAACCCCGTACCGCTGTGGCCGCCCTGCAGCCAGTGCTGGTGGCTTATGCCAGCCAGACCGGCTCTGCCCGGGCGCTTGCCTTGCAGCAGCAATTGGCCCTGGGCGGGCCGGCGCAGGCCAGTGTTATGCCGTTATCGGAACTTGTGCCAAAGCAGTTGTCGCAGGTGCAGAAAGCGGTGTTTGTGGTCAGTACTTATGGTGATGGCGAACCGCCTGATAATGGCCGGCGTTTCTACCGCGAATTACAGGCACTGACTGCAGCCAGCGGCCACAGTAGCAACGGCCAACTGTTCAGCTCACTTGCCTATGATGTGCTGGCGCTCGGTGACAGTCGTTACCCGAAGTTTTGTCAGTTTGGTGCCGATTTGTACCAGCTGCTGGCCCGGCTAGGGGCCAAGGCAAGTTTGCCGCTGCAGACCCGGGATCAGCAACAGGCTGCACAACTAACCGACAACCCCTGGCAAAGCTGGCAGCTGGCAGCACGCACCCGCTTAAATACCGAATCGCAACCCGGTTTGTTTCAGCTGCGCTTTACCTGCAGCGAGCCGCTACCCTGCTGGCGGGCCGGTGATCTTGTTGCTATTAAACCGGACAACAACGAGCAGGCCACCGTGCGTCGATATTCGGTAGCGTCAGTGCCGGCTGACAATGAGCTGCAGCTGGTGGTGCGTCAGCAGGTTACCGAGCATGGTGAGCTGGGGCTTTGCTCCGGCTGGCTGACGTTGACGGCTGAGATAGGGCAGCAGGTAAATTTACAGGTTGTGGCCAATCCGTCTTGTTATATTAATGAGCATCAGGCACCGCTATTGTTAATTGCTGCCGGCAGTGGCCTGGCCGGCATTCGGGGCCATCTGGCTGAACGGGCGCAACAGGCCGGGCCAGGGCCAGTGTGGCTTATTTATGGTGAGCGCGACGCAGATCCCAATCAGAGATTGCATAGCGAGCTTGCGCTGTGGCAGCAACGCGGCGTAATAACTATGTTTGATTGGGCATTTTCGCGTGACAGCGAAAAGCCGGCATATGTCCAGGATGTGATGCGGAATAAAATAGATGAAATTAAGGGTTTTATTGGTGTCAGTGGCCGCGTATATGTTTGTGGACGCTATGAAGGCATGGGCACAGCTGTCGATACTATGCTCCGGACAGCTCTGGGGCCTGAAGAGTATCAGCAATTCGTTGCCCAGGGCCGCTACCACCGCGATTTATATTAGTTTCGGCTCCAACTTTTGCTGGAAGAAAGGGCCCGCAGGCCCTTTCTTTAGATATGTGAGTAAGTTCAACACTTAACACTTAACACTTAACACTTAACACTTAACGATCCAGGTTCATTACCTTAGTCCAGGCTTTAACAAAGTCGTCGACAAACTTCTGTTTCGACGTGTCAAAGGCATATACCTCGGCTACGGCACGTAACTCAGAGTTTGAACCAAAGATTAAATCTACTGACGTTGCTGACCACTTTTTATTTCCCGACTTGCGATCAAAACCTTCGTAGATACCGTCAGTATCAGACTTTTTCCATACGGTAGACATATCCAGCAGGTTAACGAAGAAGTCGTTATTTAAGGTACCGGGTTTATCGGTAAATACACCATGCTTAGCCCCCTGATAGTTTGCATCAAGTGAGCGCAGACCACCGACCAATACCGTCATTTCCGGTACGCTTAAATCCAGTTGATCAGCTTTATCAACCAGCATTTCTGTTGGTGATTTATAGCTGGCATCGGCGTCAAAGTAGTTTCTGAAACCGTCAGCGGTCAGCTCCAGCAAGCTGAAAGCATTAACGTCAGTCATTTCCTGCGTAGCATCACCACGACCTGGTTTAAATGGCACGGTAATGTTATAACCGGCGTCTTTGGCCGCTTTTTCAATGGCAGCCGCACCACCCAGCACAATTAAATCAGCCAGTGATACTTTTCTTCTGCTTTTGTTAAATTCAGTCTGAATACCTTGCAGGGTATCGAGTACCTTAGCGGTCTCAGCCGGGTTATTTACCGCCCAATCCTTTTGTGGCGTTAACGCAAGGCGGGCACCGTTGGCTCCACCACGCATATCGCTGTTACGGTAGCTGGCAGCAGAGCCCCAGGCTACGCGTACCAGTTCTGGTACGGTCAAGTCCGTGTCTAAAATTTTAGCTTTTAACGCTTTAACATCCCGCTCGTTAATAGTGGACTCGGTTTTCTGATCTATCGGGTCTTGCCAGATCAACACTTCTTGAGGTACTTCTTTACCTAAGAAATTACGTGGCGGACCCATGTCACGGTGGGTTAGTTTGTACCAGGCTTTGGCAAATGCCAGGCGGTATTCTTCCGGATCAGCTAAGAAGCGCTCGGCGATCTTGCGATATTCCGGATCAAACTTCAGCGCTAAGTCGGCAGTGGTCATCACCGGTGGGTTAAACTTACCCTCGACATGCGCATCCGCTACCGCTGTATGCAGCGACTCATCAGTTGGTATCCACTGAATTGCACCAGCCGGGCTACGGGTCTGTTTCCATTCGAAGTTAAGCAGATTGCTTAAATACAGCGAAGTCCAGCGGGTTGGAGCCTGGGTCCAGGCGCCTTCCAGGCCGCTGGTGACGGTATCTTCCGAATGGCCTTTACCGCATTTGTTTTTCCAGCCAAAGCCTTGCTCTTCAATGCCTGCTGCCGCGGGTTCGGCACCCACGCAATCTGCTGGTTTGTGTGCACCATGCATTTTGCCAAAAGTATGGCCGCCGGCAATTAATGCCAGGGTTTCTTCATCGTTCATTGCCATACGTTCGAAGGCTACCCGGATATTTTTTGCTGAACCCAGTGGGTCTGGTACACCTCTTGGCCCTTCCGGGTTAACGTAGATCAGGCCCATATGGGTGGCGCCTAATGGCCGTTGCAATTTACCGTCTTTATCTTCCCGATCACTGGCCAGCATTTCAACTTCTGGTCCCCAGTACACCATGTCGGGTTCCCAGTCATCCGCCCGGCCACCGGCAAAACCATAAGTTTGAAAACCCATGTTCTCCAGCGCCACATTACCAGCAAGTACTATTAAATCTGACCACGACAGTGCCTCACCATATTTTTGTTTTACCGGCCAGAGTAAACGCCGCGCTTTATCCAGACTTGCGTTATCCGGCCAGCTGTTTAGTGGCTCAAAGCGTTGCTGGCCACCGCCGGCCCCGCCGCGGCCATCCAGCGTGCGGTAGGTCCCGGCACTGTGCCAGGTCATCCGGATAAAAAACGGACCATAATTGCCAAAGTCGGCTGGCCACCAGTCTTGGGACTCGGTAAGCAACGCATCGATATCTTGTTTCACTTTAGCCAGGTCGAGTTTGCTAAAGGCATCAGCGTAACTGAAGTTAGCACCATAGGGGTTAGAACGGGCATCGTGATCACGCAGTGGCGTTAAATCAAGTTGATTTGGCCACCAAAACTGATTATTTCTGGCGGCCGTGCCTTTGGCTGCCCCTGTGGCAACAGCACCTTGCGGTTTGGCCATTTCAGGTTTTTGTGGCTCGTTGGCAAAAGCAGCACCTGATGCCAGCAGCATGCTCATCATGCCTGCCAGGAGCGTTTTAGTAAATTGTAGTTTTTTCATTGTTCGCTTCCTATAAATTAACGTTTTGTCGTTATACACAGTTGCGTTTTGGTACCGATAAAAGACATTGCCCAATGGCTCTGGGCAGAACCAGCAGGCAACCGGTATTATCCAAGCTGAAATGGCTCAATATCATCTGCTTAGAGGTATTACCGTGTAGATAGTATAGTAAGCTGCTGATAGTTTTATGTGAATTAAACAGATTGTTCTAATCTATAAAGTCGATTTATGCTGGGTCGACTGGCCACAGTGGTGTATGGTATCTGGCATTAGTCGTTATGTTGTTCAATGCACTATCAGAGGACAGGATTATGATCTCAGTGTGGTTGTTAAACAGTGTGATTGTCGCGATTGTGGTTACCATTCACTACGAGTTTTTATACCGGCTTACTGTAAATATTCCAAAGCTGAATATTAAACACCGTTACCGGATTGTAGTGGGGGTTTTTGGCGCTCTGATTGCCCATTCGCTGGAGATTTGGGTGTTTGCTATGGCGTATTACTTAATGCACAACGCTGATGGCTGGGGCGAGCTCAGTGGTAATTTTGATGGCAGCCTGATGGACTGCGTCTATTTCTCTTTTACGGTATACAGCACTGTTGGTTTTGGCGATATTGCCCCCCTGGGCGAACTACGGTTTTTAACCGGTATTGAATCACTGACCGGCTTAGTGCTAATTACCTGGACCGCGTCGTTTTTGTTTTTTGAGATGCAACGGGACTGGAGCAGTCGTAAGTAGTTATTCAATACCGGCAGTCTACCGGCTTAATCGACACCGTTCGCCGATACAGCTGCGTCAGATATATACCAGAGTCTGGTGTACTAAACGGCTGTTCACTGCGTACAATGCTTATCTTTTCCAGATAAAGGATGCTGTTTTGACTGTCCGCTTACCTGCAGACTTATTGCCAGGCCCGAATGATTTATGGTTTTTACCGCTGGGCGGCTGTGGCGAAATTGGTATGAACCTTAACCTGTACGGCCATGACAGCCGCTGGTTAATGGTTGATTGCGGCGTAACCTTTTATAACCCACTGCAGCCGACAGCCAGCCCGATTACTGCGGAAGTGCAGGCTGCCGATCCGACATTTATTGCTAAGCGCAAAGAGCTGCTGGCTGGGATTATTATTACCCACGCCCATGAAGACCATATTGGTGCTTTACCCTTTTTATGGCCACGTTTTGGCTGCCCGGTGTATTGCACACCTTTTGCTGCAGAAATTTTGCGCCGTAAAATCGCCAACAGTGGCTTATCGCAGGATATGCCAATTATTGAAATTCCACCCGGTGGCACCTGCAATATCGGGCCTTTTTCAATTAACTGGCTGAATATCACCCATTCGATACCTGAGCCGCAGGCGCTGTTAATCAGTACGGCTGCAGGCAAGGTATTTCATACTGCCGACTGGAAGATAGACAAGGCGCCGATGACCGGCCGGCCTTTTAAGCCCCAGGTATTTAAGCGGCTGGCGGGTCAGGATATTACCGCTATGGTGTGTGATTCGACCAACGCTTTAAAACCGGGTTTTTCTGAGTCTGAAACGGCTTGCTATCAGGGCTTGTATCAGGTGATTAGTGCAGAGAAACAGCGGGTGGTGGTAAGCGGCTTTAGCAGTAATATCGGCCGGCTGATTAGCCTGGGCCATATTGCCAGGCGCACCGGCCGCTATTTAGCCCTGTTTGGCAGGGCGATGGAGAATATGGTTGGTGCAGCCCGCGCTTGCGGCTACTGGCCGGATGATATTCCGTTGATTGAGCCTTCGCATGTTGGCTATTTGCCGGCTAACGAAGTACTGGTTGTGGCCACTGGCAGTCAGGGCGAGTCGCGGGCCGCACTTAGCCGGCTGGCTCAGCATCGGCATCCACACTTACTGCTTGAAGAGAATGATCTGGTGCTGTTCAGCGCTATTCTGATCCCTGGAAATGAAATGTTGGTCAGCCGCTTGATAGCGCAGTTAAACATGCTGAAAGTACGTACCCTGCAAAGTGCCGACAGTGCCGAGCTTATTCATGTGTCGGGCCATCCGAATCAGGGCGAGCTGGACTTACTCTACCGCTATGTCCAACCGGCCATAGCTGTGCCGGTGCATGGCGAAGCCGCACATATTCAGGCCAATGCCGGCGTAGCCCGTGCCGCGGGCGTACCGCAGCAATTTACCGGCCAGAATGGTGACTTATTTGTGCTGGCACCCCAGCCACGGGTTTGGCCACAGGCGGTAACCGCTGGCCGGATTGCGGTAGAGCATTAGCCAATCAGTCTGAAATTTAAAATTGTGATGGTAACTACTTTTGGTTACTTTATTTCAATGTAACCAATAACGGTTAGGTTGAAATACTATTTTGAGTACGGGATTTACCAGCATGTTTGCCATACCCCCCAGCCCGCGGCTGTGCTTTACTCTGTTAACGGAGCAGGATGCCGGGCTGTTATTTAAAGTCGATCAGGACGAAGAGGTAATGCGTTATCTGAATGGTGGTAAACGCACCTCTATGCAGCAAATTACCGAAATATTTCTGCCACGCATGGCACAGTATCGTAGCCCTGAGCGGGGCTTTGGGATCTGGCAGGTACGCCGGCTTGAAGACAATGCTTATCTGGGTTGGGTGCTTATCAGGCCTATGGGGTTTAATACCAACACACCAAGCAACGACGAGCTGGAAATTGGCTGGCGTTTTATGCGGCCTTACTGGGGCCAGGGTTATGCCAGCGAAGCGGCGGCGGCAGTGGCTGCAACTGTGGTGGCGCGTAATCCTGCTGTTAATTATTTATCGGCTGTTGCCATGCCGGACAATGCCGGCTCCATTGGGGTAATGCGTAAATTAGGTATGCAGTTTATTAAACGCTATTTGCACCAGGATGCATTGGGCGAGGTTGATGCGGTGCTATACAGGAAGAATACTAATGAAAATAGCTAAATTTTTACCCTGGGTTGGCGCAGTAAGCTGCGGCCTGGCGTTGCAGGTAAGTGCCAATACTATTTATCTGGTGCGCCATGCTGAAAAGCAGGATGGTAGCAAAGACCCGGCGCTTTCAGAGTGCGGTCAGGCCAGGGCTGCCGCACTGGCGCAGTATTTTAGCGACATTCCGCTGCAGGCGGTATTCGCCACGCCTTATCAGCGCACCCAACAAACCGCTGCGGCGGTCGCCAATAGCAAACAACTGCCGGTAGTCAGCTACGATCCGGGGAAGCCCGCCAAGTTGCAACGGCAATTAGCGGCTTACACCCAGCCGGTGTTGATCGTTGGCCATAGCAACACTGTACCAGAACTGGTAACGCTGTTAAGCGGCATTGAGATGGCACCGTTAACGGAACAACAATACGGCTTATTGTATCAGGTGCAACTGGGCGAGCAGGCCAGTGTTACGCTGCGCCAGCAACCCTTTGCCTGCGGTAAATAAATTGCCACCAGAGCAGGTATTTAAGTAGCAGGGTCAATCGGCACCCGGCCCGCTTAGCCGGTAAGCGGCAACAGTATTGCCAGCAAAGGTGGGCACGTAAAGCGTGCGGCTTTGTGGATCCCAGCCAATATCAGCGGTATTCAGTTTTTGGGTTCGGGTATCCAGCAGCTCAGTCATGTTGCCATCGGCATACACATAATAAATAATGCCGGCCCAGCAGCTGACAATAAAATCACCATTGCCAACCGGTTCTAAACCATCGGCCCGTTCGGCGAAACCTTTAGTAAATTGTGCTATTTCACCACTTTTGTCAGCTTTTAGCAGCAAATCGGCGGCAGCGATATAGAGATCGCTACCGGTACTTTTTAAACCATTCGCGGCAACGATATTCTGCAGCCAGATACTGATCTCCCCGTCAGCGTATTTATAGATATAGTTTTTCCGCGTGTCAGAAATATACACTACGCCGTCGTCATCTACTGTTACATCATTCAGAAACACCGCATCCGGAGCCGGTATTTTTGCTGTTACTTTGGCGCTGGCAATATCAATAATGACCAGTTCGGTTAAATCAGCGACATACAGTTTGCCATCAAACTGCGCCAAACCCTTGGGGGCATTTAAGCCGCGTAGCCAGTTATGCTGGCGCAGAGTACCGTCGGTATTTAGCAGTGCTATACCACCTTCGCCATCAGCCGCATTGCCGGCGCCATCAATTTCAGACACAAACAGGAAGTTATCATCCTGCTGCTGATGCACCAGTACTGATTCCGGCACCCTGAACCCGTCAGTTTGCCACAGTAGTTCCAGCTTAGGGGCTGCGCTCAGAGGCAGGGTGATACTAAATAACAGGGCCAGATATTTGTTCATTGCTGCTAACTCCGCTGGGTTTATCTTGAAAATGTTATCAACGGCCAGCATAACGTGCTGACAAGCAGATTGCGATTATCTATAAAAGATTATCGTACATTTGCAGTGTACTGAATATTCGACTGACTAATAACATCCGCCAATTTGCACAAGCCCATGACGTTAATGATGTCATAAAGGGCACCTTGTTTGTATTTAATAAAGATACAAAGATGAACTTAAAAGACTTATTGTTAATAAAATAGCTAATATGATATGTAATAAAATGTGGTTTTACAGTATCTGAATTTATATTGGGAAACCATATTGCAATTAAATACTTTGCGGCTAGCTTTAGTAATGTGTCCACTTCGATATCTTAAGAGGCCAACATGAAGAGAAGCAGCAAAATCAAATTCTTAGGTTTTAGTTTAACGGCGTTTAGTGTGGCAGTCGTAACACCCCTGCATGCAGAAGTGAGTTATAGCTTTAACGGCTTTGGTACGATAGCAGCGGGTAAAGTGTTATCCGGTAATGTCACTGATCCCAATTTTGTCAGTTACAAGTGTCCATGCTTTATTACCGATTACAATAACGGAGGGATATACGAGAGAAATGATGGCTGGAGTATTCAGGAAGAAACCAGGCTAGGGGCACAACTAAATATCAATTTTACTGACAGGCTCTCGCTGGTAACACAGGTTATGGCACGTGCGGTAGACAGTGAATTTAGTCTGGAATGGGCTTATCTGTCATATGATCTGACAGACAAGTTTACTATTCAGGCTGGTCGCAAGCGCATCCCCTTATATTACTATTCAGAGTTTCAGGATGTTGGCTTTGCTTATATCTGGCTAAGACCACCGCAAGCACTTTATGGCTGGGAAGCAAGCAATTACAACGGGGCTAACCTGCGCTACACCGACAACTTTACTAACTGGAGTGTAACCGCAAACCTTTATGCCGGTAGTGAAACTGTTGATGATGCGCCTTATAACGCTTTGTACGATACCGTGCCGCAAGACAGTAAATGGGACAAGATCCGCGGTATGGATATAGAACTGAACCGCGACTGGTTTACTGCCAGGCTTATCTACATGACGTCAGAAAACAGTACCACGGAGCGACCAGACAGCAATGCTTTTTATAGCCCGCCCACCGATCAAACCGTCCTGGGGTTATCGTTAAACGCTGATTTTGGTGATTGGTTTATATTGTCAGAGATGAACCTGAACAAACGTGAAGACAAAGCCGATGGCTTAGTTATTCGCTCTCCAGCCTCTATGCTGGGTGTCGGCTACCGATACGGCAAATGGACGCCATTTGTCAGCTGGTCCAGGTTCTGGGATAAATCGAACGATCTTGAATTGTATGAACCTGAGCGTTTTACTGATACGTCGTTCACGCTGCGTTACGATATAAACAGCAGTAGTTCGATCAAAACTCAGCTTAACCGGATTAAAGACAAGTCACTGTATAATTTTGTTGGCGATAGCACTGTTGCTGCCATTTCATATGATTTCATTTTTTAACATAGCACCTGGCGGAGAAAATTTATGAAAGCAGTCATTCTATTTTGCATGGTGTTAATGGGCTCAGCACATGCTGACATTATCATTATCGGCCATCCATCTAATAGCAACAGTGTTAGCGTTGAAGAGTTACAACGACTTTATACCGGGAAGAGCAGTAGTTTTGCAGATGGTGAGTCAGCATTACCATTGAATCTCAGTGATGCCAATACGGTAAGGACCCGTTTTGACGAAAAGGCGCTGGGAAGGTCATCCAGTCAGATTAAAGCCTATTGGTCCAAGTTGGTATTTACCGGCAAAGGCACGCCTCCAAAAGAGGTCGATAGCGAAGCAGAAATGGTTAAGTTGGTTAGCAGCAACCCTAATTTACTGGGTTATGTCAGTAGCAGCACCGATGTATCCGGGGTAAAAGTGCTACTGAAGATTGAGTAAGTAACGCATAAATAGGGACGATAGGCGCTGACACATCATTATCACCAGACATATTGTACGCTGTGATGATGTCGTCAGACGCCGCGCTTTATACAAGCGAACAGCGCGTTGCCTGCTGCGTTGTCCCATAGAGTTATTCTATCGTAATCGTGCGCCAGAATGTGCACGTCAAAGTATGGGCAAAGTAGTGCTTGTAATTCTGCAAAGCTGATAGCAACCATAATATGCTGATCCTGCCAGAGCTGGGTACCTTCAACGCTGGTTCTGGCAATACTTAACTTTAATGCCTGTTGCTCGCCACTGCCGCTATAGTGCCAGCCTGATTCAAATACAAACTGGCTATTGTCGAACCGGGTACTGTGGCGTACGGCAGACAGATTACAGATTGTGTCCTTATCCACCGCATTAAATACAAACAGCCCACCCGGTACCAGCGCCTGGTATACGCTGGCAATGCATTGTTTTAACGCATTAATGCTGGCACTGTAATGAATTGAATATAAAAAACAGGTAATCAAATCAACTGGGTTGTCTAACGTAAACTGACACATGTCTTGCAACATAAAGCTGGCGTCAGGACAACGCGCCCGAGCCAGTTCAAGCATCGGCTGATTCAAATCCAGGCCGCTGCATTGGTAGCCAAAGTCGATAAAATGCCTGATATGTGGTCCGGTGCCACAAGCTAAATCAAGATGATGGTTATTGCCGTTACCAAGCATTTTGTTTAGGCGGTGTACACTGCTACTTTGCGCCAGATAGTTGATATCACGGCACATCAGATCATAGTAGCCTGATAAATCAGTGTACAGAGCATTAGTCGATAGCATAGCGGCATACTACTGGCGCGGAATTTTGGTGGCGCATGATATAGCAATTCAGCGGGTTTGCGTAGCGTGATTACGCGGCCAGGGGCGCAATAGTCGCAAAAAAACAGAATGATCCTCGCCATCAGTCTGATTTGCTATCAGCCAGCGGCTACAATGTAAAACTACTGAGCGATTTCTTCATATCGGTCGCCATCTGCCGCAGTTGCTGGCTTGATACCGATAACTCAGCAGATTTTTCAGTCGTGCTTTGTACTGCATCAGCGATATTTTCCATATTCTGATTAATAGTACCGGAAACGGCTGCCAACTCTTCAGTAGCACTGGCCAATTGGTCATTCACATCGGTAATGCTGGAAACTGCTGTATTTATCCGTTTTAGGGCAGCACTGGCTTGTTGCGAGCACGCTATTGTTTGCTCAGTTTCGGTTTTACTTTGCGCCATAGAATCAACCGCATTGGCAGAGTCTTGCTGGATCCCCTGAATTCGCTGGTTAATATCCTGGGTGGACGCCTGGGAGCGGCTGGCCAGCGTACGGACTTCATCAGCAACCACAGCAAAACCACGACCCATTTCTCCGGCGCGGGCTGCCTCAATAGCGGCGTTCAGCGCTAACAGATTTGTTTGTTCGGCAATCGCGCCAATAACGTCGGTTACTGCGCCCACTTCTTCGCCCCGTTTTGATAGCTGGCCGATAACGTCTGCCACTTGTTCCAGCTTTAATTTCAGGGCATCAATAGCGGTAATGGTTTGTTCCACCGCGGTGACGCCGTTGCGGGCTTCGTCATCTGCATCTCTGGCAGCTTTGGCGGCAGTGGTCGCACTGCGGGCCATATCTTCACAGGTTGCAGTCATCTGGTGTACTGCCGTTGCTACCTGCGCGGTCTGGTCCATTACACTTTGTAAAATGTGCTGTGTTTGCTGGCTGGTTTCGTCCAGCGTTTGCGATTGTGCGGCCAGTTGCTCTGCCATCGCCGATTGCTGGCCAATAATCTGCCGCAATTGGTTAATTAAGCCACTCAGTGCTGCCAGTAAACTGTCGTTATCTCCCGGACGCAGTGCCAGGTTAACTGAGAAATCACCTGCAGCTACCTGCTGCACCAGCTGTTTGGTGCTGGCAACTTCACCACCCAACGCCCGTAGTAACCAACGCCGGATATACAACGAGATACCCACGGTCAGGGCGATAACAATAAAAACCAATACTCCAACCTGTGCCGCTATGCCCCAGAAGGCAGCTTTTACATCATCAATATAAATACCAGAGCCGAGGACCCAGCCCCACTTGTCATCTTTAGCCACATAAGACAATTTGGTATACCGCTCTTCGGTAACCCCGCCGCCCGCTAATGGTTTGGTCCACTGATATTCGACAAAGCCGTCGCCGTAACGGCCTATCACATCAACGAAGCTGACAAATAAATTAGCATTATCCAACGGCTGTTGTTCACTGCCATCGCGGTTGCGCATTAAGGTGGCATAGTTAAAATTGGGCCGGTCCAGCACAGTACCATCCAGGCTGGGCACCGTAGGGTGCATCACCATGGTCGGGATCGGCCTGCCGGTGTCGTTAATCCAGATATACTCGGTACCGTCATAACGGATAGCCCTGATAGCCGCCATGGCCTGTTGCTGTGCCTGCTCTGTGCTGATGGCACCGCTTTGCTCCAGCGCCTGGTAATGTCTGATCAGGCTCATGCCACTGTCAATGACCGCGACCACCCGGTCTTCACGACCTTCAATCAGACTGTTATTAAGTGCGTTGAGTGCTACTGCAGCCAGCACCAGAAAACCAACTAACGCCAACAAAGGCATGCTGAGTAGACGTCCACCAACGGTATTCCAGAAGCTCATATCACACCTCTAAGGCTATTATTATCATTAGTTTTACCGATATTTCATTTGTTTAACCCGGTTTATCAAAATTGAGCATAGCAACTTTGGTTGAAGTTGCCACATAGCCGATAATCTTTCGCTAACCGGCAGAAGAGCTTGCTATGATGAGCCTTTAGTTGATGTTAAGCGTAATGACTTATCTGTGCAGCTTATCCGCTGTCGATTTGAGGTGATATGAATAGTTCTCCCAAACACTCTGTTAATTTCGCGCAGGCGGTACTGCCGTGGCTGGCTGATTTTTTAGTACCCTACCGCTGGCGGGTAGCGGCAGCGATGCTGTTTTTGCTGATTGGTGCGCTGGCCTGGCTGGCGTTGGGGCAGGGCGTAAGGCTGTTGGTTGACGAAGGCTTTGTTGGTGGGAATGCCGGCCGGCTGAATTCGATTATTCTGCTGATTTTGGTGATCACCTGTGTCAGTGCCACAGCGGTGTTCAGCCGGTTTTATCTGATGACCTGGCTCGGTGAGCGGGTCAGTGCCGATATTCGCAATCATGTTTACCAGCATATGCTGAAGCTATCGCCGGCCTTTTACAGTGAAACCCGCACTGGTGAGGTGATTTCCCGCTTTACCGCCGACACCACAGTACTGCAAACGGTGGTGGGTTCCAGCTTTTCGATGGCGTTGCGATCCTTCGTTACCGCTATCGGCGGTTTGCTGATGATGGCTTTTACCAGTTTGAAAATGACGGCATTAGTGTCAATTGCCGTGCCGCTGGTGTTGGTGCCCATTTTTGTATTGGGGCGAAAAGTACGGCGGATGGCCCGGGCCAGCCAGGACCGGCTGGCCGACATTGGCGCCCATGTGGATGAAAGCCTGCATGAAATTCACACGGTGCAGGCTTATGGTCATGAAAGCCTCGATCAGCAATTGTTTGCTGACAAAATTGAGCAGGTCATGGCCGCGGCAAAGCAGCGGATCTTTTATCGGGCGCTGTTAATTGGTTTGGTAATGCTCCTGAGTATCAGCGCGGTAACCCTGGTCGGCTGGGCAGGGGCACTGGATGTACTGGCAGGGCGGATAAGCGCTGGCGAGCTGACCGCTTTTTTATTTTATGCTGTGGTGGTCGCAGGGGCGGTTGCTACCATTAGTGAAGTCATTGGTGAAATTCAGCGGGCAGCGGGCGCGACTGAGCGGCTTATTGAATTATCCAACATGCCGGTAGAGATAACAGCCCCGGTTGCTGCGGCGCAGTTAACGAAACCGGTGGCCGGCAGCTTACTGTTTGACGACGTGAGTTTTTACTATCCGCAGGTACCGGACAGCACAGTATTGCAGCAGCTTAAACTGCATATCAACGCGGGGGAGCGGGTGGCGTTGGTGGGGCCGAGTGGTGCCGGTAAAACGACGTTATTTCAGTTATTGCAGCGTTTTTACAATTTACCGATAGGCAGGATTTTACTCGACGGTATCGATATCAGTACGCTCGACCCTGCTGAACTGCGGGCGCAATTTGCGCTGGTACCGCAGGATGCGGTTATTTTTGCCAGCAGTGTACTGGAAAATGTTCGTTATGGCCGGCCCGATGCCAGCGAGCAACAGGTGATAGCAGCCTGTAAAGCCGCCGAAGCGGATGAGTTTATTCAGCAGCTAGCCGGGGGGTATCAAAGCCAGTTGGGCGAGCGTGGCGTTAGGTTGTCGGGGGGCCAAAAGCAACGTATTGCCATAGCACGGGCTCTTCTGGCTGACCGGCCAGTATTATTGCTGGATGAAGCCACCAGTGCACTGGATGCGGCCAGCGAGCACTATGTAAAACAAGCACTGGAGCATCTGATGCAGGGTAAAACTACGTTGATTATTGCCCACCGTCTCAGCACGGTGTTGCATGCCGACCGTATTCTGGTACTGGATAAAGGTAAGCTGATTGCGTCGGGTAAACATAGCGAGCTGATGCACAGCTGCCCGTTGTATCAGCAACTGGCGGCGTTACAGTTTTTAAAGGCCGACAGTGCTGATTAATTATTATTCTGACTAACTATTATTGCAGCAGTGCCTCGTATATCAGCGTCATAATGGTGCCATAGCGGCCGGTTTCAAAACTATCGCCCGCAAATTCATAGCTTGTGCCACTGTCGGTAATGGGGCTGTGCTTTTTGTTAGTCAGTAGCACCACCATTAAATTATGGGCCGGGTCAATCAGGGTGGCGGTGCCGGTCCAGCCGGTGTGGCCGTAAGCATAGTCACTGGCATAAGCGCCAAAATGCCAGCTTAAATCGCCGCCTGCAGCCGTGCGCCAGCCCAGACCAAAGCGATGATCATAGCCTGATGGCCGGGTAAACTGTTGCACTACTGCCGGGCTGAAAAACCGCTGCCAGCCATAACCGCCTTGTTGCGCTACAACACTCATAAGTACGGCCAGATCGCGGGCACTGGCGAATAATCCGGCGTGGCCGGCCACACCCTGCAGTGCATGAAAGGCTTTTTCATCGTGCACCTGTCCCCGCAACACACCTTGCCGGTTGGCTGGAAAATTTACCCGGCCGCCGCGGCTGTTACCATCAAGCTCAGTGGCGGCGATTCTGACTGGCCCTACGCCCTTTTGCAAAGGGTTAAATAACACGTTATTTAACCCCAGCGGCCGGTAAAATTGCTGTTCCAGGTAACGGTCCAACGGCATGGTGGTTAATCTTTCAATCAACAGTCCCAGCAGCATAAAGTTCACGTCGCTGTAGCGTGCGGTTTTGGCGCGGTCGCTGCTAAATGGTACTTGCCCCAGCAGCAATTGATCGGTGTATGCCTTATTAAGTGAGTAAAACAGTGGGCCATTGCGGTTGTCGGGCCGGTGAAAGTGTACTTCAGGTGCATAACCACTGGTGTGGTTCAGCAAATCGCTGACCAGACGTTGTTCACGACCATCACCCAGATATTCCGGCAGGTAGTCAGTCAGTGGCCGGTTTATATCCAGCATGCCGCTACTGACCAGCTGCATCACCGCATAGGTCGTGGCATACATTTTAGTGTTGGAGGCAATATCAAACAATGTTGTAGTCTTCAGGGGTTCCGGCTCAGGCGATGCTGTGCCGTCTGCCTGATAACGCAGGGCGTAGCCATAAGCGGTTTCTTTAATGATCTGGCCATCTTTTACAATCAGCAGTACAGCACCGGGAAAACCTGCAGCAACTTCTTCGGTAATTAACTGGTCAATTTTACTGAAGCGTTGGGAGTTTGCCGCTGTCGCCACTGGTTGGTTGTTAAGTTCGGGGTAGGGCACGGCAATAGTGAGTTGAGCCGTAGCCGGTTGCAACGAAATTAATTGCAGATGGTTGCCACCACTCCGGGTATAGGGCGAAATATCAATTTTAAAGGGCTGACCATGCTCAGGTCGCGTTAACCGCAGCCTCTGGCCGTTAATGGCTATTGTTGCCGTTTCAGTGTGTTTAAGATCAACTAACAACATGCCCTGACCTTGCCAGCTGCTAAACAGGCGCCGGTTATTCACTCCCTTACGGCTACTGCGCTGTTCCGGCCAATGCACAAAGTGTTGACCGGCTTGTTCTGCCAGGGCCAGTTGCTCGGCGCCAGTCAGCGGTTGCGCCAGCGGATGGTTAATTCCATCCGGTGCCATGGCGCAGCCGCTAAGTACCAGCAGCAGGAGCATGATAATTAACCGCATCTGATTACCTTCACTACATTCGCCAGATAGCTGTTATCTGTTCAGAATAGATTCACTATACCAAGTTAGTCTTAAAACCCGAAATCTTGTTATTTAACTTATTTCGGTAATGGTTAATAAGGTGTAACATTCGTTACCGGAAAGGGAGAAGCATTTACCAGCAGTATGAGGGATTATGGAAGTTGGATTAGGATACAGCAATTGTGAAGATGCATTTATCGCTGGAAAGCAGGCTGCACAGAGCGCGTTAACGCAAGCAGCATTTGCTGAGGCGGATTTAGTGTTGGCCTTTTGCAGCGGTGCGCTGGACCATCAGGCGTTCTATCGTGGCTTGCGTGCTGTACTGGGTCAGGATGTTAATATTTTCGGCGGCTCTGCTATTGGCGTAATTACCAATTTGCATTTGTCTTATCAGGGGTACCCTGCGGCTGTTGCCGTGTTAAAATTTCAGGATAACTATTGCCAGATGGCAGTAGCTACCGGCTTGTTCAACAGCCCGTTTAACGCCGGCGAGCAGTTAGCACAGGCACTGCCAACTATGACCGATGCCTGTTTATTATTACTGCTTTATGATTCAATTAAATTTTCCGGTTCAGAAAACGTTGCGCCGGTAATGAACCCGTCTGCACCACTGCTCAGGGGGTTAGAGCTGAACTTGGCCGCCGCACTGCCTATTGCCGGAGCCGGGTTGCTTGGCGATCAGGGCTTTGGCCACACCCAGCAATTCTGTGGTAAAGCTATTGCTCAGCAAAGTGCCAGCGCCCTGGTGTTTGGTGGTAATTTAAGCTCTTACATTGGAGTTATGCATGGTTGCCAGCCGCTAAGCAGCCAGCGCTATACTATTACCGGCATTTTTGGCCAGTTTTTATATACGCTGGATGGCAAACCCGCGGTCGAGGTTATCGATCAGGCGTTTGGCAGTAGCAACTGGCGACGTCATTCACCGGTCAGCCGGCTTTGCCTCGGGATCCCAGCGGCTGATGCAGATGTCAGCGATGGCAACGCATTCAGTAACCGGCTGATTAGCGGTGTTTTGCCCAACGAAGAGGGCATTATTTTATTCGAACCCGATATGCATGAGGGGATGCAAATTCAGCTGATGCGCCGCAGTCCTGCATTAAGCCGGGCGTCTGCCAGAACCAGTACTGAGGCGTTGCTACAGCAAATAAAGCAGGATGGCAGGCAGCCGTTGTTAGCGCTTTATATGGATTGTGCCGGCCGTATTGCTCAGCCTGCCCCGGTTTCTGCAAATGAACCTGTTCCGGCAACAGCAGGTCAGGAAGATGCCAGAGAAGTGCAAAGCCTGCTGAATGAAGCCAGAATTCCACTACTGGGGTTCTACTGTGGGGTAGAGATTGCGCCCCAGGCTGGCAAAAGCCGGGGCTTAGACTGGAGTGGGGTGCTGGTTATCTTAGCCAGATAACGCTTATTTTGTTGTCGTATCGCCGGCAAATTGCTGGCGCAGGTAGCGAATGATATCGTCTGACTCATATAACCATTGCACGTTGCGCTCGGTCTCAATTGGCGAGTCGGTGGCAGCAATTCGCAGACAGGGTACTTTCACCCGGCCACCGCCATTTTGCAGCTCGTTGCGGTGCGAAACATTATGCTGCGCATCACGTTTTTCAATATTCAGCCCCAGCCGCGCCATTTCTTTGCGTACTTTAATGCAAAACGGACAGGCAGAAAACTGATACAACGCCAGTTGCTGACAAGCCTGATCTGTCTTCAGTTGTTGCTCTGGGCTGCGGCTTATCGCCTTTGGCGTAGTTAACCATTCAGACAGCAGCATAAAAGGGGTGAGAATTAGTCGGATTAAACGAAAAAATAAACGAACAAACAAACGCATTATTCACTCTGCAGGTAATTAATTTCGGGCGCTATTGTATCATTATCTTGGTACGGTAGCCTAGCTGCGATAGGCTGTGCTGAATAGCAGGAGGATTGAGTTGAATTATCTGGCCCATGCAGTTTTAGCAAAACCTAATCAGTACTCGTTGGTGGGTAATCTGCTGGGTGACTTCTGTAAAGGGGTTTGTGTTGAGGCCCTGCATCCGGCCATTAAAGCAGGGCTTTATAATCATCGTGCTACTGACCGTTTTACTGACCATCATCCGCTGGTTAAGGCCGCCAAGGCCCAATTTTCGCCAGCACGGCGGCGGTTTGCTGCGGTGGCACTGGATGTGTTGTTTGACCATTTTTTAATCCGGCACTGGCAGCAGTTTTACCCTGAACCTTTCGGAGAGTACAAAGCGCGTTTATATTTTAAACTGAGTGGGGCAATGCCGCTGATGCCGGTGCCAATGCGTGAAACCATGCAACGGGTTTGCAGCAATGACTGGTTTGCCAGTTATCAGCAGCTACCACGGCTGGGTCAGGCGCTGGATCATATTGCCAGCCGCATCCGTTTTGCCAATAACTTTGGCGGTATTATTACTGAAATTACCCCGCGCTATGCAGCGCTGGAACACGACTTTTTACAGTTTTATCCGCAGCTGCAACACCATATCCAGCAACTGGCAATTGAACAGCATCAATAGGGAATGACTATGCCGCAGCAAATTTTAGATTTTTGGTTCAAAGAAATCAGCCCCAGCCAATGGTGGGCCAAAGACCCGCAATTTGATCAGTTGATCGCCAGCCGTTTTGGTGACTTACTGCAACAAGCTGCCAGCGGCGAGTTGTATCACTGGCGTAATGATGCCAAAGGCCGATTGGCGGAAATTATTGTGCTCGACCAGTTTTCCCGCAATATTTTTCGCGATACCGCGACAGCGTTCTCGAAGGATCCCATGGCATTGGTGTTGGCGCAGGAAGCTGTGACAGCAGGCGTTCTGCAACATCTGTCGGCAGACGAGCGCAGCTTTTTATTACTGCCCTATATGCACAGCGAATCACCAACGATTCATAAACTGGCAGAATCGCTTTATAAAACACATGCACCGGACACTAATTACCAGTTTGAACTGAAACATAAAGCTATTATCGACCGCTTTGGCCGCTATCCGCATCGCAATGCGATATTGCGCAGAACATCGACAGCTGCAGAGCTTGAGTTTTTAAAACAGCCCGGTTCCGGCTTTTAGTTTTTTGGTGCGGCGATGTCAGTTCGGTTTTTTTCCGGTTGCTGTCTGGCAGCATTATATTTTTTGATTGCCCGGTTTAATTTCCGCATAAAATCCGGGTTATCGGCGAGATAGGCTTTACTGATATAAATTCCGTAAGGCAGTTGAATATGTTTATGAATATTGTATTGCGTTTTATCGCGCTGATATTTATTAATTAACGTGGTAGCGGTTAATGCCGGCAGCATAATGGCGTCGACCCGGCCATGGTCCAGCAAATTAAATAACCCTCTGATATCGCTGGTACCCGGGGTTATCTGGTATTGCTGCAGGGCTAACCAGCGGTAGATATTACTGTTCTTCTGGGCTGAGACAACAGCAAGGTCTTTAAATTGCTCGCTGTCTGGCTGAATATCATGCCGTTTTGCCAACCAAACCCAGGCCCAGTCGGTAAAAAAAAGAGGCTCGGAGTATTCAGCCAGCGCACTGCGCTCAGGGCTCTCGGTAGCCAGCAACATGGCATCCAGCTGCTTATTCTCCATATCGATTAACGAGCGGCCAAAGTGCGGTACTGCTTCAGCGTGGTATTCGACACCCAGTTCAGCCATTAAGTCGGTAAATGCCTGATAACCCTCACCGGCAATTTCTTTATTCTGGACATAGGTATAAGGGGGATAATCAGGCACCGCAACCCGCAGGGTTTGGCAAAGCAAGCTGAAGCTGGCGCAGCATCCTGTTACCAGTATGCTGCTAACCAACAGATATTGTGCCAGTTTACTGGCACAAGAATAAAACAAGGTGGTTTGCATAGAGCCCCACTCTAGTTAATAACATTAATCAATGACAACGCTAAATAATTTTATTCTAAAAAGTATAGCTCCATATTCAGATTATTTTTAATAAAATATTCTTTCCCTATCATCTGGTCAGCCTGTCCGCCCATGGGGCAGCTGATAATCTATATCGGGGCCGGCGGGTACCACCTGGCTTGGATTGATCATGGTATGGCTGAAATAATAATGCCGTTTAATATGATAGAAATTAACGGTATCTGCCACACCGGGCCACTGATAAAGCTCGCGGGTGAATCCAGAAAGATTCGGGTAGTCGGCCAGCCGCTGTTTATTGCACTTAAAGTGGCCATGGTACACGGCGTCAAAGCGGATCAGGGTGGTAAACAGGCGCCAGTCTGCTTCGGTTAGCAGTTCGCCGGTAAGGTAGCGGTTTTTACTTAATATCGATTCAACCTTATCAAGGGCAGCAAACAACTGCTGATAGGCCTTTTCATAAGCTTGCTGGCGGGTCGCAAAGCCGCAGCGATAGACGCCATTGTTAATGTTGTTGTAAACCAGCTCGTTAATCTCATTAATTTGCGGCTGTAAATCTGCCGGATAAAAATCGTGGTTATTGCCAGTAAGTTGATTAAAAGCTGTGTTCAGCATGCGGATAATATCTGCTGATTCATTGCTGACAATGCGGTTTTGCTGCTTGTCCCATAGCAGCGGCACAGTAACCCGACCGGTGTAATCCGCCTGATGCCGGGTGTACAGCTGGTGTAAATAGTCATGGTTAAACAGACTGTCGCCGGTGCTATGGTTGCTTTGATCAAATTCCCAGCCATGTTCCAGCATATCAGGGCTGACAACCGACACGCTGATGTACTGGGTCAGGTCTTTTAACTGCAGAAAAATCAGGGTGCGATGTGCCCAGGGACAGGCCAGTGAAACATACAGATGGTAGCGGCCTTTTTCTGCTTTAAAGCCTGCATCGCCGGTGTGGCCAGCGCTGCCGTCACTGGTTATCCAGTTTCGCAACTGGGCACTTTCCCGTTTAAATTCACCATCGTTACTGTCGGTGTCGTACCATTTATCCTGCCAGTTACCGTTAACCAGTAAACCCATGTCAGACTCCTGTTTAAGTATTGAATATTATTCACACTGTAGCCAACTGAGCCGGTAACGGCTATCTGATAATAGTGGCAGGTTTATTCGACAAATTAGAACATAGCGGGTTTCAGCCAGCAGCGGGCGCCCGCCAAGCGCAGCGAATTGATGACTAAGCGCAGCGAATTAGTGACCAGGCGCAGCGAATTAATGATTAAACGCAGCGAATTGATAAACTAACGACGGCAAATTGCCTGTCGTGCTAAAAAGCGCTAGCGTAGGCTAAGATTTAAAAAGGAGTGAGCAGTATGACGGTAAGTCAGGAATACGATATTGGAGTAGCGGGACAGCCCTGGGGCCCGGCAGAAAAAGCACAGTGGCTGACCCGCCAGCAACTGCGGCGCAGTTATCAGCAACAAGTACTGGCCCGGCTGGAGCAGGTCGCGCCCGGCTTTGCGCGTCAGCAATATGCTGAGCTGGATTACCGCCAGTATGGTGCCAGCATTTATCCGTTGTATGCGTTTAGTAATGGTGACAACCCGGATAAACCGACTGTGATCGTTACCGGTGGGGTACATGGCTATGAAACCAGCGGCGTGCAGGGGGCTATCCGGTTTTTGCAAACGGCAGCGAGCCAGTATAGTTCGCACTTTAATTTAGTGGTGCTGCCTTGTATCAGCCCCTGGGGCTACGAAACCATTAACCGCTGGAACCCATTAGCGCTGGACCCGAACCGCAATTTTACTGCCGACAGCCCGGTAGCGGAGGCTGCGGCCGTGGTCAGCTATTTACAACAGCTACAGCAACCCATCCTGGCCCATATCGATTTACATGAGACTACTGACTCGGATAACAGCGAATTCCGGCCGGCAAAAGCAGCACGCGATGGTGAGGTTAATACCAACTGGGATATCCCCGACGGCTTTTATTTAGTCGGCGACAGCGCCAAGCCGGTGGCTGATTTTCAGCAGGCAATTAATCAGGCGGTCAGCCAGGTTACCCAGATAGCACCGGCAGACAGTAACGGCTGTTTAATTGGCGAGCCAATCAGTCAGCCCGGGGTGGTCAACTACCCGAAAAAAGCATTGGGCTTATGCGGGGGTATTACCGATGCCCGTTATGTCACCACGACCGAAGTGTACCCGGACAGTCCGAATGCCAGCCCGGAGCAGTGTATTGAGGCGCAGGTAGTCGCCATTGTCGCGGCGCTGGACTATTTAAAAGCGAATGGCCATTAATACTGCGCTATCAGCGCATAGTTAATAAAGCTTGCTATACTGGTTTGGCGTTTTAATTTTTTGACCAAGATCTGCATACATAGCGGGTGATGTCTGGTTTTCCGGTTTGCAACAAGGAAGACAACATGGACAACCCGGTTATTATTTTACACGGTTGGAGCGACAATAGTCGCTCTTTTACCGCTGTCAGTAGATTTATCAAGCAGTTACCTAATAAAAAGACCGTGCATTTACACCTGGGTGACTGGCTGTCGATGCACGACGATGTTACCTATACCGATTTAGCCACGGCCATGCAGCGTGCCTGGCATGAGATGGGTTTGCCCACCGACGACCGCAGTATTGATATAGTGGTGCACAGCACCGGCGCCCTGGTGGCCCGGCAATGGCTGACCCAGTTTTACAGCGCCAGCCATAACCCGGTAAAACGCTTTGTGATGATGGCGCCGGCTAATTTTGGCTCGCATTTAGCCCATAAAGGCCGTAGCTTTTTCGGCCGCGCCATTAAAGGCTGGGGCCAGCCCGGTTTTCAGACCGGCACCCAGATTTTAAAAGGCCTGGAGTTAGCCTCACCCTATAGTCAACAGCTGGCCTTTCAGGATTTATTTGGCGCAGAAAGTTGGTACGGCGCTGGCAAAATTCTGGCTACGGTAATGATTGGCAATACCGGTTATTCCGGGGTCAGTGCTATTGCTAACGAACCGGGTTCAGACGGCACGGTTAGGATCAGCGGCGCTAACCTGAATTGCAGCCGGATAGAGCTGGCGCTGGATGAGCAGCAATGTGTATTACCCGGCAGTTTGCGCTACAGCCAGAGTAAAGGCGATATCGCGCTGGCCATTATGGACAAAGAAAATCACAGCACCCTGGTGTTTAAAGACAAAGGGCCCCGCAACCCGCTAACCGAAACTATTCTGGCAAAGGCCCTGCAAGTGGAAGATACCGATTATCAGAGTGTCGGTGACAGCTTCGGCTGGCAGCAACAGATTATTTCGCTTGACCCCGGCGCAGCAGAGCGCAGCCCGCAGCGCAGCCAGGTAGTTTGTCAGCTAACTGATCACCTGGCCAATAGCGTGCAGGATTATTTTGTCGAGTTTTACCGCACCGGTAAAAAAGACGAGAAATTTGAGCAGCAGCTGTATCAGCAGTTTTTATGCGGGGTGCATGCCTACAGTGACAACGCGGCTTATCGCACCCTGTATTTTAATCTGGCTACCCTTACCGAAATGCGCCAGCGCTATCAGCTGGACAAGTTGTACCTTAGCTTTAATGCCGAACCGCATTACAAACCACCACGCCAGCCGGTCGGTTATGCCAGTGTTGCCGCCACCGACACTGCCGGTTTAAAGCTGGAACCGGATAATATCGATTGGGTATTTGTACCGCACCAGACCGTGCTGCTGCAAGTGGTGATGCAGCGCAGTATTGATGCCAGTGTATTTAAACTGCGCCGCTAACACTTGGCGCCGTCACTGTATTTAACAAGGAGTTAAATATGAACAATGTTAAGGCAATACTGTTATTTCTTACCCTGGTGTGTAGTCAGTTATCTTTATTAGTGTATAGCGCAGCTGCTGAAGCTGAGTTAATCCGCAATGCCGGTAAAGGCAGTATTTCGATTAGTTTCCCGACCTGGGTAACCATGGTGCCGGAGACCGAGCTGGTGGTCGGTTTATTACGGGAAGAATATTATGCCGCCGGGGTGCCGCAAGCAAGCAGAGGCCCTGGTGAGTATTATATTTCGGCGGTGCCGGAAGAAGACTGTATCGTCTATCTGGATGGCAATACCCCCTTTGAAGGTGACCCTTGCTACTGGCAGTTTTATCAGGGGGAAATGCTGGACCTGTTTGGTTATACCCAGAGTTTTTTTGCCGACGCGCAGTCGCTGCTAAGCTGGACTATCAGTAATGGCTCCGACTCCTGGGTATTTAGCGGGGCGGATGTGGAAGTCGAAGAGGGGTTAGTTTTACAAACCCGGCGCGAGATTTATATGAATGCCGCCATGCCAGCTGGTTTACTGCCGGGTGAGTATACCTTAACGGCCAGCCTGGATATCACCGCACCCGACGGTTATGTGTTTTACAATATTGACACCTTGATCAGCGAGCCGGCCTGTATTCCGGAGCTGGGAGGTTGTTTTCGCTTTGGCAGCAGTTTTGGCGATAGCTGGCTGGTAACCAGCGATCCTGAGCGGTTTGTGGTGCTGCCGCTGGCGGTATCTGAACCGGCAACATTTGGTTTGTTTTCGTTGCTGTTGTTATTACTGTATCGCCGGGCGGGCCGGGTTTAATTAAAACACAGGCTAATCAGGCGAGTTAGGTAATGTAGTTTGCAGCTTAGCCGCCGCTTTCGCCCGATGCTGCTGCAGGCCTTGCTCAATGGTATTGAATAAAGCTTTCGCCTCCGTTGTATCGGCTATTGGCGCCAGTAACGGGTCATGCCGGCTCCACCATTGACGCCAGCCCTGGTTTACTGCTGCAGTGAGTTCGCTTAACGCTTTGGCTGTTTGATTTTGTAATGCCGCCAACCGGGCATTAAGGTAACGGCGGTAAATATCCTGATAACCATTGGGGCCCGCTGGTGGCAGGCTATCATTGCACTGCTGTAGTAATTTTGCCGCGGCTTCAGCTTGCTTGCGCTGTTGATAAGCCCAGGCAATCTCTAAGGCGGGGCTGCACATCGGCAGGCTCAGTAAGTCGCTGGGATCAAAATACTGATGTGCTTGCAGCAGTAGCTCAATACCTTGTTCCTTATCACCCACTAATAACTGATACCAGCCGGCTTCAAATGCCACCCAGGGATCTTCTGGGTTAGCGGATAGCTGAAATGCTATTAATGAAAACAACTCATTATATTGTTGGCTACGCAGCAGAAATGTTGGTTCGTAGCGTGGGTCTGAAGTTTGTCGCTTTGCCGTTTCCAGCATATCCAGTTCGATCAGCAGTCCGATCGCACTACGATGGTAGTTACTGTTATCCGGCGATAAGCGGTAAGCCTGCTGCCAATAGTTCAGACTATCTGCCAACTCGCCAGTCTGGGTCAGCAAGTCCGCCAGGCCTGCGTAGCCCATGGGCGAGTCGGGAAAGTCGGCGATTAGCTGGCGGTATTGCTGCTCAGCACTTGTTAGCTCACCACGTTCCGCCAGTTTAAAGGCCAGATTATATTGGTGGGTAATGGCTATCGGGTCGAGTTTATGCGCCTGCTGCAGTGCCTGCCAGGCATCCTGGCTGCGGCCCAGTTGCTCCAGTGCAGCAAAGCGCCACAAGTGAGCGCTGGCTAAACTGGGGTTCAGGCTTAGTGCTTTATTTAGCGCCGGCAGGGCAGCGTCAGTTTCACCTTTTAAATAAAACAGCATCAGACCACGCACCGCATGGGCTTCGGCCAGTTCGGGGGCCCGTACCAGGGCTTTGGCCAAATGCTGTTCTGCTAAAGTAGCAGCAATATCGGCTTTTAAAATACCAAAGCCGGCGCTGCCCTCAGCCAGTAAAATAATGGTGTCGGCCAATGCAACGTAGGCCATCGCGTATTCCGGATCCAACGCAATAGCCTGCTCGAATAAACGGCGGGCTTCTTTAATAGATTCGGTCGTTTGCAGCCGGTATTGCTCGCGGCCGCGCAGGTACATCAGGTAGGCATCACTGCTGGCGGTATTGTTCAGGTTTTTCAGGCTGCCGGCTGCCAGATAGCGCTCCTGCAGCAGATTAACAATGGCCCGGGCAATTTCGGTTTCAATGGCAAAAATATCAGTAAGCTCTCGTGAGAAGCTCTGGGTCCACAGGGTCATACCGTCGCTGGTACTGATTAACTCCACCCGCAGCCGCAACTGGTTACCGCTTTTGTGAATGCTGCCACTGAGTAAGGTTTCGACCTGTAACCGCTTGCCAATATCGACCGGCAGTAAATTCTGGCGGGCCAGACTAAAACCCGCGCTGGCCGAGGCAACCTGCAGTCCGGACATCTGGCCAAGCAGGCTGGCCAGCTCTTCGGTAACCCCGGCCGCCAGGTACTGCTGGTCGTTATCGGGGCTTTGATCCCGAAACGGCAATACGGCAATAGATGAGGCTTTAACGCTGCTGACCAGGCCCTCGGTTCGCTTAACATAATCGGTACGGGCACTATTAAAATAGTGATAGCCAAGCATAATAGAGCCGGCAAACACCACCGCAAACCCCAGCCACCATTTCAGGCCCAGTGGTTTAGGTGTTTCAGTGGTGTCAACTTCAGTTACTTTAATGCCCTGTGGCGTGATATCAAAATACCATGACAGGTAAAATACCACCGGGAAACAGGCGAATAAAAAGATGGTCAGGCTGGTAGCCACCAGCGGGCTTAAATTAAGTAACGGGGTGACCACAGCAATAATTTGTAATAGCAGCCAGATCAGGCCCAGAAAGGGGATAAGAGTTTGAATAACTTTACGCCGGCGTAATTCTGATAAAAACCGCATTACCACTTTCACTGTTGTCTCCCTGACTTCACCCGCTGTGCCGCTATGAGCTTATTATATTAAATTAAGATAATTTAGCAGCTTAACCCTAACCGGATAAGCCTAGCAGGGGTTGGCAATTTTCACCAAGCAAAGCCACGAAAAGTTTGTTAAACAGGCGTTTGGGTTGCTTTAGCAACAGATGCAGCGGGATCAGCGCGGTGTTGTCGCAGCATGTTGCCGGTGCCATGCGTCATAATGGCTGAGAACCTGCTCCGGCGTATCGGTATACCAGCCATAACCCAGGCGTCGTTCCAGTGATACCTGATGGACATCATAAACCACTATGCCATCACGGTCGGCAAACAGCGCTTTATTGCTGCCAATTTCGGCAAACCTCGGCCAGATCCGGTGGCTGCCGGGCCGGTCAAGCAATACCCGCTTAGTCGGGTGCCACAGCTTATCTGCCAGTTGATGCTGTAAAAACCAGTTGGCGGCCTGCTGCACAGCATTTATTACCGCCGCTGAGGGCTGTTCAATCCGCATTAACAGCCGGGTAATTGCTGCACTTTCGGCAGTAGACAGCGCCACCATTTCATAAGCGCGGGCAGGTGCAGGGGTAAGGCTGCGATGATGATACTGACCGGCCCAGATAGTCATGCCTGCAGCAGTATTGACCTGAAGTTTAAGCAACAAGGCGATGCCATGGTCAAATCGCCGGCTGGCCTGTTGCCGGATAGTATCGCTGACAAAGGCGAAGTCGCCTGTTTGCCTGCTGACATCCAGCAGCAGGTTTAAAATATCGGCGCTAACACCATCATTCAGGGTGATATGATCGTGATAACCGCCGCGTAGCGGGTAGGTTTGCGGCCAGCCGCCATTAGGATACTGCGCGTTGAAAACAAGCTGTAACCCGCGATAAAAAGCGCTGGCATACTCTTGCTGGCTGGTGGCAGTGTAAGCCCGGGCCAGTACCCGCAGCTGCGTAGTGGTAGCGCTGTTATCAAAGGTAGGCACGTAATTGGGTTCGACCCCGAAATGCTGGCCGGGCTGGCGCGGCTGACTCATATCGGTGCGTTTTGACCAGCCCCCCGACGGCGTTTGTAAACTCAGCATACTTTGTAGCAGGGCGGTGCCTTCCGCTGTCTGATACCAGCTGGCAGGGACATTGTTATCAAAACCAAAACGGCGGGCAGGCGCTGGTAATGCCGCTTTATTTTGGCCAAGCCGGACTAATTCAGCCTGAATAGCGGCGGTATCATTTTGCAGCGTTTGGGCCGATTGCTGGTAATAGTGCTGCCAGGCAGCCTCATCCGTTTCGGCAACAGCAAAGGGCGATAACAGGCAACATAAACACAGCAGTAACACAGGTAACGCAAACATAGATTCGCTCCGATAATAATGAGCCACGCTAAGGCGTTGCTAACAATCATTCAAGGGCTTTTGCTGATAACGACCGCATTGCTTCGTATATGGAATTAATCATTGATTGCAGCTGTCAGTGCGGGGGCTGCTGCGCTACTGTAGCTACTCATAGTGCTCTGTCAGGTTAAACCATGTTAAAAATAATGCTCGTTTTACTGTTCCACTGGCCGGTTGTGATAGCGGCTGCCAGCACGCCCGCCGATCCCGTCTCCTTAGCGCCCAATGCACTTGCACCCGATTCAGCCTTACCTGACTTTTATCAGCAGTTACAGCAGCAACAACGCTATCCGGCGAGCTGGGCTTCTGGCAATTTTACTGAGCTGAGCCAGTGGCGGGATAATGGCCGCGCCATTTTGCGGCAAAGTTTATTGTGGCCAGAACAAGTGGTCGATTATGCGCCGGTACTGCTGAAAACTGAACAGCGTGATGGCTATCGGGCAGAACTCTGGTCGGTACAGCTAACCAGCCACAGCAGGACCAACCTGCTGCTGTTAAGGCCGGAACAACAAGTAGAACCGGCCAGGCCGCTGCCCGCCATGTTGCTGTTGCACGACCACGGGGCCCGCTTTGATATTGGTAAAGAAAAAATGATCCGGCCTTTTGCTGATGATCCGCGGCTGGCGGCCGCCGGCAAATGGAGCGAGCGCTATTTTTCCGGGCGTTTTATCGGCGATGAGCTGGCAAAACAAGGCTACCTGGTGGTCGCGGCGGATACCCTGGGCTGGAGTGACCGCGGGCCGATTGAGTTTGCACAACAACAGGCGCTGGCAAGTAACTTTTTATTAATGGGCCGTTCGCTGGCAGGCTTTGCCGCCTTCGAAGATTTACAACTGGTGCGGTTTATCCGGCAGCTGCCGGCGGTAGACCCTGAACGGCTGGGCGTGCTGGGTTTTTCGATGGGAGCATTTCGGGCCTGGCAGCTGGCGGCGTTAACTGATGATATTAAAGCCGGCGTTGCTGTGGCCTGGCTTAATCGCTATCAGCAGCTGCTGGTGCCCGGCAATAATATAGTGGGTGGGCAGTCGGCTTTTTATATGTTGCATCCGGGCCTGGCTGGCCAGCTTGATATTCCCGATGTGGCCAGCCTGGCGGCACCCAAAGCGATGTTATTTATTAATGGTGGCCAGGACCCGCTGATGCCGGTCGAGGGTGTCAACGCAGCTTATCAGCGGATGACGCAGGTTTGGCAGGCTTATGATGCCAGCGCTGCCCTGACCACTAAAATGTGGCCGCAATATGGCCATGAGTTTACTGCACAGCAACAGCAGCAGGCCTTTGCCTGGCTGGCGCAGCAATTACAAACCGGAAAATAGTGCCACCTACCGCAAATCTAAAGTGTTTCAAAATATGTCCAGCGTGATGACTCAGCCTGCTTTAACACTTAAGATGCGCTTGTAAACAAAATGACAACAAGAATAAATCTGGAGAAACTGATTTTGAAATTATCTAAAATAGTGCTGGCAATGGGCCTGGTAGCCGGTATCAGTGCCTGTAGTCAGCAACCCCCTGCATCGCAGCTGCCGCAAGGCGTAAAACTGATAACTGAACATACCCAGCAAAAAGACGGGGTGTCGGTACCTTATAAAAAATATCAGCTGGATAACGGCTTAACGGTAGTCGTGCATGAAGATCATTCTGATCCGCTGGTACATGTCGATGTCACCTACCATGTCGGTTCCGCCAGGGAAGAGCTGGGTAAATCAGGTTTTGCCCACTTTTTTGAACATATGATGTTTCAGGGCTCTGAAAACGTCGGTGATGAAGAGCACTTCCGGATTGTTACTGAAGCCGGCGGTACCTTAAATGGCACCACCAATTCTGACCGTACCAATTACTTCCAGACGGTACCGTCGAATCAGCTGGAAAAAATGCTGTGGTTAGAAGCAGACCGGATGGGTTTTCTACTGGATGCAGTAACCGAGCAGAAATTTGAAGTGCAACGTGAAACGGTGAAAAACGAACGTGGCCAGCGGGTAGATAACCGTCCTTATGGCCGGCTTGGCGAGCGGGTGTCTCAGGCCTTGTATCCTGTAGGCCACCCATATTCATGGCCGGTTATTGGTTATATGGATGATTTAAACCGCGCTAACGTAAATGACGTGAAAGCCTTCTTTTTGCGCTGGTATGGCCCTAACAATGCCACTGTCACTATAGGTGGAGCGGTGACGGCTAATGAAGTGTTGCCATTGGTTGAGCAGTATTTCGGTTCTATTCCTCGGGGGCCGGACGTCACCGCTGCCCCCAAACAGCCGGTATCACTGGACAGCGACCGTTACATCTCAATGGAAGATAACGTCCATTTACCACTGATTTATATGTCTTACCCTACCGTCTACTTGCGCCATGAAGATGAAGCGGCGCTGGATGTGCTGGCGGAAATCCTGGGTGGCGGCAAAAACTCTATTTTCTATAAAAACCTGGTAAAAACTCAGATAGCTGTGCAAGCCAATGTTAATCACCCTTGTGCGGAACTGGCCTGTACTTTCAATTTGTTAGCGCTGCCACACCCGGCGTCAGGTAAAAATCTGGCAGATATTGAAGCGCTGATCCGGCAAAGCCTGACAGAGTTTGAACAGCGCGGTGTCAATGACGACGACTTGTTAAAAGTGAAGGCTCAAATGGAGGCCAACACTATATATGGCCTGCAAAGCGTGTCTGGTAAAGTCAGTCAGCTGGCGATTAATGAAACCCTGACCGGCAACCCGGATAACCTGCAAAACGATTTAAACCGGGTTAATAAGGTAAGCAAAGAAGACGTGATGCGGGTTTATAATACTTACCTGAAAGGTAAAGGCTCAGTGGTGATGTCAGTGGTACCGCGGGGCAAACTGGATTTAATTGCCGCAGCTGACAATTTCAGCCCACAAGTAATGGATTTTGGTGGCCCGTCACAAACCAGCGCCGAGGATTTACAGGTCCGCCGGGCAACGGATGACTTTGATCGCAGTGTTGAACCGCAAGCCGGCGTTAACCCTGCTGTTACGGTACCCGCATACTGGCAAAGCAGTCTGGATAACGGCATTAAAGTACTGGGGGCGGCCAGCGATGAAACGCCTACAACCGCCATGTTGTTAAAACTGAATAGCGGCCTGTACTACGAAAGCCCGGATAAAACCGGCTTAAGCAGTATGTTAACTGCGATGCTGAATGAAGATACCACTAACTTTACCGGCGAAGAAATTGCCCTGGAGCTGGAAAAGCTGGGCAGTTATATCAGTATCAGTTCCAGTGATGAACATATTCAGCTGTATGTATTAAGCCTGAGCAAGAATCTGGATAAGACCATTGATTTACTGATGGAAAAAATGTTGCGGCCCGCTTTTAAAGAGGATGATTTCAATCGGCTGAAACAGCAACGGTTGCAGGGTATTCAGCAATCAGAGAAAAATGCGGGTTACCTGGCCAGCAATGCCTTTCGCAAATTAATGTATGGTGACAGCATTTTAGGGCAGCCAGGTGGTGGTACCTTAGCCAGTGTCACTAACCTGAGCCTGGAAGATGTTAAAGCCTATTACCAAAGCCACTTTAAACCCGATGGCGGCCAGTTAATCGTGGTGTCAGATTTAGCCAAAACTAAGCTGCAACAGGCTATTGCGCCACTTACCGGCTTTACCGGTACAGCGCCGGCAGTGAATGTGCAGGTGCCGGCTGATAGCAGTCGCGGTTCAGTAATTTATCTGGTGCATAAAGATGACTCACCGCAGTCCGAAATCCGGATTGGTAAACGCAGTTTATCTGAGGATATTACCGGTGAATACTTTAAAACCGGTCTGGCGAATTTTACCATCGGCGGTAACTTTAACAGCAGGATCAACCTGAATCTGCGCGAAGACAAAGGTTACACTTATGGTGCCCGCACCGGTTTCAGCGCCGACGGTTACACCGGGGTATTCGTTGCCTCTGCTGCAGTGCGCGCTGATGCCACTGCCGCGTCGGTTAAAGAGTTTATCGATGAGCTTAACCGCTTCAGTGCTGAGGGCGTAACTGATCCGGAGCTGGCGTTTATGCGCCGGGCACTGAATCAGCGTGATGCGTTAAAGTATGAAACACCCAATGCCAAGCTGGGTTTTTTAGCGCAGATCCTGCAGCATGATTTAGCGCCAACCTTTGTTGATGAGCGCAACGCCATTATTGCCAACATCAGTAAACAACAGATAAACCAACTGGCGCAACAACACTTTGATCCGAAGGAAATGGTGATAGTGGTAGTGGGTGACTCAGCGGTACTGCGACCAGAACTGGAAGCACTGGGTTATCCGGTGGAAGATTTATCTTTATAAGATAATTGGTTAAACAAAACGCCACCTGCCGGTGGCGTTTTTATTTCCGGGCTTTTATTGTGGAATGCACCGGGGTATTACTGGCATTTTGCAGGCTAAGCCCCTAAAGTGGCTGGGTATCAGGTTTAAAGGGAAAGATTAATGTTTATCGGATTATGGCTGGCCAGCTTGCTGTTAGCAGTATTAACTTTACTGCCATTGTGGCGGTTTGAAGCCTGGTGGGTGCGTGGTCTGGATTTTCCACGGCTGCAACTGGCCGTGCTGGCTTTGCTTATTATTGTGGTGCAGCTGCTGCTGATCGATTTCAGCCAGGCAAGCCAATGGCCGATGCTGCTGGTGAGTGCTGGCTGCCTGATGTTTCAGTTGTGGTGGATAGTGCCCTACACGCCATTGTTTCGCAAAGAGGTGATGGCCACGGCGGCTGAAAGTGACAGCCCGTGCATTGCTATTCTTAATGCTAATGTGCTGGCGTCTAACCGCAATGCTCAGGCGTTAATTGAGTTGGTCCGGCAGCATCAGCCAGATATTCTGGTTACGCTGGAATCCGATAGCTGGTGGCAGCAACAACTTGACCAGCTTAGTGATGATTATCCTTACAGCGTAAAGTGTCCGCTTGACAATTTATACGGTATGCACGTTTACTCACGCCTGCCGCTGCACAATCCGTCATTGCAGTTTTTGGTGGAGGAAGGCGTTCCCTCGGTTCATGCCGAAGCAGAGTTAACAGATGGTAGCCGGATTGCCGTACATTTTTTGCATCCGGCACCACCCAGTCCCACTGAAAATGCCAGCTCAGCAGAGCGGGATGCTGAATTGCTGGTGGTCGCTGCCAGCGTTAAACAGGTTAAAACACCGGTGATTGTTGCCGGTGATTTAAATGACGTGGCCTGGTCGGAAACTACGCGCTTGTTCCGTAAAATCAGTGGCTTACTCGATCCCAGGATCGGGCGGGGTATGTATAACAGCTTTCATGCCGACTATCCGTTTATGCGCTGGCCGCTGGATCATTTATTTCATAGCAGCCACTTTACCTTGCAGCAGCTACAGCGTTTGCCGTCTATCGGCTCTGATCACTTTCCAATGTTGATCCGTTTATGTTACACCGGCCGGCAACAGCCGCAGGATGGTGTGGACCCGGATCAGGATGACAAAGAGCTGGCGCAGGATAAAATGACAGCCCAGGCGGTAGTACCTGAACAGGTTCACCGCCCTGAAGCGCTGGCGGTAACCCGGTAACCGGCAAAATAGCTGATTTCAGCGTTTTATGAGCGTCATTTTTGCAAACCATAAAACTGCTGAACCAGCAGATTAACAACGGATTATTTATGCAATATTCAGTACTTGGCAGCAGCAACATTGAAGTATCCCGGGTTTGTCTGGGCACTATGACCTGGGGTACCCAGAATACCCAGCAAGATGCCGACGAACAGCTGGCGTTCGCCCTGGCGCAGGGCGTTAATTTTATTGATACCGCTGAAATGTATTCAGTGCCACCAACAGCTGAGTCCTATGGCGCGACTGAACGAATAATTGGTGACTGGCTTAGTCGCAACCGTGACCAAAGAGCAAAAATTATCCTGGCCACTAAAATGGCCGGCAGTGGTTTATCCTATATTCGTGGCGGCGGCATAATGACGCCCGCAACATTGCAGCAGGCCGTAGATGACTCGTTAACACGATTGCAAACCGACTATCTCGATTTGTACCAGCTGCACTGGCCAAACCGGGTATCGCCGCACTTCGGTAAGCACAGCGTTGGCCGTATTGGTTTTTCTGAGGTAAATGCCACAGAGCAAACAGAGCAAATCCTCGGTTTACTGCAGGCGCTGGATAGCTGTGTAAAAGCCGGCAAAATCCGCCATTGCGGCTTATCTAATGAAACGCCCTGGGGTATCAGCCAGTATCTTAAACTCAGTGCTGAGCATAACTTACCGCGCATGGTATCGATTCAGAACGAATTCAGCGTACTGCATACCAAAGACTGGCCTTATTTAATTGAACAATGCCAGCATGAAAATATCGCCTATTTACCGTGGTCACCGCTGGCTGGCGGGGCGTTAACGGGCAAATACCTGAATGGCGCAAGGCCAGCGGGGAGTCGCTGGAGTATGCTGCAGCGCAATGGTTTGTTTCGCGACACGCCACAATCTTCAGAGGCGATAGCGGCATTTACTGAGCTGGCTGGCAGTCATCAGTTAGACCCCGCTACCCTGGCGTTAGCTTGGGTAAATCAGGTAGAGGGTGTTACCTCAACCATTATCGGCGCCACCAGCCTGGCGCAGCTGCAGCAGAATATCGCCGCCTTTGGTGTAAAGATGAGTCCGGCACTAAGCGACGATATCAATCGGTATCTGCAACAGCACCCTATGCCTTTTTAGCAAGGCCAACCAGGATAGCCTATGGCATTTTTAGCCTTTACCCACGAGCTAACCGATTTAAACCTGGCTTATTATGGCCAGCATCGACTCACTCGTCTGGCATGCCACAGTCAATGTATCGTTGGTTGTGATCAGCATGGTTAAGGAGACGGTGATGTCCTGGCAAACTCTGGGCATGTTGGCTGTAGTAGTGGTGGTTTCCATAGTATTCTTTGTCGCGCTGAGCCTATTGCTGCGTCGTCAGGTGCGTGTAGCGCAGCAAAGTCGTGTTCAGGCCAACGGCAAGGTACAACAGCTTAATCAACGCTGGCAGCGGATTGCTTCCAGAGTGCCGGGACTGGTATATGAGTTCCGTTTAGATAATGACGGCAATTTTACCTTCCCTTATGCCAGTGACACCATCAATGAGATTTATGGTGTGACGCCGGAGCAAGCCAGACTTGATGCCATGATGGTATTGCAGGCAATTCACCCTGATGATCAGGAGGCAGTGCTACAGTCAATTTATAGCTCTGCAGCCGACTTAAGCCTGTGGCACCAGGAACACCGGGTGGTAACCGCTGACGGCCAGACTCGCTGGCTGCTTGGTAATGCACAACCACAACGGGATAACGGCGGGGTAAGTTGGAGTGGCTTTATCACCGATATTTCTGCCCGCAAACAAACAGAGCAGCGAATCAGGCAGCTGGCGTATTACGATCCGCTGACCGGCCTGCTGAATCGCGGCAAAATTCAGCAGGAATTACAACAGCTCTGTGATGAGTTGGACCCTGAAGAGCATTTCGTTGCCGTTGTTTTAATTGATATAGACAACTTTAAACGGCTGAACGATACGCAGGGGCATCAGGCCGGAGATGAACTGCTGAAGCAGGTCGCCACACGTTTAACCAAAGCAATACCGCCAGACAGCAGCTGTGGCCGGATAAGCAGCGATGAATTTGTGTTGTTACTGGCAACATTGCCGGCTGAACAACAACAGGTACTGACGACATTGGAGCAACTTTGCAGCCAGTTACGTCAGCAATTGCAACAGCCTTTTCAGTTAAACCAACACTACTATCACTGTTGCTTTTCATTTGGCTATGCTCTGGCCGACTGCACTGGGGGGTCTTCCGATGAACTGTTAAAACGGGCTGATATTGCGTTGTCTCATGCCAAACAGAATGGCGGTAACAGCCAGATGTGTTTTTCACCGGCGATGACAGAACAAATACAACAACGTTATGCGCTGGAATCTGCACTGGCAAACGCAGTCGCGGCGGCGCAATTGCAATTACATTATCAGCCGCAACTGGCAGATAGCGGTCAGGTTATTGGCGTTGAAGCTTTATTGCGCTGGCAGCATCCTGAGTTAGGCGCTGTTTCACCAGCGCAATTTATTCCGCTGGCAGAAGCCAATGGCCAGATTGAAGCCATCGGCCAATGGGTATTGCAAAATGCCTGCTCGCAATTACAGCAATGGCAGAATGATCCACAATTGGCGGGTTTAACCATGTCGGTTAACATCAGTGCCCGCCAGTTCTATCTGCCGGATTTTGTCGGCACAGTACAGCAATGCCTGCAGCAATATCAGTTGATACCAGAATTACTGATCCTGGAACTGACCGAGGGCCTGGTACTGGCTAATCTGGATGACGCCGTTGCCAGAATGCAGCAAATTAAACAACTGGGCGTCCGTTTTTCGATGGACGACTTTGGTACCGGCTATTCATCCTTGTCATATTTATCAAGACTTCCGTTTGATGAAGTAAAAATTGATCAGTACTTTGTTCGCAGTGGCAGCTCGGCCAATCCCCGGGATTGGGTTATCGTTGATGCTATCATCGGCATCGCCAACACTTATGGCATGAAATTGGTAGCAGAGGGGGTAGAAACCGAAGCACAGCGTCAGTTACTGCAAAAAAGTGGTTGTCGCTGTTATCAGGGGTATTTATTTGCCCGGCCGGCACCGGTTGCAGAAACTGAAGAGTGGATAAAGCAGCAATATCGTTAATTGACATTTTGTTGACTTGTAATAAATTTCTCACTACTTCAACAATTTCAACTCTTGTTTAGATCGCAAGTTAGCATTAAGCTGATTTAAATATAAGCATTCTCTGTTTACTGTCGGAATAAAAACGCCATGCAGCAAATGATCGAAAAAGCTACTAATTTACCTAGTATTCCTGAAGTGGTGCAAAAGCTCATTGCCAGTATGAACGATGACGATGTATCTACCGAAAAGCTGGCCAATATTATTACCAGCGATCAGGCCATTACCGCCAAAGTATTGCGACTGGCAAATTCGGCACGTTATGGTGGTCAGCGTAAAGTGGGCTCGGTTAAAGATGCGCTGGTAGTATTGGGGCGGGATGCGTTGCGAACGCTGGTGTTGTCTATCGGTTTAGTATCCAGTTTTAAAGCGCCGCCCAGCTTTGATTTAAAAGCGTATTGGCGTCGCTCTTTTATGTTGGCCAACCGGGCGAAGTGGCTTGCTAAATTGTTGAAAGTTGATGCTGAAGTGGCTTACACCTGTGGTCTGCTGCATGGCATTGGTGAGTATCTTATTCATATTGTAAAACCTGATCTTGCTCAGGTTATTGATCAACAGGTTGCAGCAGGGGCTCCCAGGCGTAAAACTGAGCAGGAGTTGTTCGGCTTCGATTACACTACAGCGGGTAGTGAACTGGCTAAATACTGGAAATTCCCGGACGAAATAGCCGATGCTATCCTGTGGCAGCAACAACCCGCTGGCAGCGGTGTCTTGTTACCGTTCGCTTCGTTAATTTACCTGTCGCGATATATGATCAATCATAATGAAAAAGTCAAAGACGGTGTGTTTGATGACTTCCCGGTAAAACTTATTCACGCTTCGCATCTGAGTTTAGAAGCGGTGTACGCCAGGATGACTGACTTTACCGAAGACGATGACGATATCATGGCGATGCTGTTACATAACGAATAGAAAAAGAGCGTTGTATCCGGCATGTTTATAACTGTTTAGCTCACTGATAACGTAAGTAGTACATACATCACGAAATGACTGACAGTGACTACCAGGGTTAAGGCATTGCGCAGGCTCTGATAAGACTTGCTGTAACGCTGGTTAATGCCCGAGCTGAATTCGGTTATCCGTAGCAGGACAAATAGCAAGGCATGCAGCAGTAAGAAATAGCCAGGGATAAATGTCAGGCCGATAATACTGATTACTGGAAAGCTGACGGCCAGCATAGCCAGTTTGTTGCCAGCTGCGGTGTCTTCAGGCCGATATAGCACTGGCCATAATACGCCAGCCATAAAGCCTAAAATCAGCGCGCTGTATACCTGATACAGCAGTAGTAACGGCGTGCTGCCAGCCTGCCACTGCATATGATATGCCAGTGGCAGCAAGACAAACGGCAGCAGGCCGGCGTAGCCCAGGGTGTTGACCAGTTTCATGCGTTGTCCTTAGCTGTTAGCGTCGATGGCTTGATGATTTGCGTCGTCCGATCCGGCATATAGCAGTTCCAGCCGCTCCTGCTCGGTTAAAATACCGGTAAGAATGGTGCGGCGGCGCAGTTTGCGCATCCGCTCGCCTTCGTCCAGCAGTTCCCGTCGGAACAGTTCGGGCTGGTCAATGCAATCAAGAATACTGTGCCAGTGAATATAACCGCTGTGCCGCAGCTGGCCGGCATGATAGCGTTGCTCCAGCCGCTGATATATCGCGGGTAAGCCAGACGGGTCGGCCAGTAACTTGTCGACCATCACCTGATGCAGCCGCAGAATCTGCCTGTCTGTTGCATCATGTTGTTTGGTAGTGGGGCGGTTACGCCCTGGCCTGCGCGGTCTCACAAGGCGCAATTGCCATCAGAGCAATTTGCCCGGCTGCGCGCCCACATCCCATAAGCTTTACTGGCCAGCCAGTAACAGGGGGTGAACCTGAGAAATGCCACCAGTTTGCGGTAACCCGCCAGTTGCCAGTAATGCAGGCTGGCATCGATACCGACGATAAAATGATCCTGATCCCATAAATGAATTTGTTGCATCATCGCGCCTTTACTTACCCCGGCAAAGCCGTTAAAGCCATCTGCACTGATGTCGACCAGTTGCAGATGTGGGGTCAGTTTTGGCGCCAGGGCGCTGATTTCGCGCTGGCACAGCTTACAGCTGCCATCATAAAACAATTTTTTCATTATGCGTTTCAGTTAAAACCGTTGTGGCACCTGTTACGGTGCCAGCTGGTTTTAGATCAATGTTTAGATCAGTGTTACTTATCCAGCAGCTCGTCTACGCTGCCCTGAGCCAGCGGGTGATAACCCGGTCGGGCTTTTTGGTACACCGCCTGGGCAAAGGCCAGCCCCTCTGGCGTAGTGGCCAGTTGTTTATACAGTGGAATAATCAGTTTACGCCGGCCAATGCCGATTAAGTATTGCTCCAGTTGCGGCAAAACCTGCTGATAACCTGTTTTCAGCGCCAGTAAATACCAGGCATGGGCAATTTCACTGTTAGTTGACGTGGTCAGCCCAAAGCTGTTATCGAGCGCTGCCATTTGTTCAGCACTGATGCTAAGTGGCAGGTTGTTGATGAAATACAACCACTCGTGCACGGTCCAGTTGGCAGTGGGCAGGCTGCTAAGTTCTGTACTGCCGGCCAGCCAGTTGCTGGCATGTTGTTGTACCTGGGTAAAGGCATCAGATTGCGGTATTGGTGTGCTTTCTGGCAAACCGGGTTGGTAAATCCAGGCTTTGGCTTGCTCAGGCGATACCACGCCCGGGTGCTGTTGCAGCAGGTTTTTATCTAAGTAGTTAACAAAAGTTGCGGTATCGATACTTTTAAACGCATAGTCGGCAAAGTACTTTCGCACGAAAGGGTCAAATTTATCACGGCCGAATTGCTGCTCCAGATACATTAAAAACAGCTGGCCTTTGGTATAAGGTACACCACTGAACGCATCGTCCGGATCGCGACCCTGCAGGTCAATATGCAGGATGCTGTCATTGGCACTTAATACTTGCAGTTCGTCCTGCAGCGCCTGCACCGATAAAGCCTGCTCCATTATGGCGCGATCAGTACCAAACACCTGCTCCATAATCCGGTTTTCAACATAGGAGGTAAAGCCCTCGTTTAACCACAGATCACGCCAGGTGGCGTTGGTTACCAGATTGCCCGACCAGGAATGCGCCAGTTCGTGGGCAATAAGATTCACCAGGCTACCGTCACCGGCCACCACGGTAGGGGTAATAAAACTGAGCACCGGGTTTTCCATGCCGCCAAACGGGAAACTGGGCGGTAAAATCAGTAAATCGTAGCGGCCCCAACGGTATTCGCCATAAAGTTTTTCGGTAGCGTCACCCATGGCCTGGGTGCTGGCAAATTCGTCGGCTGAGGCCTTAAGAATATAAGGCTCGGCATAGACACCGGTTTGCTCGCTCATCGCTTTAAACTGCAAATCACCGGCGGCGATGGCAATTAAATACGCTGGTATCGGTTGCGGCATATAAAACTGGTAATCACCATCACGGGCGGTGGCCGGATCGTTCGGGGCGCTCATCACGACCAACACCTTATCGGTAGTCTGAATACGAGCGCTGTAGCTCATGCGTACTGCCGGTGTGTCCTGAACCGGGATCCAGCTGCGGCCATGAATGGCCTGGTTCTGACTGAACATAAAAGGCGTAGTTTTACCGGCAGTTTGCTCAGGGCTTAACCATTGCAACCCAGAAGCTTGTGGGGCTGAGCGGTAATGAATACGCAGCATTTGTGGCTGAAACGCCGGGCTGACAGTTAGTTTACTGCCCAGCACCGGATCTCGTGCCGCCAGTTTAAACGGCACTTTTTGCCAGCTGCCATCGCGCTGTTTGCCATATACCCGTTCAATGGTTAAATCGCGGGTATCCAGATAAACCTCGGTTTTATCATTCACCAGCCAGTTAAGCTGTAAATCTGCGAATCCGCTCAAGGTTTTTTGCTCAAAATCCATGGCCAGATCAAGGTGCAGGTGGCTGACCGTTACCTGATGATAATTAGCGTAGGTATAACTATCGCCAACGGCAGCGGCGCTGGGGCTTATTATATTGGTTAGCAGCAAGGCGCAGAGTAGTATCAGACGGTTAAGCATAGTATTCCTCGGGTGCAATGTAAGTAGCACGCACTCAGTTGTAAGTGCAGCAGTGTGCTTCAGTGTAATGCGAATACGCTGTCAGGCAAAGGCTCAGTTGTTTGCAATGGTAGCAGCATCAAAACTTGTAAGGCCGCACACCTTTGGTTATGTTGAAGAGACAGTAAACCACAAGGCAGGCTTATGTTAACAAAATGGGGTTGGCAATTATTGCAGCTAAGTCGCAAGTTGTGGGTGCGGACATCGCTGTTTACCCTGCTGGCATTTTTTACCCCGGGGCTGGGGGTGTTGCTAAGTGGCTTTATTCCCGACAGCCTGGGTGGCACCATCGGCAGCGACGCGGCCGAGAAAATTCTGACTATTTTAGCGACCAGTATGCTGACCGTTACCACTTTCTCGCTCAGTGTGATGGTCGCGGCGTTTAACGCTGCCTCTACCGGCGTATCGCCACGGGCAACCCGGTTGCTGATGGCCGACAGTACCACTCAGAATGCCCTGGCAACCTTTGTTGGCTCATTTTTATACAGCATTGTTGGCATTGTCCTGTTAAGTGCCGATGTCTATGGCGAAACGGGCCGGGTAGTGCTGTTTATTATGACTATTGGCATTATTTTGCTGATAGTGGTGACGATTCTGATCTGGATAGAGCACTTGTCGGGCCTTGGCCGGGTAGGTGAAACTGCCAACCGGGTGGAAGATGAGGCATATCGTGCTGTAAAGCGCTGCGAGCATCACCCCTGGCTGGATGCGAATCAGCTGAATGATTTGGCCGATATTCCAAACGATGCAAAGGCTGTGTGCACCAGCGAGATAGGCTATATCCAGCATATTGATATTAAAGCGCTGAACGACTGGGCTACTGAGCATAACACCCGGGTCTATATCAGCAGCCTGCCTGGCACCTTTGTCCACAAAGACCAGCCATTAATGTGGTTAAGTGGCGGTAATGCCGCGCCGGATAAAAAGTTGTTCGATGCGTTTTATCTGAGCGATTTTCGCAGTTTTGACCAGGATCCGCGCTTTGGGGTTATTGTGCTGGCCGAGATTGCCTCTAAGGCATTATCGCCGGGTATTAATGACCCGGGCACGGCGATAGAAATCATTGGCCGTGGGGTCAGAGTGCTAAGCAACTGGCCGCCGGAAAATTGCCAGACCGAGGTGAAATATTCGCGGGTGTGGGCACCAGAAGTGAAACTGGATGAGCTGTTTGATGACTTTTTTACTTCCATTGCTCGCGATGGTGCAGCCAACATTGAAGTACAAATAAGGTTACAAAAAGCTTTTCTGGCACTGGCGGGGTACGGTGCTGCATTTAAACGTTGCGCCAGAGCACACGCCGCTGCTGCACTGGCCCGGGCGGAGCTGGCAATCAGCTATCAGCCGGATATTGATTTGCTGCAGCAGCTGAATAAGCAGTTAACCTGATTACCGGCAGAGCCCCAGGTTGATAAAGGTAGCAATGGCTGCTTTTAGCCGCTTCAGGCTGCTGGTTTGTTCAGGCGAGGTGTCGTAAAGCCAGCCAATAAATACCGTGGTAAACAGCGCGCTTAGCGCCAGCTCCTGAGCAATCCGTTTGCTACCACTGGCTTGCAGGCCTGCCAGTTCGCGCAACCACTGCACCGTGCGGCTAATTCGCAGCAGTGCCGCGGCCTGTAAATGAACATGACCCGGTTCCAGCTTGTAATACAGCATTTGCCGGGTAAGTTGCTGGTAAGGTGCTAAGGCGTTCAACCAGCTGCGAATAGCCAGTTCCAGTTTCTCCGCTGCATTGCTGCCACCGGCCAGCTCAGTGTTAAACATTGCCTGATCGGCCCGGTCAAACCAGGCATCTGCCAATTCATCTTTTTGCGTTACGACTTTCGCCAACTCAGCCACATCAATATTTAAACTGTTGGCCAGCGCCGTTAATTGCAGGCCTTCCCAACCCGTTTGTTCAGCCAGTTGCAAGGCGCGGTCGACAAGTTGTTGTTTATCCACAGGCATTACCATGTTGCCTCATCTGTTGGTCAGGTTGCTGATTAAGTATAGTGGCTTGAGCTGCAGCGCTGGTAAAAGATGGCTTGTTATTGCAAAAGGCTTTGGGTATGTTGGCATATTGATCTTTCAGCAGGTTTTATGATGTCCGGGTTTTCTGCCATTAAATTAACAGAGTTCAGTCATGGTGCGGGTTGTGGCTGCAAAATCTCTCCTCAAGTGCTCGATACCATGCTTAAAACTAATATCAGTTTCACTGATCCTAAGTTGCTGGTGGGTAATAGCAGTAAAGATGATGCAGCAGCCTATGATCTTGGTGATGGCAGCGCACTGCTCAGTACTACCGACTTTTTTATGCCAATTGTTGACGATGCCTTTGATTTTGGTCGAATAGCAGCATGCAACGCCATCAGCGACATTTATGCGATGGGCGGGCAACCATTACTAGCTATTGCTATCTTAGGCTGGCCGGTGAACCGGTTGCCGGCAGAATTGGCGCAACAAGTATTGGAAGGGGCGCGCCATACCTGCAAAGAGGCCGGCATTATGCTGGCCGGCGGGCACAGTATCGACGCGCCGGAACCGATGTTTGGCCTGGCGGTAAGCGGCAGGGTCAATATCAGCCATTTAAAACGAAATAATCAGGCGCGGGCGGGCGATCGTTTGTATTTAACGAAGCCGCTGGGGGTGGGTATTTTAACCACGGCTCAGAAGCAAAAAAAGTTGAGACCCGAACATGCCACTCTGGCGACAGACGTGATGGTGCAGTTAAATCGTATCGGCGCTGATCTTGCAAAGCTTGATGGCATTTCTGCTATGACCGATGTAACGGGATTCGGCCTGCTGGGACATCTGCTGGAAATGTGTGAGGGCAGCGATCTGAATGCCATCCTGCACAGTGCGCAAATACCAGTACTGCCCAGTGTAATGGAATATATTGCTCTGGGGTGTGTACCGGGTGGCAGTGGCCGTAATTTTGCCAGCTACGGTGCGAAAGTATCACCGCTATCTGCAGAACAGCAGGCGTTGTTATGCGACCCGCAAACCAGTGGCGGTTTGTTGCTGGCGGTAAGCCCGTCGGCTGAGGCTGCCGTGATTCAACTGGCGTTAGAATACGATCTGGTTTTACAGCCGATTGGTGAGCTGACAGCAGCAGATAAAGGCCATCGTATTAGTGTCTGCTAAGGGCTCGCAAATGTCGGCTGGCTTACCGCAGGCAGATAACTATCTTGAGATACTGCGCCAGCAAATACCATTACTGGATTTACGCGCTCCGTCAGAGTTTAGCCGCGGTGCGTTTACCAATAGTGTTAATTTGCCGCTAATGAGTGATAGTGAGCGTGCTGCTGTTGGTACCTGTTATAAGCTGCAGGGGCAGCAAGCTGCTATTGCGCTTGGCCATCAGCTGGTGCAGGGCGACGTAAAAGCGGCCCGGGTGAATGCCTGGCATAATTTTGCCCTGGCGAACCCTCAGGGCATGCTGTATTGCGCCCGGGGTGGTTTACGTTCACAGATTGCCCAGCAGTGGCTGGCTGAAAGCGGTGTGGATTACCCTCGGGTGACAGGCGGCTTTAAAGCACTGCGGCAGGCGGCAATTACGGCGATTGAGCAGGCCAGTTCCCGGCCTGTGCTAATGCTGGCAGGGCCAACTGGCAGTGGTAAAACCCGGCTGCTACGTACGCTTAACGCCGTCGATCTGGAGGCGCTGGCCAATCATCGCGGTTCAGCCTTTGGCCGGAAACTGGCGGCACAACCATCACAAATCCGTTTTGAAAATGATTTAGCCAGTGCGCTGTTGCAAGTACAGGCTGCTCATCCTCCTTATTTATTACTGGAAGATGAAAGCCTGTTAATTGGTCAGCGTAGTATCCCGCAAAAGCTGTTCCAGACCATGCAACATAGCCCGTTAATCCTACTGGACGAACCGTTATCCTCAAGGATTGAGGTGATTGTACAGGACTATATCGTCGATTTACTGCAAGAGGCAATGGACGCAGATGTTGCTAATGGCTTTAATGTGTTCAGTACCATGTTGCAACAGGCGATGGCGCGGATCCGAAAACGGCTGGGAGGTCTGCTATACAGCAAGCTTGCAGAATTGTTGTTGCAGGCGCTGGCTGAACAACGCCGCTGTGGTGACATCAGCTTGCATCGGAGCTGGATAGCGCTGTTGCTGACTGACTACTACGATCCGATGTATCACTATCAGTTACAAAAGCGCGACGCCAGAGTATTAATGCGGGGCAGTGCCTCTGAGCTGCTGCAGTGGTGGCAGCAGCTGGCCCGCTAATTGCGGGCAAAACGGCCCAGTTGCTGCTGTAAATATTGGGGTCAGATAACAATTAAATTCCAGACTGTTATTCAGCTAATTAATATCTGACCCTAATTATTTGAGCCAGTTTTTATCACGGCTAATTTCAGCTTTTTATCACTAATTGCGGGCAAATCTGCCCAATTGTTGCTGGGTGCGGGCGGTGCCAGTGAGTAAGTCTTTCGCTGCCTGGTCAATTGATGCCATTTGCTGATGAGCATCGCTGGTTACTTTTTCTATTGCACTTAAGTGCTGGTGAGTTTGCTGGTAGCGCTGTTCCAGTTGCAGCACGGTCTGGCTGATATTCTGAATACCATTTTTTGCTTGCTGCAGCTCTTGCTGCAAGTTACTGAATTCACTGCTGGTATCAGCAATTTGCTGTTGTGCCTGCTGCGCTTGCTGGTTCAGGCTTTGCGATTCGGTGCGGGTTTCACCCACCAGTTGCTCCATTTCATTTAAAAAGCCGGAAATTTGTTTAGTGGCATCGTTTACTTTGGCGGCCAGAGTACGTACTTCATCGGCAACGACCGCAAAGCCACGGCCGGCATCACCGGCACGGGCGGCTTCAATGGCGGCATTTAACGCCAGCAAGTTGGTTTGGTCGGAAAAGGTTTCTACCATCACCAGAATTTGCCGCACATTTTCGGAGTTTTTGTGCAGACCATTAATGGTGGTGCCAAAGGTGTCGAGCAATTTGACGATACCCGATAACTGGCCGCTAAGTTGTTGCATCTGGCCGCTGGCCACTTTGGCTTTATCAACGGCATGGCCGGACACCTGATTTACCTCATCACCGTGCTGGACAATTTCGGCCAGATTATCCAGTACCTGATCGCTGTCGCGCCGAATTTGGCCGCTGCGTTTTTCGGTATCCTGTAAATGCTGGCGGGTGCTTTTAACCGCTGAAGACACCTGCTCGTTAACCTGATGGGTTTCCCGGGCCTGCTGGTGAATATCACCTAACAACACGCCCAGCTGGCCGACAAACTGGTTGTATTCTTCTGACAGGGTTCGGAATTCGTCAAAGGTAAACGCTGGCAGGCGCAGGTTCAGATCAGTGCCTTTGCGATTGGTGTCATGCAGGGCGGCAACCAGGGTTTTTACCGGCCGCACAAATAAATGATGCATATAGCCAATGGTGAATATAAAGGCACTTAATCCGAGCACCAGTAATATCCACCAGCTGCCAGTAGCACCGCCTTCTGGATATGCCATATATAGGGCAAGCAAGAAAAAAATAGCTAAGAAGCTGATATTACCCACAATTTTTCGGCTTAATGTGCCAAAAAACGTGCGTTCAATAAAAAGATAAAGGGAGGTAAAGCCGCTCATAAGGTAATAAACCCTGCCAGGATAAACTGAGTAAAATCAGCATAACACAGCATTTAGCTGCTCGCGAGCGTGCTAGTTAGCGGCGGTTTGATCTGAAGTAAGGGCAGGGCAGATAGCGGACTGAGTGAGTTGTGGAACGCAATGACAATCAGGCCTGTTAAGGTATTTGCTGTGTTGTTTACCGTGCACTAAACTGATTAAAAATTAACCAGGGGTGATTTTTATGCAGCGGCGTGAATTTCTGACCAAATCCTCGTTAGTGCTCGGTAGCAGCCTGCTACCCTTACCTGTTTTACTTCAGGCCAAGTCGGCACAAAGTGCTGCAGTCTTGCCAGTAAAAGCTGGCGACTGGCCTGCCTTGCGACAACTGTTTGCTCTGAGTTACGACTACATTCATCTGGCGACCTTTTTACTGGCATCGCATCCTAAACCGGTTGCAGAGGCAATAGAAAGGCACCGCCATGCGTTTGATGTGAATCCTGCTGATTACTGGCATCAGCACTTTATGACGATAGAAGGCGACATTGCTAATACCGCTGCACAGTATATGGGAGGCCGTGGCGAGCAAATAGCCCTGACTGACAGCACTACCATGGGCCTGGCAATGGTATACAGCGGCTTACAATTGCGCCCGGGCGATGAAATTTTACAAACAGTGCATGACCATTATTCAACTGACTTGTCGTTGCAGTTAAGGGCAGAGCGCACCGGCGCCAAAGTGCGGCAAGTAGCGCTGTATGACAAGCCGGCAGAAGTGTCGGTTGATCAGGTTGTCAGCAGATTAAAAGCTGCTATTAATGCGGCTACTAAGGTAGTGGCGGTTACCTGGGTGCATTCTTCCACCGGTGTGAAACTGCCGGTGCGTGCTATCGCTGATATGCTGGCTGAGCTGAACAAGCAGCGGGACGAGGCCGATCACATCCTGTTTTGTGTTGATGGCGTGCACGGTTTTGGCATCGAGGATGTCGATGTGACGACGCTGGGTTGTGATTTCTTTATTGCCGGTACCCATAAATGGCTGTTTGGTCCACGCGGTACCGGTGTTATCTGGGGCAGTGATAAAGGCTGGGCCAGCTGCAAAGCCGTGATCCCCAGCTTCAGCCGCTCCTACGATGTCTGGCTGGGTGGCAGTACTCAGGATCAGGTGCCGGTTGGCGCCCATATGACACCGGGCGGTTTTCACTCCTTTGAACATCGCTGGGCCTTGCCTGAAGCATTTCAGCTGCACCTGCAACTGGGAAAAGCTAATGTTCAGCAACGTATTCACCAGTTAAACAGCCAGACCAAGCAAGGACTGCAACAGATCAAAGGGGTAACCCTGCATACACCGATGGCGCCAGAATTATCATCAGGTATGGTATGTTTTGACTACAAAGATATGGCAGCGGATGACGTTGTTAAGGCGATGCACGCTAAGGGTATTATTATCAGCAGCACGCCGTACCGTCAGTCATATGCCCGTTTTGCCCCCAGCCTGATTAATAACGAGCAGGAGATTGAGCAGACGCTGGCGGCATTACGCACTGTTTAGCACACACAATAAAGGTTGTTAGAAAATAACTTTGTCCGCCATGCCACACCAGGTGTAATCGCCGAATTAAAAATGCTCGGGATTACTCGGTTGGCCTGGCCTTTTTATAAGGAATCGCTTTTATTCTATACGCACTTTGGCTTATGTCTGGATTATCTATTTCAATAACAGCCTCCTTACCTACAGCAACCTTAAGAGTGGGGGATGCGACCGTGACGGATTCGTTGTTTATATTTTCTACTAGTTCCAGCTCCAGCAAAATTACGTCACCAAGATCTGTCGCTTTATAATTGAATGAAAAGCCATCATTAAATTTGAAAGATACTTTTTCTGCAAATTCTGACCAAATCTCTAGTTTAGCTGAGTGCCTATCTTCGGTACGGTATTCTCCTGAGGCTTCTCTGTTGTATAAAATATCTATGTCAAACGCTAATAACGAACCGATTTCTTCCGGGTTTGCATGCGCTGGTTTGTTATCTCTGTCTGGAATTGCTGTAGCAAGTGTGTTCCATGAAATAGCGGTGGTCATCGCAAAGATTGATAGTGCAAAAAGCAGTTTGTTGCTGAAGTTCATTTTTCGGTTTTCCTTTAAGAGCTTAATTCTGGAGGTAGTTGATGTTTCAATAGATACAATGTTTGAAGCTAATTGACTGGTTTTGTGTAAACCAATAAATAGGGTTAAAGATGAAAGATCGTTGATATATCTATCTTTGCCATATTTTTTACTGGCTTCTTCATCACAGAGTGCTTCGATATAAAAGCGATTCAAATCTACCATTTTGCCAACCAGTGGATTCCACCAGAAAAGGCATGAGCAAAACTCCAAAATTAAAAGCCGCAGATTGTCGTTTCGTTTCCAGTGCTGCTTTTCGTGAGCAACAATGAGATCAATAAAGCTCTTTTCTTGTATTTTATCTGAGATGACAATAATTGGATTCAGCACTCCCAGTAAATATCCCCCCAGATGATATTTTGTTGAAAAAACAGGGATCTCATGCTGGTTAGTAAGACTATGCAAAGGCATCAGAGCGTTGCTTATTAGCAGCTTCCTTTTCCAGTTATATAATCTAAGCAGTCGATACATGAAAATGAGGAACCCAAGCGAAATCAGGGTGTTAAATGTCATTTTAATTATGAAATCTATATTTACTCGCTTAGAAGAAATGTCAGCTGCAGTACCGGCCAAAGCGCTATTTGTAAATGAAACGATAATTGGTTCGGCTAATACTGAACCAGGGATAAGACCCGCAATAAGGCTATAAGGAATAAACCATACCAGAATAGCGAATAATGACATGAGGTAATTTGCTTTTGCAGATAGCTTTACAAATTTCATTAATGAAATTGCACTGACAAATATTAAAATATTGACTAAAAAGTAGCTCCACATCTACTTGAGTTCCTTCTTCTTTTCTCTTAATACCGACTCCAGGTACTCTATGTCTTTAATGCTTAGTTCTTCTTGCTCAATAATGTGTGCAACCAAAGGCCTGCTTTTCCCCAGGAAAACTCTATTAATAAATTCTTTGATAAGTGGAGTACGCACATTTTGCTTTTCCATCACGGGAAGATAAAAAATAATCCTGCCCTCAGAACGACTACGAGTAACAGCTTCTTTTTTTTCTAATCTATCGATAATTGTTTTTACTGTTGAGTACTTTACCGCTCTTTTTTTTTCAATAATTTTATGAATTTCAGGAGCGCTTGCTTCCTTCAATTCCCAAAATATTTGCATTACTTCCAGTTCGAAATCAGATAGAGACATACTAACCATAACACAAGTCTACACGTGTAGAGATGCTAATCTACAACTGTAGAGAATGCAATAGTTAAACTCAGATAGCGCTGTTAGAACCGAAACTCTTGGTAAAGAGTGGGACGACAGACTTGTAATCGTCAAAACATTCAGCTTTTTTCTTGCCTTTTCAAAAATATCTATTAAAGTGATATCAAAATAATATCACAATGAATGGGGTGGGGTATGTTGAAGGAACGAATGATTAACAGTAAAGATGGCTTTGGCATGATCGCCGTGTTGTTTGTGCTGCAAGCACTGATGCTGGCCGCGGTGGCGGTAATGCCCGGTTTGGTGAAGGTGGTATTTTTGCTGGCCGCGATTGTGGTACTGGTGTGTTGGTTTGGCTTTTATATGGTGCACCCGAATCAGTCGGCGGTATTGCAGTTGTTTGGCCGCTATGTCGGCACCGATTTAAATAATGGTTTGCGCTGGTCTAACCCGTTATATAGCAAGCAGAAAGTGTCGCTGCGGGTACGCAACTTTGAAAGCAGTAAAATGAAGGTGAATGATAGTTCCGGCAACCCGGTGGAAATTGCTGCAGTGGTGGTGTGGAAAGTCGTCGACAGCGCCGAAGCGGTATTTGAAGTGGATAACTATGAAAACTTTGTCAGCATTCAAAGCGAGTCAGCTATCCGGCATTTAGCCTCCAGTTATGCCTATGATGCCGGCAATGATGACGATATCAGTTTGCGCAGCAGTACTGATGAAGTAACAGAGCTTTTGAAAAATGAAATTCAGGCCCGCTTAAATAAAGCCGGGGTGCAGGTGCTTGAGTCGCGCATTAGCCACCTGGCTTATGCCCAGGAAATTGCCAGTGCCATGCTGCAGCGCCAGCAGGCAGCAGCGATAGTCGCAGCACGCCGGCAAATTGTGGAAGGTGCCGTGGGCATGGTGGAGTCGGCACTGGAGAGTTTGTCAGAGCGCAATGTTGTTGAGCTGGATGACGAGCGCAAAGCCGCCATGGTCGGTAATTTACTGGTGGTGTTATGTGGTGATCATCATGTGCAGCCGGTATTAAATACCGGTAGCTTGTACTAGTAGGGGCGCTTGTGGCAAAAAAAGCCTTCGCCCTCCGGTTAGACGACAAACTGCTCAGCGCCTTGCAGCGCTGGGCAGACGATGAGTTTCGCAGCGTTAATGGTCAGATAGAATACCTGCTGCATGACGCACTGCGTAAAGCAGGGCGTCTGCCAGCAAAAAAGCCTGAAGTTTCTGACCACAACTCTGACAAATACTCTGACGATAAAGCAGAGTAACGGGCAGCAACATGCTGCACGATCAGCTATGCTTAGTTGTTAATTGAAAGTTTTTGACTGAAAATTGTCGGTACAGACAAGCTATCAGAGTTTGTCTGGCAGGATGACCACGTTTTTCGTTGCAGCTAACCCAAAGGAACTGACTATGCATACCCTCATGAATACAATTGGCGGAAAAGTATTGCTGCCATTAGCTTTAGTGGCCTCAATCGTGTTGTTAGCCGGTTGCGACCGGGCGGGCCAGCAGATGGCTCCGGGCCCGGAAGATGCCGCTGCCGGTGATATCACAGGGCCTGATAAGCCGTTAGGGGAGGTCATGGAGTTTGACGGCTACACTATGCGGGCCAATATCACTCGCGCTGATGTGTTAAGCGATACGATGGCCCGGCAGTATGGTATAGCAGCTAACCCTGACCTTGCGTTGCTGAATCTGGTTATTCAGGATGATAGTGAAGCCCGCCAGGACGCTACCGTTGAGGCGACAGTGAGCGTACAGTACGAAAACCTGCTTGGCCAAACTCAGGTGGTTGATATAAGGGCAGTTGAGGCCGATGGCTATATCTCCTATGTTGGTACGCTTGATGCCAGCTCGCAGCGAGTTTTTCAGCTGAGTATAAAGGCGCAGCCGGACGGAACAGAACAGATGCTGGAAATGCACTTTGCAGCACAACTGGACTGGTAAGCATTTTCTAAACTGATAAACAACCACAGTTGTACAAACGCCGGTTGTTGACTAGGCTTTTTACATTCGAAACCGCTAAAGTCTATTCTATTTTGAAAACCTTTCTTCGCGAGCTGAAACGGCGTGCCGTTGTTAAATCGATACTGGTTTATCTGGGGTTAAGCTGGTTACTGCTGCAAATTATTGCGGTATTAACCAGTACTCTGGCCCTTAATCCTTTGCTGGGTTCAGCCGTTTTTGTGTTACTGCTCTGCTGCCTGCCGCTGGTTATTTATCTGGCCTGGTACTTTGATATTAGCTTTAGCGGTATTAAACGCTCTGCCAGTGTAAATGAACAAGATAAACCCGCTGCAGCGCCTGGTGGCCCCCAGTGGGTCGGTTTAGTGTTAGTGATGCTGCTAAGTGGCTATGTTGGTGTTGAGTATTATGGAGTGCTTAAGCAGCAACAGCTGGCAAAGCAACAGGCATTAACTGAAGCGAGCCAGGCAAGTACCAGTACTATTGCGGTGCTGCCGTTTAGTGATGACAGCGAGGCGCAGGACCAGGGCTATTTAGCGCTGGGCTTAGCGGAAGAGATGACCAGTTTGCTCGGCAGTGCTGCCAATTTTAAAGTGTCGGCCTCGCGCTCCAGCCAGTTTTTAACTGAGCAGGGTTTAACCGCACAACAAATTGGCCAGCGCTTGCAGGTTGATACTGTGCTGACCGGCAGTGTTAACGCCACCAACAATCGGCTGAATGTGCGGGTGCAGTTGCTGGATGTGAAAAGCGGCAGCACCCTGTGGAGCAATAGCTATGCCCGTGAGTTAGCTGACGTGGCGAAGTTAGAACAGGATATTGGCCGCTCAGTGGTTAACCAGTTACAGGATAGCTACGCCGCAGCCGGTAGCTTTGAAAATTTAGCCGGTACCCGCAGTGCCGATGCCTATGTACTGTACTTAAAAGGCCGCGAGCAGTACCGCAAACAAACCACTGAATCGATGCAGCAGGCCAGGCAGTTATTTGAGCAGGCGGTAGCGCTGGACCCTGAATATGCTAATGGCTATGTTGGGCTGGCGGATACCTTGTTGTTATTGGCAGAGGGAGAGGCTGGAGAGGCAGGTTTTGGCGTGATTAAAGCTGATATAGCAACAAGTATGGCTCAGCAAAATATTGATAAAGCACTGACCCGCCAGCCAGAGATGGCTGCGGCATATGCAGTTAAAGGTCTAATATATGCCATGAGTGGGGATTTAGACGGTGCAATTGCCGATTATGACCGAGCAATTGAATTGAATCCCAGCCTCGCAATTGCCTATATGTGGAAATTCTTGGCACTTAATTCGTTGCAGCGCTTTGATGAGTCGTTACAGGCATTGGAGCATGCACAGCAACTTGATCCGCTGTTTCAGACCAATAGTTATAATTTAGGCCGTGCGCTCACCCGGGTTGGCCGCTTTGACGAGGCTGCGGCTATTTTTCAACAAATGAAAATCGATTATCCAGAATCGACTTTTGCTTATCAGGGCCTGGCAGATCTTTATTTTAGTCAAGGTAATTTGGTGGGTGCGATCCGTGAAACTAAGACAGCAAGCCAACTTTCTCCCGACGATCAACGGTTAGCCCATAAATTGATTAGTCCGCTGTTAAATCTTGGGTTAGCGGACATCGTAAAACAGATGGCAAACGATCCGAACTTAAAGAGTACGGTAGAGTTGTATCCACAAACTTTATTAATCCTGGAAAAAAATTTTGATGAGTTATTTGAGCAAGTGGACTTCAGTGTGGCCGCTAACCCCGAAGACTATTGGGTTCAGTTTGAAGCCGGCTGGTATCACTCGTTGTTTGGTGATAAGCAAAAAGCTGTGATGCTATTTACTGAAAAAACTAATCTGATCGAGCAGGCGGATATGTTTGGTATGCCTTACTGTTCGCCAGCGATTGAAATTGCCTGGGCAGAGCAGGAGCAGGGTAATACGCAAAGCGCGCTCGATTTGAAAGCGCAGTGTAAAGCATTAATGACTGAGCAATTACAGTCGTCGATAGTTTATTCTGAATTATATTATCTGGCAGCGCGAATAAATGCGCTGGAGGGTAATAAGACTGCAGCGATTAATGCACTGTCAGAAGCCTTAGATAAAGGCTGGCGGGAATACTGGACTAAATATGATCCGCTTCTTCAAAGTCTTACAAACGAGCCTGAGTTTCAAAAGTTAATCCAGTTTCTGGATAACGATTTGGCCAGGCAAAGGGGGGAGGCGCTAAAATTATTTAGTGAGTAATATCGCCTTAAGAAACAAAACGGGTTTTTGCCCGTTTTGTTTTTTTAATAAAATTTCAGTGTGAAAATATTAGTTTTAGGATTTGCGTAGTCTTCTTAAGTTCATAGCAAATAAGCCCACCAACAACAGAGCTATAGACGCCGGGGCGTTAACCGGGGTTACCGGGCCGGTATCAGCTGGCAGAATGCGGAGCATTTCACCATCAGAGAAAAACGACATCGGCGGGTCATTCACTTCTGAATCGTTTCTGTAGACATTGGTATAACCACATACCTCAATAAAGGGATCAATGCCTGCATCAGGATTAGTGGGATCAAAGTCCGGGTTTGGTTTTTCAATACATTTTTCTTCAAATACGATTTCATAGCCGGGCTCGGTACTGGTCCAGAAAAACCGGCCCTGGCTGGACGATAAGCTGACAGAAACATAGGCCATATAGTCACCCGGGGCAAAATCCATGGTGGGTAGCGTATTTAAGGTGACCCAGCCATTATTAATGGTGCCATCCGGAGTCACCAGATCACCTGCGGTATTAATATCGCCTGGCAGGGAAACACCATCAATTAGCCAGTTAACGTTGTAGCTGACATCAGGCGTATCAAAATACAGGCTGAAAAAGCCAAACATATCCAGCGCATCACCCTGGGCAAATTCCCAGACACAGGGCTCGCCATAAATTGCGAACTCTAGTGCAGCCACCTCGGCGTCAAATTGGGCTTCGGTAATCCGGCCATAACTTAATTCGGTTCGCCAATAATCAATATCTTGTTCCAAATTATCTAAATCGTCCTGGGTGTAGCCTTTTATGCAGTCATTAGGTACCGCGCCTAAGCCCCGGCCGCCACCGCCGACGGCCCGCATAATGCTGTTAGCAGCAAAAGGGCTGTCAAATTCAAAAGCCGAGTCAATAATACCCACTTCATTTAAATATTGATTATCGACATAATAAAACGCCTGGGAGAAGTTTCTGCTGAAATCGCCTCTGCCGCCAGACCTGACAAGAGTCGCCTCAGCAAACTGGGCAAACAAAAACAACGCTAACAATGGCAGGGTAAGTAGTTTTAGTTTAGCGGACATATGTAATCCCTTCTGTTTAACATAAGTGCTTGCAAAAGTGTTTGCATAAGTATTTGCATAAGTACTTGGCACAAGTATTTAACGCAAAACCTGATTGTTACACTTGCCAATTGCGGGACTGAAAGAATAGGTAAGTGACTACATAAACGGCCGAACTGAACAGCTTATATAAAAGATATCTTTATAAGTTGGACTTAATAAGCAAGATTTAATCCATAAACAAGATATGATATAAATACAAATGGTTAGCAGGTAGATGGCTAAGCTTTAACCAATAAGTTGCAAAGAATACTGACAGTAAATAATTGATCTGGCACAGCGCAAGGCAGCGAGGTAGTTGCTAAGGTATTATGATACGTCTTAGCGAGTGTTGACTATGCATGTTCCCGAATCGCCGTTATGGCACCAGCAGGAGGCTACTGCGCTTTGTCGCCAGTTTGCGGTGCAGCAAAAACAGGGATTGACTGCAGCGCAGGTAGCACAAGCGCGCGAGCAGTACGGTGCCAATATATTGCCTGCCAAAAAACCGCTAGCTGCCTGGCGGCGTTTGCTGCGCCAATTTAATAACTTACTGATTTATGTGTTGCTGGTGGCAGCCGTGCTGGCCGGGTTGCTGGCAGAATATCTGGATGCTGCGGTAATTCTGGCGGTGGTTGTGGTTAATGCCACTATCGGTTTTGTGCAGGAAGGCCAGGCCGAAAAAGCCTTGCACGCCATCGGCGCTATGCTGTCGAGCAAGGCCCGGGTGTTGCGTAGCGGTGTGACTGAGCTGCTGCCAGCCAGCGAGCTGGTGCCGGGTGATATCGTTATTTTAGAGGCGGGAGACAAGGTGCCGGCCGATATGCGGCTGTTGCTGGTGTTTAACTTGCAGGTGCAGGAAGCGGCGCTGACTGGCGAGTCGGTAGCGGTGGCAAAGCACAGCGCAGTAATGACTGGCAATGTGGTACTGGCCGACCGGCGCAATATGGTTTACAGCGGCACTTTGGTAAGCCAGGGCCGGGCGGTGGCGCTGGTGGTAGCCACGGGGACTGCGACCGAACTGGGTCGGATTAACCAGATGCTAAGCAGTGTTGCTCCCCTGACGACCCCTTTGGTAAAGCAAATTTCAACGTTCGCCCGGTACCAGACGCTGATTGTGTTGTTAATGGCGATACTGGTATTTGTGCTGGGTTACCTGCGTGACTATTCGTTAAATTACCTGTTTATGGCGGTGGTCAGTCTGGTGGTTGCGGCCATTCCTGAAGGGTTACCAACCATTTTAACGGTAGCGCTGGCCATTGGCGTAACCCGGATGGCTAAACGTAATGCCATTATTCGCCGCTTACCGGCCGTAGAAACGCTGGGGGCGGTATCGGTTATTTGTTCTGATAAAACCGGCACCTTAACCTTAAATGAAATGATGGTAAGTCAGATAGTGTTACCAGGGCAGCGCCTAAACGTTAGCGGCAGTGGTTATAGTCCGGCCGGCACTGTCGGTGATGAAGATCAGGAGGCAACTGACGACGACATAAACACCAGTAACAAGCAGCTAAGCTGGCTGTGCCGGGCGGCATTGTTATGTAACGACGCGCGGCTGACAGAACGCGATAACAGCTGGCATATTCAGGGTGACCCTATGGAAGCTGCGTTACTGGTGCTGGCAGAAAAAGCCGGGCTGGAGCGGGCGCAGCAAGTGGCTCAGTTTCCAAGACATGATGAAATTCCGTTTGATGCGGCGCACAAATATATGGCGACTTTACACAGTGATCATCAGGGCCGCGGTTACATCCTGCTTAAAGGCGCGCCGGAAGCGGTGCTGGCACTGTGCAGCAGCGTATATGTCAGCGACACAGAGGCTGGCGAAGCCCTTGATATGACTGATTGGCAACAACAGGTAGAACATATTGCCCGGGATGGCCAACGGGTACTGGCATTAGCAATAAAATGCTTAGACGCGCAGCAAACCCTGTTAAATCAGCAGGATCTGGAAACGGGTGTTCAGCTGTTAGGCCTGGTCGGCTTAATCGACCCGCCGCGGCCGGAAGCCATCAGTGCTATTGCCAGCTGTCAGCAGGCCGGGATCCGGGTGAAAATGATTACCGGTGATCATGCTGCCACAGCGGCGGCAATCGCTGCCCAGCTCGGGCTGGCAAACAGCGATATCGTTATAACCGGTGCTGAGCTGGATAAGCTTAACGACAGGCAACTGGCAGAGCGTATTGCCAAGACCGCAGTATTTGCCCGTGCTACTCCAGAGCACAAGCTGCGGTTGGTAACGGCGCTGCAACTGCAGGGGGAAGTGGTGGCGATGACGGGCGATGGGGTGAATGATGCGCCAGCGCTAAAACGGGCCAATGTTGGCATTGCGATGGGCCAGGGGGGCACAGAAGCCGCGCGCGAGGCCAGTGAGATGGTATTACTGGATGATAATTTCGCTACCATTGCCAGGGCGGTAGCGGCCGGGCGTAATGTTTATGACAACCTGAAAAAGGCGATTGCTTTTATTCTGCCGGTAAACGGTGGTGAATCGCTGGCGATAATCCTGGCACTGTTGCTGGCGGTAACTCTGCCTATTATGCCGTTGCAAATTTTATGGGTGAATATGGTCAGCTCTATAGGCCTGGCGCTGGCATTGGCGTTTGAGCCGCCTGAGCATAACCTGATGCAGCGGCCGCCCAGGCCAATTGATGAGGCGCTGGTATCCAGATTTGTGCTGTGGCGGGTGTTACTGGTGTCGGTGCTGTTTACCACCGGTATTTTCGCAGTATTTAACTGGGCTATTGCCCAGCAACTTAGTGTCGACTATGCCCGCACCATGGCTGTTAATACGCTGGTTGCGATGGAAGTCTGGTACTTATTCAGTGTCCGTTATATGCAGGGGCCATCGTTGTCACTGCAGGGCATTAAGGGCACCAAACCGGTATTGATGGCAGTCACTTTGGTATTTGGTTTACAGTTACTGTTTACCTACCAGCCGCATTTGCAGCAACTGTTTAATACCGAGCCGTTACAGTTTAAGCATGGTTTAATTTGTGTGGCGGTGGGGGTAGTGATATTTGCTCTGCTTGAGTTGGAGAAATGGCTTAAGTTAAGGCGAACGAGTCGCCAGCAGCTTAGCTAGCGCTGCAGGTTATGCTGTTTTAGCCAGTAATCAGACATAAAAAAACCGCTGCAAAGCAGCGGTTTTTGGTTTTAAGGCTGAGAATTACAAACCGAGCTTCGTCGGCATAGCCGGTGCGGTGCTGTGATCGGCCGGAGGGTTGGCTTTCAGCTCGCTTAGGGTGTGCTCTATGGCACGTTCTAACTGAACATCGACGCCTTTGTTAACGGCGATAGGATCCAGTTCCACTTCAATATCCGGCGCGACGCCTTCGTTCTCTACCCGCCATTCACCATCCGGGGTATAGAAGCGGAAGAACGGTACGACATGGAAGCCGCCATCAATCATCGGTGGGTTAGTGGAAATACCAATTAAGCCACCCCAGGTACGGGTGCCGATGGTTTTACCCAAACCAAGGCGTTTAAATGACCAGGGCAGGAAGTCGCCGCCTGAGCCGGCGTCCTGATCGATCAGCATGGTTTTCGGGCCGTAAATGCCGGCGCCCGGGGTGGTGAATATCAGGCCATCGCGGTCTTTCCAGCCGGATAAAAACGGTCGGGCCAGAATTTCGGTGATGTAATTCGCCGCCTGGCCGCCACCGTTTTTGCGCTCATCCAGAATAACTGCCGGTTTATCGGTTTGAGCAAAGAACATCCGGTTAAAGAAGTAAAACCCACCATCGGCGGTATTCGGCAGATACACATAGGCCACCTTGCCATCAGTTTTATCTGCGACCAGTTTGCGGTTGTGCTCTACCCAGTGCCATAAGCGCAGCTGGTTTTCACTGGCTACCGGCTCGACGGTAATATTGCGGCGGTTTTTGCCACGGGCATCGTCGGCAATGCTTAGTACCACCTGCTTACCCTGAGTATTATCCAGCAGCGCAAACACATTGTCGCTGGCAGTTAACTCGCGGCCATTAATGGCCAGCAAATAGTCGTCGGCTTCGGCACTGGCGCCGGGTACATTTAAGGGCGCTTTTAAGAACGGGCTCCAGCGATCACCCTGGTAAACCGTTTTAAACTGGTACTTACCATTACGGATGGTAAAATCGGCGCCGAGCAAGCCTACTTTACTGCTGCCTTCCTGATGGACATCACCACCACCAATCCGGTTGTGGCCAACCTGCAGCTCAGCAATCATTTGTACCAGTACGTCGTTTAAGTCTTCCCGGCGCTGCACATGAGCCAGCATTGGCTGATACTTATCGTAAATAGCCTGCCAGTCAATGCCATGCATATTGGCATCGTAGAAGTATTCCTTTTGCATGCGCCAGGCATCATCAAAAATTTGCTGCCACTCTTTGGCCGGGTCAATAAAGCTGCGTACTTCGGCCAGCGCTACCGGTTTTGCTTCCGGTTTGGCTTTGGCATCACCGACTTCCAGTTTATTTGGCATGCTGATCATTAAGATCTTTTTGCCATCGCTACTTAAGTTGTAACTGGCAATATCCTGCTTAACGCTTTCGGCCTTTTTCTCTTCAAAATCAAAGCGGTGTAGGGTGGCACTATTGCGGCCATCAGTACCTGGCAGCTCGTTACTGCTACCCGGCTGAGTCCGCTCCAGATAAAACAGTGCACCATCGTCGGCCACTGTTAAATTATCGTAGTTGCGCTCAGCCACCGGAATGGCGACTATCCGATCCTGCAGGCCGTTAAGATCAAGTTTTAGCGGTTTTACTGCTGGTTTATCATCCTCTTTGCCTTTTTTGCTGTCTTTTTTATTGTCTTCAGCAGCAGCTGATTTTTTTGGCTCATCGCCGGTTTTTGGCAGCAACGGGGATTTACCATCGCTGGCCAGCACATAGGCATAAATGGCTTTGCGCACCGGGCGTTCGCGGGTCGATAAATCGAGGCCCACCTGCGACGGACCGGTATTAACCGAGGCGGTAAAGTATAAGTAATCCTGAGTAAAAACCGGATTGTCAGCTTCACTCATACCGTCAGTGATCTGGCTGGTTTTATTACTCTGAAAATCAAATAATTTGATTTGGCTGAAATAGTTCTCGCCTGATACGGTGTAAGCCAGATAACCGCTGTCTGGCGAAAATGACACATTAAAATTGGTCCGTCGCAACGAGGTATCAAGTTTCTGGCTGCGTTTGGTTTTCAGGTTAAAGGCATACAGGTTTAAATGGTTGTCGTGATAGGCAATCAGGTTACCATCGGGCGAGAAGCTGAGCAGATTAAAATAGCCGCTGTCAGATAATGTAAACACTTGTGGTTTGCTTAAGCCGTCCTGATTTTCTAATACTAACTGGTGCTTATTGCCGGCATCAGAAATATAAGCCACTTTGCTGCCATCCGGGCTCCATAAGCCATCAAATTCCCGCACGCCGCTGCTTTGGGTCAGGTTGCGAGTGCTGCCATCTTTTACCGGTACGGTGAAAACATCACCCCTGGCACTAACCACCACCCTTTGGCCGGTAGTAGACAACCTGGCGCTGGTTAAGGTTTTGCTGGCATCTTTCCACTGCGGCCGCTTCTGGGCCGACTGAGTAGTGATATTAATGGTAATTGGCTGGCTCTGGCCGCTGTTAACATCAAACTGATGTAAAAAGCCGCCGGCTTCATACACTATGCTGTTGCCATGGCCGGCTGCGCTGCGCAGGTCCCAGTCGGTGTTGTTGGTAAGCTGAGTAACCTGCTTGTCACTGTAGCGGAACAGATTTACCGCCGTGTTATCACGGTCTGATAAGAAATACACGGTGTCACCGAGCCAGAACGGGTTAAATTCATTGGCATTAGGGTGGGGGATTTTCTCCAGCTGCTGTTTTTCCAGGTCGATAATCCAGACCGGCGGTGTGCTGCCACCGCGATGTAAACGCCAGCCACTGGCGCCGCTGTAGGCCATATTGTTCGGCCGGTAAGCCAGTTTTTTGCCATCATTAGACAGCTCGCCTTCAAAAGCCACCGCTTCCATCAACTTGCTGGGGTAGCCACCATCGACGCTAATTTGGTACAGCTGATTACTGCGGCTGTTGGCAATTTCCCGGTTAGAGGCAAACAGCACGCTTTTGCCATCGGGGCTCCAGCCATTAACTGTATCAGCACCAGGGTGAAAGGTCAGCCGGGTGGCCGGGCCGCCCGTTGCCGGCATAACATAGACATCGGTGTTGTTGTCGTAGCTGGCAGAGAAGGCAATCCAGTTGCCATCGGGCGAAAATTTTGGCGCAAACTCACTGGCCGGGTGGCTGGTAAGCTGGCGTGGGTTCTGGCCATTACGATCGGTTAACCAGATATCACCGCCATAAACAAAAGCCAGATGATTAGCAGAAATATCAGGTTGTTGTAGTAAGCGGGTGCCGCTAGCTGCGCTGGCAGCACTGATGACAGTGGCATTGAGCGCAAGACTGAGGCCGCATAATAGTGCTACTTTTCTAAGTTTAAACATAAGTGTCCCTTGGTTTTTATCAGGATTTTTTTATTGACGCTTTTTATTAACAGGGTTTTAGTAATAGCACAGCAGGGCAGCAAGGTTGAATAAAAACTGTAAGCAGAGTTTTCTATGCGACTAATGCATTGCATAAGCAAAACAAAAGCCGCACAGAGTTTGCAGCGGGGTTACATCAGAACGCGCTGCTGATTAAATAGCCGGTATAGCCAAAAAATACCGCCAGTAACAGGGCGCCTTCCAGTCGGTTAATCCGGCCTGCTTTTTTAATGCCGATACCCAGCACTAGCAAGGCGACGGTTAAACCAAACATCAAAGTCCAGTCACGACTGAGCACTACTGCATCGACTGCCATCGGCTCAATTAATGCCGCAATACCGACCACGGCCAGGGTGTTAAACAGGTTAGAACCAATAATATTACCCAGAGCAATGTCGTGCTCGCCTTTTTTAATCGCCATCAATGATGAGGCGAGCTCAGGCAACGAGGTACCAACGGCCACCACGGTCAGGCCGATCACCAGATCGCTGACGCCAAGACCCTGAGCAATATACACTGCACCATAGACCAGAAAGCGGGAGGCGATAATTAACAGTACCAAGCCCAACACCAGCCAGAAAAGGGCTTGTTTTAAAGTCATGCTGTTGCCGCTTAGCTCGGTGTCAACATCGGCTGCCAGCGCATCCTGTGGGTTGCGCATACCTTGCCAGACTGACCAGGCCATTACGAGAGCAAATACGCCCAGTAAACACCAGGCATCAAGCCGGCTTAACTGATGATCAAACAGCTGCCAGCCGGCAAACAGGGTGATCGCCAGCAGTAACGGCAATTCTTTTTTAATGACCTGCGAGTGGACATTAATCGGGCTAATAAGGGCAACTAAGCCGATAATCAGCGCAATATTGGTAATGTTAGAGCCATAAGCATTGCCCAGAGCTAAAGCCGGGTTGCCGTCTGCGGTGGCCATGGCTGAAACCACCATCTCCGGCGCCGAGGTACCAAAGCCCACCACCAGCATACCGATTAGCAGCGGTGGCATACCACCAAAACGCGCTGCTGCTGCGGCGCCATCGACGAAACGATCGGCGCTCCAGACCAGTAACGCCAGGCCAGAAAGTAGCGCTAACACTGCCAGTAACATAAAGTTTTCCCGCTTATAAATAATGCTGGTTAGCATATCAGTTGTCACGCCGTTTGCCAGTGGCCAACCCGGCTGGGGAGAACTATTTTTTAAGGGCTATACTAAACCCTTGTTAACTGTTCAGCGTACCGGACTTTGCGTGCGATATTGCTATCGTAAATCAGACAGCTGGAAATCAGGAAGAAAACTATGAATAACAATAAAAACGTAAAACCTGCTGCTATCCCGGATAAAGCTTACGAGTTGTACGACAAATATGCCCATGGTTTATTAAACCGGCGGGATTTTCTGACGGCTATTGGCGGCTTGGCGTTAAGCACCGCAGCAGCTGCGAGTATTCTGGGTGGTTTAATGCCAAATTATGCGCTGGCTGAGCAGGTGTCCTTTAACGATCCGGATATTACTGCCCGTTACCAGACCTTTGCCTCGCCGGATGGCCATGGCGAGGGGCGCGGCTACCTGGTTACGCCTGCTAAAGCTGAAGCAAAGCTGCCAACGGTGCTGGTTATTCATGAAAACAGAGGTTTAAACCCCTATATTAAAGATGTCGCCCGCCGCTTAGCAAAAGCCGGTTTTATCGCTTTTGCTCCGGACGCATTATGGCCGCTTGGCGGCTATCCGGGTAACGATGACGAGGGCCGGCAAATGCAAGGGAGTATGGACAGAGAGAAAATTGTCGCCGATTTAAAAGCGGCTGCCCGCTGGCTGAAACGGCTGGATGCCGGCAATGGCAAGCTGGGTGTTGTGGGCTTCTGTTTTGGCGGTGCCATGACTGGCCTGCTGGCGGCCGAGTTGCCAGAAGTAGTTGATGCCGGTGTACCTTTTTATGGCTCGCCACCTCCGGCTGATAAAATAGCTGATATCAAAGCGCCATTACTGGTGCAGTTAGGGGCGTTGGATAGCCGGGTAAATGAACGATGGCCTGAGGCCGAAGCCTTGATGCAACAGCACAAGGTGGCGTACCAGGTACATCGGTACCCGGACTCGCATCATGGCTTTCATAATGATTCTACTGCCCGCTACAACAAAGAAATGGCCGAGCTGGCGTGGCAGCGCACCCTGGCATTTTTCCACCAGCACCTGGGTTGACACTTACCGCCATGACAAAAAAGCTGACTGGAAGGTTGGGGTTCTGGCCGCTCGAATATCCCTGGCGGTGCCACATGAGTTAAGGTGCAGGATGGCATTAGCGCCGGAGTTGATAGCTGCTGGTAAAGCCGGAAAATTTTCGCTATAACCTGTTTTATCCTTTTTCCTGCAAGGTTAGCCTGATGACAGAACAGCATGTACCCCTGACTGATTTTATTGAGTATCCACCTGAGCAAATGTTGGCGCGGGCAGCGCAGCATCTGGCAGATTTGCGCCGGCGTCACTCTATCCGCAAGTTTTCCAGCCGGCCAGTGGCGCGTGAGCTGATAGAGCAATGCATCCTGGCTGCGGGTTCAGCCCCCAGTGGTGCTAATCATCAACCGTGGCATTTTGTTGCTATTCACAGTCCGGAGGTAAAACAACACATTCGTATTGAAGCGGAAGCGTTAGAGCAAGGCTTTTACGCCGGCCGGGCCCCAGAGGAATGGCTGGATGCGTTAAAACCACTGGGCACTGATGCTAACAAAGCCTATTTAGAAACCGCCCCCTGGTTGATTGCCGTGTTTAGCAAAAAGCGCGGTGGCATAGAAGAACAGGACGACAAAAATAATTACTATGTGCATGAGTCAGTCGGGCTGGCCACCGGTTTTTTGCTGCAGGCGCTGCATCATGCTGGCCTTGGCACCTTAACCCATACGCCCAAGCCTATGAGTTTTCTCAGCAAAATATGCGGCCGTGACAGTGATAACGAGCGGCCTTACATGCTGATTGTGACCGGCTACCCGGCCGAAGATGCCACAGTGCCTCAGCATGCGCTGAAGAAAAAAACACTGCAGCAGATTTGCAGTTTTCTTTAGGGCATGTTGACGTTTGCTGGTTGTTAAACATCCCGTTCAGGCAGTTAGCGCTATACAGGCGTATTGGCACAACTGATACACAAGGTGGTAAACGGCACGGCGTTCAGGCGCTCCACGCCGATGTCCTCACCACACTGGCTGCAGTGCAGGTATTCGCCGTGCTCCATCCGCTGCAGCGCAATATTAATTTGTTTCAGCTCTTCTGCCGCATTGTGTTCCAGCGAGTTCAGTACCTGCTCGTTCTCACGCTCGGCGGCCTGCTCGGCCGAATCAGCGCTACGACCTTGCTGAAAATCATGATGAATGGCGTTTAGCTGGCGCTCTAACTGCACCTTCTGTACTAATAATTTATGTTTTAATTGTTGTAGTGGCATAACGCCCCCCTTTTTTTACCCGATAGTTAAAGCATAGACGGCTTTTGCACGGCAGGGGTTGATCTGGCTCATGTCTGCTGCTGTTGCTGTAACTGCCACATTCTGGCGTATTCGCCCTGGCGGGCAATTAACTGTTGGTGGTTACCTTGTTCTGCCAACATGCCATCTTTTAACACAATAATGTTATCGGCATCAGTAATGGTAGACAGACGGTGGGCAATAACCAGGCTGGTATGGTTGCGGGCAACCTCCCGCATCGCCTGCAAAATAGCTTGCTCAGAGCTGGAGTCGAGTGCCGAGGTTGCTTCATCAAATACCAGAACGGGCGATTTTTTTAAAATGGCCCGGGCAATAGCGATCCGTTGTTTCTCACCACCCGATACTTTCAGACCCCGCTCACCGACAATAGTCGCATCACCTTGTGGCAGGCTATCGATAAAGCTGCGTAAGTGAGCCAGGGCGATGGCCTGGTCAACATCAGCAGCGCTGGCATCCGGGTTACCGTACTGAATATTGTCGCGGATACTGCTGTTAAACAGCACGGTGTCTTGCGGCACTATAGCAATTGCCTGGCGCAGGCTGTCCAGGGTGACGGTGTTGATATCCTGATCATCAATAGTAATCTGGCCGCCTGTCAGCGGGTAAAAGCGGTAAAGTAAACGGGCAAGGGTACTTTTGCCAGCGCCACTTGCGCCGACAATCGCCACTTTGCTGCCGGCAGGCACGCTAAAACTGAGCCCCTTTAAAATAGCGCGGTTGGCCTGATAACCAAACCGGATATTGTGAAACTGCACCGAACCTTGTTGCACCTTAAGCACTGTCGCGTCGGGACGGTCTGTGATAGCAGGTTTACGGCCAAGCAGGCCAAGCATATTTTCTAAATCGGTCAGGGCGCGGCGAATTTCGCGATATACAAAGCCTAAAAAATTAAGCGGTAAAAACAGCTGAATCATATAAGCGTTAACCATGACCAGTTCGCCCAGGCTAATGTTACCCGCGCGCACTTCTGCTGCGGCCAGCCACATCAGGCTGGTGATGGCAGCGGCGATGATTAACGCCTGGCCAGAGTTTAACGCCAGCAGACTTAAACGGTTTTTCAGACGGGCCTGCTCCCAGCTTGCCAGAAAACCATCATAAATTTTTGCCTCATAGGCTTCGTTATTGAAGTATTTAACTGTTTCGTAATTCAGCAGGCTGTCTACCGCCCGGCTGTTAGTGGTGTTGTCAGCCTGGTTCGCTTCGCGGATAAACTTATTGCGCCATTCGGTAACGGATACGGTGAAAAAAATGTATAACCCGACCGCAATAACGGTAATAACCGCATAAAGGGGTGAAAACAGCAGGCTGAAAATAACCGCCACTGCCAGAATTTCAAACAGGGTCGGCACGATATTAAACATTAGAAAGCGCATCAGGAAGCTCAGGCCATTGCTGCCGCGCTCAATATCCCGGCTAATGCCACCGGTTTGCCGGTCGAGGTGAAAAGCCAGCTCCAGGCTATGTAAATGTTTAAACACTTTTAAGCCAATCTGTCGCATGGCATGCTCGGTAACCCGGCCAAACAATGCATCCCGCAGCTCACCAAAAAACACCGACGCAAACCGCAAGCCGCCATATAGCAACAGTAACGCGGCGGGCAATACCACCAAAGCACTGACGTTGGCATCGAGCGCATCAATAATTTCTTTTAATGCCCACGGCATAATTAACGTCGCCGCTTTAGCGGCGATAAGCGCCAGCACCGCCAGCACAACCCGGCCTTTAAACGCCATTAAATAAGGCCAGAGCGTTGCAACGGTCTGGCCTAGTTTAAGTGCCTCGGGGCGCTTTTGCGGTTCGGGTTGTTTTGCTGTACTTCGCATACCGCGCATAGTCTGCTCTTATTCGGGGTTATTCATCGCTATTATGCATAAGTACACAGGTAAGCGGTATCCTGGTTTACCTTTACCTGAAATTTTACATTAGCTGCGACTTCAAAAAACTGACCGCTATTAAAGGTTAGCCAGGTTGTCGCGCCGGGTAATAACACTGTAAGCGCACCGCTGATCACGGTCATTACTTCATGCTGACTGGTAGCAAATTCATATTCGCCGGGGGCCATTACTCCCACTGTGGCAGGTAATTTTTCGCCAGCGAAAGCGATAGAGGCAACTTTGCCATCAAAATACTGATTAACGTTAAACATGACATCTCCTTAAATTGAGGTTTGCTAGTAAACCTGAAAACCCTGCGGTTTCATAGTAAAAAAAACTGACAATCAAATGTAAAATATTAAGTTAATTGTTTTTTTAAAAGGTTAATGAAAGTGACATAAATTAGCGCTATGGTGAGTTGCTTTTTTTTATTTTAAATAACAATAATCTCAGGGATCCGCGATGAAAAAAACTATTTTAGCTGCCAGTATAGCGCTGCTATTGGCACCCACAGCACATGCTGAGCTCTTTATCTCCGAATATGTTGAAGGTTCTGGTAACAATAAAGCGTTGGAGTTTTATAACCCTACCGATGCCACATTAAACCTGGCAGATTACCGGCTCAACGTATTTTTTAACGGTAATACCAATGCTGGCTTCAGCACCGCTTTAGAAGGTGAGCTACCAGCCGGCGCAACCTATGTCTTTGCATCTGCCAATGCAACTGCTGAGTTGGTGGCACTGGCTGATCAGACAACCGGCGCCGGACTATGGAACGGCGATGATACGATTACCCTGACCAAAAGTGGCGTTGTTATTGACAGTATCGGCCAGTTGGGTGTTGATCCGGGTTCAGCCTGGGGTTCAGGTAGCATAACGACCGCCAACGATACATTGCGCCGTGCCGCAGTCAGCTACGACGCGGATCCGTCTGATACTTTTGAGCCGGCTGAGCAATGGCTGGGATTTGCGCAAAACGATTTTAGTGATATTGGTTTATTTAATGGTGAAGGCGGTGGACCAGTTGACCCGGGTCCGGATCCAGAGCCGGATCCAGAGTTTGATTTAAGCTGTGGCGCGCCATTTACGCCAATCCATCAAATTCAGGGAAGTGGTGATGCCAGTCCGCTAGTGGGCCAGACGCTGGTTGTAGAGGCCGTGGTTACTCAAACTCTGCCGGGTCTGCAGGGCTTTAATATTCAGTCTGTACCGGGTGCCGAAGACAACGACCCAATGACCTCGGAAGGGGTGTTTGTATACACTGGCAGTGCAAACCTGGCAGTCGCTAGTGGTCAGCGGGTAAGGTTACAGGCCAATGTCGCTGAATTCTTTAGCATGACTCAGCTAACCGGTATTGCCGCCACTGTTGATTGCGGTACTGCGCCAATTCCGGTTGCAACTGAGTTACAGTTACCGGTACCCGATATGGCATACTGGGAAGCGCATGAAGGTATGCTGGTCAGCTTTTCCCAGCCATTAACGGTAAATGAAACCTTTACCCTGGGTCGTTTTGGCGAGCTTACCCTGGCTGATGGCCGTCGTTATACGCCTACTCAGGTTGTCGCACCAGGTGCAGAGGCTATTGCTCTGGCTGCTGCCCATCAACTTAACCGGATTATTCTGGATGACAACAGCACGGTGCAAAACCCGGCGCTGGTGCCTTATCCTGCGCCAGCACTGAGTGCAGCAAACCCGGTACGCGGGGGCGATACTGTTGTTGGTTTAACCGGCACGTTGTATTACTCGTTTAATGAATACCGGATTATGCCAAGTGCACCGGTAACTATCGTTGCGGCTAATCCAAGAAGCGCTGAACCGACGTTACTGGCTGACGGTAATGTAAAAGTAGCCAGCTTTAATGTGCTGAATTACTTTAATGGTGACGGTGCAGGTGGCGGTTTCCCAACGCCGCGCGGTGCTGACTCTGCTGCTGAGTTTGAACGGCAGAGAGATAAAATTCTGGCGGCGATGGCAGGTTTGGATGCCAGCGTAATCGGCCTGATGGAGCTGGAAAATGATGGTTTTGCCAGCACCTCGGCAATCGCTGATTTAGTGAGCGGCTTGCGCCAGGTCACCGGGCAGGCAGACTGGCAGTTTGTGCAACCTGCGGTAAGTGCCATTGGTACTGATGCAATTACCGTCGGACTGCTTTACCGCGCAGATTTACTGGCGCCGGTTGAGGCGGCCCGGCTACTTAACTCGGACAATTCGGCACTAGACATTAGTGGTCAGCCACTGTTTGATGACAACCGTAACCGGCCAATGCTAGCCCAGCGCTTCCGCCTGCTGGAAAATAACGCTGAATTTGCGGTAATGGTTAATCACCTGAAATCTAAAGGCTCTGGTTGTGGTGCTGCAGATGGTGATACAGGCGATGGTCAGGGTAACTGTAACCTGAGCCGGACCCGTGCGGCTGAAGCAATTGGGATTTTTGCTGATCAGCACTTTGCTGATATTCCGGCGCTGGTTATCGGCGATTTGAATGCATACGCGAAAGAAGACCCCATTACTACTCTGGCGACAGCCGGTTATTTCAATGTGTTTGAAGTGCTTGGTAAGACCGGTAGCTACGGCTATGTGTTCCAGGGACTGGCCGGTTCGTTAGATCATGCATTACTAAATCAGTATGCACTGGACGTGGTGGCTGATGCTGCGAAATGGAACATCAATGCTGATGAGCCTATCGCGCTGGACTACAACACTGAGTTTAAAACCGAGCAGCAAATTTTTGATTATTATGCTCCGGATGCGTATCGCTCGTCAGATCATGATCCGGTAATAGTAACGCTGCAACTTGAGGAGAGTTTCCGGGCTGCCGATCTTGACCAGAACGGTGTGATTGACCGCAACGATATCAGTCTGTTTCAGCAGTTACTCAGACAAGGCGGCGGGTTGTCGTTAACTTTCGATTTTAATAATGATGGCCGTGTCGATCAGCGTGACATCAGAGCAATGACTGCACTGTGTGACATGCCACGTTGTGTAACCCCTCAATAATATAATGGAGAATAACAAAATGAAATCAATTGTACTTGCGCTATGTTTACTGTTTAGTGGTTTAAGCCACGCCACGCTAATTCAGCTTGCTACCGAAAGAAGTGATTATCAAATCGGTGAAACCATTGTCGTTAGCTTGTCCGTCAGTGACGTTACCGAGACGCTGGGCGGCTTCTGGGCCGAAATTTTATACCCAACTTCTGCTTTATCGCTGCTTGACTGGCAATTTGGCGAGGGTTTTGATGATGGCTTCGGTAGCAGCCCGTTTGCTGATCATGATGCCAGCAGCGGTACTCTGTATCTTGAGGAGTACGCTGATTTATGGGCTGACGAGTCGATTCTGGAAGGCTTACAAGGCAGTAGCTTTGTGTTAGCGACATTCAGTTTTCTGGCAACAGAGGCCGGAAACATCCTGTTAAGCTTTAACCCTGCAGAGTTTGGCGCTATAAATTTCGATAACGACTTTATTGATGTCAGTACTGCAGATTTAAACTTTACGGTAAATGCAGTGCAGGTGCCAGTACCGACTACAGCAATCCTGATGATTGCTGGCATGGCGCTGTTACTGCGTCGTAAACAGCTTAATAATTAAAGTATGTAGTGTTTCTTAACAAGCTTTAAAATAAAAGGGCCAGTCTGCAGACTGGCCCTTTTTACTTAACTAATACCTAATACCTAATAACTTTAAACTTAAGCCGCTTTGGTCTTTTTGCTTTGCTCTGCATTCAGCGCATCAGCACCATTGGGTTGCTGGGTCAGGCTGTTATCGGCGGCCAGATACTCCGGTTCGAAGTCATCAACATTAATCACAAATAAGCGGCCTTCTTCAGCTAAGCGCAGTTTGGCGGCTTCTTCCTGGCTGATTATGCCAAGTTCCAGGCCTAAATCCGCAACTTCGTGCAACCGGTAGAACGGCAGACGCTTATTTGCTGCTTTACTGACTTTATCAAATAACGGTTCAGCAGCCAGAATATCCAGCAGAACCTGTTCAACCCGGCCTAACTGATTGCCTGGCTCGTTGGTCAGATACAAATGCAGGCCTAAACGTGAGCGGGCTTCACATGGGGTTTGCATAATACGGGCAACCTGATGCTCCACTTTATCTGACGCTTTACGTAAGGTACGGCCCCATGGGAACACTACCCGTTTCAGCACTACACCGACTAAGCGATTAGGGAAGTTATCAAATAACTCGTCCAGCGCCAGTTGGGCTTTGGCCAGGTTGTCTTCACAAGCCCACTGTACCAGAGGTAAGTCCTGGACCTGGCGGCCTTCATCGTTGAAGCGCTTTAACACTGCAGAGGTTAAGTACAACATGCTTAAGATATCACCGAGGCGGGCTGAAATCCGCTCGCGGCGTTTTAAGTCACCACCCAGGGTAGCCATAGCCACATCTGACATCAGGGCCATAGCGGCACTGAACCGGTTCATTTGCTTATAGTATTTCGCGGTAGCATCGTTATATGGCGCATGGCTGAACATGCCACCGGTTAACGACAACCAGAACGTACGGAAGAAGTTACTGATGGCAAAACCGATATGACCAAATACCGCTTTATCAAAGGCAGTAATTGCTGCACCTTCATCGTCCAGCTGCGCGGCTTGCAATTCAGCCAGTACATAAGGATGGCAACGGATTGCGCCCTGACCGTAGATAATCATATTACGGGTTAAGATATTGGCGCCTTCAACGGTAATTGCAACCGGCGCACCCTGATAACCGCGGGCCAGGTAGTTATTCGGCCCCATACAAATACCTTTACCACCGTGTACATCCATTGCATCGTTGATGGCAATCCGCATCCGTTCAGTCATATGGTATTTGGTAATTGCGGAGATAACTGACGGCTTCTCGCCTAAATCGATAGCGCCAACTGACATGGTGGTGGAGGCATCTGCCATATAGGCATAACCGCCAATCCGGGCCATGGCTTCTTCTACGCCTTCCATCTTACCGATAGGCAGTTTGAACTGACGGCGAATTCGGGCATAGGCACCGGTTGCCATTGCCGCAGCTTTGATGCCACCCGTGCTGTTAGAGGGCAGGGTAATGGCCCGGCCTACTGACAAACATTCAACCAGCATCTTCCAGCCCTGGCCAACCATCGGCGCACCACCGATGATATAGTCCAGCGGCACAAAAATATCGTCACCCTGAGTCGGACCATTCTGGAACGGCACGTTCAACGGGAAATGACGACGGCCAATTTTAACACCCGGGGTATTGGCTGGAATTAACGCACAGGTAATACCCAGTTCTTCTTTATCACCCAGCAATTTTTCAGGGTCGTACAGTTTGAAGGCTAAGCCTAAAACAGTCGCAATAGGCGCCAGAGTAATATAACGCTTGTTCCAGGTCAGGCGCATTCCCAACACTTCTTTACCGTGCCACTCGCCTTTGCAAACAATACCAAAGTCGGGAATGGCACCGGCGTCAGAGCCTGCTTCCGGGCTGGTCAGTGCAAAGCATGGTACGTCCACGCCTTTGGCCAGCCGCGGTAAATAATGGTTTTTCTGCTCGTCAGTACCATAATGCTGCAGCAATTCGCCCGGGCCTAACGAGTTAGGCACGCCAACAATGCTCGACAGCATCATGCTCTTACTGGTCAGTTTTTGCAGTACACAAGATTGGGCATACGCTGAGAATTCCAGACCACCATATTTTTTGGCGATGATCATGGCAAAAAAGCCTTTGCTCTTCAGATAGTCGTACACTTCAGGCGATAAATCAGCACGTTCGTGAGTGCTGTGCCAGTCATCGACCATGGCCAGCAGTTCTTCCACCGGACCATCGAGGAAAGCCTGCTCTTCTGCACTTAGCCGTGGCTTGGGAAAATTATGCATTTTGTGCCAGTCAGGGTTGCCACGGAAGAGGTCCGCTTCCCACCAGGTAGTGCCGGCATCAATGGCTTCTTTTTCAGTGGTCGACATTTCCGGCATAATTTTGCGATAAATCGCCAATACCGGTTTGGTAATGTATTGCTGACGAACACTGGCAATATTTAACGGCAATGCAATAGCTAAAAATACCAGCCAGCTAAAAAAGCCTGCGGTATCGGCAATGCTGCCAACCACTAATAACCCGGCAATTGCCGCGGTAAACATGGTTAAGCTGGCGCGATAGTACGCTAAAACACCGATTGCCACGACGATGGCAAGCACTAAAAAGAACACATTCATTGTTAACTCCCAAAAAAGAGGTCAGACCACTAGTGGTTAAGCTTAGATTGCTTTGGAAAAAGTTGCAAGTGATATCCGGCTTTTCTCTGTGCAATTTACTGCAAACGAAACATAACAATTATTTGTACGCAGCCGGACAGCAAGCTGGCTCAGTCTGGCGTAATAACCGGTGGTTAATTGGGGGACTGCTCAACAGAAGACGAACAGCGCCCGGCATTGATGTTTACCATAAATGCCGGCGCTAGCTGATGTATAAAGGATGATTATTCGGGAGTAGTGAACTCAAGTTTATGTAATTGCACATCAAATTGTTCGACGTTGTCTTCGCCACGCCATAAGCGTACCAGCATATAGTCGAGCTCTGGCGCAACCCAGGCGTAAACTTGTTTTTCCGGATCGTCCATTCTGGCGATGCGTAAAGTTCGCACTGTGCCATAGGGCAGGGCCAGTGGTTCTTCCATGACCACTTTATAATGATAGGTCTTGCTGTTGCCGTTACGGTTTAATACTTCGTAAAAAAATTCTGTTTTACCAGCACGTAAATCCAACACTAATTGCTGGTGATAACTAAGCGGATCCAGCCAGTCATCCTGCCAGCTGTCAGCTTTAAGTTCTCTTTCTTTGCCAACTGTCAGTTGCTTTTTGACCGGATCTAAATGTAATTCATAGTGGCGACTGGGGCCGGTACCCCGACGCTTCATGACGTAGTCAAGTGGCTGGACCTGGTTATTGTTAATCTCAAAATTACTGGTTTCCTGCCGTTTATCACTGAAAATAAGCCAGCTGATATCACTGCTGTAACCCATTTGATAACGGCCATCACTGAATTTAAGGTAACGATTGGCTTCACCGTGGTTTTTGCCGGCACGGTATACCAGGTAATCGGCAGTAAATTGACGAAACTGGCTTGCTGAGTCAGCTGTTATAGCATCAGCGGTGGTTTGAGCGTGAGTTAATCCGGAATGAGTAAGCAGGCTGGTCAAAAACAATGACGCCATCAGGCGCCATTTAAGATTCGTCCTCATCGTTCGCATATCCTTGTTCCGACAATAAATTATTATCTAACCATGCCTTATCGCCGCGTTGTTGTAAACGGTTTTGACAGAACCAGCGAATAACCAGTGGATATAGCTGATGTTCCTGCTCGTGTACTCTGGCCGCGACCGTCTTGACATCGTCTCCGGGGAATACCGGCACTTTAGCTTGTAAAATTACCGGCCCACCATCAAGTTGCTCTGTGACAAAATGCACACTACAGCCATGTTCGCTGTCGCCCGCATCAATTGCTCTCTGGTGAGTGTTTAATCCCTGATACTTCGGCAGCAAAGAAGGATGAATGTTCAATAATTTTCCGCTGTAATGGCTGACAAAACCGGCGGTAAGGATGCGCATAAAGCCGGCAAGTACCACCAGGTCTGGTTGGTAGCTATCGATAAGCTGCATTAATTCTTTGTCATAGGCATCGCGGCTGGCAAAGTTTTTATGGCTAAGGGCATGATTAGCAATGCCAGCATCAGCGGCGCGTTGCAAGCCGAACACTGCGGTTTTGTTGGAGATAACCGCAGTAACCCGGCCAGCGATGAAACCACTGGCGCAGGCATCAATGACTGCTTGCAGGTTAGAACCGTTTCCTGAAATCAGTACTACTATAGATTTCATCGACAGCCCTATTCGTTAATAATTACGAGGTCTTCGTCGGCACCCGCGCTCTGGATTTCGCCCAGATGCCAGGCTGTTTCCCCTGCTGCCTGCAAGCTGGCTAATGCCGGCTCTAACTGCGCTGCAGGAACAACTAATAGCATGCCAACACCGCAGTTAAAGGTGCGGTACATTTCGTGCCGGCTGATATTACCTTGTTGCTGCAACCAGTTAAAAATGGCAGGCCACTGCCAGCTTTTACCGTTGATCACTGCTTTGGTATCAGCAGGCAACACCCGCGGGATATTTTCCCAGAAGCCACCGCCGGTAATATGGCAAAGGGCATGCACCGGCATTTGTTTAATTAAGGCCAACAGGTTTTTAACGTAAATTCGGGTCGGCTCCAGTAAATGGTCTGCCAGGCTTTTGCCTTCCAGCAGGGTATCTGCTGACTGGCCACTGACTTCCAGCACCTTACGAATAAGTGAAAAGCCATTCGAGTGCGGCCCTGATGATGCCAGAGCAATTAACTGATCGCCGGCTTTTACCTTGCTGCCATCAATAATGTCGGCTTTCTCAACCACGCCGACGCAAAAGCCGGCGATATCGTAGTCATCACCATGGTACATGCCTGGCATCTCAGCGGTTTCACCGCCAACCAAAGCACAACCTGACTGGACACAACCTTCAGCGATGCCGGCAACCACAGCTGACGCAGTATTAACGTCAAGTTTGCCAGTGGCATAGTAATCAAGGAAAAACAGCGGTTCTGCGCCTTGTACGACTAAATCATTAACACACATAGCCACTAAATCGATACCTACGCCGTCATGACGTTTTAAATCCATTGCCAGCCGTAACTTGGTGCCCACGCCGTCAGTACCGGACACCAGTACCGGTTCTTTATAACCTGCCGGAATTTGACATAAGGCGCCAAAACCCCCTAAGCCTCCCATGACTTCCGGACGGGTGGTGCGTTTAACCGCGCCTTTAATCCGTTCTACCAGGGCATTGCCGGCATCTATATCAACTCCGGCGTCTTTGTAGCTTAAAGATGTGTTGTGCTCGCTCACGGCTTTCCTCAATTGGCTTAGTTGGTTGGCAGAATCGGCGCGTATTTTACCTGTATAATGGCGCCGACAAAAGCATTACTGCATGACATTTGCAGCAGCCTGTTTTACATAGTCGACAACACTAATGGTATCGTCCTGAATAATCTTATGGTAACACACTGACGCGAATGGAAATTCTTTGTCAGATAGTTGCACTGCTATATAGGGTGCTGCGCTATCTGCGGTATTACTATGCCAGTTGCCACCGTAGTTTTTGATAAAAATCTCACCAATGTAAGCGCCAATAATATTGCTTAAGGTAAAAATCAGCTCCGGCGAATGGCTTTGTTGTTGTTGATGCTGATGTAAAGTAGCCAGTACGGTATCAACGTCTTGAAGACTTGCCATACTGAAATCGAGTTCAAACTGGTGCTGCTCGGCAACATAACCGACAGCATCCCGGGCGGCATCCTGCATCAGTTTGCTTATTTCATTAGTTTGCATAGAAATCCCTATTTAAGGTGTTCGGCCAGAATTAACTGGCGTAATTGTTTACTGCCTGGCCCCAGAGTTTCTTCCTGTGGGGTTAACAGCGACATCGGTACCAGTCGTTCCGAACTATTGTTTAGTTGGATCTGAACCAGGTTACCGCTTGCCAGTGCCTCGGCTGCCACGAAATCCGGTAGCCAGCAAAACCCCAGGCCCAGCTGCAGAATCTCGATGGCTTCATTAAAGTTATCTACCGTCCAGCGTTGTTCGGCTTTTAACCAGCCGATATTTTCCATCGGTTTTTGCGCAGTATCGCGGATGACAATTTGTAAATACTGGCTAAGCTGGTTCTGCTCAAGTGTTGGCAGGCTTGCCAGTTCATGGGTCGCGCCGACAACCGGGATAAAACGGCTGACGTACAGGGGTTCACCCAGATAACCTTTCGGCATGACACCAGCAATAACCAGATCGGCTTTTTTCTGGACAATCACTTCACTGGTACCGGTTAATACCGTATCAATAATCTGCACCCGGCTACCACGGCTTAGCGGATAAAACTTTTGCAACGCCCGGTATAAATACTGCTTGGGGTAGGCGAGCTCTACCGCAACCCGTATTTCCGGCTCCCAACCCTGTTCAATGTTGTCGGCTAACAGCTCAAGATCTTCAATTTGCTGGGTCAACACCCGTGAACGTCGCAGCATTACCTCGCCCGCATCGGTAAGCTGGGCTTTGCGGCCAATCACTTCCAGCAGTTCTACCCCGAGCTGCGATTGCAATTTTGCTACCGCATGATTAAGTGATGACTGACTTTTATTCAGTAAATCGGCGGCCTGAGCATAGCCACCGGCATCGACCACAGCCTGCAAAATACGCCATTGTTCCAGGGTTGAGCGGGGGCGATAGGGCATAGCGGGCAGGATCCTGTATCAATTTAAACCGTGGCAGTGATTACCGCGCGAAGTGGCGCCGGATAACCTTCAATGGTTTTACTATGGTCAGTCGGGTCAAGAAAATCAATTAAACTTTCATTTTCCATCCACGACGTTGCCCGTTGCTCTGCCAGACTAGTCATAGTTAAATCAACTACTTTCGGGTTTTTAAATCCCAGCCTGCTTAACCAGTGACACAATGCCAGGGTGCTTGGAATAAACCAGACATTCCGCATTTTGGCATAGCGCTCACCCGGCACTAAAACGTGGTGTTCGTCTCCTTCCACCACCAGGGTTTCCAGAATGAGTTCACCACCCGGACGCAGTTGTTGCTTTAACTGCTGCAGAAAATCAATTGGCGAGCGTCGGTGGTACAGCACCCCCATCGAGAACACGGTATCAAACTGGGCGATAGCAGGCATATCGTCGATACCAACTGGTATAAGATGAACATCCGGGTCCGGGTTAAAATGCTTAATCGCCTGAAACTGGCTGTAGAACAGCTGAGAAGGGTCGATGCCTACCACAAATTGGGCACCGGCACCGCGCATTCGCCATAAATGGTAGCCACTGCCGCAGCCGACATCCAGCACAGTGCGGCCAGATAACGGGCTGATATGCGGTAATACCCGGTCCCATTTGAAATCTGACCGCCATTCGGTATCAATCTCGATACCATGAATGTTGAACGGGCCTTTGCGCCAGGGTTTTAGTTGCTGCAACAAATAGCGGATCCGCTCTGTTTCCCCGCTGCTGATATCTGCAGCCGCACCAAACTGCACAGCATTGCTCAGTTCAATAGTGCTGACGTCGGTAGCGGGCAGATTGCTAATGACTTTTTGCCACTGTTTAAAGTCACCATGTAAGGCATGCTTTTGCCAGTCAGCTAACTGCGCCGGTAGCGTTTGCAACCAGCTATGCAGCTTATTTGTTGCTAACTTAGCGTAAAATGGGGTGAAATCGAGCATGGGTTATCCCTGTATTAATCAGCAGGCTTACTTGATTGCGAGCATTGAGCAAAAGTTAAAACACTGAAACCATAAGCTTTGCTCAACAAAACCGGCCTGCTGCAGCCGCTGCTGATGCTGTGCCAGGGTATCGGGTTTCATCACGTTTTCCAGTGCCGAGCGTTTCTGGCTTATTTCCAGTTCGCTGTAGCCGTTAGCCCGTTTAAAATCGAGGTGTAAATCAACCAGCAAATCATTAGTGGCAGTGCTGTGAGCAACAAACTTTTCAGACAGGATCAATACGCCGCCTGGTTTTAAGCCCCGGTAAATAGTGTTGATCAGGGTATCCCGATGTTCAGGCGCCAGAAATTGCAAGGTGAAGTTGATCACCACCACTGCTGCGTTCTCAATAGCAATATAACGGATGTCTGCCAGTTCCAGACTAACCGGCACTTCAGAACGAAAGGCCAGCAGGTGGCGCTCACAGCGTTCCAGCATGGCTTTACTGTTGTCCACCGCAATCAGCCGCGCCCCGGCAGCACTGATATTACGGCGCATTGCTAAACTGGCAGTGCCAAGCGAGCAACCTAAGTCATAAAAATTACTATCTGCTTGCTGATAACGTGCGGTTAACTTGCCAATAGTCTGAATAATGGTCTGGTAGCCCGGGATAGAGCGCTGAATCATGTCAGGAAAAACTTCGGCTACCTGATCGTCAAACCGAAAATCCTGGATCTGAGCTAAAGGCTCGGCATAAATATGATCTTTTTGCATAAATTGAAGCACCGGTGTTGCGCGGCAACAGGTCAAGCGCGCGGTATAAATTAAGCCACTAGTTTACCTGATTTGTTGCAGGCAGCCAAAAGCTAACGATACCGTCGGATAAAACAAAGTTGTTATGACTGAACCCGGCTTAACTTGACCAATGCTAAGAGTCAGGGTACAACCATATGACAATAACTATCAGTATAAACACATGATCAGACGTTTATTATTTAATGCTGCATTGCTGTTGTGTTTTGTCTTTTATGCCCCGGCGAATGCCGGAGCAGAGACATTGAGAGTTGCTCTGAGTAATGACACCTATCCCTATATGTTTGTTGATGAGCAGGGCCAGCCAAAGGGCCTGATTGTTGACTACTGGCGTGAAATTGCCCGGCAGCAGCAGTTTAATATTGAATTTGTCATGGCAGCCTGGCCAGAGACGGTGGCCTTATTAAATGCAGGTGAAGTAGACCTGCATGGCGGTATGGCCTACACCGAACAGCGGGCAAAAGATTACAACCTGCACAGCATTAATATAACAATCTACAGTAATGTTTTTGTGCACCGTGATTTGTTGCGGGTGCAAACCCTGAAAGATTTAACGGCTTACGCGATTGGTGTGGTAGAAAAATCCAGCCATGAGTCCACGCTTGCCCGGCAGTTACCCAAGGCGCTGTTGCGAAAATACCCTAATGTGACGCAGATGTATGACGCGGCTCTGGCTGGCGAACTGAAAGCCTTTGCTGCGCTGGACCGTTTACCACCGCGTTATCATGCTTTTCAGAATTTAAACAATCAGTTTCCGTTATATAAAAAGCTACCATTACAAGCTATTGATCTGGTGTTCGGCGTACCATTAGATTCGCCGCTCAATGCCAGATTAGAGCAATATGCTGCGGCAGTGTCAGCCTCGACATTAAATGCGCTGGAGCGAAAATGGCTGGGCTTCAAAGTAGATAATGAGAATACGTTGCTGCTGGGATTATCGGTGCTGAATCCACCGTTTATGGATGTATCAGCGCAGGGCGAAGCCAGCGGCTTACTGGTTGACTTATGGCGCTTATGGTCAGAGAAGACCGGCACCAGTATTGCCTTTGTGCCCGATAATTCAGATGACAGCCTGAGCAGTCTGGCGAATCAGCGGATTGATGCCCATATTGGGTTTCCTGCCATTGAAAGCCTGAGCCCGCAACTGGCTAAAGCCTATCATTTATATAGCTTTAGTACCGCCTACTACAGGCTGAAAAACAGGGGTTTTCCGCAATTAGACAGCCAATACAATGGCAATATTGGTATTTATAGCAATGCCACCTATCTGGTTGAGTTACAGCAGCAATATCCAGCCGCAGTTTTTAAGCGCTACCCTTCACTTGAGTCATTAACTCAGGCAACGATTGATGGCGATATCGACGGCTTTTTCGGCGCCGAGGTAATAGCGAATGTTCGCCTGAACCAGCTTAATCTGGCAAATGATTTTGTTGTGGCGCCGGCTACCCGTATCTTTGCACCGCTTTATGCATTAACCCACGTTGATAACCCCGAACTGGCAGAACAGATCAGGGAAGGTTTTAACCAGATTTCATTGGCAGAACTAATCGACATTGAAAAAAAATGGGTAAAACTGGCCGAGCAAAGCTACTACGCGGACTTTAGAAACAAAATTCCACTGACGCCTGAAGAGCGAAACTGGTTAGCAGCGCATAAGCCATTACGGGTTGGCATTATCAGTAACTGGCCGCCAATGGAGTTTGTCGATGAAGAGGGCAATGTTGCCGGAGTCAGTCAGGAAATTTTGCAGATTTTAGCCGAGCGGCTGAATATTGAGTTTGAACTCAGACCTTACGATCAATTCGAGGATATTCTTCAAGACATAGAACAGCGTAATTTAGATCTTGTTGCAAATATTTCACCCAAAGCAGAGCGGGAGGTTTTTGCCCGTTTTACTGAACCCTTCTGGTCAGTTAATTGGGCGGTGATAGGCCACATTAACAGCGAAAATATCACCACTGCATCCCAGCTAAGCGGCAAACGGGTTGCCGTTTTTCGTGATTATCAGCTGGCTAAAGATTTAACTGGCATTGTGGCCGGTTCTGAGGTGATTACTATCAGCGATTTAGCTGATGGTATCCGCTTACTCCAGAATAACCGGGTTGACTTTGTGCTGGATTCAGTTGAAGCGGGTAGCCGGGCGCTGAAACAATCTAATGCTATCAATTTAAGGATGCAACTGATTGATGATTTACCTGATTATCCTTCGCTGGTGGCGGTGCGTAGTGACTATCAGCCACTGGTAGCCATTTTAAATAAGGGGCTGCGCAGCATAGGCGAGACGGAGCGGGCACAGATTTATCAGCACTGGTTCGATTTTGAGATAACCCAGGGTATCGACCGCAAACGGCTGCATCAGATTATCTGGCAAGTGGTAGCAATAGCATTAGTATTTTTAACCGTGTTCATCAGCTGGAACTTGTTTTTACGGCGGGAAGTTAATCTGCGCCGGGATGCTGAACATAAGATGCGCTATATGGCTACCCATGATGACCTCACAGGGTTACCAAACCGCAGCTTGCTCAGAGAGCGGATTGACCTGGCAGTAGAGCAACATAGCCGTGACAATGAAATATTAGCGGTACTTTTTCTCGATCTTGATGGCTTTAAAGCGGTAAATGACCGGCATGGCCATGACGCTGGTGATGAGTTGTTACTGAAACTGGCCGGGGTGCTGGAGGGCTGTGTCCGCAAAAGCGATATGGTAGCCCGGCTGGGGGGCGATGAGTTTGTGGTGCTGCTGACTGCGCTGCTGCATAGCGATGATGCGGCCATCGTTGCTGAGAAAATTCTTTATCAGCTAAATAAGCCGCTGCAGTTATCATTTGGCCAGGTAACAGTAGGCGTCAGTATTGGCATAGCGATATATCCACACGACGCCACGAACAGTGTTGCCTTATTAAAACAAGCCGACAAGCAAATGTACCTGGCTAAGCAGCAGGGTAAGAATGGTTACAGTTTTACCGAACGAGAGTTTTCGTGAACGGGCAGTGACATTAAGCGCTATTTCTATATAATTGGCGGTCATTTTACAGCGGCTGACCAAAGAGATAGAAGGAAGGGTTAATGCGTAGCCAATACTGTGGTTTTTTAAATGCCCAACATGCCGGGCAACAAGTTTCATTATGTGGCTGGGTTAACCGGCGCCGGGATCTCGGTGGCGTTATTTTTATCGATTTGCGTGACCGTGAAGGCATGGTTCAGGTGATTTGCGATCCGGATCTGCCAGAATTATTTGAGCTGGCCTATACCCTGCGGAACGAATTCTGTATTCAGATAACAGGTGAAGTACGGTTGCGGCCGGCATCGCAAATTAATGCAGATATGGCCACCGGTGAAGTAGAAGTATATGCCAGTGGTTTAACCATTTTAAATAAAGCGGCGCCGTTACCACTGGATTTTAATCACGATAACAGCGAAGAACAGCGGCTTAAGTACCGTTATCTGGATCTGCGCCGTCCAGTTATGAGCGAGCGCCTGAAGTTCCGCGCCCGGGTAACCAGCTTTGTCCGTAATTTTATGGACAGCAACGGCTTTTTAGATGTCGAAACCCCTATTTTAACCAAAGCAACGCCGGAAGGCGCCCGCGATTATCTGGTACCAAGCCGCACCCATAAAGGCCAGTTTTTTGCGTTGCCGCAATCGCCACAGCTGTTTAAACAATTGCTGATGATGTCTGGTCTGGATCGCTACTATCAAATTGTAAAATGTTTCCGGGATGAAGATTTGCGGGCCGACCGTCAGCCTGAATTTACCCAGATTGATATTGAAACCTCCTTTATGAGTGCTGAGCAGGTCATGGCTGTGACCGAGCAGATGGTTCAGCAGTTGTTCCTGCAGCAACTTGAGGTTGACCTGGGCACATTTCCACAGATGACATTCCATGAAGCGATGCGTTTATATGGCTCTGACAAGCCGGATTTACGTAACCCGATGCAGTTTGTTGATATTGCTGACCTGGTAAAAGACGTTGAGTTTAAAGTGTTTTCCGGCCCGGCAAATGATCCGAAAGGCCGGGTTGTGGCACTGAAAGTGCCGGCAGCTGCCGATAAAGTATCGCGCAAGGACATTGATAACTACACCAGTTTTGTTGGTATTTATGGTGCTAAAGGCCTGGCCTGGATGAAGGTCAATGATATCAGTGCCGGTAGCGACGGTGTGCAATCGCCGGTGGCCAAGTTTTTAACGGCCGATATTATCAACAGCATGCTTGAGCGCACGGCAGCAGAGAACGGCGATATGATTTTCTTTGGTGCCGACAGCTATAAAGTGGTGTGTGAGGCAATGGGCGCATTGCGCCTGAAACTGGGTGAAGACCTGGGCTTAACTGTTCCGGGCTGGAAGCCACTGTGGGTTGTTGATTTCCCGATGTTTGAAGAGAACGATGATGGCAGTCACACCGCCGTGCATCATCCGTTTACTTCGCCTTTAGATACCGCGGCGTTTATGGCGACACCGGTTGCCGAGCTTGACCACACTAATTTATTATCCAATGCCTATGATATGGTGCTGAATGGTACAGAATTAGGTGGTGGCTCAGTCCGTATTCACAGTGCAGATGTGCAGGCAAAAGTCTTTAAATTACTGGGCATCAGTGATGAAGAAGCGGCAGAGAAGTTTGGTTTCTTACTGGAAGCGTTAAAATTTGGTGCGCCACCGCATGCGGGGCTGGCATTTGGTCTGGATCGGCTGGTCATGCTGATGACCGGTGCAACGTCTATCCGGGATGTGATGGCTTTCCCTAAAACAGCAACCGCTGCTTGTCCATTAACTGATGCACCAGGCGAAGCGAATCCTGCGCAGCTGGCAGAGCTCAGTATTCAGGTTATTAAAAAACCGTAATTCGCAGATCGTTGTGAAGCTGCGGCAACGCTCGTTACCATAATGAGTTGCCGCAGCATTTTGCCCCTAAGCGAGGAGTTAAATATGGCCGGCCATAGTAAATGGGCGAACATGAAGCATCGTAAAGCCCGCCAGGATGCCAAAAAAAGTAAAATTTTTACCAAAATTATTCGTGAACTAACCGTTTCAGCCCGCAGCAATCCTGATATCAGTGCCAACCCGCGGTTACGGCTGGCGGTAGATAAAGCGCTGTCGGAAAATATGACCCGTGACACCATTGACCGCGCAATTAAACGCGGTGCCGGGGCGACGGAAGGCGAAAACTACGAAGAACTGGTATATGAAGGCTACGGCCCGAATGGGGTCGCTATTATTGTTGAAACCATGACTGACAATAATAAAAGAACGGTTGCAGATGTGCGCAACGCCTTTACTAAGAATAATGGAAATTTAGGTACGTCCGGCTCTGTCGCCTATTTATTTGCCCGGCGTGGCGTGTTGCTGTTTGCGCCGGGGGTGGATGAAGATGCCTTGCTTGATGCGGCGCTGGAAGCGGGAGCCGACGATGTGCAAAATCATGAAGACGGCAGTATTGAGGTGTTTACCAGTCCGGAGCAATACAACGATATCAAAGACAGTTTAACGGCCGCCGGTTTTACCGCCGACAATGCTGAGATAGATATGATCCCATCAATCCGGGCCCAGATAGATGCCGATAACGTCGGTCGTTTTTTTAAGCTAATCGATATGCTGGAAGATTCCGACGATGTACAGAATGTCTACCACAATGCTGAGATAAGTGACGACTTGCTCGGCGAGCACAGCTAACGGTGAATATTATTCTGGGGATTGACCCCGGCAGTCGTCTTACCGGTTACGGTGTGGTGCGCCAGCAAGGCAACAAGTTCGTTTATCTGGCCAGCGGTTGTATCCGGCTGGGCACGGATGAGCTGCCGGAGCGGTTGTTACGAATTTTCAACGGTATTTCAGAAATCATTACCCAAACCCAGCCTACAGTATTTGCTATAGAGCAGGTTTTTATGGCGCGTAACCCTGACTCTGCTTTAAAGCTGGGACAGGCCCGCGGTGCCGCTATTGTTGCTGCAAAACATGCCGGGCTTGAGGTATTTGAATATTCAGCGCGCCAGGTTAAGCAGGCCGTTGTTGGCACCGGCGCGGCTGACAAAGCCCAGGTGCAGCATATGGTGCGCTCATTGTTGCAGCTTAGTGCCAGCCCGCAGGCAGATGCTGCCGATGCGCTTGCAGTGGCCTTATGTCACGGGCATACTCAGCAAAGCTTAGTGGCGTTAGCTGGCCAGGCCAGTAAAACGGTACGCCGCCGCTTGCGCTGAAGCGGCCGTGCCCGCTGTCACTTTACAAGCTAAGTTGACACTTAACATACTAAAAAGAAGAACTGCCTGATGATTGGACGTTTACAAGGTGTTTTACTGGAAAAGCAGGCGCCTGATATTTTGCTTGATGTGGCCGGCGTAGGCTACGAAGTTCAGTTGCCCCTTACCAGCTTTTACCAGTTGCCAGAGCCAGGCAGTCAGACAACTATTTATACTCACTTCGTGGTGCGGGAAGATGCCCAGTTGCTATACGGTTTTATTACCCAGACGGAGCGCAGCTTATTCCGGCAACTGATTAAAGCTAACGGGGTCGGTCCGAAACTGGCATTGACTATTTTGTCCGGGATGACTGCCCAGCAATTTGTCCATTGTGTCCTGCATGACGAAATAACGACTCTGGTAAAGTTACCCGGGGTTGGCAAGAAAACCGCCGAGCGCTTAGTAATTGAAATGCGTGACCGCTTAAAAGACTGGGGTGTTGGCAATACACCGGTAACAGATAAGCTGACATTGGCAGGAGAAGACGCGATATTTGCACCACCTGCCAGTGCAGAACAAGATGCATTAGGTGCCTTGCTGGCGCTGGGTTACAGTCAGGCACAGGCCAGCAAAGCAGTAAAGTTAGTTAAACGCGCCGACATGAGCAGCGAGCAGCTGATCATGGCTGCCCTTAAAAGTATGATATAGCCAAGATGATTGAAGCTGATCGAATGATCCAGGGTAATGCGACCCGCGAAGATGAAGTAATAGACCGGGCTATCCGGCCGAAAACCCTGGCCGATTATACTGGCCAACAGCATGTGCGCGAACAAATGGCTATTTTTATCGAGGCAGCGCGGGGGCGGGGGGATCCACTGGATCACTTACTTATTTTTGGCCCCCCTGGCCTGGGTAAAACCACTCTGGCGATGATCGTTGCTAACGAAATGGGGGTAAATATTAAAAGTACCTCCGGTCCGGTGCTGGAAAAAGCCGGTGATTTAGCGGCGCTGCTTACCAATCTTGAACAAAATGATGTGCTGTTTATTGACGAGATCCATCGTCTGAGCCCGGTTGTTGAAGAAATTTTGTATCCGGCGATGGAAGACTATCAGCTGGACATTATGATAGGCGAGGGCCCTGCTGCCCGCTCTATTAAGCTGGAGTTACCGCCCTTTACCCTGATTGGCGCCACCACCCGTGCCGGTGCCTTAACGTCACCCCTGCGTGACCGCTTTGGTATCGTGCAGCGGCTGGAGTTTTATAAAGTGGACGAACTGAGCGATATTATTCAGCGTTCAGCGTTATACCTTAATTTGCAATTAGCTAAAGATGCGGCAACAGAAATAGCCAGACGCTCACGCGGTACCCCGCGCATTGCCAACCGTTTGCTGCGCCGGGTACGGGATTACGCTCAGGTTAAATCCGATGGTACCGTCTCGGTTGAGATTGCCGGCCAGGCATTGCAAATGGTGGACGTCGATGCCGAAGGTTTCGACTACATGGATCGCAAGCTTATTCTGGCCATTATTGATAAGTTTATGGGTGGCCCGGTCGGGCTGGACAATTTAGCGGCGGCCATTGGTGAAGAGAAAGAAACCATTGAAGATGTAATAGAGCCGTTTTTAATTCAGCAGGGCTTTATTCAGCGCACGCCACGTGGCCGGATAGCCTCACCAAGAGCTTATCAGCACTTCGGCTTCGACTTACCCAAATCAGAATGAATTATCGCATCGAATTCGCAAACTATTTGGTACTACAGCTAGGCGGCAAATGAGCGACCTGGGACGCCAGCCCGGCCCCATGAGCATAGTTACCTATGCGATTGGGTCGGACTGGCGCACCAGCGAGGGAGTGAAGCCAACAACGCTGTAGTGCCAAATAGGACGCGAATAAAAAAAAGCCCGCTCAGAGAGCGGGCAAAGCAACAAGTTGAAGGAGTGCTTCAATAAATCCAGGGAACATGCTTAACAGCAGCAAAACTAATCTTAGCTATCAGTCATACTGCGAAGTGAACTTTACTAAACAAGGTAACCCTCTTACCTTGCCTTTGCGCTAGCTCAGAACACGGGGCCTATGTTAAGGAGTTTGAGTAATTACTTCAAACGAGAAAAATTAGCACTTAGTTATTAGAATAACTAATGTGAAGAGGGTATGGTGTTGCTGCTTAATTAACCAGTCAGCAAAGCTGTTTTTAAACAAGGCCTTTATTCATCTGTGATTAAGTTTAAATGTGGATGATAGCTCGGATTACTTTTTGTGGTTTGTGTTGTGGTTTGTGTTGTGGTTTATGAGTGCTTCTATTGAAATAAACTGAGTTGACAACAAATTGAACTTCAACGGGGCATCAGGGTCTGCTTTTTGACCATGATGCAAGAGGTCGTTGCAAATAAATATAATTGCAGTGGAGTGGGGTTAGCCATTGAGTTTGGCCAGCCGGCTAATTATCATACGCAGCAACAAAAGATGTGACTACAAATGCCAGATAAGAACTTCGAATTCCCAATACGGGTATATTATGAAGATACTGATGCCGGTGGCATCGTTTACTACGCTAATTACCTGAAATTTTTTGAAAGAGCCCGCACTGAATGGTTACGGGCTCTGGGTGTTGAGCAGGATATATTGTTGTCAAATAATATCGCCTTTGTTGTTACTCAGGTTTTAATGAACAACAAAAAAAGTGCAGGTTTTAATGAATTATTGACGGTATCGAGTCAAATCAGTACCTTAAAGTCAGCAAGTATCATTTTTTCCCAGCAAATTTATAATGCTTCGGCCCAGTTAGTGTGTCAGGCTGAAATAAAAGTTGCCTGTATTGACAAGCAGGCCATGAAAGCCCGGCCTATGCCGGCCGAAATTGCAGAGGTGTTAACGCGTGTCAGGTGAAATTTCCATTCTTCATTTATTACTCGATGCCAGTATTGTGGTGCAGGCTGTAATGTTAATTTTAGTTGGTATGTCGGTTGCCTCCTGGAGCATGATTTTCAAAAGAAAAAAAGTACTGAAAGAAGCGCTGACGGACGCCAAGAAATTTGAAGATAAATTCTGGTCCGGAATTGATCTGTCGAAGCTGTATGCCGAAGTCAGTGCCCGCCAGAGCAATATTGGCTTAGAGGCTTTATTTAAAGCGGGTTTTAAAGAGTTTGCCCGGCTACACAAAAGCAGCCGGCAACAACCCGCTGCGTTAATGGAAGGCGCGCAACGGGCAATGCGGGTCGGTCTGTCGCGCGAAGTAGAACGACTGGAAACCAATTTACCTTTCCTGGCGACTGTAGGGTCTATCAGCCCTTACATTGGTTTATTCGGTACCGTATGGGGCATCATGAATTCTTTTATTGCCCTGGGCGCGGTGCAACAAGCCACGTTAGCCATGGTGGCCCCCGGTATTGCCGAGGCGCTTATCGCTACGGCTATCGGTTTGTTTGCCGCTATTCCGGCGGTTATTGCCTATAACAAATTTTCCCACCAGGTTGAACTGCTCGAGAGCAGTTACGTCAACTTTGTTGAAGAGTTTTCTAACATCCTGCACCGACAGGCTGTTAACAGCACAGAGGCTGCGTAATGTACGTCCGGAAAAAACGGCGGATGATGGCTGAAATAAACGTGGTGCCATACATTGATGTTATGCTGGTGCTGCTGGTTATTTTTATGGTGACGACGCCGTTAATTACCCAGGGCGTTAAAGTAGAGTTGCCAAAGTCGGCGGCCGAGCCAATTGCCCAGATGACGGAAGGCAAAACACCATTGGTGGCCACGGTAGACAGTGATGGTTTGTATTACTTTGAGAAAGACGGCAACCAGCAAGGACCTTTTACCTCAGCAGAACTGCAGGTAGAAGTGGCAAGTTGGCTGACAATTGAACCGGGTACTCAGGTAATTGTGAAAGGGGATAAAGCGGTAAGCTATGAGGCCGTTATCCGCCTGATTAATGTTTTGAAAAATGCCGGCGCGCCGGCAGTGGGTTTAATGACTGATAATGAAGTTTAATAAGCTTAAACCAGCACTGACAACGCCATTAGCAAAATCGCTGACGTTACACGTCGCCATTTTGCTGTTGCTGATCTTTGGCGCCAATATAAGTTTTAAGCGCAAAACGGTTGAGCTGTCTGTCAGTACTGAGCAGGCAGTCGAGACTAATCCGGCTCCGGTGGAAGCGGTAGCAATTGATCGCAAACAGCTGGAGCAGCGGGTTGCTGAAATTCAGAAAAATCGTGATGACGCAAAAAAAGCTGAGGAAGATCGGATTGCCGCGCTAGAGCGCAGAGCTAAGCAGGCTGAGCGTAACCGGGCTGCAGAAGAAGAGCGCTTAAAACGCGTTGCTGAGCAGAAACGCCAGGCAGATGAAGCCGCACGTAAATCCAAGGCTGCAGCTGCAGAGGCGCAAAAGCAGCAGCAGGCAGAAGCAGCGAAAGCTAAGCAGGCAGAAGAAGCCCGTAAAGCCCGCGAGGCAGAGCAGAAAAAAGCAGAAGCTGCCGCTAAAGCTGCAGAAGAGCGCCGACGCTTAGCTGCTGAAGCCGAAGCGAAAGAACAGGCCGAGCGGGAACGCAAGGCACGGGAAGCCAGAGAGCAGGCCGAGCGTGAGCGGCAGTTACAGGAACAAATGGCCAAAGAGGCTGAAGCAAGACGCCAGGCCCGGGCGCAGCAGGCGGTGACAGAAGTACAGCGCTATACGGCGATGATCCGTGATGCAATTCAACGTAACTTATTGGTAGATGAAAACATGCGCGGTAAAACGGCCCGGATTAATATCAGGCTGGCAAGCAGCGGCTTTGTGACAGACGTGCGTTATGTCAGTGGTGACCGTCAGGTAGCAGACGCCGCCATCCGAGCAGTAAACCGGGCAGGAACCTTGCCGGTTTCGACTGATCCTGATGTTTATAATCAACTGAAAGATATAACTTTAACGGTGGCACCAGAATTTTGATGATGACTAATTTACTTAAAAAGACCTTACTCCTGGCACTCCTATTGGTTCCGGCGCTGGCCCGCGCGTCGCTGGAAATTGTGATTACCGAAGGCATAGATTCTGCCAGGCCAGTGGCCATTTTACCTTTCAGTTTTAATGGCACCACCAGGCCAAATGAAAACCTGGCAGAGATTGTGTCCGCCGATTTGATGCGCAGTGGTAAATTCAGCCCGTTAGCCAGTATAAAGATGCCGCAGCGGCCGGCTAAAGCCAGTGAAATAGACTATGCGGCATGGGCGCGTGAAGGCGTTGAAGCCATTGTCATGGGCCAGATTAACGAGATCGGTATTGACCGCTACACGGTAAGTTTTGAGCTGATAGATGTGCTAAAAGGTAACAGCGGCCCCAGTTCGCAAATGCTCAATGCCGGTAAACTGGTCACCAGCAACGAACACGTACTGGATAGCCGGGAAACCACCATTAATGGCAGCCAGTTCCGCCAGTATGCCCACCGGATCAGCGATATTGTTTATGAAAAGCTGACCGGCGAGCGCGGCGCTTTCTTAACGAAAATTGCTTATGTGCTGGTGCGGCCGGACAACGAATTCCCTTATCAGTTAGTGGTCGCCGACTACGACGGTGTTAATGAACAAATATTGCTGCGTTCGAAAGAGCCGTTAATGTCGCCCAGCTGGTCACCCGATGGTACCAAGCTGGCCTATGTTACCTTTGAGCGTCGGCAGGCTCAGATTTTTATCCAGGATATTTACAGTGGCCGGCGTACCGTCGTCAGCACCTTTCCGGGCATAAACGGCGCACCAGTCTGGTCACCGGATGGTGAGAGCCTTGCCCTGGTATTGTCCAGAGATGGTAACCCTGAAATTTATACTTTAAATATTGCTACCAAGGCGTTACGTCGGATAACCAATCAGCGCGCTATCGATACTGAGCCTAACTGGTCACCCGATGGCAAGGAACTGGTGTTCAGTTCGGACAGAGGTGGCAATCCCCAGCTATATAGCGTAAATTTAGCAACAGGCACTACCAGACGGTTGACTTTTGAAGGTGAGATGAATCTGGCGGGCGCCTATACACCCGATGGCAGCACTATCGTAATGGTGAACCGGACTCAGGGCCAGTATCATATTGCAAAAATGGATCGGCAAAGCCGCTTTTTGCAGGTGCTGACTAAAACCAATCTGGATGAGTCACCCAGTATTGCGCCAAATGGTTCGATGATTATTTACAGCACTATGCATGGTTCGTCGCAGGTGTTGGCACTGGTTTCAATGGATGGACGCTTTAAAGCCCGACTGCCGGCGATAGATGGACAGGTTAAATCGCCAGCCTGGTCACCTTTTTTATAAAACAAAAACGTGGTTAACTTACTAAGGACAACAAAATGAACTTAAACAAAGTGTTAAAGGCTTTATTAGTCGCAGTACCTGTGATGACATTAGCCGCCTGTAGCTCAACGTCATCAACTTCTGCTGACGATGCCCGCACCTCAGAAGCTGCTGAGCAGGTCACCGAAACTGTACAGGTTGAAACTGCCGAGCCAGTTGTCAGCCCTGCTGAGCAAATGCGTCAGAAACTGGAAGCATTGCGCCAGGAAAACACCATTTATTTCGATTTCGACCGGGCTACCGTTCGTCCTGAGTTCGTTGAAGTACTGGAAGCTCATGGTACCTTTTTACGGGCTAACCCAAGCGTCCGTGTGACCATCGAAGGTCATTCTGATGAGCGCGGTACCCCAGAGTACAACATTGCGTTAGGTGAGCGTCGTGCTCAGGCAGTGGTATCTTATTTACAAAACCTGGGTGTGTCTGCCGGCCAGTTGTCTACCGTTAGCTACGGTGAAGAGAAGCCAGTTGACAGATCACGTACAGAGACAGGTTTTGCTAAAAACCGTCGTGCAGTACTGGTTTACTAATAGTTAATAACAAAAAAGAGTGATCATGACAGTAAATAAAACACTGTGGGTTGCTCTGTCCTTAGTGAGTAGCGGTGCCTGGGCTAACCCGGCACCGGTTACTGAGCTGGGCAGAAATATCACGCCAAACCAGCAACTTGCCAGCCCTGGCAGCGGTACGCTGGAGCAACGTCTGGCAACATTGGAGCGGGTGGTAGAAGCCCGGGCCCAGGGTCAGATGCAGATGCAGCAGCAATTAAATTTATTGCTGGATGAAGTCAGCCAGATCCGTGGGGTTACGGAAACACACACCTACCAGCTGGATGAAATGCTGCAACGCCAACGCGATTTATATCAGGAAATTGATCGCAGGGTAGGGGCGCTGCAAACCAGTACTGCCGCCCAACCGCCTGTTTCCAGCGATGTTAACAGCATACCTACCGTTTCCTATTCTTCAAATATGTCAGAAAACGATGCTTACGATAAAGCCGTAAATATGGTATTGAAGGATCGGCGTTACGATGCGGCTATCCCTGAGTTTGAAGCCTTTATCAAAAACTACCCCAACTCCGGCTACGCGCCCAATGCCCATTACTGGCTGGGACAGTTATTGTTTAATAACAATGACCTGGCAAAGGCCAAAACCCATTTTGAGCGGGTTGTATCTAACTTTGAGACCTCTAATAAAGTGCCTGATGCCCTGTTAAAGCTGGGGCAGGTCGCAGAGCGGGAAAATAATAAAGACGCGGCAAGGCGGTTTTATCAGCAGTTAGTCAACGATCACGCCTCGGCTACGTCCGCCCGACTGGCGCAAGAACGACTGGACGCACTGAAATAAGTCGTAGCAGCCAACCCTCAGGTTGGCTTTGTTGTTTCATATCGCTGGCTTTTTGCGCAGTCAGGCCAGGATGGCAGCCTTTTTAACAATTTTCGGTTGCACTGGCGCCGTAAATCAGTAAGATATGCGTCCGCGGTGAGGGTCGTTAGCTCAGTTGGTAGAGCAGTTGACTTTTAATCAATTGGTCGCTGGTTCGAATCCAGCACGACCCACCAAACCGCACAGACAAGTACACCGAAGTGGGTCGTTAGCTCAGTTGGTAGAGCAGTTGACTTTTAATCAATTGGTCGCTGGTTCGAATCCAGCACGACCCACCACTTCGCGTTTACCTTGTTTGGGTCGTTAGCTCAGTTGGTAGAGCAGTTGACTTTTAATCAATTGGTCGCTGGTTCGAATCCAGCACGACCCACCACTTCGCGTTTACCTTGTTTGGGTCGTTAGCTCAGTTGGTAGAGCAGTTGACTTTTAATCAATTGGTCGCTGGTTCGAATCCAGCACGACCCACCAAACACCCCCTAAACACCTCTATGTTAAATACTGTTATTGCCAGCTTGCCGAGTGTATAATACGTGCCTTTTTACGCAACCGGTCAGGTGTTATGACGCAGTCGATGTATTTTAGCGAGCAGGATTTCAGGTTCCCCAGAAAACCTGTGCCTTTGTCTGCAGATGAAAAGGTCGAATATAAAACCCGGATTAAAGCGCTGCTACAGCAAAAAAATGCTGTGCTGGTCGCCCATTACTATACCGATCCGGAAATTCAGGCCCTGGCTGAAGAAACCGGCGGCTGCGTGTCAGACTCACTGGAAATGGCCCGTTTTGGTAACGAACACCCGGCAGAGACATTAATTGTTGCCGGCGTTAAGTTTATGGGCGAAACCGCGAAAATTCTGACCCCGAATAAAACCGTACTGATGCCGACACTTGAGGCCACCTGTTCCCTGGACTTAGGCTGCCCGGCAGAGCCGTTTTCAGCGTTTTGCGACGCCCATCCAGACCGGGTAGTGGTGGTGTATGCCAATACCTCTGCGGCGGTTAAAGCGCGCGCTGACTGGGTGGTTACCTCGTCTATTGCCCTGGATGTGGTCGATTACTTAGATAGCCAGGGTAAAAAAATTCTGTGGGGCCCGGATAAGCACCTGGGTGCTTATGTGCAAAAGCAAACCGGCGCTGATATGTTGCTTTGGGACGCCGCCTGTATCGTCCACGACGAGTTTAAAGCCAATGCGTTAGTCGAGCTGAAAAAGCAGCACCCGGAAGCGGCAGTGCTGGTGCACCCGGAGTCTCCTGACAGCGTAGTACAACTGGCCGATGCTGTGGGCTCCACCAGTCAGCTGATTAAAGCCAGCCAGACCCTGCCGAACAGCACCTTTATTGTCGCGACCGACAAAGGCATTTTTTATAAGATGCAACAGCAGATGCCGGACCGTACCTTTATCGAAGCCCCAACCGGCGGTAACGGCGCCACCTGCCGCAGCTGCGCTCACTGCCCCTGGATGGCAATGAACGGCTTAAAAGCGATTGAGGCAGCGTTAACCGACACCACCGGCCATGAGATCTTTGTCGATGCAGCCCTGCGCGAAAAAGCCTTAGTGCCGCTGAACCGGATGCTGAACTTCGCTAAAGAGCTAAAAATGCAGGTAAAAGGCAACGCTTAAGCTAAAACGGGCTGTGACTGCTTAAAAAGCAGCCATAAACAAAGCACTTATAGATATAACAGTTGCAGCGCGCGGTGAATTTCCCTAGTATAGCCGCGCTTGCAACGCAAGTTCCGGAGAGATGGCTGAGTGGCTGAAGGCGCACGCCTGGAAAGTGTGTTTAGGTTAACCCCTAACGAGGGTTCGAATCCCTCTCTCTCCGCCAATCAAATGAAAAAGGCCCACGCAATTGCGTGGGCCTTTTTCATTTAAGCGTCGAGACGAGGATTTGGTTCGAACCCTGCGGTTCGACCAACTTGTCAGGAACAAGTTGGAACGCACTTCAGTGCGGCCCGCAGGGCCAGAACCAGGGATGGTTCTGGTAATCCCTCTCTCTCGACCACAAAGCGTGGGCCTTTTTTCATTTAACGCGGCAGAGATCGAGGATTTGGTTCGAACCCTGAGGTTCGACCAACTCGCCGGGAGCGAGTTGGAACGCACTTTAGTGCGGCCCCAAAGGGCCAGAACCAGGGATGGTTCTGGTAATCCCTCTCTTGACCACAAAGCGTGGGCCTTTTTCATTTAAGCGTCGAGACGAGGATTTGGTTCGGACCCTGAGGTTCGACCTCCTGGCTCAACAAATCAGCGGGTTGCGAGGACATCGCATGTTAGATTCGACGAGGTGTTAACAAAGTTCTTAAAGCCATACGCACGTAGCAGGGTTTCAAGGTCTTGTTGCTGACTCCAGCGGCGGTTAACTTCATAAAACAAGGCTGTGGCATTGCTTAGTAAGCCGGATGCCACCAGCGCTTCAAACACTATTTTTTCATGCCCTTCGACATCGACTTTAATAATTAAATCAGATTCCGCAGGGATTAATGTTGTTAGCTTATCAGGGCCAAGGGTGGCGATAGTTTCTGTAAATCGAAACCAGCGGGGCAGCTTACGTAATGTAGCGGCGCCACTGTGCCATGGTTTTTTGATTATATTGCTGCTGCCTGTTTCGACAGAAACAGCGGCATTAATGGGATGGACAATATCTGCCACATTATTGACATCAAGGTTCGTCTTCAAAAGTGAAAAGGTGCTGGCGACAGGCTCGAATGCGAAAACTTTGGTGCAGTGTTTGTTGTGGCCGGCAAGAATAGAATAAAGGCCCTGATTTGCGCCGATATCAACAAAAGTAAAGGGCTTACGCTGGCCATTTAAGTAGTCTACCAATAGTGTATCGTATGAGCCTCTTTGGCAAAAATGGAAGGTCGCATCCAACCAGTTTTTACGCAGCAGAATGCCATAATGAGAACGGACAAAGCCAACAGGAGGCTTGGTCAACGCAGGACCAGGGATAGATTTTTCTAACTTGCGACACTGGACAGTATCGAGTAAGCCTTTCAATTCAGACATAGAAACTCCTATTGCCAACCATGCTAATTTAGCTCGGAATTATGACAAACTTAATACGTCTGTTATCTAAGATACATTTTCAGGATTAAAAGTAACATTTAACTGCAAGCGGGCAGGCAAGGGCCGTTGCTGTCATCTACACTAAGTTTTTTAATGCACTACCAGTGGGGATATTTATGGCAAATGAAGGCTATCACGAACCGGTCGGGGAACTTAGTGATGAAACGCGCGATATGCACCGGGCTATTACGTCATTAATGGAAGAGTTGGAAGCGGTCGATTGGTATAACCAGCGGGTTGATGCCTGTAACGATGAGCAGTTGAAACAAATTCTTATTCATAACCGGGATGAAGAAAAAGAACATGCAGCCATGGTGCTTGAATGGATTAGACGAAGAGATCCTCACTTTGATAAGCAGCTAAAAGATTATTTGTTTACTGATAAACCAATTGCTCACAAATAATTATGGAGCAGCCCTTTTCGCTTATTCGAAGGGCTGCTGTTACTGCGGGCTAAAGCCGGGGCGCCGTTGACTAATACTAACTTACTTACCCATTAGCTCGCCAACCGTATTGGCACCAAATGTCGTATCTGTTTTGCGATCAAAGGCCACGTTGCACATCGAGCCACCACGGCCGCACAGGTTGCCCGGAATTCGGGAGCCGGTACTACCCTGATAATATAAATTTAATGAATTAAGCTGGGTGACGATATTACTAAGCTCAGAGTTAACATCAAGCTGCTCGCCCCGTACTTCAATAACTTCAATATCATCAATTTGTTTTAAGTTCGCCAGCACCGGCTGGACCAGCGCGACCAGTTCAGGTTCGGGTTGGGTTGATATTTGCTCCAGGGCATTGATGATTTCATCTAAGCGCTGCCTGGAGTCGGCATAGCCTTTCAGTGCCAGATTTTTATAAAGCACGCCGGCCCGGGCCAGATCGGATTCAATGCCGATACCACTTACCAGCAATTGCGCCAGCAAATAGCGGGCCGGGCTGTAGTGTTGCTCGTTTGCTGTCTCAAGCAGGGCAATGGCCTCTTTATCGGTTTGTGGCATATCCTGTGCCAGCAATAATTTTGCTTTATCTGTTAGTGCCGGGCCAAATTCCGTTTTTGCGGCCCGATCCAGTAACTCATCCGCTTTGGCGATGTCCTGCCCGAAGATAAAGCCCTGGCGCAGCCAGATAGACATCTGGTGCATACCCATCGGCTCGCGCCAGCGTACCGCTTGCTTAATATGGCGGCGGGCTTTTTTTATATCCTGCTCGACACCTTCGCCTTTGGCATAAGCAACGGCCACAATAGTGGCAGCTTCGCCGCTGCCGTAATGTGCCATTTTTTCCAGTTTTTTAAATTCTGACTGGCAGTTGGCGCTGCCACAAAAGCCGGCTGGCTGATTTGCGGCACTAGTTATAAAAGGGGCCAAAAGTAGGGTAGCCGTTAACGCTATTACTAACCCGATGCTGGTTATTCGCATTGTCTTAACTCCTGTATCAATGGTTTAGGTTAAATACGCCCTACTGAGTCGATCTGAAATTGAGAGGGGTAAATACAGTGTTGCGATTCAGCAAGCCACCCATGGTATCGTTAGTAGCGACGCTGCAGTTTGTAACACCGCGACCGCATAGTTGACCAGGGATCCGGGTGCCGGTCAGACGCCTTTCGTAAAGATTCAGTGAGTCGAGCTGGGCCACGATATTAGTAAACTCAGACTTAACGCTGAACTGCTTACCCTGTACTTTAAACACTTCAATATCATTAATTTGCTTTAAATCTGCCAGTAGCGGCTGTACCCGTGCAACCAATTCACGGTCGGCTTTTTCGTCTGCAACACGTTGAGTGGTTTGCTCCAGCGCGGTGATGATCTGATCCAGCTGCTGCCTGGAATCAGCATAGCCTTTCAGCGCCAGGCTTTTATAAATACGGGCAGCGCGGGCCAGATCCGACTCCACGGCGACGCCGCTGACCAGCAACTGTGCCAACAGGTATTGTCCCGGGCTGTAGTATTGTTCTGCTGCCTGCTCCAGCAAGTCGATAGCTTTTTTATCTGCTTGCGGCGTGTTTTTCGCCAGCAATAATTTTGCTTTATCTGTTAAGGCAGGGCCAAACTCTGCTCTGACGGCGCGGTTTAGCAATTCATCAGCTTTACGGATATCCTGCTCAAATACAAAGCCCTGACGCAGCCAGATTGACATCTGGTGCATGCCCATCGGTTCGCGCCAGCGTACTGCTTGTTTAATTTGCTGGCGGGCTTTTTCAATATCATGCCCGACCCCTTCGCCGGTGGCGTAAGCAAGGGCAACGATAGTGGCAGCCTCACCACTGCCATAGCGAGCCATTTCTTCCAGCTTTTTAAATTCAGCCTGGCAGCTGGCGCTTTCGCAAAAGCCGGCTTGAGCATCAGCAGCCATGGCCGTAACGGGTATAAAAAGTAAGGTACTACTTAAGGCTAGCGCCAACCCAATTTTGGTTTTTCTCATTGTTCTGGTTCCTGTTGTTGGCCCTCAGTATCACGCTGTGTTCACTATAGTACAGCTGAGAGAAGAGGGTAAGCTAACAATTGCAGCCGTTTAGCGCTGCCCTGTTTAGTGTCCGTGTTATAGGTAAGACGAACGGCCTTCTAGAAATGTGACAAATTAACTGTATTTATCCAAACTTTATTTCACAATTCAGCTTCAGCTCAGTTTGCCCGGCCTATGCTTGGCCTGTATTCGCAGTTTGAGGGTGACAACAGGGGCTCTATCCTGAGCGCTACTTTCTGGCTGCTATTTTTTCAAAGTGCAGGAGTCTGCTATGAGTGTTTCCAAGCAAAGTGATGTGCCACAACAACAATTTTTTTATCAGCAAAACCAGACAGTAGATTTAACCCAGCAGGAGCGCAGAGCGCTAAGCCTGGTGTGGAATGATGATAGTGTCGATGCGAACAAGGCCGGGCAGCGGGATGCAGACACCGCCCACTGCGCAGTGCTGGGTTATAACTGATATTTAACAGCGTTTATTTACCTGAAACAGACTGGACTTGCCTGGAGCTGACTGGCTGATTAGAATCGACGTCTTGATGTTTAACCCGCGAGTCAGAGACCAGGCATGAATAAAAATATTGTTACCAACGGCTTAGCTGCGTTAGTTGTTGCTGCAGGTTGGTTTTGGCAACAGCCGTTGTTGCTGAGTGTGGGCTTGTTTGCGTTATCAGGCGCCTTAACCAATTGGCTTGCAATTCATATGTTGTTTGAAAAAGTGCCGTTGCTGTATGGCTCAGGCGTTATTCCGGCACGGTTTACCGAGTTTAAGGCCGGCATTTATCAACTGGTGATGACTCAGTTTTTCAGTAGCGACAATATTGAGCGTTTTATTACTGCCCGACAGCATGGTCAGCCCGGCGATGAAAGTCAGCCGGCGTTCGATTTTGAGCCGGTAATTGCAAAAACTGACTTATCGCCCGCTTTCGATTCCTTACTAAAAGTCGTTGAGCAATCGTCGTTCGGTAATATGCTCAACATGTTTGGTGGCAGCGCCGCTTTATTGCCATTAAAAGAACCTTTTATTGCCCGGTTAAAAGAGGCGTTAACCGATGTCTCCCGCAGTGAAGAGTTTAACCAGCTGGTGCTGGCCCAGCTTGACCAGCCTGAACAGCTGCAAAGTATCCGTGACCAGGTAGAAACCATCGTGCAGCAACGGCTGGCTGAGCTTACCCCAGAGCTGGTGAAACAGATTATTCAGCAGATGATCCGCCAGCATTTAGGCTGGCTGGTAGTATGGGGCGGGGTATTTGGTGGTCTGATAGGGTTAGTGGCTGCGTTTATCCAGTAACGATTATTGAGTCGCATCAGAGTAACTATGACATCGCAAAGCGGGCGCCCTGCAGATGGGGGTAATCCATCTAAAGGGTGCCCGTGTTGCCTGAGCCTTATTGTTTGGCAGCGTAGGCTTCTGCCTGACGCCAGACCCGCAACAGGTTACCTGACAGAATTTTATCAATATCAGCTTCGCTATAACCGCGCTCGAGCAAGCCGGCAATCAGGTTAGGATAGCTGGCCACGTCTTTCAGGCCCTCAGGCAATGAGTCGCCAACCCCGTCGTAATCAGAACCAATACCCACATAATCGATACCCACCAGTTTTACCACGTGATCAATATGATCCAGCACGGTTTCCAGGGTAGCAAACGGGTAGGGTTGCTGCTCACGAAAAACCTTAGCAAAGGCGGCATCGTTGGCTACGCCGGCTTTTTCAGCTGCGGCTTTGCGCATAGCACCATACTGATTGGCAATGGCCGTAACGAAAGATGAACCGAAATTAATCTGAATAACGCCGCCATTTTTGGCCAGCGCTTTAATCATGTCATCATCCATATTGCGCTCGAAACCCGGCACAAAGCTGCGTAGCGACGAGTGGGAGGCAATAACCGGTACTTTGCTCAGTGCCACCGTCTGATAAAACGCATCGTCTGAGACATGGGAGATATCAATCATCATGCCGATATTATTCATTGCTACTACCAGCTCTTTGCCAAACGGGCTTAAGCCCTGCCAGCGACGGCGTAAGTCGTAACTGGAGTCAGATATATGGTTACTCTCAGAATGCGCCAGGGTGATGTAGCGAATACCTCGCTGATAAAAATGGCGTAAGTTGGCTAAGTCGCCGGCGATAGGGGTGCCGTTTTCCATGCCAAGTGCCAGGGAAATTTTACCATTGCCAAACTGGGCTAGCGCATCGTCAGTGCTATGGGCCATGGCAAACTTATCCGGTGCCCGGCCTGCCAGGGCTTCCATATTATCAATCAGCTGGTTCGCCAGCTGATAGCCGCCACCGCTGCGCTCGTAAGAGGCCGGAATATACACCGACATAAAAGGCACATTTAGCCCGCCTGCACGGGCCCGGGGGTAATCAAACTCGCCCCGCTCAGTGGCCTGGCTGACATCCTCCCAGTCTTTATGTAGCCGGTAAGGTACATCGATGTGGGTGTCGATAATCATCCTGTTTTGGGCAATTAAGCGGGCGCGTTGGGCAACGCTCAGCTCGCTGGCAGCCGGTTGCGTGGCAGCAGGACTGTTCAGCTGGCCCGGACTGCTGCAGGCGGTAAGCCCGGCACTTAGTAGCGCAATGCAAAGTAAAGAGAGGCGGGGAGTCATTGGTGGGTCCTTCTGGTTAATATGGCTGACCATAATATGCTATGCTGCGCCCTGAAAATCCAGCCCGGAGTTGTCGTTATGTTAAACCGTTTTTTATTCTGTCTGCTGCTGGTGTTGTCACTGCCGGTTGTTGCAGGTAACAGTGTGGATCTGGAAACCACCATGAAAAACATGGGGCTGGCGTTAAAACAAGCCAGAGAAGCAGCCAGTCCGCAGGCTGCTAAACCTTTTATCGGCGAACTGACGAAGCTGACTGAACAGGCAAAAACAGCACGATTTCCAGAAGATAAGGCACAAACGTACCTGGAAGGGCTGGATAAAGTGCTGCTGACGTTACAGCGCGCCCGGATTGCAGCTGACGCAGGAGATGAACAGCAACTGCAGCAGGCGCTGACTGAAGTGGATAAGCTACGTCGTCATTACCATAAACAGCGCAAAGTCAGCTTCTGGCAACTGCTGTTTGGTTAAAGCCAGCTTAGCCGGCTAAACCAACATAGACGTTTTGCACATCGTCGTCTGCGTCAATGGCGTCCAGAAACGCTTCAACCTCAGCGCGTTGTTCATCGTCTAAAGTTACCGGGTTATTGGCCCGGTATACCAGTTTAGCGGTCAGCACAGTGTAACCAAATTCCGGCAGGGCTTTAGCGACCATGTCTAAATCGGTGGCTTCAGTTAAAAACACCACTTCGTTATCTGCAGCATCATCACCCGTTTCAAAATCCTGGGCACCGGCTTCAATGGCTGCTAACTCAATGTCGGCATCCGGGCTGTTGGCTTCGGCTTCAATCTGGCCTAAGTGCTTAAAATCCCATGATACGGCGCCTGAGGTGGCCAGCTGGCCTTTGCGGAATAACTGGCGGATACTCTGAGCGCTGCGATTTTTATTATCGGTTAAACATTCAACGATCACCGGTACCTGATGCGGCGCAAAGCCTTCGTACACTACGGTTTCATAATTAGCGGGGCCATCGAGTAAGCCGGCGCCTTTTTTAATCGCCCGTTCCAGGGTGTCTTTTGGCATCGACGCTTTTTTGGCGGTATCAATGGCAGAACGCAACTTGGCATTCATATCCGGATCAGCGCCGTTGCGGGCGGCGACGGCAATTTCTTTTGCCAGTTTGGTAAATATCCGGCCCTTAGCGTTAGCGGCGTCTTGCTTATGTTTGGCTTTCCATTGTGCGCCCATTGTCGCGCTCCTGTATTCTTAAGTATTAAAACTAAGTATTGAAAAAAAGTGGTCAAAACGAACAGGGCGCTAGTCTAGCCAATTGCAGGCTTTTATAGCAAGCTTAAGCGCTAAACAGCCGTGGATTTTAATAAATGGCTGAAATAGCGCAGCAGTTTAAACCAAAGCAGGGCAGAGAACGTTTAACCAGACTGATAAGACAGCCAGCCTAAACCGGATTTTTTAAATGAAAGCACACTCAGCAATAACAACACGCCCGGCAATTAAAGCAGTGGTATTTGATCTGGATGGCACCCTGGTTGACTCGCGGCTGGATTTCAGCGCTATCTGCAGTGATATTGGCTGGCCTGCCGGCACGCCGTTACTGGAGCAGCTGGCGACGGTCAGCTGCCTGACTGAGAAAGCGCGGGTGGAGCAGATTATTCATCAGCATGAACTGGCAGGGGCCGAGGCCGCCAGCTGGATCCCGGGGGCATTGCAGAGCCTGCAGCAGTTGCAACAACAAGGCTGGCCACTGGCCATTTTAACCCGCAATATGCGCCTTGCTACTGAACGGGTGATCAGCCGGTTGCAGATCCCAATCAGCCTGGTGCTGACCCGTGAAGATTGTGCGGCAAAGCCGGATCCGGCAGGGTTACGGTTGATAGCACAGCAGTTACAGGTTAACTGTACTGATATTTTATATGTTGGCGATTATTTATTTGATTTGCAGGTGGCGGCCAATGCAGGTAGCTTATCCTGCCTGTACCTGAATGGGGCTAATCAGCAGTTTGTTGACCAGGCCAATTTCCATATCAATCACTTTAATCAGTTGCCAGTACTGGTGAACAAAATAAGCGGACGTACCTAGGGCGTGTTGACGTTTGGTGGTTGTTTTTGCAGCTGAGTGGCTGGTATTTCTAACCAGCAAACGTCAACACGCCCTAAATGTTTGCAACGCTGTTAAGCGTTGTTGCATACAGTGGATGTTAGGTTTGAAATGCCTGTTATTTAAGCAATTTAGTTGCATTATGGCCATTAAAGCCCCTATATTAGCGGCATAATTATAAAAAAGTTCAGGGTAGACAAGTGTGCTGGCAAGATTAAAAAGCAATTTTTATCTGGCGATGATAAGCCTGGTCGGGCTGATGATTTCCGTATGTGTTACTCCCTACGGGATTTACCGGCTGTTGACCGGCAATATCGTGGTGGGTATTGCCGATCTGGTTATGGTGTCGATCAGTATCTGCTGTGTAATTTACGCCTGGCGTACGGACAACACCAAAGGCCCCGGCCTGATTATGGCCATGGCGTTTTGCGTCGGCGCCATACTGGTCTGTATTAACCTGGGTGTTGACGGCGTATTCTGGGTTTATCCTTTTATTGTATTTATCTTTTTTCTGGTTTCCCCGTTCAAAGCCTTATTAATGTTGTTGTTATCATTATCAGTGTTAGTGGGCGTTGCGTTATTTAATCCGGGCCAGATTTTTGCCAGCACTTTTCAGTTAGTGTCGTTTACCGTTACCTGCTTAATTACCAGTCTGTTCGCTTATGTTTTTGCCTATCGCACCCAAACCCAGCGTGAAGCACTGAAAGTGCTGGCTACCACCGATAGTCTGACTGGCGCTGCTAACCGCAGAACCTTAGATGAAGCCTTAATGTCGGCAATTGTTCAGCACAGAAAAAACGCTACAGAATATGGTCTGATGCTACTTGACCTGGATTACTTTAAAAACATTAACGACAACTACGGCCATAAAACCGGTGACAATGTGTTAACTGAGCTGGTGCCGGTTCTGAAAAAGATGGTACGCCAGCGCGATACGGTATTCCGCTTTGGTGGTGAAGAATTTGTGGTGTTGCTGGCCGACATTAAGCAAGCAGACTTGCACAAGCTGGCCGATAAAATACGCCTTGGCGTGAATGAGCAGCTGGGTTTACCAGACGGTAAAAAACTAACAACCTCTATTGGTATCGCTGTGTTGCAAAATGATGAAAGCTGGGAGAGCTGGCTGCACCGGGCCGATTTAGCGCTGTACCAGGCGAAAAGCCAGGGCAGAAACCAGGTGGTTGCTGCCCAGATAGATAGCGATGTTTAAGCCAGCAACACCTGCAGGCAACCGGGTTTTAGTAGCCTTTATCTGTCGCCAGTTGACTGGCACGCTCTGCCCGTTTAGGGTCATCGGCCACCTGCCAACCCTGTAAGTTCTGCTTAATTAATTGATATAACGCGCTAATATGGGCCGGCCGGTCGTTTAATGCGCTGATATACTGATACTGCTCGCCACCGGCCTCGATAAAGTATTCATGATTCTCTTCAGCAATCTCTTCAATGGTTTCCAGGCAATCTGCGGCAAAACCGGGACAAAACACCTGCACGGATTTTACGCCCTGGCCAGGCAACGCTTTTAAGGTTTCATCGGTGTAAGGCTTTAGCCATTCTTCCCGGCCAAAACGTGACTGAAAGGTGGTCATGTACTCATCTTTGGTAAGGCCCAGAGCTTCGGCAATTAAACGGGAGCTTTTATAGCACTCACAATGATAGGGGTCGCCATTTAGTAAATAGCGTTTCGGGATACCATGATAAGAAAACATCAGTTTATCGGCGCGGCCATGCTCAGCCCAGTGTTGTTTAATGCGCTCTGCGCACGCGGCAATATAGCCGTTGTCATCATGATAATGCGAAATAAACCGCATGTCAGGCAACCAGCGCCGCTGGCTGAAATCTTTTGCCAGTTCATCAAAAGTGGAAGCCGAGGTGGAGGCCGAGTACTGCGGGTATAACGGCAGTACCAGAATTTTCCGCACGCCCTGGCTAAACATCTTATCTAACACTGAGGCAAATGACGGATTACCATAGCGCATCGCAAAATCAACCACCACATCGGTTCTGCCTTCTTTGGCAAATTCGTGGGCTATGGCGTCTGCTTGCGCTTTGGTATGAAACAACAGCGGAGAGCCTTGCTCGGTAAACACGGTGGCATAGGCTTTAGCCGAGCGACGCGGCCTTATTTGCAAAATAACCCCGTTTAAAATAAACCACCATAACAGCCGCGGTACTTCGACTACTCGGGGATCTGATAAGAACTGTTTCAGGTAGCGTTTCAATGCCTTTGGCGTCGGTTCATCCGGGGTGCCCAGGTTGGTCAGCAGCACCCCAATTTTATCTGTAGCACTGTGCTGATAATTCGGGTTATTAATAAAAGCCATAGCTGTCACTTCAATTAGCTGGAATAAACAGCCAGAGCATACGCGCCCGGCTGCGGATTGGTTTGGTATTGATGCTGTGATGGTAACAGCTTCGCGTGATTAACTGGAACTAAAAATGCTTTGAGCATACCGGGTTACTGGTAAAGTGGCCACTATGCCGGTAAGCTTTTGATTAATAGCTTCAGGCAGAATGGGTAGCATATGCAGACAACGCCACGTCCTAACAACCACAGCAAGCTTAAAAGACTGCTGGCATACAGTATTGCAGTGCTATTGGCGGCAGCACTTGGCAGTATAGTGCAGAGTCAGTTTAATTTAGTGGCTATAGCGGGCCTGGTAGAACAGCTGCCAGCTGGCGACTGGTTGTATACCGTCTGGTTCGATTTGCGCTCTTTTACCCCAACTATGCTGGTGATTATGGCGCCGGTATTACTGCTGGCCCTGCTTGCCAGCCGGTTATTACACACTACCGTCGGTGTCAGCCGGCTCTGGCTGGCCGTTGGCTGCAGCCTGGTCGGTTTGCTGCTGGCGCTGTGGGCCATTAATAATCTGGCGCCGATGCCGACCCTGATTGCCGCCAGCCGAGGCGTGTTTGGCAGTCTGGCACTGGCCTTGTGCGCTGGTGCAGGTGCAGCGATTTATGTCAGGTTAACCAGCCGCGGCAATATGTAACGATGAGGCGTAATATGAAAAAAATTATCATACCGGCTTTACTGTTTCTGCTGCTGTCAGTAAAAGGGCAGGCCGTGCCGTATCAGGTTATTACGGTGGCCGACGATCTTAACTATCCCTGGTCGTTAGCATTTCTGCCGGACGGTAGCCTGTTGGTCACAGAGCGTACTGGTAAGTTAAAGCAGTTTTCGGCAACAGGTGAGGTAACAGCCGACGTTGCACCCGTCTTGCCAGAACTTTATGTAGCAGCGCAGGGCGGTCTGCTGGAAGTGTTAGTACCGTCAGCTTACAGCCAGAACCAACAGCTATTAATCAGTTATGTTTGTGGCGATGCCAACGCGAATACTGTTTGTCTGGCAACCGCTCGCTGGCAAGCACAACAATTAACGGATATTCGTCAGATATTTAAAGCTGAGCCGTACCGCAAGGGCGCCGCGCATTATGGTGGCCGGATGCTGCAACTGCCCGATGGCAGCATTTTGCTGACCCTGGGCGATGGCTTTGATTACCGTGAGCAGGCACAGAACCCGGTTAATCATCTGGGAAAAATTGTCCGGCTGCAGCCTGATGGCAGCGTGCCGGCTGACAACCCTTTTATTGATCAGCCCGGCTATGCCAGCGAAATATACAGTATGGGGCATCGTAATGTGCAGGGAATTGTCTGGGATGCTGCCAGCAGTCGGGTATACAGCCACGAGCATGGCCCACGCGGTGGTGATGAGCTGAATAATATTCAGGCCGGTAAAAATTACGGCTGGCCGGTCGCCACCCGGGGTATCGATTACACCGGCGCCAGAGTATCGCCATTCCGGCAATATCCGGGCATGGTTGAACCCATCTGGCACTGGAGCCCGTCTATTGCGCCTGCCGGCTTGACGCTATATCAGGGTGAATTGTTTCCGGCCTGGCAGGGCAACCTGTTTATTACTGCGTTAGCAGGTAAGGCGTTACATCGGCTGGAAATGGTAAACGGCAAGGTGGTGAGCGAGCAACTGCTGCTAACCGAGCTTAACAGCAGATTGCGCGATGTACGCAGCGGTCCGGATGGCGCTTTATATATCCTGACCGATAGTGCCAGTGGCAAGCTGTTGCGGCTATTACCAGCACCGCAGCAGGCTGGCGACTAGTTAGTGCTGATGGCCGCCTTCTCCATGCGCATGGCCATGGGCAATTTCTTCGCTGCTAGCCGGGCGGACGTTTAACACCTCTACCTTAAAGGTCAGGGTTTTGCCTGCCAGCGGGTGGTTAACGTCAATTTGTGCTTTAAACATGCCTACTTTCACTACAGTAACCTGACGTTGACCTTCTTCAGTCTGAACCCAGGCCTTCATGCCTGGCTGCCATTTTTTGGCTCCGTGTAAGTATTTTACCTGAATGTCCTGAATAGCATTGGCCTTCACCTCACCGTAGGCATCTTCCGGTGCCAGGGTCAGCTCAAGGGTATCACCGGCGGTCTTGCCTTCCAGCGCCGCTTCTAACTTTGGCAGCATTTGCTGCTGGCCATGCATATAAAGTAACGGCGAGCTGCCTTTCGAGCTTTCCAGCTCGCCGCTTTCGTCGCTAAGGCTATAGTGAAACTGAACTACTGCGTTGTTGCTGATATTCATAGTAGGGATCTTTCAGATAGAAAATTGACGTGCATTATAACCAACCGCTGCCGAAAACCATAGCGCAGAAAGCCCCCCGCAGTAAGCTGGCGGGGGGCAAGTCAGTTAACTGGCTGCTTTCATTTGCTGGATAAAGCTTTTCAGTTCGCTGAGCAGCTGTTCCGGTTGTTGCAGGTTTTTCTCCAGAATTTTGACAATGGCCGAGCCGCAAATCGCCCCGGCTGCACCATTGGCAATGGCATCTTTAACATGGGCCGGCGTTGAAATACCAAACCCAAGTAGTGGTGGCGCCGGATTATAAGCCCGGATCCGGGCGATTAACTCAGCGGTCGGCATCGCAGCCTGGGTTTCCGTGCCCGTTACGCCGGCCCGGCTAAGCAGGTAGGTGTAGCCGCGGCCATAAGAAGCAATGGCCCGTAAGTCATCATCGTCAACATTTGGCGGCACAATAAAAATAGGGGCAATATCGTGGGCCATGGCCGCCTGGCGGAACATTTTACTCTCGTGCAGCGGGACATCGGCGATCAGTACTGAATCGACGCCGGCAGCGGCCGCCTGGCTATAGAAGTTATCTAAGCCACGGGCCATTACCAGGTTAGAATAAAGCAGTAAGCCAATCGGAATATCGGCGTTGTACTCCCGGATTTTGCGGATAATCTCAAAGCTGATGGCCGGGGTAACGCCTGCCGCCATTGCCCGGATATTCGCATTTTGAATAGTCGGGCCGTCGGCGATAGGATCTGAGAACGGAATACCCAGCTCCAGTGCATCAGCACCGCCATCTATCAGGGTTTTAATAATCTCAAACGACAGCTCCGGGCCCGGGTCGCCCACGGTAACAAAGGGCACGAAAGCACCGCGTTGCTCTGCGGCAAGCCGGTTAAACATCTGTTGATAACGTTGCATTTAGTGCGCTCCCTCTGCTGCTTTGTTCGCTGTTTGATCTGCCGCTTGTTCTGCCAGAATACTGTGGACATGGCTTAAATCTTTATCGCCGCGGCCAGATAAGTTAACCAGCAACACCATAGGTTCGGTGGCATCTTTGGCCATTTTCAAGGCATGCGCCAACGCATGTGAGCTCTCCAGTGCTGGGATTATGCCCTCAGCCATGGCCAGATGCTGAAATGCCGCTAAGGCTTCATCGTCATTGACGGCCACATACTCGGCGCGGCCGGTTTGCTGCAAATGCGTGTGCTGCGGGCCGACTGCCGGGTAGTCCAGGCCGGCAGAAACCGAGTATGACTCTTCAATCTGGCCGTCACTGGTTTGCATAATGGCGGTGTAGGCACCGTGTAAGATGCCGTAGCTACCGGTACTTAGCGCCGCACCATGCTGATGGGTATTAATACCTTTACCACCGGGTTCAACCCCAATTAAGCGCACGCCTTCTTCTTTAATAAAGTCAGCGAAAATACCAATGGCGTTGGAACCGCCACCAACACAGGCAATGACTGCATCAGGCAGCTTACCTTCGGCTTTAAGAATTTGCTGTTTGGCTTCTTCGCCAATCATTTTCTGAAATTCACGCACGATAGTCGGGAACGGGTGTGGCCCGGCAGCGGTGCCCAGCATGTAATGGCTGGTAGCATAGCTGGCTGACCAGTCACGCATCGCTTCGTTTACTGCATCTTTTAAGGTGCCTGAGCCGGCGGTAACCGGAATAACCGTCGCGCCCATTAGTTTCATCCGGAATACGTTAGGCTGCTGGCGGTCGATATCTTTGGCACCCATGTAAATGCGGCACTTTAACCCCAGTAAGGCACATGCCAGCGCCGTTGCCACACCGTGCTGACCGGCGCCGGTTTCGGCTATCACTTCTTTTTTGCCCATCCGCTTGGTTAGCAGGGCCTGGCCCAATACCTGATTAGTTTTATGGGCGCCACCATGCAGTAAATCCTCCCGCTTCATATAAATTTTCACCAGCGGGTTCGGCGATAAATTGCGGCACAGGGTCAGCGGGGTCGGCCGGCCGGCATATTCGGTCAGCAATTGCTGAAATTCGGCGTCAAAGGCCGGGTCTTGCAGCGCATCAACAAAGGCTTGCTCCAGTTGCTTTAACGCGGGCACTAACAGTTGCGGTACAAACATGCCGCCGTACTGGCCAAAATAAGGGTTTAGTTTAAGCTCGCTCATAATACTGCTCTCTGTGTTGTCTGCTCTGTTTGCTTTTTTTGCTCAGAAGTTAAAGCACCCCGGTACTGGAACCTTCTTATCTTTGCAAAAGCCGCATGAATTTTTGTGCTGTCTTTAATCCCTGGTGCGCTTTCCAGACCTGAATTCATATCTAACCCCGCTACCGGCAACGTAAGTGCTTCGCTTAGGTTGTCGGGGCTAAGCCCGCCGGCCAGCATAATGGGCAGTTTGGTCAGCTTTTCCAGTGGTTGTTGTAACAGTTGCCAGTTGAATATTTCGCCGCTACCGCCATGGCTGGCAGGGTGGTACGTATCCAGTAACAGCCGGTCTGCCAGTTCAGTAAAGTGTGGCAATGAATCTGCGATACGATAGGCTTTCCAGATCTGACAGCCTACCGGCAGCGCAGCACGCAGCGCGCGGATATCGTCATCAGTTTCACTACCATGCAGCTGTACCGCACTTAATTGCAGGGTTTTGGCTGCGGCTGCAATTTCGCTAAGCGGCGCATCAACAAACACACCAACAAAGTTGAGCGGCGCCGCTGCCACCAGCTCTTTTGCCTGTTGCATGCTGATACAACGCTTCGAGGCCGGCGCAAAAATTAAGCCGCCATAATAAGCTCCGGCCTGCCAGGCGGCGCCAACATCTTCTGGCCGGGTTAAACCACATACTTTATGTTCGCCAACGATTAATTTGCGGGCGGCAGCGGCTAAGTCATCTTGCGCCATCAGGGAGCTGCCAACCAGAAACGCATCGGCCACCGGCTGTAACTGCCGCACTTGCTGGTTAGTATAAATGCCTGACTCTGATACCACAGTAACCCCATCTGGGATCAGTTCAGACAACACAAAGCTGGTATTTAAGTCGGTGCTCAGATCGCGCAGGTTGCGGTTATTAATGCCAATAAGTTCAGCGCCGAGCTTAACGGCCCGGCGGGTTTCTGTTTCATTGCTGACTTCAGTCAGCACCGTCATATTCAGTTCAGCAGCTAAAGCAGCCAGGGGCCGGTAGGCGTCATCGCTTAACACCGATAACATCAGCAGCACCGCATCGGCGCCATGCAGCCGCCCCAGATAAATCTGATAGGGGTCGATAATAAAGTCTTTGTGCAGCAACGGCTTATCGCTTAACTTACGCATTGTCGCCAGATTCTGATAACTGCCCTGAAAAAACTGCTGATCGGTCAGCACTGAAATACAGTCGGCATAGTGGTTATACACCTCGTTTATTTCGGCTAAATCGAACTGCGCTCTGATCACGCCTTTCGACGGTGAGGCCTTTTTACACTCCAGAATAAAACGGCTGCCGGGCTGTTGCAGGGCAGCCAGAAAATCATTAGTGCTTGGGGTTATCTGATTAGCAAACTGCTGCAGGGGTTTTGCCTGCTTCAGGCCTGCTACTTCCGTCGTTTTGTGCTGAATAATTTTTGCCAGTACCCCGGTCAGCTGTTCGTTGTTTATCAGCTCGTCGCTTAAATGCTCAGCCATGACTCATTTCCTTAAACTGTTGCAAGGTTTGCATTGCCTTACCGCTGGCTAAACATTCCAGCACGGCGCGGGTATTGACCGCCAGATTGTCGCCAAGGCCGGCTATTTTCAGCATAGCGGCCACATTCATCGCCACCGCCTGGTTATGGGCGCTCTGGCCGTGGCCAGAGAGAATTGCCAGGGTGGCTGCGGCATTCTCCGCTGGCGTGCCACCGGCCAGGCTACTGAGTGGCTGCACGTTTAAGCCAAAATCTTCCGGGCTTAGGGTAAACTCGGTTATCTGCCCCTCTTTCAGCTGGCAAACATAGGTATTACCATGCAGCGCAACCTCGTCACAGCCACTGCCATGCACCACCCAGGCTGCTTTGGTACCTAGTTGCTGCAGTGCTTCAGCCATTACCCGGCACAAAGCCGGATCATACACCCCTAGCAACTGAAAATCAGGTGCGGCCGGGTTGACCAGCGGCCCCAGTAAGTTAAACAGGGTACGGCTTTTCAGCGCCTGGCGCACCGGCATCGCATGTTTAATGCCAGCATGGTACTGCGGGGCGAATAAAAAGCTGCAGTTACTGGCTTTCAGGGTTGCCAGGGCCTGCACAGGCGCTTGCTGAATGTTGACCCCCAGTTGTTCCAGCAAATCTGCTGAGCCTGAACTGGACGAGACACTGCGGTTACCATGCTTAATAACCGGCAGGCCCATACTGGCGCCGACAATGGCCGCGGTGGTTGAAATATTAATGGTATTGCTGCCATCACCACCGGTGCCGCAGCAATCAATACTGCCGGCAATGGTTTCAGGAAATGGCAGTGCGGCCTGGCGCAGGGCTTTAGCGGCGCCTGCAATTTCTGCGGCGGTTTCGCCGCGCATTTTCAGCGCTACCAGCAAGGCCGTGAGCAATACCGGCTCTACGTCGCCGTTAACCACAGCGCTGAAAAAGCTTTCGCTCTGGCTCTGAGTTAACGGTTTACCGGTCAGCACTTGCTGTACCTGCTCCTGCACCGGCTGTGGCACCTGCTCTGTTAATCCAGCGCTCGTCATGCGTCACTCCTTAATAAATAGCTGATACTTTGCTGCAGCAAGGGCTTGCCTAAGGTGGTCAGGATAGACTCAGGATGAAACTGAAAGCCCAGCATGCGTTGTTGTTCATGAATAATCGCCATCGGGATATGCCGGTCTGTACCAATACAGCTCAGGGCATTCGGCAGCTCTGTTGCCATCAGCGAGTGATAGCGGGCAACCGAAAACGGATTAGGCAAGCCGGCAAAGACCGGGTGGGGCGCCACATTAATACTGGCCGTTTTACCATGCACTGTCTCGCCGGCGCGACCTACCAGGCCGCCATAATGCTCGGTGATAGCCTGATGGCCCAGACAAATGCCCAGTACCGGATACTGGCCTGCTACTAATTTTAACAATGCCGGCATGCAGCCAGCGTCCGCCGGGGCGCCGGGGCCGGGTGATAACACTAACAGTACCGGACCGGTTTCCTGCTGCATCTTGGCGAATATATAACTGGCCGGCACCGTATTGCGGTATAGCTTGATCTCAAAACCTAACTGGGCAAACTCATCCACCAGGTTGTAGGTAAAGGAGTCGATATTGTCTAATAAATACAGAGTGGTCATGATGCTGTAATGCTCCTGCGATGTTCCTACCTGGACGGTTAATGGCCTGCCGCCATAATGGCGCTGATCACGGCTTGGGCTTTATTGCGGGTTTCTTCGGTTTCCAGTTCGGCTACCGAATCAAATACCACCCCCGCGCCGGCCTGAATATAAGCGGTATTATTGGCAACATAAGCCGAGCGGATCACAATGCAGCTGTCAAAATCGCCATTGCCGGTTAAATAACCGACGGCACCACCATAACTGCCACGGCGCTGGCGTTCTACGTTGCGGATCAGCTCAGCTGCTTTGACTTTTGGCGCGCCGACTAAGGTGCCCATATTCATACATGCCTGGTAAGCATGCAGTGCATCCAGTTCCGGCTTTAAGGTACCAATTACCCGCGACACCAGATGCATTACATAAGAGTAGCGGTCTACTTTTAGCAGCTCCTTAACATAGCGGCTGCCCGGCACACTGATTCTGGCAACGTCATTGCGGGCTAAATCGACCAGCATTAAATGCTCGGCTTTTTCTTTGTCATCCTGGCGCAGTTCCAGCTCAATCCGGCTGTCTAAATCGCGGTCAATACTGCCATCGGCTTTAAAACCGCGGCGGCGGGTACCGGCAATCGGGTAAATTTCCACCTGACGGTTACTGGCACTGAATTTCAGCGCCGACTCCGGGGATGCGCCAAATAATTGAAAGGCCGGATCTTTAAGATAAAACATATAAGGACTGGGGTTCAGCTGCTTTAATTTGGCATATGCAGCCAGCGGGTTGGGGCAGGGCAGGCTGAAACAGCGTGATGGTACCACCTGAAACACATCGCCACTGACAATATGCTCTTTTAACGCTTCAACCTGAGTGCTGAATTCGGCATCACTGATATCTACCTGCAGCTGGCTGTCATCGCCCGGCTTGCCGGTTGCCAACGGCGCTGGTTCAGCCAGCCGCTGTCTCAGCTGCTCCAGCCGCTTGCCGATAACAAAATAGGTTGCCGGCGCTTGCTCACCACAAAATACGTTACCAATCAGCTGGCTTTGCTGACGTTGGTGATCAAGCACTAATAAGGTTTCCGCCAGATAAAACAGATAATCCGGGCACTGGTTATTGCCATTGCCCACCTCTGGTAACTGTTCAACGTTAGCTACCATGTCATAACCAATGACTCCGGCCAACATAATGGCAAAGTCAGCTTCGTTGTTCTGCTCGGCGCTTTGCTGGCTGTGGCTGGTTAGCTGATGCTGAATAACCCGCAGTACAGCAAACGGATTAGGCTGCATTAAGCGGCTTACTTCATCCAGCAAGGGGTCTGGCTGGCTGAAACTGAGGCTAAGGCTGTTATCTGTGCGGGTGACGTTGGCTACGTCTGCAAGTTTTTCTGCCAGAAAAGGCAAAAGGGTGCTGCCGTTCTGACTTAACGCGTTAATTTCAACCTGCATGCCATTACATTCAATCCGCAGCGCGGCATCAAGCAACATCAGGCTTTTCAGGTTGTCTTTGCTGTCTATTTCGGCTGACTCAAGCAGCACAGCGCTGGCACTATCAGCACTTAAGCTGGCAAAGGTGGCCAGCGCGTCGGCATGATATGGCGCCGCCATGCTGATACTGGCCACTTCGCCTTGCTGGTCGGTAATATGACTGAAAATCATAATGTTATTCTCTTAAAATAAAAAAACCCGCTTCTTATCAGGAAACGGGCTTAGGTAATTAAAGCTAATACAACGCCTACACACGCCCGTTGGGTATGTGCCACCACCAGTTGGTCAGGTTAAAAGCGTTTGTTAATTGCATTGAGTTTAATCACGGGTTATTACAATAAAGTTGCCACATAAAACCGCGAAATGTGGCGCGCGTCAAGTGCTGTTTTGTTATAACACAGAAATAAAAGCGTATAAGCGGCCAGAAGGCTTAATTTTGTCGCGTTTCATTTTGCGTTAGCTTTTTCCAGCTCGGTTAATTGTTGCCATATTTGTTCACTTTGCTCGGTTAAATCCGCATATAAGCGCATATCACCGTTGCGCTGGGCATGCATCGCTTGTTCCAGCTTGCTGTCGTAGGCCTTACGTAATTTTTTTGCCGGATTGGGTTTCAGAAAGCCGAACATAGTTTCACCTCAGGATAGATTTGCAGGAGATTACGCAGGCTAAGCCGCTCTGGTTCAAAAGCTGATATCAGCGATGCTTTGCCAAACGGCTACCCTGTGCGACAATACCAGCCTTATAAAGAGGTGCCGATGAAATATGATTTACACAGCCATACCCTGTGCTCAGACGGCGTACTGTCGCCTGCTGAACTGGTTGCGCGGGCGGTGGAACGCGGTGTTGATGCGCTGGCGATAACTGACCATGACACCGTTGCCGGTTTAACAGCAGCCCGGCAGGCTATTAACCAGCAGCAACTGGCATTGCGGCTGATTAATGGCGTGGAAATTTCTACCCGTTGGCAGCAACTGGAAATTCATATTGTAGGCCTGAATATTAACCCGGACTGCCCGCAGTTTTTAGCCCGACTGGCCTCGCAGCAACAACAACGGCTGGAGCGCGCCGAAGAAATGGCCAGACGCCTGGCAAAAAGTCAAATTCCGGATGTGCTGCCTGCTGTTATGGAACTGGCCAATGGTGCAGCAATTACCCGTACCCACTTCGCCCGCCATCTGGTTAACATTGGCAAAGCCAGTTCAATGAACGATGTGTTTAAGAAGTATCTGGGCCGCGGTAAAACCGGCTATGTGCCCAGTAACTGGGTAGAAATGGCCGAGGCGGTGCAATGGATCCATGATGCCGGCGGTGTCGCCGTGCTGGCCCATCCGTTAAAATATAAACTGACCACCAAATGGGTAAAACGCCTGGCTGAACAATTTGCAGCTGCCGGTGGCGATGCGATGGAAATTATTTCGCCACAGCAAACCCCGGTGCAAAAGCGCGAGCTTTGGGCGTTATGTCAGTTACATGGCTTAACGGCGTCGGTAGGTTCTGATTTTCATCAGCAAACCAGCTGGAATGATCTTGGAAAAAATCTATATTTAACTGATGATGTTACGCCGGTTTGGCATAACTGGGCGTTAAATTAAATAAAAAACAACGATAGAAGAACAATACATGAGCCAATTTTTTCATATTCACCCCGAGAACCCGCAGCAGCGTCTGTTAAAACAAGCCGTGCAAATTATTAAGCAAGGTGGTGTTGTGGTTTATCCAACCGACAGTGGTTATGCGCTGGGTTGTCATGTGGGCGACAAAAGTGCCATGGACAAAATAACCCAGATTCGTCAAATCAGCGGTGACCATCATTTTACCCTGATGTGCCGCGACTTATCTGAGTTGTCAGTATACGCCAAAGTTGAAAATACCGCGTTTCGACTGATTAAAAACAATACCCCTGGTGCCTATACTTTTATTTTGCGTGGTACTAAAGAAGTGCCACGACGTTTGTTAAATGACAAGAAAAAAACCATTGGCCTTAGGATCCCGGAAAATAAAATTGCCCAGGCACTGTTGGCTGAATTAGGTGAGCCTTTGCTGTCGACCAGTTTAATTTTACCGGGTCAGCGTTTCGCTGAGGCCGATCCCGATGATATGCGCTCGCAACTGGAACGCCAGGTTGACCTGATAATGCATGGCGGCGTGATTGGCGAAGCACCCACTACTGTGGTCGATTTATCAGAAGAGGGCGCAACAGTGCTGCGGGAAGGCCGTGGCGATCCGACGCCCTTTTTGTGACGCCGAAGCTGTAATAAGCAATGAGCAACCAGCCTGCTAGCTTAACAGTGCAACAACCTTTGCCGCTGGCCTTTGTCCGCGGCGAGGCGGTGCATCAACGTCCGGATGACTTATATATTCCGCCTGATGCGCTGGAAGTGCTGCTGGATGCGTTTGAAGGGCCGCTCGATTTTTTACTGTATTTAATCCGCAAGCATAAGTTTGATATCGTCGACTTACCGGTTAACGAAATTACCCTGCAATATATGGAATATATTGACCTGATGCAGGGCCTGAATTTTGAACTGGCAGCCGAATATCTGGTGATGGCTGCTATGCTGGCCGAGATAAAATCGCGGCTGTTGCTGCCTAAACATACCCAGCATGATGACGAAGAGCTGGACCCGCGGGCTGAACTGATCCGCCGCCTGCAGGAATATGAGGTGTACAAGCAGGCCGCCAGCGAACTGGACAGCCTGCCACGGGATGAGCGCGACTATTTCAATGCCCGGGCAGCCCTTGCCGATAATTTCAGCCCATTGGTCGTGCTGCCCGAGGTGGAACTGAGCGAGCTGGTCATGGCGTTAAAAAGCATTATGCAACGGGCTAAAGACTTTCAGCATCATCATATTAAACGTGAGCATTTGTCGACCCGCGAGCGGATGAGCCGGATTTTAGATTTACTGGCACAGCATCAGGGCTACCTGGCGTTTGAACAGTGCTTTGAACTGAGCGAGGGGCGGCAAGGCGTGGTTGTCAGTTTTCTGGCCATCCTGGAATTGACTAAAGAAAAACTGGTTGAACTTACCCAGGTTGCAGCCTATGGCCAAATTCATGTCAAATTAGCCCGGGAACACTGCTGATGGCCCAGAAAATCAATGATATTCAACTGTTACAGCTGATTGAAGCGGCTATTTTTGCCAGCGAACAACCGCTTGGCGTGGCTGAACTGCAAGCTTCAGTGCTGCAACGTTTTACTGTCAGTAAAAGCCGGATAGATGCTACAATTCGTCAGTTGCAACAGGATTACAGTGCCCGCGGCATTCAGCTGCTGGAAACCGCTTCGGGTTTTCGCTTTCAAACCCGGCCTGAACTCAGTGATGATTTAGCCCAGCTCTGGCCAGAACGTTCAGCCCGTTATTCCCGCGCTGTGCTGGAAACCCTGGCGTTAATTGCCTATAAACAACCACTAACCCGTGGCGAAATTGAAGAAGTACGTGGCGTAACCGTCAGTACCCAGATTATCCGTACCTTACTGGATCGCGGCTGGGTAAAAGTGGTGGGCCATAAGGAAGTACCCGGCCGGCCGGGACTGTATGCCACTACGGCGTTATTTTTAGATTATTTTGGCTTAAAAAGCCTCAGCGATTTGCCGCCACTGCCGGAATTTACCGAGCTGACGGCCGATCTTCTTCCCACCGTCGAGATGACAGGAGAGTTACACTAATGAGTGATAAAATCAGCAGCGAAAAACTGCAAAAAGTATTAGCCCGTGCCGGCGTCGGCTCGCGCCGGGAAATGGAAGACTGGATCAGCAAAGGCCGGGTGACCGTTGATGGTAAACCTGCCAGCCTGGGCGATCGGGTAAGCACCGCTCAGGCCGTGCGGGTTGACGGCCACCCGGTGCAACTGGCCAGTGAAGAGCAGCAAATCTGCCGGGTGCTGGCCTATCATAAGCCTGAGGGCGAAATTTGTTCACGCACTGACCCTGAAGGCCGGCCTACCGTGTTTGCCCGCTTACCAAAAATTAAAGGCGCCCGCTGGATAGCCATCGGCCGGCTGGATATTAACACCTCAGGTTTATTGTTGTTCACCACAGACGGTGAGCTGGCCAACCGCTTAATGCACCCTAAATTTGAAGTCGAACGCGAGTACGCAGTACGGGTATTTGGCGATATTAACGATGCGATGATCCAACGGCTGCGTACCGGGGTCGAGCTGGAAGATGGTAAAGCCAACTTTAAGAAAGTCAAAGCCTTACCGGGCGAAGGCATTAACCGCTGGTTTCATGTGGTGCTAACCGAGGGCCGTAACCGTGAAGTGCGGCGTATGTGGGAATCGCAGGGCGCTGTGGTCAGCCGGCTGATCCGGGTGCGCTACGGCGATTTACTGCTGCCAAAGCACATTCCGGCCGGCGGTTATGCTGAATATCCACTGGACGAGGTTAACTACCTGCGTAAGTTAGTGCACCTGGGCCCGGAGGAGCAAACCCTGGTTAAAAGCGAAGATCGCACTGAACGGCGCCGTCGCTTAGCCAGTATGAAACGGGCGGTGCGTAAACACCAGATCGCCGAGAAAACCCCGGCTAAAAAAGAGCCTAAGCCAAAGCCCGCAGCCAAACCGCAGCGCGCACCGGCCAGCAAAGGTAAATCAACCCAACGCCAGCCCACTGGCAAAAAGCCCACCCGGCAGGGCCAAAGCTGAAATAACCCTTTATAAATAAGGCGCTGCGGCGCCTTTTTTTGTTGCTTACTCATGGCATTCGATCATCCCGTTGCATGATCAATTTCTATACTAGTGAAATAACCGTTAACTTTTAATTACAAAAAAACAGTGTTTTTAAGTTACAGTAGGCATATTCAGCTAAAAGGGAGTTAGTAATGTCTGTTAAACCGTTTTTGGTAGTGTGTGGCTTATGCCTGAGCACAATGCTAATCAGCGCTTGTGGCGGCAGCAGTAGTTCAGCGGTACAGGAGCCGCCGCCTCCACCGCCAGTATCGCCCACGCCGCCGGTTAGTCTTAGTTATCAGGGGCTGGATGGTTTTATTATTAATGAGTTGTATCAGCATAGCGGCGTGTTAGTGGCTGCCAGTGATGATGGCGTGCATCGCCAGAATAGCAGTGGTAACTGGATTGCTGCGGGCCTGGAGGGCTATGACGTTATGGCCATGAGCCTGCTGACCGAGCAGCACTGGCTGGCGTCAACCGTTAAAACCAACCAGGACGATTTGCCAGCATACTTACTGTTTGAAAGCTTCAATGGCGGTAGTGACTGGCACGAAGTTGATTATCAGTTTGGCCAGGCGGGGGAGAACGAGGCCATATATGCGTTGCTGTATGATAATGCAGAGCAGGTGGTTTATGCCACGGGCATAGATGTGCTGGCCAGCTCCACTGATATGGGCCAGACCTGGAAAGCGGTACATGGTGATTTTGGCGGTTTTGGTCAGCCGAAAAGCGCCCTGACTCAGTCTGCTGATGGCCAGACTATCTGGTATGGTGGCCAGGGCGCTATCGAAAATGGAGTGTTCTATCAATATGATGTGACAACCCGCCAGGCTATTCTGCACAGCGACTTATTTCCCAACCCCAGCTCGATTAAAGCCATTCGTTATGCCCCTGACGACCCGCAAACGGTTTATGTCAGCGCCGAGGGCGGTATTGTCCGTAGTAACGATCATGGTCAGAGCTGGCAGGCGGTGCTCGATAACGTCAACTTTCGGTTTTACTTTGATCTGATTATTGACCCTGATAACCCGGAGCGTATCTATACAGCTGGCTGGGCTAAAAACTTCACGGAGCCACAACCGCTTATTATTGAATGGACTGACGATGGCGGTGCCAGCTGGCAGCAATATGAATATCCGGAGCAGGCATTTTTTGGTGGGGTGCGAAGTATGATCCTGGTTGAGGAAAACCAGCAGCAGGTTATTTATTTTGGCTTGTTTAAAGGCGGCATTATGCGCATGCCGCTACCTTAATTTCGTTACTAAAAAGCCGGAGCTGGCTAGTTGTCCGGCCTGCTAACTGTCGGAGTAGCCATCCGGATTCTGGCTTTGCCAGCGCCAGCTGTCCCGCACCATGTCGTCCAGGGTTTTCTCTGCCCGCCAGCCCAGCAGTTTTAAGGCTTTGTCTGGCATGGCATAGCAACTGGCAATATCGCCGGGGCGGCGGGGCGCAATCTGATAGGGCACGTCGACATTGTTGACACTACTGAACGCTTTAACCATATCCAGCACGCTGTAGCCAGTGCCGGTACCCAGGTTAATGGCTGCAATACCCTGATTGGTTTCAAGATACTGCAGGGCTTTCAGGTGACCCGCGGCTAAATCAACCACATGAATATAGTCACGCACGCCGGTACCGTCCGGGGTGGGGTAGTCGTCACCAAAAATACTCAGTTTGTCGCGTTTCCCTACTGCCACCTGTGAGATAAATGGCATCAGGTTATTTGGAATACCATTCGGGTCTTCGCCAATCTGGCCACTGCTGTCGGCACCGACCGGGTTAAAATAGCGCAGCAGAGTAATGCCCCAGTCAGGCTCGGCCTTAACCAAATCTTCCAGAATGTGTTCAATCATCAGTTTGCTCTGGCCATAGGGGTTGGTAGCAGAGCGTGACGAAGTTTCGGCAATGGGTACTTTTTTGGCATCGCCATAAACCGTGGCAGAGGAGCTGAATACCAGCTTTTTAACCTTGAATTCGCGCATTACCCGGCACAGGGTCACAGTGCCGGCGACATTGTTATCATAGTAGTGCAGTGGCATTGCTACAGACTCACCTACTGCTTTTAAACCGGCAAAATGCACTACCGTGCTTACCTGATATTGCCGGAATACCGCGCTTAGTGCCGCTTCATCTCTTATATCGCCGCTGACACTGATAATGTCAGCACCAGCCAGTTGCGCTACCCGTTGTAAAGCAGCGGTAGAGCTGTTGCTGTAATTATCGAAACTAATAACCTGATAACCGGCCCGCAGCAATGCGAGGGCGGTATGGCTGCCGATATAACCAGCGCCACCTGTTAATAAAACATATGTCATTTAGGGTAATACCCGCTTAAAAGGCTTAACGGTTGATTTAACGTAAACACCAGCGGTCAGGTATGGGTCACTGTCGGCCCAGTTTTGGGCATCTGCCAGTGAGTTAAATTCGGCTACCACTAGCGAGCCGGTAAAGCCGGCGCCACCGGGTTCATTGCTGTCAATTGCCGGTAACGGGCCGGCGAGTAATAACCGACCCGCTTCATTTAAGGCCTGCAGCCGGGCCAGATGAGCCGGTCGGGTTGCCAGCCGGTTTTCCAGACTATTGGCCGCATCTTCAGAGTAAATCATATAAAACATGGTAAAACCTGCTTGCTGTTTCGTCGCTGCAAGATAGCAGATCCAAAAGCCAAAACCAATTAGCAATGGCTTTGCGAAAGGTTGGACTAGGATTTGCCGCAGCCTGCTGTTAGCATGCTGTGCGAACAAAATAAAAATAGCAAAAAAACTATTCTAATAAAAAGATTCAGGGAGTCCGCAATCCAATGAAACGTGAACAATTCAGCTCCAGTCTGGGGTTTATCCTGGCAGCCGCAGGTTCGGCCGTCGGCATAGGTAACCTGGTGGCTTTTCCGGTGATGGCCAGTAAAAATGGCGGTGCCGCCTTTTTAATTATTTATGCCTTTTTTGTATTTTTTGTCTGCTTACCGGTAATGCTGGCCGAGATGAGTCTGGGTCGGCATACCCGGCAAAACCCGCTGGGCGCTTATACTGAAATCGGCCAGAACCGGGCCTGGCGCACCGTTGGTTGGTTGTCGGTTATCACCCCCTTTATGATTGGGGTGTTTTATCTGGTTATCACCGTCTGGATTGCCGGATATTTGGGTAAAGCCATCATGGGCCAGCTGGATCAGCTGGCTGATCCCAACGGCTTTGGTGTATTTATTAACAGCAACGAGCTGTTTGCCTATATGGCGCTGGTAGTGGGGCTGACCTTTTTAATTCTGCAGGGTGGGGTAAAAAAAGGCATAGAAAAAGCCACGACGGTGTTAATGCCATTACTGTTTGTGATGCTGATAGCGTTGGTGATTTACGTGCTGACTCTGGAAAACGCTATGTTAGGTGTTAAGTTTTTCCTGGTACCGGACTTTAGCAAGATTACAGGTCAGGTGTTAAATGGGGCATTGGCCCAGGCGTTTTTCTCACTGTCCCTAGCAATGGGTATTTTAATTACCTATGGCTCTTATATTCAGAAAAATAATAATATTGTTTCTGCCGGTAAGATGGTGGCGGGGTTGTCCTTGCTGGTAGCTTGTTGCTCTGGCTTATTGATTTTACCTGCCGCCTTTTCGTTTAACCCGGATATTGAAATCAGCGAGCTGTCTGAGTCGAGCATTGGCATGATTTTTATGTTTCTGCCAAAAATCTTTTTAGCACTGCAGGCTGACATTGGTTACTTTGGCGCATCGTTTATTGCCTCGTTTTTCTTCCTGCTGGTGTTCTTCGCGGCGATGACGTCGCTGGTATCCATTATTGAAGTACCGGTTGCCAGCATTATGGATGGCAAAGGCTTAAGCCGGCGTAAGGCGCTGTACTCGTTGGGTGCCGCGATGGTGGTACTGGCAGTAATAAGTGCATTGTCATTTGGTCGTATCGACTGGCTGAGTAACATTCTGAGTTACGGTGGTAATACCAAGTCGTTTTTCGATTTAATATACGATATGTTTTATGAAACGATCCTGCCATTAAACGGCTTATTGCTGTGTTTGTTTGTAATTTATCGCTGGAAAAAACACAATCTGGATGCGGAAATGAGCCAGGGTAATGCCAGCTTTGCCGGTTCGTTCCTGCAAAAATATGTGAATTTTTCGCTGGGTACCTTTATTCCAGTGATCCTGGCGATTATTTTTATTAATACCGTGCTGACCATCTATTTTGGCTACAACATGCTGACGGTGTTTTTTAGCTCGATTGGTTTTAATTAAGCAAGATTAGTAAATAGTTTATCTAAAAAAGAACCCGCCTTTGGCGGGTTCTTTGTTATCGGTTATCAGCAGGCCTGGCGTTTAGTCGTCCTGCGTCTGTCTGGCATTTTGCTCAAACAACTGTTGGCGCATGGCACTAAACTGGCTTTGGCACAGGGCAAAGGTGATGGGCCGGGTAATCAGCATATAAACAGGCGCTACCAGCAGGGCATAACCCAGAATGGCCCAGCCATCTGCCCGGGCGACCAGAATAAACAGGCCGAATATAATGATTAATTTCAGCGTATTTAAACCGACTTTAGTTGGTGTCGGCAGTTTATCGGCAGCTGCACGCACGACCTGCATACGCTGGGCAAAATTAAGGCCTTGTAACTCCGGAATTTTCTGGCTGGAAAAATACAACATGACATGTCCCTACTTGGCAAAAAAAAGCATGGCAAAAACGGCCGCTCTGGCAGCAGGCGGCCATTATATACCCAAAATCATTGAAATTGCAGGTAGGCGGCAAGTGAGTGAACCCCCATAAGCATAGATGTCTATGTGATTGGGGGGAGTGAGCGTAGCCAACACCGCTGCAGCTTCAAGGATGACGGGTATATCCATTAATTACAGCCAAATCCTAATTGTCGATCAGTAGTGCCTTATTAGCGAAGCGTTATTTTGCCATCAGCCCCCGTTTTATCATGCAATCGGCAATTTCACTAAGGCTGGCCGGGTCGTCGATGGTGGACGGCACCACGTATTCCTCACCATCGGCAATTTGTCTGAGTAACTTGCGCAGAATTTTACCCGAGCGGGTTTTGGGTAAACGCGGCACGATTAACGCCTGTTTAAAGCAGGCCAGCGCACCTATTTGTTCACGTACCCGCTGCACCAGTTCTGTTTGCAGTTGCTGCTCTGTAATATCGACGCCGTTTTTAAGTAAAATAAAGCCCACCGGCTGCTGGCCTTTTAACGGATCGGCCAGGCCAATGACGCAACATTCGGCCACCGCCGGGTGGCTGGCGACAATTTCTTCCATTTCGCCGGTTGATAAGCGGTGGCCGGCGACGTTAATCACATCATCAGTACGGCCCATCACATACAGGTAGCCGTCGTCATCCAGATAGCCACCATCGCCACTGGCGTAGTAACCGGGGAACTGACGCAAATAGCCGCTGGTAAAACGCTCCGGGTTTTGCCAGATGGTGGTCAGACAGCCCGGCGGCAGTGGCAGTTTTAGCGCAATATTACCCTGCTGGTTCGCAGGCAGCGGCTGGCCGTTATGGTCCAGTATCGCCACCTGGAAGCCCGGCACCGGCACCGTAGCCGAGCCGGCTTTGCTGGCCAACAGCTCTATACCTGCCGGATTGGCACTTATGGCCCAGCCGGTTTCGGTTTGCCACCAGTGGTCAATTACCGGCTTTTGGCTGTGTTCAACCGTCCAGTCGTAGGTCGCCGGATCGAGCCGTTCACCTGCCATATATATCCGCTCCAATGCGCTCAGGTCATAGTTTTTTAGAAGCTTAGCATCAGGGTCTTCTTTGCGAATGGCCCGAAAGGCGGTGGGCGCCGCAAACAGAGCTTTAACTTTGTACTCGGCGCAAACTCGCCAGAATGCCCCGGCATCCGGGGTATAGACCGGCTTGCCTTCATATAACACGCTGGTGCAACCGGCTAGCAAGGGGCCGTAGACAATATAAGAATGGCCGACCACCCAGCCAACATCGGAAGCGGCCCAGAACACATCACCCGGTGCCATACCATAAATGGCCTGCATACTGTAATGCAACGCCACGGCATGGCCGCCGTTGTCGCGCACCACGCCTTTGGGCTTACCGGTGGTGCCTGAGGTATACAGAATATACAGCGGATCGGTGCTTTTTACCGGCACACACGCCGCAGGTTCAGCACTTTGCATTAAATGCTGCCAGTCATAATCACGGCCGGCCTGCAAGTCGGCCGTAAGCTCGGGACGCTGCCAGATAATACAACTATAGGGCTGGTGTTCAGCCAGTTCAAGCGCGTTATCCAGCAGAGGTTTGTAGGCGATTACCCGGTTAACTTCAATACCGCAGGAAGCCGATACAATGACTTTCGGGCTGGCGTCATCTATCCGCACTGCCAGCTCGTGCGCGGCAAAGCCACCAAACACCACCGAATGGACAGCACCCAACCGGGCTACCGCCAGCATGGCGATAACGGCCTGCGGGATCATTGGCATATAGATAACCACCCGATCGCCTTTTTCGACACCACGTGCTTTTAATACCCCGGCAAACAGCGCGACCTGGTCCGTCAGTTGCTGATAAGTAAATTGCTGCTTGCTATTGGTGACCGGTGAGTCATAAATCAAGGCAGTCTGGTCGCCGCGGCCCTGGGTTAAATGATAGTCGAGCGCCAGATATGCGGTATTCAACTCACCGTCGGCAAACCATTGGTATTGCTCGCCTTGTATATGCAAAATCTGACCCGGAGCCTGATACCAGGCTAAGCGGTTGGCTTTTTCAGCCCAGAATTGCTGCGGTTGCTGGCAAGCTGCCTGATACTCGGTTTGATAAGACATGGGTATGGTTCTCGTGGCTGCGGTTTTACGTACCTTACCGAAAAACCGCAGTGCTGCCACTTAGACTTATGGCTAATCGGGCAGCAGGTTCAGCCAGTTTACTTGATACAGATCATGCCGGCGGTCTTTTAAGTTGGTGACCGAGCCTTCATTACGAATTTGCTTTAAACGGTCCAGATCCAAATCAGAGAACATCAGCATTTCAGTGTTAGGTGTGGTTTCAGACATCACCGCATCGTGTGGAAAGGCAAAATCAGACGGCGAGAACACCGCCGACTGCGCATATTGTACGTCGAGGTTGTCCACTTGTGGCAGGTTACCGCAGCTGCCGCAAATGACCACGTAACATTCGTTTTCAATCGCCCTGGCCATAGCGCAGTGTTTAACCCGCAAAAAACCATTTTTGGTATCGGTCCAGAACGGCACAAATAACACATCCATATCTTGCTGGGCCAGTACCCTGCTCAGCTCCGGGAATTCAACATCGTAGCAAATTAAAATACCCACCCGGCCGGCATCGGTGTCAAACACCTGCAGCTTATCGCCGCCTTCAATTACCCAGTCGCGCCGCTCATGCGGGGTAATATGAATTTTACTCTGGCAATCTACGGTGCCATCCCGCCGGCATAAAAAACTGACATTAAATAAGCTGTCGCCTTCCAGCACCGGCATTGAGCCGGTAATAATATTAATATTGTAGCTGACGGCCATATCCGACATGGCGGCTTTAAAACGCTCAGTAAAGCCGGCCAGAAAGCGGATAGCGGCAGTCTGATTTGATTTATCGGGGCACAGCCCCATCAGCGGCGCGTTAAAAAACTCCGGAAACAACGCAAAGTCACTCTGATAATCGGCCAGCGCATCAACAAAGTACTCGACTTGCTGCAGCATTTGCTCAACGGAGGAGACTTCACGCATTTGCCATTGCACGGCGCCAATTCTGATTTGGGTTTTGCGACTGTTCAGCCCGGCCTGAACCGGCTCATAAAAAATATTATTCCATTCCAGCAAGGTCGCATAACCTTGCGAACTCTCATCTTCAGGCAGATATTTTTTTAGCAAACGTTTTAACTGAAAGTCGTTCGACAACTGGAAACTTAAAATCGGGTCATAAATTTCCCGGCATTTTACCGCTTCCAGATACTCCGCCGCCGACATTTCACTGCTGTGTTGCTGATAATTCGGAATGCGGCCACCGGCGATAATAGCGCGTAAATTTAACTGGCGGCATAACTCTTTGCGGGCATCGTACAGGCGGCGACCCAGCCGGTAACCACGGTAGTCGGGGTGGATCATTAAATCCAGGCCATACAGCGCATCACCAGTTTTATCGTGCAAAATGGTTTCGCGTTTGCCGATTAAATCATCATAGGTGTGGGGGTTGCTAAAGCGGTCATAGTTAACCTGTACCGTTAACGCCAGGCCAATAATTTCCTCATGGTCAATCAGGCAAATCTGGCCTTCGGCAAAGTCTTTAATAAGCTTATTAATGGTGTGCTCCGGCCAGGCGCCACCAATGTCATGGTACACCCGATCCATCAATGCCTGGACCTGGGGGTAGTCAGTGGCGGCTAGGTGGCGGATCTTTAAATGCAGATCGTCGCGCATAATAAGGGCTCCTGTTACTTGGGTGACTAAAACCATATCACCAAATCAGCAGTGGGTAAAAGCGGCTGCTCATTTGAGTTTTTATAGTATCTTCAATAGTATTGGGCAGGTCGCCGCCAAAAAGGATCTTTCGGGTATGATATTTCAGCGAATGACGGATATGGCAATGCTCAGCATCCTGGCTGCCCTGGTCTGGGCTGCATTAACTCAAAACCAGGGTTGGTGGTTTTTTCTGCCGCTATGGCTGTTAATGCTAATCTGGCAGTACTTTGCCAGGTTAACCTTACCCTCAGTGCGTTTACAGGTCTTACCCGGTTTTATCTGGTTTTTTTTCAGGCAGTTAGTGCTGGGCGCCTTTGACGTGGGCTGGCGTGCGCTGGCAAGAGAACCGCAATTCAGTCCGCAGTGGCAATCCTACTCCATGAGCTTAACCAAACCGGCCAGTCAGCGTTTACTGGCCAGTTTGATTAGCTTACTGCCCGGCACCTGCAGTGCCGGAGTGGAGCAAGATCCGCAACAACCCGATCAATTACTGCTGCATGTGCTGGATCAGCACGCTGACTGGCAAACCGGGGTTAGGGCATTGGAGCAGCAGCTTACCAGGCTGCTTAAACAAGAAACCAGGGCAGGTGACACATTATGATGATACTGGCTGTCGCCCTGTTATTGACTATGCTGCTTGGGTTGTGGCGGGTAATTAAAGGGCCTGCATTATTAGATCGCTTACTGGCAGTGCAGCTATTTGGTACTACCGGCGTGGCGATATGTCTGGTGCTGGCGCAGGCGCTGAACCAACCCGCGCTGCGTGATGTGGCGCTGGTGCTGGCGGTATTGGCTGCTGCAGCGCCAGCGGCTCTGGTACAGCGCTTAAAACAGAGTAGCGCCAAAATTGCCGATAATGCCAAGGAGCGGTCATGAGTGTTGGCGGCGAACTCAGTGTGATCAGCACCCTGCTAAGTAGCGCGCTATTGTTGACCGGCTTGCTGTTTTTTATCGCCGGTAGCGTGGCCATGCTGCGCTTTCCTGACAGCTACAGCCGGTTACATGCGGTAACCAAAGCCGATTCACTTGGTCTGGGATCAATTATTGCCGGCCTGATGTTTTACTGTAACTGGTGGCAGAACCTGTTAATGCTGCTGATCTGGTTACTGGTACTGGCGTCTGGCACGGTATCCTGTCAGTTGCTGGCCCGCTTTTGTAAAACCAAGCAGGATCAGGCATGAGTCTGCTGCTATTTGATGTGCTGCTGTGCGGCTTGTTGTTGGCTCTGGCGCTGGCCAGTGTGTTAAGCCGGCAATTAAGCCATGCGGTTATTTTATACATCGCCTTTGGCCTGCTAATGGCCCTGACCTGGGCCCGGCTGGCGGCGCCAGACTTAGCGCTGGCCGAGGCTGCCATCGGTGCCGGGTTAACCGGTGCCCTGTGTTTTACCGCGCTGGCCCGCCAGGGCAAGCTGGCTGCCAGCCCCACGCTTAGTTGGCAGCAGCGCTGCTGGCCGGCATTGTTTGTGTTAGTGACATTGTTCGGCTTACTGCTGCTGGTGTTGCAACTTCCTGCCAAGCCTGGCCCGTTACCCGCACTGGTCATGCAGCAGCTGGCTGCAAGTGGAGTCAGTCATCCGGTAACAGCGGTATTACTTAATTTTCGCTCCTGGGACACCTTGCTCGAACTGCTGGTATTGCTACTGGCTTTGTTAGGCACGCTGCAGGTTGCGCCGGCACCGGTGTACCAAAGCAGTTGGGTACTGAGTCGCAGCTGGAGTCAGTTACTGGCGCCGCTGATTATTGTGCTGGCAGGCTACTTATTGTGGGCAGGTGCCCATCAACCAGGCGGCGCGTTTCAGGCTGGTGCCTTGCTGGCTGCCGGAGCGGTAGTACTGAAGTTAAACCACCAACTCAACTGGTTGGCCTGGCGCAATATCTGGGTACGGTTTTTTGCTATTGCCGGCCTGACAGTATTTGTTGCTGCAGTGCTGACCGCCTGGTTGCTATCAGGCGCTTTAGCCGAGCCTGTCTGGCTGCGCTGGCCGCCTGAACTTGCGAAGTACATTATTCTGCTGATTGAAATTTTTGCCACGCTGGCTATCGCGATTACCCTGACGTTACTGGTGGTTGCCGAGCAGCCGGCCACTCCGCTGAGCCTGGCCCGCCAGGAAGATGATGAGGCCGCTGATGGTTGAGTTCAGCAGCTCGCTCAACTTGTTTTTGGCTACCGCGGCGACGCTGGTGGCGATTGGCGTTTACGGTTTTATCGTTGGCCCTGAACCGCTGCGCCGGATTGTGGCGCTGAATATTATCAGTGCCGGCATCTTTATGTTGATGGTGGTGCTGGCTTATCGCAGCGCCGGGCCCGACGCTGTAAGTACGTTGGCTGATCCGGTGCTGCACGCTTTGGTGCTTACCGGCCTGGTGGTGGCGGTAAGTGCTACGGCATTTGCCCTGGCCCTGCTGGCCCGGCTCGGTAAGACAACGGCTGACAGGCCGGAGGAGCCAGGGCCATGATGATACTGCTGCTGGTACTGCCGTTGGCAGCGGCCTTACTGATGTTGCTCTGGCCCAGAATAGCGCCGCTGCTGGCGCTGTTTTCGGCTGCTGTCTGCAGCTTTCTTGCCCTGCAGCTGTTGCTGCAGGTCAGTGAGCAGGGCACCCGCTACTGGCTGTTAGCTGGCTGGCCCTCTGGCTTGGCTATTGCCTGGCAGGCCGATACCCTGAGTTGCCTGCTTATTTTACTTACTGCTGTGCTGCAGCTATTGGTCGGTTTTTATGCGTTTGCTACCCGCGCCCGCGATAAACTCAGCCAGGGTTTCTGGCCGCTCAGTAGCCTATTGCAGCTAAGTCTGACGGCTCTGTGGTTATCCCGGGATTTATTTAACCTGTATGTTTGTCTGGAGCTGTTGGCACTGGTTGCGGTGGCGCTGGTCAGTCTGTCCGGGCGTAAAGCGATTAAACCGGCCCTTAATTATCTGTTGCTGTCGCTGTTTGGCTCGCTTTGCTACTTGCTCGGGGTGGTGCTGTTGTATGGTGCCTATGGCCGGCTGGATATCGCGGGCTTAGTCAGCCAGTGGCAGCCAAACTTGCTGACCAACAGCGCCTTACTGCTGATGAGTCTGGGGTTAATGTTAAAAGCGGCGCTCTGGCCGCTGCATGGCTGGCTGCCGGCAGCTCATGCTGCTGCTCCCGCGCCGGTCAGCGCGTTATTATCGGCGTTGGTGGTCAAAGGGCCGCTGTTTATTCTATGCCTGCTCTGGCTGCAGCTGGCCAGTACCGAGCAGGCACAGGCTATGGCGCCACTGTTTGCCGGTGCGGGGTTGGCGGCCTTGCTGTTCGGTGGCTGGTCGGCGCTACGCACGCCTTTTGCTAAAAATCTGGTGGCGTATTCTACGGTGGCGCAACTGGGCTATGCCACTCTGGCGCTTGGCCTGATGCTGAAGTTTGATCAACCGCTGATTTTCGCCGCCTTGTGGCTGTTTGTGCTGGCCCATGCGCTGGCCAAGGCGGCCTGCTTTTTAGCAATTGGTGAGATGAGTGGCACCCTGGGGGGGAAAAGGCTGACTACGCTAAAAGGCGCCAGCCAGACCATGCCTCTTGCTATGTTTGCCTTTGCCGTTGCCGGCGGCAGCCTGATAGGTTTGCCACCCAGTGGCGGCTTTCTGGCCAAATGGGCGCTGTTGCAAGGTTTATGGCTGCAGGAGCAGCAGCTATTCTGGCCGTTGGCTCTGGTGCTTGCAACCTTGCTATCGGCTGCCTATGTGTTTCGGGTCGTGGTGTTAGCGTTTGACCGGGCCGATCCGGTTGCGCCGGATTTTTCGCCGCAGGTACTGCCGCAGTGGCTGGCATTGCTGCCGGCCTTAGCAGTTTGGGCCATGGCGTTGTTTAGCGAGCCTTTGCTCTTACTGTTGCGGTTGGAGGCATTATGAGCCCGTTCTGGTTAAGCTACTTGCCGCTGGCCATTATATTAAGTTCATTGTTGCCTGGTTTAATTATTTTTACCTTGAAAGAGCAACAGGTAAAACTGCGGATAGCCCTGAACCTGCTCGGGGTGACAGTGAAGCTGGTGCTGGTGCTGATCATGTGGCAGGCGGTAAAAGCCGGCGCTGTTTTTTATTTCAGTGTGCCGTTTTTGCCCGGTGCCGAACTCGTGTTGCAAGGTGACGCCTTATCACTACTGTTTGTCGTATTGTCATCGGTACTCTGGCTCGCCACCACGATTTATGCCATTGGTTATCTGGAGAACTCGCCACTTCGCTCGCGTTTCTTTGGCTATTTCAGTTTGTGCGTCAGTGCTACGGTTGGCTTGGCACTGTCGGGCAATCTGGTCAGCTTTTTGCTGTTTTATGAACTATTGACCCTGGCAACCTTTCCGCTGGTGGTGCACAGGGGCACGCCGGAAGCATTAGCTGCGGGTAGGCGCTATCTGGCCTACACCCTGAGCGGCGGTTTACTGCTGCTGACCGGTGTCGCCTTGCTGCATTCTCTGGTGCAAAGCCCGCAGTTTATCCCCGGTGGCTATGTCAGTGCTGTTGTTAGCGAGCACGCCGGGCTGTTGCAGCTGGCCTTTGGCCTGATGATTGCCGGGCTGGGCGTAAAAGCAGCATTATTGCCGCTGCATGGCTGGTTACCGCAAGCCATGGTGGCACCCGCGCCGGTCAGTGCCTTGCTGCATGCAGTGGCCGTGGTTAAGGCCGGTGCTTTTGGCATTATCCGGCTGGTATACGATGTGTTCGGCGTCGACAGTATGCAGCAGTTGCAACTGGCCGAGCCATTAATGTTGTTAGCGGCGACCACTATTTTATATGGTTCCTGGCGGGCGCTGGCGCAGCAGGATATCAAAAAACGGCTGGCATATTCGACCATCAGTCAGGTCTCCTATATTACCGTTGGCGTGGCAATGCTGGGGCCGCTGGCCGCTGTGGGGGGGCTGGTGCATCTGGTACACCAGGGCGTGATGAAAATTACCCTGTTTTTCTGTGCCGGCAATTACGCGGAAACTCTGGGTGTGCATAAAATCAACGAATTAAATGGTGCAGGCCGGCGTATGCCACTGACCTCTGTTGCGTTTACCGTAGCGGCGCTGGGGATGATTGGTATTCCGCCGACTGCTGGTTTTATCAGTAAATGGTATTTGGGGCTTGGCGCTGTAGCAACCGACAATAGCCTGATGCTACTGGTATTTGTATTTTCAGGCTTATTAAACGCCGCTTACTTTCTGCCCATTGTTTATCGTTTATGGTTCTTACCCCAGGGTGGTAACTGGCCAAAAGAGCAGCGGCTGTCAGCAACCCTGGAAACCCACTGGATGTTACTGTTACCCATGCTGTTTACTGCGGTATTAATTATTCTGATGGGGGTGTTTGCCAGTACCGGCGTCAGTCCGCTCAGCTGGACCCAGCTGATCGTTGAGCGGGAGTTCAGTTATGATTGATTTATCTGCCTGGCTGTGGCCGGGAGCCGGGCTGGGTCTGGTGACTGAGCTACAGCAGCTTTGGTGGTACTTCAGTTCAGGACTATGGTTGGTTGCCGCCGTATTCAGCCTGTCATTTATGGCGAAAACACCGCAGAAAGGCCGTTACTGGTTGTTTTTTGGGTTGAGCTTTGCCGGCAATATGTTGTTAATTGCTGCACTTGATGCCATCAGCTTTTATATCGGCTTTAGCGTTATGAGCTTATCAGCTTATGGTTTGGTGGTGCACAGTGGCGATAAATCAGCGCGCCGCGCGGGCCGCTTGTATCTGCAGCTGGCGGTAATGGGTGAGTTATTATTGTTTGCGGCGCTGATCCTGCGGGCCAGTGCCGCCGATGGCCAGTATGACTGGCAGAGCTGGCAGCAGGTGCCGCTGGATCATCTGACGATTCTGCTGACTATTGCCGGCCTTGGTTTAAAAGCCGGCTTCTGGCCCTTACACATCTGGTTACCGCAAGCGCACCCCGCAGCGCCGGCCCCTGCCAGCGCTGTACTGTCCGGGGCAATGATTAAAGCCGGTGTGCTGGGGTTAGTGCTGTTTTTGCCTGGCGGTGATCCGCAGCTCCAACTCTGGGTGCCTTATATGATATGCCTGGGGTTTTTCTCCGCCGGCTTTGGCGTGCTGGCCAGTCTGCTGTATCGTCAGCCGAAAGTTATCCTGGCCTATTCCTCGGTCAGTCAGGTCGGCTATGTCGTTATTCTGGTAGCACTGGCCTGGACTGACAATGCAGCAGCTGTGTTACCGGTGCTGATGGCCTATGCTGCCCATCATGCCGTTGCCAAAGGGGCATTGTTCTTATTTTCCGGCATAAATGCCAGACAACGGCTGCCCGCTTACTGGCAGTTACTATTCTGGCTGCCGGCACTGGCGTTAATGGCGATACCGTTAAGCGGCGGCGCAGCAATTAAAACTGCTTTAAAAGGCTTGTTCAGTACCACGACCCTGCCCGGCTGGCTGGATAGCGGCATGCTGGCGGGCTTGTTAAGCCTGGGTGCCCTGTTAACTGCGTTGTTGTTTTTGCATCTGGCTGCCATGTTGCGCCAGCAACAGCGACGGCTTGGCCCGGGCACCGGCAGGCCCGATTTCGCCATGCACTGGCAGGGGGCGTGCGTATTGTTACTGATCCTGGTGTTAATCTGGTTACCGTGGCAATGGCAGCCGCTGCTGCAGCTAAGTTTAACAACGCTGGCCTGGCCGACAATCTGGACCTTGTGCTGGCCGCTGGTACTGGCACTGCTGCTGGTTGCGCTGGTGCGCTGGCAGCAATGGCAGCTGCCACCGCATTATTACGACCGCAACAGTAGTGTACTGTTATGGTCGTTGTGGCTGAAGCGCTTATATCAGCCTCAGCAGCAATGGCAGATGGCGCAATTGCAGTTAAACTGGCGGCCGGTTGAACGCGCGTTAAACCGGCTGGCGCCCGATAATGTGGTCGGCGCCAGTGCGCTGTTAATTGTCGTGCTGTTGGTGGTGGCAAGTGCATTCTGGTGAATAATCCAGACGCTGGCAGATTAGGCTGATGCGGCTATCTGGGTAGGGCAGGGCCTTTAATTGTAATATAATCAACCATATTCTGACGAATTGCCCCTTGTAAATCATCGGTCAGTGGCTGGCGGGCGGCTTCGTAGTCACAGCGCAAGCCGGTTATGGCGTATACCTGGTTGCGACCATTAACTTTACTTAAGTACAGCGCCATATCGGCGATTTGCAGGGCCCGCTCCCAGTTAAGTTCGGTTTCGTCAATGCCGGCAAAAGGTAAATGAATAAAACCACCACTGGCACTAACCGGGATCATTTTGTCTTCAGCCAGCACTGGCTCACTGGCAATAACTTCAAGAATGCGCTGACAAAAGCCGGCCACTTGCTCGGGTACAATGTTGTCCAGATAAAGCAGAAACTCTTCGCCGCCCCAGCGGATCACAAGATCTTCCTCCCGGCAAACTTTGGTCAGGCGGGCACTGAGTTGTTGCAGCACTTCATCACCAGCGGCATGACCGTGACTGTCGTTAATTTTTTTAAAATAGTCGATATCCAGCAGTAAAAACCCATTGGCATGCGCAATGTTATCACGCTGGCGCCGGCCAAACTTGCTGCGCCGCTGCATATGCTCCTGCAACGCCCGGCGATTAAACAGGCCGGTCAACGGGTCTCGTAATGACTGGTACTCCAGTTTTTTGTTGGCTTCGCGTAATTTTCGGTTCGACTGCCGTACTTTGCGATATAGCTGATACAGCAGGATGGCGGCAAAAATAAGTACCAGAGCGAACAAAGCGGTTAGTTGTTGCTGTAATTTCTGGTTATCCAATAGCTGGGCTTTTAAGTTGTTCTCCTGCTCTAAAATGGTGATCAGCTGACTTTTTGCCTTAGTATCATAACGGTTTTGCAATTCAGCAACACTTTTTTCCCGTTCAGCCGTCAAAATCTCTGCCCGTAAGGCCAGCTGTTGTTGCAAGGTCTCGGCCTGTTGCTGATATTCCCCCGCCTCTGCATAGGCTTCAGCCAGGGCTTCCAGTAAGGGTTCATAATGCGCTTTGGTATCGTTGTTCTTAAAGTACGCCAGCGCCGTTAACATCCGGTCCAGGCCAGCGCTATGCTGGCCTTCCATTACCTCGATATAGCCAAGGTTATATTCCATAATCTGGCCGTTATAATCATCGTCCAGCGCTTTAGCCCGGGCAGCAGCTTCCTGCAATACTGCTTTGGCTTCGGTGTATTTTTTCTGGTCAATGTAAATTGACCCCAGGTTATTCTCGAAGGTCAGTTCAATACTGGAGTTGGCAGCCGTTTTCGCCGCAGCAATACCCAGTTTATTGATGGCAACCGCACTTTCCAGATCCTGCTGCTCAGCAACGACAAACCCCAGCAGTAAATACAACGGCGGCAGTTCTTTTTCGAACTGGTATTTCTTAGCATCGGCAATCAGTTCTTCAGCCAGGCTTTTGGTTTCAGGCCATTTTTTAAGATCGGCATAGACATGAGCAATACTGAAATTTAAATAGAAACGACGGCGCAGGGTAAACTGGTCATCAGTGGCAATAACGGCGTCAAGCGCCCGGGTTAAATGTTGCAAAGCACGTTCATACTGGTTATCGGCTTTAAACAGTTCCCCGAGTAAATTATGAACGTAATACCGTACTCTGGGGATAAGCGCATGTTCAACAACCAGTTCCAGCCTGTCGGCTTTCAGCACTGCAGCTGATAACTCGCGTTGATAAAAGATAAATTCAATTTCGGTGGCGTAAATCTCACTTAACGCATCAGCGCTATCGGTTTGTGCGGTTAAAGCCAGTAATTCAGTAAGTAAAGCATCGGCTTGCAGCTGCTGTTGCTGGTACAGCAAAGCAGTGGCCTGGTATGACATCAGCCGCACTCTGCTGGTCAGTGGGAAATCAGTTTGTGCTTCCAGGTAATAACGATTGAATACCTCCTGCAAAAACAGGTCAGCTGCGGCTACGTCATCACGCAATAACAGCAGATATTGGTCCAGCTGCTGCTCTAAAACCTGTTCAGTGGTTTGTTGTTGCGCGCTAACGGGGCAGAGGCTCAGACTCAGCATCAGAGCAAGTACAGCCAGCAGGCGGGGAAACGGCAGGGGGCTTAACGTTGAGTTGAAAAACATATGCCGGTCCCAAGTGAAATTAGTTAGTTGAAGATAGCGTATTTTATCAGCAATTACAGCAAACAATGCGACATAGTGACCGCTTCTGTCTGAATATTTTCAGTTGCTTAGGGTTATTAGCAGCTGATTAAAGCTATAATAACAACCGTGTTGTTTAAGACTGGCAAAATGGTTTGCCGTAAGTTTTCTGGAAGCGTTATGAGTACCCTGGAATATCTGTTTATAATGTTGCTGCTGGTGGCTGCCAGTTCATTTTTTTCAGTATCTGAAATAGCCCTGGCCGCATCGCGTAAAATGCGCTTACGCTTAATGGCGACACAGGGCGATGTCAGCGCTGAAAAAGTACTGATGCTGCAGGAGCACCCGGGTAATTTCTTTACCGTGGTGCAAATTGGCTTAAACGCGGTAGCGATTCTCGGTGGTATTCTCGGTGAGTCTGCGTTTACCCCTTACTTCTTATCACTGCTGGCCATTTTTGCTGATGCCAGCTGGGTGCCGGCAGCCGCTTTTGGTTTATCGGTATTCTTTGTCACGTCATTGTTTATTTTATTTGCCGACTTAATGCCGAAGCGGCTGGCGATGATTGCGCCGGAAAAAATCGCAGTGAAAATCGTCCAGCCCATGCTGCTGTTGATTTTACTGCTTAAACCTTTTGTCTGGCTATTTAATGGCCTGGCCAATTTGTTCTTCAGCTTGTTTAATGTGCCGACCATGCGTAAGGACGATATTACACCCGATGATATTATGGCGATGATGGATGCAGGCGCCCAGGCCGGGGTGCTGCAGCAACATGAACATCAGTTGCTGGAAAATGTGTTTGATATGGAATCGCGCACGGTGACGTCAGCGATGACCGCCCGGGAAAGCCTGATTTTTTTTACCAATAACGAGTCGCAGGACAATATAAAAGCAAAAATTGCCGAACACCCGCATGCTAAGTTTATTGTTTGTGATGAAGTACTGGATCGGGTCGTAGGCTATGTCGATACCCGGGATATTTTAATGCAGGTGCTGCATGACCAGCCTATTTCGTTGAAAAAAGAGGGTATAGTCCGCTCGCCGCTAATCATCCCTGATACCTTGTCGTTATATGAGGCACTGGAACACTTTAAATCTACCGGGGTCGATTTTGCGATTATTATGAACGAATATGCCCTGGTGGTCGGGATTATTACCTTAAAAGATGTGATGAGTATCGTGATGGGCGAGCTGGTCAGTTCAGAAGAAGAACAGATAGTAAAACGTGATGCCAACTCCTGGCTGGTGGAAGGTTTAACCCCGCTGGCCGATGTGATGCGGGTATTGGATATCGACAGCTTTCCGAATCCGGAAAACTACGAAACCATTGCCGGTTTTATGATGTTTACCCTGCGCAAAATTCCCAAGCGCACAGACTTTGTGTTGCATGGCGGCTACAAATTTGAAGTGGTCGATATCGACAGCTATAAAATCGACCAGTTGCTGGTAACCCGGATTGATAACCCGGAAAACTAAGGTAGTTAGTCCGGGCTGCTGATTAGCGGGTAGGGTTGTCTGGCTCAGCAGTGTCGTCTGGCAAGTCAGGGCTAGACTCCGCTGCCTGCTCAGCCAGTTCCAGCATTTTCTGCCGGAAGTTGTCCAGGCCCGCCATCACTTTGGCGTAGGTCTGGTCGACCCCCTCAGCCACTTCACCTTCATAAACCTTTAAGCCTTTCAGAATATCTTTGGCATCAGCAAAGCCTTTTTCGATACCGCCGCCAATGACTTCTAAAAAGCTGTCCAGTTGCTCCTGCTCTGAACGGTCCGGATTCAGCTCTTTATAGCGGCTATAAAAGCTGGTAGCAAATGCAACAATGCGCTCGGCAGTGGCCTCTGGTGAGGTATCAATGCCGGAGTCATAGATTTTCTGGGCGGCGTTTTCACCAAATACCGGCTCAAGCTCAGCATTAATGCCTTCCAATGCTGTTTTATACAGCAAACTAAGCGAGTCGTTATTGCTGCTGAGTGAGACTCGCTCGTTGGCTTTTAATATTGCTACATTCTGGGCCTGACGGGCAGTGCCGGCGTCATCAGCAATGCCTTTGCTGCCGGTATTCTTGTTCTCAACATTTTTGTTTTCAATGTTTTTACCAGCATTGCTGGCAGCAGGGGCTGTACTTGGGGTAATAGCCATAATGATGACCTCTTGTCACATAAGCCGGTTTTCAGTACCGACGGTTAATTAAACTATAGCGTAACGAGGTTATCGGCCAGGCTTGCTGAAACTTTACTGTTATTTGAACTTTTTAATTGCTAATCGTCATCAGGCTAATGACATCGACTGCGGACATCTGCATAATCCGGTGAGCTTTGCCGGAATTCAGCGTGAAGCAGATAATTCTAATAATACTGGGGAATCCATGACTGTAAATAGCTCTGACGCTCTGGCGCCAGCCAATCAGCCACAGTTTCTCGGCCATCCGGTCGGGCTTTACGTGTGCTTTCTCACTGAAATGTGGGAGCGCTTTTCGTTCTACGGCATGAAATATTTGCTGTTGTTGTATTTAACCAAGTATCACTTATTCAGCGACGCAGGTGGTCTGGATGTACTGGGTAGCTATGCTGGCTTAGTTTACGCCATGCCGGTTATTGGCGGTATGCTTGCTGACCGTTATCTGGGGATGCGCAAAGCGGTCACCTTTGGGGCCATTTTGTTATGCCTTGGTCATCTGGGGTTAGCCTATGAAGGCTTTCAGGCCTACATAGAAGATGGTGTGGTGGTGCAGGATACTGGTGCTATTCAGGTGTTTTACTTTTCGCTGGCACTGATCATTATGGGTGTGGGGTTTTTAAAACCTAATATCTCGACTATCGTTGGTCAGCTTTATGGCCAGGGTGATGCCCGGCGTGATTCTGGTTTTACTATTTTTTATATGGGCATTAATACCGGCTCTTTTATCGCTACTTTGCTGGTCACCTACATTGGTGAAGTTTACGGCTGGGGCTGGGGTTTCGGCCTGGCAGGCATTGGCATGGTACTGGGCCTAATCGTATTTTTAGCGGGTCAGAAATACCTGTACGGTTATGCCGAACCTAATGACCCGGTGATGTTAAAAGAAAAGGTTTTTGCCTTTCTTGACCGGGAGTGGCTGATTTATCTGGCGACCCTGCCTGCACTTTTTGTAGTGTGGCAACTGGTTCAATACAATCCTGTGGTGCACAGTGTTTTGCTGGGTCTGTCCTTTATTGTACTGGCCGGCATCATCTGGTTTATGGTTAAAGAATGCACCAAAGTAGAACGCGACCGGATGCTGGTGCTGATAGTGCTGACGTTTTCAACCGTGGTGTTCTGGGCCTTGTTTGAACAGTCTGCATCGTCGATGACCCTTTACGCTGACCGGGTAATGGACCGTAATGTATTTGGTTTTGAAACCACGGCCGGCCAGTATGGCGCCTTAAACCCATTGTTTATTATTACTTTAGCCCCTCTGTTTGCCTGGTTGTGGATCGCTCTTGGTAAACGTAATCTGGAACCCAGCACGCCGGTTAAATTTGCTCTGGGCATTATGCAGGCAGGTTTAGGCTTTGGCGCACTGGTTCTGGGTGCCCAATTTCCAAACGAAGCCGGGCTGGTCGGTGCCGGCTGGATGGTGCTGGCGTATATGCTGCATACCATGGGCGAATTATGTTTATCGCCCGTTGGTTTGTCGGCGGTGACTAAGCTGGCAGTGCACAAGGTGGTCGGTGTCATGATGGGAGCCTGGTTCCTGGCAACGGCCTACTCAGAATTGCTGGCGACCCAGCTGGCAAAACTGGCGGCCATTGATACGCCGAGTGGTGAAGTGGCTGATGTCGGGGCGGCGCTGGCAGGCTATACTGAGCTATTCAGCTTCCTGATGTATGTTGGTATTGCTATTGGGGTGTTTATGTTGTTGCTCAGCCCCTGGCTGAAAAAACGGATGCACGGCGTAAATTAACCCTGGCAGTCAGCTAAGGGTAACAAAGGGGGCGCATTATTAATGCGCCCCCTTACTTTTCGGTGTTAACCAGCGTTCCACGGTGCCACTGAAGCCTTAAAATGACCGCTAAACTTGTGCTGCGCAGTAGCATAAAGACGGATAATGCTGCCCAAAGAGCATGGTTTTGCCAGTGTTGCAGCAGGTAAAAACTGCCGGCAAAACTCAACAGGGCGATGACCATACTGTTGCGCAGGGTTTTACCCTGGGTAGCGCCAATAAATACCCCGTCCAGAAAATAAGCCCAGCAGGCCAATAACGGCAGTAAAATCATCCAGCCCAGATAAAGTGCTGCATGCTGCTGCACTTCAGGCAGTGACGTAAGCAAGCCGACAAAATTATTACCGAATAAGCCGTAACCTGCACTAAATATAATAGCCAGCAGCAAGCACCACAGCGCCAGTAAACCGAGGGTATTGCCGAGCAGGCGACTATCGCGCGCCCCTATGGCTTTTCCTACCAGACTCTCTGCTGCATAGGCCAGACCGTCCATAGCATAGGACACCAGCATTAAAAAACTCAGCAATACGGCGTTAGCCGCAACGGTATTATCGCCATAGGCGGCACCCTGAAAGGCGATAAACACAAAAACGCTTTGCAGGCATAAACTGCGCAGAAAAATATCACGGTTTAGCGCAAATAATCGCTTGAGCCCAGCCAGCTTACTAAGCTGGTTTAGCATAGCTGCCAGTAAATCCTGCGTTGGCAGGCGGCGTAGCAGCAAATAGCCACCGAGCAGCAGGCCGCCGTAATCTGCGACCACTGATGCGGCGGCAATGCCGGCAACCTGCCAGCCAAAACCCAATACAAACACTAAGTCGAGGATGATATTTAAAAGGTTGGTGACAATTAACATCCACATCGGGTAACGGGCATTTTGCCGGCCTAAAAACCAGCCCATTAATACCAGATTGATTAAGGTTGCCGGTGCGCTCCAGATCCGGATGCCAAAGTACAGCTGCGCTTGCTGGTTTACCTGGCTACTGGCGTCACTAAAGCTAAAAGCCAGCTGGGCCAGTGGCCATTGCAACAGTAACAACAGTGCAGCCAGTAACAGCGCTACTAACAGGCTCTGGCTTAAACACTGTAACTGGCCTGCGCTATCGTTGGCACCATAAGCCTGAGCGGTCAGGCCGGTGGTGCTCATCCGTAAAAAGCCCAGCAGAAAAAACAGCAGGCTGATTAAACTGGAACCTAGCGCCACCCCACCCAGATACCAGGCATGCGCTAAATGACCACTGACTGCGGTATCGACCAGCGCCAGTAATGGTACTGACAAATTCGATAACACCATCGGCAGGGCAATAGCGGCCACTTTTTTTTGTAGTGGGGCATTTAAAAATAATGATAGCAAGCCGGGGCCTTTCTTAGTTAAACCAAGGCTATGATACACGGCTTATGGCGTGATGCCACCGGGTAAGTTGCCCTGATGCCAGCTCGTCAGCGCTATCTAAAGCCAGTATACTGTGGCTTTGCTAAAAGCGGACCCCGCATTGTGATTGAGTATAAATCGGCCGCGTTTTATCGTAGTTGTTTTGCGCTGTGTCTGGCAGCCATAGTGGTATTTGCCAATTTGCATTTACTGCAACCCCTGCTGCCGCAGCTTAGCCGGGATTTTCAGTTAAGCCCGCTGCAAGCCAGCCTTAGTTATACCATTGCTACCCTGGGGCTGGGCTTATCCTTATTGGTTTACGCCTCGTTATCTGATGCCTGGGGCCGTAAATCGCTGTTATTGCTGACCTTGCTGGGTATGACTGTCAGCACCCTGGCGCTGACCCAGGTTGAAAGCTTCGGCGCCCTGTTATGCTGGCGGGCGGTGCAGGGTATTTGCCTGGGTGGCCTGCCGGCTATCGCCATTGCCTGGATGGGCGAAGAGTATTCCACGCCAGCATTGGTCACGGCCGTCGGGTATTACATCAGTGCCAATTCACTGGGCGGTATCGGTGGCCGTTTGCTGGCCGGGGGCCTGGCTGATCTGGGCCACTGGCAATGGGTGTTCTGGCCAATGGCTCTGTTAAGTGCGCTCAGTTGCTACTTTATCTGGCGTTATCTGCCGCAATCTACGCATTTTACCCGCCAGCCGTTCCGGCTCCGGCAAGCGCTGAGTAATCATGGCTATCACCTGCGCCAGCCGCTGCTATTGTTGACCTACCTGATTGGCGGCCTGAATTTTCTGGTATTTTTAAATCAGTACACCTATATCAGTTTTGTGCTGGCCGCGCCGCCATACCTGCTTAGCAGCAGTATGCTGGGGTTATTATTTATCACCTATTTCAGCGGTACGGTCGGTTCAGTGTTATCTGCAAAAATTGCCCGGCGCATGTCAGCACCACTGGCGATGGCCCTGGGTATCGTGCTGATGATGTTTGGCAGCCTGGTCACCCTGCATAGCCAGCTACCAGTTATTGTCAGTGGCTTTTTTATCAGCGCTTTTGGCTTTTTTCTGTGTCACTCACTGGCCAGCAGTTGGGTAAACCAACATGCTAAGCGCGCTAAAGCCAGTGCCAGTGCGCTGTACCTGGTGTTTTATTATGTCGGCGCCAGTATTGGCAGTATTTATCTGCAACCGTTCTGGCAATGGTCCGGCTGGTCAGGTGTGGTACTGGCTTCCCTGCTGATGTATAGCCTTACCTTAAGTCTGGCATGGTGGTTGTGGCGCCACAGTAGCCGTTAATTTCAAAATAATAACTGTGGTATTTAAACCTTTCCCGCCAGGCTTACGACTAATCTGCTAATACTGATAAAAATTGAATATTAAACCCAGACAAAAGGCAGTTATGGCAATGGAGCTGGCGCAGGTAATTGCAGCCGCAAAACAAGGCGACAAGCAAGCGTTTTACCAGCTTTATCAGCAGTATATCGGCCGGGTGTATGCTATTTGCTGGCGCTTACTAGCCAATAAGCAACAGGCTGAAGATGCCAGCCAGGAGGTGTTTATAAAGGTATGGCAGCAATTGCCTGCTTTTCGTGGTGACAGCAGTTTTGCCACCTGGTTGCATAGTGTGGCTACCCGCACAGCTATTGATCACTGGCGCCAGCAAAAATATCTGCGGCTGACCGACCGCAATGAGCAACAATGGGCTGAGCAGGAGCAGCAGGTCGGGCAGACAGCGCAAACTGTCGCCTGCAGCGGCGAGATGGCAGTGTTGGAGCAGGCCATTTTACGCTTACCCGCGCAGGCCCGGGCGGTATTTGTGTTGTTTGCGCTGGAGGGCTACCAGCATCAGGAAATTGCCGATTTATTAAATATTGCCGAGGGCAGTTCTAAAGCCCAGTACCACCGGGCCAGACAATTGCTTCAGGAGTGGTTAGCCGATGAATGAACAGCAACTTGAATTAGCGCTGCAGCAGCTTGAGCGCAATATTCAGCCAGAACGTGATTTATGGCCGGATATAACAGCCCGGCTGGACACGTTAGACAAGCCGGCAACGGCAGCGAGTGCAGCGGCCAACAGGCCAGGTTTACTGAGCCTGGCCAGTGCTGCCGCGCTGGTATTAGTGGCGCTGGTTGCCTGGCAACTGGTTGTGTTGCCGCTACCGGCACAGCGCTCTGCTGCCATGCCTTCAGCAGAGCTGATGTTACTGCAGGTATTCGAGCAGCAAAAATCCCGGCAGCTGGCACAGGTAACTGCCATTGCAGAAGGTTTCGACAACTGGCAGCAGCAATTATCAGTCTGGGATCAGGCCATCGCTCAGGTGCGCCGGGCCCTGCAACTTTATCCGGATGAACCGCAGCTGTTAGCGCAGTTGCAACAGTTATACCAACAGCAACTGGCGTATATCGAACGCGCCACCTTGCAACAACCCCAAATAAATAGTTAGAAAGTTAAGGAGAATAGTATGCAAAAAGTTACCCGGTTCGGGCTAAGCGCTTTTTTCAGCAGTGTATTGCTTTGTATGAGTTTGCTGGCGTGGGCGGACTCAAGAGAGGTGGTAAACGAAAGCCATAATGTCAGCGCCAATGAAAAAATATATATTGAAGTGATGAGCGGCGAAATTAGCATTAAGGCCGTGCCGGCCAGTAAGTTTACTGTAAATGGCAAACTGGATGGTAAAGCCACCGGCTATGTGCTGGACACCAAAGACGGCTTCAGCCGCTTTGAAATGACCATGCCACGCCAGGTAAATTACAGCACTAAAGATAAAGACAATATGGCGGAGCTCAGTTTCGAAGTGCCGGTCGGTAGTAGCGTTGAGTTCAAAGGCGTTAATGGTAATGTTGAGGTAACCGGTATTCATGGCAGTAGTGAGATCAGTACCGTCAATGGCAAGATTAGTGCTGATGACTTACGCACCAGTGTTAAGCTGCGTACCGTTAACGGCGAAATAAAGGTTAACGGCGCTCGTGGCCAGATTGAGCTTAATTCAGTCAATGGTGAAATCGAAGATAAAGGCTCCAGTGGCCGGCTGCGCTACGAAGTGGTTAACGGCAAAATTAACGGCCAGAGCAGTGCAGAAGAAGTCAGTATCAGCACAGTTAATGGTGATGCGAAACTGGAACTTGATGGCACTAAGCAACTTAAGCTCAGTACGGTAAATGGTGAAATTGAAGCTAAACTGCGCGGTGTTGCCAGCCCAAGAGTCAGCGGTAGCAGCGTCAGCGGCGATATTGAATTGAAGTTGGAAAGCAACACCAGTGCCCGCATTGACTTACGGGCATCAGCGGGTGGCAGCATTGACAATAAACTGAGCAGTGACAAAGCTACTAAAGCAAAGTATGGCCCGGCCCGCAGCCTGCAGTTTACCCTGGGCAATGGCGATGGCAGTGTGGAACTCACCACCGTCAGCGGTGATATTAAGCTGGAGAAGTTGTAATCAACATTACGGGCAGCTGCGGGTGGCTTGCCATGTCAAATCACCAGGCCGCGTAAGCGGCCTTGTTTATTCAGGTTTAGGGCTCTTCAGCAGAAAATTAGAGTTTTTATCAGGGGAAGTACTTCGGATAATTGGTACGGTTAAACGGCTTCAGATTGTATTGAGGTTGCAGAAAAGCAACTAAATCAACCAATTCATTCACTGTCATGACATCATTATAATTGCGCATTAAAGACTGACCGTCGTCATCAATGTAACCTTCACGTTTGAAGCCCGGAGCGATCTTATGCGAAGGGTTAATGATTGAGCTAACAAGCTCACCATAAGTTTTGATCTTAGTGACATCGCCGCCCAATGGTACTTTTTTTGGTAAATGTTGCTCAGCATTGCTGTCAGCTACTCCCTGCAGGGTATGACAGGATAGACATTGATAAGAAATAAATACCGCTTTTCCGGCTTCAACATTACCCTCTGGCAAGCTAAAACCTCTGGGTGACTCCGGGCCTTCTGAGCAGGCAATTAGTGCGAGGGCTGTTAACAATATCAGTATGACTTTCATTGTTTTCTCCATGCGGGTGGCTAAGACCAGTTTTTATTGGTCATTTAATAATCAGCCTAGTCCATTCTGGCAAATACAGATTGATGAGGATCAATTTTCATTGATGTTTTGCAGGTCAGTTATTTCGGCAGCTGTTAATTCCCGGTACTGCCCAACCGCCAGCTCCCCTAGTGGCAGGTCGCCGATGGCGGTGCGTTTTAACGCGGTAACCCGGTAACCCAGCGCTTTACACATATAGCGAATTTGCCGGTGCAGGCCCTGGGTCAGAATAATTTTAAATTGGCTGGTACCAGTGGCGCTCACCTGACAGGGCCGCGACTGGTAGTGGTTGGTGCCAAGCTGCCAGCTGACGCCCGCGGCCATCTGGCCGATGAAATCTGCAGTTAACGGTTTGTCTGTGTCAACCTGGTAGGTTTTGCTGTGCTGATAATCGGGGTGCATTAACCGCTGACACAGCGCGCCGTCGTTGCTAAGTAACAACATACCACTGGAGTCTTTATCGAGCCGGCCTACTGCAAACAGGCGCAGCGGAAGGGTTTTTAACAGCTGATGCAAACTGGCCGGGTCATCTGGCCGGTTATTACAATCGATGCCGACAGGTTTATGGTACAACATGTAACTAAGCGGTGGTGGCGCGAGAAGGGGGATATCGTCTATTAAGATGCGATCAGAATCGTCTATCAGGTCAGTATGCCTGGCGGCTATACCATTTACATTCACCCGGCCGGCAGTTATTAACCGCTCAGCGGCGCGGCGTGAACAGTGGCCGTTTTGGGCAATCCATTTTGCCAGGCGATGTTTAGTTTGTGGTCTGCTATTCAACAGGGTCTGCTTACTGTTATCTGCAAAACGCAATATTAGCGTACTCAGATAATAAAAAGCAGCACTCAGGGCATTTTGTAATAATACTGCCATTAATAGCTGTCAGACTTAGCCCTGTTACACCTTCCTTCCTGGATATTTTCACTCGGTTAGTGATGGGAGCTTCGGCTCCCGGTTTTTTCTGCCATCTTACTGATTTAGTTTTTTTCTTCGGTTAACCGGGTCGGATAACTCTGATAAATCAGCTGCACTGTCTCGTTAATCGCTTGCTGTGGGTTTGCCATGGCTTTTTTCGTCAGCCGGCCGTCAATCAGGCCTTGCCATACCAGCCGTTGTTCACTGGCATCAATAACATCAATTGTCACTGTACCTACTTTATACTCGGTTTTTTCTAATTGATTGCCAAATAGCGGAATACCAAACATAAAACTGCTGCTTCTGCCGTAATAGCCGTAACCGGCATTAATTGAAAACGGTGAGCTGCGCACATCACTGCGGGTTTCCACGTTGGTCATATAATTAACTAACAGCTGTGGATTTTGCTCACTGTACTGATAACCCAGCGCGGCCATCTCGGTATTAATAGCACTTTTAAAATGCTGGTCTAATAAGGTGGTATAGGCTTTAGTTTCAGCATCTTCAGTTTTTGCCTGTTCTGCCAGCGGTTCAGCCGAAGCGGCTTGCTCAGTTGCAGCGCGCTCTTCCGGGCTGGGCTGATAGAAGCCATAAGTCTGATACTGTTGAAAATTAACAGTCCGATCATAATCTACCATGGCCTGACGTGTGCTGGAACACGCGCTAAGCCCAAGTAACAGCGCAGCGCTAAGGCTGAAAATACGAACCTGCGTGTTATTAAAAATAGCCATAATTGCCTCTTAACAGCGTAAAACAATAACTTAAGTGTATAGTAGCTAAGACCCAAAGCTAAACAATAAGTTTGGTTAATTTGTAAAGCTGTAGTTCAGTAACGGTAAAACGAAGAGTGTAGTTCAGGGGGATGAACCCTGGCTGAGTGTTGGCACTCAGCCAGACCCTGCAAAGCAGGGCGGCAGATCAGGCGGTATTAAAACCGGTAATTAAACTGCACGGCCAGTAATTGTCCTTTGTTGCTGTACTGCCCCTGATAGCCGCTGGCGTAAAGTGGCTCATTCTGCACATTATATTCACGCTCATTTACCGACACATCACCGGTAAACAAATAACCATAAGCAATATCCATCGTTAACTGTTCAGTAAACTGCCAGTTACCGCCCACGGTAAGCCATACCCGGTCATCAGTCGGGATCCGGGCTGTTTTGTGTTCTGATGCAATCGGATTTTCGTCAAACGCCACTCCGGCTTTCAGGGTAAGCTCGGGCTGGAGAATATAGGTTGCCCCCAGCGCGAATGACCAGCTGTTTTGCCATTGCTGCGGAATATAGCCAATGTAACCAGCACTGTTCAGGTTGGGTGGCCGCTGGGTATTTAACGAGATACTCGGCGCCGGGTCGTTACTGACAATATCGATGCTCTGAAACTCGCTCCATTCGGTCCAGGCCAGGCTTAGCTGGACAGATAAGGCTTTGGTCAGTTGCTGATCCAGGCTGAATGCCGCACTGGCCGGCGTGGTAAGGGCTAATTGGCTGGCTTCTGTTAACTGGCTGGTTGCGGCCAGTTTGCCGGTGCTTAAATCGATAGCCGGTAATTGTGGCGCTACCACCTGATAATTCGGATTGCCCGCAGCGCTGGCGCCGGTGATAGGGGTATTGGTAATGACTGAATCACCTTGCAGCTGGTACCGTACTGGAGAATGCCAGGTCAGTGCTAACCGGGTGCCGGCAACCGGCTCGCCGTGAATGCCCAGGGTATAACCAACGGCAAAATCATCGCCGGCAACTTCGTACTGACTGTTGCAGTATGCGTCGTTATATACCGGTGCGCCGAACATGGCGTTGGTGGCTGCCTCGCCAAGCTCACACAAACCGCTGTGATCTTTGTATTTCGATAAGGTGCCTTCAATATGGTTTATCGATATGCCAGCACCGACAGACCACTTCTCATTTAACTTATAACCCACCGCAGGTTGCAGGCTTAATACCTGAATTGCCGTTTCATCGGCAAAGTAGCGGCCAACAAAATCGTTGTCGTAATTTGATGACAAGCCAAACGGCACATAAAAGCCAATGCCCCAGCTCAGTTGTTCCGACAGCTTGTTGGCGTAAAACACAAAAGGGACCAGCTCATTTAAACTATTTGCCCCTTCTGATCGTCCAACTACAGGTTGGCCGTTAGCACTTTGCGCGCTGGCATTGCGGTAGTTAGTTTTAGCGTTAATCAGGTTTAAACCGGCTGATAGCTCAGCGCCGCTGAGTCTGGTTAACGCGGCCGGGTTAGAATACACCAGGCTGGCATCGGTAATTTGGGCACCGCGTCCAGCATAGGCGTTGCCCATGCTACTGACCGATTGCTCAAATAATTTGTAACCTTCGGCAGATACACTGGCACTGCTGATGGTAAGTATTACAGCCAGGCTGAGGCGGCTTTTAGATAAATTCATGTGCTTACTCCGTAATTAACGTTTTGTCATTATAGAGAGGTCAGACCTTAGAGTATATGCACTATTTCCTGCTGTTTGGCCCATTTAACGCAATAACTCGCTATTTTTCACCAAATTTTAGCGTAACTCGCCAACTGCGGGGTGCCAATAATATTTGATTACATATTAAAGCTGTTTAACTGATTGAAATTAAATAATAAAAATATAAAATTCAGGCTGGCACAGGCTCTGCATTAGTCGCTACCAGTAGTAACAACTGATTTGAAATGCCGTTAGCCAACAACCTGACGGTAAGTGCATAACAAGGACCTAATAAAATGAAAAAGTTAACTCTGGTTGTGGCGTTATTCAGCTCTGCCGTTTTTTTAACAGGCTGTAATCAGGCCAACAGCAGCAGCAACAGTGATACCGCGGAAGTCATCGCAATACCGGTGGAAGCGTCCCTGGCACGCCGTGGCGAAATCAGCAGCAGTTACCACACCAATGCCACCCTGGCGGCGCGGGCGGAAACCGACGTTATCAGTAAAAGCAGCGGCATCGTCCAGCAAGTACTGGTGGAAGAGGGTGACTACGTTGAGGCTGGCCAGTTACTGGCAGTGCTGGAAAATGAGCGGCAGCGCTTTATGCTGGCCAAAGAGCAAGCCGAATTAAGCCGGTTGGATAGTGAACTGCAACGGATGGCTGAAATGTACCAGCGCAAATTAATCAGTACCGATGTGTATGAAAAGCTGCGTTGGCAACATGACTCAGTTAAAGCTTCTGTAGATTTAGCGGAGTTAAGCGTACGCGAAACTGAAATTCGTGCCCCTATCAGCGGCGTTGTGTCCCGTCGTTATGTAAAAACGGGTCAGTTAATAAGCCAGATGGCACCGCAGTCATTGTTTCATCTGGTAGCCAATGCAGAGCTGGAAGCCGTGGTCCATATCCCGGAGCAACAACTGGCGCAGGCGAAAGCGGGTCAGGCAGCCATTCTGCGTTTTGCCGGCATGTTACCGGTTAAAGCCAATGTTAGTCGTATTTCACCGGTGGTTGACGCCCAGTCAGGCACAGTGCGCACCACCCTGATTATCGACAACAGTGTCGGAGAGTTGCGCCCTGGCATGTTTGCCCAGGTAGAACTGAAATTTGATGTTAAACCAGAAGCGCTGCTGGTGCCTAAGCGGGCTATTATCACCATCGATAATCAGCACAGCGTGTTTGTGGTCGATGCTGAGGATAAAGTCAGCCGCAAAGCCGTGCATCTTGGTTACAGTTCAGATAGCACAGTTGAAATTTTAGATGGCGTGGCCACGGGCGAGAAAGTTGTTGTTGCCGGACAGGGCGCCCTGAAAGATCAAAGCTTAGTGACGGTAGTGACGACCCGCGAATTTTAACTGCTACGCCCGGCATTGCCGGGCAGTTAACCCCAGTAATGAACAAAAAATAAGAAAATACTGAAAAGGAATCGATTATGAAACTGGTTGATGTAGCGGTAGCGCGCCCGGTCACAATATGGATGTTTACCTTTGGCATCCTGTTATTTGGCTTAGTGTCCGCCGGACGACTGGCCGTTAATTTACTGCCTGACTTATCCTATCCCAGCTTAACCATTCGTACTGAATATCTGGGCGCGGCGCCGGTTGAAGTTGAGCAGCTGGTCAGCAAACCCATTGAGGAAGCACTGGGTATTGTCAAAGGCGTCCATAGAGTGCAATCCGTATCGCGCTCTGGCCGCTCTGATGTGGTACTGGAGTTTGACTGGGGCACAGATATGGACCTGGCCATGCTGGAAGTACGGGAAAAGCTTGACGTACTGATGCTGCCGCTGGATATAGAAAAACCACTTTTACTGCGTTTTAACCCTAACTTAGACCCGGTGGTAAGGTTAGCATTAAGTCGGGAAGCTGGCATCAGCAGCGAGCGAGAGCTGGTGTCGCTGCGTACTTACGCTGAAGAAGATTTACGCCGCAAACTGGAAGCGATGCCTGGTATCGCAGCGGTGCGGCCGGACGGCGGTTTAAACCAGGAAATTCAGGTACTGGTCGACCCGAATAAACTAAGCCAGCTGCAGCTGGATATCGGTTTAATCAGCAGCCGGCTGGCCGAGGAAAACATCAATCTGGCTGGTGGCCGGCTGGAAACCCCGGGTTACGATTTTCTGGTAAGAACCATTAACCAGTTTGCCGATTTATCCGCGATTGAAAACCTCTATCTGGCGACGGTCGGCAATTCACAAATTCGCTTAAAAGATGTCGCCACCGTGGTCGATGCCTATGCTGATCGCAAAAGCGTGACTTACGTTAACGGCGCTGAAGCCATTGAAGTTGCCATTTATAAGGAGGGGGATGCCAACACTGTTAAAGTTGCAGAATCGCTGCTGGCGCAGTTGCCTGAACTACGCAAAGGGCTGCCGCAGGATTACAGTCTGACCCTGGTGTACGACCAGTCTGCCTTTATTAAACAGGCGATCAGTGAAGTGAAGTCGGCCGGCATAGTCGGTGGTTTACTGGCGATGCTGGTGTTGTATTTATTTTTGCGTAATGTCTGGGCTACGGTAATTATTTCGGTATCTATTCCCGTTTCAATTATAGCTACTTTTAATCTGATGTACGGTCAGGGTATTACCCTGAATATGATGAGCCTGGGCGGCATTGCCCTGGCCGTCGGTCTACTGGTCGATAACGCCATCGTGGTGCTGGAAAACATAGCCCGCCACAAAGAGCAGGGTAAATCTGCGCCCGAGGCAGCGAGAACCGGTACCGGCGAAGTGGCGATGGCGATCACTGCCTCAACCCTGACCACCGTCGCGGTGTTTTTTCCGCTGGTGTTTGTAGAAGGAATTGCCGGCCAGCTTTTTAAAGATCAGGCGTTAACAGTTACTTTTGCTTTATTAGTCTCGCTGGTGGTGGCGCTGACCCTGATCCCAACTATGGCGGCCCGTCAGCGCCGGGTTAGTAGTGCTGCCGAAGTTGAACCGGCAGCAGCCAGCGTAAAAGGCACCCGCTGGTATCATAAACTGGGCCGTATCTTGTGGTGGGTGCCCGGGATGATTTTTAAAGGCCTCTATTTCATCTTACTTGGCCTGCTAAGCCTGTTTACGTTGCTGTGGCGGGCAGTCAGCCGGGTCCTCGGGCTGGTATTTAAACCGCTGCTGTTTGTGGTTAAAGCTGGTCTGGACGGTCTTACCCGCGCTTATCGCCGTTTACTAAGTGGCGCACTGCAGGCTAAATGGCTGACCATTGGCAGCACCTTGTTGGTGGCAGGGTTATGTTACAGCTTGTTACCACGCCTAGGTGCCGATGTGATCCCGGAGCTGAGTCAGGGCGAATTTTATGTTGAAGTGCAACTGCCGATTGGCAGTGCCATTGAACAAACCGATGCTGTGCTAAAAGAACTGGCAGCAGTTGCCACACCGCTGGCCGGGGTTGCTCGTAGTTACGGCCAGGTAGGAACCGGTGCCCAGATGACAGTAGACCCGGCCATTGGCGGCAGCCACTGGGGCCGGTTGAACATTGTGATGCTGCCCGGCACTGATGCCCGGGCCGAACAGCAGGTAACTGAACAGTTACGCCAGCATATTGCTGGTATGGCCGGGGTTAAAGCCCGTTTCGATAAGCCGGAACTATTTAGTTTTGCTACCCCGCTGGAAATTGAGTTAACTGGCTTTGAACTGGCCGAACTGAAGCAGGCTGCTGATCAGCTGCTGACAAGCCTGGCTGCGGAGCCGCGTTTTACTGATGTTAAAACCAGCCTGCGGCCGGGACAGCCGGAAATAACCCTCTACTTTGACCATGCCCGGCTGGCACAGCTTGGCATGACGGCGCAGCAGGTCGCAAAACGGGTAGCGGTGTATGTTGGTGGCGAAGTCGCGGGCCAGTATTCGGTGAATGACCGCAAAATCGATATCCGGGTTCGTCTGGCTGAGGAATACCGGCAAAATGAGCAACAGTTAGCATCGCTGATTATTAACCCGGGCAGTGCCCAGCCATTACCTTTGTCGGCAGTAGCCGATATTCGTCGCGAACTTGGCCCCAGCGAAATTACCCGGGTTGCCCAGCAACGGGTGGCTATTGTCAGTGCTAACCTGGCTTTTGGTGACTTAGAGCAAGCCACCGCCAGCGCCCGTGCCATTGTAGCAAAGCAAAGCCTGCCATTTGGCGTTAGCGCCATGGTGGCCGGCCAGAGCGAAGAAATGCAGCGGGCCTATAGCTCACTGACTATGGCATTGTTACTGGCTGTTTTCCTGGTGTACTTAGTAATGGCCTCACAGTTTGAGAATCTGCTGCAGCCGCTGCTTATTTTATTTACGGTACCGCTGGCCGGTGCCGGCGCTATTCTTGGCTTGTGGTTAACCGATACCCGGTTGTCCGTCATCGTGTTTATTGGTCTGATTATGCTGGCTGGTATTGTGGTTAACAATGCCATTGTGCTGATCGACCGGATTAACCAGTTACGGCAGAGCGGAATGGCGTTAACCGACGCGATTATTGAAGGCGGCGCCAGCCGTTTGCGGCCGGTACTGATGACCACTCTGACTACGGTATTGGGCTTACTGCCAATGGCGCTGGGTGGCGGCGACGGCAGTGAAATCCGCGCTCCGATGGCTGTTACCGTTATTTTTGGCTTACTGTTATCGACCTTACTGACTCTGGTATTTATTCCGGTGTTATATGGATTATTCAGCCGGCAACAGCAAGCTGCTGAGCCGGCTGTGGTAGCGGGCAATACGCAGGAGGCGGTATGACTGAGAAACCCTTAGCCATTACCCGGCTGGCATTAAGCCGGCCGGTTACCGTCACTATGTTATTTATTTCGTTGCTGTTATTCGGCGGCCTGGCCAGCCGGTTACTGCCACTGGAGATGTTCCCGGGTATTGATATTCCGCAGTTATATGTCAATGTGCCGTATAACAATGCCAGCCCGGCGGAAGTTGAGCGGCTGATCACCCGGCCGCTGGAAGAAGCACTGGCGACGGTCAGCGGTATTAAACAAATGCGCAGTTTTTCCAATGAAAACAGCGGTGAGGTGTCACTGGAGTTTAACTGGAGTGAAAATATCGGCAGTAAGAGCCTGGAAGTGCGCGAGCGGATAGATACAGTGCGCCATTTACTGCCGGATGATGTGGAGCGGGTGCTGGTATTTCAGTTCAATACTGACGATATGCCGATATTTCAGTTACGGATATCGTCTGAGCGTGACCTGGCTATGGCCTACGACTTGCTGGAGCAGCAGATAAAGCGGCCGCTGGAACGGGTGCAGGGGGTGTCAAAGGTTGAATTATATGGGGTGGAGAAACGCCAGGTCATTATCAGGCTTGACCCGGATAAACTAAAAGCGCTGAATGTGGATGCCAATGCATTATTGGCGCAGCTGCGGGGCAGTAACTTTGCCCTGACCGCCGGCGAGCTTAGAAACGCTGAACAGAGTGTTTTAATTAAGCCGTTGGGAGAGTACCGCGAGCTGGCTGAAATTGAACGGCTGCCGGTGCGGCCGGGTTTAATGCTGCGTGACGTCGCCAGCATCGCCCTGGAACTGCCAAAGCGGGAAGACGGTCGGCACTTAAACCAGACTTATGCCGTCGGCATGAATGTGTTTAAAGAGTCGGGAGCTAATCTGGTTGAGGTTGCTAAGGCCGCAATGGCCGTGGTGGAAGCGGCCGACAGCAATCCGGCTTTTAACGGTATAAATCTGTACATTATGGACGATGTCGCGGATGGTGTTACAACCTCACTTAAAGACTTATTAATGGCCGGAGCAATTGGCGCTTTGTTGTCTTTTGTGGTGCTGTACTTATTTTTGCGGCATTTGACCACCACCCTGGTGGTCGTACTGTCGGTACCCAGTGCCATTATTATTGCGCTGGGCGCCATGTACTTTATGGGTTACAGCCTGAATATCCTCAGCATGATGGGTTTAATGCTGGCCATAGGGATGCTGGTTGATAATGCGGTGGTGGTTACCGAGAGTATTTTTCGTGAGCGCGCGGCAGGGGGCGATATCCGGGCTGCCACCGAGCGCGGTGTGCGCCGGGTAAGCCTGGCAGTGCTGGCCGGCACCGCCACTACGGCTATCGTGTTTTTACCAAATATTATCGGCCAGAAAATGCAGCTGACTATTTTCCTTGAGCACGTGGCAATTGCCATTTGTCTGTGTCTGGCGATTTCGCTGGTGATGGCACTAAGCCTGATCCCATTGTTAACCACCAAATTAAAAGCTATTCCGGTTGAGAACGCTAACGGCAGCAAGCTGGATCGCCTATACAAGCGCAGCCTGCAAGGGGTAATGAACTGGCCAAAACTGTCGGCACTGGCTGCTGTGCTGGTGCTGGCCAGTATAGTTGTGCCAATGGGCTCTATGGGATCAGACGACGGTGATGATGGCGACAATGGCCGGTTGTTTCTTAACTATCATATTCAGGGCAATTACAGCCTGGAAGAAGTGCGCGATGAAGTCAGTCTGATGGAGGCTTACCTGTACAGCCGGCAGGACGAGCTGCATATCGAGTCGGTTTACAGCTACTACACCGCCGGTTATGCCATGTCGATTATCTTATTAAAAGAGCAGCCGCCGCTGAGCCTGACCCAGCTAAAAGATAAAATTCGCAGCGACTGGCCCACGTTGGTGCGGGCCCGACCCGTGTTTGGCTGGGGCGGCGGCGGTGGTATGCAATTGCATTTGCTGGGTAATTCTACTGAAGTACTGATGGAATTATCTGAAATGCTGGTGCCCATGCTGCAAGGGTTACCCAGTCTGGAAGATGTTACCTCTGATTTAACCGATGGCCAGCAGGAAGTACAAATTATCCTCAACCACCAGCAACTGGAACGTTATGGTGTCAGTGCGCAGCAAGTGGCACAAAGTGTATCACTGGCCCTGCGTGGGGTTAATTTACGCACCTTTCGCAGTCCGGAACAGGGCGAACTGCTGCTGCGGCTGATTTATGACGAGAAAATCAGCCAGTCGGTTGCAGAATTAGAGCAGCTGCCGGTGACCAGCGCCAATGGCGTGCCGATAACCCTGGCACAACTGGCTGACTTAAACATTATGCCGCGATTATCCAGCATCCGCCGCTTTGACCGGGCTACTGGTGTCGCCATTCAGATGAACCCGGCCAAAGATTCCGATATGGACAAAGCCCGGGCCGATATTGAACAGCTGATGAAAAGTGTGGCCCTGCCGGAAGGTTACCGCTGGTCGTTTCGTGGCAGTTTTCAGCGCCAGGACGAGGAGCAACAGGTAATGATGGTCAATATGCTGCTGGCAGTAGCGATGATCTACATTGTGATGGCGGCATTATTTGAATCTTTGTTACTGCCCACTGCAGTCATTGGTTCGTTGCTGTTCTCCCTGGTAGGGGTGTTCTGGACCTTCCTGTTAACCGGCACCGGTATGGGGGTGATGGGCATGATTGGTATGCTGGTGCTGATGGGAATTGTGGTCAACAACGGTATAGTACTGGTGGACAGGATAAATCAGGACCGCGAGTTGCTGCCATTGCAGGACCTGAAAACCACTATTATTCATGCCTGTGAAGCGCGCTTAAAACCGATACTGATGACAGTGTCAACCACAGTGCTGGGCTTGTTGCCGCTGGCAATGGGTGGCACCCAGATTGGTGGCGGTGGCCCCAGCTATGCGCCGATGGCGATTGCCATCATTGGCGGGCTGCTATTCTCAACCTTAACCAGCTTACTGTTAGTGCCGTTAACCTACTACGGTTTATTGAAACTGCGTGCTGCCTGCGGCCGGCTGGTCAACCGCAGCCGCAAAATCAGTGACAAAGTGTTACTGGCGGCCAAAACCGGACCACAACCTCCGGGCTAATTTAACGTTGCGGCCGGCGGGCAGAGTTCATACAATGCCTGCCGCCTTTCGCAAGTTCGCCACCGAGAGTTGTAATGGACGCTTTATTTTCATCGTTTTCTGCCGTCGCCATCGCTGAAATTGGCGACAAAACCCAATTGTTATCGTTATTTCTGGCGGCACGGTTTCGGGCCAAAGGCGCCATTATTGCCGGTATTCTGGTGGCGACTTTACTTAACCATGCGGCATCAGCCTGGCTGGGTGTCTGGCTGGCACAGTTTATCGCGCCGGCGATTGGCCCCTGGTTACTCGGCGGCTCTTTTATTGTGGTTGGTTTATGGCTGCTTATTCCTGATAAAGATGACAGTAATGAGACCGGGGTACTGAAATACGGAGCTTTTGCGGCCAGTTGTATTTTGTTTTTTCTGGCCGAAATCGGTGATAAAACCCAGATTGCGACCGTTATTCTGGCGGCGACCTTTGAGGACGCAGTCTGGATGGTAATTTGGGGTACCACCCTTGGCATGCTGGCGGCCAATGTGCCGGTGGTATATGCCGGCAGCTGGCTGCTGCAAAAAGTGTCGCTGGACTGGGCCCGGCGTGTCGCTTGCGCGGTCTTTATCATCCTGGGGGTGCTAACCATACTCTCAGCATAAAGAATTTACGCTGCCCGTTATCAGCCAGGGTTCAGCCGGGATCGGTTCTGATAGCGTCACGCAATACAAAAATGCTGGCGTTTACCGGCAACCGGAGAGAATTATTATGATAAAAACAATACTGTTTGGCGCAGGTTTATTGGCCTTTGTTCCTGCCTATGCTGCTACGGTGCTGACCGACCAAAACCTGAGCCGGTTGGAAGCGGCTCTACCGAAGCTGGCGCAAATAAAACAGGATGATGTAGGCTCGTTGCACAAGGTAAGGCTGCAGCGCCACTGTGACTGGCCGCGCCATGCGACTGAGATGAGGGCCCAGCAGCAGGGTAAAAGCTACCTGGCCGAGGTGGATAATATTCTGGCTGAACATCAGTTAAGCCCGGCATTATTTATGGAACTCACAGCCAAAAGCAGCTGGCCATTGCTGCAGTCATTGCAACCGGTATTAGCAGTTACCCGGCAAACCTTACCGTTTTTACCGCAAGCGCAGCAGGAGCAGGCCCGGCAATTGCTGGCCCAGACTGACAATATGACACAGGTGGTAGAACCGTGTTTATCTGAGGCGGACAGCAAGGCGCTGCGCCAGCATCAACATCGGTTAATTGCCCTGGCCAGCAAACTGCCGGGCAGTATTTTACCGGCGCAGCCGGGTGCTGCAGGCAAGCCTGACTAACCCCATTTCGCCGTGGAACAAACATGGAAGGAACAGGATGAATAGTGTCACAATTCTGGTTGATGTACAGAATATCTACTACACCAGCCGCCAGGCTTTTGGCAAAAGCTTTGACTACAACGCATTCTGGGCACAGGTGACAGCCGGGCGCAAGGTGGATAAAGCCATCGCCTATGCCATAGACCGCGGTGATGAAAAACAGCGCCAGTTCCAGAATATTCTGCGGGCTATCGGTTTTGAAGTAAAACTGAAACCCTTTATTCAGCGCGCTGATGGCTCAGCCAAGGGCGACTGGGACGTTGGCATTACCCTGGATGCTATTGAATACGGCCAGCACAGTGATGTGCTGGTGCTGGCCTCGGGTGACGGCGACTTTGCCCTGCTGGCCGAGCGCCTGATCAGCAAATACCAGACTGAAGTAGAGGTTTATGGTGTCCCAAGCCTGACGGCGCAGGCCCTGGTTAACGCCGCCAGCCGTTTTATACCCATTGGCCCGGAACTATTGCTCGGTTAAGCCCGAAAACCATTTTCATATCTACGCTGATTATATTGATCCTATCATAATTGTAACTACAGGTAGGCTATGCTTTAGCTTGGTAACCGCGATGCAATATTGCTAACGGAGGTATTTTGACTGAAGGTGTAACCAACTTACTGGGTAACTGGCCAGAATGGTGTGCGGTAGCGATTGAGCTGCTGGGCATTGGTATTATTACTGTTATTGCCGTGTATTCGTTGTTGCATGGCGTTATCCGGCTGATTAAGCGTGATTCACCCCGTGCTATCCAGCAGGAAATTCGCCAACGACTGGGGCGGGGTATTTTACTGGGGCTGGAGTTTTTGATTGCAGCCGATATTATTCATACGGTTGCCGTTGAGCTGACGTTCTCTACTGTCGGCGTGCTGGCGCTGGTAGTGCTAATCCGGACATTTTTAAGTTTTACCCTCGAGGTAGAACTTACCGGCAAATGGCCCTGGCAGCTGGCCAGTTCAGAAACGCCGGAATAATGTTGTGTTAATCCGGCGCCAGATTGGCTGAAGGCTAAGCGGCGCCGGCTAAAAACTGACATTTAACCGCTAACATATTACATGACACTGCTGATTGCATCACGTGCACTGCGATACAGCGCCGCCAGCGTTTTATCAAATACCCAGCGAATAAATTTATAGCTAAGGTCGGTAACTGTAGTAACCGCCTGACGGGCAAAGACTAACATATGGCCTAATAGGCCCCTGGCTTGCTCGGCGTATTTTGCTGATGCTTTGGCGATACTTTCCAGCGAGCGGGCCAGCAGATCGTAAAATGTTAAACTGGTGCCAATGCTTGCTTGCGCCAGAACTGCCGTGTAATAACCGGCGTCTTTTAACAATGTTATCAGCGCAGCACTGATTTTATCTGCCCAGTAAGTGGAAAATGATGCCTGATTCCGGTTTTCATATTTAAGCCGGATCTGGGCTAAATTCACAGCAGAGCGTTTATTCAGCGCTTGCCAGTTGCGGCTATTGGCGGTATTCAGATAGCCGGGCGACTTATTTTCAGCCATACCATGGGCTTCAACACTGATGCCGCTGCCGCTGTCCAGCCGGTATTCAGTGCCGGCATAAGGAGCATGAATAAAAGGCCACAGCGGAATCATCGGCACCGGATCTGCGCCATGCGTGCAACGATAAATCGCGTTAATAGTACCGGTATGCTTCTTTGCAAACGCATGCATACCGACCCGTGGGGCACCAAAGGTATACAAATTGACATTACATTTGTAGCTGTTTTTCAGCCAGTCTGCGGTCAGTGACGCTAAAGCGCCGCCCAGACTATGGCCTACGCAATGCACAGTCGCCCCGGCATTGCCAGCTAGTAGTGGTGCTAATATTTTTTCCAGTGCGCCTTTCATAGAGTGAAAAGCTTTGTTAAAACCAGCATGTACCACAGTGTTATTGTCGCCCCCGCTAAGGCCGATATTGGCGTTTGTCAGCCAGTCCCGGTTTATTTGGGTACCCCTTATTGTGACAACATAATCTTTAGCAAATTGATTAATGCCTTTACCAACCAAAGCAAAGCCGGTGGTTTTATTGAACAGGCTGAATAAACTACCACCAGAAACCCCTGTTACCGGCCCTTCTGACAAGTCAAAGTTAAAGCAATTACGCAGTTCATAGTTGCCCATGTTCAGCCGGTAAATACCTGAAGCTGAAGGCCGTTCAATCTGATAGACAATATCTGCCAGTTCGGCAGCAACACGCGGGGTAAGTGCAGTCACAAGTCATATCCTTATTCAGTAATGAGAGTAAGCTGTTCGTCGTTCCAGCGGCAAATACTAAAGGTGCTGTGGGGAAAATCTGGTTTTTCGATATTGCTGAATACCTGTTCCAGCTCTTTATTATTAAGGTCACACTGCAATGAAGAAAGCTTTTTTACTACAGCTTGTTGTGGCGTTATGCTGGAGGTAGTCAGGTACCAAAGCAGGTATTGTTTATCCTGATAGCGCAGACTGATAACTTGTCGGGTGCGCATCTCCATCAGACTATCTGGCTTGCGGGAGCGGATATATTTCTCTGGAAAACTAAAGCTGCCATCCTCTGCAGTGTAGGCTTTGTCAACATAGTCTTTGTCGTAAGTAAGTTCGCGCAGCACTTCTGCACCCGTTACAGGTTTACCATCGAGTAAAACGGTACCCTGTACCGCCGGAGATAAATGGACATCGGTTTTTTTCAGCCAACTAAACATATCTGCCATAGCCTGTTGTGAGAAAATAATCAGAACTGTTACGCTGAACGTCACCAGCATTAACGGCACCGGTTTACGCCAGCAATTTAAATCAGCCATTTTCATTCCGGCTCATGTAACGTTGCTAAAATATAACAAATAACAATTTATTGTAAACACATTATTGTTAAGTTTTGATGAAGCAGCCGCGGGCGATCAGGCAGCTGCTGTATTTACCGGGCTACGACGCAGTTACTTGCGATAATACCGGACAGTTTGGCTGTCCGGTATAATTAGAACCGCGAGTAGCCAGCATTAATGCTGGTTTTGTCAGCAGTGTCAGCAGTGTCAGCAGTGTCAGGCAGATGTAGGTAGCAGAGCATCATCCAGCTGGTTAGCCCGCATGGCCGCTTCCCTGGCATAAAGCCGCTGCACATAGGCAGTAAAAGCGGGCCGTTCTTCAACGGTTTTAAATTGGATCCCCCAGCCAATATGGCTGCCAACGTAGACATCTGCCGCGGTAAATTGCTCACCACAAATATAGGGCCCATTGTTAAGTGCTGTTTCCAGGGTATTCAGCATATCCTGATAAAAACCACAGCCGACCGCCTGCACATTTTCGTCATCAATTCGCCAGTCATATGCTTTTGCCGTGGTGGCCATTTCCATCGGCCCTGCCGCAAAGAACAACCAGCGGTAGTAAGTGCCGCGCTTTGGGCTGTCAGTTGCCGGTGCCAGTTGCTTATCGGCGAAATAGTCCGCCAGATAAGCGCATATTGCTGCCGTTTCAGTAACCACTAAATCGCCATGGGTGATTACCGGAACCTTGCCCAGAGGGTTCAGCGCTAAAAATTCGGCTGATTTAATTTCAGCACCATATTCCAGCACTTTAACTGTGTAGGGCACGTTCAGTTCCTCCAATAGCCAGCGAATAATCCGGCCGCGTGAATTCGGGTTAGTGTACAAAGTAAGTTGAGGCATGTTGCTGTTCCTTGTGGGTTAATAACGTCAGAATAGTTGCGACTAATCAGCAAAGTGATAGTGCAGTCAGGCGGGTTTAACCCGCCTGCAAGCCACTTTAATTTCTATGTAGGACAGAACATGTCCTAATTGTTTGCTATATTTTCTGCCAGGTTAACCATACTGAGTAAAAGAATGAAGCAAGTGGTGGAGAAGTGAGCGCGCCAACGGTGCGGGTGCTGAGCTTACTGGAGCTGTTGCAGTCTAATAATCAGCTTAGCGGCAGCGAGCTGGCCAGCCATCTGGGGGTGGATAAACGAACCGTGAGGCGCTATATCCGGGTGCTGGAAGACCTGGGTATTCCGGTGACCTCTGAGCACGGCTGCAGCGGCGGCTATATGCTGGTGGCGGGGTATAAATTGCCGCCGATGATGTTTACCAATGAAGAAACGCTGGCGTTATCGCTTGGTCTGTTAGCGGCGAAGAACCTGAGACTGGCAGATACCGAAGCGGCAATAAGCGGTGTGCAGGCCAAGCTGGAACGGGTTATGCCAGCGAAACTGAAGTCGCGGGCCAGAGCTATAGCCGGCAATATTAATATCATGCTGCCTGTGGCTGCAGCTGACACCCCGCGCCAGCATCTTGAGCCGCTACTTAATGCTATTGAGCAGCAATACTCGGTAATCATTAGTTATGCTGCCAATCAACAGCCGCCAATAACCCGTCAGGTAGACCCCTATGGTTTACTGTTTCGCCAGGGCCGCTGGTACATGAGTGGCTATTGTCATTTACGGCAGGAGCTGCGCACCTTCCGCCTGGACCGCTTACACCATGTCGAGCCGCTTACTGATAGTTTTATTCGCCCGGCCGACTTCAACAGTGCAGAACATTTTCAGCACAGCCTGAACAATATGGCAGGTAATATGGATGTGCAGGTACTACTGCACACTGATCAACGTACAGCAGCAGAAGTGTTAGGCGCCATGGCCGGCATGCTGAAACCGCAGAATGGGGGGTTATTACTTAACAGCCGCACCGACAGCAGCGACTGCTTCGCCTTGTGGTTAAGCCAGTTACCTTTTGATTTCAGCATAATTCAGCCGCCAGAGTTGAAACAGGCGCTGAAGCGCCATGCTGATAAACTAATGCAATTTGCCGGGAACTAGCTTAACTGTTCTCTCCGACTCATTTTAACGAGTAATAAAGGATAAAATAAAAACTCTTGATTTACATTTAAATGCAGGCATAGTTTAAGTGTATTACAAAATAATAAGGAAAGGGCAATGAATTTTATCAAGAGATGGTGCCTGACAATATTATGCCTGTTAGCTGCTATGGGCTGTTATCTGCTTGGTATTCCGGCAGGAGGACTTGCTTTTCTGTTGCTTGGAGCCATTTTTGAAACTGCCTTCTGGGTTCGGCTATACCAACAACACTCTTAAAACGCATAAACTGGATTGGAAACAAAAAACTAATGGAATTGTTTAAAAATCGGATATTGCCGTTAATACTTGGTTCTCTGTTCGTAGTTGCCTCAATTGTTATTATCGGTATTGGCGCGGCAGTGCCGGTATCGGCTGACTTGTTAACGCCACTAGTTAAATCGCTGGGCATGTTTGCTTTTGCCTTGGTTGACCTGGTTACTATTGCTATTCCGCTGGCGGCAGCATTTCTGGTGCTGGCCGTAGTTAGCCGGTTAATCAACAGAGCAGCTGATGCAACATTCTACGCCCTGTTGCTGGCACCATTCATGTTATTTGACTTGTATTATCTGTTGTTTAATACCATCACCTTAACAGGTTTGATGAACATTGTTCCCAGATACATCCTGCTGGGTGTTTGTTTTTACTTTTTAGTTCGCAGCAGCCCAAAAGTGGCATACTAACTTAGCCTTACCACTTGTATTTATCCTGCCACACCCGGTTTTACCGGCCTTATTCTGCCAGTAGTATTTAACTGTAGCGGCTAGTGACTGAAGCGCGGCTATGGTTAACGCAGATACCGTTTATCAGAAAAGCTAACCGTTAGTCTGGCCAGACTATAAAACTAAAGCAAAAATTTTATATGCTGATGTTGGCTAAAGTGCGAACCAGGCCAAAGCGAGGTTGATAAGGGATCGGTCAACCAGACATCGTGTTCGTCATATCACAAAGGTGCGTACCTAATGCAAACTGCTCTTATTGAAAGGCGCCAGTCGACTAGGGAAATACAACCGTTCTGGGATGAACTTAATCTGGCACAAAAATTTTCTGCGGCCGAACTGCAGCGTTTTGGCTATGAACTGGCTTTCATTCGTCACGGTACTGCAGGTAATTTGGCCGTTTTACGAGCCGGTGATCGGTTTGCCGCCATTGATCAAGAGGGGCAGATTGATATTGCACCCAATATCGCCTTACGTCATTAAACTTCAACGGCAGCTGTTTTAACGCAGTATCCAGCAAATCAACACAAGGAAAGGGCATTGGCTGCTACTTATCGCGATAGCCCAGTTGTAAAAATTATTCGGCTGCAACGTATTGGGTTTTGGCGAAAGAGCTTTCGGCGGTAGAGCTGCCAAGTTGACGTAACCAATGATCGACCGGTAATGGTCTGGAGAAGTAATATCCCTGCATCATTTGCGCCCCCAGAGACTGCAAGAAACGACGTTGGATATCCGTTTCCACACCTTCAATAATAACTGCTAGCTTTAAGGTTTTGGCCATTTGCATTACTGACTGAATAAGCTGGGTCTGACGTTGATCTGCAGGAATGTTTTGCAAAAAGGTTCTGTCGAGTTTAATTGTGCTTACGGGTAGTTGGCTTAAGGTGCTCAGTGATGCCTGGCCGGTACCAAAATCATCCAGGGCAATGTCGTAACCTAACCGAGTCAGAACTAATAGCTTGTTAAATAATGGCTGCTGATGGCGGACAACACTATTCTCGGTGAGCTCCAGGCTGAGCATGCTCAGCAATTGAGGCTGGTGTGTGGCAATATCTATCAGCGTGTTGTAAAACTCATCACAAAGCAAGTCAGAGCCGGTCAGATTAATAGCGATAGGGTAGGCAAAGCGCTGCTGCTGAAACTGCTTAATAATTGTCACCGCCTTCGCTAATACGCAAAGTGATAGTTGTACAATAAAGCCATATTGCTCAGCCAACGCTACCAAATTGTCAGGAGCAATAAAGTTGCCATCATCATCTTGCCAGCGCAGTAAGGCCTCAAAGCTGATAATACTGCCATCGGGCTTAACTTTAGGTTGTAACCACAAAGTTGGCGTATCTAACTGCAGTGCCTTTTTAAACGCGGCCAGCAGTTTTAATTGCTGATTGCGCTGCTCCAGAATGTCGGCCTGATAATAAGATACAGGCCTGGTATAAGCATCGGCTGATTCCAGTGCGGCTTCACATTGCTCCAGCATCAGCTCTGGTGTTGCCAAAGTGTGATTCGAGATACTTACCCCCATTTCATACATCGGCTGCAGGATGCCAGTGCTAAGGCTTAACTGTTTTGGTAGTAAACGTTGAATGTTGAGCACTTCATCACTGAAAGATGTGCTTTGCTCTGGCATGGGCCGCCACAGTATAAACTTAACCCCACGCAATCTGGCAGTCAGAGTGTTTTCAATAAAGGCGAGTTGGAAATCACGGGCAAATACTGCTAACAGCTCATCACCCGCCTGGTAACTATGGGCATGGTTAAAAGCCTTAATATTGGCCAATCGGACAATAACCATAAGGCTGCCTGCTTTACATTCACCATATTGTTTTACCAGCTGCAGAAAAAAATTTTGTTCCGGAAGTGCCGTCAGCGTATCGTAATTTCGCCATAAATTTTGTTTTTGATCGTTGGACGTGAGTTTTCGATGGAGTTCTTTCAGCGGGGTTATGTTGTCCAGTTGAACTATATGATGCTGTTGAGTTCGACACAGATGATTTAACAATATATGAATAGGAGGGTTCGTCTGTAAGGTACATTCTGCTTCATGGCCAAGCCAGAAGCAGGGTTGTGCATTGCCACTTACTTTCAATAAATCTTTAATATTGTAACCAGATGAATCATCAATTCTTAGCAGACTTTTAGCTTTGGTATTGGCTTTTAAAATTGCACCCTGACTGCTAACCAGCAAGGTAGCCTTGGCCTGATGATCAAAAATGTCTTCATATAAATTATTACTTTGACTAATAATGTCATTTTGCTGTTTTAACGCTACAGCATTACGCTTTAACGTACTTATCACCCGCATAACCGCAAGGGGGATACAGAGATTAAAAAATAAAAATAACAAGCTGTGCAAATAAGCCGGGGTGGCTGGCAAGGTTATAGATATATTAAATAAATTGATTGGCCCGACACCAAACAGCAGATACGAGAATGGAATAATATTAAACAACATGACGAGCATCGTCAGCGTACGCGAAAATAACAACATGGCTATTACCGGTGCCGTATAGACAAAAATAACCCCAAGTTTTGACAGTTCAAAGTCATCGATAAACAGCAGCATACATAAGCCTGCGCCAAACACCGTAAGCAACAATATAATTTTGCTTAGTCGCAGTGACTTTTTTGAAAAATAGAGGGCAAATAACAACACGAGGTAAAAGCCTGAAGTAATGGCGATGATGTACCAGGCCCTTATCTGATAAGCTTGCCAGGAGCTATGTATGACAATTGTTAATACAAGTAACAAACCAGATATCAGAATTATTCGTAATACGCTTTGCTGGAGGAGATAGACAGATGCTGAATTTAAATCAGCTTCAGTTAACATCACTAACTGCTTAATACGGCTTAACATATTTTTATCCGTGATAAAAAAAGAAAGGCTGCATCCTGCAGAGCACTCACTGGGGTAATTGTTAACCAATTCCTTGTTTGTTCCCGCTATGTTAACGAATGAAAACGGGTGTGGCAATGTGCGAGGTGCAGATATTTTTCAAATATGGAATTCTAATTGTATGAATTACAGTTATTTATGCTTTCTCATTTGTTATCAGAACATCTGAAAAGAAAATTAAAATGCAACACCTTTAACCAGGGGTGGTGAAGACTATTTTTTATTTAACATGGCTTTTAAATCAGCAAACGGGTTATGGGTAGCCGCAGCCACTTTTTGTTCAGTGGTACCGCCGTACATCACGTATTCGTGGAATTTATTGTGTTCGTTGTCATGACAATATATACAGAGTAACTCCCAGTTACTGCCGTCCGCCGGGTTGTTGCTATGATTATGATCAATGTGATGCACGGTCAGCTCGCGCAGGTTTGAGTGGACAAACTCGCGGGCACAGCGACCACATACCCAGGGGTACATTTTTAATGCTTTATCACGATAGCCTTGTTCTTGTTGTTGGTAAGCCTGGGCGCCGCTACTGTTTTTACTCATAAATGTCTGCTCTTTCTGGTTTCACTATTTCCTGACACCAAGCATACCTCAGCTACCATCTGGCGACACTGGTTTTCAGCATCAATTATGCCGGTAATCCTTAATTATACTGCCATATAAACCCATTTCGGCCTCATGGCCCGGTTCGCGCCAACTTTCTAATAATGCTGCCTGATACCAGGCCTGCATTGCCGGCAGCGCCAGCAGGTGCTTGACATACGCCATGCCATTTTCGCTTAGCTTAAGATCATAACTTTGCACCCGAAATGCCACCGGGGCAAAAAACGCATCAACAGCAGTAAAAGAGGTACCTGTAAGAAAAGGACCGCCAAACTGGTTCAGCCCCTGGCGCCACAATTCGTCCAGCCGCGTCAGGTCTGTTGCCAGCTCAGTGGGCGGGTTATGTAACTGCACTCTGGCGCCACAATTCATGGTGCAAACATTGCGCAGGGTACTGAAACCAGCATGCATTTCACTGGCGGCACAACGGGCATAATTGCGGGCGGCAGCATCTGCCGGCCAGACCCCGACATGCCGCTCGGCCAGATATTCGACAATTCCCAACGATTCCCACACCACGGTATCGCCATCATGCAGGCATGGCACTTTTGCTGTTGGCGAGAACTGGCGGAAATTATCATAGTTGTCGACCTGGAATTGCTGCAATTTTTCGTCGAACGGAATACTCAGCTGTTGCATCAATAACCAGGGCCGAAGCGACCAGGACGAGTAATTTTTGTTGGCAATAAACAGTTGATACACAGGCACCTCCACGGCTAAGTGGTTAAAGATTACGCTGGTTGGAACCTGGCTTCAAGCATCAGATAGTTTGAGTTTCAGTAACTGCAGACGGTGACTTAGCACAGGTTACCGAGCCTCAATCTGAAAATGTCAGATAAAAAACTTGCAGCGGTTGATTACATCTGTAATAGTAAATGTATTACAAGTGTAATTCATGGGGCGAATAATGATAGAAATAAGCAATGCTGAGCTCAGTGTAATGCAGGTACTTTGGCAACAGCAGCCACGAAGCGCTAACGAGGTGGTAGCTGCACTTGGCAATGAAAAAGACTGGCATGAGAAAACCGTTAAAACTCTGCTTAACCGGCTGGTAAGCAAAGGCGCATTAGGCTTTGATAAAGATGGCCGGGCATATTTGTATTTTCCGTTGATTACCGAACAGGATTATCAACTGCAACAGAGCCGCACTTTTGTTGAGCGTTTATTTGCCGGACGGGTCGCGCCATTGGTTGCAGGCTTTGCCAGCCAGAACAAGCTTAATGCCGATGACGTGCAGCAGTTAAAGCAATTGATTGCCGACTGGGAGCAGGAGCAGCGCCATGACTGATTATCTGTTGCAGCTTAGCTTACCGTTATCGCTATTGCTGCTGTTATTACTGGTAGCGCAGCATCTGCTGCTTAAGCCACTCGGCGCCCGCACTATTTATGCGTTGTGGGCTGCGGTACCCATTTTATTGCTGCTAAGTGTCTTATCACCGCTGTTGCCGGTTATGCTGGCGCCCCAAGTGCTTCAGCGGTATCAGGTTAGCTTACAACAGCTATCGACGACGGCAACAGCTGTCAACTGGCTATTTTGGCTGTGGTTATCCGGTGTTATGCTGTGTGTGAGTTTTCTGCTGCTTAGTTATCTTAACAATCGGGCACTGTTTAACCGGGCTAAGCCGGTCCAACAGGCCTTTGTTCCTGTCCGCTGCCGGCTTGCCAAAAATAATAGCGGACCTTATATCACTGGCGTTATCTCAGCCAACATTGTATTACCCCATGATTTCTTCCGCCGTTTTGATGCGTTGCAGCAACAGCTTATTTTGCAGCATGAGTTAACGCATTGGCGCAGGGGAGACCTACATCTTAACTACCTGGCACTTGCCGTGCTCAGCGTCTTCTGGTTCAACCCACTGGTATGGCTGGCTTATCAGCAGTACCGTCAGGCGCAGGAACTGGCCTGCGATGCGGTAGTAACTAATCATGCCAGCAAGGCAGAAAAAATTGCTTATGGTTATGCCTTACTAAGCAATACCCAGCAAGCGCCATTGTACTGGTGGCCGCTTACTCATCACTATGGAGATTTTAACACTATGAAACAACGTATTATGCAGTTGCAACATCAGCAAGGGTTTAGCAAAGCCATCGTACTCAGCACTATGGCGCTGGTGGTTGCAGCAACTTTGTTGATACAGCAGCCGGTTCTGGCCGGTAGTAATAAAACCCAGACGTTAGCGCCTGTTATGCGCATAGAACCACGCTACCCAATTAAGGCTGCTGAGCAGGGTATTGCAGGATATGTGCGGCTTAAATTTGATGTCGATGCACAAGGCAAAGTGTTCAACGCCAGTGTAGTGAAATCCAGTCCTGAGCGGGTATTTGATAAAGAGGCACTGCGTGCACTGGAACAATGGCAGTACACGGCGACCGGAAGGGTGCATAAAGACCAGTTACTACAGCTCGATTTTGAGCTGGATGTCGCAAAGCCGGATCTGGAGCGGATTAGCGTAACACCGCCGCCACCAAAAAAAGCCGATGGGATGGGCTGATAATGAGCACACTGTAAATGTGATAAAGCAGCGCTTATACCTGCAGTGCCAGATAATGGCGCTGCTTTATTGCATTTAAATAGCAGCATACTCACCCAAAGCCAATTGTGATGTTTAAATCATTTACGTAACTGCCGGGCTTTGGTTTTACTTTTCGTATAATAATCGATTTACCCTTATGTAAATTAAAATATTTTATTTTATATTTTTGTTTCCATCTATTCTGTCAGGAATTTTAACAGCAGTTGTTGCAAGAAAGCCAAACTTCTATCTTTTCTCTTTCTTAATCATTCAATTATTGAGTTGGCAAGTATTATGCATTTTCAGGATGATTTTCAAATGGAATGATGTCCCTGGAGAATAATGATGAAAATGTTAATCAACAGATGCAATATCAAAGCACTGATTGCTGCGTTGTCGTTGGCTATGGCATGGCAGAGTCATGCTGCACTAATTACGTTTGGCGGGCAGACTCCCACTGATGGCTCTCAGCAAACGTCGGCAGAAGTGCCAGACTCGGCCTGGATCAATCCGGATGGTTCATCATCGGGCAATGTTGTTACCAATATCATTGACCCGTCTTCACAATGGTTTGTTGAAACCTTTGATCAGGCAACACAAAATCCGTTTCTACCGGCCGGGATCTATGATGATAGCGGAATAAGCTGGCTGGAAATCAGGAATGCCGGTTGCGGTATTAATTCTGGTGGAGCCCTCGATATCAGTGGTGCCGGTGGCTTTGGGGTGCAGCAGGGCAATACCGCGCAGGCTGCTCATGACAATGCAAATTCAACCTGCTTTGCTTACGCGCCACACTATGGTGTAACGCCGGCAAATGCCGATGCACTGATTGACTATACCAACTTTATTGCTTCGCAAAGCCTCGGAACATATATCGGTTACCTCGGCCTGTATTTTGGCAGTATCGACACTTATAATTCATTGCAGTTCGGCAATATTAATGACAGCGATGAGTTTGTTGCCATTGACTTCACTCTGAATGGAGAAACCTATAGCACGTTAACCGGAACAACTATTCTCGATGAATTACAACTGGTATCAGGTGACAGAGATGGCTCAAACCGCTATGTGAATATCTTTTTCGATGCAACTGAACAATTCACCGCATTTCGAATGATAAACACTACTACCAGAGCGTTTGAAGTTGATAATATTGTGGTGGGTTTCAGCTCTGCAGTGAATGTGCCAGGTCCTGGTACTCTGGGTATTCTCGGCTTAGGTTTGCTCGGTATCAGATTTTGCCGTAAATCTAAAGTGTCAGTGTAAGATAGCAAGCCGCAATCGGTTGAACCAACAGTAAAAATACCCCTGAAAACCTGTGGCAGTCATGTCGCAGGTTTTTTTATGAATTTCATTATATTTCCGATAAGATATTAGGTGTTGTATTAACACTGCGGCGTCAGATTGCATCTGACAGAAGGTAAACATGCTCGCCAGACTGATATTTCTTATGTTGCTGTTACTGGGTAGTTATTTGCTGTTGTCAGTCTGGTTTAGCGCAGAGCGGCCACAGCCGCATGTGCTGAAACAAATGGCAGAAAAAGCCATGCGCCAGCAATTGTGCCAAACCCCGGTGCTCTGGCGCGTTGGCCAGCTTGACCCTGCCTTTGCGCTGACAGCTGAGCAAGCCGAACAGGCCGCTCATAATGCGGCGAGCTCATGGAACAGGGCTATAGGGCAGGAGCTGTTCCGCTATGACAGCGTAGCAGGTTTCCCGATCAATTTTCATTATGACGAGCGGCAGCAACAGATGCTGCAGCAGGCTATGCTTGAGCGCAACATCCAGCGCTACGACAGCAATATCGATCAACGTGCGGCAACACTGAGCCAGCAAAGCCAACAACTACAGCAGCGCCAGCGTGAGTTTACCCAGCAAAACCAGCAGTTTGCCGCCGATATCGCTACATTTAACCAGCAAGCTGCCAACGCCAGCCAGGCTAATCTGGCAGCGCTGCAACAGCAACAGCGACGGCTTCAGCAGCGCGAGCAGCAATTGCAACAGCAGGCACAGCGTTTAAATGAACAACAGGCACAATTGCAGCGCGAACAAGACTATCTTAATGCCACCGTGGCGGATCGTAATGCACTATTGTCAGATCAGCCGCCACCATTGGCCGCTGAAGTCGGTTTAATGGAAATTATCAACGGTCGGCGCAACATGACTATTTTCGCTTACAGCACCACAAATGCCTTGCAACTGACCATGGGCCACGAATTTGGTCACGCTCTGGGGCTCGGCCACACTGATAACGACACCGCAATAATGCATTACGCGCTGAACCCGCAGCAAACAGGCCCGAAAGCAGAAGATGTTGCAGCCCTGAAGCAGCAATGCGGGTTTTAAGCACGGACACTTGACAGCTTAAGGTGATGGCTTGATGCTGAAGCTGTTTTCATTGCAATCCAGAGGGATGCTATGCCACGTCAGCGTGCAGCCAGTTCAGTAATATGGCACGTGGTTATTATTATATTGGCCGGTGAGCTGATTTTTGCGTTGCCCTTTCATCTGGCGCGTTTTTTTCGCCCGACCTTTTTACAGGCCTTTGATTTAAGCAATGCTCAGCTGGGCGATATTTTTGCCGTTTACGGTGTGGTGGCCATGCTCTGTTATTTTCCTGGCGGCATTATTGCCGATAAGGTGGCACCCAACCGCTTAATGAGTATGTCCTTGCTGGCAACCGCGCTGGGTGGCGCTTATATGTGGACCGGGCCCGCTGTTACCGGTTTGGCACTGCTGTTTGGCTACTGGGGTTGCACCACCATTTTACTGTTTTGGGCGGCGATGATAAAAGCGACGCGCATTGCTGCGCCTGCTGCCCGGCAGGGCCTGGCGTTTGGTGTGCTTGACGGCGGCCGGGGCCTGGTTGCCAGTGTGTTTGCCAGTGGCGCAGTGCTGCTGTTGGGGCGGTATACAATAATGGCGGACGGTAACTTTGCCAGTGCGACCGAGGCGCTGGCGTCACTTCGCAGCCTGATAATTTATTACAGCGTGCTAACCGTGATAACCGCCGGCCTGGCCTGGTTTTTTATCAGCAGTATCAGAGCGCAACCTGAGGCAGGGCAACAAGTACCAACGTCTGCGATGCTGGGCGAAACCCTGACAAACCCATTGCTATGGTTACAGGCCGGCGTGGTGATTTGTGCATATTGCGGCTATAAATCGTTGGATAATTATGGCCTGTTTGTGGTGAAAACCTTTAACTGGTCACAGCTGGAGGCCGCTCAGTTTACCACGGCGGCCAGCTATCTGCGGCCGGTTGTGGCAGTGGCGGCGGGCCTACTGGCAGACCGGATCCGGGCCAGTCGTCTGACATTAGGGCTGTTTAGTGCGCTGGCCCTCAGTTTTGCCAGTATAGCGGCACTGACTGAGCTGTATCCGGCAGTTATGCTGCTAACAATGATGTTAGTGCTAACTTTTGTTGGCGTATTTGCCCTGCGGGCAGTGTATTTTGCCTTAATTGATGAAAGCCGGATGCGGCTGGGTGCTACAGGCACAGCGGTGGGTGTTATTTCGTTGCTGGGGTTTACCCCGGATGTGTTTTTCGCGCCGCTAACCGGACGCATGTTAGATAATCCGGACAACGGCTTTGCCGGCTATTTCTTATTGATGGCACTGATTATGTTGTTGGGTACCCTCTGTGCGTGGTTGTTAGTCAACAAAATGAGCCAGAAGCAGGCGCTGGCACCTGCCAAACCTAGTTGCCGGAGCTAGCTTGTACCCAGCAGTTTGAGTGCCTGGTGCAGATAAAGCCTAAGCAACATATTCGATAACACAAATTCGGTTGCCAAAGACCAGGCTTTGTTAATTTCTCAGCCTAACTTTTTTGCAGTCCTTAATTTAATAAAGCAGAATAAAAATTACGTTAAACATAAAATAAATATTGTAATTTATAAATTTAACGGCTATTTTTCAGGCAGGATACAACCTGTGAGCTGATTATGACTGCCAATACTTTATACCGATTGACCCATTTATCCCTGGCGATCACCCTGATACTGACGCTAATTACGGCCATTATTGCTTTGGCCCTACCATTTTTTGATGAGCACTTACTTAGCCAATGGCAGATTGAACTAGCTAATTCTGCTGGGCCAAACGAAGCAGAACTTACTGCAAACGAATGGTGGATTGTGAAAAACCAGGGCATGTTGACGATGCAAACCTCAGGGGTTGGTCTTGCAATTAGCCGCGCTGTAACAATTTTGCTGGTTGGCGGTTTAATAAGTTACGCCTTGTACGGTTTACGTGGATTTTTTGCCGGCTTACGCTCAGAGCGGCCGTTTCAGGCGTCAACGCCTGCGCTGTTAAAGAAAGTAGGGTATTCATTTATCGCGCTTGCGATAGTGCTTTACCTGGAAGTGCCAGCCCGCTTTTACCTGTTTATCCCTGACGCTGCGGATATTGCTGATTATTATGGTACCCATATAAAAGTATCTCCGCCTGCTGCTGAGGCATTTTTTATAATTCCAACTCTGCATTGGGGCCTGATTGTCGCTGGCATATTTCTGTTAGCTATCGCAAGGGCATTTGCCTTGGGATTGTCATTACAAACCGAAAACGACGAGATTATCTGATGCCGATTATTGTAAACCTCGATGTAATGATGGCTCGTCGCAAGATGAAAATGAAAGATCTGGCCGACGCCGTTGACATATCGCAGACCAACCTGTCGCTGTTAAAAAACAGTCATGTCCGCGGCATTCGCTTCAATACCCTGGCTAAGTTATGTAAGGTTTTAGACTGTCAGCCCGGTGACATACTGGAATATAAGGAGGATTAATCATGAAATGGCTTGCCCTAATGGTGGTGTGCGGGTTACTCACTGCATGCCAGAACTACGATGTTGCTAAGCTCGACGATATTCCGTCTGAGGTAAAACAAAGCGTGCGTGCTGCGGTAGATAACCAGCATCGTCCGGGCGTGGTTATTGCTTTACTAAACCCCCAAGGCACTTATTTTTACCACTATGGTGTGGCGCAGGCGGGCGGCCAGGTGACTCTTTCAGAAAATTCACAGTTTGCTATTGGCTCACTAACCAAACTTTTCACGGTAGAACTGTTTGAGGCTTTGGAGAGAAAAGGGGTTGTTACGCAACAGACGGTAGTTTCTGAGATTTGGCCAACAGTGCGTGATAATGCAGAGACACGGCTTGTTTATTTAGCGAGTCACACGGCCGCTCTGCCACGAGATATACCGCAAGCTACCCTTGCTGAAAACAATGCAGATAGCTTGCTGAACACTCTGTCACGCAATGCCAGTTTACCGGCCGACTATTCATATTCCAGTGTGGGCATGGCTATTCTGGGGATATCACTGGCAGAAGTCAGTGGCTCTAGTTTGCAGGATGAGCTGAATAAACAAGTAATCACTGCCCTGAAATTACCCGGCACAGCTTACGAGCCGGATAAAGCCGCACTTGCGGCTCGCCATCAAACTACCACTGCAGTTGAGTCATCGATTGTTGTGCCCGACATTGCCTATGGCGCTGGCGGTCTGTACTCAACAGCAAAAGACTTAACCCGCTTGTTAAAAAATGAGATGAGTCAGCCAGAGCATTTGGGCTGGAAGCTTTTTAAGGATAAAAATTTTGCCGCTTTTTATCATGGCGGAGACGGTAACGGGCATCAGGCATTTATTGCGTTTCGGCCGGACAATGGAGTCGGTGTGGTTTTACTGAGTAATTCTTCCTCAGATGACGCACTGCAGGATATTGCGCTGCACCTTATCGACCCCCGGATAGACTTGCCAGACTTTGCACATCGTCCCCGCCAGCAGCTAAGCAGCGAGGCATTGGCCGCTTTTACCGGCAATTACCGACTACTGGAGGATAATGATAGTAACCATATTGAAATAAGCCTTGCCGATGGCCGTCTGGTATATCAGGAACTCACTGCTGCAGGTGACATGGTTAGAAAAACGCCCTTGTATGCTATAGACGATAAAACGTTTGAGTTAGCCGATGTACCGGTCACTATTTCGTTTACCAGCACGGAGAGCAACGCCAACGCGACACTGAGCTTTGGCGAGCAAGCCTTTACTATGGTGCGGTCAGACTGAATACTGTTTGTGATAAAGATTTCCTGTATCGTATCTTGCTCAGCTTCATGCAACTTAAGGAATGCTATGCGAATAACCCTGTCAGCCGTTTTGCTGCTTCTATCGTTTAACAGTGTGGCTAAAGACTGCGTTGTGCTGTTGCATGGTTTGGCCCGCACCGCCGCTGCAATGGAAACTATGCAGCAGGCGCTTGATGACGCTGGTTACCATACTGTCAATGTCGATTACCCCTCACGAGAGCACGCTATCGAGGTGTTAGCGCCTATGGTTATTCCTCCGGCGTTGGTGCAGTGCCGGGAAAAGCAGACTGATGTTATTCACTTTGTTACCCATTCGATGGGCGGCATTTTGTTGCGCCAGTATCTGCAGGACAATGTTATAGCCGGCTTAGGCAGGGTAGTAATGATGGGGCCGCCAAACCAGGGTAGCCAGGTGGTAGACAATTTAAAAGATGTGCCGGGTTTTGAAGCCTTTAACGGCCCGGCCGGTATGCAGCTGGGTACCGGCAAGCAGGACGTACCAAAGCAGCTGGGGCCGGTAAACTTTGAACTGGGTATTATCGCCGGCACCAGCTCTATCAATCTTTTATTGTCCAACTTTTTGCCTAACCCTGATGACGGCAAGGTGTCGGTTGAGAACACTAAAGTACAAGGCATGTGTGCCCTGGTTACGGTAGCGGTATCGCACCCGTTTCTGATGAAACGGCAAACGGTAATTAAGCAGGCACTGCACTTTTTAAAAGCAGGTAAATTTAGCGGCGATAATGCCCGGCAGTTTGATTGCCCGGCGCAAAAAAGTCTGGAAGCTGAAACGATTTAACGCATTCAACAAGTTTTGCCGGAGGAAACTCTCAGGGTGTGAATTTATTGTTTAATTAATGTTTGATATTTGGTTTTTATTTTGGCAGTATCTACCTCATTCCAATTTAGTGGAGTAAAGAATGGAAAATTATAACGAAACAGAAATCACTGACTTAGAAGCTATTAAGAGCTTTGTTGATGCTCTGGGCTCTCAGAAAAGCGAACTGGTTCTTACCAAGAATGGAAAAACCTTAGGCGCTATTCTTACCGCGGAGCAATACGAATGGTTTCTTGATCAATTAGACAATAACACTGATGTCAGCTTTGTTGACGAGCGAAGTAAAGATTTAAGTGGTTCTCAAAGTCTGCAAGATTTCGTGACCGGGTCATTTCCGCTTTAGAACAAATCGCGGAGAATCCAAAATTGCATGGTGCTATTTTATTAACCGGTTATGTTGATACATACAGATACCGTGTTGGTCATCACCGGATTGTTTACCGAATAAACGATACAGAATTAGAAGTCCTCATCCTCGATGCTAAACCAAGAGGCGAGGTGTATAAAAAGTACTAAGGCATTTTCTAGACTGTTAGTATCAGCTATTACCAATTCTCATCAGGTTTCACCACAATAGGGCAGCATCATTGCGCCCTCAGTTTTCTGGCCACTAGTATTTATCTGGACAATCAACCCTAAAGGTGTACTATGTACATCTGCAGTGGCTTACAAGGAGGTAAGTTTTGACATGGCATGCCATCGAGTTTATCGAAACATCGGTGTTTACCAAGCAGATCAAGCAAATTGCTACTGATGACGAACTTAGGATACTGCAACAAGATCTTATTGCTCAGCCGATGAAGGGCGATCTAATCTCAGGCACTGGAGGGCTACGCAAGGTGCGCATGGCAACTGACGGCCAAGGGAAAAGTGGTAGCGCCAGAGTCATCTATTTTCTGGCAACGGCAGAAATTATCTATTTGTTGCTGGCCTATGCCAAAAACGAAAAAGACAGCCTGACTGCAGCTGAAAAAGCCGATTTAAAACAGTTAACCAAGTTACTTAAAGGCGAGGTGTAGTATGAGTATCTTTAATGATTTAAAGAATTCTCTGGCCGAAGCGGTGGATATTAAGCAAGGCCGAAAACAAGCAAGCCGGATAACCCGCTATGAAGTGGCTGATGTTAAAACCCTGCGCGAAAGCTTAGCCATCACTCAGGCGCAATTAGCCCAGGCACTGGGCACCAGTGTTGATACTATTAAAAGCTGGGAAAGCAAACGCCGCAACCCAACTGGCCTGGCCGCCAAAGTGCTGGCTACTATTCAGGATAACCCCGAGTTCTACCATCAACTGGCCGCGCATTAAGCTGGCTGGTACACCAAACCATCTTACGGGCGCATTATTGCGCCCTTTGTTTTTGCAGCAAATAAAGCCTTGACCAAGCTTGGCTTTTCGGCAAATGTAATCGGCAATTTAAGCGTGAAAAGGTAAAATAATGAAATTAGCAGCGTTAATCTTACTGGCAACAGCTTTACTACTGACAGGTTGTGCCCCAGAAGTAGGCTCGAAAAAATGGTGTGAGCAGTTAGAAAACAAACCCAAAGGCGACTGGAGCGCCAACGAAGCGAAAGACTTTGCCAAACACTGCATTTTTCGCTCAGACGAATAGGGCATGTTAATGCTGGCATAGTGCCGGCATAGCGCACAGCACTGAAAAATATTAAGTAGCCTGAAATGAAGATAACAACTTCTTATTTAACTATGGTTCCACTCACCGCAGCCGACTGGCCGTTGTTTCAAGCTTTGCACACTGAGGCTGATGTAATTGCTTTGTGTTTTGATCCGCCGACTGAAGCTGAGCTGCAACAAAAGTTTCAGCATCGGTTAACGCCCTGGCATAACGCCGCTGAACATTGGCTGTGTCTTACCATTATTTTGCGTGAAACAGGGCAAGCGATAGGCGTCACCGGCTTGTGTTTAACCAGTGGCGAAGCAGAAGTGGGCTATCTGCTGTTGCCGCAGTTTTATGGCAGGGGTTTTGGCACTGAATCGCTAACGGCGCTAGTAGACTGGGCGAAAGCAACCCAGGACATTGTTAAATTTAAAGCAGTGGTCACTGAGGGCAATGTTGGTTCAGAGCGGGTATTGGAAAAAGCAGGTTTTAGTCTGGCAGCAATAATACCGGATGCCCATACCATTGCCGGTAAGCGTTATGCCGATCATATTTATTATCATCAGGCTGTCTGATACTAATTGAAAGCAAAATTAAAGCTTGGGCTACTATTGTAGCTTGGAGCGCAAGCCGCAACCCAACCGGCCTGTCTGCCAAAGTGCTGGCTACTATCCAGGATAACCCCCGAGTTCTACCATCAACTGGCCGCGGATTAAGCTGGCCGCCACAGCAAAACAACGTACGGGCGCATTATTGCGTCCTTGTTCTTCGCGTAATCGCTACGAGCTGATAAAAACAGACTTCTTTTCTTGTGTTTCTTTTAATTCACAATTAATTGTCATTTAGAGTTATTGAATTGAAAATATAGCCTTTAACCTATATATGTTTTAAGCTATATTAGCTAAGGACAGCTTATGTAAGCAGGCAAAGAAATCGTTTTTATCAAACTATGATAGCGCTGGCTGATGAGGAATTTCGTAAGCATTTACAGGCATTGCAGCAGGAGTAACGGTTATGGCAAGAACACTGGAACAAATACTGGCGCAGGAAAAACCTGAAGTAGTGGCAAGTGCCAAAGAGCAGGCTGCTGAAATATTGCTGAATATTCACCTGGCAGAATTACGTGAACGTATGAATCTGACTCAGAAAGACATTGCTGCAGCACTTAATGTGAAACAGCCTTCGGTATCTGATATGGAGAAACCGGGCCGCGATCTTAAGTTATCATCGCTTAAACGCTATGTAGAAGCCTCTGGCGGTAAACTACGGTTAGATATCGAACTGCCGGACGGCACTCATTACGGTTTTACGGTATAGACAACAACCCTGGGTTCTACCACCAACTGGCCGTACATTAAGCTGGCCAGTACATCAAACCAAAGTAGGGGCGCATTATTGCGCCCTTAGTTTTGCAGCAAATAAACCCTTGACCAGGTTAAATTTTTTGTCAAATATAGCCGGGAAAAGATTGTCTGAACGTTTTTAGCGCCATACCAGTCGTTCGGGCAAATAAAAACGCTTGACCATAAGCTTAAACAACCAAGGAAAGAAAATTGAAAAATTGTCTGATACTGATATTAGTTTTATTCGTTATTTCTTTTAGTGCTTTTTCTAAGGAAGTTTTATACGAAATCCCGACTTCAGGTATAAAAATATCAGCAACTAAAAACGTTAAAAAAGTAGATGGTGCAGGAACGAATGTTCAATTTTTCCTGGAGGACCGAAATATATTTTCTACAGCCTTTGTCCATAAAGATACTCGAAATCCCTATCCGTTACTTGAAGATTTTGCTGAACTATTCTATAGAAAAATGTATGCAAGGGTTGAACACCAAGTTGTAAATAGTCAAAAGGTTGTCGGGGAGTTTTCTAATATCAATATTGCTGGTGTTGAGTACTTGATTGAGTCGGAAAATAGCAAGTGTGAGTTATTTGTAGCATACGCCATCGGAAACCAAACGTATGTAATGTTCAATTATTCTGATGAGGTAAGTGAAAACTCAGATTGTAAGAACACAAGCGATAAGCTGAAGAATGCAGCGTGGGGGGTAACTTCCAGTATTTTTATTACTGAAATTTAGATCTTTTATGAGGTAGTAGGCAATATATTAGCTAGATGCTAGATGCTAGATGCTAGATGCTAGAGCTTAATCAGTTGGGGGCGCATTATTGCGCCCTTATTTTTTCAGCAAATAAAGCCTTGACCAAGTTCAGTTTTTCGGTAAATGTGACAGTGAATTTAAGTTAACTTAGCTGCTATTTGCACAGGGTAACTCCGAGCAAACCATATACTTGGTTTTTATCAGGGAAATACAGATGAAGCATTTGAAGGGACGCTGGCGATTACTGCTTAGAGGCCCTAAACACATCATTTTAATGATGGCTATTTCATGGTTTACTTATTGGTATTTTGGATATTCTCAAACTTGCTGGGAACGCTACGATTTAGCTTGTATGTCCTCAGATACCAGTGAGCTAGTTTGGAAAATTGCAATAGCTTTATCGCAGTTCGCTGGCATTGGGCTTCTGTTGTTGGACCTAGACAAAAAATTACACTCGCTCACAGGCACTAAATTATTGGTGTATTTTTCAGACAAACTGAAAGCTTGGTGGCGGTTGTGGTTTAAGCAAAAGCACTCCATAAAAGTCGAATCTATGTTGCCGATGTTTCACGCTGTAGGCGATGTCAGTTTCACACATAAAAAAGCAAATATTTCCATTGAAGAGCGGTTAGCAGAAATCGAAAAAACACTTGATATACATAGAAAAGCCATCGCAACAGAGGCTGATGATAGAAGGCGGCTAGAAGGTCACGTGAATGAGAGTGTTAAACGACTTGAATCTGTTATTACGCAACGCAGCGACCATCTGCTGGATAAGGTGAAGGAAATTCATGTTGGTGGCTATACAACGCAGGCTTGGTCAATTTTTCTGATTCTATATTCTGCAGTACTAGGTGTATTTGTGTAAGTCCAACCTATTGTAAAAAATTGAATTTTTGCGTGAGAGATTTATGCGCCAATTAGAACTTACCACCATTCGCCTTTCCCCGTCACTCCTTGTATAATACGCGCCCTTGCTTCACTCAGGTGCCTAATTTATGTCCACTGCTGCTATCGTTTCCCGCAAATCTGCCCCTGTAGCACGGATGGCGCCTGAGCGTGACTTATTCTCTTATCCAAAATACTGGGCCGAGTGCTATGGCACGGCGCCGTTTTTACCGATGTCACGCAAAGAAATGGACCAGCTTGGCTGGGACAGCTGCGATGTCATTCTGGTTGTGGGCGATGCCTATGTTGACCACCCCAGCTTTGGTATGGCGGTAGTCGGGCGGATGTTAGAAGCCCAGGGTTACCGGGTTGGCCTGATTTGTCAGCCGGACTGGCATAGCAAAGATGACTTTATGCGCCTGGGCAAGCCGAACCTGTTTTATGGGGTGTCGGCCGGCAATATGGATTCGATGATTAACCGCTACACCGCCGATAAAAAGTTGCGCCATGACGATGCCTATACCGCTGGTGATATTGGCGGCAAGCGGCCAGACCGCGCCGTTACGGTATATACTCAGCGCTGCAAAGAAGCCTATAAAGATGTGCCGGTCATTATTGGTGGCATTGAAGCCAGTTTGCGCCGCATTGCCCACTATGATTACTGGTCAGAGAAAATACGCCGCTCGGTCATATTTGACGCTAAAGCCGATATTTTAATTTATGGTAATGCCGAGCGGCCGTTAATTGAAGTGGCGTACCGGATTGCCAGCGGCATACCAGTCAGTGAAATTCAGGATGTGCGCGGCACCGCGGTTATCCGCAAAGAGCCGTTGCCCGGTTGGCGTGGCGTGGACTCCACCGCCATTGATAAAATTGGCAAGATAGACCCGATTTCTAACCCTTACGGCGCCGATGATGTTGGCTGTAGCAGCTACTCTGAGTTTGCCAAGGCTGGCATTGATTTAAGCAAGCCAGCCGATGTGGAAGCCAAGCCAATAATGGTGCAGCCAGCGCGACAAAAGCCGTGGGAGCAAACCTACGTTAAACTGCCGGCGTTTGAGCAGGTAAGCGTTAATAAACCGCTGTATGCCCATGCCTCACGCATTTTACACCAGGAAACGAATCCGGGTTGTGCCCGTGCCATTATGCAGCGCCATGGCGACCGCCATTTGTGGGTAAACCCACCGGCGTTTCCACTTAGCACTGAAGAGATGGACTTGGTGTTTGGCCTGCCATATCAGCGGGTGCCGCACCCGGTGTATGGCAAGGAGAAAATTCCTGCTTACGAGATGATTAAAACCTCGGTCAATATTATGCGCGGCTGCTTTGGTGGCTGCTCGTTCTGCTCAATTACCGAACACGAAGGCCGGGTTATTCAAAGCCGCTCGAAAGAATCGATAATGCAGGAGATAAAGGATATTCGCGACAAAGTACCCGGGTTTACCGGCGTGATATCCGATCTTGGCGGCCCAACCGCCAATATGTATCGCTTAAACTGTAAAAATCCAAAAGCCGAGCAAACCTGTCGCAGGCCTTCTTGTGTATATCCGACCATATGCGAGCATATGGATACTGATCAAAGCCCGACGGTTGAGTTGTACCGTGAGGCCCGTAATTTACCCGGCATTAAGAAAGTGCTGATTGCCTCGGGTGTGCGTTATGATTTGGCCGTGGAAGACCCGAACTATGTGCGCGAACTGGTGCAGCACCATGTCGGCGGCTATTTAAAAATAGCACCGGAGCATACCGAAGAAGGCCCATTATCGAAGATGATGAAACCGGGCATGGGTGCCTATGACAAATTTAAAGAAATGTTTGACCGTTTCAGTAAAGAAGCCGGTAAAGAGCAGTATTTAATTCCGTATTTTATTGCCGCCCACCCGGGTACCACCGATATGGATATGGTGAACTTAGCATTGTGGTTAAAAGAGCGTGATTTTAAGCTGGATCAGGTGCAGAACTTTTACCCCAGCCCAATGGCCAACGCGACCACCATTTACCATACTGAAATGAACTCGCTGAAAAACATTAATAAAGCCAATGACGAAGTGGTGCCGGTGCCAAAAGGCGAGCGGCAGCGCCGGTTGCACAAGGCAATACTGCGCTACCATGACCCGAAAGGCTGGCCGCAAATTCGTGAAGCGTTGATTAAAATGGGCTTAAAGCACTTAATTGGCCGCAGCAAAGGCTGTTTAGTGCCGGAAGAAAGCAAAGACGAGCTGTTTAAAAAGCCTGGTAAAGGCGGGAAGCCGGCGCTTAGCCGCCACACCGGCTTAAACCCGGCGGCAAAGGCGATTGCTAAAAATGGCAAAAAACCATTTGGGCCTAAAGCCAGCAAGGTCAGCGACAATTCAGGCAGGGTGCAGGGTAAAACAGCTGGCAAAAGCACTCAGCGGTCTAAAGGCTAATGCAGCGGCTGTTTTTCAGCCTTAAGTTTACTGCCTCGCAGCAACAGCAGTTGCTCCCATATCAGCAGCAAGCGTTAAAAATTTGCCCCGAAAGCAAAGCGGTTGACAGTGATAATCTGCATTTAACCTTGTTTTTCTTAGGTCAGGTTGACGCTATAAAGCAGCAGCACCTGGTAGCGACTGCGCAACAGATTAAGGCAGAGGCGTTTAGCCTGACTCTGGATTATCTGGCTTGTTTTGCCAGGCCGAAAATTCTTTACCTGGCACCGTCGATTATTGCCCCTGAATTACTTCAACTCCAGCAACAACTGGCAAGCATCTGTAATGTCGCAGGATTTAGCGAAATACACGATAAGTACCGGCCGCATATTACCCTGGCACGCCATGCATTATGTCCGGCTACTCTTCCGCTGCCGGTGCAGCCGTTAGCACTGGCTGTAAGCCAGTTTGCATTGTATTTATCTGCTCAGCAGGAAGGCCGCATAAGGTACCAGCCGCTATATAGCTTTTCTTTGTTATAACAACTCTTTACCAGCAAGCGGTTAAGTGTTTTAGCACAAGCTGCTATAGTTCATCAGTGATTAATTTTCGCCGGTTATACTCGGCGTATCTCTGGTTTTTTCCGTGGTTATAAATACCGTGCTTTAACAAGGATTGGTTATGCCTGCCTCTGGTTCATCTGCGAATAATGTATTTCGCGCAATATTTGGTTCGGTTAACTGGGCGGCACCTGCCTGGCTGACCCGGTTAAAGCATACAGCGAAAACCCGGCCCGGCCGGTTCTGGGGGGCGGTGGCTCTGCTGCTGATATTGCTGGCGGCGCTGGTGGCCGGCTATTGCTATTATCAGCAATTGCCCAAGCCATTGCAGGTAAAGGCACAGGTGATTAGCCCGGAGCTGGGCCATTATCAGGACGATGTCGAGCAACCGACACCGTTATTGCTGCAATTCAGTTATGACTTTGAGGGTGTTGATAGTACATCGATGCCAGCGCCTATGCTGTCTGCGGCCCGGCTCGACTTAATTGGCGAAGTGCTAAGCGAGGGCGTAACCATTAGTCCGGCCATTGCCGGTAAATGGTTGTGGCAGGATGATAATACCCTGACTTTTACCCCTGAGCAGGCCTGGCCGGCAGGTCAGAAGTACACTGTTAAACTGGAAAAGCGACTTTTTAACCCGGAAATTAAGCTGGCCCAGCAGCAGTACCGCTTTACTACAGTGCCGTTGACGGTTGAAATTAACCGGCTGCGTTTTTACCAGAACCCCACTGAGCCGACCAGCCGGCAAATTGTCGCTACCCTGAACTTCAGCCATCCGGTAGAGCTGGAAAGTGCCCGCCAACAGCTGAGTATGCTAATGCGTCCAGATGGCGCTGATAGCAGCCAAAAGCCACAAGCACTGCCTTTTAGTTTAAGTGCCGATAAAAGCGGTCGTGAGGTGTATGTGCAATCTGAAGCCATTACCTTGCCAGCTCAGGAGCAATATTTAACGCTGCAGCTAAAAGCCGGGGTAAAGGCTGTGCAGGGTGACGCTAAAACGGACGATGCTGCTGAAGCACAGCTGTTGGTACCAGACAGTGGCAGTTTTTTAAAAGTCAGTGAACTGCGCACCGACATTGTCAGAAGCGCTGAGCAACAGCTTGAGCAACAACCAGAGCAAATGCTGTTGTTGAGTTTTACCGACCGGCTTAATCGCAGCGAACTGCAAAACAAATTAAAACTGTATGTTCTGCCGAAAAACCCAAGGCGTAAGTCCAACTACTGGGCGCCAGGCGAGGTGAACAGCACGGTATTGCAACAGGCCAGCCTGGTTGACTTTGAGCTAATGCCCACCGCTCTGCCACATGACAATGCTTTTAGCATTAAGCTTGATTTACCGCCTGGTCAGCATCTGTTTGTCAGTGTACCCGCTGGCTTGCAGTCGGTTAGTGACTTTACCCTGGCCAATGAATACCGGGCCGTGGTGCAGGCACCGGCGTATCCGAAAGAAGCGCGGATAGTCGGCGAAGGTGCCATGTTAACCCTCAGTGGTGAGCAGAAGCTGCAGTTGCTTAGCCGCGGCGTTAAAGGTGTCCGGGTAAAATTACATAAACTGCTGCCAGAGCAGCTGAACCATTTAATTACCCAGACCGGTGGCGATATCAGCCAGCCTTCATTTCATAACTACAACTTTAATCAGAGTAATATCACCAGTTTACAGCAGCATACATACGCAGTAAGCAGTGCATCACCGGCGCAAGCCAGTTATCAGGCACTGGCCTTAACGCCCTACCTGCAGCAAGCGGGTATGGGCCTGTTTTTTATTGAGCTTAGCGAGTTTGATCCGGCACGGCCGGATGTGGAAGGCCAGCAGCTGGATAAACGACTGGTGCTGGTGACCGATTTAGGCCTGCTGGTAAAACATAACAGTGATAGTAGCCAGCAGCTGTTTGTGCTGTCACTGGCCGATGGTAAGCCGGTAGCGGGGGCAGATGTGGCGCTGCTTGGTCGTAATGGCGTGGCGCTGTTCGAAGCAACAACCGATGCGCGTGGCACAGTCAGCTTTGCCAAAACCAACGAATTTAACCGCGAGCGTCAACCGACGGTGTATCGGGTAAACCGCAGCCGCAATGGTGTGGTTGATACCAGCTTTATTCCGTTTGACCGCTACACCCGCCAGCTTGATTACTCCAAGTTTAATACCAGTGGTCAGTATCAGAGCCCGGATGATGCCAAAAGTTTAAGTGCATATATGTTCAGTGATCGTGGCATTTACCGGCCGGGCGAGCAGGTAAAGCTGGCTGCCATTGTCCGCCATGGCGATTTAAGTGCCGCTGACGGTGGCTTGCCATTGAAAGTGCAGGTACAGGGGCCGCGTGGCAATACGTTCTGGCAGCAAAACTTCAGTTTGAGCGGCCGCGGTATGCACAGTTTTGAGCTGGACACCCAGCCTCACAGTGATACCGGTAATTATCATGCCAGTGTCAGTTTGCTCGACAGTAAAGGCAATACTCAGCGTCATCTGGGCTCGGTAAGTTTTACTGTGGAAGAATTTCAGCCTGACACCATGAAAATCAGCAGCGAGTTCGTGCAGGGTGATGCTGCGGTGAACGCTAAGGGCTGGTTACACCCGGCTGATTTAAGCTTACAAGTGCAACTGGATAATTTATTTGGTACCCCGGCGCAGCAGAGGCGGGTAGCAGCCAGGCTGGAATTGATCCCACGTAGCTTCAGTTTCAGTGAATACCCGGATTATCAGGTTCTCAGCCCGCAGCAAGACAATGTTAAAGCAGAGCGGGTGCAGCAAAGCCTGGAGGAGCAACAAACTGATGCCGATGGTAAAGCCGCCTTTGCGCTGGGGCTGGAGCAATATGCCGGTGGTACCTATCAACTTGTGGTGACCACTGAGGGTTTTGAAGCGGGTGGCGGGCGCAGCGTGCAACAACGGCTAAGCAGTTTGTTATCACCTTTACCGCAGCTGGTGGCTGTTAAGGCCGATGGTGAACTGACCTATCTTAAAAAGCAGCAACAGCGCAGTGTTAATTTTATTGCGATTGATAATAGCCTGAGCCAAATCGGCCTGGACGATCTTACTCTGCAGCTGATTGAAAAACGCCCGGTAACCAGCCTGGTAAAACAGAACGATGGTACTTATCTGTACCAAAGTATCGTTCAGGATATAACGCTTGACCAAACGCCATTTACGATTGCCGGGCAGGGTACCGATTACCGCTTGCCGACAGAGACCCCGGGCGATTTTGAGCTGCAACTTGCTGACAGCAATGGCAATGTGCTGGGCAGCCTGGCCTTTAGCGTGGTTGGCGCCGGTAACATCAGTGCCATGCTGGAAAAAAATGCGGCGTTAACGGTGAAGCTGGATAAAAGCGATTACAAAGCCGGCGAGTGGATTGAGCTGAATATCACTGCACCTTATACCGGCAGTGGTTTAATCAGTATTGAAAGCGATAAAGTGCATGCTTTCAGCTGGTTTAGTGCCGACACAACCAGCAGTATGCAGCGTATTCGCTTACCTGAAGGACTTGAAGGCAATGCCTACGTCAATGTCAGCTTTGTCCGGGCCGCTGATTCTGATGCCTTGTTTGTCAGCCCGCTTAGTTATGCAGTGGTACCCTTTAATATTGACCGCAGTCGTCGTCAGCTCGAGATAAGCCTGGTGGCGCCGGCCGAAGTGCGGCCGGGCAAGCCTTTTAACGTCAGTTATCAGGCTAATCAGCCGGCCGATATGCTGATTTACGGGGTGGATCAGGGCATATTGCAGGTGGCAGACTATCAGTTGCCGGATCCGTTAAGTCACTTTTTACAAAAGCGGGCACTGCAGGTACGCAGTTTGCAGATGCTCGATCTTATTTTGCCGGAATTCAGTCTGCTGCAACGCCAGTTAGCCGGGGTAGGTGGTGATGACCGGGAGCGAATGGCGATGGCTGCAGATATGATGCTGCAGAAAAACCTGAATCCGTTTGCCCGCCGGGCTGAGCAGCCCGGGGTGTTCTGGTTAGGGCTGGTAAAAGCCGGTCCCGATATGCAGCAACAGCAGGTACAGGTTCCAGCCAGTTTCAGCGGTAATTTAAAGCTGATGGCGGTTGCGGTAAGTGATACCGCACTGGGGGCGCAAAGTGCCGATATCCGGGTGCGCGGGCCCTTTGTGTTAACACCGGAAGTATTACAAAGTGCCGCGCCCGGCGATGAATTTGAAGTCAGTGTTTCGGTTGCCAATGGTGTAAAAGGCTCAGGCGATAATGCTGATATCAACGTCAGCCTGACCTTGCCTGACGGCTTAACCGCTAAAGGCCCACTACAGCAAAAGCTGCAAATCAGCGAAGGCAGTGAGCAGAGCGCCCGCTTTCGTTTAAAAGGCGGCGCCGCGCCGGGGGCCTTTGACATAAGCTTCAGTGCCCGCTATCAGCAGGCAGAGCTGCTGGAGGAGTCAAGCCGGGAGGTCAGTTTAAGTATCCGGCCGGCCAGCCATTATCAGACAACGCTGAATGCCGGCTATACCGATAAAACGCCGCTGACCTTAACCACCCGCTACCCGCTGCATAGTGAATTTGCCACACTTAATGTGGCGGCCTCAGCTAACCCCTTGGTGCTGGCTGAAAGCTTTACCGATTATCTGGCAAACTACCCGCATGGTTGCACCGAGCAGGTGGTGTCGCAGGTATTCCCGTGGCTGGGGTTGGTGCAACAACCGGGATATCAGGCACGCCTGCCAATGGTGCAACAGCAGTTTGCCGAGTTAATTCAGAAACTGGCTGAGCGCCAGCAAAGCGATGGCGGTTTCAGCTTCTGGCCAGGGGGTTATCACACCGCTGATTTCCCCAGTATTTATGTAATGCACTTTTTAATGGCTGCCCGCGAGCAGGGGCTGGCGGTGCCGGACTATCTGTACCGCCAGGGGCTGAGTTATTTACGCGAGGTGGCGCGGCAAAGCGGTGGCAATTTGTATCAGGCAAGGCTGCGTGCCAACGCCATCTACCTGTTAACCCGCAGCGGTGAGGTAACCACTAACTATCTGGTCGAGCTGCATGAGCGGCTGCAACAACAACATCAGCAAGCCTGGCAGACAGATATTACCGCAATGTATATGGCAGCCAGTTATCAGCTGATGCAACAACCGGAAGTGGCCCGGGGCTTAATTGGCGATTACCGGCTGGGAGAGAGCTCGGACATGCAGCAGGCCTATTTGCAGCGGCTGAATTCGCAACGCATCGCCAACCCGCTACCGCCTTTTGCCAACCCGGCATTTCAACCGCAGCTGAGCATGGATGCGCAGTATGTGTATCTGTTGGCCAAGCATTTTAGCGAGCAGGCGAAAGCGCTGGATGGCGAACAGATTGTTAAACTGCTGCAACCGGTATTTGACGGCCAGTACAATACTATTGGTTCGGCCTATGCGGTGCTGGCGCTGTCAGCCTATAGCCAGCTGGATACTGTTGCTAACGCCGCTATGCCCCGTTTTTATCAACTGACGGCGGCAGGTGAGCGCACTGAACTAGCCGCTGCTGATAACCGCAGTAGCTTGCCACGGTTTGCCTTTGGCAGTGATGCTGAAAAGCTGCTGATAACTGCTGAGAATGATAAGAAGGCGCCGCTGTTTTATGCACTGAGTGAAAGCGGTTTTGCTAAAACAGCACCTGCAGAGTCAGAGGCTGAGCAGTTAGAAGTGGTGCGTGATTATTTAAATAGCAAAGGTGAGGTGGTTAGCCAGGCGTGGCAGGGCGACGAGCTGACGGTAAGGTTACGGCTGCGCAGCACCAATAATAGCTGGCACAATAATGTGGCAGTAGTGGATTTACTGCCAGCCGGCTTTAGTGTGGTACGCAGCTCAGTAGCCCGGCAACAAGGGCGCTGGCGGGCCGATTATGTTGATATTCGCGAAGACAGGGTAGTTTATTACGCTGGCTTCGGCCCACAAATGACCGAACTTCGCTATCAGGTTAAAGTTACCGCGGCCGGTGATTTTACTGTGCCGGCGGTAGCCGCCCAGTCGATGTATGACCGCAGTGTTCGGGCCAATACTGCCGCCGGCCGTTTTGTGGTTGAGCCGGCGTTGTAGGGTCAGCGACCGATGAGCTCAGGCGCTATTAGTTCAGTTGCTGTTATTTCAGGCACTGCTGGCTCAGGCCGGCGCAGTACAATGCTAAGACTGCTGCGCTGGCTGCTGTTGTCAGTGCTGGCGTTATTAATGTTGCTGGCGCTGCTGTTGGGGTTTTCCAGCAAACCTGATTTATATGGCGGTTATCAGCAGGGTCGCGCCTATTTTGCGGCAAACGGCGAACTGCTGAGTTTGCAGCTGGCGGACGATCAGCGCTATCGCTTAAAACTGCCGTTGCAGGATATTGCGCCGGCGTTACAACAAGCCACACTATTGTATGAAGATCGCGATTTTTACCAGCACTTTGGCCTGGATGTCAGCGCAATAGCCCGGGCATTCTGGCAAAGTGTAGTGCGCCAGGGGCGGCGTCAGGGTGCCTCGACCATCAGTATGCAGCTGGCCCGGCTTCGCTATAAACTTAACACCAGTAACCTTGCAGGTAAATTACGCCAGGTCGCTTACGCGCTCTATCTGGAGCGCCACTTCAGTAAAGATCAGCTGCTGGAAGCCTATTTTAACTATGCACCCTATGGCGGTAATATTGAAGGGGTGGCCGCTGCCAGCCTGATTTACTTTGGCAAAGAAGCGGCTGATCTCACCTTACCAGAAGCACTGGCACTAAGTGTTATTCCGCAAAACCCTAATCTGCGCAGCCCGCTTAGCAACAATGGCCAGCAGCAACTGGAGCATGCCCGGCAGCGACTGACCGCCATCTGGCAACAGCAGCCTGAGGCAGTTAAGCTGGGATCAGAGCCGCAACTGCCATTAGATTTACCCTTACACTATTTTACCCGGGCCGACATCCCGCAGTTGGCACCGCATTTTGTTAATCAGCTGCGCCAGCAAGGTCGGCAACAAGGTCGTTTTTATACCAGCCTGCAGTTGCCGCTACAGCAACGCTTTGAGCAGCAACTCAGTCGTTATTTAAAACGCCAGCAAGCGAAAGGCATTAATAATGCCAGTGCCTTACTGATTAAGCGCAGTACATTGCAGGTACTGGCCTGGTTGGGCTCGGCAGATTTTAATAGTGAGGCGATTGCCGGCCAGGTCGATGGCGTGACGGCACAGCGCTCTCCCGGCTCGGCGTTAAAACCCTTTGTGTATGCATTGGCACTGCAGCAGGGGCTTATTCATCCGCAAAGTTTACTAACCGACTTACCCCGCCGTTATGGCAGCTTTAACCCGGAAAACTTTGATCGTCAGTTTACCGGGCCGGTATCGGCGACCACGGCGCTGATTAACAGTCGCAATTTACCGGCAGTGCAACTGCAGGCTCAGCTGCAACAACCTGATTTTTACCAGTGGCTGGCGACTGCCGGCGTGCCGTTAAACCAGCCTGCCAGCCATTATGGTTTAGCACTGGTGCTGGGCGGCATGGAGCTGAGCATGGCGCAACTGGTACAGCTCTATGCCATGCTGGGCAACGGCGGACTCTGGCAGCCGCTGGCCTGGCAGCAGCAACCTGATCAGGCTGAACAACCGCAGCTGTTATTAAGCCCGGAAGCCGCGTTTTTAACCCTTGATATGTTGCGCCAGCACCCGCGGGTGCAAAGTGGTTTACTTAGTGAGCTGACAGTACAACATCCGGTTGCCTGGAAAACCGGGACCTCTTATGCATTTCGCGATGCCTGGGCCATTGGCTTGAGCGGTGACTATGTGCTGGCAGTCTGGCTGGGTAATTTTGATGGTAGTAGTAACCCCAACTTAGTCGGGCGCACGGCTGCCGGGCCGTTATTTTTTGAGTTAATGGCGCTGTTGCCGGATAACGCCCCGGAGAATACGCGGTTATTCAGCGCTGCAGCCAGTTTAAACCTGAAAAAAGTGCCGCTATGCCGTCGCAGTGGCGATTTACCCAACAAATATTGCCCGCAAACCGAGCCCGGCTGGTTTATCCCCGGGGTCTCCCCAATTAAGGTTTCAGAGGTGCACCGTGCTGTGCCGGTTGATCTTGCCAGCGGTCTGCGGGCTTGTATGCATCAACCGGGATTAACGGAGCTTAAGGTATTTGAATTCTGGCCCTCTGAGGTCAGCAAAGCACTGCAGCAGGCTGGCATTGTGCTGGCCAAACCGCCACCTTATCAGCAGGCTTGCCCGGATAAGCTGCTGTTAAGCCGCCAGCCCCCGCAAATTCGTTCACCGCAACCGCAGTTGACCTATCTGGTAGAGCAACAAGTTAATGCTGATGCAGATAAAAAATTGGCTCAGCAAAAAATTGCCCTGCAGGCCAGTTTTGATGGTGCGGTAACCCAGGCCCACTGGTTTGCCAATAATCGATACCTGGGAGCGGTAGCGCCCGGCGAAACCCTGTTCTGGCAGGGGCAGCCTGGTCAGGTTAAGTTAACCGTGGTCGACGATTTAGGCGGCGCAGCCAGTGTTACCATCCGGGTAAGCGAGGCGGCAACGTTAACCGCGGTTACGCAGCAGGTAAGTAGCGAATAAATCCTGCTTCGCCAGCCAGGTTCGTTCGACCTGCCAGCCGGCTGATGCTGCCAGCTGGCAAAATTCATCCGGGGTGTATTTATACGAATTCTCGGTATGAATACTTTCGCCGGCGGCAAAAGCCACTGAACTGCCAAGTACATCGACCACCTGCTCAGAGGTGCTGACCAGATGCATCTCAACCCGGCCCTGACCGGCATTATAAAAAGCGTAATGCTCGAATTTTTCAGGGGTAAAGTTAGCACCCAGTTCGCGGTTAATCCGGCTTAAAATATTGCGGTTAAATTTGGCAGTAATGCCTTGTGCATCATTGTAAGCGTTGTGCAGATAAAGTGGTGATTTCTTAGTATCTACTCCGATAAGCAGGCAACTGTCGGGCCCGAGGGTAAAGCGGGCATTTTTTAAAAAACTGGCTGCTTGTGCCGGACAAAAATTACCGATGGTGGAGCCGGGGAAAAAGCCTACTTTTTGCTGGTTTCCGATAACCGGTAGTTCCACCGGAAAGCAAAAATCGCCGACGACCGGCAACACCGCTAAATCCGGAAAGTCTGACTGTAATTGCTGACTGGCCATCTCCAGATGAATACCGCTGATATCAATGGGGATAAACTGGCGGATACTGCTGATAGCGCTGAGCAGTGGCTTAATTTTTACCAGTGAACCTGCGCCAAATTCCACTATGGTGCAGTCGGCGGTGAAAGTGCCGGCTAAATCTGTTGCTACTTGAGGCAGTAAGTCCAGTTCTGTCTGGTACGGATAATACTCGGGTAGCTGACAAATCTGGTCAAAATAATCTGAGCCCTGTTGATCATAAAAGTATTTAGCGTGCAGTTGTTTTTGCGGTAAGGCCAGGCCATGTAATACATCGTCGGCAAAGCCGCGATCCACTACCGGGGTAAGAGGGGCCAGGTTGAAATCCGTTGCTTGAAACAGCGACTGAGCTGAATGCATTATTGATCCTCCGCTAATCTGAGTCCGCTGAATTGCCAGCGTTGCTGGGGGTGAAAAAAATTACGGTAACTGTTACGTAACTGTTGGCGGGGCGAGGCACAGGAGCCGCCGCGCAGCACAAACTGGTTGGCCATAAATTTACCGTTATATTCGGCCAGCTCGCCCTGTGCAGCGTTAAAGCCGGGGTAGCCGCTGTAAGGGCTTTGGGTCCATTCCCAGACATCACCAAACAGCTTCTGAAAACCTGGTTGGCTGGCACAAGCGGTAGGTCGCCAGATATGTTGCTCCAGAAAATTAGCGTCAGCCATAGCGTCGGGCTGCGCGGCGGCGATAACTTCCCATTCCTGCTCGCGTGGCAGGCGCTTACCCGCCCAGCGGGCATAAGCATCAGCTTCGTAGTAACTGATATGACAAACCGGTGCTGAGAGATTAACTGGCTGCAGGCCATTAACAGTGAAGCTGAGCCACTGTTGCTGCTGTTGTTGCCAGTACAGCGGGGCTTGCCACTGTTGCTGCTGGCAGCAATGCCAGCCGTCAGACAGCCACAGCAAAGGGTTCTGATAGCCGCCATCATCAATAAACTGCTGCCATTCGCCATTGGTTACCGGCCGGCTGGCCAGTTTAAAGGGCTGCAAATGGTACGGGTGCCGGGGCTTTTCACAATCGTAGCTAAAGCCCTGATCCGTAGCGCCTATCTGCAGCAGCCCGCCTTCGTGGCATAGCATTTGTAGCGGAGGAGCATGCTTTTCACAGGCATGCTGGCCAGCAGGCGCTTGCTGCATGGCCGGCGCCAAGGGGTTAGCTGATAATAAATGCAGCAGATCGGTTAACATCAGTTCCTGATGCTGCATTTCATGGTGCAAACCAATAGTCAGTAACTCTGCCACCCCGGGGAGCTGGCGCTGCAGTAATGCAGCCATATGCTGCTCAATATGCTGCCGGTAAGCCAGGATGTCCTGCAGCGGTGGCCGGGTTAGTAAGCCTCGGGCAGGGCGGGCATGGCGGGGTCCAATCGCATCATAGTAAGAGTTAAACAGATAAGAGTAGTCGTCATTAAACTGTGAGTAATTTTCGCAGAAAGGTTGCAGCAGGAAATGCTCAAAAAACCAGCTGGTATGCGCCAGGTGCCATTTTAGCGGACTGGCATCGGGCATGGACTGTACCACCATATCTTCGGCAGATAAGCCTTCAGTCAGGGCTAAAGTCTGACGGCGTACCTGCTGGAAGCTATTAATTGCATCCTGTTGATTGCTGTTGTTATTAAAGTCCATTTTACTCCTCTTAACTAACGGGTATTTATCAGTTTAGCAGGCATATTGTGTTAATAAAGGGTTGCAATTCAATTTAGCATTATTTGGCAGGTTTATTTCAAAATGATGAACGGGTAGAATATTCGACAGACACCCTCCGTCGACCAGCTAAATGTGGGTCGACCAGCTAAGTGAATAATAAATGCAATGCCACCATTTTCAGGCTAAACGCTGTCAATCCTGCCAGTGGCTGGCAAAACCCTACCCACAACAACTGGCTGATAAACAGCAGCAGCTGACAGCATTATTAACCGCATTTCAGCCTGAGCAAATGCTGGCCCCGGTGGCAAGTGCTGAGCAGGGCTTTCGCTATAAAGCCAAAATGGTGGTGCTCGGCACCTTGGATGATCCCATCCTGGGCATTGTTAATGCTCAGGGGGAACAAGTCGATTTAGCCGATTGTCCGTTGTATCCAAATAGCTTTGCGCCGGTGTTTGCTTTGTGCAAAGATTTTATCCGCCGCGCCAATCTTACCCCTTACGACATTGCCAGCCGCCTTGGTGAACTGAAATATATTTTACTTAGCCAAAGCCTGCATAGTGGCCGCTTCATGCTGCGTTTTGTGCTGCGCTCAAAAAACTGTCTGGCCTCTGTAACCAAACATTTGCCCTGGTTAGCGCAGCAATTGCCTGAACTTGAGCTCTGCTCAGTCAATATACAGCCGGCAGCGGCAGCTATTCTGGAAGGCCCGCAAGAGATTGTGCTAACGGCGCAAACTGTGCTGGCCGAGCAGCTGAATCAGGTGCCGCTTTACCTGCAGCCGCAGAGCTTTTTCCAGACCCAACCGGTGATGGCAGCAAATTTATACCAAACTGCCGCCCGCTGGGCAGCAGAGCTGCAGCAACAGTTGGGTGAATTTCAGCAGATCTGGGATCTGTTTTGCGGCGTCGGTGGCTTTGGTTTGCACCTGGTTAAACCCGGTCAAACATTAGTGGGAATTGAAATTGCACCAGCAGCCATAGCCAGCGCTAAGCGTTCGGCAGCTGAGCTGGGCCTGGCTGATGTCAGCTTTCAGGCTCTGGACGCCAGTGCTTTTGCTAATGCCGCAGCAAAGGCCCCCGATTTACTGGTGGTTAACCCGCCACGACGCGGTTTAGGGGCAGCGTTATGTCAGGATATCGACCGGCTGGCGCCAGACTGGCTCCTTTATTCCAGTTGTAATGCAGCAACTTTGGCGCAGGATTTAGCTGGGCTCAAGCACTATAAATTAATAAAAGTACAGCTGTTTGATATGTTTGCGCATAGCAGCCACTATGAAGTGCTAAACTTAGTCCAGCGGGTTAATGTGAAAGATACAGCTCAATTCGTTTCTTAAAGAAATTATCCTGCTGCATCTGGCTCAAATTATTGTTAATTTTCTTTGCCATTTCAGGATTAATCTTACTAATCGCACAGTAGTTATCTACTGGAGTTGACCAAAAAGTTGATGCTGTAAGTAAGGGTTGATGTTTAAGTGCATAATATTGGTACGTTATACTGTCTGCGATTACGGCATCGAGACGTCCTTGTTGCAACCGCTCCAGATTCTGTTGCAAACTAATTGCATCATCTCGATAAAGTTGATTGGCGGCAAATGCAGCCTCTAGTTGTGGATAGATAAAACCGCGTGTTGTACCAATTCGCTTTTTATATAATGTTGCCATGCTGGTAAAGGGGGTTTCGTTCTGGCGGCTGACCAATACCTCTGTGGTTTGATAAAGCGATACTGACCAATCAAAGTTTTCCGGTTTTGTTACCCAGGCTGGATTAAGAAAACACCAAATGTCCGCTTCGTCTTCATTTAGCCAGCTTTCAACACGGCCTCTGGGGATGGGGAAATGTTTAACCTCAGCATCAAGCCGGCGTCCAAGTTCCTCCAGGGTATCTATTACCAGGCCGCTGTACTCCTGATTTGAGGTAATCATGATATATGGCGGGGTATTGCTTTCACTGATAATTGCCCGCAGGGTTTCCGCGTTTACGCTGAACGAGGTTGTGATAATCAGCAAAACCAGACAGATAATTTTCATGTGTTTCTCTAAAAAGTTAATACTCATCTTCCATTTGAATTTAATACCACAGCATTCATTGCTGTTTATACAATTTAATATGTTGTCAGAAAAATCACTCTGCTGCGAGCCTGTTACTGTACTGCAATAAAACTTTCACCTTGCGTCGGTATGAAATTGAATTATACTGTATTTACATACAGTATTTTGAGGTGGCAATGTCGGCTTTATTAGATCAGCTAACCCGGCGTCAGCTGTTATGGCATGGCGATAGCCAGCAACTTGCCTATCAGGCGGTTGCTTCGGGTTATCCTGAGCTGGACCAGCAGTTAGCTGGTGGCTTGCCGGCAACCGGCCTGATTGATATTCAAACCGACGCCGGCATTGGCGAGTTGCGTTTACTGTTACCTTATTTGCAGCAACAACAGCAACACTCGCAGCGTTTACTGGTATTTATTGCACCACCGGCTGAGTTAAGTGCAGATATGCTGGCCGGGGCCGGACTTGATCTCAGCCAGTTACTGATTATTACCCCGGGCCAGCAAGCTGCGGCAACCGCTAACGTGGCTGCCAGGCATAAAAAGTCTGCTGAAAAAAATCAATCTGCCAAAAAGTTTTCCGTGCAGCAACAGGCGCTATGGGCCGCTGAGCAGTGCCTGCAAAGTGGTTGTTGCGCGACGGTGCTGCTTTGGCCGGCGGCGATAAGTTTAGCCCAGGCCAGACGTTTGCAACTGGCGGCAGAGCAAGGCGCAGCCAGTATGGTTGTGTTCAGAAATGCCAGCCAGACCTTAAGTTTGCCGGTAAATTTAAGTATCCGCCTGCAGCCGGATCCTCTGGGGCTGCAGGTCACGGTACTTAAACGCAAAGGCAGCTGGCCGGCGGCGCCGTTTCAGGTAAACATGCAACAAAAATGGCCGGCACTATGTTTAAGTGGAACTTCAGGCGAACCGATGCGCCGGGCTGGCTAAGATGGCTCTGTTTCTTTATTTACATTTTCCGGCGTTGCAGCTGGATAACCTGCAACACTTAGCTGAAAATAGCCAGCATGTAGCCATTGCTCTGGTTGACCAGCAGCATCAACTGCTGCAGTTAAATAAAGCGGCGTTAACAGCCGGCCTTAAATTACAGATGGGCCTGGCCAGTGCGGCGGCGCTGTGTCCGGATTTGCAGCTACTACCTTATCAGCCTGAACAACAAGTAAAAGTGCTAAAATCGGTGGCGCAACAGTTGTATCAGTTAAGCGCTGATATCGCCCTCGACCCACCGTCAGGGTTGATTTTGCGGTTGGATGGGATGCTGCAGCTTTATGACGGTCTTCAATCTTACTGGCAGGCACTAAATGAACAGCTGGCAATGTTGGCTTATCGTTATCAGTACAGCTGTGGTGCTACTCCTTATGCCGCTAAGTGCCTGGCTTATCAGCAAGCCAATCTAATTACCACCGATAATGCCAGCCTGTTAGCAGCGATTAAAGCCAGCCCGCTTAAGGCAACCGAGCTAACCGAGCCACAGCAGCAACAAATGATCCGACTCGGTATTCATACTCTGGGCCAGTTACTGGCGCTGCCGCCAGCTGAGCTGGCCCGGCGCTTTGACAGTCAGCTGCTCAGTTATCTGGGGCGGCTGCGCGGTGATTATTATCATGCGCTGGAGTATCTGCAGCCAGATCCCGGTTTTAGCCGTTACCTGGAGCTGTTATACGACATCAGCGATAGTACAGTGTTGGCCAAGCCGTTAGCTAAATTATTATTGCAACTTGAGCAGCAGCTCAACCGGGCTAATTGTCAGTGTTATCAGCTGCTACTGACGTTATTTTTTCGGGATAGCCCGCAACTGCAGCTAAGTATCGGTTCGGCTCAGGGCGAATACAAAGCTACTGCCTGGTTACAGCTGTGCCAGTTGCAACTGGAAAACCTGCCTTTGCCTGAGCCGGTGTATGGCTTACAGCTGGATGTAAATCACTTTGCCGGCCAGCAACGATCCACTGGAGCGTTATTTGAGCAGCAGGATGCCAGGATGTCGGCGTTGCAGTTGTTATCATTGTTACAGGCGCGTTTAGGCCGCTCTGCGGTTAGCGGTTTAACCTTGCAAAACCAGCATTTACCCGAGCAGGCCAGTCAACGCTGTTTACCTCTTGTTAAAGGCCAGACGAGTCCTTCGGCCTTAGTGCTACGACCAGCATTTTTAATACTTAAACCAGAGCCACTGACTGAACCGGTGACCATTAGCCAGGGACCAGAGCGGTTGTGCCCGGACGGCTGGCAGCTTACTGGCCAACGCGATTACTATATTGGTCGTAACCAGCAGGGCCAGTGGTTATGGCTGTTTCGCAATGCCCGCCAGCAGTGGTTTGTCCATGGCTGGTTTAGTTAAATGGCCACGGAGCAGGTATGAAGTACGCAGAGCTGTTTTGTCAAAGCCATTTTAGTTTTCTGCAGGGCGCGTCAAGTCCACAAGAGCTGGTAACGCAGGCCGCGGCACTGGGCTATCAGGCGCTGGCTATTACCGATGAGTGTTCGGTAGCCGGTGTAGTGCGGGCGTACCGGGCTATTAACGAGCAGCAACTGAGCCTGAAGTTAATCGTTGGCAGTGTGTTTAAGCTGGATAAGCTGCAGCTGGTGCTGTTATGCCCGACCAAGACAGCTTACAGCGAGCTGTGCCGGGTCATTACTAATGCCAGAAGGCGCAGCAGTAAAGGCGAGTATCAGCTAACCGAATGGGATTTAATGTCGGTTAAGCACTGCTTTGTGTTATGGCTGCCCAGTGGTGATAACGACAGTGATCACTACTGGGGCGACTGGCTGCAGAAATATCACAGCGGCCGGCTCTGGCTGGCAATGCGCCGGCAGTTAACCCATAACGAACAAGCGTTTACAGACTATTGTCAGCAGTTAGCCAGTCAATACCAGCTGCCACAGCTAAGCTGCGGCGCGGTATTAATGCATTTACCTGAGCGGCTGGCCTTACAACATTGCGTAAGTGCCATCAGGGCGGGTAAGCCAGTACGAGAGCTTGGCCGCGAGTTGCTGAGTAATGCCGAGCGGGCATTAAGGCCGCTGGCAAAACTGGCAAAACTTTTTCCCCCAGGCTGGCTGAGCGAAAGCTGCGCTATAGCACAGCGCTGCAGTTTTAAGCTGAGTGAGCTGAAATATCAGTATCCGGCCGAGCTGGTACCAGAGGGGCAGACCGCCAGCAGTTACTTGCGAAAACTGGTTGAGCAGGGCAGTAAAATCCGGTTTAGCGACGGCGTACCGCCGCGGGTGCAAGCTTTAATTGATAAAGAACTGGCACTTATAGCAGAGCTTAACTACGAGTATTTTTTCCTGACCATTTACGATGTGGTGCAGTTTGCCCAAAATCGCAATATTTTATATCAGGGCCGCGGCTCCGCAGCTAATTCAGTGGTGTGTTATTGCCTGCAAATTACTGCCGTCGATCCCAGGCAAATTCAGGTGTTATTTGAGCGGTTTTTATCGAAAGAGCGCCAGGAGCCGCCAGATATCGATGTGGATTTTGAACATGAACGCCGCGAAGAGATTATTCAGTATTTGTATCAGAAATACGGCCGTGAGCGCGCAGCCCTGGCCGCCACGGTGATCAGTTACCGCTTTAAAAGTGCCTTACGTGATGTCGGAAAAGCTCTGGGTTTACCGGTTAGCCAGCTGGATTTTCTGATTAAAAATATTCAAAGGCGTAACCCGGCAACCAGCTGGCAGCAGCAATTAAACACGCTGGGGCTGGATACGGACAGCCAGACCACCCGCCAGTTGGTGCAGTTAGTCGACGAGCTGCGTGGTTTTCCGCGCCATTTATCGCAGCATGTCGGCGGTTTTGTGATCTCCGAAGGCCCGTTATACGAGCTGGTACCGGTGGAAAACGCTGCTATGAGCGACAGAACCGTGATCCAGTGGGATAAAGACGATTTAGAAACGCTGGAGCTATTAAAAGTTGATGTACTGGCGCTGGGTATGCTTACGGCTATCCGCAAATGTTTTAGTTTGGTACAGCAGCATTATCAGCGAACTCTAAGTATTGCAGGCATTAATGCGCTGGGTGATGATCCGGCGGTATATCAGCTGATCCAACAGGCCGATACTGTTGGCTTATTTCAGATCGAATCGCGGGCGCAAATGAGTATGTTGCCGCGCCTGAAGCCAGCCTGTTATTACGATTTAGTGGTGCAAATTGCCATAGTGCGGCCCGGACCCATTCAGGGTGATATGGTGCATCCGTATTTAAAACGGCGCAATGGCATTGAGCCGGTAAGTTATCCGTCTGCTGAAGTTGAGCAGGTGCTAAGCCGAACCATGGGCGTACCGATATTTCAGGAGCAGGTGATAGCTCTGGCGATGGTGGCGGCCGGTTTTAGCGGTGGCGAAGCTGATCAGCTGCGCCGGGCGATGGCCAGCTGGAAGAAAACCGGCGAGCTGCTGCAATTTAAAGACAAGCTGATTAACGGCATGCTAAGCCGCGGTTATCAGCTGGAATTTGCCGAGCGGATTTACCAGCAAATTTGTGGCTTTGGCGAGTACGGTTTTCCTGAGTCGCATTCGGCCAGCTTCGCTGTGCTGGCTTATATCTCGGCCTGGTTAAAACATTATTATCCGGCCGCTTTTTATACGGCGTTACTGAACAGCTTACCAATGGGCTTTTACAGCCCGTCGCAATTGTTACAAGATGCCAAAAGGCATCAGGTAGCAGTATTGCCGGTATGTGTTAATGGCTCACTCTGGGATTATGATTTGCAGCCCTATCAGCAGGATTATGCCATTCGCCTGGGTTTTCGGCAGGTAAAAGGCTTAAGCGCTGCCGGTGCTGAGCTATTGCTAAAACACTGCCCGCCAGCAGGGTATAGTTCGCTTAGCCAGTTGCGCCAGGCGGGGCTGAACAGCAGCGATATGCAGGCCCTGGCCAGTGCCAATGCACTAACCACCATTAGCGGCGACCGGTACAATAGCCGCTGGCAGCTGTTGGATAAGCAGCAGAGTTTGCCGCTTTTTTGTCAGGAAGCTACTGATGATGCCAGCGCTGCGGTGGCAGAAGCGCCGGCGAAGTACCGGGGGGCGCTATTGCCAGCCCCGTCAGAGATAGACGAGGTGCTGGAAGATTATGCTGCTACCGGACTCAGTTTGCAGCAGCACCCGATAGCGCTGTTGCGCCGGGCCGGCAAATTACCGCGCAGTATTACTGCTGATGCGCTAAGTGCAGTGCGGCATAAAAGCCCGGTACGGATTAGCGGCCTGGTAACGTTGCGGCAAAGGCCGGGCACAGCCGCCGGGGTGACTTTTATCTCGCTGGAAGATGAAACCGGTACGGCCAATGTTGTGGTATGGCTGGCCACGGCGCAGGCGCAGCAACAGGCTTTTTTAACGGCGCAAATATTACAGGTAGACGGCATTTTAGAGCGCGAAGGCGAGGTCACTCATGTGATTGCCGGCCGCCTGACCAATTTAAGCCACGAATTAGCCGCCTTTGCCAGTAAGTCGCGGGATTTTCACTAGCTGCTTTTTTAGCAACCCCATTATTAACTCAGCAAGATAATCTGCTACAGTGCCTGTGTTTTTTAAGATGAGTTAAAGCCTTACCATGCTTTTCGGCTATTTTTCACTTTTTACCACCGGCTTTATTGCCGCAACCTTATTACCGGCCTCCTCTGAGGTACTATTGCTAGCCTTAGCGCAGCAAGGTTATGCCCCCCTGGGGCTGTGGCTGGCTGCCACCAGCGGCAATACGCTGGGCTCATGTCTGAACTGGTATCTGGGAAAAGAGTTATTACGCTTTCAGCATAAACGCTGGTTTCCGGTAAGCCCTGAGCAGTTAGCCAAAGCTGAATTGCATTTTCAACGCTACGGCAGCTGGAGCCTGTTACTGGCCTGGTTGCCGATAGTCGGCGATCCGCTAACCCTGGTAGCCGGCACCCTGCGGGTTCGTTTTGGTCTGTTTTTACTGCTGGTGACACTGGGCAAGGGCGCCCGCTATGCGGTGTTGTTATATTTAGCCAGCAAGATGTTTTAAGGCTGTTTTAATCGCTAAAATCCTTTTGTCCTTAAAACCACTGATGGCCCGGCAATTACGCCGGGCTTGCCGCTTAAAATTGCAAGCCAAAAATCTGAATTACCCCTACGGCGATCAGATAAATAGCCACAACATAGTTAAGTAACTTAGGTTTGATCAGTATCAGAATACCGGCAATGATGGAGAGTACTGGAATAAGGTCGATGTGGAGCGTCATGAGCTGGTCCTTTTATGAGTGATTCCAAATCATTGTGCGGCCTGGCAGGGATTATAGCAATTCATTAAACTGCCGATACAGCGCTTATTTTTATTGGCTTTATAAGGCCAGATCCGTCATCATTAGCCAATAATTTACTGACAGGACATTATTATGGAATACCAATTATCAACTGAAGAACTCAGCCGGATTGTGGCACTGGATGCCGAGCAGCGTTATGACTACTTTATTCAGGCGGTAGCCGATTTAGAAGAGATCTGGATATTAACTGACGAAGAAGGCTTTGTATTGGTAAGCGCCGAAGAGGAACGTTGTATTCCGGTATGGCCTCATGCCGAACTGGCCGAACAATGGATAGAAGGCGAGTGGCAGCATTGCACTGCAAAAGCGATTGACGTTAAAACCTGGCTGGATAAATGGACCTCAGGCTTAATTGGCGACGACCTGGCAATTGCGGTGTTACCTGATGCGGACGGCCCGGGCGTGGTCGTTATGCCGGATGAGCTGTCTGAAACTTTAATTGATGAAATGAGCGACGACGCCTGAGCGACACTTTTACTTATCTCATCAATTAAGTCGCTATTTCACTAATTCATTGCCGGTGGCGTTACCGCCGGCAAATGCCATTAAATTCTCACTGGTAATAGTGCTAATCTGGGCCAGCGCCTCTTTAGTGAAAAATGCCTGATGGCTGGTGATCAGTACATTCGGAAAAGTCAGCAGCCGTTTAAACACATCATCATCTATTACCTGTTCAGATAAATTCTCAAAAAAGATATCTGCTTCCTGTTCGTACACATCCAGCCCCAGATAACCAATTTTCCGGCTTTTTAAACCTTGAATGACGGTTTTGGTATTCACCAGGCCGCCGCGGCTGGTATTGATCAGCATTACGCCATCACGCATTTTTGCCAGTGAATCGGAATTAATCAGGTGTTTGGTTGCCGGGTTCAGCGGACAGTGCAGGCTGATAATATCGCTTTGGGCATACAGCTCATTCAGGCTGACATAACTGTCTGCCAGCTCATCCGTTGGTTCGACATCATAACAAAGCAGCTTGCAGCCAAAGCCTTTTAAAATACGGGCGGTGGCCAACCCTATCCGGCCGGTACCAATTAAGCCGACAGTTTTGCCATGCATATTAAAACCGAGTAAACCGTCGATAGCGAAGTTGTCATCCCGCACCCTGTTAAAGGCTTTATGCAGTTTGCGGTTGAGGGTCAGCATCATTGCCACAGTGTGCTCTGCTACCGCTTCCGGCGAGTAAGCAGGGACCCGGGCAATCCGGATGCCCAGGGCTTTGGCGGTATCCAGGTCAACATTGTTAAAACCAGCGCAACGCAGCGCTACCATTTCAATGCCCATAGCCGACATCTGCTGTAATACGTCAGCTGATAAATCATCATTTACAAAAGCACAGATAGCGTGGCAACCCTGGGCCAGTTTGACATTCAGCGCATTTAAGCGGCTGTCAAAATAGCTGAATTGCAGGCTGGGATCGGCCCACTGCGTAAAGCCATCCTGATCATATTTTTTGGCACTGAACACGGCAACTTTCATTGGTAACCCCACACTTGCTTGCGACCCGTTATTTTCGGATAAGTGTAGATCAGCTGAAGTTATCATAATTAGCGCCAGATCAAAGTTACAGCAGTTCTTCTATAGCCTGAGCTATGCTGCCGGGTTTAGTACGGGGAGCGTAGCGTTTAACCACTTCGCCCTGCTTGTTGATCAGAAACTTGGTAAAGTTCCATTTAATGGCCCGGGTTTTAAGTAAGCCGCGGGCGCTGTCTTTTAAATGCTCAAACAATGGTGAGGCTTTTAAGCCATTGACGTTAATTTTGGCCATTACCGGAAAGCTTAAACCATAGTTTAGCTGACAAAACTGCTGAATGTCGTTATTGTCGCCCGGCTCCTGGCTGCCAAACTGGTTGCAGGGGAAGGCCAGGATCACAAAACCGCGATCTTTAAATTGCTGATACAACTCTTCCAGCTGCTGATACTGCGGGGTGAAGCCACATTGGCTGGCGGTGTTAACGATAAGCACGACTTTGCCACGGTACGATGCCAGGTCGACTTCCTGGCCCTGGCCATTTTTGACTTTGAATTGATGAATATTGGTCATTCTGCTTCCCGATTAAATATTACGTTCAGAGAGTTCAGCTCTTTAGTACGGCTTGTTGTCACTAAGCTGCTTTCTTTTATCTGACTAAGTTTGTAAGCTAACAGCCTATCATTCCACAGCAATAAGTCATTTTTATGTCAATTGAAAGCAAAGGTAAAGTCGCATTTATTGGTTTAGGTGTAATGGGTTACCCGATGGCGGGCTATTTACAGCAAAAAGGTTACCAGGTTACGGTTTACAACCGTACCGCCAGTAAAGCAGCTGCCTGGGTCAAACAATATGGTGGTAGTCATGCAGCCACCCCGGCACAAGCAGCTTCGGATGCCAGCCTGGTGTTTGTATGTGTCGGCAATGATGATGATGTGCGCTCAGTAACTTACGGTGACGATGGCGTGCTTGCTACCATGCAACCAGGCAGCGTGCTGACCGACCATACCACAGCCTCTGCGGAATTAGCCCGCGAGCTCAGTAAAGCCTGTAGCGCTAAACAAGTTGGTTTTTTAGATGCGCCGGTATCAGGTGGCCAGGCCGGCGCTGAAAATGGCGTATTAACGGTAATGCTGGGTGGCGAGCCTGCGGCTTTTGACAAAGCTGAAGCGGCCATCATGAGTTATGCCCGCTGCGCTAAGCTCCTGGGGCCGGCTGGCTCTGGTCAATTAGCGAAAATGGTTAACCAGATTTGTATTGCCGGGGTAGTGCAGGGCCTGGCAGAGGCACTTAATTTTGCCCAGAATGCCGGCTTAGACGGCGCGGCAGTAGTGGAGGTGATCTCACAAGGTGCTGCTTCGTCCTGGCAAATGCAAAACCGCTCGCTGACCATGCTCGATGGCAAATACGACTTTGGCTTTGCCGTTGACTGGATGCGTAAAGATTTAGGCATCGCCTTAAATGAAGCCCGTAAAAACGGCAGTCATTTGCCGCTTACCGCATTAGTTGACCAGTTTTACAGCGAAGTACAGCAAATGGGCGGCAGCCGTTGGGATACTTCCAGTTTGCTGGCCAGGTTAAAGCGCTGAAATTAATGTAAATAATGACGCTTTTTCTTGCTAATTTAATTCGCATTCGCCAAGATGTCAGCGTTTTTTTATTTAGTAAGATATTTTTTTGAATTCAACTGCAATTATTGACAATAAAATCGGTGTTGAATTGCCGGAAGGTGTCAGCCTTACTTTGGTACCTGCTGGTATTGCAGTAAGAACTGCGGCTTTTTTTATCGATTTTATCTTTCGGGCATTAATTTTTATTGCCGCTGCCCTGGTGTTAAGCCAGATTGGCCAGGCGGGTGAAGGCATCCTGCTGGTAACATTGTTTATTCTTAACTGGTGTTATTACATTTTCTTTGAATATCGCAGCGGTGCTTCTCCCGGTAAGCGCCGGATGAATCTTAAGGTGGTGGCAGACAATGGTTTGCCTGCCGGCTTTACCGCTATTTTGCTTCGCAATCTGTTGCGTCCAGTTGATATGTTTCCCATTGGTTACGCTCTGGGGCTGCTATCAATGATCTTGAGCCAGAACTTTAAACGGTTGGGCGACTGGGCAGGTGGCACCATGGTGGTATATAAGCAGCAAATTCAATCCCTACCCAAAACCAGCGGCCAGGCATTAACTCAGGCACCACAGCCTCTTGCGACCTCTGAACAGGCAGTTATTTTAGATTTCTGGTTACGCCACGGCAGCTTGTCAGTGCAGCGGCAACAGGAATTAGCTGAGCTTGTAATCAATGCCCTTGATATTGAAACTGATGATCCTGTCGCTTATTTATGTGCATTAGGTGCCTATTACGCCGGTGAGAAAGTATGAAGCAGTCTCAGTTCGTCAGACAGCGTGAGACACTCTGGCTTCAGCTGGAACAAGAGCTAAGCGCAGGCAGTTTTGCCAACCCTGAGTTATTTCCGGCCGCATACCGGCAGTTATGCAGCGATCTGAGTCTTGCCCGTAGCCGGCAATATAGCCCTGTCTTAGTTGCCCGTTTAAACCAATTAGTTGCGCTGGGCCAGCAGCACTTATATCAGAATAATCAACCGGTTTGGCTTGCTTTACGTCAGTTAATCGGTGTCAGGGCATTGCAGGCTTGCTATCAGTTCCGAAAATGGATTTGGCTGAATTTAATTTTGTTTTACGGCTTGGGGCTGGCAGCCGCACTGTTTGTCTGCAGTTCTGCTGATAACATCAATTATTTTATGTCGGCAGCGGATATTGAAAAATTCAGTGAGATGTATGACCCGGCAAGCCGGGAGGCAGGCTCTGGTCGTAATGCTCAGTCTGATGTATTGATGTTTGGCTTTTATATTTACAACAATATCGGTATAGCGTTTCAAACCTTTGCCGGTGGCCTGTTTTTCTGTATTGGTGCGTTATTTTATATTGTTTACAACGGGCTTTATCTGGGAGCCGTTGCCGGTCATATGATCAATATGGGGTTTAATGAAACGTTCTTTTCATTTGTTATTGGTCATGGTTCGGTTGAGTTAACGGCAATAGTGTTAAGTGGTGCTGCAGGTTGTCGTTTGGGTTTTAGTTTACTGGTCCCTGGCATTTATGATCGGCTTACCGCATTAAAACTGGTTGCCCATCAGGTTATGCCTATTGTGGCCGTGGCATTTGTGATGCTGGTGCTGGCGGCCGGTATCGAAGCGTTCTGGTCGCCCCGGCAGCTGGCGGCTGACGTGAAGTATATCGTAGGTGCAATCGGCTGGGCTGCGGTATTTTACTGGTTGTACCGGGGGACAGTGCTTGGACGTTAAGCAGTTAATTGTTGAGCCGCAAGTCCGTTCGCCCTGGCAGGTATTTGATCTTGCGGTCCGTTGTTACCGGCTAATGTGGCTGCCACTGTCGTTGTTATGGTTACTGCTGGCGTTACCGCTGACTTTGCTGGTGACGTTACTCGCCGATCCTATGCTGGCGGCAGCAGTGGTTTGGCTTTGCAAGCCGTTGTTAGAACGGCCGTTGCTGCACTATGTCAGCCGTGCTGTGTTTTCAGAACAGCCCGCAATTCGCTCATGTCTTGGCGCATTGCGGGTTGGAGGCTGGTGGCAGATGCTGCTGAGTATTACCTGGTATCGGTTAGCCTGGCGCCGGGCTTTTTTAGCGCCGGTGTTGTTACTCGAGCAGCAACAGGGCGACGCCCGCAGCAACAGAACCAAAACGTTAAAACGACTATATAATGACCGCCAGGGCTACTGGCTGGTTTTTTGTTTACATCTCGAGTTTTTGCTGGCGCTGGTTATGTCGCTACTGGTATATAGTTTTTTACCTGCTGGCGCGGTACCTGGCTGGATTAGCAGTATTCAACTACTGGAAAGCAACAGCGGCGGTTACATTATGCTGGTGCTGACCCTGCTATCTTACAGTCTGGTCGCACCGCTGTTTGTGTTGGGTGGTTTTCTTACTTACATTAATCGCCGAATCGCCCTAGAGGCGTGGGACCTTGAGTTAAAGTTTCGCAAAATAGCCCTCCGTTTAAAAGCGGCGACAACCACTGTTGCTCTGCTGCTGTGTTTTACTTTAGGTGTGATGCCGCAACCATTGAGTGCCAGTACCAATCCGGACACCAGTCCCGTGGCAACTGCCGGCCAAGATGCCTCGGACACTGTCGCACCGGCACTTTATCAACCGGAATGCAAAGAGCAGATCCGGCAGCAGATTGAGCAGATTTATCAGGAGCAAGAGCTGATAAATTATACCAGCAGTTGGGTTCAGGACGAGACAGAGGAAACTGAGCCCGGCGATGGTGACTGGCTGGCTTTTTTAGCATTTATTGGTGAGGGGCTGGGGGTTCTTGGCTGGTTATGTATTATTGCGGTCACACTGGGATTACTGTATTGGCTTTATCTGAACTATGAACGGCTGTTTCGGCCATTTATGGCTAAGGTCCAGCCTGTTGAGCCGACTATTCCGCTAATGTTTGCCGATTTACCTGCTGAGATAAACCGGGATGATTTACTGGCTCAGGCCAGGTACTACCATCAGCAAGCTAACGCCCGTTTAATGCTGGCATGTCTGCTCCGGTTTGCCCTGCATCATATCCAGCAGCACTATCCGGTAAGGTTGTCTGTCACTATGACTGAACATGAATGTCTGCATGCAATCAGCCAAAGCACACCGGAGCAGATATGTCTGACAACCCGCCGGCTGATCGAGTCATGGATTGTGATTGCCTGGGGACATCAACAGCTATCCCTTGCAAGCCTGGACGCTATTCTGGCTGAGCTTGAAAGCTGGCAACAGCAGGCTGCTACGGTATGAAAAAACTGCTACTGCTGTTTAGCGCCGCGATACTGCTGATTATTATCTGGGCTTTGAGCCGGGGGCAGTGGCAACTGGTTACGGAAGAAAATGGCCTGAGTAGCCGGGCAATCAGTCAGCCATGGCTGGCCTCAGAATTACTATTACAGCAACACGATCGCTCGTTATCTGAGCTGTCTGATGTTGCACAGCTGAAGCCAATATTAGCGTCAGGCCGATCTGCGGATCTTGTGCTGGTTATCAATGAAAATCTGTTGCGTTTTAGCCCCGAATTAGCGGATGAGCTACTGGCATGGACCCGGGCCGGTGGCCATCTGGTGTATCAATTGTCTGCTGATAACCGCAGACAAGTTGCCAGCAACAGCCTGACCCAAGCGTTTGAACTTGATATTGATGTGTCCGGAGCTTACGTGCAGCAATACTGGCATATCATGGTCAGAAACACTTTTGTAGAGGCGACGGCGAACTTTAAAGGCGGTCAGTTAGACCTGGCTGTTATGCCTGATTCCCGCATTGAGCGCTGTACCGGCTCTGTTATGACAGTACAGGAAAACGACGACAAGCCGTCGGATGCTTTTGTTGCCTGCCAGTTTGCGTCTGACAGTGGCAAAGTCACCTTTACCAGCCAACTGCTGTTTATGCAGAACAGTTTGCTGGATAAAGCTGACAATGGATTATTTATGCTGACGTTGTTGGCTGATGCCAGGCAGCTGGTGGTAATGAAAGACCCTGGTACCCTGCTGTGGTTTCAGCGCCTGTGGTTGTGGAACTGGCCGGCATGGATCTTAGTGTTACTGAGCCTGGGCCTGCTGTTCTGGCGGCTGGCACAGCGTCTGTCCCCCCCGGTGCGGCCACTAAGCACGCGTGACAATCTGTTTGAACAGCATCTGCACGCCAGTGGAGACTTTCTGATGCGGCAGATGCCGGCACAATGGTTAAAACAGCAACTGATGCAGGATGTACTGTGGTTATCTGAGCGGCGTTATCCGGGCTTTTCCCGTTTGCCCGAAACGGAGCAGCAGCAGCTGATAGCAAGCTGGTGCAATGTATCGTTACAGCAACTTAATCAATTCTTTAATCAGCCCTGGCCTGCCAGATCCGTTGCTATTGCTGAGTATATAGGGTTCTGGCAAACAATAAGGAAAGCAATATGACAGCGTTAGGTGCGCAGCAAACAGAACAGATCCGGGATACGATCTCGGCGATACGGCAAAACATTCAGCAGGTGCTGGTAGGACAGCATGAGATTGTTGATGATGTTATTGCGGTGCTGCTGGCGGGCGGACATGTCCTGCTTGAAGGTGTGCCGGGCTTAGGCAAAACCTTACTGGTACGGGCGTTAGCACGATCTGTCGATGTTGAGTTCAGCCGGATCCAGTTTACCCCGGACCTGATGCCGTCTGATGTGGTCGGTCACAGTTTGTATAACATGGGGAAGGGCGAGTTTGAACTGAAAAAAGGACCTGCTTATACCAACATATTGCTGGCCGACGAAATTAACCGGGCGCCGGCTAAGACACAGGCAGCGTTGCTGGAAGTGATGCAGGAGCTGCAAATTACCATAGATGGAACCAGTATGGTTTTGGATGCGCCTTTTATGGTAATGGCAACCCAAAACCCGCTGGATCAGGAAGGCACTTATCCGTTACCGGAAGCTGAGTTGGATCGGTTTATGGTAAAGCTTAAGCTGGGCTACCCCAGTCTTGAGCAGGAGTTGAAATTACTATTGCTTAACACTGGTGGCGAGTCGAACGAGGCACAGGTCAGCACCCTGCAGCCAGTGATCAATGGAACCCAGCTGATGCAATTACGTACTCTGGCGACCAAGGTGCTGGTTGATGACAAGCTGTACAGGTACGTACTGGATATTGTCAGAAAAACCCGCAGTTGGCCAGGGGTGCTGCATGGTGCCGGGGTTCGGGCAAGTATTAATATGATTAAGCTGGCCAAGGTCCGGGCCCTGATGAATGGACGCGAGTTTGTGATACCAGATGATATTAAATTATCTGCAAAGCCGATATTACGGCACCGGATTATTTTGTCGGCCGAAGCAGAGCTGGAAGGGACTAATGAAGACGACATTATCAGCGCTATTCTGATGAAGACTGAAGTGCCCCGCGAATGAACCCGGTTGTTATTCGCCCGTCGAACCGGCTGCTTCTGGCTATGTCTGGCATAACTTTAGCCATTATAACGCTGGGAATGCTGGATACCAGTGTGTCATTGCAATTAGCGGTTGCTGCCATACTGCTAGCGGTTTTATTGCTGACAGCTTGGCTTGAATGGACCCGGCTCAAGCAGTTTATGCCGGTTACCGTGCAACGCATTCTGCCGCATAATCTCAATTTGAATTGTCAGTTCAGTTATCAGCTGATTATCGAAAACCATGCGCAGCAAAGTATCCAGCTGAGTGTCGCAGAACGCATGCCAGAGCACTGGCTGCGCCAGCAGCGGCAGTTTCACTGCAGGCTGGCAGCCAGGGAAAAACTCAGGTTTGAATATCAGGTAACGCCCAGCCGCCGTGGCCCGGTAGAACTTGAGGGCACGGATATCCGCTTGCAGTTTCCCCGTGGTCTGTGGCAGGCCAGAAGATATATACCGGCTGAGCAGCGGGTTAAAGTGTATCCCGATTTTTCGGTGCTGATGAAATCGCCGGCACTCAGTGGCGTCGGTAGTTTGCCGGTACCCGGGATAAAAGTTTTTAATAAGCGGGGCAGTGGCACAGAGTTTCGTCATTTGCGGGAATATCGGGTAGGTGACAGCCAAAATCAGATTGACTGGCAGGCTTCAAGCCGGCGCTTAAAACTGATTGCCCGTGAATTTCAGGAAGAGCAAAGCCAGCAGGTTATAGTGATGCTCGACAGCGGACGGCGTATGCATGTCGAAACAGAGGTCGGGACCCATTTTGATGCGGCATTAAGTGCCATTTTACTGCTGGCGCATTCGATATTAAAGAATGGCGACTGGTTTAGTATGCAGTCGTTCGGTGCGGCTGAACGTTGGCTGGCTAACGTCAGAAGTGTCCGGGATATCTCTCAGGTGATGCAGCATTTCTATGATTTATATCCTTCTGATATCAGCCCTGATTACCTGTTGGCTGCCCGCCAGTTGATTGCAAAGAAGCCAAAGCGCGCGCTGGTGTTGATCGTGACCACACTCCAGGACGAAGATTTTTCTGATTTATTGCCCGCAGTCAGATTACTTCAGCAGCATCATCTGGTCGGGGTTATTCATATTGAAAACGAAGCTATACGGCAAAAGCTGAATGAGCCTGTGACAACAGCTGCGGAAGCTAACAGCTATCTGGGGGCTGTGCAGTTAAATCAGTTATTCCAAAGGAACTGGCAACGCTTACAGAAGGAACATGTGTTATGTATCAGCAGCAGAGCAAAAGACCTGCTGCCACAAAGCCTGAACGCTTATCTGCGGGTTAAGCGCTCAGGCATGCTTTAAAATCAGCTATTGCTGCTGGTTACGTCGATTGCTTCATTAATTTTATATTGCAGATAAATGGTGCTGAAAAAGAAAGTCAGGATAGGCCCGATTCGGGCATTATGGCCTTCTTTCCCGAAAATATCATGTAATCTGTTTCTAATGCTATAAGCCACAATTAAGTAAATGATCCAGTAGGCAATACTGATGGTATTTTCAATCAATGCATAGCTGGTATCAGAGAACCCTGCAACGAAACCGAGCACAAAGCTTCCCACTAACAGTACTACCAAAACATAAACCAATTCTATGGCAATAGGTCTGCTTTGGATCTGGTTTAAAGTACTGGTTCTTGAGTAAAGCCACCATAGTGGGTAAATACCAAAAGTCACAATACTAAGTAAAAATACCCACCAGGCTGAAAACCGGGGCAGTTGTCTCAGGTTATTGCTGTTTAACGGTGTATTCAGCTCTGCAGACGGAGCAGCATACGGGTTGGAAATCGAGTCACTCATTTAACATCCTTTTATTTTCTTGTTAAGAAAGAGGATTCTAATGATAAGAAAATAAAAGTAAATGCTATTTTTATAATTAAACGGAACAAAATTAGTTAATAATGTCAGTTTGTTGGCCAGCTTAAAGCAGAAAGCAAAAAAGGCGCCTCAGCGCCCTTGTTTGCGGTTCAGTTGTTAACTAAACACCATCTCCGGTATTTCGCCTTCAACCACCAGCTTGCCGCCGGTTTTTTGCTGAATTTCTTCAACGCTAATACCCGGGGCGCGTTCTAACAGGTGGAAAGCGCCATTGCGTACTTCCAGCACCGCTAAATCAGTAACGATTTTTTTAACGCAGCCGACGCCAGTCAGTGGCAGGGTGCAGCTTTCCAGCAGTTTGCTGTTACCGTATTTGTCGGCGTGAGTCATGGTGACCACGATGTTCTGAGCGCCGGCGACCAGGTCCATCGCGCCGCCCATGCCTTTTACCAGTTTACCCGGGATCATCCAGCTGGCGATGTTGCCGTTCTGGTCAACTTCAAAAGCACCTAGCACGGTTAAATCAACATGGCCGCCACGGATCATGGCAAAGCTTTCTGCTGAGTTGAAAATGGCGGCGCCTTTAATGGCGGTAACGGTTTCTTTGCCGGCGTTAATCATATCGGCATCGAGCTCTGCTTCTGTCGGGTAGGGCCCCATACCGAGCAGGCCGTTTTCGGATTGCAGCATGACTTCAATGCCAGCAGGCACATAGTTGGCCACCAGGGTAGGAATACCGATACCCAGGTTAACGTAGTAACCATCTTCTAATTCTTGCGCCACGCGCATTGCAATGTGTTCACGAGATAAAGCCATGGTTGCCTCCTTAACCTTGCCGCACCATACGACGTTCGATACGTTTTTCAAAGCTGCCTTTGATCACGCGCTGCACGTAAATACCCGGGGTGTGAATTTGCGACGGTTCCAGCTCGCCCGGCTCGACAATTTCTTCCACTTCTGCCACGGTAATTTTGCCGGCAGTTGCCGCCATTGGGTTGAAGTTCATTGAGGTGTGACGAAATACCAGGTTGCCGTAACGGTCTGCTTTCCAGGCGCGTACGATGGCAAAATCGCCGGTAATGGCGGGTTCCAGTACATAGTTACGGCCATTAATTTCGCGGGTTTCTTTACCTTCAGCAACTGGAGTACCGTAGCCGGTGGCGGTGAAAAATGCCGGTATGCCAGCACCGCCAGCACGCATTTTTTCGGCCAAAGTGCCTTGTGGGGTCAGTTCCACTTCCAGCTCGCCGCTGAGCAGTTGCTTTTCAAACAGGGCGTTTTCACCAACATAAGAGGCAACCATTTTTTTGATTTGCCGATCTTCCAGCAAAATGCCTAAACCAAAGCCGTCAACGCCGCAGTTGTTGGACACTACTGTTAAGTCGGTGGTGCCCATTTTTTTAATCTGGGCAATTAAGCCTTCCGGAATACCACATAAACCAAAGCCACCGGCAATCACGGTCATCCCGTCCTGCAGGCCGGCCATGGCGTCTTCGTAGCTGTGTACGACTTTATTAAACCCTGCCATTTGTTGTCCTCTGTTCTTTGCTGAACTTAATTTTAGAGCCGTTCTTCGATTTCGCTGCTGCTACGTGTATTTTTGTCTGCGACACGCCGTGAACCCCTCCCTGGGGGCTCGTTTCCGCCCGTCCAGGGCTTCAACGGTCTCAGAAAAAATCACATCCGCATCCGCTTACTTCGGAGTAAAGGGAAGCGCGCAGTACACTTTGGCCGGAACCGTGTTTTTCATGGATGAAAAACAGGAGCCCCCATGGATGGGTTTACGGCGTGTTTCGGCAAAGTTGTACGGAGTGCTTACCGTGTTCGAAGAACCTTAGTTGCTGCTGTTAACTAACTACCAGTTTGCGTGCACTTTGCCTTTAACGCCAATCCTACTTTAGAACTAGGCTGCTTCCCCAGCTTACCGGTAATAAACCAACCAGCCTGTGCCAGTGCGGTTAAATCTACCCCGTGTTCAATGCCCAGACCATTCAGCAGATACACCACATCTTCAGTAGCGACATTACCTGAAGCACCTGCAGCATAAGGGCAGCCGCCCAAACCGGCCACGGCACTGTCGATTATGCTAATGCCCCGGTTAAGCGCGACATAAATATTAGTCAGGGCCTGGCCATAGGTATCATGAAAATGCACCGCTAACTTTTCGGCCGGTACCATAGAGAGCACGGCATCCAGCATAGCGTTAACTTTTTTCGGTGTGCCGACACCTATGGTATCGCCCAGTGAAATTTCATAGCAGCCCATCTCCAGTAGCGCTTTAGCCACCAGTGCCACCTCCGTTGGGGCCACCTCGCCCTGGTAAGGACAGCCGACCACACAAGAGACATAACCGCGCACTTTAATGCCGTCAGCCTGGGCTGCTTCAACCACCGGCGCAAAGCGCTCCAGGCTTTCACTGATACTGCAGTTAATATTTTTCTGGCTGAACGCCTCAGATGCCGCGCCAAAAATCGCCACTTCAGTGGCACCCGCAGCTTTAGCGGCTTCGTAACCTTTTAAATTTGGGGTAAGCGCCGCATAGGTAACGCCGGCTTTGCGGTTGATGCCGGCAAAAACCTCAGTGGAGTCGGCCATTTGTGGCACCCATTTGGGGGAGACAAAGGCGCCACTTTCAATGTAACTGTGGCCGGCAGCGCTTAGCATGTCAATTAAGGCAATTTTATCGGCCGTGCTGACGCTTTGCTCGTTTTGCAGGCCATCACGCGGGCCTACTTCCACTATCCGAACGCGTTGCGGTAAGCTCATGCTTCCTCCGGGCTGAAATCGACCAGTTCGGCGCCGTCTTTAACTAAATCGCCTGTGCCATAGAATACCTCATTTACCACGCCATCTTTCGGCGCCTTAATGCTGTATTCCATTTTCATCGCTTCCATGATCACCAGGGTATCGCCGGCTTTAACTGTAGCTCCGGCTTTGGTCATAACCGCGACAATAGTGCCGTTCATCGGTGCTGTTAAGCTGCCGACATGCTCGCTGCCATCGGGCTCCGGCGTCACTTCAGTGCGGTAGATAAAGTCGTAGCGATGGTGTTTAATAAAGATGCTTATCGTGTCCTGATACCGGCTGACCCGCACTTTGGTTTTATGATCCCCCAGGGTAGCGCTTAGCTCATCACCGTTAAGCTCAGCCAGACAGCAAATTTGCTGGCCCTGCAACTCAACAACATAATGCTGTTGCTGCTCGCGAATGGTCAGCTGCTGTGCTTTGTCGTCGTGGATTAAATTCAGCACTACTGTTGGCGTTTCGTTTAAACGCCAGCCATGGCTGTATTGCCAGGGGCTTGGGCTGCTGTGGCTTGGCAGCGGCGCTTTTTGCTGCTCTAAAATAAATAAAGCTGCCAGCACCAGCGCTTGGTTGTTTTCTTTGTTGGCTGGTGCGAACAGCGTGTCCTGATGATGATTAATAAAGTTGGTATCAAGCTCGGCCGCTTTAAATGCCGGGTGCTCGGTTAAGCTGGTTAAAAAACTTAAATTGGTGGTGACACCGGCAATCCGGTAATCGTCCAGCGCGCGTAGCATGCGGGCAATGGCCCGATCGCGGCTTTCATCCCAGACAATGAGTTTGGCAATCATCGGGTCGTAGTAGGGCGATACTTCGTCATTTTCGACCACACCAGTATCTACCCGCACATAACGGCTGGCTTCAGGCTGGCGTAAATACGTCAGCTTGCCGGTTTGTGGCAGGAAGTCGTTATCGGGGTCTTCTGCATAGACCCGCACTTCAATGGCATGGCCATCAATTTGCACTTCATCCTGACTTAGCGGTAGGGCTTCATCTGCAGCCACTAACAGCTGCCACTTTACTAAGTCCTGACCGGTGATCATTTCGGTTACCGGATGCTCTACCTGTAGCCGGGTGTTCATTTCCATAAAATAGAAGGAGCCGTCTTCATCAAACAAAAACTCGACGGTACCGGCACCGCGATAATCTATTGCTTTGGCAGCTTTTACCGCAGCTTCACCCATGGCTTTACGCTGCTCGCTGCTAAAATTCGGTGCTGGCGCTTCTTCAATCACTTTCTGGTGGCGGCGCTGAATGGAGCAGTCACGTTCGGCTAAATACACCGCATTGCCGTGGTTATCGCAAAATACCTGAATTTCGATATGCCGTGGCTTGGTTAAGTAGCGCTCTATCAGCATTTTATCATTACCAAAGCCGGCTTTGGCTTCCCGCCGGGCACTGGCCAGGGCGTCAGAAAATTCTTCTTTTTTCCAGACCACCCGCATGCCTTTACCACCGCCACCGTAGGCGGCTTTTAACAGCTGCGGATAACCAATTTTGGCTGACTCACTGCCAAGTTTGTCATCGGACTGATCATCACCATGATAGCCCGGCACCAGCGGCACGCCGGCATCGGCCATAATTTTCTTGGCGGCGCTTTTTGAGCCCATCGCCGTAATGGCAGCAACCGGTGGGCCGATAAACACCACACCGGCATCAGCACAGGCTTTAGCAAACTCTTCGTTTTCCGATAAAAAGCCGTAACCCGGGTGAATGGCTTCAGCGCCACTTTGTTTGGCAATATCAATAATTTTATCGCTGCGCAGGTAAGAGTCTTTGCTGGGAGCAGGGCCGAGTAAATAGGCTTCGTCGGCCATCCGCACATGGCGGGCATTGGCGTCGGCTTCTGAGTACACGGCAACGCAGCGAATGCCAAGTTTATGGGCGGTGTCGATAACCCGACAGGCAATTTCGCCACGGTTAGCGATTAATATTTTCCGGAACATACTTATTTGTCCTTTAGCTTGGCGTTTGCCTGAGCATTATTCTGCAACCAGTTGGGGCGGCGCTTTTCAAGAAAAGCACCCAGGCCTTCCTGACCTTCTGCCGACACCCGAATTTCAGCAATCGCCTGGGTAGTGTGGGCCACGACATTGTTGCTGATTTTGCGGTTATAAATATTATGAATAAGAGTTTTCGCTGCGCTGATTGCTGCCGGGCTGTTTTGCAGCAAGCCGTCAACAAGGGCATCGGCTTTTTCGTTAAGTTCACTGGCGCTGGTTACTTCATGCAGTAAACCCAGCTGTTTGGCCGTGTCGGCACTAAAACGCTCGGCAGTTAAAAAATAGCGCCGGCTTTGCCGCTCGCCCAGAGCTCGCATGACATAGGGGCTGATCACGGCAGGAATAAGACCAATTTTCACTTCACTTAAACAAAAACTGGCGTTGTCACTGGCAATGGCGATATCGCAACAGGCCACCAGGCCCACTGCACCGCCAAAGGCTGCACCTTGCACTACGGCAACAGTAGGCTTAGGGAATTTATCCAGCTTGTGCATTAACATGGCCAGCTCGTTGGCGTCGTCCAGATTTTGCGCGTAGTCTTTTTCGGCCATCGAGCGCATCCAGTTTAAATCGGCACCGGCAGAGAAGTTTTTGCCATTGGCATTTAACAGCAATATCCGAACATCCGGATTAGCAGCCAGTTGGTCGAGTATCTGAATAAGCTCGGCAATCATCAGATCATCGAAGGCGTTGTGCACTTCGGGCCGGTTTAACGTTAAGCTGGCCACGCCGCGCTGCTCGATACTGACTTGGGTGTAAACCTGGTTCATCTTTTCTCCGAAAGTGTTAATGCAACCTGAGACTGTTTTTCTTCGGCATGCGGTTGCTGCGAGCTTCAGTTCTTTCAACCGGCAATCGCGCCGTACAACTTTGCCAGAACACGCCGTAAACCCATCCATGGGGGCTCCTGTTTTTCATCCATGAAAAACACGGTTCTGGCCAAAGTGCACTGTGCGCTTGCCTCTACCGGTGAACCAGCAAGCGCGTATGTGCTTTTTTCTGAGACCGTTGCAGGCCATGGATGGCCGGAAAGGAGCCCCATGGACGGTTTATGGCGTGTCGCAGAAAAAATGGACGGAGCGATTGCGGCATCGATAGCCACCAATCTGCCCCCATCACAACTATCTACTACATCCTAAACACACCAAACTTAGTTTCTTCAATCGGCGCATTCAGTGCTGCAGCTAACGCCAGGCCCACTGTCATCCGGGTTTGGGCCGGGTCAATAATACCGTCATCCCACAAACGACCGCTGGCGTAGTAGGGGTGTCCCTGCTTTTCATACTGCTCAACAATCGGCTTTTTCAGGGCTTTTTCCGCTTCCGACGACAGCGTCTCGCCTTTACGGGCTAAGCCATCTTTGGTGACCTGCGCCATTACTCCAGCGGCTTGCTCGCCACCCATCACCGAAATGCGGGCATTGGGCCACATCCACATCATCGTAGGATCATAAGCGCGGCCGCACATACCGTAGTTACCGGCGCCATAACTGCCGCCAATTAACACGGTAAATTTCGGCACTTTGGCACAGCTTACTGCCATTACCATCTTGGCGCCGTGCTTGGCGATACCTTCAGCTTCGTACTTTTTGCCGACCATAAAGCCGGTAATGTTCTGTAAAAACAGCAGCGGAATTTTGCGCTGGGCACACAGCTCAATAAAATGGGCACCTTTTTGTGCAGACTCAGAAAACAAAATCCCATTATTGGCAACGATGCCTACCGGATAGCCGAAGATACGTGCAAAACCGCAGACTAACGTCGCGCCGTAGTACTGCTTAAACTCGTCAAAATCTGAGCCATCAACAATCCGGGCAATCACTTCTTTGACATCAAACGGCTTGCGCAAATCAGTACCAACAATGCCGTACAGCTCTTTGGCATCATAAAGCGGCTCTTGTGGCGCTTTTACATCCATTGGCTCTGGCGCTGGGCGATTTAAGCGTGACACCGCATTGCGGGCCAGTTGCAGCGCGTGCTCATCATTTAAGGCATAGTGATCGGCCACGCCGGAGATTTTACAGTGGACATCAGCACCGCCCAACTCCTCGGCTGAGACTTCTTCACCGGTAGCGGCTTTAACCAGCGGCGGCCCGGCTAAGAAGATAGTGCCTTGCTCTTTAACGATAATGCTTTCATCGGCCATTGCCGGCACATAAGCACCACCGGCGGTACACAGGCCCATGACCACCGCAATTTGCGGAATACCTTTGGCTGACATATTAGCCTGGTTAAAGAAAATGCGGCCAAAGTGCAGCTTATCGGGGAACACATCATCCTGGCGTGGCAGGTTAGCACCGCCAGAGTCGACCAGATAGATACAGGGTAGGTGACAGCGCTCGGCTATTTCCTGCGCCCGTAAGTGTTTTTTCACGGTAAGTGGGTAGTAAGTACCGCCTTTCACCGTGGCGTCGTTGGCAACAATCATGCACTCAACACCACTGACCCGGCCAATGCCAGCTACTACGCCCGCGCTTGGCACGTAGTCGTCATAACATTCCCAGCCGGCAAACTGGCCCACTTCTAAAAAGGGTGAGCCCGGGTCCAGCAGCTTCTGAATGCGCTCACGCACAAACAATTTGCCGCGGGCAGTATGACGGGCAATTAACGCCTCACCGCCACCGAGTTTAATTTGTTGTACTTTGCTGTTCAGATCGTCCACTACGGCTTGCATCGCCTCAGCGTTTTTCTGAAATTCCTCTGTACGCGGATTAATTTTGCTAGCGATCCTGGTCATATCAGTTCGACTCAGTAAATAGCTCGCGGCCAATCAGCATCCGGCGGATTTCTGAGGTGCCGGCGCCAATTTCATACAGCTTGGCGTCGCGCAATAAACGACCGGTAGGGTATTCGTTAATATAGCCATTGCCGCCTAACAGTTGAATGGCATCCAGCGCCATTTTGGTCGCCAGCTCTGCCGAATATAAAATTACTGCTGCAGCATCTTTTCGGGTGGTTTCGCCGCGATCGCAGGCTTTGGCTACGGTATAAACATAAGATTTTGCCGCGTTCATCTGGGTGTACATATCGGCCAGCTTGCCCTGTACCAGCTGGAATTCGCCAATGGCCTGGCCAAACTGCTTACGGTCGTGAATGTAAGGCACGACTACGTCCATACAGGCCTGCATAATGCCCAGAGGGCCGGCTGCCAGTACTACGCGTTCGTAATCCAGGCCGCTCATTAATACTTTCACGCCGCCGCCAATCTGGCCCAGCACGTTTTCGGCCGGTACTTCGCAATCTTCGAATACCAGCTCACAGGTGTTAGAACCACGCATGCCTAACTTATCCAGCTTCTGCGCGGTGCTGAAACCCTTAGTGCCGCGCTCAACGATAAAGGCGGTAATGCCTTTGCTGCCGGCGTTAATGTCGGTTTTCGCATAAATGACATAAGTGTGGGCGTCGGGGCCGTTGGTGATCCACATTTTATTGCCGTTTAAAATGTATTTATCACCTTTTAATTCAGCGCGTAGCTTCATGCTGACCACATCTGAGCCGGCATTAGGTTCGCTCATTGCCAGCGCGCCGATATGTTCACCCGAGCACAGCTTAGGCAGGTACTTCAGTTTTTGTTCTTCAGTACCGTTACGGAAAATCTGGTTAACACACAAGTTAGAGTGGGCGCCGTAAGACAAGCCGACCGAAGCCGAAGCCCGGCTGATTTCTTCCAGTGCCACCACATGCTCTAAATAGCCTAAACCTGAGCCGCCGTACTTTTCATCAACGGTAATGCCCAGCAAACCTAAGTCACCAAATTTACGCCATAACTCATTCGGGAATTCGTTAACCTGGTCAATGTGTTCAGCACGCGGTGCTATTTCTTCGCGGGCGAAGGCATTTACCTGCTCGCGGATCATATCGACGGTTTCGCCTAAATCGAAGTTCAGGCCTTTGTAACTGCTAATCATGGTAAATCCCCGTTTGCTGTGTACTGAAAACTGCCTAAACAGTTTTGGATTGTTTGGCGTCGGCTAAGGTGTCGCGGCAACGTTTTTCAACGGTAACCAGCTCCATTAGCACCACTTTAATGTCGTCCAGTTGCTGATGCAGTTCGGTTTTCTTCTGCTCGATTAACTTCAGCATGGTATTTAATTGGGTGACGCTGCTTTTATCCGCGTCGTATAGTTCAAATAACTGGCCGGTTTCAGCCAGGCTAAAACCAAGCCGTTTGCCGCGCAGGATAAGCTTCAGCCGCACCCGGTCGCGTTTGCTGTAAATACGGGTCTGGCCATTGCGCAAAGGTGAAAGCAGCCGCTGATCTTCGTAAAACCGAATGCTGCGGGTGGTAATGTCGAACTCTTTAGCCAGCTCGCTGATACTGTAGGTTTTTTCTTCTTTTTCTGTCATGACTGCCTTCCCGAAAAACGCCATCAACTATAAGTGAAGTTTACGTAAAGGTAAAGCTGTGGTCTGGCGCTGAAAATGGATAAACAAGCTATTTGGCTGGCTTTGTAAAGCAAAAATGCCAGAGTTTGCTGGTCCGACTGTACAGTTTAATGAACCATTTCCCGAACTATAACCGGCCAACACTACCATAGTGCTAGATGGTTGACGTTGGCGTAAACGTAAATTTGGTGTAGGCTCTTGGGCATCTTTTCAGGCCAACCTTATACAGGAGAGCGAAATGGCTTCTGACAATAAAGAACACAACCAGCAAAACAATATTGTAATTGTTGCCGCTAAGCGCACCGCCATGGGCGGTTTTATGGGCGGCTTAACCGACGTTGATGCGACCGTACTGGGTGCGACTGCCATTAAAGCGGCGTTAGAGCAGGCAGGTTTCAGCGGCGATAAAGTCAGTGAAGTGATTATGGGTAATGTGCTGCCAGCCGGTTTAGGCCAGGCCCCGGCGCGCCAGGCCACGTTAAAAGCCGGCTTACCGTTAAGCGCCGGTGCGACCACTATCAATAAAGTATGTGGTTCGGGCCTTAAAGCCGTCATGCTGGCCAGCGATTTATTAAAAGTCGGCAGCGCCGATGTTGTCGTAGCCGGTGGCATGGAGTCGATGTCAAACGCCCCTTATTTGCTGCCGAAAGCCCGCAGTGGTTACCGGATGGGCCATGGCGAAATAAAAGATCATATGATGCTGGACGGCCTGGAAAATGCCTATGACGGTAAAGCAATGGGTTGTTTTGCTCAGGGCACAGCTGATGAAAAAGGCATAACCCGCGAGCAGATGGACGCCTTTGCGGTGCAATCGACGACCCGTGCCCAGCAGGCAATTACCAGCGGTGCTTTTGACGCTGAAATTGCCCCGGTAAGCTTCCAGACCCGTAAAGGTGAAATGACCTTTAAGGTCGACGAGCAGCCAGGTAATGCCAAACTGGATAAAATTCCGGGCTTACGGCCGGCCTTCGCTAAAGACGGCACCATTACGGCGGCGAACTCCAGCTCTATTTCTGATGGCGCGGCGGCATTGGTGTTAATGCGCGAAGGCGATGCCAAAGCCCAGGGCGCTACCATTCTGGCCCGCGTTGTGGCGCACAGCACTAACTCAATGGAACCGGCGCTGTTTACCGTTGCCCCGGTTGGTGCGATGCAAAAAGTGTTGCAAAAAGCCGGCTGGGATAAAGAGCAAGTCGATTTGTGGGAAATTAACGAAGCCTTTGCCATGGTAACCATGCTGGCCATTAACGAGTTGGGCCTGGACGAAGCCAAAGTAAACGTTAACGGCGGTGCCTGTGCCCTGGGCCACCCGATTGGTGCGTCAGGCGCCCGTATTCTGGTTACCCTTATTCATGCGCTGCGTAACCGCGGCCTGAGCAAAGGCGTCGCCTCGCTGTGTATTGGTGGCGGTGAAGCCGTCGCCTTAGCAGTTGAAGTTCTGTAAATCAGAGCAGTATAAGAAATAAGGAGTGAGGTTGGGAACCCGATAGCACAGCCACAGAGTGTCTGAAGATTTGTGCAACAAATCTGAGTTGCTGTGGCGAGCACAGCGGGTATCGCAACCGATCTCTTTGCACCGAAATACCGCCGTTCAGCACAACCTCTTATTAAACATATAACAGGCTGATGGCACACCCAACAACCGGGAGAAGCAATATGACACAACAGGTTAAGCATTTTATCGACGGCGAGTTCGTCACCTCAAACAGTGACAAACTGATCCCCGTCACTAACCCGGCTACTCAGGAAGTGATTGCCCAGGTACCTTGCGCCACAGCAGAGGAAATGACCCGGGCAGTAGAATCGGCCAAGGCCGCTTTTTTAACCTGGAAAGAAGTACCGGTATCAGAGCGCGCCCGTTTAATGATGCGCTTTGCCCATTTATTAAAAGAGCACCAGGGCGAAATTGCCGACATTATCTGTCAGGAACTGGGTAAAACCGTTGAAGACGCTAAAGGCGATGTCTGGCGTGGTATTGAAGTGGTTGAACAAGCCGCCAATATTCCGTCATTGATGATGGGCGAAACCGTTGAAAACGTGGCGCGCAGTATCGACACCTACAGCTACATTCAGCCATTAGGCGTCTGTGCCGGTATCACCCCCTTTAACTTCCCGGCAATGATCCCACTGTGGATGTTCCCAATGGCCATTGCCTGCGGTAACACCTTTATTTTAAAGCCGTCTGAGCAAGACCCGATGACGGTTAACAAAATTGCCGAACTGTTTGTGCAGGCTGGCGCGCCTAAAGGCGTATTACAGGTTGTGCACGGCGCCAAAGAGCAGGTAGATGCGATACTGCACCACCCGGATATTAAAGCCATTTCGTTTGTCGGTTCAGTCAATGTCGGTCAGTATATCTACAAAACCGGCACCGACAATTTAAAACGGGTACAGGCCTTTGCCGGCGCAAAAAACCATATGGTGATAATGCCCGATGCTAATAAACAGCAGGTAGTTAATGCCCTGGTTGGTGCCTCAGTGGGCGCGGCCGGTCAGCGCTGCATGGCGATTTCGGTAGCGGTATTTGTGGGTACTGCAGCAGAGTGGATCCCGGAGGTAGCGGCTGCCATTGGCAAAGTACGACCAGGTGTTTATACCGACCCGAACGCGGCTTACGGCCCGCAAATCAGCCCGCAGGCCCGTGCCCGGGTATTATCATTGATTGAACAGGGTAAAAAAGAAGGCGCCACCTGTGTGCTGGATGGCTCTGACTGTAAAGTGGAAGGCTATCCGGATGGTAACTGGGTAGGCCCGACCGTGTTTAGTAATGTCACTACCGAGATGGAAATTTATAAGCAGGAAATTTTTGGCCCGGTGTTAACCACCATGCAGGTGCCGACCCTGCAGGAAGCGCTGAAAGTGGTAAACGACAGCCCGTACGGTAACGGTACCTCTATCTTTACCGCCAGTGGCGCGGCTGCCCGCAAGTATCAGCATGAAGTGGAAGTAGGTCAGGTAGGGATTAACATTCCTATTCCGGTGCCACTGCCATTCTTCTCGTTTACCGGCTGGAAAGGCTCGTTTTACGGTGATCAGCATGCTTATGGTAAGCAGGCGGTGCGTTTCTATACTGAGACCAAAACCATTACTGCCCGTTGGTTTGATGACGATATTCCGGTATCTGGCCCGAATATGTCGATTAACCTGCGTTAACGTATCCAGGCGGGTGGCAGACTTTACTAAGCCGACCGTTGGAGGCCATGGATGGCCGGAAACGAGCCCCAGGGAAGGTTTATAGCGTGTCGGCGTGTAAAGTGTGCTGCCAAGCCCCAGATGGTTTGAACAAAATTATAAGGTGCACCGACACCACAACCTGAAAAGGTATATAAATGAATTTCAATTTAACAGAAGACCAACAAGCCTTTGTTGATGTGGCCAAACAGTTTGCCGAACAAGAACTGGCGCCGCATGCCGCAAAGTGGGACCGGGATCATCACTTCCCAAAAGACGTGATTCAAAAAGCCGGTGAGCTGGGCTTTTGCTCGCTGTATACCGCCGAAGACGACGGCGGTATGGGTTTATCCCGCTTAGACTCGTCTATTATTTTCGAGCAACTGGCGATGGGCTGTACTGCCACTACTGCCATGCTGACTATTCACAATATGGCCACCTGGATGATAGCAACCTGGGGTACCAGTGATGCTAAAGCGCAGTGGGTAGAGCACCTGGTTACCGGCCAGAAACTGGCGTCTTACTGCTTAACTGAGCCTGGTTCTGGCTCAGATGCGGCTGGTTTACGTACCTCTGCCAAAAAAGATGGCAGTGACTACGTACTCAACGGCTCGAAGATGTTTATCTCTGGCGCCGGTGAAACTGAAGTATTGGTGGTGATGGCCCGTACCGGTGAAGCTGGTCCGAAAGGCATTTCAGCCTTTATTGTACCGGCTGACGCCAAAGGGGTTATTTACGGCAAAGCCGAAGAGAAAATGGGCTGGAACGCCCAGCCAACCCGCTTAATTACGTTTGAAGACGTGCGCATTCCAGCCCATTATTTGCTGGGCAATGAAGGCGAAGGGTTTGGCTTTGCCATGAAAGGCCTGGACGGTGGCCGGATTAATATCGCTACTTGTTCTATTGGTACTGCGCAACAGGCGCTAAACACTGCCCGTAACTATATGCTGGAGCGTCAGCAATTTGGTAAGCCACTGGCGGCGTTTCAGGCGCTGCAATTTAAGCTGGCGGATATGGCCACTGAGTTAGTGGCAGCACGTCAGTTGGTGCGTTTAGCGGCGTTTAAGCTAGACCAGCAAGACGGCGAAGCTACCGCTTACTGTGCCATGGCCAAACGCTTTGCCACTGACGTTGGCTTTCAGGTCTGCGATCAGGCACTGCAGCTGCACGGCGGCTATGGCTACATTAAAGAGTATCCGCTGGAGCGGCATTTCCGCGATGTGCGGGTGCATCAGATCCTGGAAGGCACCAATGAAATTATGCGGCTGATTATCGGCCGGCGGTTACTGGATGAAGCCGCAGGCGACATTCTGTAACCAAGACAACGGATAATGTTCGTGGTTTAGCGAAAAGGTGAACCAGGTTTGTTCACGCCGACACGCCGTAAACCCATCCCTGGGGGCTCGTTTCCGCCCGTCCAGGGCTTCAACGGTCGGCTTAGAACAAACCTTATTCACCTCATTCAACTTCCGAGTATTGCCAACAAAAGGAGACTGGAATGGCTCAATTAAAACTGGAAAAGCGCGGTCATACGGCGCTTATTACCATGGCAAACCCGCCAGCCAACACCTGGACCCACGCCAGCTTAACCGAGCTGCGCGATACGGTTATCAGCCTGAACAATGATAAAAATATCTATGCTTTAGTGATTACCGGCGAAGGTGACAAATTCTTCTCAGCTGGCGCCGATTTAAAACTGTTTGCTGATGGCGATAAAGCCGTCGCGAGCGATATGGCGCGGATTTTTGGTGAAGCCTTTGAAACCTTAAGTGCCTTTCGTGGCGTGTCGATTGCGGCTATTAACGGCTATGCGATGGGCGGCGGTTTGGAAGTGGCGCTGGCTTGTGATATCCGGATTGCCGAACAACAAGCGCAAATGGCGCTGCCAGAAGCCAAAGTAGGCTTACTGCCGTGTGCGGGTGGTACCCAGAATCTGGCCTGGCTGGTCGGTGAAGGTTGGGCCAAGCGGATGATTTTATGCGGCGAGCGGCTTAATGCTGAAACAGCGCTGCAAATTGGTCTGGTAGAAGAAGTAGTACCCACAGGCACGGTGTTAGAAGCAGCCCTGGCGCTGGCCGATAAAGTGGCTAGCCAAAGCCCGGTGGCGGTAACCGCCTGTAAAAAGCTTATTCAGCAGGGCCGTACCGGCAATATTAATGCAGCCTTGCCATTAGAGCGCGAGTTGTTTGTCGGCTTGTTCGACACTAAAGATCAGGTTGAAGGCGTGCAGGCCTTCTTAGAAAAACGCCAGGCCAACTGGGTAAACGGGTGATGAGCATGAGTACAGACGTAGTGTTATATCAAGAACTTACGGCTGACAATGGCAAGAAAATTGCGGTTGCTACCCTTAACTCGGAAAAGTCGTTAAATGCGTTAAGTTTGCCGATGGTCGAGTCGTTACTGCCACAAATGCAGGCCTGGAAGGACGATCCGAGCATAGCGATGGTGTTGCTGCAAGGTGCTGGTGATAAAGCGTTTTGCGCCGGTGGTGATATCCGTGATTTATATCAGGCGATGAAAGAAAGCCCGGATTACTATCACCCCTATGTGGAAGAGTTTTTCACCAAAGAATATACCCTCGATTACCTGATCCATACGTTCGACAAGCCGGTGCTGGTTTGGGGCAATGGTATTGTGATGGGCGGCGGCCTCGGTCTGATGGCAGGCGCGTCGCACCGGGTAGTCACCGGTAGCAGCCGGATAGCGATGCCGGAAATGGCAATTGGCCTATACCCCGATGTTGGTGCCAGCTGGTTTTTAAACCGGATGCCGCCGGGCTGCGGCATCTTTTTAGGCTTAACCGGCGCGTCGATTAACGCTGCAGATGCAAAATTTATCCATCTGGCCGATCATTTTATATTGCACGAAGATAAACCGGCGCTGGTTGATAAGCTGTTGACGGTGAAGTGGGGCGAAACCGTCGCCCTTAATCATCAGAAGTTGTCAGATGTTTTACGCGGTGCTGAAGAGCAGTGCCGCACCAAAATGCCGTTAAGCCAGATCCGGCCGCATCAAAGTACAATTACAGCGCTGGCAGATATCAACAGCCTGCCACAAGTGATTAGCGCCATTAATGCCATTGAAGGCGACGATAAGTGGCTGGTAAAAGCCAAGCAATCGCTTGCCTATGGCAGCCCGATCACCGCTCATATCGTGTTTAAGCTGCTGCAACTGGGCCAGAGTAAAATCCTGGCCGACAGTTTCCGGTTAGAGCTGGGCATTAGCGTGCAATGCGGCCAACTGGGTGAGTTTCAGGAAGGGGTGCGTGCTTTACTGATTGATAAAGACTTAACCCCGAAATGGCAGTACCCGAGCGTAGCCGAGGTACCTGCTGAGGTTATCGAGTTACTATTTAGTTCGCCATGGCCGGATAATGAGCATCCGCTAAAAGACTTAGGTTTGTTGGACAGCTAATTTTTAAAGACAACAGCAAGGGATTTATTATGGCTAAAGTTGCATTTATTGGTTTAGGAAACATGGGTGGCCCAATGGCCACTAACTTATTAAAAGCCGGCCACGATGTTACCGCATTTGATTTATCCGCAGCGGCGCTGGCGCAGATAAAAGCGGAAGGCGCTAAAGTCGCCGATTCTGCCAGAGAGGCGGTTGCCGGCACCGACTATGTTATTTCGATGCTACCGGCGGCTAAGCATGTCATCGGCTTGTATCTGGGTGAACAGGGCATTGCCAGTGCTATCAGCAAACAAGCACTGGTTATCGATTGTTCTACTATCGATGCCGAAAGTGCCCGTACAGTAGGCATAGGCTTAGCCGAGCAGGGCATTGCTTTTATCGATGCACCTGTTTCCGGCGGAGTAGGCGGCGCTAAAGCCGGTACCTTAACCTTTATTGTTGGTGGCGCCAGCCAGGACTTTCAAAATGCCCACACTGTCCTTAGCAATATGGGTAAGAACCTGTTCCATGCCGGGGCGATTGGCGCAGGCCAGGTAGCGAAAATTTGCAATAATATGCTACTTAGCATTTTAATGGCGGGCACTTCTGAAGCGCTGCAAATGGGCATTAATAATGGCCTGGATCCAAAAGTATTGTCAGACATTATGCTGAAAAGCTCGGGCCGTAACTGGACGCTGGAGCTATACAACCCTTGTCCGGGGGTGATGGACAATGTGCCGTCATCCAAGGATTATCAGGGTGGCTTTATGGTCGACCTGATGGCCAAAGATTTAGGCCTGGCGCTGGAAGCGGCTAACCATAGCGGCAGCGACACCCCTTTAGGTGAGTTGGCGCATAGTTTATACGTGAAACATCAGCAGGCCGGTAACGGCAAACTGGATTTTTCCAGTATTTTTAAGATGTTTGCTAAAGCCGATTAAATAACACGCAAGTACTCCGAATGTTTTCTCCGGGACACGCCGTAAATACGTCCCTGTAGGCTCCTGTTTTTCATCCATGAAAAACACGGTCCGGCAGAAAAATTCTGCGCACTTGCTCACTGAGAAGTATCAAGCGAGTACGGATGTACTTTTTTCAGTGACCGTTGAAGGCCATGGATGGCCGGAACCGAGCCCCAGGGATGGCTCGTGGCGTGTCACAGAAAAAATGTATGCAGTAATCGCGGCTACGGAGAAATGAATGAAGCTGCAAAACAAAACCATCGTAATTACCGGCGGCGCTCAGGGTTTGGGCCTGGAAATGGCGCGTATGTGCGCTGCTGAGGGTGCCAAACTGGCGCTAATTGATATGAATGCCGAGCAGCTAGCGGCGGCGAAAGCTGAGCTTTCAGCCACAACGACAGTACATACTTACAGCGCCAATGTGGCCGACGAAGCTCAAGTCGAGGAGACTTTCAGCCAAATCGACAGCGATTTTGATGGCATCGACGGCCTGATTAACAACGCTGGTATTTTGCGTGACGGCCTGCTGCTGAAATACAAAGACGGTGAGCTGGTTAGTAAAATGTCACTGGCGCAGTTTCAATCGGTAATCGACGTTAACTTAACCGGGGTTTTCCTGTGCGGCCGCGAAGCGGCTGCAGTAATGGTTAAGCGCGGTACTAAGGGCGTTATTATTAATATGTCGAGTGTCGCCCGTGGCGGCAATATGGGCCAGACTAATTACGCCGCGTCTAAAGCCGGCGTGGTGGCGATGACAGTAACCTGGGCCCGTGAGCTCGGCCGCTTCGGTATTCGGGTTGGTGCTATCGCCCCTGGCGTTATCCGCACCGCCATGACCGACGCTATGAAACCAGAAGCGCGCGACCGCTTAGAGAAAATGAAACCGGTAGGCCGCTTGGGCGAAGCCAGCGAAATCGCTCACACCGCCAAGTACATTTTCGAAAACGACTTTTTCACCGGTCGGGTAGTAGAAATAGACGGTGGCATCAGCATGTAAGCTGCTTGCTGCTGGAAACGAAAAAGGCGCCGCGGCGCCTTTTTGTTTTTGTATAGGTTATTAAGATTAATTGACTTTTTTAAAGAAAACTATTGCTAATGTACCTTGATGGCTGGCAGCATAGCGTTGTATTTTATTTAGGAAAATCATTGAGCAGTATCGTGATGACAAAGAAATTGAATAACGGCTTTACCTTAATAGAACTGATAATAGTGATTGTTATTCTGGGCGTGTTAGCGGTAGTGTCTGCTCCGCGTTTTATTAACCTTAGTTCAGATAGCAATGAGGCTGTACTGGAAGGGTTGGGTGGTGCGATGCTGGATGCTGCTAATCTGGTTTACGCGAAAGCCATTATTCAGAATGTACAGGCTGATGCAACGGCAAATGTTGATTTAGACGGTGACGGGGCTGACGATATTGCCACCGTATTTGGCTATCCCAGTGGTAACAGAACGACCGGTGTTTCTAATGCACTCGAGCTTGGTGATGACTGGGCTTATTCTGATATTTTCCCCGGTGTCGCATTACATGTTACCAGCGCCTCGTTGGCGGGCTTCAGCGGCGTAACTAATAATAATATCCCGATAACCCGAACCGCGTGTTTTCTGACCTATCGGCCACCGGGCAGCGCAGGATTAGAGCCAACAATAACTTATACAACCAGCGGTTGCTAACAATAGCTAAGGACACCGTCAGCGCAGACGGAACAGACGTTAACTGAGCAAGGCAATGCCGTAGTTTTGTTGTTATGTCGTGATAACCATGCAGGAAATAGATTAGCAACCTTTGAAACTGAGCGGCAAAATTAGTCATGCTGCTTTCTTAGTAGTTTCTACTATACTTCGGTGGCTCTTTGTTTGTTTATGATGTGAGCGGTAATTATCATTATTAAAAGGAAATTTAAAATGAAAAATATACTTATCACACTGTTATGTCTGGTTTTTAGTTTTGCAGTCTGTGCAAAAGACCGATTAGATATATATGAAGACTACGACCTCGGCACTGAAATAATGATGGTGACCACTGTCAAAGTCGACGCCAATATGGGTGATGTTTACCTGGCAGGGTTGAAGAACAGCTGGGTTAAAGCCGTTAAAATCCAAAAAGAGCTGGGATATATAAAAGACTGGAAAATCTATGGTAGTGATTTGCCCATGAGTGGTGAATTCAATATGCTGTTAGTTGTGACGTTTAACAATAGTGCTGACCTGGAACCCAGCAAGAAAAAGTATGACGCATTTATGAAAAAATGGAGTGACGCAGACGACAAGATGTCCAGAGAAATCTCTGCTAAATACCCTGAAGTAAGAACCATAACGGGTGAGTACCAGTTGCGTGAAATAGTAATGAAATAATTTGTCTACCCTTGTGCTGATGTATTCTTAGCAGATTTTTGCAGGCAGCAGTTACAAAATTTAATCGTATTAACGCCAACATAATCTGTTGGCGTTTTTTGTGGCGTCTTCTGTTAACTTAAATTCAAGTTATGTGATAGTTTAACTTATAAGAAATGGATACATAACAAGGAACTTGGCATGAAAACCTGCTTACTAGGTGCATTACTTTTACTGACCCCGGCGTTACTTACCCCAACTTTTGCTATCGCTGACGATAAAGCTGAACTTACTGCACTGCTGGGTGAGTTTTTAGATGGCGCCACCCGTAACGATCCGGCTATTCATAATAAATACTGGGCTGACGAGCTGATATACACCAGCTCAAGCGGCACCCGCTTTGGTAAAGCTGAGCTGATGCAATCAGTAAACAGCCGTGGCGAGCTAAAAGCAGATGAAATAGGCATGCGCTACAGCAGCGAAGATGTGCAAATTCTGCAATACGGCGACACTGCCGTAGTCGCCTTTACCCTGGTAGGCACCTCAGACACCGAAACCCTGCGCTTTCTAAACAGCGGTACTTTTATTCGGAAAAATGGTAAGTGGCAGGCAGTGAACTGGCAGGCGACAAAGAAAGCGGAGTAGTGATGAAACACTATTTACTGATATACCACACCGCTGCTGATTATCTGCAACGCCGTGCTGAATTTCGCCCGGCCCATCTGGCACTGGCATGGCAATCTGCTGAACGTGGCGAGCTACTACTTGGCGGCGCCGTTGGCGAGCCGGCAGACAGCGCACTGCTGCTGTTTCGTTGCGACAGTGCCGACATTCCGACAGCGTTTGCCAAAGCGGACCCTTACGTAGTAAACGGTCTGGTAAAAAGCTGGCAGGTTAAACCCTGGCATACGGTAGTAGGTGAGGGCGCGGCCAATCCGGTAAAAACATAGACAGCATTAAAAGCTACCATAATCATCAGTTTAACCAGGTAGCCGTCATTCAACAGATAAATTCCTTCACCGTCTTAGATCAGGTTAATTGCAGATATTACTGAGAAGCCTAATTAATATCCGGGTTAAATGTTATTAAACACATTCAATACCTTTCGAATTCTATGTTTATGTGCCAGATTAATTAAGTTAATCCTAAATACTTAAAGATAATTCCAAAGACAAACTTTATTTGTTTAACCAGTAGGACAATCACAATGACAATATCCGTTATCGGTACGGGCGTCGGACGCACCGGCACCTACTCGCTAAAACTGGCTATCAATCAACTTGGCGCTGGCCCATGTCACCATATGGAGGAAGTTCTACATAAAATGCCTGTCCAGGTTCCTCTGTGGTCGGCGGCATTAGGTGGACAGCCCGACTGGCAAAAAATTTACAGCGGCTATTTGAGTGCGGTTGATTGGCCTACCGCTGGTTTCTTTCGCGAATTACTTAAAGCTTATCCTACAGCCAGGTTTATCTTGACTCATCGCAGTCCCGAAAGCTGGGCAGATAGTTTTGGTTCAACAATCTTTAAGTTGATATCAGAAAGGGATCAGGCACCGCCTGAAATGAAGGAATGGCTTGAAATGGCAGCTGGTGTCATTGCTAAAACCGGATTTCCAGAAGGCCTCGACCGCGATGGCCTTATTAAGGCTTTTAATGCCCATAACGAGGCGGTAAAAAATACGATCCCCGCCAAACAACTACTCGTCTATGAGGTAAAAGAAGGGTGGGGCCCACTCTGTAAATTTCTTGGTAAACCGATTCCTTCAGAGCCGTTTCCGCGCACCAATGATCGCGCAGAATTCTGGGACCGCGTTGCGGGAAAAATCTGATGTTCAAGGAATAGGTCGTATCCGATATTTCACCAGTGCTCTAAACCTTTACTGTATTAAAAGGTCATTCACGGCGATACCAAAAAACGGCGCGGCTTAATTTTCACCTAAATGTCTGCCATAGCGCCGTAGCACAATTGCAAATGGACCCTCTATGTCTATCGCTATCAGTCGTCCGTCGTTTGAGTGCCAGAACCAGACGTTGAATGATCAAACCAAATATCTAAATTCATAGATTAAGCTTCATCCAATTCTAAAGACATTGACGGGTGTCTTTGAGATTGTACAAAGACCAGAGACGCGGCTGACTAGAACCAAAACTGACGATGGCAAGGAAAAACATTCATTATGAAGCTTATAATTTTCTTGATTGTGAGTATTACCATTTTTATTGGTGTGGGTTTTTTTCTTACCGGAAAAGTAGGGCTTGAGCAGTGGCTTGGAACAGCAATTATCAGTGGTATCGGTTTGCGTTGGATATATCAGTTTATGTTTGGAGTTAAAATGCATGGACCGTATATCGGCCAAGCATTGCTGGTTGAGGTACACTCACTACCAAGATTTGTATTATTTTTAATTGGCTTAGCTTTATATTTGGGAGGCGTGTTTCTTTGAAGGCAGTATGAACACCATATAGCGCCAGACGTAATTGTACCTCAGTAACTAAACCGTTGTGGCTATTCTACTCAAAACAAAATTAACCTGAATTTCCGCTTCACGCTCATAGCGGACTAAGGCTTTAAGAACTTCCTAGCTGAAAATAAAGTCAATAATAACAGTGCTAATCATCAGATAGACAGATAGAAATACCCACGCCGCTAGCCACCAGTCTTTACGGCTGGCGTATTTCTTAACTTCTACCGGATTTAAAAGTGGATCGCGGGAGTTATTAAATCCGCAAATCGGTAAAAAAATCGCCCAGGCGTACCACATTACCCGCCAGCCCGGGCCGTCCCACTTACTTATTGTATCTTTCTGAGCCGCCCTCATTTTGCGCTCTATAGGCCGCATGCTGAACATTGCAAAAATCAGCCATGAAATAACAGATGAAACCAACATTAACCCGAAAAGATTACTTAGCAATGAAAACTCAATTTCGCTCTCTGTCACAATCTGGTTCTCGTAATTTGATCATATCGCTTACCAAAAAAGTTTTGTGCTGATTCATCAGCATGCTTTGATAAATTATATCCAGCATATAACCCAACCCCAATTAAACATACCCAGCCAACAGGCCCCAGCGCAAGCTTGATACCAATACTAACAGCAAGTTTGCCGACACCAACACCGGTTATCACTGATGCGGACAGTCCCGCGCTTTGAACTATTGCTTCTCTGGTTCCATCGCCACCACTGGCATATACATTATTTACTTTGTTTACCCTGAAACCCGCGTCGATGACAATAGCGCCATTACCCAGAATGCGGCTGTATCGGGCGTAGTTATTCAGGGCGACAACTTGCTGTGAGGTGCTGACCTGCAAGGTATTGGCGGTACGCTGGCTACCCGCTGAATTACCGTGCATATTGCGGCCACTTTTGGCGACATTAATGCTGCGATCGACATTCGCGAGTGAAGTTTTGGTGTTGCTGGCTTTGTTAAGTGCAGCATAGCGCTTTAACTGGGCCTGGAAGCGTGTAATCAAATCTGCATGCGCCGCACGAACTGCCGCTTCTTTGGCTGCAACTAGCGGGTTATGGGCGCCTCTGGCACGTGCGCCGCTAACCGCGCTTTTGGCCTGACTTGATTGATGTAAATCTTCCAGTGCAACCTGATATTTTATTAATGCTTTTTGCAAAGCACTGCTTTGCTCACCTGCTAAGCTGATTGCAGCCGCCGCAGCTGGTAAACCATGTAGCTCAATCCGTTCCATTACTGGCTTAATATGTTCATCAACGGTTTGCGCAATGGGTAAGGTGTATTCTTCATAATGAGAATAGGTTTGGGCGATACGCTGCTGCGCGGCGAGAGGCATGGCCGACATAATTGTTAAGCCACCCTGCAACCCCAAAAAAAGCGGCGCTACCTCAATAGCAGCGCCGCATCGTGGTTAAAGGTGGTTTAACGGCTTAAAAGAACCCTAATGGATCTTCACTGTAACTCACCAGCAGGTTTTTCGTTTGCTGGTAATGATTAAGCGCCAGCTTATGGGTTTCGCGGCCGATACCCGATTTTTTATAGCCACCAAAGGCGGCGTGTGCCGGGTACATGTGATAACAGTTGGTCCACACTCTTCCTGCTTCAATTTTCCGGCCAAAATGATAAGCCCGGTTCATGTTGCGGGTCCAGACGCCGGCACCTAAACCAAACTCGGAACTGTTGGCCAGCGCCAGGGCTTCTGCTTCATCTTTAAACGTCGACATTGAAATGACCGGGCCAAAAATTTCCTCCTGGAAGACCCGCATGTCGTTGGTGCCTTTCAGGATGGTGGGTTGAATGTAAAAACCGCCATTAAATTCATCGCCTAATTGTTCAATGCTGCCACCGGTGAGTACCGTGGCACCTTCTTTTTTACCAATTTCAATGTAGCTTAAGATTTTCTCAAACTGGGCCTGTGACGCCTGAGCACCGACCATCGTTTCGCTATCCAGCGGATTACCGCGTTTTATCTGTAAGGTACGCGCCAGAATTCGCTCGATAAACTGCTCGTAAATATCTTCCTGAATAAACAACCGTGACGGACAGGTACACACTTCACCCTGGTTGAAATAAGCCAGCACTGCACCTTCAATAGCTTTGCTGAGGAAAGCATCATCTTTATCCATTACATCGTTAAAGAAGATATTCGGGGATTTACCGCCCAGCTCTACAGTGGACGGAATAATATTATCTGCAGCACATTTAAGAATATGCGAGCCTACCGGGGTAGAACCGGTAAAGGCAATTTTGGCAATCCGGCTGCTGGTCGCCAGCGCTTCGCCTGCTTCTCTGCCAAAGCCATTCACCACATTGAGTACGCCCGCCGGCAGTAAATCGCCAATCAGCTCCATCAGCACCAGAATAGACGCCGGTGTTTGTTCTGCGGGTTTTAGTATTACGCAGTTACCTGCAGCCAGAGCGGGAGCCAGTTTCCATGCTGCCATCAAGATAGGGAAATTCCACGGAATGATCTGGCCGACCACTCCTAATGGTTCATGAAAGTGATAAGCCACCGTGGTTTCATCTATCTCGCCAATACTGCCTTCCTGAGCCCGGATACAGCCGGCAAAATAACGGAAATGATCGGCGGCCAGGGGAATATCTGCCGCCAGGGTTTCGCGAATGGCCTTACCGTTATCCCAGGATTCTGCGACAGCCAGCATTTCTAAGTTTTGTTCTATCCGATCGGCAATTTTCAGTAAAATATTGCTTCGTGCGGTGACTGACGTCGTGCCCCAGGCGGCTTTTGCCTGGTGGGCTTTATCGATTGCCAACTCTATATCTTCTTTATCAGAGCGGGGAATTTTACAAAATACTTTACCGTTGACCGGACTAATATTGTCAAAGTATTTACCGTTAACCGGCGCTACCCATTCACCGCCAATGTAATTGCCATATTCCGCTTTAAAGTTAACAAGTGCGTCTGCCGTACCTGGATTTGCATAAATCATGATATGTCCTCTGTCCAAATTGTTGACTAAAATCAGCGGTGAGTTATTGTTTATTTAACCGCCATCACACAACCTTAGCTGAGCGGGCTAACGCAGGCTTGATTTCCAGTCCAGACTTTTTGATTATCAGTCCAGCAGCAGATCCAGAAAGCGGCAAGCAGAGGCACTAAGCGATACTATGAATACATCTGTACTCACCAGAAAACGGCAACGCCTTAATGTACTTATTGAAAATAAAGTAAGTTTTGCGGGAGAACATGCAGAGCTGAGTATTTATGATACTTATCAGGATGCGCAAAAAGTGGCGTTGCATTCCAGTGAGTTACTTTTTTGCGGCATGATTAGTGGCAAAAAAATTATGCATGTAGCCGACAGTCATTACCACAGTGCCTTTTTACCCAACCAGTCTTTTGTACTGGCACCTCGGCAGAAGGTGCTTATAGACTTTCCTGATGCTTCACTCACTAAACCCACTACCTGCCTGGCGATTGAAATTAGTACCGATAAGATCCGTAACGTTGTTGATGCCCTTAATTTTCAGCAAGAAATTAGTCATGATGATTTTTTTCAGTACGTGCCAAAGTTAGTTCACAGCCAGCATAATATTCAGACCCAGCAATTGCTGGAGCGAATGATCACGCTTTTTAGTGAAAACGAACAGCATCGTGATTACCTGATCGATTTATCATTAAATGAACTGATAACCCGGTTATTACAGCAGCAAAGCCGCGATGTCATGCTGGCAAATTGTCAGCAGCAAACAACAACTCCGCTTGGCAATGTACTTATTTATATTGAACAGCACTTAAGCGACACGATAGAAATAAACACCTTGTGCAAAATAGCCTGCATGAGCCGCAGCAAATTTTATCAGCAGTTTAAACTTGCGTTTGGAGTAACACCTGCAGTTTGGCAGCAGCAACTGCGCTTACAAAAAGCCTACCGATTATTACAAACCGGCGAGCGGATCAGCCAGGTGTGTTATCAGTTAGGTTTTAATGACCCCAGTCACTTTAGCCGGGTGTTTAAAAATGCCTTTGGCTCTGCTCCGAAACATGTCATTAAACAACGTCATTAAGGTAACCAGGCTATATACCGGTAATGCAGTACGGTCGATATAATTCCGGTAACCTGTGCCTGGCTTCAAACTAGAGAACGAAGGTGAACAATGCGTAAAGTTAAACAAATAAACTTCAGTATTGTGATTAACGCGCCAATAGAGTTGGTGTGGCAGCGGATGTTTGATGATACCGGTTTTCGGATCTGGACGGCGGCCTTTTGCGAAGGCTCATACTATGAGGGCAAGTGGCAACAGGGGGAACCCATCCGGTTTTTATCGCCGTCTGGCGATGGCATGGTGGCGACGATTGCTGAGCTGGAACCACTTAAATTTGTGTCGATTAAACATCTGGGTTTTGTAGTTGCCGGCAAAGATGACTTTAGCAGTGAGCAGGTTAGCAGCTGGGCGCCGGCCTTTGAAAATTACTATTTTAAAACGGTGCCAGAGGGGACCGAACTGAAAATTGAGCAGGAAATTGACCCGTCGTATGATGAGTTTATGTCAAGCCGCTGGCCTGTAGCACTACAAAAACTAAAAGCCTTATGTGAACAGGTCTGAACTTGGTGACGGGCTGTTGGTCATACTGGGCGTTACGTAATAAACAAGGGAAGTTATGAAAAAACTTAAACAGCTGTGGCGGGATAACCGCGGCCTTATTGTGTTTATCAGTTTAATGTTTGTATTCAGAAGTGCAGTTGCTGACTGGAACGATGTGCCATCCGGTTCAATGCAGCCGACCATTGAAATTGGTGATCGGATTTTAGTGAATAAAATGGCTTATGATTTGCGCCTGCCATTTAGCACCGTATCAATGCTGAAGCTGGCCGACCCGAAGCGCGGCGATATTGTGATATTCGCTTCAGAAGCGGCCGATAACCGTCTGGTTAAAAGAGTTGTTGGCATGCCGGGCGATGTGGTCGCCATGCAGCATAATGTGCTGAGTATTAATGGCAAGCGGGTGGGTTATATTGAGTCGGATCCGGCCGCTGCAGCAGCGGAATCAGAGCCGGGTAATGAGGTGCTGTTAACCGAGCAACTGGGCGGTGTTGCTCATGCCGTTAAATTAGCCCCGGTATCGAGTGGTTTGGCTAACTTTGCGCCGGTGCAGGTACCCGCAGGGCATTATCTGGTACTGGGTGATAATCGCGATAACAGTGCCGACTCGCGGGTAATTGGTTTTGTGCCGCGGCACGAGATTGTCGGCCGTGCCGGCAAGGTGTTGTTCTCTCTGGATTATGATAACTACTACCTGCCACGGCGCGAACGCTTTTTAGCCTCTCTATAATATTTCAGATTACCTGACATAGCCGCCGTGCGGCTATGTTGCATTTTTTCTTGCCGGGTCGGTTGCCTGATCTGGTCTTTTCTGCGGTTTCGGGTTAACTAATCAAGCTAAGTGCGTCAGCGCACCGACGTTAACTCTCTCCGGTTGTACTTTAGGCGTTCATCCTGAATTCCAGCTCAGATGGCGATTCAGACCCTTTCCGGTAATGATGCCGGACAGATGCTGTAATGAAACGGTTATATCGGACATCCTGGCCGACAGCCTTAGTCTATTCGACGGAGATTCACATGAAAAAGTTAACGTCTATTATTTTTTATGCCCTGGTTACGCCTGCAATAACCTTGGGTGCAGGCTCTGTTTTGGCGCAGGACGCCAGCGTCCGCGTCGCAAAAAGCGACCAGAGTACCCCGCGGACAGATCAGGCTGACAAAACTGAGAAAAAGGACATGTACAGAGATACTGACCGTAACAATATGCCGGATAACTCGCGCATGAAAAATCAGGACTACATGACTACTGTACCGGCGAACGCAATGCACGCCAGCCGTCTGCTTGGCGCAGAGGTGCAGACCAACAATGATGAAGATATTGGTGAGGTGGTTGATCTGATTGTTGACAGCAACGGCCAGATTAAAGCAGTTATTGTCAGTGTTGGTGGCTTCCTTGGCATGGGTGAGAAAGAAGTTGCGCTGGGATGGGACCATGTAAAACGCTCTGGCAAAGCAGGCGAGCAGGAATTACGCATTGATGTTAACCGTGATGAATTAAAAGCTGCGCCAAACTTTGAAAGAAGGGATTAAATTCAGGACATACTTTTAATCCTGCATAACCTGAAAGGCAGGGGCGAAAGCCTCTGCCTTTCTCGTTTCTGAGGTTAAGACTCGCTGCTCCCCTGACTTAACTAAAGCATATCATCACGGGCATTTTCTGCGCACGCTGCTGATCACCCCATGCGTGGTAAGTGGCGATGAGCCGCGATAGCGTTGATAAAGGCTGGCGCAATACCGGCAGCATTTGTGCAGTCTGTTAGCAGCACACCCTTGTCATCATCCTTATTGGCTTTAATGCCGGCCATATCCAGCAATTGCTTCGCGGCACCTAGGGCCAGGATAGTTTTACCGTGGCGGAACGCGTCTTTTATAAATGCCATGGTATCGGGGTTGTCAGACAGGGCCTGCACGGCCTTGCGGCCATCAGTCAGCACCAGCGCATCGAACAGCACCGAGGGAGAGTTTTCCATCGATTTATTCGCCGCTATTTTTTTACCGTTGGTGGCGCTGAACACGCCGACGCGTGGCCCGACAAAATGTACTACCGCATCGGCTTTGGTCAGCGCACTGTGCAAAGCAACCAGTGAGGCATGGTCTGCATCATCTTCAATCAATACCGCTATTTGCCGGCTGCTGATGCCGGCATCGCCAGGGTGGGCGGTCAGTGACAGTGGCAACGACACTATGACTTCTGGCTCCGGCGGATCGGCGAACGCTTTAGGCATGGCTTTGGGTAAAGTCATGCCGAGACCGGCAGCAACTTTAGCAGCCAGCTCTTCAGACACATTCAGTAACGACGACAACATCCGCTCACGAATAGCAGCAACCTCGACTTTACTCAGTTCAAAACGAAAAGCCGCGATAATATGGGTTTGCTCAACCTCGGTCTGGCTATTAAAAAACAACCTGGCCTGAGCATAGTGCTCAGCAAACTTTTCTGGCTTGCCTCGTACTTTGTCAGCACTGACGGTCTCGGGGAACGAGCTAAACCCCCTTGCTGCAGTGTTACTGGCGCCGGCCTGAAACGGGCAGCCACCGCCTAACGAATTAGGTTCATACGCAACCCGACCGCGATTTATGGCCTGGCGGTGTAAGCCATCGCGTTGGTTGTTGTGTAATGAGGCAAGCGGGCTGTTAATGGGTATTTCATGAAAGTTAGGGCCGCCCAGACGGGTGATCTGGGTATCAACGTAGGAATGAATGCGCCCGGCGAGTAGCGGGTCGTTAGAGAAGTCGATGCCCGGAATAATATGCGCAGTGCAAAAGGCAACCTGCTCGGTCTCAGCAAAAAAATTGTCAGGATTGCGGTTCAGCACCATCCGCCCGACCGGGATCAGTGGCACCAGTTCCTCAGGGATCAGTTTGGTGGCATCGAGTACATCAAAACTGAAGCTGTCAGCTTGTTGCTCGCTGAAAATTTGCAGTCCAAGTTCCCATTCCGGAAATTGACCCGACTCAATGGCTTCCCACAAATCACGCCGGTGAAAATCAGGATCGGCGCCAGATATTTTTACTGCTTCATCCCACACCAGCGAATGGGTACCCAGTAGTGGCTTCCAGTGGAATTTACAGAAAACGGATTCGCCCTGTTCGTTAACCAGCCTGAAGGTATGCACACCAAAGCCCTGCATCATCCGGTAGCTGCGGGGAATGCCCCGGTCTGACATGATCCACATTAACATATGGGTTGATTCAGGCATTAATGAGACAAAGTCCCAGAAGGTGTCATGTGCTGACGCTGCTTGTGGCATGCCATGATGAGGTTCGGGCTTAACAGCATGAACTAAATCGGGAAACTTCATTGCGTCCTGAATAAAGAACACCGGGATGTTATTGCCGACCAGGTCCCAGTTACCCTCGTCAGTATAAAATTTTACCGCAAACCCCCTGGCATCCCGGGCGGTGTCTTTTGAACCGCGTTCACCCGCGACAGTCGAGAAACGAACAAACACCGGAGTCACTTTGCCTTTTTCGCTAAACGGGGCGGCACAGGTATATTTTGTGAATTCATCATAAGCTTCAAAATAACCATGCGCGGCTGAGCCACGGGCATGGACGACCCGCTCAGGGATCCGCTCATGATCAAAATGGGTAATTTTCTCACGCAGAATAAAGTCTTCCAGTAATGAAGGTCCGCGTAAGCCTACTTTAAGGGTGTTTTGATTGTCGCTAAGCCGCACGCCCTGGTTAGTGGTTAACGGCTGGTCACTGTCATCGACCCGGGCCCGTTCCAGCGAGCTAGTGGTTGCATTGCTACCCAGCGGCGCGGCGTCGCCGGTTTTTGCATTACCGCTATGTTCAGTGCTGCTGCTGGCAGTCAGCGCAGCAGAGTCTGGTGTTGCGGTCGCACCTGCCGGTGGTGTCGAAGCATTCTCAAGACCATATTCGGTCGCTTTAGTGTTGTTATACGGTGTAGCGGCGACGAAATCTTCTGCTGCTTTAGCCTGCTTAGCGACCACGTAATTTGTCATCAGCAGGCCGTCATTTTCAGCGCTAATGTCTGACGTTTTGTCCGACAACGAGGTGTGTTTTTTAGTTGTTTTACCGTCTGGCATTTTTTTTGTGGCCATATCAATACTCCGTTGCAATAGGGCGTCCGGACAAGCAAATGCCCGGACTACTGGCTTTTGGAAGATTGTGGCTGGACAGGGGGGCGGTGTCTGTACGCTAACGTACGGTCGGCTATGACTTCTGAGCAAATTTTTTAATCGACTGTTAAATAAATTGTTGCTGTTATGTTGGCTGGCGTACAGAGAAAGGCTATTTGCTCCGCTAATCTGAGGTTTCACCCTGTGCAGGAGTCAAACGGTTTGGCCGTTGATTCTTGCCGCAGAGCCTGGACGGAACTTTTAGCAGGAGGGACTTTAAATGATTAATGAAACTATGCAGACGAGCGGCACCGTGAATGCCGCCGGGAACGTGCCATCCCATGTCATGTTGTTAAGTGCCGACAGTATTACCGGTGATGAAGTTTGTAATTTACAGGACGAAAAACTCGGCAAAATCCAGAACATTATGCTTGATACCGGCGAGGGTAAGATCCGTTACGCCGTGCTTTCTGCAGGTGGTTTTCTGGGAATGGGAGATCGTCTGTTTGCAGTGCCGTGGAAGGCGTTAAAACTGGATGCGGAAAACAAACGCTTTTTACTGGATGCCGATGCCGAGCGAATCAAAAACGCCCCCGGCTTCGACAAAGATAACTGGCCAAATATGGCTGACGCCAGCTGGAATTCGAGCGTCGAGTCATACTACGCCAGGTAATGATGCTCTGGTAATGAAATACCAGAAACCGTGTTCCACCGCTCAAAATGAGCAACTTTTTTATTATTACACTATCAGGAGGCCTATCATGGCTAATCAAAACGATCAAAGTGGCCGTCCTTCAATGGACGAAGAAAAGCGTCAAAGTGGTACCGATAAAGATCAGAAAAACCAACAAAAACCGGACCAGGCAAAGCCCGGCACCGGCCCTGGCCAGAACAAGAAACCTGGACAGTAGACAGGTTATAACTTGTAAGTAAAAAACCCGGCAGCAATGCCGGGTTTTGTTACTGTCTGACAGTAACAACAAACTGCTGATTAACTATTCGCTTTTGGCCGCGGGGTTCGAACCACAAGCTGCGGATAATGCTCACAGAGTATCGCAACATAGTGCTGGAATTTAACCTTGCTCGACTTCTCAAGCACACAAGCTTTGAGCAACTTAATCGCTTGCTTGCAGTAACGCAGATATTTGACCGGCAGCTTGTCACATTTACTGGCCGTTTGCAGAATATTCAGGGCGATGATGGTATTTGTTGGCATATGATCAAAGGTTTCACAAAACAAGCTGACGGCCTGAATAAAAAAACCATTTTCGTAGGCATCGGCTGCTTCAGCGCTAATCTGTTTAATGGTTGCTTTTAATTCCTCATGCCTGATTTTTTCCATCTTCAGCATAATTTTCTGGGTTTCAGTCAGATAATCATCGTTGACCAGATAACTGGCCAGTTTATCGATATAAAACTGACTGCTGTGAATATCTCCCAGCTCAAAATACGCTTTAGCAGCATCCATACAACTGTCGATGGTCATGACTTCTGCTTTGTCGGCAACACCATTATCAAGCAACGGCTGGCGGGCCTCTATTAACTGGCCTTTTGCCGCCAGGATACGACTGCGCACCACATTAATGGCTTTTTGCCAGCCCGTGTCAGCAAACCGTTTACCGACGCTGTCGAGTAACTGACTGGCATTTTGCAGAATAACGGTGCGCTCCAGCGGGTTTTTGCTGTAAGCGACATCTATCAAACTGCGGGCGTGGTTCAGATAATTTTCAGCAGACTCCTCAACAGAGTACCGGGCGGCAGCGACCAGCTTGCCATTGATGCGGGCTGCTGCTTCTTTATCGCCAATAATCACGTTAAGGTTGCTGAGTGTACGTTGCCGTTTAATATTTTGTGGTGATAGTAAAACCGCCTGATACAAGGTTTGCTGGGCCGCTTCGTAGCGACCATATTTGACCATCAGATGTGACAGCCAGTCGAGTGCTTCAACCTTGGTAATGTCGTACTGGGTTAAATCAGCCAGTTGTAACTCGGTATCATCCCAGCGTTCCAGATAAAATGCTGCGATGGCTGCGCCAAGCCGGGCCCAGGGCAGTGCTTTGTCTGTTAATACACTTTTATAAAAACGCTCGGCTTGCTGATACTGACCTGTTTTTAGCAACAATTCGCCTTTGATCCGCAAAGCCTGAAACGCAAACTCGGGTTTATTGCTGACCACGCTGTCGCATTCTTTAATTGCTTCTTTGTCGTTATTTTCAAACAGGCTTAAATACACCTTTCTCAGGGCGATTTTTTGTTTTACAGCCCGGATAATACGCTCATTTAAAATAGGAAAGGTGAAAGGTTTTAAAATGTAATCGTCAGGTTGTAATTCAATAACACCATGCACCAACTGACGCTGGCTTTCGGCGCTGATAATAATAAAACAGCACAGGGGGGGCATTAGCGCTTGCTGCTTCAGTGTTTCAAATAACTGATAACCATCCTTACCCTCTCCCAGATTAAAGTCACAAAGAATAAAATCGTAAGGGATATCATGACAGCGGGTCAGCGCATCATTCGCGTCGCGGCTTAAGTGAATGGCCTCAAAACCCATTTGTTGCAGCATGCCTTTTACCGACGCGCGCACGGCAGCACTGTCTTCAACAACAAGAACCTGCTTACATCGAAAAAAACTGGCATCCATGGCACTACTCAGCGGCGAAGAGTTATCGCTAAAGGCGAACAATATTGCTGATAGTAGCGTTATTTTAATGTGCAGGCAAAGCAATGAATGTAACAAAGACGTCGCGATTCCGGGCTGCTGATCCCAGCTAAAGCCGGCAGAAATTAATCTGTTATTTGTTCTGCTACGTAACAGAAATGGTTGAAGCGTATCGAGTATTAATAACAACAAATAACGGAGCATTGCCATGCATTACCATCGCGTAGCCCATTTGAACCGGCAGGAAGTGCGGATCGATGAAATTACTATCCATTCTTTTGAAATGGGCGTTTATCTGGTTGAAGTGGTATTTGACAGCCGCAAGGGCTTTATCGTGGATGACAATAACCGGCCACAACAATTTCACAGTGTTGAGGAAGTTAAACAGGCGTTGACCGAATGTGTGGTACGCCAGGCATTTCTGGTGCATCAGTCCGCCTATGACGAGATGTGTGGCGGCCCTGAAAAAGTGGACAATACCCTTAGCATTGCTGTCCACTTTGGCCGCTCTGTTGACTAGAGCGTGTTGACGTTTGCTGCCGGGGTTAAGTGCTGCTGCAATAATTGCCACATTTTGTTGTTGCGCTGTTTTAACTGCGCAGCGCGCTCTGCCAGTTGAGGTAGAATCTCGTCTTTGCTGGCCAGCAATAAATCAATATTCAGGCACAGGCTGTTCGCCGTAAGCTGTTCTATGCAGAAATCTGCCATGGCGAAGTCACTCATCATGGCATGATATTTATGACTCCAACTGGTGGCGATACAAGGCACGCCCTGGCTTAACGCATTTACCGCACCATGAAAGCGTGAGCTGATGACCAGTTCAGCACCACCGATAAACGCCTTCAACGCAAGCGGGTCCTCTATTTGGACTAAACCACAGGGCGATAATTTGGCAATTTCAGCGCAAAGCTCTGCGTCCTCCCGTCCTTCATGATTGACCAGTATCACCTGATAACCCAGCACCGTAAGTTTGTCTGCTGCCGCAGCGAATGCGCCAACGTAACCAGCCCGCATTGCTTCTGCGTCAGCATGGTTATACTTAGACACGACTTTAGAGTTTGGAATCAGGGCTGCGTAGGGTTTGGCAATAGCCGGAACTTCATGGTTTGCCTGAGGGGTTAAACCGACGGTAAAGTCCGGCGTCAGTACAACACTGGCTGGCAATGGGCTGATACAGCTCTGCAAATGACTGAGGGACACCGGGTCCCGCACGAAAATCAGTCTGGCATGCTGAATAATATCCCGCATAGCGGTTTTGCTTTGTTCGCTGGCAAAAGGACCAAATGCTTGCGGCATAAAGATAAAGGGCTTACCGGCGGCATTAAAGCGTTTTACTTCTTTGGCTGTATTTTGCAGAAACTGCAGCGGCCACTGGTCGCCATAGGCAAAACCACTGGCTTCTAACACAATGTCGACATCGCGCTCAGTGACCATACCGTAACGCTTAAACAGCCGTTGAATAACACCGGGTAATTTGCCAATCAGGCCGGTTAAATCAATGCCTTTACGCCGGAACGCCAGTTTTTGCCAGGCGCCAAGCCGGGCCCGCTCCGGATACGGTAAATTCGGCCCGGGTGATAACACCAACTGATAGTCTGGCAGACTTTTTAAGCCATCCAGGCAGGCCAGTAACATCAGATAGGCGCCTTTATTCCGGAATTGGACACCTTTAATTTCAACCAGTAGTGGCTTGCTCATATAAAACCCTTTCAGTGATGGCCAGTCTTGCGCACTGTTATAAGTTGCCAAAGCTGTGCGCGGGTACTGGCGAAGATGAATAAAAAGAAAAAGGAAGCGAAGGCATAAGAAACCAGGGTTGCCCAGGCAGCACCAACGATACCCATGGAGGGGATAAGCCAGAAATTCAGGCCGATATTTAACAGCGCACCGATACCATGGCTAAGCAGCGACAATTGCTCTTGCTCGGTAATAACCAGGTGCTGACTGATTAAATAGCGGACAAAAATAAAACAACCCGCCCAGATATGAATACGCAGCACGTCAATAGCGGCGCTGAAATCGTCACCAAACAATAAGCTGATTAACCAGGGCGCTGCAACTGTCATCAATAAGGCGATGCTGAACGCTGCGCTGAAAAAAAGCAGCGCAAAGCGGCGCAATTTTAAGTAGTAGGGCGTTAAGCCCTGTTGATAAGCTTTAAGCATATCCGGGTAGTAGCGGGTGGCGAGGGTTGCCGGAAATACATACCAAAGCTCTGACAGCCTGCTGGCAGCGGCATAAATACCTGCCTGCTCGGTGCCGGCCATCGCTCCGAGCATCACAATGTCAATTTTAAGATAAACCACCGCGACAATGCCGGACAACCAAAGCCAACTGGCGCGCTTTAGCAGAGGTGAAATCTGAGCAGCATCAAACCAGCGGGGATGATAGGGCGGCCAGCGGGCGTCACCGGGCGTAAACGGTTGCTGCTTATAGCGGTACAGCAGATATTGTGCGATACCGACCAGCATAAATTCGATGCCGGTTATCAGTAATAAACTGGCAATGCCAAAACCACTGTACAGTAACGCCAGTTTGGCGCCAAAGCTGCACAAAGTAATAGTGGTTTTCAGGTAGGCCGTGCTGCGGAACGTTCCCTGATAATTTAAGTAGAATTCAAACAGCAGCAAGCCAAAAAAACTTTGCAGTAAAAACAGTACCGGAATGGCAATCGCAGTATTGCCACTGAACATGTCAGGGTACAGCAGATAAAATCCCAGCAGCATCAGGCTGCCACCCATTAAACCCAGCGCCAGTCGCAGGGTAACCGCGCTGTACAGCAAGGTCATTGCCTGCTGGCCATTTTGCTGTTGTACCATGCGCCGGATCACATTGTTGTTCAAACCCATACTGGTTAGCGGCACTAAAAATGCGCTCCAGGCCATCACGATAGAATAAATACCCAGCTCACTGGCGCCCAATACCCGGGCTACAAAAATTGTTAATACTGCGGCCGCCAGCAGCTTAACCAGCCGGTCTCCGAGCATGGCGGTTGCCCTGGCGAGCAGGATTTTTTTTAGCATAATGTGCTCACTAAGGATGGCGTTTTGAAAATCACGTTAGCGCCGGTTGGCATAGTTGTGACGAATGGCAGAAATAATTCGCCAGATATTCTGCAACAGGCCAATATAAAGCGCAAATATCAGCAAAAACAGCAGCAGCATAGCCACTTCGGGCACAAGCAAATATTCACCAATGATACCAATACAGGCAAAAATCCAGGCCAGAGCAGTAATTAAAATAAGTGATTCGCGGGAGTTAAGCCCAAGCCGCAGCGAAATATGATGCAGATGTTCGCGGTCGGCCTGAAAAGGGGACTGGCCTTTTAAAATTCGCCGCAACATGATAGCCACCATATCCATTAATGGAATGGCGATTAACCATAGTGCGGTAACCGGCCGGAAACTGGCTGTTTCACTTTGGGTACTGATCAGGAGCAACCAGATCACCGACAGTCCAATCAGCATGCTGCCAGCATCACCCATAAAGATTTTTTTATCTTTCAGCCAACCCAGATTAAAGGCCAGATAAGGCAACAGTGCTGCAATAAATACCAGTGGTAATAAGGCCTGTTCTGCCTGGCCCCATAACAACATAAAGAGCGCGATACTGCCAAAGCTCACCATACTGAGTAAGCCGGCAAGGCCATCAATACCATCAGTCATATTAAAAGCATTGATGGCGGCAATGACCGCTATTAAGGTAAAAGGAATGCCAAAAATACCGAGTTCTACTGTACCAAATCCAAAGATATTACCCAGATTACTGATGTGTAAATCGAGGCTGTAAATCATTGCCAGCCCTATAATGAGCTGGACAACCAGTCGTAATTTCACACTTAAATCCATGGCATCATCAAAGGCGCCAAGTATAACAATCACCGCGGCACAAGCCAGATAGTAGCCAAGCATAGTGTCCGTAGATATATAATTCGCCAATACCAGTAATAATGTCAGGTAAATTGCCAGGCCACCGATCAATGGCACAGCACCTGTATGTTGTTTGCGGCCCTTTGGCATGTCCAGTAAGCCAAATTTCGGCGCCAATGGCCGTAAAATCAGGATAGCCAGTAAGCTGGCGACTATTGCCAGCATTACAGTATAAATTGATTCAGGTAGTGGCATGCTTGTTCCATATGTTCCGGGTTATTCAGCCTGACGTCAGCTGTTATCGGTTTATAATCAGACTTGCTACTAACTTAACTGATTAGTTGCAGCTAATTAGCTATAAACTAAGTGTTTTTAATAGCCATTGCGCTTATTGTAGTCAGGAGTACTGGCTTTTGGACAGCAAAACCTTGAATAGCAAACCCAGCGTATTAATTATCACCAATATGGGCCCGAAACCGGCTGCCCCGTTTCAGGGCCTGTTTGTCCGCCAGCAAGTTGATGCGCTGGCAAGTCTTCAGCCTGGTTACCATTTTATGCGTTGGCATACTGACTCAAGGCTGAACCGGCTATTAAAATATCCGGTATTTTTTGCCGACTTTGTCTGGCGCTTCCTGTTTACCCGGCATAAATACATGATTTTGCATGTACATTTTTTTTACCCAACCATCTGGCTGGCACTGCTGTATAAGGCGCTGCGCAACCCGGCAGCTAAAATTGTAGTCACGTGTCATGGCAGCGATATTTACAAGTATCAGCCACCCGGGTTCTGGTATCGCTGGTGTGCCACCAAGGTACAGCACTGGATTTTTACCAGTCGTGCCCTGCAAAACCGCTTTAGCCTGGATTGCCGGCAAAGTACAGTACTGTCGGCCGGGATTGCCGATAGCTTTGCAAGCTCAGAACAGCTTGATTTCAGCAGTAAAACGATAGACTTACTGTATGTTGGCAGTCTGGACCATAACAAGGGCATTGATCGCTTGATCGCGTTATTACCTTATCTGAAGGGTAAAAAAGTGGTTATCGCCGGCATGGGCCCTATGCTCAAGCAGTTAAATCAGGCGGTAACGCCATACCCTGATGTCAGGATCCTTGGCCCACAAACTGCCAATGAACTGGCTGGTTTATATCAGCAGGCCCGGTGTTTTATCAGCTTGTCACGCAATGAGTCGTTTGGTCTGGTGATGGCCGAAGCGATGGCCTGCTATACCCCGGTTGTTGCCACCTTTACCGATGGTGCAGCGGCGCAGCTACGAAGTGATGAAAATGGTTTTCTGGTGGCACAAAACAGCGAACAAACACCGCTGAATGAACAACAACTTATTGCTGAGTTGCAGAGCGCTTTAAGCAAGGTGTGGCAACTGTCTCCCGCTCGTTATCAGCAGATGCAGCTGGCAGCCAGAGCCTGGGCTGAGCAATGTTTAGTCAGCGACGTTGCCGCTAAATTAATTAATCTTTATCAGGAAATGTGATTTATGCCAGATGCAACGCAAACCGACATGCCCGAGCAGGTAAAAATTGGTGTAATAAACGTAGCGGCGTTTAACAACATGGCTGCGCTGCTGGGGTATATTGTACCGGCTGAAGGTCCGGTTTTTGCCGGTTCTGCTGTTGCCATTAATCCTGAAAAAGTACTGAGCGCCAGCCGTAACCCACAGCTGCGCGAGGTTATTGAAGCTGCCGATATTCGTTATGCTGATGGTATTGGTGTGGTTAAGGCAATGCGCCGTCGTTTAGGCCGCCATGTCGAGCGGATCCCGGGGTGTGAGTTGTGGCAGGAGCTGATGCTGCGGGCGGCGCATTATCAGGTGCCGGTATTTATTATCGGTGCTAAACCAGAGGTGCTGGCGCAAACCCGCGACAAGCTCATTGCAGCAGGAACCAGGCTGGCGGGGGCAGTAGACGGTTATTTCAGTGACGAAGCTGCGTTAATTGACCAACTTAAACACACTAAGCCGCGAATTGTCAGCGTGGCCATGGGCTCGCCCAGGCAGGAGTTATTAATTCAACGGCTGCGGCAGGCTCACCCTGATTGTTTTTATATGGGAGTAGGGGGGACGTACGATGTTTATACCGGCAATGTGAAACGCGCGCCGGCACTGTGGTGTAAACTGAATCTGGAATGGGCATACCGTTTGGTATTGCAGCCCAGTCGGATTGGTCGTCAACTCGGCCTATTGCGCTATTTATGGTGGTACTGGACTGGCAAGGTGTAACAGGATGACAAGCATGAACTCACAACAAGACTGGCCGTTAATCAGCGTGTATATGCCAACTTTTAACCGGCTGGCGATGGCAACCCGGGCTATTGATTCTGTGCTGGCGCAGGATTATCCCAATTTTGAATTATTGGTAGTAGACGACTCTTCAACAGATGACACCTGGCCCAGCCTGACCAATAAATACGTTAATGATGACCGGGTACGGTTTTTCCGCCAGCCTGAGGGCAAAGGAGCCTGTGCTGCCCGCAACCGGGCAATTAACGAAGCAAAAGGCGAATTTGTTACCGGAATAGATGATGATGATGAATTTTTACCTCATCGCCTGAGCAGTTTATACAAGGCATACGACCCGCAGTACAGTTGTGTCTGTTCGGGCTATATCTGGGATTACGGCAGCGTCCGCAAAACCTTATTCGCCCGGGATGAAGTGGTGACGCTTAGCAGCTTACTTGATTTGCATACGTTATCTAACCAGGCACTGGTTGAGCGTGATCGGATGTTACAACTGCAGGGGTTTGATGAAGGTCTGGCCGCCTTTCAGGATTATGATATGTGGGTGCGGGTAGTGGCTGCTTTCGGGCCGGCGCGGCGGATTAGCGATGCCAGTTATAAGGTGAATGTGGGCCATGAGCTGGGCAGGATCACCAATTCACCAAAACGGCTGGATGCGCATAAGCAGTTTGTTGCCAAGCACCGGCCGTTGATGAGTGAACGCAACTTACAGAACCAGATGTTCTACCGGCTGATGATGGAAAAACGCCCGCTGGGGTTGTTTGAGTTGCTGCGCCAATGCCGCTTTGGCTTGCAGAAGTTAAAATGGCGCTATTACTTTAAGCAAAAAATGGCATGGTTAAGCAGTATGCGGATCCGGCTGTTCAGTAAAGGCCTGGCGGGGTTATTTAAAAAATAATGTTGTCAGCGCTATTACCGAACTCAATTTCCGCTGGTCTTGTACCCAGGCTGACTTCTGTCAGCTGGCCTGCTTTGTTGCTGTTTTATCTGGCACCATGGTTTTTGCTGATCGACAGTATCAGCGGCGCTCTGCAACAGACTCCCCTGGCATTGCCCTGGTCTTTACTCTTTAAAGCATTGTTGTTAAGTCTGCTGATCTGGCAATTAATCCTCTGGCGTTGTATAAGTCTGCTGCTGATATCTGGCTTGCTGCTGTTAGCGCTGGCTGGACCAGCGTACAGCTATCTGACTATCCCGGCACTGAGCAGCCGCGGAGCAGGTCATTTTATTGCCTCGGAATTGCCATTGCTGGTTAAAGCATTGGCGCCACTGCTGGCCTTTGGTTTTTTCCGGCAGTTTTGCCGGCGTTACCCCGATGCCTTTGTGGTGATGACCGACCGGTTGATGTTGCTTAGCTACGGTGTCATTTTGCTTAACCTGGCGTTGGGGTTGGCGGGATTGGGTTATACGGCTTATCAGCCCATGGACAATGTTGCTCAGCCATTTTTAGGGTTAAAAGGTTTTTTCTATTCAACGAACGAACTGGCTGTGGTGTTACTGGTGGTCAGTGGCTGGTTATTGTGGCGCAGCTGGCCAACACACAAAGCCCGCTATATGATGATTAGCCTGTTAACCCTGGCTAGTGCAATGTTGCTGCTGACCAAAACCGGGCTGCTGGGTAGCCTGCTGCTGGTAGTCTGCATCCCGTTATTGGCGGCGAAGCCGGGTTTTTACCGGCAATACTACCGACAATTGTTAGTTTGCCTGCTGCTGGCGCTGATCACACTGCTGCTGGTTATCTGGTACGCTGAACCGCTGTTACGGGCTGCGGGTTTATACGATAAGCTGGCCTATGCCTATCAGCAACGCGGTGTGCTGGGGATTTTACTGTCATCGCGCGACTTATATTTAACCGTTGTCTGGCAGCAGACTGAACAGCACTATGAGCTGCTCCACCGGCTGTTCGGGGTAGGGGTAGCCGGGGTCAGTGTGTTGCTGAAAAAATACTTTATTGAAATTGACCTGTTCGATTTACTGATGTTTTATGGCCTGGCGGGCGGGCTGATATTCAGCCTGACATTTGGCCGGTTCTTTTACAGCAGCGTTGCGCAATTAGCCGTGCACCCGCTGGCCGCGACCGTGTTGTTTATTAATATAGTATTGCTGGGGGTAGCCATGCTGGCAGGACATGTTGTGACATCGGGCATGCTCTGGTTACCCTGGGCGTTAGTTAATGCGGCTGTATACAACGCACGTTTAGCAACGTCAGTAACAGGCGGCAAACCAGCAGTGGCACGGGGGCCTGATGAAAGATCTGCTTGAACCTTTTTTGTACCCACAAAATATTTTTCTGTACGGCTTGTTAGTGGCCTGTATTTTCTACCGGAAAAAAGGCCTGTGGCTGCTATTACTGGGCTTTTATCTGGCCGGCAATACTTACTTTGCGAATATGGTTCGCGGCCACTATGCTGCGCAAATTGGTGGTAGTAGTTTGCCGCAAACCGCCAGTACCTATGTTGTGTTGGGCTGTGGTGGCTCTGCAGAAACCTTACCGGCCTGTGGCCGCGCCAGGCTGGACCGGTTGGCGCAAAGCCTGGGCGGACAGACCGCGCCGGTAATCATTACCACCCGCTACTGTCAGCCTTATCAGGATTATCTGCTAAGCCAGCAGCAACAGCCGCTGGTAATTGATTGCTTTGACGCAGGTGATAACACCTATCAGGAATTCAGCAGCTTAACTCAGCGCCTCAGTCAACGACAACGTTTGCAGTTTGTTACCAGTGATTTTCACGGCTGGCGGGTAACTAAGTTAATTAATTATCATCAGCTTAATGCCGGACTAAGCACCGTCAGCAGCCAGACGTTCCGGCCACTTAATTGTGGCTGGAACTGTATGTTCACTGTGAATCTGAGTAACTATGATTTATACAGTAAACTCACCGCCGAATACGCCAGCTATCTGGTGTGGCGCGTTAGCGCAAAGACTGCAATATGGCAGCAATAGTGTGCCCGGCGTCATCCAGATAGCGCTGAAGCAGGTTAACAGGCATTGGTCTGGCAAATAAATAGCCCTGAATTAACTGGCAATGACGCTGCTGCAAATAATCTAACTGGTCAATTGTTTCGACCCCTTCGGCAATACAGTCAAGCGACAAGTTATCTGCCAGGGTCAGAATGGTATCTAAAATGGCATGAGGTTTTGTCGGGACTAAGTCGCGGATAAAGCGCCGGTCAATTTTTATTAAATCTATCGGAAAGTCCTGCAGATAAGTCAGCGACGAATGGCCGGTGCCAAAGTCGTCAAGATACAAGCTGAAACCAGCATCCTTTAGCTGATGCATGGTATCTATCGCCAGTTTACGGTTGGTCATAATGGCACTTTCGGTAATTTCCAGCTTTATCCGCGGTAACAGTTCTGGTTTTCCGGCCAGTAATGCCTGAAGTTGGCTGGCTAAATTAACACTGCATAACTGAACCGCTGATAAATTTACTGATAAGGCCAGCTGATGACCTGCCGCATCGAGCTGTTGCAAATCAGACAACGCCTGGCGTAACGATTGCCAGGTTAACTGGTCAATCAGCCCCAGCTGTTCAGCCAGTAAGATAAACTGATTTGGCGGCACCATCTTGCCATTGTTGTTCCATCGCAACAGCAGTTCAATACTGGTGACTTCAGCAGTATTGATGTTGACAACCGGCTGATAGTAATTTTGTAACTGCTGAGCGTTGAGTGCCTGCTTAAACTGGTGCTCCAGGGTCAGATTATGCAATGCCAGTTGCTGCATGGTGGCCTGATACAGTAAATAAGGCTGCTGGCTCTGGGCTTTAGCATGATACATGGCAATATCTGCCTGTTTTAACAGATCTGTCGCGTTGCTGCTATCGGCCGGATAACGACTCACGCCGATACTGCAACTGATACTAAGTAACTCATTATCTAATGGCAGGGGTTTTTCCAGTTGCTGCAGTACCTGTTGTAATAATCCGGGCAATTGCTCAACCTGCTGCAAGCTCAGTACCAGTACAAATTCATCGCTACCCAGGTGGGCCAGAATATCAGTTGGCCGTTTTACATTTTGCAAGCGGCTGGCTATAACCTGTAATACTTGGTCGCCCTTTTCATGGCCGAAAGAATCATTTATCTGTTTAAAGCGGTTAAGGTCAATAAAACACAGTGCAACAACGGATTGCGACTGCAGGGCATCTGTTAATAACGCTAATAACATTTTGCGGTTTGGCAAACCAGTCAGACTGTCATGGTGGGTTAGCTGTGTCAGCGCTTGCTCGGTTAACTTGCGGGCGGTGATATTAGTATAAATACCAGTAATTTGCTTGGCGCAGCTTATACCGGGCTGAGTGACTTTACCGACATCTTTAAACCATAGCCAATTGTCCTCCTGATCTTTAACCCGGTAAATCAGGTTAAATTGCTCTGTTTCCTGTTGTAACAGTTCCAGCCAGTTGCGCTGATAATCATTGCGATCGTCCGGGTGGATCAGCTCAACATACTCTCTGAAATGAATGCCGTTATCTGGTTGGTTGGCACCCAGCAGCGTCAGGCGGGCCTGATGAAAAATGCGATCGTCTTCTGCCTGCCACTGCCAGATATTGCTATCAGCGGTTTCAAGAGCCAGCATCAAGCGTTGTTCAGATTGCTGCAGTTGCTGGTTGTGATTTAACAGCAACTGGCGTTGTTGCTGGCGGCGGTAGAACCAGTAGCCAATAGCGGACAGTAACAGAAGTAAATAGAGACTTTTAGCAAGGCTACTGAGCCACGGCGCCGCTCTCACCACAATTTCAACATATGCTGGTGCAGTATATTGTTCTTTTAACGGGTCGAATGCTGTAACGGTTAATAAGTGCCGGCCTGCTTTTAACTGTGGTAGTAATAAAGTGGGCTGATGACTGGTAAAAGCCGGAATGGCTGAAGGTCCGGTCAGTTCAAAACGATAGCGGGTTTGGTTTTGTTGCTTGTAACTAAAGGTAGATAAGTAAATCTGTAAGCCGTAATCCCGGTGATCAAGCTCAATATGAGCTGTGTTAAGCGGTTGCAACAAGTCGGGGAGCTTTCTTGACATCAGACTCAGATGACTTACGGCAAGTTCTCTTACCTTATTTTGATGGTGAATAAACTGCCCGGGGTCAAATAAGGTTACACCTTTCATAGAGCCAAATGCTAATTTGCCATCAGGCAGCGTCGCGTGCACCATGCCGTTGAATTCATTACCTACCAACCCATCGAGGACAGTGAATTGTCTGAAGTTATCGGCCTCGATATTGTAACGCCATAAACCACGGTGGCTGCTCAGCCATAAATATCCCATGTGGTCGGCCTGCATGGCGTACAGCGAGTAGGCTGGTAAATCGTCGCGGAATTTTTGCTGTTTTACTGCTAATGTCTCGCTGTCTAGTTCTACCAGCGCTTGTTGATAAAACAGCAACCATATACTATCGCCGAGTACGACCATGCTCTCGAGATAGCTGGACTCACGTTGCATGCCTTCAGGCAACTGATAGAGTAATTGCAGTTGAGTTGTTTCAAAATTATAACGCCAGATTGCAGCATCAAAACTGATAATAAGTGAATTAATGTTTTGGGGATCAATGGAGTAAATATTGCTGTAACTCACCTTTTTTGCGGCTTCATCCAGCACAGATAACGGGCGTATGTCAGCACCATCCGCACTGATCCTGAAAAATCCATTGTCATTTTTTAAAAATAAATTTCCCCGCCTATCTGCTGCCATGCCGTAAGGAGGCTCTGCTAATTGTGCGGCAACCTCGGGGCTTTCAACATATTCTTCCTGCAGCGTTTTACGGTTAAATAGCCGGATGTTTTCATCTGTCATTAACCAGAGCCGCTTTTCGTTGCCAGGCAAAATATGATTGATGGTGGCGTTGTAACTGACAGCATCAGGATCAACATTAACCAGATAGCGGCTAACTTGATTGTCAGACAGCTCAATTCGGTTTAAACCATTCTGACTGCCGGCCCACAGCACATCATTGTCACTTAGCAGGCTGTATATAATTGGGTGACTAAGTTGCTGTTGAATACCAATGTTGGTAAATCGTTGTTGCCGTGGTTGCCAGTAGTAAGCGCCGTCACCCCGTATTGCCAGCCAGAAATTACCATACTCATCTTGAGCAAAATCGTAGACGGTATCGTCATAATGTGGCTGAGGGGTCTGAGAAGGTTGAAACAAGGTATTTAAGGTTAAGTCATCTGCTAAATGCAGTAAGCCTTTACTGCTTGCCAACATTAAGCCGCCTTGTGGCGCTGGCTTTATCAACCAGAACGTTGCATCGGCTATCACTTTCTCACTGACAACCTTCAACGCTGCATCATTAACAGGTACGTCGAGGTCTTCTATTGCGATCCTGTGCAAACCCGCTCTTGTACCGACATAGAGAAAGTGTTGGTTTAGGTGTAAGGATATATTTTCACGTTGTTTGGCAGAAACATTGCCTGTTAAAAAATGAATTTGTTGGTATTTGCCAGTGGCTAAATTCAGTCGCCAGAGTTGCTCAGTACTGGCAATATAAATATGGTCGCCAACTTGCAATATGTCCCAAATAAAATGGGTATAAATATCATCACTTGGTAAGGTAAATACGCTTACAAGTTGCTCGTTATGAAGCTGAAAGACAGTGTTGAAGTTAGCATAAATCATATTTCCGGCTTTATCTTGCCTGATAACATAGATCATCTGGCTGTATTTATCTGACACACTTTCTTCAATTTGTTGCAATGGTGTAATGCTGTTATCGTGCAAATCAAGCTGCAACAAACCATGGTCGGCAGACGCCAGGTGCATAACACCGGGCCGGACAAACATGAAATCTTCAATTGAAGTCGTTTCCGCCAGTAAACCAAAGCGAATGGGATTAACCCGATAGCCATCATAGCTGTCGAGGCCATCTTCGTTGGCCAGCCAGAGTTTGTTATGCTGATCTAGTGCCAGTTTAAATACATTGCCCTGACTTAAATCATTATCTGGTGAGAGACGAAAAATGTGTTGAACAGGTGCAGGCGACACGGATTTTGGGATGGCCTCAGCAAATGCCAGGCCGCTGAGGCTTAACAGCAATACTACAACTAAACAAAAAATCCTTTTGAACATTTTTTCTCTTTTTAACAAGACAATTACTGCTAGCTACTGCCCGAATAACATCACGCTAACGGGGTTGACGCTAAATTGCAATAAGCAAGGTGCTAATCATCATTCAGTGCGTTATTAATCATGGTTTGGGTTACCTGGGTGGGTGAGACAGCATTGGAGTGTGGCCGCTGGCTGGTGTGGCGCTGAAAGCAATAATGATAAAACGCCATTAACGCAACAATTGCCGGTAGCAGGCCTATAAAGTAAAAAAATACCGTACTGCCAAACTTATCCAGTAATAAGCCGGACAGTATCAAGCCACCGATAGCGCCTAAACCGTTGGCTCGGATTAACACGCTGCTGGCGGCTACCATTTGTCGTTTTGCCAGATGGTCGTTGGTATGGGCAATAGCCATTGAGTACAGTGGCAGGAACAGCGCGCCAAACAGATAACAGGCCAGATAAAGCTGCCAGCCACTGGCGGCGGTCAGCTGAGCCAGCCATATCGCCAGGATACTGGCGCCAAAACCACACACCGTCATAATCAGTTTGCGATCGAAGCGATCGGACAACTTACCCAACTGAAACTGCATACAAAGGCAGCCGAAAATAAATATCGCCATCAGGCTGGCGATATGCAGCAAGGACAAGCCTAACCGGGAGAAATAAACCGGGCCGAAACCAAACATCGACGCATAGCCAAACTGCAGAATAAAACAGCCGAGTACGCCTAATGGCACCATTTTCAGCAATTGGCGCACCGGCATTTTCTCAGCTTGCTGAAATGTCGGCGCCGGTGTTTTGGTAATAAGCAGTGGAATAACTGCAGCACTGATTAGCACCGATACCAGGGTGAACTGAATGAAATCCCGCGGATCGCCCACCGTAATCAGAAACTGGCCCAGACCAATGCCGCCGAACAACATCGAGACATAAAGTGACAGCAGGGTAGCGCGGTTCTGATTATCAGCCTTGTCGTTGACCCAGCTCTCGGCAATGACAAAAATGGCTGAAAAGCAAAAGCCTGATAATAGCCTTAAGAAAAACCAGGCATAAGTATTAACCCAGATAGCATGCAGCAGGATACTGATAGAGGCCATTGCTGCCAGTGCGGCGAAGGCGCGGATATGGCCCACCCGCATAATCATTTTCGGGGCCCGGATAGAGCCGAGTAAAAAACCAATAAAATAACCTGCCAGCATCAGGCCGATACTGACACTGGCAAAGCCTTCCAGTTCAGCCCGTAATGACAACAGGGTATTTTGCAGCCCGGTTGTCATGCCAACCATAGCAACCCCAAGGAATAGCGGCCAGCTTGAATGAAAAATGGTTTTCAAAACAATCCCTTTCTGACTAAGTACGCCGCAAGTTTAACCTAAACTGGCGATTATTGCTGCATCAAGTCGGTTAATTGACAAGCCCTGGCCGCTACCTTAGGCTGAGTTTAAAAAGTCGAGCCTGAGGTGTATTTGTCCAGTCAGTTACAGTTACAAGCGTTACCCTGGCAAAGCAGTTATGCCAATAAACCACGACGTTTTGGTATTGAAATAGAATTCAGTGGTCTGGAGCTCGCTGATGTCCAGCAATTGGTAGCGAGGCATTTAGCACTGACAACGAAGGCCAGCAGCCGTTATCGCTACAACCTGACGGGTGATCCGGCCGGAGACTGGCTGATTGAGTTGGATTTTCAGCTGTTGACTAAGATGGGTGAACAGAAAATTGACACCGATTCAGTTAAAGATAACCTGCAGGCGTCACTGGAAACGCTGCTGGCAGCGGTAGCCAAACCTTTAGTGCCGCTGGAGCTGGTGAGTCCACCACTGCCTTTTTCCCGCTTAAATGACGTGACTGAACTGATAACGTTGCTGCATAAAGCCGGGGCCAAAGGCTCATCTGAGTCGCTACGTTATGCGTTTGGATTACAGCTTAATCCGGAAATCCCGTCTGCTGAAGTAACAATTTTGTTGAGGATCATTCAGGCATTTGTTTGTCTGCAGGACTGGTTACGCCAGCGCGAGCATATTGATGTCGTCCGCAGCCTGACGTCCTATATCGAGCCCTATGCAAAGGCTTATCAGCAAAAAATTACTGAAGATAATTATCAGCCGGCATTGAGCGAGCTGATAGATGATTACCTTGAATTTAACCCCAGCCGCAACCGGGCCCTGGATTGTTTACCGTTGTTTCTGCATTTAGATGAGCAAAGAGTCAGAGCGGTAACGGATGATAAGTTAATTAAAGCGCGGCCGACATTTCATTACCGTCTGCCCAGTTGCGAGATCCATCGCAAAGACTGGAGTCTGCAACATGCCTGGGATGGCTGGGCTGAAGTTGAATTACTTGCAGCTGATCCTGCACGCCTGGCGCGCTGTATGGCAGCATACCAGCGCCATCTTACAAACCTCAGCAGTACTACTGCCTCCTGGATAACAAAGGTGGAACAGCAGTGGCTAAACCGGTAATAGCGATAACCGGGCCTGAGCGGGGCGCGTTCGGGCCCCGGCTGCTGGTGGCTGTTGCCGTACGCTGGTACGGTGCTAAGCCACTACAAATAAGACCTTCAGATAAGATTGATACCAAAATATTTGATGGGGTAGTCATAACCGGCGGCCATGATGTTGATCCCGTGCTGTATGCTGCCAAATCAGAAGTGCACCCTAAATATGACCCGGCGCGTGATGAACTGGAAATGACAGTGATTAACAAGGCGGAGGCAGAGGCGTTGCCGCTATTGGGCATTTGTCGTGGTGCGCAACTACTAAACGTCAGCCGCGGTGGCAGCTTATTTCAGCAATTAACAGAGCAGCGGCAACTTACATCAAAACGCTGGACTGTGCTGCCATTAAAAACTTTATGTCTTACTGAACCAGATTCCAGATTACAGACCATTTTGCAGACCCCGAAAGCCCGGATAAACAGCTTACATAATCAGGCAATAGACAGATTAGGTAAAGGACTGCGGGTGGTTGGTCGTGATCTGGACAATATTGTCCAGGCAGTGGAAGACCCGGATCGGGATTTTGTGCTTGGGGTGCAATGGCATCCGGAGTTTTTAATTTTCATCCGGCGCCAACGTCATTTATTTAAAGCGCTGGTTGAGAGGGCTCGGCAGCGACAGGCCCGGGATTAGCGGGCGCCTGGTATCCGATCATGCCAGAGGATGTTTCTGCAACCTGGCTTTAGCCGTTACTATTGCAAATAACAATGCGCCACTTATTACGCCATAAAGATGGGCGTCAATCGCCACTGTGGCACTGATTAACTGGCCCAGCTCGGCGTCGGGCCCCTGGTATTGCTCGTAGCCAATTTTGGCCAGAATGCCCAGCGTAAGCAAAACACCCCCGGTTTTACCGGTTTGTATATCCAGCAGCGCCCCGAAAAAGAGTAAAGCATGCAACACCCCGGATAACCCGACATAGCGCTGAATATCAGGCTGCAACCAGTACATCAGGCTGCTGATGAATACCGCGCTGAACAGCAACTGCCATATCAGCGCCATCTTGCGCTGATAGCTGGCGTGCAGCAACATAATTACCAGCAAACCTCCGCCATTTAACAGCAGATGGTAAAAGTTTGAGTGCAGTAAATGACCGCTGATCAAACGCCAGAGCTCGCCGTTTGCCAGCTCAGACCTTTGAAAGGCCAAAAGTTGTTGCACTGCTGCTGGCAACATAAATATCAGTACTGCCAGCAGCAGTAAGATGGCAAAAGGTATGTAACTGCGTATAGAACTATATAAAGTCTGCATAACGGCCTGGTTATGATCCTGATTAAATCTGCAAAACAGCAGTTAAAAGTACCGTTATCCCAAACTAATTTGCTGGCGATATCAAGCGGTATTTCGTTTAACAACAGGATAAGCCGTTAAACACGCTTGATCTGGTTGACGCTTCTGGTTAGGGTGTAAAGCTGCATGTGAAGAGAGCACGATATGAAGCTGTTTTATCTGTTATTAATCAATTTTAGTTTGTTGCTCAGCATTCAGACTGCAGTTGCCAGCGCGCTGCCACAACAGAGCGTGCCACAACAGGAGATCCGTGAGCCTGAAGCAACTACAGGTTTAACCGAGCAGCAACTGGTTCGCAGCAAGCAGGCCATGGTCGCCGCGGCGCACCCTTTGGCGGTAGCAGCAGGTCAGAAAATTCTGGCCAAGGGCGGCAGTGCGGTTGATGCGGCTATCGCCACCCAACTTATGCTGGGCCTGGTAGAACCGCAAAGTTCCGGCATTGGTGGCGGCGCTTTTATCTTGCATTGGCATAAAGCAAGTCAGCGTCTGACTAGTTTTGATGGCCGTGAAAAAGCCCCGGCCTTGGCCGATGGCGAACTGTTCAGTGACAAGGGTAAACAACTGGACTGGCGCGAAGCCTACGTTGGCGGAAAATCAGTTGGCGTGCCAGGTGTATTAAAAGCGTTGGCAATGGCGCATCAGCAATATGGCCGCTTGCCGTGGCCGGCACTGTTTGATGATGCTATTACCGCTGCCGAGCAGGGCTTTCAGGTTACCCCCCGGATGGCAAAACATCTGAAGATGGGCTGGAATCAGGGGGTTAAAACCCTGGCGCCGGCAAAAGACTATTTTTATCCTGATGGCCAGGCGTTGGCCTCAGGCAAGACCATCACTAATCCGCAGTACGGCAAATTACTCAGAGCCATTGCCAAAGAAGGCGTTGTCGCTTTTTATCAGGGCGAGAACGCTGAAGCATTGGTAAAAACTGTACGCAGCGCGGCAACTAACCCCGGGCTGTTATCGCTGGAGGACCTGCGCAACTATCAGGCGGTTGAACGGGAAGTTTTGTGTCAGCCTTACCGGCAGTATCAGGTCTGCGGTATGGCACCACCGAGCTCGGGTGGTATTGCGGTGTTGCAGATATTGGGAATATTGTCAGAATTTGATCTGGCCAAACTGCAACCTGGTTCTGCAGAGGCAGTGCATCTGCTCAGTCAGGCGGCCCGGCTGGCGTTTGCCGATCGGGAGCGTTTCCTGGCGGATGCAGATTATAGCCCGGTCCCGGTTGCGGGATTGCTGGACCCCGCCTATTTGGCAAGTCGGGCAAAACTGATTGATCCACAACGGAACCTGACAGTGGCTGCTGCCGGACTGCCGGACGGCGCCGAGTCACTGGCAGACGCTGCAGCGATAGAGTTTGAAAATACCAGTCACTTATCAGTGGTAGATCAGTACGGTAATGCAGTCAGTATGACGACCAGTATTGAGAATGTGTTTGGTTCTGGCCTGATGGTGAACGGTTATTTGCTGAATAACCAGCTTACCGATTTTAGTCTACGCGCAGAAGTTAACGGCAAACTGGTCGCCAACCGGGTAGAAGGAGGAAAGCGTCCCCGTAGTTCAATGGCACCGATGATGGTATTTGACCAGGACAATAACCTGAAGCTTCTGACGGGCTCACCAGGCGGCAGCAGGATTATTAATTATGTGGCACAAAACCTGGTAGCGGTGCTGGACTGGCAGTTAAACCTGGAGCAGGCGATTAATTTACCACGTTTCACTCACCGCAATGATTATCTGGCGTTAGAGGCGGGCACACCATTGGCTGAATTAGCGCCACGGCTTGAAGCCATGGGCTACCAGGTGCGGCTGCAGGATCTGAATTCTGGCATTCATGCGATTGCAGTAAAAGCTGAGGGGCTGGAAGGTGTCGCTGATCCACGGCGTGAAGGCACCGCTGCCGGTCATTAATAAATTGTGGCCACTAGTTAATATGAGAGTCAGTTAATAAGAGAGCCAGTTAATAAGAGAGCATCCAATGACTGTAAATATCACGCAAAGCCAGGCAGGCGTATTGACGCTCAGCCTGCAGCGGCCGGATAAGAAGAATGCGCTGAGTCTGGCTATGTATAAGCAGCTGACGGAAGCGCTGCAGCAGGCAGAGCGGGATCCGGCGGTGAAAGTTGTTGTGCTGCAAGGGTCTGACAGCTGTTTTTCCAGCGGTAATGACTTGCAGGACTTTCTGTCTTCCGGCGAACTGAATGCCCATCATCCGACCGTTGCATTTTTATATCAGCTTAATGCTTTTACTAAACCTATAGTGGCTGCGGTCGCCGGTTTAGCCATAGGGATTGGTACCACGGCTTTGTTACATTGTGATTTAGTTTATGCTGCACCAGGTTGTCGGTTTCAGATGCCGTTCAGTCAGTTAGGCTTATGTCCCGAGGCTGCCTCGAGTTTATTACTGCCGCAGCTGGTGGGTTACCAACGCGCTGCCCAGTACTTGCTGCTGGGAGAGGCTTTTGACACTGACAAGGCCGAGGCGATGGGACTGGTTAATCAGCAGGTAGCCAGTGATAAGCTACTTGATTTTGTTGCAGATAAAGCACATGCGCTGGCGAAACTGCCGGCAGAGGCTGTGCAACACAGTAAGGCTTTACTTCGCGGGAAAATAAAACGCAAAGCCGATAAAGTTATTGCGACTGAGCTTGAGGTTTTTGGTGAGCTACTGAAAAGTGATGCTTGTCAGCAGCAGCTAAAAGGCTTCTTCGCCCCAAAAAAATAGAGAAAATAAAGAAAAAAAGTCAGAATAGGCAACGTTAACTGCCACTGGCTCGCTAGTAGGTGGCGGTGCTGCTAAATGGGTCGACTTTTACTTCAGTGACCAGCCATTTACCACTTTTTTTAACCATACTGACCGTGCGTAAATTATCAACCTGCTTGCCATCATGTTCGCCACTGAACACCAGGGTAACGTCGGCATCGTCATCATATTGCTGACGCAGGTTCTGGCCGCTGCGGTTTACTTCAATAGTGACATGATCATAGGACATATTCATTAAGGTTCTGGCCACCTGACGCGGTGTCACGTAAGCATCTAGTAGCGCAGCAAACTCTTCGGTGCTGAGGCTTTTGGCTTTATCCAAATCTTTTTCGTTATACAGGGCATGAAAAAACTCGGTGGCAATATGCTCTGGGGTTCCCCAATGCGCATTACTTTTCGGTTTTTCACTACAAGCGCCAAGCAATAACATGCTAAATATTAACGACCCCAGCAGTTTCATCAGCAGCCACCTTTTGTAACAAGTCAGGCAAGCAGTGTGGAAGTTTTTTTGACAACTGTAAAGGAAAAAGGCCGCAAATTGCGGCCTCAATAGCAAGATGAATAAGCTTAGGGTTGCAGTTCCTGCTCAGTAAAAATGTTAGCAAACAATGGGCTGGATAAATAACGCTCTGCCGCACTGGCCAGAATAACCACAATATTTTTACCGGCATTTTCCGGCTTGGCTGCCTGGCGCTGCGCCGCAACTAAGGCAGCGCCTGACGAAATACCCGCCAGAATACCTTCTTCGCGCATTAAGCGGTGGGTGGCGGCGATGGCATCGTCACTGCTGACAGTTTCCACTTCATCTATCAGGTCTAAATCAAGGTTGCCCGGAATAAAACCGGCACCAATACCCTGAATTTTATGCGGGCCAGGCTTTAATTCTTCGCCTGCTTTGGCCTGACTGATCACCGGTGACTCGACTGGTTCAACTGCGACACTGTGTAACGGCAGGTTTTTAACCTGTTTCAGGTAGCGGCTGACACCGGTAATGGTGCCGCCCGTGCCGACACCGGCGATAAAAATATCTACTTTACCGTCTAAATCATTAAAAATTTCCGGGCCGGTGGTATCGACGTGAATTTGCGGGTTAGCCGGGTTTTCAAATTGTTGCAACAATACATAGCGGTTTGGATCAGATGCCAGAATTTCATGGGCTTTTTCAATAGCGCCTTTCATGCCTTTCGGGCCTTCAGTCAGCACCAGGTTAGCGCCCAGGGCTTTTAACAGCTTGCGCCGCTCCAGGCTCATGGTGGCAGGCATGGTAAGGGTCAGCTTATAACCGCGGCTGGCCGCAACAAACGCCAGGGCAATGCCAGTGTTGCCTGAGGTCGGTTCGATAATTTCTTTCTCGGTGGTTAACACACCACGTTTCTCAGCATCCCAGATTAATGCGGCACCTAACCGGCACTTAACACTGAAACTTGGGTTGCGCGATTCAATTTTAGCGTAGACATTGGCACCGCCAGGGACAGTCCGGTTTAATTTGACCAGAGGGGTGCGGCCGATAGACAATGAGTGGTCTGCAAATACGTTTGCCATAAAAAGCTCCAATTACAAAGAATTTGGTTATAAGAATACGCCAGCAGCATAAAAGGTGAAGTAGCGTTTGGCTATAACTTATATCATTTCAATTATGCGTAAAATATAGCCTGAATTTTAGCCCTGAGAGGATCAAGATGGCCTTTGAAAGTACAAACAATTATATCGTGTCAACCGAACTTTCGCTGGCTGTTAATGCCGCGGTAACCCTGGAGAAGCCGTTACTGATTAAAGGCGAGCCTGGCACCGGTAAAACCCGGTTAGCCGAGGAACTGGCGCAAAGTCTGGATACCGAACTTATCCAGTGGCATATTAAGTCTACCACTAAGGCGCAACATGGCCTGTATGAATATGATGCAGTGTCGCGGCTGCGTGACAGTCAGCTGGGCAGCGATAAGGTGCAGGATATCAGTAATTATATTCGTCCCGGCAAATTGTGGCAGGCTTTTACCGCTGCTAAACGCCCGGTGCTGCTGATAGACGAGATAGACAAGGCCGACATTGAGTTCCCGAACGACTTGCTGCACGAGCTGGACCAGATGGCGTTTTACGTGCACGAAACCGGTGAGCAAATTCGCGCTACTGACCGGCCAATAGTGATTATTACCTCTAACAACGAAAAAGAGCTGCCTGACGCTTTTTTGCGCCGCTGTTTTTTCCATTACATCCGTTTTCCGGATGCCGATACCTTGCGGGCTATTGTTGCGGTGCATTACCCGGATATTCAAAAGCAGTTACTAAGCACCGCGCTGGAAATATTCTTTGAACTGCGCGAGTTGCCGGGTTTAAAGAAAAAGCCATCAACCTCCGAGTTGTTAGACTGGCTCAAGCTATTGTTGGCCGAAGATATTCCGGCAGAAGTATTAACTGACAAACAGCAAAAAGGCGGTTTAATGCCAATGTTTGGTGCTTTGCTTAAGAACGAACAGGATGTGGCACTGGTCGAAAAGCTGGCGTTTTTGGCGAAAAGGCAGGGGCGTTAAGGATGTTTGCATCATCTGTTTTGTTCGCCGGGATCGACCGCAATACTGACGCTAGCGAAGGACCAGAACCTTGTTTCGGTCGGCGCAGAGTGTCTGAGTGAGGGCGCAAGCCCGAGCGAGTTGCTGCGACGAGCCGGGGCAAGTGTTGTGGGCCGCAGCGATTCGATTACACCAGGACCATAAGCAATGCTAATTGATTTCTTTTTTACCCTGCGCAAATACGGCTTAAAAACCAGTATTACCGAGCTGCTGGATTTAATAAATGCGCTGAAGCAGCAAGTGATCTTTGCCGACACTGAAGCCTTTTATCAGCTGGCCAGATTATGCCTGGTAAAAGATGAAACTCAGTATGATAAATTCGACCGCGCCTTTGCTGACTATTTTGAGGGCGTGGCCGAGGTGGATATCGCCGCCAGTATTCCGCCCGAGTGGCTGGTACCCGAGGTGCTGCGCAAGCTAAGCGATGAAGATAAAGCCAAACTGCAGGCACTGGGTGGGCTGGATAAATTACTGGAAACCCTGCGTGAGCGCTTAAAAGAGCAGCAAAAAAAGCACGCTGGTGGTAACAAGTGGATTGGCACTGGCGGCACCTCACCTTTTGGTGCTTATGGCTATAACCCGGAAGGCGTGCGGATTGGCCAACAGAGCAGTGGCGCCAGACGGGCGGTAAAAGTATGGGATAAGCGCGAATTTAAAGACTTAGATACCGACAGTGAGCTAAATAACCGCAGTATTAAACTGGCGTTAAAGCAACTGCGTAAATTCGCACGCAGCGGTGCGGAAACTGAGCTGGATTTGCACGGCACCATTCAGGCCACGTCTGAACAGGCCGGCTGGCTGGATTTACGCTTTATCCGTGAACGGCACAATGCCATTAAGCTGCTGGTATTTTTTGATGTCGGCGGTTCAATGGACGACCATATCGAGCAGTGCCAGAAGCTGTTTGCGGCGGTAAAAACTGAGTTTAAGCATCTGCAGTTTTTCTACTTTCATAACTGCGTGTATGAAGGAGTGTGGCGCGATAACAAACGTCGCTATACCGAACAGCTAAAGGTAGACGATATTATTCATACTTATGGCAGCGACTATAAGCTGATATTTGTCGGCGATGCCACTATGGGCCCGTACGAAATTGAATACCCGGGTGGCAGTGTCGAGCACTTTAACGAGTTACCGGGTAAAGTCTGGTTGCAGAGGCTACTCAGTCAGTATCCGAAAGCGGTCTGGCTCAACCCGCAACCAGAGCAGTGGTGGAGCCATTATTATTCTATCGACATGATTAACCAGTTAATGGCAAAACGAATGTATCCGTTAACCCTGGACGGGCTGAGCAGGGCAATAAAAACCTTGCTCTGAACGAACTGGTATTAAGAGCATTGATACAAACAATAAACTAATGACTAAGGACATCCAGCATGAACACACCCTTGCCAGCCAAGCCAGTATTAAAGCAAAAGTTATGGATTTGGTTGCTTTGGCTGGCCGGTTTTTATGCGGTTTGGCTGTTTTTAGTGGCCGGCCTCGGGTATTGGTCTACAGCGGTAGCGCATTGGCCAATGGCGGTAGCGATGGCGATTGGTAGCTATGCTGCCGGCTCTACGCCCATGGGCGGTGGTACGGTTGGCTTTCCGGTGCTGGTGCTGCTGTTCGAGCTGCCGGCCAGTCTTGGCCGGGATTTCAGTTTCGCTATTCAATCTGTCGGTATGACCAGTGCCGCTATTTTTATTCTGGCAAGGCGTCAGCCCCTGGCCTGGGCCACGCTTAAAGGCGCGATGCTGGGGGCCTTGCTCGGCACACCGCTGGGTATTTTCTTTATTGCCCCTTTTATTCCGGAGCTGTGGATTAAGCTGCTATTTGCTGTGGTATGGGCCAGCTTCGGGTTGCTGCATTTATTCCGCTTAAACGAAATTGCCGGTCACTCTGGTATTACCGATTTTGATGAGCACTGGGATTTTAAACTGGGGTTGTGGATTGGTGCGTTGGCGGGTGCTACCGTAGCCGCTGTAACAGGCGTCGGTATTGATATGGTGTTGTATACCGCGCTGGTGCTGCTATGCCGCGCCGATTTAAAAATTGCTATTCCTACCTCGGTGGTGATTATGGCCTTTACCTCGGTACTGGGTGTACTGGTTAAAACCGTTTCAGGTCAGGGCCTGGCGCCAGGCGTATTTGAAAACTGGCTGGCTGCGGCGCCGGTGGTGGCAATAGGCGCGCCGCTGGGAGTATTTATTGTTGCTAAAATTGGTCGGAAGCCGACGCTGTTAGTCGTTGCAACGCTATGTGTCGGCCAGTTTATCTGGACCTTGTACTCGGAGCAGCAGCGTCTGGGGATGATCGGTATGTTACTGGCTCTGCTTGCGGTGACTGGCTGTCTGGCCGGGTTTGAGTTGTTGCGCCGTTGGGGCGCTACTCTGGTGGGGGAGAAAACCGCCAAAGCCGAAGCAAAAGCTCAGGCAAAAGCATTGGCAGAGCAAGGCTAACTCAACACTCAAAATTCAAAACTCGTTTGCTGACAGCCAGCATGGATTAGGTTAACGTAATCTTTTTAGTAAAACAGGAACGCAGATGTTTAATAGCCTGACCCAGATTGGTTTGCCACTGGCGCTGATCCTGATTATGACTGGCGTCGGCATGAGCCTGCGCCCAGCTGACTTTTCCCGGGTATTCGCTGCGCCCAAAGGGTTTTTGCTCGGTGCAGCGGCGCAGTTATTGCTGTTACCCGTTACTGCCATTGCGGTGATTGCGCTTTTTGGCCTGCAGGCTGAGCTGGCAATAGGCTTGTTTATTTTAGCGCTGTGTCCGGGTGGCACTACCTCGAATTTATACAGCTATTTAAGTAAAGCGGACGTCGGCTTATCGGTATCGTTAACGGCAGTGGTGGGGTTTATTACCCCTTTTACTATACCGTTGCTGGCGGCCTGGGCCATTGGCTATTACGGGGGGGCTGAGTCGAACCTGCAGTTGCCGGTAATGCAAACCTGGTTAACGCTGATGATTGTCAGCGTGTTGCCGGTGTTGGTGGGCATGCTACTGCGCGCAAAATGGCCGGTTTTTGCCAAAGCAGCAGAGCCGGTTATCAGTAAATTCTCGATTATTGTCCTGTTGCTGCTGATCATCAGCATTTCAGTCGATTTGGGCGATGATTTATGGCGCTTTATTGCCAAAGCCGGGCCGGCAGCGCTGACGCTTAACCTGGTGACCATGCTATTTGGTTATTTGCTGGGGAAATACTTGTTACAGCAGGAGCGTCAGGCCAGAACCATATGCCTCGAGGTCGGTCTGCAAAATGGTACGCTGGCACTGTTAATTACCACCGGCATATTACAAAGTTCTGCCATGTCGATAGCGCCCAGCGTTTACAGCCTGCTGATGTTTGGCAGCGCCTCGTTGTTCGCACTATGGGCCCGGCGCTCTAGAGTAAGTTAGAACAGTGAGTTAAAACGGATATTGTGCGCACGGAGATAAAGTTAACCCAATGAATGATAATGATTATAACGATATCGTTGACCAGGTCTTAGCGCAAATTGGTAAGCATGTGGTTCTTGGCTTACCCCTGGGGTTAGGTAAACCTAACCGCTTAGTTAATGCTTTTTACAATCGCGCCTGCCAGGACAGTGGCATCCGGCTGGATATCTTCACCGCGCTGTCGCTTAATCCGCCGCAGCCGGGCAGCGAACTGGAAGCGCGTTTTCTGGCGCCTTTTCTTAAACGCCATTTTGGTCAAGATTATCCGCGGCTCGCTTATGCCGATGCGCTGGCTGCCCAGCAGCTACCTGCCAATATCAGCGTTACTGAATTTTATTTTCAGTCAGGCAGCATGCTCGGTAATGCTGCTGCCCAGCGCCACTACGTATCAAGTAACTACACCCATGTTGCGAGGGATCTGGCAGATAGGGGAGTTAATCTGATTTTACAATTGGTCGCACGGCGGCAAACCGGGTCAGGCTGGGAATACAGTCTTAGCTGCAATCCGGATGTCACGCTGGATTTGGTGGAAGAACTTCGCCATCGGCCTGACAAAAAGTGCCTGTTGCTGGCACAGGTACACCCGGACCTGCCATTTATGGCCGGCGATGCGGTGGTTAGTGAGGCTTTTTTTGATCAGATTATCAACCGTGATCCTGAGCAAAGGCTGTTTGCGCTGCCCCGTGGCCCCGTTTCAACCCAGGATTATTGTGTGGGCATGAACGCCAGCGCGCTGGTGGCCGACGGCGGTACCTTGCAGCTTGGCATTGGCTCGCTCAGCGATGCGCTGGTGCACAGTTTAGTGCAACGGCAACAACAGAACGAAACCTATCGCAGTTATTTCAGCCGGGCCTTGCCCGGTCAATCGCTGATTGCCGCTATTGGTGGCCATGATAGCTTCGACACCGGGCTGTATGGTGCCAGTGAAATGTTTCTCGATGGTTTTATGCACCTGTATCAGGCCGGGATCCTGAAGCGGGAAGTATTCGACGATGAGAGCCTGCAAACGTTGGCCAATGCCGGGCAGATAGATGAACACACTAATCTCGAAGGCCGCGGCGCCTTGTTAGACGCCGCATTTTTTCTGGGCTCAGACGATTTTTACCACTGGTTACGGCAATTAAACGAGCAGGAGCGGCCGCGTTTTCGGATGAGTTCAGTTGGCCGGATCAATCAGCTGTATGGTGTTAATCCCACCCTGGAGAAATTACAACGGCAAAAAGCCCGCTTTATTAACACCTGCATGATGGTGAGTTTAACCGGCGCTGCCACTTCCGATGCCCTGAAAGATCATCAGCTGGTGTCTGGGGTGGGAGGCCAATACAACTTCGTTGCCATGGCCCATGCTATGCGCGATGGCCGCTCAATCCTGATGCTGCGAAGCACCCGGCAAAGTGCCGGTAAAATCACAGCCAGTATCGTCTGGGAATATCCGCACTGCACTATACCGCGCCATCTGCGGGATATAGTGGTTACGGAATATGGTATTGCTGATTTACGCGGGGCGACGGACGAGGAATGTATTAAAGCCCTTATTTGCATTTCCGATAGTCGTTTTCAGCAACAACTGAGAAGCAGGGCGGTAACAGCCGGCAAACTGGATCCAGGCTGGACCATTCCAGCAGTCGCAGCGGCAAATTCACCCGCCAACCTCGAGTTACGCCTTCAGGCGCTGCGAGCGGGGGGCCTGCTACCTGATTACCCTTTTGGCAGCGATTTTACGTCTGTCGAACAACAACTTGTGGCCGCTTTGCAGCGCCTGAAGCGACTGAAACATTCGAAATTGCAGGCCCTTAGCGCGCTTGTCCGCGGTGGCCCTGCCGCGCCAGAAGCATTGGCTCGTATGGGGTTAACCGCAACACGCCGGCCACGGCAATGGCTTTATGCCCGGCTGCTACGTTGGGCCCTGAGGTGAAAGCCTGAGCCAGGCTACGATCTGACAGGCAGCAGTTATGGCCGCCATGACAAAAGTGAGCCTACAGTTCCAGATACTGTTATAACTCAAGGTATTGGGGCCAGCCCAGTAACGGATTGGTTAAACCTTGCTTACCTTCAAAGCTGTCTAGCTTCTCTGGTGAGGCGTCCTGCTTGGCCAGTGTTTGATAATCTTTGGCAAACTGTAAGGTGCGTAGCAGCGCCGGCACAAAATGCTGGCCTAAGTCATGCCGGATTGCTTCGGCGTTAGCCGCCGGTAATTCGGCCAGAGTGGCTTCAGTTTGCAGGGTAAAGAAGGTTTCGTTAAACCAATGTGGTTGCAGGTTAATCTGGCAAAGCCGCTTTTTTAAATCTTGCCGTACTTTGTCGCCGCCGGTCAGGGCGCGGTAAAATACTACCTCGGCTAATACTTCTTCCAAGCTGAAATGCTCGAACTCATCAAAGTGGCTGCGGGCATAAAACTGTTGCTGTAACAGCTGCATTGACTGGCTGCGCCGGTGCTCGGTTAATGCCTGCTGATAATGTTGCCAGCCAGGCCAGTCTTCTGCATCCGGCGGGCTCGACAATTGCTGTAACAGCTGCTCGTCTACCTCGCCATACAGCGATTTAGTACCATTTTGCCGGCTAACGGTGCTTAACATGCTCCAGCCTTTCTGAAATGGCTTTACCAGGCCTTCCGGCGCCAGTAATAAGGCCAGTGCACGTTGCGGGTCTTTATCTGCCAGTTCCAGCAAGCCGAGGCTGACCACGCCGATCACATCATAAGCTGCTTGCTCCAGCAGATGCATTTTATATTTGTTATAAAATTTATCGGCAAATTTCAGGCTCATCAGCACGGCTTTGCCTTTAATTTGCTGCAACTGGGCTGCGCTTAACTGCTCTGCAGCAAGGGCATTATTGATAACCTGGCTCAAAAAGGGGCCGGTGCTTCCATCACGAACCATTAACTGCATGGGGCTTATCCTTTAACTACCGGGTTAATCGAGAAAACTGAACATGTCGTCTACTTCGGCAAATTCATCCGTTGCCTGGTTTTTCTCTTTCGCCTGCATTACCAGCTCGGTGGCAAACTTATTGATAATGCCTTCCCAACCAGAGTTTTCGTTGCGGATCAGGGCTTTGATGGCCTGTTCCACAGCAGGAGCCAGCTGGCGGATAAGTGCCAGTAAACTGCGCGGGTCGTCAATGCCAAGGCCATGGGCATCTTCATTCATCTGCCGCTCGGTATAACGCACAGCCTCTTCCAGGTCTTCTTCTTCATCATGCAACATATCGTGCAGGCCATCATCATCGCTAACCGCTTCAGCGCGATACAACTCAATAAACGGAATTGATAAATAAAACAGCCCGGCCGGATCGTCAGCAACGCATTCCAGAATTTCAGCTTGTTTTTCCTCACTTTCCTGCGTGCGGATAAGATAGGTTAAAAAGTCGAAGGTGTGTTGCTGCAACTCTTCGGCATTATTTTTAATTTTTTCTTCCCAGTACAAAGGCTGCTGGCAAACAATGTCGCGAATGCGCTCCGGGCTCATCAGCTCAGAGATAATGGATGGAAAGGATATATCGTGCTGGCTGTTCATCTGCGTCAGGGTAACGATGTCAATATTTTCAATCACTTCAACCAGTTGCTCATCGCTCATGGTATTCGCTATCAGCTCAAACTTTTTGCTGGCTTGTTTGGGCTCAATTACCGCCAGCTCTTTAATTTCGGCAACCGCAATTTCAATTAAATTTGTCATTCAGGTTTCTCTCTGTTAAAGCGAATGTCGTCATACTGATTGTCATAGCCGGGCTCGTCAGACCCATCATCGTGATCATTATCACTGTCATAATCGTCGCTGCCATAGCTGTCATTGCCTGCATTGAAATCATCATCTGACTGCTCGTCCGCGTCGCCGTCAGCAGTTGCCGCGCCCTGGTCTGGTTTACTTTTGCTAATGCTGTCGCCATGCTCCATTAAAAACAGCACCGCGCAGCTTTCAATCAGCAGGGGCTCAGAGAAAGCGCGAATCGCTTTTACTAGTTCAATATCGGCATTGTTAAAGGCGGCAGAGGTTTTAAACTCATCCCAGTCTGGCGCCGTGCCGGTGCTGAGCCAATGCTGCCATTTGGCTTTGGCGGCGGGCACAAATTTAACCCGGCCATATAAGGCAACCGGCAGATACTCCGGCAATGACTCCAGCAACTGCGGATCACGCAACAGGACGGCTTTCATTTTGGCCGTGTATTGCTCCAGCGCTTTCGGGGTTTCCGGATCCAGGTAAGATTCAATATTTTCTCTGGCATCAGTTTGCAGAGCGCGAATACGGTTCAAATTCAGTTTTGCAGCCATAAGAGGGTGACGACCTTATCCTGATTGTATAGGGTTAATTAAAAGTATTAATAAAATCTGGCAATAATAGCAAGCTGCTCAGTAGTACTGGTCCCATAATTCCTGCATGGCGGCAGCGGGATCAGTAACAATGACGTTGTTAAAGTCTTTAATAAAAGCTGACTTTTGCTTCGGATCTGCCAGTACATCGTAAGCCTGCTTTACCCGTTGCAACTGAATGGCCGCCTGCTCTTTCTCCTCATCACTCAGCCCCAGCAATTTATCAGGATGATAGCGGTTAGCCAGGCGCTTATAGGCTTTTTTAATATCTTCATCGCTGGCGTTGGTTTTAACTCCAAGCACCCGAAAGTGGTTAATCATAGGTGATCCTGCAGCACGGTTATCAAGGCTAAATCGTCAGCTGCCGTCATCTTGCAGCTTTGGCGGCGGCTGGTGCTTAATAATAGCAGAAGGCGGCGGGGCTACCTAGCGCTGCTTACTGGCATTTGCTGATGGCTGGATAAACCAGCGCGGATCGGTATTCAGCTGAAACAGCAGCGGTGAAAACTGTTTAAATTTAACCGCATTGGCCGGACACTGGATATTTTTAGGATACTGACTTTGCCACGGATCATTGACCAGATAAAGCTGATTCGCCGCTACCGCCACACCTTCTATCGAGGTATTGCGCAATTTTTCATAAACCGGGCAATTGTCACTGGCCTCAGTATTCGTCGGTTTAGCAACATGGGGCGGCACAGTGGTGGGTGCATAAAAATGTAGTTGCTGCACAAAAGGTGGCTGGCGCTGACTGATATCAATTACCCATAACTGGTCATCATTACGTGCCGCTGCAACCAGGTAACCCGGATGGCTGTTATCCGGGTGAGGCAGATAATCCAGGCCATTAATCGGATGGTTATTGGCATCCGGCACCGGCAGCTTAAACCCGGTGTCTGCCACCCTGACAAAGTCTTCTGAGGACCAGAATTCTGCAGAGTAGGGCGTGACAAAAATCATCGGTGCGTTGGCCTGGTTCTTCTCCAGTGCCAGATATAGATTACTATCGTTGTCAAACGCCAGGCCTTCAATACCGTCATTGCTGAAATTGCCTACTTTGGCCCGGGCAGGAAATTGCACCGGGCGCACTGCGACAATTTCTGCCTGAGTCAGCGCTTGGTCAGTTTTTATTTTTACCAGTAGGGTCGGGTAGGATGTTGAGTGAGTGTCGGCATAACGCCTGGCACACTCAGGACTGAGCTTGTAGCCAGAAGAGTCTTCCGTTACGGTGACCAGGGTGGTGTCGTCCTGGCGGTCCCAGGTCAGCGATTCCCAGTCCGGGTAGTCAGTTAACAGGTCAGCAAAACAGTTCTGCAGCAGCTGGCTGGCTATGGTGATCTTAACCGGTGGCGCAGTCAGTTGGCCGGTTTGCGGGTTAATTCTCAGCAATATATTGCGCATTGGCAGCGCCGCGCTGTTATCGCCAAGATGAATAAGCTCACCATGGCGTAGAGTTAAACCCGAGCTTTGCGGGTCAATCAGGTTCTGGCCACTTTGATCGGTCAGCCACTGGCCGCCGATATGCAATTCAGTGGCGCTGGTTGGCAGAAGGGCTCCTGATGCCAGTAAGGTCAGGCTACCGGCTACAATATTACGTAAAAAATGCATTTGTCAGTCCCTGGCAATAATCTGCGGCGCCTGTTTGCAGTGCGGCCGCGATAACCCGTTAAGTTGCTCATCTTTACCGGTTATTGTGCCAGTTAATTGCAACGACGCCTATACAGCTTACTGAAATAAAAAAGGCCGCACTAAGGCGGCCTGAATCGTGACTTGCGGTTTAGTAGCCTTGCGAGTGCACGTCACGCACTGCACGGCCAGACGGGTCGGTCATTTCCGCCATTTTTGCATCCCACGCCAATGCCTCCGGGGTAGAGCAGGCAACCGATTTTCCGCCCGGTACACAGCTGATTGCACCAGCATGGGGGAAGTGCTCTTCAAATATTACCCGGTAGTAATAGGCTTCTTTACTGTCCGGGGTATTGACCGGGAAGCGGAAGCTGGCGGTAGCCATTTGTTGATCACTGACTTCTTTGGCAGCATGCGCTTTTAAGCTGTCAATCCAGTTGTAGCCGACACCATCAGAGAATTGCTCTTTCTGCCGCCACAGTATTTCATCTGGCAGTAAGCCATCAAATGCCTGGCGCAGAATATGCTTTTCCATTTTGCCGCCACCGCACATTTTGGCCTGCGGGTTTAAGCGCATGGCAACGTCCATAAATTCCTTGTCAAGAAACGGTACCCGGGCTTCAATACCCCAGGCTGACATCGCTTTGTTCGCCCGGTTACAGTCGAACATATGCAGACGGTCGAGTTTGCGTAAGGTTTCTTCGTGAAACTCGCGGGCGTTGGGCGCTTTATGAAAATACAAATAGCCGCCGAATAATTCGTCAGAGCCTTCACCCGACAATACCATTTTAATACCCATGGCTTTAATTTTGCGGGCCATCAGGTACATCGGGGTAGACGCCCGGATGGTGGTGACATCATAGGTTTCCAGGAAGTAGATGACATCACGCAGCGCATCCAGCGCTTCCTGCACGGTAAAATGCACGGTGTGATGCACAGTACCGATGGCATCGGCCACTTTCTGAGCGGCAACTAAATCCGGTGAGCCAGGCAAGCCGACTGCAAATGAGTGCAGGCGCGGCCACCAGGCTTCAGACTGATCATTATCTTCCACCCGGCGTTTGGCATATTGCTGGGCAATGGCTGAAATAAGCGAGGAATCCAGACCACCAGACAATAATACGCCATAGGGCACGTCTGACATCAGGTGGGTTTTGACACTATGCTCCAGCGCGGCTTTTAACTCTGTTTCACTGGCCGGGTTGTCTTTTACTGCGTCAAAGCTTTGCCAGTCGCGCTTATAATAGCTGCGAAGCTCACCAATTTTGCTGTCAAAGTAGTGGCCCGGCGGGAACTCTTTAATCTGTTTACATACCGGTACCAGTGCTTTTAATTCTGAGGCGACAAATAACTGGCCGTTTTCATCATAACCGTAATAGAGCGGGATGATGCCGATATGATCCCGCGCTATCAGATAGCGGCTTTGCTCAGCGTCATACAGAATAAAGGCAAACATACCGTGTAACTGATCGATAAAGTCGGCGCCATGTTCTAAATATAATGGCAGGATCACTTCACAATCTGACTTGGTTTTGAATGGGTAGGGCGTAGCAAGCTCTTTTTCGAGTTGCTTATGATTGTAGATCTCGCCATTCACTGCCAGAATGTGATTTCGATTATCATTAATAAGAGGTTGGGCTCCATTTTCAGTATCTACAATAGCCAGACGCTCGTGCACCAGAATGGCATTGTCGTCATTCCAAATGCCTGACCAGTCAGGACCGCGATGACGTAATAACTTAGATAACTGCAGCGCCTGCTGGCGCAACGCTTTAACATCAGTACTGATGTCAAGCACCCCAAATATCGAACACATGATAACCTCTATTAATTAATTTCGAATAAACACATTTTTACCCAATGGATTTCGAGATGCACGTAGGCGGCAAGGTAATTTATCCCCTTGAGCTTAGCTGTCCTAAGTGATAGGGGTAAACTGGCGCAGCCAACACCCGTGCAAATTGAAAGACGAAGGGTAATTTTGGCAGTATGTACGTCTAAACGTACCCCTTGAATGTGCCATGCCACGGCAAAAATGCAAGCGCTTTTTCACGCTTTTGATAAGTAATTAAGGTTGAGAGTTTTCAGCTGCAGCAACAGAAAACACTGATTATGCAAAAAAATGATCTAAAAACCCGTTTTAGTCCACCCCCTGGCTGGGACAGCACGCTGTTAGCCGCGAGCAGTATATTTGCTGATCTCTGTCAGCGTATCGACCTTAGCCAGCAACACCACTGGCCGGATGTTGCCAGGTTGAATCAATGGGCCGGTAATTCGCCTTTTCGTTTTGTGGCTGACGACGCGCTGGCGACGGATGGCCGCTACTATGAAGAATATATTTATGCAACTAACAATGTTCCTACCCGTAAAGATAACTGGCATGACTTTTTTGGTGCCTTAATCTGGTGTTTGTTTCCTAAGACCAAAGCTTTGCTTAATCAATTACATATGTCTGAAATTAGTCAGCATGGTTTGAAGCAACGTAGTAAGCTGCGTAACAGGCTGACCTTATTTGATGAGTGTGGGGTGGTAATTTGCCTTGAGCCAGAAGCCGCGCACCATGCCGACTTGTTACGAACACACCAGTGGCAGCAAAGCTTTGTTGACAGGCGTGCTGACTGGTGGCAGAGCATCAGGCCGGTAATATTTGGCCATGCAATGTATGAAATGGCCACTGCACCTTTTCTGGGATTAACCGCCAAGTGTCTGTTTATCGACGTGCCAGCTGGGTTCTGCCACTGGTCTTTAACAGATGCTTACAGTTTTCTTGACCAAAAAATGTCGCAACAAATTGCTAACGGCGGGTTACTTCTTGATAATCAACAACTGACCCCGTTGCCACTGCTTGGGGTGCCAGGCTGGTGGGATGATAATCGCCGGGCAGAGTTTTACCTGAATACGGCGTATTTCCGGGCGCTAAACACAAAAAACATAAATACAAAAAAATAAACACAAAAAATATAAGAGCAAGTAAATCAAAAGCGAAAAAAACAAGCAACGATTAGGAAGCTTACATGATTGAAATAAAAGGGTTAGCCAAAGCATTTGCAATAAGCAAAGGCAATAAATTATCAGATACTGAAAAGCAGGATGTGCGCTACAGCGAAAAATCATTTCATTCAGTACGGGATGTCAGTTTTCAGTGCGGTGCCGGTGAAGTGCTGGGGTTGCTGGGGCCAAATGGTGCCGGTAAAACTACTACCTTGCGGATGTTATCTACCGCATTAAAGCAAGACAGTGGTTCGGTATTTATCAATGATATCGATGTGTTACAAAAGCCTATTCAGGCCCGCAAGGAAATTGGCTTTTTATCTGCTGATACCGGACTGTATGGCAAACTAACCGCCTTTGAAAATGTCGCTTATTTTGCCCGGCTACACGGCATGAAAGAAACGGCGATAAAAAGCCGGATTGACGAGCTTTTTAGCATGCTGGATATGCATAATTTTGCCAACCGGCGGGTAGATACCATGTCTACCGGTATGAAGCAGAAAACCGCTATTGCCCGGGCCGTTGTGCATTCCCCTAAAGTGGTTATTCTGGACGAGCCAACCACCGGTCTGGATATTATGACAGTGCAAACGGTACTGGATTTTATAAAATCGTTAAAAGCGCAGGGCACGCCGGTGATTTTTTCTACCCATCATCTGGATGAGATCGGCGCTTTGTGTGATCGGGTTGTGGTAATAGATAAAGGCTTAAGCAGCTTTTCCGGCAGCCTTGAAGAGTTCAAGCAGCTGACACCAGATGGCGATCTACGTCAGGCCTTTTTAGCCGTTATTGCTAATCAACCACAGCAGGGAGCAGCCTAATATGTGGCAGGTATATTTTAAAGAATTAACCGAGCTTTTACGTGATAAGAAAACCCTTATCTTTGTTATTTTACTGCCAATTCTTATTTTTCCGGTACTGTTCGGCATTGTCGGCCTGGTAATGGCTACGACCACCAGTAAAGCGATGGAAGAGCAACACCGTTACGTTATTGTTAACGAGCAGCAAGCCCCGGAGTTTGCCGAAGCGCTGTTTTACCATAAAAACTTTAAAAAAGTTGAAACAGCATTAACCAGTGAACAGGAACTGATTGCGGCAATTCGCAATGAAGAGTTTGATGTTGCATTAGTTATCCCGGCTGACTTCGCCAGCCGCAAAGCCGCCGTGCAACAGACGGAATGGCAGTTAATTTATAACCGCTCGTCGCAACTGGACTTTATGTACAACTATTTCGACGAAATGCTGAAAACCTATACCGAGGAGTTGCAGCGCGATACGCTGAGTCAGTTAGGTGTTGACCCGACTAATTTGACCGCAATATTGAAACCGGTTGAGCTTACCCGGGTAAATACGGCAGAGCAGCGGGAGAATATTGGCGAGAGCATGGGGGCAATACTGGCTTATGCGTTAGTGCTGCTGTGCCTGAGTGGCGCTATGTATCCCGCGGTAGATATGGGCGCGGGGGAAAAAGAACGTGGCACCCTGGAAACCTTACTGATTTGCCCGGTTAGCCGCACCGCTATCGTGTTAGGTAAGTTTTTAACGGTATTAACTACTGCACTGATGACGGCACTGATAACGGTGGTCAGTCTTGGCGTCTGGGGCGCTATTATTAGTGCTTTTGCTGACTTGTCCAAGGTTTCTGAGGCGTTGGCCAGCATCACTGTCATTGATTTGATGCTGATGTTTTCATTATTGCTGCCAACGGCGGCCATTTTTGCGGCATTGTTACTGGCTATTTCTATCTACGCCCGTACCTTTAAAGAAGCGCAGAACTACATGAGCCCGCTGACTATACTGGTGATAGTACCGCTAATGATTGCTATGGCACCGGGGATGGAGCTGGATGTGACCACAGCATTGATCCCGCTGACAAATATTGCGCTGGCAATTAAAGAGCTGCTGAAAGGCACTGCAGACTATGGCTTACTGGCACTGATTTTTGCGTCAACTACGGCGCTGGCCGCTGCGCTGATTGCGTTTTGTGTCCATTGGTTTCAGCAGGAAAAAGTCCTGTTTCGCTAAAATGGTATTGATAACAATTCGTAGTTAGATTAATATGGCGCTGTTTTTGATAGTTAAAGGCAGCGCCATGTACGTATGTTTATGCAAAGCAGTGTCAGATAAAGCCATAAAGCAACATATTGCCAAGGGTGCCTGTACCATGCGTGAACTGAAAGCCGGCCTCGGTGTTGGCAGTCAATGTGGTAAGTGCGTCTGCCAGGCCAGTGCTATTTTGCATAACGAACTGGTCAAGCAACCCCGTGATATCAATGATCTGGCAAAGCCCGCTGCCTGATTACACCTCTGTCGACAACGTAAACCTACCATTGATTAACCCGCCATTGATTAACCTGCCCGCTGATACAGTCAATTAAATACTTGTTGCGCGATTGCGTGCTGTTTTCTGCTGCGTAACACCATTTTAGTCACGCCATAAAAGCCAGTTTGATGATAGGCTAAGCTTGGTTAATAGCAGTACAGGTCTGACAGTATTTCTGATGGGGACGTTATGGATAAGATAAAGCAGGTAGCCATTGTTGGCGGTGTGCATGGTAATGAATTCTCGGGTATCTATTTAATTAAACAGTATCAGGCCAGGCCAGAGCTTATCAGCAAGGACAGCTTTGACTGTCGCTGTGTCTGGGCTAACCCACAAGCGCATTATGCCAATAAACGTTATTTGCACAGTGACTTGAACAGACAGTTTAAAAATGCTGATCTGGCTAATCCGGCGTTGACCGATTATGAACAGAGCAGGGCCAAGGTACTGAATGCTGAACTGGGCCCGAAAGGCGCAGCGAAAACGGACTTACTGATTGATTTACATAACACCACCAGCAATATGGGTGCCTGTCTGATCCTGACCCAGGCCGGGCCTTTTTATAATCAGTTGGCAGCGTATGTCAAAATGGTAATGCCTGAGGCAATTATCTCCCGGGATGAAGACCATTTTCATGCGGCAGACCATGCGTTAATGTGCACACTTGGCCGTTACGGCGTGCTGGTTGAAGTCGGCCCTCAGCCGCAATCCGTGCTGCGCCACGATGTATTGGAACTGATGGACCGGATGACCCGTCATATTCTGGATTTCGTTGAATTGTATAACACCGGTAAACTGCCTGAACTACCTAAACAAACTGAGGCATTCCGCTATTTACATAGCATTAAACTGCCAATGAACGAACAGGGTGAACGGCTGGGCATGGTGCACAGAAATGTGCAGGATAAAGACTACCAGCCAATTCATCCCGGCGATCCGATTTTTATGTTATTTGATGGCACTGAAATTTATTACGATGGCGAGCAGACGGTATATCCGACGTTTATCAACGAGGCAGCTTATTATGATAATAATCTGGCTATGTCGTTAAATGAAAAGGTAGTCATTACCCTCGATTAGATGCCGCCTGCTGGTTTTGTTTTTAGGTTAACTGTGTTATTAATTTGCTACGCATTTAATGGCAAATCAAACCGGAGTCGTTTGCATGCCGAAGTTTGTGCTTAGTTTATGTTTTATTACAATATGGCTGGTTGCCACGAATAGCGTGCAGGCAGTGGCTATGCAGCCAGAGCAAAAAGTGTTGCAGTTGTATACTGAGCACAGCCCGCCTGGTGAGTATCTTGATGCCCGGGGTAAGGTATCCGGGGCAACGGCAGAACTTATTGAGCTGTTGCTGCGGCGACTGGATCAACCCGCTACGATTGAATTATTGCCGTGGGCCCGGGCATTTGAGCGGGCACTTCGTCAACCAAATAGTGGCGTGTTTGAAACAGTGCGTAATGCCGAGCGGGAGTCACGATTCAAGTGGGTTGGGCCGCTAAAAATGCATACTATTGGCCTGTATGGTCGCAGTGATATTTTTAAAGGCAGCAATGCCAGTCCGCTGGCCAGCAACAAATATCTTGCCTGTGAGTACCGGCAATCAGTTCATGTTAACGCCTTAAAAAGATTAGGCTTTACCGAGGGGCGCAACCTGATCCTGACGGTAAACCATGGTGATTGCTTTAGTTTATTACTAAAAGGCCGGGTGCAGCTGGTGGTATTAAACGAAGCCGGTTTGGCTGAGCGCCAGCTGCAAATGCAGCTGGCGGGGCATCAACTGGTGATGTTACAAACGTTAAGCCAGGTGCAGTTGTATCTGGCTTTTTCGCTGGATATTGATGATAGCAGCATTGCCCGTTGGCAACAGGTGCTGGAGCAAAGTTATCTGGATGGCAGCATGCGGGCACTTTATCAGGGGATCTATTCTGAGCAAATGATAGGTCGTTTAGAGCAGTTTGCCAGAGACCGTCAAACTCAGTTGCAGCAATAAATGCTGCAACTGAGCGCCACGAATTATTCTGCTTGTGTTGCCAGTGCTGTGATTTGCTGCTCCGTTAACCGGTAACCAATCCATTCTGTTTTAGCCTGGGCGTTCAGGGCCTCGTAGAACTTAATCGCCGGGGTATTCCAGTCCAGTACACTCCATTCAAAGCGACCACAGTCATTGCTGGCGGCAATTTTCGCCAGGGCTTTAAACAGTGCTTTACCGGCGCCGCTGCGCCTGGCCTCCGGTGTCACGTATAAATCTTCCAGATACAGGCCGTATTTACCCAGCCAGGTTGAATAGTTGTAGAAGTAAACAGCGAAACCAATTGCTTTACCCTCACGCTCACAAATTAATGCATGGGCTTTGGCATCAGTGCTAAACAGGGTTTGCTTAATCATCTCAACTGAGGTCAGCACCTCATCTTCTGCTTTTTCAAAAATGGCCAACTCAGTAATAAACTGCAAAATGGTGCTGGCATCAGCAGTTGTCGCCGCTCTGATGGTTAAATCGGTCATTATTACTCCGTTTATTTATAACGTCTGGTAACTGTCTTTCTTCTGGATCAGTTCTATCGCATAGTTATCCGGGTCGCGGACAAAGGCAATTTCAGTTGTACCGCCTTTAACCGGGCCAGGTTCGCGGCTGATTACGCCGCCCTTAGCGCGGATTTTATCACAGGCCTGGTATACATCATCGACTTCCAGCGCAATATGGCCATAGGCATTGCCTAAATCATAGCTGTCGGTATCCCAGTTCCAGGTTAGCTCCAGCACGGTATTTTCACTTTCATCACCGTAGCCAACAAATGCCAGGGTATATTTATATTCGGTATTTTCAGACTGGCGCAGCAGCTTCATGCCCAGCACGTCAGTATAAAAAGCGATAGATTTTTCAAGATTACCCACGCGTAGCATGGTGTGTAGCATTCGCATGTTTTGCTCCCTGACTGTTTATTAGGGGGTAAATGAGATGCCAGATGTTAGCATATTTTGCACTGCCAAGGATAAGTGTCTGGTCAGAATGTCTATCTTGGCGTTGCCGCGCATGGCCAGTTTAGTAGATACTTCATCGATAAAACCAGGCTGTCTCTACTTTGCGTATTGCTTCAGCTTGTCTTGTTGCTCAGTCGCGGTGCTGTTTGATTGTTGTGGCAGCCCGAGTTTATTTTGGTTGAATTGTGGTGACTGGAAGTTTTCTGCGTTGCGTAAAGAATTAAGTTGAGCAAAAAAGTCATCCTGATTTCTTAGCTGAAACTCAAATGCTGCTAAGACCCCATCACTATTGGCAACTTGCAGTCTAAATTCAATGACAGTATGACCACCTTAGCGTGATGTCTTACACAGGCTTACCAAAAGTCGGAATAACCAATTGAACTTTCAGGCCTTGTGGTGAAGCATGACTAAAATGCAGAACGCCATCTAGCTTGTGTACGATGTTTTGGACGATAGATAAACCTAAACCAAGTCCGCCTTTCGACGCATGTCGAACAAAAGGTGTGCCCAGTTTACTCAGCATGTCATCACTGACACCTTCGCCGTTATCTTCAATAACCAACTGTAAGCCAGCCTCGTTGTTAATCGCGGCTACCATTACGGAGGTGCAGGCAAATCTAGCCGCATTTGCCAACAGGTTCCTGATGCAATAGTGATTAAGCTTAGTATTGGCAAACAATGTGTCTGGCCCTTGCCACGTCAGGCTGATACTCAGGTTAGGGTAAGTTTGTTTGAGGTGATCTAATTGCAGCTCAATAGCCGCTTTTGCGTTGTGAAGTTCGCCCTGGTGCCTACGCTCTAATTCATCGTTAATTTTCACATAGTGACCAAGCTCAGTTAGCATGTCGTTAAGTTCGTCCAAATCGGTGTTAATTTCATCGATTTTCTGCAAGTTAGTGCTGATTTTCAGCTCCTCCAACGCAAAGTGTACCCGCGTCAATGGAGTGCGAAATTCATGCGCGACAATCCGTAAAAACAACTTCTGATTATCCAGCAACAGCTTGATGCGAGTTACCAATTGTTCAAAAGCTTGTGCCAGCTCAGCTGTTTCTTTTTGTGTAAAGGGCGCAAACGATACATTAAACTGTCCTTGTGCAACCTGATTGGCAATATCAGATAATTTTCTTAAGCGGCGGTAAAGTGGGTAAGTCACCAGAAAAACAAAGAGGGCAAGGCTAAGTAGCCAAACAATTATTGGCAGTAGTTGTAGCGGTAGAGAGTTTTCCAGTGTGCCATTAATATGCTGCACTAAAGCCGTATCGTCACTCAATAGTGTGATAATTTTAACAGGTGTTTGGCCAGCAATTGGCACATCGGCAATGACGGTTCGTCCGAGAGTGCTTAGCTGCTCTGAGGCATTAGCAGATATTGAAAGTGCATTAATGGGTTCTAATGTCAGTGGATAGCCAAACTGTGATTGCAGTTTGGTTAAGATTTCCGGCCATAGTTGTTGCGATTGGCCGGCAAATTGCTGCTTTATCAGGTTGCTAACGCCTTTAGAGGTAGTTAGCACATCGTTGGCGATTTCTCTTTCAAGTACGCTATTAAGCAAAACGCTGAGTACCAGTTGCGCGCCGATAAAGCCAAATATAATGAGTAAATAGAACTTTAAAAAAAGTTTCGTCATTGGCAATCACTGCCCGGCATAACAAACAGATAGCCAAATCCGCGGATAGTTTTTATTAAGCGATATGGCGCATCTTCATCAGAAAGCTTCTTTCGCAGTGCAGAGACTCTCATATCGATAGAACGATCTAAGCCGTCATAATCAAAACCACGTAACCTTTTGATCAAATGGTCCCTGCTAATCTTTTGGTTTGGATGTTTAAGGAAAAAGTCTAACAAGTCGAACTCAGCATCGGTAAGTAATACTTTTTGACCAAGATAGGAAACCTCACGGCTAATCTCATTTACTATCAATGAAGTATCCTTCAGAGAATGTCCAGGTTTTACGCGCCTTAACAAGGCTTTTATTCGCGCTAAAAGTCTTTGTGGCTGAACAGGCTTGGATAAATAATCATCAATGCCTGCGTCAAGTGCCTGAACTTCCTGAAGCTCGTCATCAATTGCCGTCAGCATAAGAATAGGGCAGTCCCTGACGGTTTTAAGCTTTGCAGCCAGCTTTGTGCCATCTATATCGGGCAACATGAGGTCCAGAACGACTAAATCAAAAACACGATTTGAAAAGGTAGTCAGTGCCTGCTGGCCCTCAGTAGCAATGACAGATTCAAAGCCTTCTCTTTGCAAAAAGCTGGCTATAAGCGCTGCTATACGTTGATCATCTTCAACTATAAGCAAAAGTGGCTGACGCATAGCAGTTTATCCTAAGGCTACCTTCAATATTGATACTCTGACACGAGCTTACACAACTTCACTGTTTAAAATCGTAATTTGCATAAGCTTAATTGTATCAAGTTATTAATCGCACTCTGACGGGCGCTTACAGTAATTAGTTTATCCCGCTTTATACTTGCCGCAATTCTTGAATACGTAAAAAACATGAAATTATTAACTTTTTTACTAAGCGTCATAACGTTAGTGGTCAGTAGCATACTTACAGCTGCTTACATTCCATTACACAGTCAATTTCACTAAAGAATTACTATAAGTTTTTATTCAGGAGAGAGTGATGAAAAAAAACCTTATTGCAGTTGTGCTTAGTTCGTTAGCGTTTGTTGCGCAGGCACAAGACGAGCACCACCAGTGGGCTGGGCAGATTGAGTTGCCCAATGGCCAGCAAATGCCGCTGGAATTTGAAACTTTCACAAATAACAGTCTAATGACTGCCAATGTCAGAAGCCCGGCTCAGGGAACACAAAATATTCCGGTCACCGATTTGATGAAAACCGAGACCGGTTGGTCGTTAGTACTACCTACTTTAGGAGCATCTCTGGAATTGAAGCAGGAAAAAAGCTGCTTACAGGGAGAATTAAATCAGGGCATGGCGCTACCGGTAACCTTATGCCCGGTACAAAGCCTGAGTAATGATGAATATCTGGCAGTGCTACCTGAACAGGTAGTTGAGTTTCCTAACGTGAAATTTCAGTCAGCAGATGGCACCTGGCTAAGTGGCACGCTATATCAACCCGCTAATAATTCTAAAGCTCCTGTGGTTATTCTGGCCGGAGGCAGTGGTCCCATAGATCGCGATGCGTCGTTCGCAGGCAAAAAGCCTTACCGGAATTTGGGTATTGAGCTGGCAAAGCAGGGAGTAGCGTTATTTACCTTCGATAAGCGTGGGGTGCGACGCTCAGGTGGTAATTATAGCCAAGCCACGGTTGAGGATTACGCAAGAGACAGCCAGGCAGCCTTTGATCTAATAAAATCAATGAATTCGATTCAGCCGGAAAAAATTGGTTTAGCCGGCCATAGTGAAGGGGCAACAGTGGTTGCTATTACTGCGGCTGAGGTTAAAGCTGATTTTGTTATCTCGCTAGGTGGTGTCGGTTTAAATGGTGTCGATGCTATTGTGCTTCAGGATAAGACCGAGTCTATGGGGCGGGGGGCTACTGAACAGCAGGCTCAGATTTTACAAAAAATAGCAGCAGACTATTATCGTATCGTGCTTAATGCTAAGGATGATGAGCAGCGCTTACAGCAAGCAAAAGCACTCTTATCAAACCTGAATGATAAACAGCGCGAGGTCTATCAAAAGTTTGGCGTCGATGCATACACACTGGATATCAATAATGTAAATGACAAAGCGTTGTTCTCAATCTTGACGACTGACCCTACCAAATATTGGCAAAAAGTCTGTGCGCCTGTGTTGGTGCTTAATGGCGATAAAGATGTGCAAGTACCTGCAGCTGAAAATGTGCAGGGGATTAAGCAGTCGATATTATCTTGTCCGCACCCAGCGAATAAGTTTGTGGTATTGCCTGATTACAACCACATGTTTCAACCAACGACTGATGGTAATGTGAAGCTGTACGCTAGCTTGCCAGAGGGGTTTGATGAAAATACCGGTAAGATAATCGCGACATGGATTTATGCAGCCGGAGTTTCAAGCAAATGATGCTCAGGACTCATATCAGGCCAATACAGCAGCAGGATTATCCTCAGGTTCAATCTGTATACCAGAAAGGGATTGAAACGGGCAATGCGACCTTTCAAACGATGGTGAAAGATTGGGAGGGCTGGCAAAAAAGTGTCTTACCTCATACTGGCTACGCAGCGTTTGAAGGCGAAACGGTCATGGGGTGGGTGTCTTTATCACCGGTATCAGATCGTTGCGCTTACAAAGGCGTAGCTGAATTAAGTATTTATATTGCGCCAGAATATCAGGGTAAAGGCATTGGTAAACAGTTACTCAAATTCATACTTGAACGCGCCGAAGAACTCGGGATTTGGACTTTGCAGGCTGGTGTTTTTCCTGAAAATATAGAGAGTACCAGGCTTCACACTGGCTGTGGTTTTCGGGTGGTTGGGACAAGAGCGAAAATAGGTAAACTTAATGGGGTTTGGCGAGATGTTACCTTGTTTGAACGCAGAAGCAGCAAAATATTTTAGTACAACTTTAGAGTAGTCGATGTCATACACTAAATGACGGAAAAGTAAGGCCTGTTCGCATCGGCTTACAGGCCTTATTAAAATTACCTTTTAGCAAATATCCCAAAAGCATTATGCAAGAATGGTAGTGGCATTATGATATAGCGGCACACCAGGTAACAGCCGATGAAAGTACCGCTGATTACCAGCACTGCTTCTGCAATCACCCCTAGTTTTAACGGCACCAACCAGTAAGCCAGCAGTACAATCAGGGTTTGGTGCAGGATATACCAGGGGAAGATGGCCTGGCTGTAGCGGGCAATAGCTGAATCAGGTTTATTAAGATACTGAAAGCCGAAGGCTAAAATTGCCGCAATCATACTGAGACTATAAAATGCATGCACAATCATTTTAATATTCGTGGCACAGAGCATATAGCTTGCTCCACTTAATTGAAGCTCACCTGCTGCCGGTGCGAACAGCCAAAGGTTAACTTGCAGGCCGTTGCATTGCTTTAACCATAACCAGATAGCAAAACTTGAAAGCGCTACCGCCAATAAAGCCCAGCGGCTTCCTGCTAGTTTGTGCCATACGTTATTGCAAGCAGGTCTGCCCAGCAGGTAACCGAAAATGAAGAACCCAAAGTAGTAGGGATGCGCATACCAGTCATTGTAAAGCGCATGGGTCTCAGGGAAGTGTGGCTTTACCCAAAGCTTTAGAGCAACGATATACAAAAGGAAGATAGCGCTGATGAATGACACTGTGCTAACTGATAGCGAGTTCAGCGTTAAACGCAGCATGGTTTTGAGCTTTAGCAGGCCGACCAGTAGCAAGGTATACACAAAGAGGTAAGGCAGATACCACAGATGGTTCCAGGTAAAACCAACGTCAGAACCATCAAAAGCACCCTGCGGCCAGGGTTGAAAGGTGAAATAATTCACCACGAAACGCAGTAAGCCAGCTTCAATACTGCCGTTGGCGACAGCCTGCACATAAGCCTGCAGCGGTACAGTAAATATCATCGCCATCAGCAGCGGGAACAGCAGTCTAAAGGTACGCGAAGAGACAAAATCTACCAGCCGTTCTTGCGGGTTTGCAAGGGCAATAGCCGCACCGCTTACTAAAAATAACAGCGGCATACGCCAGGCATTGAAAAACTGCATTATTGAGGGGAGTGCCTCGACCTGATAACTGCTTTTAATATGCCAGCCCCAGCCCGGCACAAATAACATGCCGCAGTGGTATAAAATCAGTATGCCAAATGCGAGTACCCGCAGGGCGTCGATATCATATCGTCTGTTAGTTTTCATATGCAAAGCTCCAAGCTGTGTTGTTTACCAGCACAGTCTGATTGAGAGCGGTTTTACTGACCAATGAACAGTGATAAAGCGGTTAGGGCAGTGCTTAACTTAGCGATTTTGGGATAAACTTGGTTTTTATGGGATGTTTTTGGCAGCATTTTATGGCGCAGTCGGCATTTTTAACCTGGTATCTTAAACACAAGTGGCAGTGCGAAGTGCTGTTGCTGGCATTATTTTTTAGTGTGAATATGGTTGCTAATGGCTACATTGCGTATGTCGAAAAGTCAGCCACCGGCATCGTATTTTGGAAACCATGGCTGTGGGAAATCAGCAGCGCTCTATCAGTTTTGCTCATACTACCGGGACTGATCTGGTTGTCTGAGCAATATCCTCTGCGCATACAAGGGATAAGGCAGCAGATGCTGCGCCACTTATTAGCGAGTTTTATGTTTTGTGCTTTACATCTGGTGTTAATGGTCACAATGCGTTCTTTTGCCTATCAATTGGCGGGTGAAGATTACCGTTTTGACTGGAGTACATCGAATTTGCTCTATGAGTATGCCAAAGATGTGCGGCTTTATTTGTTCTTTATCATACTCTTTGAAGCATACCGCTTTGTTATACGGCGCTGGCGTGGTGAGGCATCAAAGCTAGCTGACGCGCCAGATCTGCCTGATACAACCGATGTTACAGAACCATACTTAACGCAAGTGCTGGTAAAAATGCTCAATCAGGAGTTTTTGATTAAGCTATCGCAGGTCGACTACATCAAAACTGCCGGTAACTATCAGGATTTATATGTTAAGGGTCGTGCTTATCCATTTCGTATTACCCAGTCGTCACTGCTTAGCCAGTTAACCCCGACAGATTTTGTGAAAATCAATCGCGGTGAAATTGTGAATATTAATGCCGTTACCCGCTTTAATAAATTAAATAGCAATGATGCCAGACTCATTTTGCAAGATGGAACCGAGCTAAGCGTGCACAAGAATTATATTGAGAATATTCCAGCCAAATTGCGGGTGGTTGAAGTTTAAACCCAACGGGAGTTGGGTTTGCAAATCGCAATATTACTGGTACGTAAAAATGCAATTTTCTGTACTGTTTAGAAAAAAATCTAGTATTTAAGTGCTTACAGCAAAGCTATATTAAGTGCTTACCCGATCTCAGCTTATTCGGTTTTGTCTCTGTACTCGCACAAGTCTTCAATAATACAGCTGTTGCTACGCGGTTTGCGCGCGACACAGGTATAGCGGCCGTGCAGAATAAGCCAGTGATGGACATCCAGTTTAAATTCACTGGGTACCACTTTTAATAACTTCTGCTCGACTAAATCGACGTTTTTGCCTGGTGCTAGCTTCGTGCGGTTGGATACACGGAAAATGTGGGTGTCGACGGCGATAGTCGGCCAGCGAAATATCGCAGTGCGGCAGTTGATAGCAGTATATTCTGCGGTTCTGAAATGACGGCTAAATGCCAAAGCAGAAATTTTAAACTACTACGACAGGGCCCAATCCAGTTGGTAGTGTTCGCTAACGAACAGAAGTGCAAGTCGATTGCCACTAGTCTTTAAGACTCGAACAGGTTTAATCACGACATCTACGAGGTCGACAGGTATTTTTTATGCAAATACATGATTTGCTGTTGCGACAGCTAATCATTGAATTGACCGACCCTGATCCTGAAAAAATGGTGGATAACGCGATTGAACAGTGGCAGCTGATAGCGGCCCATATTATTTCAATCATTGGCGAAGGAGGGTTCAATGCACTTTATGACCGCAGTGTAATCCTGACCCAGTCGACATTTCCCTGGCTGTTGACCTGCGAATTGCAGCCATCGGCACATAAGCGTTTCAGCGCCTTAAGAGCAAGCTTGGAAGACCAAACTACGGCGCTTGCCAGTGAAGCAAACTACCTGCTGCTGGTCAATTTTACTGGCATTCTGGAATCTCTCATCGGCGCAGAGCTCACCACCCGTATTTTTCGATCAGCTTTGGAGGAAACGCGTATTCCGATTGGAAAAGGAGTTAATAAATGAGTAACAAAGCCAACATAGAGCGCTTAAGTACAGGCGTACCCGGTCTGGACAACCTGTTGGGTGGGGGCTTGCCAGAGTTTTCGTTCAATCTGATCGTGGGCACACCGGGAAGCGGGAAGACAACGCTTGCGCACCAAATGATGTTCTCATTGGCCACCCCCGATACGAAGGCACTGTACTTCACAGTCCTTGGAGAACCCGCCTTGAAGATGCTTCGTTATCAACAGCAGTTCGCATTTTTTGATATCACCAAGATAGAAGAATCGATCCAATTCGTCCACCTGTCAGCAGACCTTTTGGATGGCGGTTTTGACCGTGTGATGGCGCACATCGCCGACAAAATTAAAGTTTATGCGCCAAAATTTGTTTTTGTCGATTCTTTTCGAACGGTAGCTCGCTCAGCAAAAGAAAATACCCGGGGTGATTCGGATTTACCACGGTTTTTGCAACAACTCGGCATGCAAATGAACAGTTGGCAGACAACCTCGTTCTTGATTGGCGAATATGTGTCGCCGGAATCAGAGACAAGCCCCCTCTTTGCCATGGCCGATGGCATTATCTGTCTGTCACAGAGTTTGCATCGAAATTCAATGCTGCGGAAAATTCAGGTGGTTAAAATGCGTGGCCAGGCCCAACGGTCCGGTTTACACACCTTTCGGATTGATGATGATGGCGTTAGGATTTTCCCACGAGCTATTGTTAAAGGCTCGATATCGACCAAAGTTGCTCCCGACACCGCCGGCTTAGAGACACGCCTGCCGGTGGGAACTCCCGGCCTCGATGACATGCTGGGCGGCGGTTTGCCTATGGGTTATTCGTTGCTGGCCGTAGGCCCGTCGGGTTGTGGCAAAACTGTATTGGCGACTCAGTTTCTCGCCGAAGGGGTGCGCCAGGGAGAGCCTGGAGTCATTGCGGCTTTTGAAAAAAGCCCCAGCCAATTGCTGGGTAATAAGAAGCTGTATTCGATGGTTGAGGCGGGAGACGTCGGCGTGATCAACACCCGCTCCCTGGATTTGTCGATTGACGAAACCTTGCATGACATGATCAAAATGATTCAAAAAATGAAAGCGAAGCGTGTCGTCATTGACTCCTTGTCCGGATTTGAGCTGGCACTGGCGCCTGAATTCAGTGAAAATTTTCGTGGATCGCTGTACCGGATGATTGCCGAACTGACCGACTTGCGGGTTGCCATCTTGATGACCTCGGAACTGGAAGACCGCTACACCGATTTGCGTTTCAGTCCCTTTGGCAATGCTTTTCTGGCGGACGCTATCATTATGCAACGTTACATTCAACTCGCAGGCCAATTTAAGCGCGTACTCTCAGTTGTTAAGGTCCGCGGCAGTGCCCACAGTAAAGACATTCGACTATTTGAGATCACTGATGACGGCATCGTCATTGGCGACGTTTTATCTGACTATAATGGTATCACCACAGGTCGCCCCGAGCTCGACCGACGCCCAAAATGCCCACCTGACAAAGGGTAGCAAATGCCATCAGGGCGGATCAAAATGTGCAACAACGCAAGAAACAATGCGAAAGAAGCAATGTGAAAGAAAAAATGCGGAGGAAATATATGGCCAGGAATAAAAGCCGCGATGCTGCCAAGCTCGGTGGTAAGCCATCGTCGGACCTGACTCAACAGCAAAAGAAAAACATTCCAGCCAGCCGGGATAGTGGCCCTCGGGATAGTGAGAGTGCAGACCGGAAACATTCGGTAGGCGACGACGAAGCGGCCATGCTCAGTCGAAAAAAGTTGGTCACTGCACGAGAGAAGACAGTTGATGCGCGTGAAAGCGCGTCCAAGGCGCGTGAAAACACGGTGTTGGTGCGCGAAGACGCCGCGCAGACCCGGGAAGAAGAAACCAATTCACGCGAAGATATCGCCGCCAAGCGCGAGGACGCAATGCAATCGACCCAGACAGAGCTGCAGTTGAAATCGCCCGAGCACACAGCCATGCTGCAGGAAGCGAACACCCGCCTGGTGGTTGCCACCCTGGCAGCACAAAGGCAAACAGAACAAATCGAGAAAGTCAGAGTTGAACTGCAGCATTTGGCCCATCACGACGCGCTAACCAACTTGCCCAATCGAGTGCTGCTCCGAGACCGCCTGAGTCAGGCCATTGAGGCCGCTCATCGCCAGGGGCAGCAGCTCGGCGTAATGTTTATGGATATTGATCGTTTTAAAAAAATCAACGACTCTCTGGGGCATGCTGTTGGCGACCAACTTCTGCAATCGTTAGCCAAGCGGCTGCTGACGAGTGTTCGCGGCTCGGACACCGTCAGTCGGCAAGGTGGTGATGAATTCGTGTTGCTTTTGCCCTTGATTGAAAGTCCGGATGGTGTGGAGCTGTCCGCAAAGAAGATCCTGACAGCGTTAGCGCATCCTCATAATATTGCAGGGCATGCACTTCATATCACGTTTAGTATTGGTATTGCTATTTATCCCGATGACGGCGAGGATGCGGAAACCTTGCTAAAACATGCGGATATGGCCATGTTTTACGCCAAGGAGAGCGGCCGTAACAATTACAAATTTTTTGAGCAAGAAATGATTGGTCGGGCGGTTGAGCTGCAATCTATCGAAGCCAGCCTGCACCTGGCGCTGGAACGAAACGAATTTTTGCTACACTACCAGCCTAAAATAGACCTGCACAGTGGTGCCATTGTGGGAGTGGAGGCGCTCATTCGCTGGCAGCATCCGCAGCGCGGGCTGCTGCTGCCAGGGCACTTTATGTCCATTGCAGAAGACTGTGGCCTCATCCTGCCAATTGGTCGCTGGGTATTGCGCGAAGCCTGTCTGCAAGCGGCTGCCTGGATGAATTCAGGGCTGCCTGCAATCATTGTGGCAGTCAACACCTCTGCACTTGAATTTCGCTCCGAAGAATTTTTGGAACATATCCGCGCAACGCTTAAAACCACAGGCTTCGACCCGCACCTTCTGGAAATAGAACTGACCGAAAGCGTTCTGATGCGGGATGTAGAATCGACTAATTCCGTGCTGCATTCACTTTCGGACATGGGCATCAGGCTGGCGATCGATGACTTTGGCACCGGTTATTCAAGCTTGAGCTATCTGCGGCGGTTTCCGATCAATACCTTGAAAATCGACCAGTGTTTTGTCAATCAACTCAATGCCAACCCGGACGATGCCACCATTGTGCAGGCTGTGATCAGCTTGGGTAAAAGCCTGCATCAACGGGTCATAGCGGAAGGTGTGGAAACACAAGAGCAGTATGAGTTTCTTCTGGCTAAGAATTGCGATGAAGGACAAGGGTATTACTTCGGTTTTCCGATGGCGCCGCAGTCACTGGCCGCGTTACTTAAAGCGGGTGGATCACTGATCCCGGCGTCAGATTAAGGTTAGAGTAACAATAAGCAAACTTTGCTTAAGTAATTTTGCAGCCATTTACCTAGTCGGTTTTCTCTTTAAATTCACATAAATCTTCAATAATACAAGAACCACACTTAGGTTTACGTGCCACACAGGTGTAACGACCGTGCAGAATAAGCCAGTGATGGACATCCAGCTTAAACTCGTTTGGCACTACTTTTAATAACTTTTGTTCTACCAGGTCGACATTCTTACCGGGGGCCAGCTTAGTGCGGTTGGATACCCGGAAAATGTGGGTGTCGACGGCGATAGTCGGCCAGCGAAAGGCAGTATTAAGCACCACATTAGCGGTTTTCCGGCCCACGCCGGGCAGGGCTTCTAACGCCTCGCGGTTCTCTGGCACCTCACCACCGTGTTGTTCAACCAGAATGCGGCAGGTTTTAATCACGTTTTCGGCCTTGGTATTAAACAAACCAATGGTTTTTATGTAGTGTTTAACCCCGTCGACGCCTAAATCCAGCATAGCCTGTGGGGTGCGCGCAGCCGGGAACAAATGGCGGGTGGCTTTGTTAACGCCAACGTCGGTGGCCTGGGCAGATAACAATACGGCGATTAACAGCTCAAAAGGTGAGCTGTACTCAAGCTCAGTGGTTGGTGTTGGATTTGCCGCTCGTAGGCGGCTGAGCATTTCAATGCGTTTTTGTTTATTCATTAATCATATATCGCACTACTGAGCAGTTCCGGTGACCCGGGCCCGGGTAATACCGGCTGCCTCGGTTTGGCGTTGTTGCAACCGGGCGTCAATCAGGTTTTTCAGAGCAATAAGCAGCCCCATACCGATAAAAGCGCCAGGTGGTAACATCGCTAATAAAAACTGGGTGTCCAGCGCAAATAACTCAATCCGCAAGACTGCCGCCCAGTCACCCAGCAGCAAGTCGGCGCCATCGAACAGGGTGCCCTGACCGAGGATCTCCCGCATAGCGCCAAGTGCCACCAGTACCAGCATAAACCCCAGGCCCATCATCAGCGCATCAATGGCAGAGGGCAACACGGCATTTTTTGAGGCAAAGGCCTCAGCGCGGCCAATAATGGCACAGTTAGTCACAATTAACGGGATAAAAATGCCGAGAGATTGATACAGACCAAAGGTATAGGCGTTCATCAGCAACTGCACCACGGTAACAAAACTGGCAATAATCAGCACGAACACCGGAATTCGAATTTCTGATGGCACGACGGTTCTGACCAATGACACCACGACGTTAGAGCCAAGTAGCACCAGCAAGGTCGCCATACCCAGGCCCAGCGCATTGGTTATTGTGCCGGTAACAGCCAGCAACGGGCATAAGCCTAGTAACTGCACCAGGCCGGGGTTGTTGCGCCACAAGCCTTGTACTGCAAGCTCACGAATGCTGTTTGCATTATCGCTCATTGGCTGGCTCCACAATTAGCTGGCCGGTTGGCAAGCCCGGGTTGCTGTAAAATAAGTAAGCCGGCATTATAAACAGCTGTGACCACAGCCCGCGGCGTAATAGTGGCGCCGGTGAACTGATCAAACTGACCACCATCTTTTCTTACTGCCCAGGCTGCCTGATTATCCGGGCTGACCTGCTTCGCCTGGAAACTGTCAATCCAGGCTGAGCGCCGGCGCTCAATTTTATCACCCAGGCCAGGCGTTTCCTGATGGTTAAGTACCCGGCTGCCCAGCACAGTGCCAGCTGGTGTGACGGCAACCATTAAATCAATATTGCCGCTGTAGCCATCGGGTGCGGTGGTTTCAACCACGAAGGCACTGATTTTGTCACCGTCGCGTAAGCGGTAAATCGCTTGCGGAGTAGGGCGACCCAGCAATTGCTCACTGGTAACCAGAATGCAGTCGGCCAGCAAGCTCTCAGTTGCGCTATTTTGTGGTAATACATCGTTCAGAATGGCTAATTTATTAGCCAGTTTTTGCTCAGCAATTTTCGGTTGGGTTAGTTGGTTGATAAAGCCAAGAATCGCCACACAGACCAGTGCTACTGCCGCAAGCAACATCGCATTTTTTGATATGGGTAATATCATTTACCTGCTCCTTTGGCTTTATGACCATAAGTGCGCGGGCGGGTGTAATAATCTATTAAAGGTACCGTCATATTAGCCAGTAAGATGGCAAACGCCACGCCATCAGGATAACCGCCGTATTTGCGAATAATAAAAATCATCAGACCAATCAGCGCCCCATAAACTAACCGACCGTAATTGGTGGTTGAAGCCGACACCGGATCAGTCGCAATAAAAAAGGCTGCCAGCATGGTTGCCCCGGAGAACAGCTGAAACATCGGGCTTGGATTGCTGTCCGCTGCCGCCAGCCAGCTTAACAGGCTTATCATAAATAAGCTGCCCAGTACCGCGGCCGGAATTCGCCAGCCAATAACCCGTAATTTAATCAGCATTAAACCACCGGCAAGATAGGCCAGGTTTACCCAGAGCCAGCCGGCACCGGCAATACCATAAAACACCGGTTGCTGCATACTTTCAGTTAACGTTAAACCAGCTGCCAGATCAGTGCGCAAGGTGTCCAGCGGCGTTGCCATCGATACGCCATCAATGCCGCTTTGCAACTGACTGATACTGAAACCGCTGCAACTGTACTGAGTGAAAACCGCACAGACCGCATCCAGTAAACTTAGTGATTCAGGTTGCAGACTTACGCTGGGCAGCCACTGGGTCATTTGCAACGGAAAGGAAATAAGTAACATCACATAGGCTGCCATCGCCGGGTTAAACAGGTTATTACCCAGGCCGCCGTACAGCTGTTTGACCATGACAATGGCAAAAAACGTCCCGACTACAATCAGCCACCAGGGGGCATAGGGGGGAATAGCAATGGCAAGGAGTACTCCAGTCAGCATTGCGCTGTGGTCTTTAAGACGAGGCAATACCGGCTTGGCCCGTAACCGCATGACCAGTGCTTCAGCCAGCCAGGCAGTGCTGATAGCCAGTACTAACTGGATTAGCACACCATAACCAAAAAGCAGCGCCTGGACGATGATCCCCGGGATACAGGCAACGACTACCAGCAGCATTATCTCAGCGGTACTGCGGCTTATTCTGTTGTGTGGCGAGCTGGCAATTCTAAAACTCATGATTTCTCGCTGTCTGCTTGTTTTTTAGCTTTAGCCCGGGCAATAGCGGCGGCAATCGCGGCTTTACGGGGATCGGTGGCAGCCTGCGGCGTCGTCTGCTCTATTGCTTCCGGTTGTTTGGTTTGTTCAGCCTCAACCATTTTTTCCTGCTTATCAGCCTCTGCCTGCGCTGCTTTTTTAGCTTTAGCTCTGGCAATGGCGGCGGCAACTGCCGCACTTTTTGCACTTGCTGGCTCAACAGCTGACGGCTCGTTGCCAGTTGTGGCTTCGCTGCTGGCAGCGGCATCGGCTTGAGGTGGCTCAGGCACGGCGTCTGCTTGCTGCTTGTCTGCCGCCTTAGCTGCCTGATACTCACGAGCCTGTTGCTTTTTAGCTTCACGTTCAGCCAGCAGTTGTTCGCGGTCGGCAGGTGCTACAGTTTGTTCAGCTTGTTTAGCTTTAATCCGGGCTAATGCGGCGGCGACAGCGTTACTGCTACTGCCACTTTGCTGCGCCTGTTCGCGCGCCTGAGCAAGTTGCTTGTTCCGAGCCATACGCTCCTGCTTTTCCCGTTCCAGCCGGGCGTTGCGCGCTTCAAAGCGGGCTTTGGCTTGTTCTGCTTTGACTGCTTCGCGTTGTTGCTCCCTGATTTCAGCTTTAGCTACCCGGTAATATTGCACCAACGGAATTTCGCTAGGGCAAACATAGGCACAGGCGCCGCATTCAATACAATCAAATAAGTTATATTCATCCAGTTTAGCCGGGTCTTTGGCTTTGCTGTACCACAGCAATTGCTGTGGTAACAAGCTGGCCGGACAGGCATCAGCACAGGCGCTGCAACGAATACAGTCAGTTTCTTTACCCGATTGCGGTAATTCATGCAGACTGGGGGCCAGAATGCAGTTGGTCGTTTTTGTAATGGGTACTGACAGGTCGGGTAGGGTAAAGCCCATCATCGGTCCGCCCATAATAATTTTATTGTCAGTTTGTTGCTGGTAACCGCAGAACGTCAGCAGATCGCTGACCGGCGTACCAATTAACGCCGACACGTTCTGCGGCTGACTTAGTGTCTCACCCGTTACTGTAACAATCCGTGACAGCAGCGGATGATCGTCCAGCACGGCCTGAGCAATGGCAAAGGCCGTGCCGACGTTCAGCATAACAATACCAATATCTATTGGCCGGCGTCCGGCGGGCACTTCTTTATTAGTCAGCAGCTGGATAAGTTGCTTTTCACCACCAGACGGATACTTCGTTGGTAAATCGCGTACGTAGTAATGTTCGCGCTGACTGCAGGCCGCTTTTAAGGCCGCACTTGCGATCGGTTTGTCATCTTCAATACCGATTAACACAGCTTTGGGGTTCAGTAATTTGCACAGAATATCAATACCTTTGACAATGGTAATGGCGCCTTCCTGGATTAACGCGTCATCTGCACTGATATAAGGTTCGCACTCCACTGCATTGATAATAAGATAATCAACGGGTTGGGTTAAGCCTGCTTTTAAATGGGCGGGAAAGCCGGCGCCACCCATACCGGCAATGCCGCTTTCCTGGATCCGCTCCAGTAAACTCAGCTTATCGCTGGTGGCAAGGTTAAGTGGATAGCGGGTGCGCCATTCATCAAGACCATCCGGCACCAGGGTTATGGTGGCTTCTGGCAGTGCTGACGGGTGAGCACTGGTATGCTCACCAATGGCCAGAATAGTGCCCGAGGTTGGGGCATGCACCGGTACGGCCATGGAATTATCAGCACTGGTTAATGGCTGGCCTTTTAATACGTGCTGACCGCTACTGACCAGAATATGGCCGGCCACACCGATATGTTGGCGCAAAGGAATATATAAGCGATCAGGTAGTGGCAGCATACCTATCGGCTTTTGCGCGGTCTGAGCTTTACGGGTTGGCGGGTGCACCCCGCCGTGAAAGTCCCATAATTTTCCGGCCTGAATTTGCTGAAATAAACTCGGCACCTGTTACTCCACCTGGGTTATCGGAATAGCCTTAAGATCCCACTTCCAACGCTCCGGAGTTGGGCTGACCGGCAACATGTCAATACAGTCAACCGGGCAGGGTTCAACACATAAATCACAACCGGTACATTCATCCACTATCACGGTATGCATCAATTTTGAGGCGCCGACTATCGCATCTACCGGACAGGCCTGAATACATTTAGTGCAGCCAATGCACTCGTCTTCCCGAATGTAAGCTACCCGCTTTATTGCCACAGTCTGCGCTGCATTTAATGGTTTGGCTTCCACCCCCATTAGATCAGCCAGTTTACGGATAGTACTATCACCACCCGGTGGGCATTTATTTATATCATCACCGTTGGCAATGGCCTCGGCGTAAGGCCGGCATCCCGGGTAGCCGCACTGACCACACTGGGTTTGCGGCAAAATATCATCTATTTGTTCCACCAACGGGTCGCTCTGCACTTTAAACCGAACGGCAGCAAAACCGAGTAAGCCACCAAAGACCAGTGCCAGCCCTCCCAGGATTAGCAGTGCTGTCAGTAAACTCATCAGACTTTCACCAAACCGGTAAATCCCATAAATGCCAGCGACATCAGGCCGGCGGTGATCATAGCAATAGCCGCCCCCCGGAAGGGTACCGGCACATCAGCTGCTGCTAACCGCTCACGTATGGCAGCAAACAATATTAACACCAGCGAAAAACCAACCGCGGCACCAAAACCATAAACCACAGAATTTATAAAGTTGTGTCGCTCGTTAACGTTTAACAAGGCTACGCCCAGTACGGCACAGTTGGTTGTGATCAGGGGTAAAAAAATACCCAATAGCCGGTATAGGGTAGGGCTGGTCTTATGGACCACCATTTCAGTAAACTGTACCACCACGGCAATAACCAGAATAAAGCTCAGGGTTCGCAGATATAGCAGTTCAAAGGGAGCCAGCAAAAATGTATCGACCAGATAGCTGCAAATAGAGGCAAGCGTCAGCACAAAGGTGGTAGCCAGCGCCATACCGATAGCCGTTTCCAGTTTTGACGATACGCCCATAAATGGACACAGACCCAGAAACTTAACCAACACAAAGTTGTTAACTAACACTGTACTGATTAGTAAAAGCAGGAATTCGGTCATAGTTGGGCTTAGGTAGTTGCGCTCAGACAATTAACAGGCGGGTATTATGCAATGATGTCGGGGTGGTTACAACCAAACAAACTGTAGGGTTATTACGCCAGGCCCTTGCATTGTCAGGTTTTCATGGCAGTTAACCAGCGGGTGGCTACCTGATTAACTGCCAGCTATCCATCATGCTTAAATTGGTGTGGGTTTGCCTACGTAATAACCCTGGTTACCATCAATAAACAACGACTCCAGCATATGCTTCTCTTCCTGAGTTTCAACACTTTCTGCAAATACCCCTACACCTATCCGGTGCGCCAGGTCGATCATCAAACGCATAAAGTATTGGTTGTTCTTATCTTCGTCTATCCGGCGGGTGTAGCTGCCATCCATTTTGACAAAGTCAGGCTTTAAGTCGCGGAAAAATTTGAACGATGTGATGCCCACGCCGAACTTTTCAACGGTAATCCGGGCACCTGCGCGATGGATCATATCAATAAAACGTTTACTGGTTTTAAGATTTTGCTGTAAACCAAACTCTGATACTTCGAAAATCAGTTTTGCAGCAATATGGGCATCTTTTAACAGGCGGCGTTCCAGCCAGATCACAAACTGATCGTCATGTACGCAGCGTGGAGACAGGTTAAGACCAAAATACTGATCCTGTAAATTACGGTTTTTAATGGTAGTAAGGGCCGTTTCTATAATCAGCCGGTCAACGTCGATAATTTTATCCAGCTTTTCTGCCATAGCCAAAAATGATGCGGTCGGCAGCACCTGATTTTCCTGGGTCTTAAAGCGAACCAGTATTTCTGAATAGGCTTTAGCTGAGCGGTTTGACGGTTGAATTAACTGGGTTAGCAAGGTAATCCGGTTGTTATTCAGCACGTCTTCAATGACATTACGCCAGTTTTGGTTGCCATAACCGCTGCTTGCCATTTCAAGGCCGGCAGAGTCTTTTTGCAGGTGCCAGGCGTTAGTTTGCTTGGTTTGGGCCAGACTTATTGACGTATCGGCTACCGCCAGTAACTCACCCAGCGCCTTGCCACTTTCGTATGTTACCAGGCCGGTATAAGCAATGGAGTCGAGTTCAGCATTTTTCTGGTATTCGTTAAAGCGGCTTTGCAATTGCAGCGCAAAATTCTCTGCTTCTTTTGGGGTTATTCTGGGTAGTAAAATGCCAAAATCAGAACTATTTAAGCGGAATATTCTGGCATCTTTATAAGCGTCAGCAACTTTGCGTACAATGTTGGAAACATCTTTTATATATTGATCGCCTTCCTGATAACCGCGAGTCTGGTTCAGGCTCTGCAGCTCGGTACAGCGGGTAATTGCAAACACCCCAAAATCGGTGTCTTTCGATACTTTACAATGATCTTCATAGTACTGCACAAAACGATTGCGATTAGGTAACTCGGTTACCGGATCTTTATACGCTTCTTCTGCTATCTGATAAGCAGCTGTAGTCATTTCGCTATACTGCTTTTTGCTGTAGTTAGCCAGCTTCTGCAAGGCGACATTGATGTCTGAAAATTCAGGCGGTATGTTATTCCAGTTTGGTTCCGCTTTTTGCGGGTCCTGAATAAAACCATCAATCAGTTGGTTAACGGCACGCGACGTTTTACGGTAACTGCGATTAATGCTGCTTTTGGCAATAATTACAGTAAGCCAGCCAATGATAAAAGGCGCTAATAATAATATGAAACCCAGTTGCTGTAACGGTGCCAGCATAGGCTGATGGTTCAGCTGATAGCTCAGCTGGATCCCATGCTCTTCACTTCGCAGTAACACGGGTCTGAACTGGCTGCCTGCAGTTTGTAATGCCCACATTGCTGCTGTGGTAGAGGTGCGGGCACTATTCTGCTCGTGCAAAACCGTGCCATCAAGCTGGCTTATCCGCAGGCTTTGCAACTCAAAACTGCGGTCTAACTGCCTGCTAAGTACTTTGGCATCACCTGACAGATGATGAGATAAAATTTGTTCTATGGTATTACGCGCATTCCGTTCGCGATTTTCTACCAGTTGTTGGCTATATATTACCAGCGCTGACACGGTAAGCGCTGCCAGTATTATCGCAGTAAGCAACTGCGCCATTAATAAGGTTTTAAATATCTTCATAAGCCCTGACCACCAAACATAAGTTGCTTCCTTGTCTAACGCTTAATATAGTTTAGCTAAAAAGAATAGAAAGCTAATTAAATCAAAAAAATACCTAGAAAGGAATAAATAACGACAGATAGCAGGAAAAACAGCTGAGAAGCTATAAATGGCTCCCCAAGTTGGACTCGAACCAACGACCTACGGATTAACAGTCCGCCGCTCTAACCAGCTGAGCTATTGGGGAAATCTGGAACACTATTTGATGCGGTTGGCTCCCCAAGTTGGACTCGAACCAACGACCTACGGATTAACAGTCCGCCGCTCTAACCAGCTGAGCTATTGGGGAAATCTGGAACAATTGTTGCTGCTGTTGGCTCCCCAAGTTGGACTCGAACCAACGACCTACGGATTAACAGTCCGCCGCTCTAACCAGCTGAGCTATTGGGGAACAGCATTCAACGGGGCGCAATACTAATGCCAGCTATGGACACTGTCAACACTTTGCTGCTGAGATTTGTCTCTGCCCGGTTTACTTGCATATTGTTTAAGCAAATAATGGATTTTTGGGGCAGAGCAGTGTCCTGACAACACATTTATTTACCCGGATATTTAACAGAAAAAAATAAAACTCCCGTTCCGCAATTGCCGTCAGAGCAGGTGGTTGCAGGCTTCGTAAAAGTTACCCACAGAAGTTGTGGATAAGTCTGTGTGTTACTCTGTATTTTGGGTGGCTAAGCCTTGTGTTCTCTGCCTTTCAAGGTGGTCAAGCAGCAAAGTGAAAAAAATATTATCCAATAAAAACAATCGCTTAATAAAATCGTGGCAAGAATTCATTTCCCTTAAAGTAATCCAAAGTGGCATAAAATAAGCAGGGGCCGAATTGTGAACTATTTGTCGTACTAGCCCGTTTATCCGCAGAGGTTTTTACTAATGCTACGCTTTTTAAGGCTTTACCATGGTATGGATCAGCGCTTTTCACTACAATAGCGGCTTATTCTTCAGCAGGCCGGATGTATGAGTAACCAGGCGCCGCCAGCCAACCAAATTTTACAGGGCAATATTGGTCTTACCTTGCGCAGTATGACAGTACCGGTTCTGGCCGGTATGCTTACCTTAATGACCTTCAATCTGGTCGACACCTTTTTTATCAGTATGCTGGGCACCACACCCCTTGCTGCTATCAGCTTTACTTTTCCGGTTTCCTTTACGGTAATAAGTCTGGCAATTGGTCTTAGTATCGGCACTTCAGCTGTTATTGCTAAGGCGCTCGGCGCCGGACACAATAAAGAAGCGCAGGCAGATTCGCTTGCTGCTTTATGGCTGGCAACCTATTTGGTGCTTGCACTGAGCCTGCTCGGCATGGCGCTGATCAACCCGATGTTCCGGTTGCTGGGGGCCGGTGGGGCGACACTTGGCTATATTCATGACTATATGCTGATCTGGTTTGCCGGCGCCGTGCTGCTGGTAATGCCGATGGTGGGGAATGCTGTGCTCAGGGCATCCGGTGATACCAAAACCCCCAGTTTGATTATGGCCTCTGGCGGGGTCGTTAACGCTATTTTAGACCCGGTATTCATTTTTGGCATCGGTCCGATACCGGCAATGGGCATGCAAGGGGCTGCTCTGGCGTCGGTGCTGTCATGGGCGCTTGGCTGTGGCCTGATAATCTGGTTGTTGTTTAAACGTGGCTTGCTTATTGCGGTTTGGCAACCCTTTACCATTGCGCTACCCATTTATCGTAAAATTCTGCGAATTGGTATGCCTGCTGCCGGTGCTAATATGTTAACGCCGTTGGCGATGGCGATTTTAACCGCCATTATGGCAAGTTACGGCGCTGCTGCTGTCGCAGCTTTTGGCGTTGGCGCCAGGCTGGAGAGTCTGGCGTCATTAGTGGTACTGGCATTATCAATGACGTTGCCGCCCTTCGTCAGTCAGAACTTCGGCGCCGATAAATTACAGCGGGTACAACAGGCGTATCGGCTGAGCACATTTTTTATTATTCGCTGGCAATTTGCTGTGTATCTGCTGTTGGCCGCTCTGGCCTGGCCAATCGCTGCGATGTTTACTGAAGATCCGGATGTCGCCCGATATATCCGTTGGTTTTTGTGGATAGTACCTTTAGCCTATGGTTTGCAAGGCATTACAATACTGACCAATTCTTCTTTTAATGCCCTGCATATGCCGGCTAACGCCCTGTGGCTTAGTTTAATTCGTTTGTTTGTTTTTTATGTACCACTGGCCTGGGCGGGCGGTAAGTTTTTTGGTGTGCTGGGAGTCTTTGCCGGCTGTGTTGTTGCCAACGTTTTTACTGCAGCCATTGCTTATAGCTGGTTTAACCGGGTCAGCTTATTTAAATTAAAGGAGTCAGCATGACCCGTCCGTTTGAACTGGTATCCGATTATCAGCCTGCAGGAGATCAACCTGAAGCGATTACTAAGCTGGTTGATGGCCTTGAGGCCGGTCTGGCTCACCAGACATTACTTGGGGTAACCGGGTCGGGTAAAACCTTCACCATGGCCAATGTCATTGCCCGGGTAAACCGGCCAACCCTGATTATGGCACACAATAAAACCCTGGCAGCGCAGCTGTACGGTGAGATGAAAGAGTTTTTTCCGCACAATTCAGTCGAGTATTTCGTGTCTTACTACGATTATTATCAGCCTGAAGCTTATGTGCCCTCTACCGATACTTTTATTGAGAAAGATGCCTCAATTAATGAACATATTGAGCAAATGCGTTTATCCGCCACCAAAGCGCTGATGGAGCGACGCGATGTGGTTATCATTGCCTCAGTGTCGGCGATTTATGGTTTGGGCGACCCTGAATCCTATATGAAAATGTTGCTGCATTTAAAAGTGGGTGACATTGTTGACCAGCGTTTTATTCTGCGCCGGCTGGCCGAACTGCAATACAGCCGCAATGATATTGAGTTTCAGCGTGCGACGTATCGGGTCAGGGGCGATGTGATTGATATTTTTCCGGCAGAATCGGACGAGCTGGCGGTAAGAGTAGAGCTGTTTGACGAAGAAATTGAACGGATCAGTATTTTTGACCCGTTAACCGGCGCGGTCGAGCAGACCGTAACCCGTTATACGATTTATCCGAAAACCCACTATGTTACGCCGCGGGAGAAAATTCTGGCTGCGGTTGAAAATATCAAAACCGAACTGGCGTCCCGCCGCGCCGATTTACTCAGTGATAATAAGTTGCTGGAAGAGCAGCGCATCGCCCAGCGCACCCAGTTCGATATCGAGATGATGGTGGAACTGGGTTACTGCTCGGGCATTGAGAACTATTCCCGCTATCTGTCGGGTCGGGCGAATGGCGAGCCGCCGCCGACCTTACTGGATTATTTTCCGGCCGATGGCCTGATGTTTATTGATGAGTCACATGTCACCGTTTCGCAAATTGGTGCTATGTATAAAGGCGATCGCTCTCGCAAAGAGAATCTGGTGAATTATGGCTTCAGGTTGCCATCGGCGCTGGATAACCGGCCGTTAAAATTTGATGAGTTTGAAGCAATTGCGCCGCAGCGGGTTTATGTCTCGGCCACCCCGGCCAAATATGAGCTGGAAAAATCGGGCGGCGAAGTTATTGAGCAGGTGGTGCGACCGACTGGTTTAGTGGATCCGGTCATTGAAATAAGGCCGGTCGCCACTCAGGTTGATGACTTAATGTCTGAGGCATTGGCCCGGGCGGAATTAGGTGAGCGGGTACTGGTTACTACCCTGACCAAAAAAATGGCGGAAGATTTAACCGAATATCTGAACGATCATCAGATCCGGGTGCGTTATCTGCACTCAGACATCGATACCGTGGAACGAATGGAGATTATCCGGGATTTACGTCTTGGCGTATTTGATGTGTTAGTCGGCATTAATTTACTGCGGGAAGGTCTGGATATTCCGGAGGTGTCGCTGGTTGCCATTCTTGACGCGGATAAAGAAGGGTTTCTGCGCTCTGACCGCTCGCTTATTCAGACTATGGGTCGCGCTGCCCGTAACCTGAAAGGTAAAGCGATTCTGTATGCTGACCGGATCACCGGTTCAATGCAACGGGCCATTGATGAGACTGAGCGGCGGCGCGCCAAACAAATTGCCCACAATTTAAAACAGGGAATCGAGCCCACTGCAATTCGTAAAAAGATATCGGATGTAATGGATTTAGGCCAGGCTCCTACGGCGCCAACTGCACTGCGTAAAGTGGCCGAGCAGGTTAAGCTGATTAAAGGCAAAACGCCTTACCAGCTGCAGGCGCAAATGAAGCAACTGGAACAAAAAATGCTGCAGCATGCTAAAGATCTGGAGTTTGAGCAGGCCGCAGCCTTGCGGGATGAATTGCATCAGTTAAAGCAGGCATTACTGGAAATTTAATCTGAGACAAAAAAACTTGCTGTTAAGCACTGGCTTTTGATGTTTAATACGCTTTACTGGTCAGATGTGATTAGCTGTGATTAGTGGCTGATCGGTCATTTCTACCTTGGTTTTGTCAGCTTTCAGGAAGATTACTATGCGCCGTTTTTCAAGCTTATTACTATTACTGTGCTGTGGATTGTTGGTGTCGGGCTGCAGCGAACCTGCAGCTGGTAACCCTGAGCCGTTAATTCGTCCGGTAAAATTGCATCAGGTTGGCAGTGATGGTGGCGGCGCAGTGCGCCAGTTTCCAGCCGTGGTTGAGCCGACAGTGCGGGCCAACTTAACTTTCAGGGTTAGTGGCAAGTTAGTACAGTTAATGGCCCGGCCCGGGCAGCAGGTTCAGAAAGGGGAGTTACTGGCCAGGCTGGACGATACAGACTTTAAGCTGAAACTGGATCAGGCGCGGGCACGCTACGACCTGGCGCAGACCCAATTTGTCCGGGCAGAACAACTCATTGCCCAAAAGTTAGTGTCGCAAGCAGTGTTTGATGAGGCAAAAGCTCAACTACAGGTTGCTCAGGCAGATTTATCTACTGCTGAAACCGCACTTAGTTACACCCGCTTGCAAGCACCTTTTGCCGGTATTATTTCCCGGCTGTTGGTAGATAATCATGAAAACATCGCCGCCCAGCAACCGATAATGGAGTTGCAGGTACGGGACCAGGTAGATGTAGTGATTCAGGTGCCGGAAGACGTGATTTCAAATGTCCGTAAAGATTTTGATTACCAGCCGGAAGTCGTGTTCGACTCACACCCGATGTATCGTTACCGGGCCCGCATTCGTGAATGGGATACCCGCGCCGATCCGGCTACCAACAGTTTTAAAGTAGTGTTCAGTATGGCGACACCAACCGAGTTTAACGTGCTCTCTGGTATGACAGCCAATGTTATCGCCGAAGTCAGTAAAATTAATGCCGCCTATGTCGATGCGTTATTTATTCCGGCCAGCGCTATTTTTCTGCCTGACGATGCCACATTAGACAGCCAGCAAAGCTATGTCTGGGTTTATAACCCCGACACCGGGCAGGTTCAGCGGCGCGAAATTACTGTCAGCAGCTTGACCAGTGCCGGCGCTGCCATAACCTCAGGTCTGGCGCTGGATGAGCAAATTGTCATTGCCGGTGTGCATCATCTTAGTGAAGGCCAGCAGGTGCGGCCATGGGTGCGTGAGCGGGGGCTGTAATAATGGATCTGGCCCGCTATTTTATTCGTTATCGCACTTCATCCTGGTTGTTTGCGGCAATTTTATTGTTCGGTGGTGTCGTCTCTTATCTTGGCCTTGGCCGGTTAGAAGATCCGCAATTTACCTTAAAGCAAGCGCTGATCATTACCCAGTATCCTGGCGCATCGCCTGTGCAGGTGGAAGAAGAAGTAAGCTACCCACTGGAAAACGCTATCCAGCAATTACCCTATGTAAATCATGTCAGTTCGGTCTCGTCGGCAGGGCTATCGCAACTAATGATAGAAATGAAAGATACCTATCGGGCGAAAGAGCTGAAACAAATCTGGGATGAACTACGTCACAAAGTTAATGACTTACAACCGCAGTTACCACCCGGCGTAAAAAGCCCCCAGGTTAAGGATGATTTCGGCGACGTTTACGGCATTTTGTATGCAATAACCGGTGATGGCTACAGTGAGGATGAGCTGCGCGACTATGTCGACTTCCTGCGCCGGGAGCTGGTGCTAGTGCCCAGTGTCGGTAAAGTTGCTGTGGGCGGCGTGCAGCAGGAACAGGTTATTGTCGAAATTTCACGGCCGCGGTTAACGGCGCTGGGCATTGCGCCGCAAACCTTATCTGCTTTACTGCAAAGCCAGAATATGGTCGCTAACGCCGGCTCTATCAAAGTGGGACCGGATCGGTTACGAATATATCCTACCGGAGAATTTGAATCGGTGGCGGAGCTGGAGAACCTGATTATTTCCAGTCCTGATTCAACAGAATTAATCTATCTGGGCGATGTGGCGCGGGTTTATCGTGAAAATGCCGAGGTACCCAATCAGCTTATTCGTTTTAATGGCCAGACGGCTCTGACGCTAGGGGTATCTTTCTCCGGTGGTGTTAATGTGGTGGAAGCGGGGGACCAGGTGCGGCAACGTCTGGCGGAGCTGGAATATAACAAACCGGTGGGAATAACCCTTAACACTATTTACAACCAGCCGGACGAAGTCGCCCATTCAGTCAGCGGTTTTATTATCAACCTGGCCGCAGCCGTGGCTATTGTTATTGTGGTGTTGCTGCTGTTTATGGGGCTTCGCAGCGGCATTTTAATCGGGGTTATCTTGCTGTTGACGGTACTGGGTACCTTTATTTTTATGCAGCAAATGAATATTGAGCTACAACGGGTATCGCTTGGCGCGCTGATTATTGCCCTTGGTATGCTGGTCGATAACGCCATAGTGATTACCGAAGGTATTCTGATAGGGATGCAGCGCCGGTTGAAACTGGCAGATGCCGCCAGTTTAATCGTTAAGCAAACGCAGTGGCCGCTATTAGGGGCGACCGTTATTGCTATAGCGGCGTTTGCACCCATTGGTTTGTCCAGCGATGCTACCGGTGAGTTTGCCGGCAGCCTGTTCTGGGTATTGCTTGTCTCATTGCTGCTGAGCTGGGTAACGGCTATTACCCTGACGCCTTTTTTCGCCAGCATCCTGTTTAAAGACAAAATGCAGGCAGCCGCCAATGAACCGGAACAGTTATATCAGGGGGCTATTTTTAACCTGTACCGCAAAACGCTGCGACTGGCCCTGCGCCACCGGCTGAGCACCTATCTGCTGACTGCAGTGCTGCTGGTGGCGGCTGTAATTGGTTTTGGTAACGTAAAACAGGTGTTTTTCCCACCATCGAACACCCCGATATTTCTGGTTGACCTGTGGCAACCAGAGGGCACAGATATTCGCCACGCCAGTGAAGATGCAGTACAGCTGATGAATTACCTGACCACGCTGGATGGGGTGAGCCATGTCACAAGCACCAGTGGTCGCGGTGCCGAGCGCTTTATGCTGACCTATCAGCCGGAGAAAAATTTTGCCGCGTACAGTCAGCTTATTGTCCGGGCAGAGCAGCGTGAACAGTTGCCACAACTTATGCAACAAAGCCGCGATTACATCACTGAGCAGTTGCCCAGAGTGCAGCATAAATTATTGCGACTGGAAGTAGGGCCTTCTACTCCGGCAAAAATTGAAGCCCGGTTCAGTGGTGGTGATCCGGATGTGCTGCGAAAATTAGCAGAGCAGGCTAAAACAATATTGCTCTCTGATGGCCAGGCGGTCAGTGTCAGGGATAACTGGCGCGAGCGGGCGAAAGTGATCCGGCCCCGCTTTAACGAGGCAATGGCTCGCCGGGCGGGGATCAGCAAACAGGATATCGACGAGGTCCTGCTAACCAGTATGGCTGGCCGTACTGTCGGCATTTATCGCGACGGTACTCATTTACTGCCTATTGTAGCCCGTTCGCCGCTGGCTGAACGTGACAACCTGGATGCCCTGTATGATTTGCAGGTATACAGCAATAAACTGCAGCGCTATGTACCAATAACCCAGGTGGTTACCGGTTTTGACCTGGTGTGGGAAGATGCGCAAATACAGCGACGTGATCGCAAGCGAACCATTACCGTTATGGCTGATCACAACAACCTGACTGATGACACTGCCTCAGCCTTACAGGCCAGAGTGCAGGCACAGATTGAAGCTATTGTGTTACCTACCGGATATTTCCTCAGTTGGGGTGGCGAGTTTGAAGCACAGCAAAAAGCCCAGCAGGCATTGTTCAGCTCGTTGCCGCTTGGTTATCTGATGATGTTTGTGGTAACTGTGCTGCTGTTTAATTCGCTGCGCAGCGCGTTGGTGATCTGGGCCTGTGTGCCACTGGCTATTATTGGCGTCAGTTTTGGTTTATTGCTGTTAGATGCGCCCTTCGGTTTTATTGCTCTGCTGGGTTTTTTAAGTTTGTCCGGCATGCTGATTAAAAACTGTATTGTGCTGGTCGAACAAATCAAGCTGGAGCTAAGCGAAGGCAAGGCGGCGTTTGATGCCGTATTTGACAGCGCGGTCAGCCGGGTAAGGCCGGTCGCGATGGCGGCCATTACCACCATTCTGGGGATGATACCGTTACTGGGTGACGTATTTTTCGCCAGTCTGGCGGTAGTTATCATGTTTGGGCTGGGCTTTGCCACATTACTGACACTGCTGTTTTTGCCGGTCCTGTATTGCAGCGTTTTTAAAATTCAAAACAGCTAATCGGGTTGTTTATCCGGCGTTGCCGTTTCGGCAATTATTGCCAGGGTCTTAAACCGGCGGCTAAAGTTTTTTGGCCGTCGGGCTGCGCTTGTTATTTTGTCTGCTACAGTTAACTGCATAAACTAAAATATTCATCTGATTAACATTTTATCTGCGGTTCTGCTTATTTTGCCTGCAGCTAATGGAATAGGTTGATGGTCTGGTTGTTGTTTTTGCATATTGCGAGCCTGGTAACCTGGGCAGCGGCGCTGTGTATTTTATTAGTACTGATGTCCCGTACTGGCGCGGGCCTGCAAACCGGCAGTAAAGTAGATACGCTGGAGCGGGTATGGTTTACCCGGCTTGCCAGTCCTGCAGGGCTGGTCGCTATTATATCCGGTACTGCTATTTTTGCTTTTAGCAGTAATTTCAGTAGCTGGCTGTTATTAAAACTTACCCTGGTAACCGCTCTGGTTATCTGCCATGTCCTCGCCGGCTTACTGATTTTATATAGTCAGCGACCAGAGGCCAGCGGCATAGCTGGCAAATGTCAGGCTGTATTAAGTATCGTACTCGTGCTGCTGTTAAGTATTATTGTGCTGGTGTTACTGAAGCCACAGCTGGACGCGTTACGGTGGTTTGCATCATGATTCGCCTAAATCTGCATGCGGTCAGCTCAAGGTTTCGCATCCTGTTGCAGCATATCGTCAATATTAACCCCAACCGCATATTCATAAACCAACCGGCCACCAAGGTAGCCGGTAGCGACGATCAGCAGGCCGCTAAGCAGCGACAAATACAGGCCCTTTGGCATGATTTGCGCGGCAGCATCGGGCAATCGCAGCAGCCAGTTAAAGGTGGCCAGCGACAGCAGCATTACCGCCAGAATAGCGTGGCACCAACCGCTGACAAGTCGTCTTATCTGGCTTACCAGCAACAAATCCATCAGGCCCGCTATACTGGCCAGCCAGCCACCTACTGCACCCACCCCTGCCAGCCACAAACTGGCGCGGGCCCAGAACGGGTCGGTACTGTACATAAAGGCCAAATCGGTCGCAATCAATCCCAGCAAGGCGGCCACCGGGAAATGAATAAGCCCGGGGTGAATAGGGTGGCCAAATACTTTAATCTGGCTGGTGATGGGTTCCATCGACATCTGCTACCTCAGCGAAGCGTGATAAGTACTTTTCGGACGTTATTCAGCAGTAGTGTAGCAGTGTTCCGGCCCGCTATCCTGCTGCTAAGTCTGAATGGCTGCAGCGCGCCGTTCTCCAGTCTGGATCCTCAGGGGCCGGCAGCAGCCGACGTGGCACTGTTGTGGTGGCTAATGTTTGGCTTTTTCTCTTTGGTTCTGCTGATTGTTGTGCTGCTCTGGCACTACGCGATAAAACGGCGGGCGCCCGATCAGCCGGTGACCGGGGTCAGTGGCTGGATTATCTGGGGCGGGCTGGCCTTACCGGTGCTCAGCATTGCCATATTATTGATCATTGGCATACCGATAGGGCAACGGATGATGCCATTACAGGACGACAACGCCATCCAGATTAAGGTGACCGGCCATCAGTGGTATTGGCAGGTTGAGTATCCGGGCTACAACTGGCGGCTGACAGACGAGCTGCATATTCCGGTTAATACTGTGGTGCATCTGCATTTAACCAGCGCCGATGTTATTCATTCGTTCTGGGTACCGCGGCTTGGCGTAAAACTGGACATGTTACCCGGGCGCACCAATGTCCTGCGGCTGGAAGCGTCGACAGCGGGTGTATATCGTGGCCAGTGCGCTGAATACTGTGGCCTGGGCCATGCTCATATGCAATTTACGGTAACGGCGCATCAGCCTGAAGATTTTGCCAACTTGCTGGCGCAGCAGACTGTTGCAAGCGCGGCTGCTGGCGGAGGTGACGCTGATGACTGAGCACGAGTCTGGCGTATCGCCAGCTGTTTTTAAACAGCAGTTGGCCCAGGTCTGGGCTAATTTACCCGGCTGGGGCAGTCTGGCGGCAGTAAACCACGGCACTATTGGTTTGCGTTTTATGGTTACCGGTATGCTGTTTTTCCTGGTGGGCGGTGTGCTGGCGATGCTGTTACGAACTCAGCTGGCACTGCCAGAGCAGGATATTATCAGTGCTGAAACCTACAGCCAGCTGTTTACCATGCACGGCAGTGTGATGATGTTTCTGTTTGCCATTCCGGTACTGGAAGGGCTGGCAATTTATTTGATCCCGAAAATGATCGGTGCCCGCGATTTGGTATTCCCGCGGATCAGTGCCCTGGGCTACTACTGCTACCTGTTTGGCGGCATTATTATTATGGCCAGCCTGCTGCTGGGCATTGCCCCAGATTCCGGCTGGTTTATGTATACGCCCCTTAGTAGCAGTGAGTTTTCACCCGGACCTGGCTCTGATTTCTGGTTACTGGGTATTACCTTTGTTGAAATATCGGCGATGGCCGCCGGTATCGAACTGACGGTGTCTATTCTGTGCAGCCGGGCTCCGGGGATGACCCTGAGCCGGATGCCATTATTCTGCTGGTACATCCTGGTCATGGCACTGATGATCGTATTTGGCTTTCCACCACTCATTCTGGCCAGTATTCTGCTGGAACTGGAGCGTGCTGCCGGTATGCCGTTTTTTACTGTGGCAGCAGGGGGCGATCCGTTATTGTGGCAGCATTTATTCTGGTTGTTTGGCCACCCGGAGGTTTACATTATTTTTCTGCCGGCAGCCGGCATTGTCTCTACGCTGATACCAGTGTTCAGCGGCCGGCCTATAGTCGGTTACCGCTGGGTGGTAATTGCTATTATCTTAACCGGCTTTATCAGCTTCGGGCTGTGGGTGCACCACATGTTTACTGTCGGTATTCCGCAACTTGCCCAGGCCTTTTTCTCGGTTGCCAGTATGCTGGTCGCCATCCCTACCGCAATTCAGGTATTTGCCTGGCTGGCCACGCTATGGCGGGGCAAGGTGGTATTCCGCCTGCCGATGTTGTGGATAAGCGGCTTTCTGGTGATCTTTGTCTGTGGCGGCCTGACCGGAGTGATGTTGGCGCTGGTGCCGTTTAACTGGCAGGTACATGATACCCACTTTGTGGTGGCCCACATGCATTATGTATTGGTTGGCGGCATGTTCTTTCCTTTGATAGCGGGCCTGTATTACTGGTTACCGCTGGTTTCAGGCAGAATGCCGTCAGCGCTAATTGGCCGCTGGGGCTTCTGGCTGACCTTTGGCGGCTTTAACCTGACCTTTTTATTAATGCATCTGACTGGCTTACTTGGCATGCCGCGCCGGGTTTACACTTATGAAGCCGGAATAGGTTGGGATAGCCTGAACCTGTTATCGTCGATTGGTGGCTTTATTATGGCCATTGGGGTGGCGCTGGTGCTGCTGGATTTATTACTGCATTTCTGGTTTGGTAAACACGCCGCAGCCAACCCCTGGCAGGCTGATACGCTGGAATGGGCGCTCGATATGCCACCGGCCCAGTATAATTTTGCCAGCATACCAACAGTTAGCAGCCGTCAGCCATTATGGCAGGATCCGCAGCTGGCGCAGCGGATAGCCAGCGGCCGGGAAGGGCTTGCCAATGCCGACAGCGGCCTGCGTGAAACCCTGGGTACCTCGCCGGTAAGTGCCCAATTACAGAAGATTTTGCAGTTACCCGGTAATTCCTGGTGGCCGCTGTACAGTGCGCTGGCACTGGCTGTGGTTTGTATCAGCCTGCTCAGCCGCTGGTACCCGTTTGCTTTACTGGCATTTATTGTTAGCGTTGTGCTGCTACTGCGCTGGAGTTGGGAGAATGGCGGTCATCCGGCGGCGGCGCCATTACAGGCATTACAGCCGACCAGTGAGCAACCGTTATTGCCGGAGTCGCGCACCACTGACGGGCCCGGTCGCTGGGGCATGATTGTCACGCTGCTGGCCAATGGTGCGCTGTATATGTCGCTGTTATTTGGCTGGTTTTATTTGTGGACCGCCGCGCCACAGTGGTCAGCGCCGGATCAGGGGCCTTTGCCGCTGTGGCTGTTGTTGCTATCCGGTATACCCGTCTGTATTGCAGTATGGTTGTTTCAACGCTTGTGTCAGCGTCTGGCTGAAGGGCATGATAGCAACCTGCAACGCCAGTTATGGTTTAGCGCTGCTTGTGGCGTATTGCATTTTTTTATGGTTCTGGCGCTATTTATGATGGCACCGCTGGATTATTCGAACAGCGCCCACGACGCGGTATTACAGGTTATTTTATTATATTTGTTAGGCCATGCCGCGCTTGCAATAGTGTTAACAGCGCTGCAGGCGATCCGGGTGGCCCGCGGCTATGTCAGTGCCAGGTTGCCGTATGAGCCGCAAGTAGTTAAACCGTTATGGTTTTACTATCTGGCGGTGTACTGGCTCAGTGTGGCATTGTTTTTTCTGTTACCGCTTGGCTGGGGGGCGCTTAAGTGAAAAGCACTGGCATGAGCTCTCAGCGCAGACAAAAGGCCGGTTGGTCAGATCCGGGCCATCCGGCTCAGCTGGTCGTGGGCCTGATTATCTGGAGCATCTGGTTTATCGCCATGTATGCCGGTTTGTCGGTGGTGTGTCAGTTGGCCCCGCCGGCAACTCTGCACAGCCCCTTTACCTGGCTGAATGGCGGTTTATTTGGCTTAACGTTGTTAGTTGTGGCGTTGTTACTGCTGCTGGCCTGGCGCTGTGGCCGCTACTGTCTGCTACAGCGCCGGGCAAAACATCAAGACGCTGGCGTAAAGCATTTTACCGGCTATGTCAGCACAGTGTTATATCTGGCTGCAGCCGTTGCTACGCTGGCCGGCGGCCTGCCTGTTCTGGTGTTCAGCCCATGCAGTTGAACCCAAAACACATTGTTTTCAGGTTGGTTGCGTTGTTACTGGGCAGTACCAGCTTGCCATTGCAGGCGCATAACCCATTGCAAAGCGACGGTGCGACTTTCTGGGCCGCGTTGGTAGCGGTATTGCTGCTGGCATTATTCTGGTTGTTTTATGTGGTCGGCAGTATAAAAAGGCCGCCGCAACGGTGGCGGGCGCTGTTATTTCATAGCAGCTGTGTGTTATGCGCAATTGCTGTGATCGGGCCGCTGGATGAGTTGGCTGAAACCAGTGCCAGTGCCCATATGATCCAGCATATGCTGTTTATGGTGGTAATAACGCCAATGTGGGCACTTAGTATGCCATTAGCGCAATTTGCTGCTGCCAGCGGCCACTGGGGCCGGCTGGTATGGCAACCCCTGCTGAAGCTGACTGCATTTCCGCTGAGCCTGGCCTATCTGCATGCGGCTATGGTCTGGTTCTGGCATACGCCCCGTTTTTATGTGTTGGCGCTGGAGCACCCATGGTGGCATTTAGTTGAGCATTTTTGTTTTATCTTCAGCGCTGTCATTCTGTGGTGGGCAGTGCTCAACTGCAGCGAGCGCTCCCGCAGCTGGGCTTTGCTGGCGCTATTGTTTACCCTGATGCATACCGGTTTTCTGGGGGCACTGCTGACATTTGCTGATACCTTACTGTATTACCCGGAGCATCAGTTAGCGGACCAGCAACTGGCCGGTTTACTGATGTGGGTTCCCGGCGGCCTGCCATATCTGCTGGCTGCTGCCTGGTTAGGGTATCGCTGGCTAACTGGCAGGGCAGTCAACACTGACCCGACGCTTTAGCCGGTAAATTTTACTGGTCTGCTGTTATCTGATGCTATTTTTACCGATGCCTGCTCGCTTTTTGGCTTTTAATATTAAACAATATCAATAAGTTATGACTTATTTCCTGGTCGGCATGGTTCCTGCTTTGTTAAACGGAGTTAATCTGAACCAAAGGAGATTTTTATGGCTGTTACAGCAACTGACCCTATTAAAATACTGTTTGCTATTATTCTGCCGCCACTCGGAGTATTTCTGGAAGTCGGTTTAAAAGGTCACTTCTGGCTGAGTATTTTACTGACCCTGCTGGGCTTTATACCCGGCATTATCCATGCGCTTTATGTCATTCTGAAGCATTAACAGCGCCATCGCTTGCTAATCGGCCAGCGGTGCTACGTCGACGGCTACTGTCAGGGTGTGCTCGCCATTGCCCTGCAGTAAGCCTTTCAATGGCACTACATCAGCATAATCCCGGCCAAATGCCACGGTAAGATGTTGCTCATCGGCCAGCAGGTTATTGGTCGGATCAAAATCTATCCAGCCGAGGGTCGGGTCAAATACGGCAAACCAGGCATGGGAGGCATCTGCACCCACCAGTCTCGGTTGTCCCTCCGGCGGCCGGGTTTCCAGATAACCACTGACATAGCGAGCCGGAATGCCCACACACCGCAAACAGCTTATCGCCAGCTGCGCAAAATCCTGACACACCCCGCGCCTGTGGCTTATCACGTCAGTTAGTGGCGTAACCACCGTGCTGAATTCCGGGTCGTACTGAAACTCATTAAAAATAAAATCATTTAACGCCTGCGCCAGCTGCAGCACATTCTGGCCTTCGCTTAGTAACGGCGTTATTAATGCTTTGGCTTGGGGCAGCAGTGGAATAAGCTGACTGGCATGTAAGCAAAGTTTGGCCTGCAGGGTAGCCGGATCATGCTGCGTGGCCATGTGACTTTGCAACTGGTTCAGGCTGACCGCATCCTGAATTTTCAGCACATTGTGCCTTGGTTGCACGGTAACAATACTGTCAGCGGTGACGCTGAGTTGCTGATGTGGGCTTTGCAGATGGATAAAATGCTGAGTGTTACCAAAATAGTCGGACCGCTGCTGCATTTCAGAGGGCAGGGGTAGCACCTCAAGCCGGGTTTGCAGCACCTGTTGATAGGGCAGCTGGCGCGGGGTAACGCAGGCCAGATTATAGCTGTTGGCAACCGGTTGCGGGTAACTGTAACGGGTAAGATGACGCAAGCTGTATTTCATATCAGAAACGCTGCCACTGGTTATGTAGGTCGACATGGCTGAAGTAGGACAGGGTAATGCTGTCTGACAACTGGCGCAGCCTTAACTGCAATTGTAACAGCAGTTGACCGAGTTCAGGCTGTGCCTGCTGCTGGCCATCAAATAGCTGTCGGGGGTCGGTTTGCTGTAACAATGCCAGCAACTCACCGGCCAGCTGACTTTCATTACCCGGTCGCTGTATTGAAGCGCCCGCTGAAAATTGCTGCGGCGGCAGTTTTTTCACCTGATGCAACAATATTGTGCACTGGTAAGCAACCGAGCGCGGGGTGCTGTCATCGAGTAGCAGCAAATCCATTACCGGCACCGGATGCAGCGCGCTGTGGTAACGCCGGCGATACGTGAGCAGGGTATCTGCCATTCGCAACAGAGCTTCGAGCAGACTGGCGCCTGGGGTGGTCTGACAAAACACCGAATGCAGCAGGCCGCTGGTTTGCAGTGCCCGTTCCAGATGCTGGCCAAGGTCCATAAAGCGCAAACTGTGGGTGCGGCTCATGGTTTCGTTATTAATGCCGTAAATGGCTGTTTGCAGTAATATAATCTCATCCATGCTACGCAACAACACAGCCGGATGTTGCCAGTCGGGCTTTGCCGGCCAGTTATAAACTGCGCTTTGCAGTCTGTCCAGCACGTACCAGGTGTCTTCACTAAAGTACTCGCGAACTGACTGGGCGTTAAACAGCAGGTTTTTTAAAATGGCCACCAGCCCATGTGGGTTATCCGCTGAAAACAGCGGGTTTAGCAACAGGGATATGTCGTCATCCGGTTCTGGTGTCGCGCCACTTGCCTGCAGGCAAAAGCGTAACAGGGTTCTGGCATCATGTTGGCCCTGCTCAGGGTCATCGCCACTTAGCAGCGGTAAAGCGGCCCGTAATGCCCGGCAAATCAGGTTTAAACGTTCATTATACCGGCCCAGCCAGAATAAGTGATCCGCCACCCTGCTGGGTAGCAAACCGGCCTGGCGTGACAAGGTAAAGCGGTTGCCGGCACTTTGTAACAAGCTGCTGCTGTGGGCTTTTTCCGCCAGTACCCAGACATCCTTAGCATTAAACTGCTGATTAAACCCCTCTCGCAGACCGCTTTGCAGCCAAAGCGGATTAACATTGGTCCGTCCCAGTGCGCCGGGTAGCACCTCGGGCTTATCGCTTTTCTGGTCCTGCAGGCTGAATAGCCGCAGCGTACCGGCCTGCTGCTGCAAGCCGCTGTTAGCAGACCAACAGGATAATTGGCTTAACGGCAACATTTCCCGGGCAATATAAGCCTGAGGTTGTTGCTCAATTTGTTGCCACAAGTCACTAAGTTGGTCAGTATTGAGCGTCGCCGGCAAAAACTGCTGGTTACTGGTTAAATGCTGCAAACAATAACGTTCAGGCTGCTGCTGCAGTAACGCCAGCGCCTCTGACTTGCCACACCACAGGGTAGGCACTGTGCTCAGTTGCAGCGGTTCAGCCAACAGAAATTGACAGGCTTCGGCCATAAAAGGTAACAGCGCTCCCGATTCCAGTAATCCGGTGCCCGGCGGGTTGGCGCAAAACAGCTGGTTATGGCGGATACTTTGCAGTAAGCCGGCGCAACCGCTGCTGGCAGGTGCCAGCTCCAGTGGATCACAACTGTTGTCATCCAGATAACGTAATACACTGTGCAGCGGTTGCAGGCCACTTAGGGTTTTTAGCCACAACTGACCATTTTTAAACATTAAATCTGCGCCATGTACCAGCGCAATATCCAGATAATTTGCTAAAAAGGCGTGCTCAAAATAGGCGGTATCACGCTTCTGATGGGTCAGCAACGCCGCCAGTTGTTGCTGGTTATTGTCTGCTGCCGGTTGTTGCAGCAACTGTTGTAACTGCCTGAAAAAGCCGGCTAACTGAGTTTTTTTTATCTGATTGTTCAGTTCGGTAGTGGTGTTGTTAAATGCCAGCCGATGCTCCAGCACATGGCCAAGGCCGGCCGGCACCTGGCTGACATCATTGTATACGCAGAACTGGCCGTTGCTGTCCCGACCGACATCGCATGCCAGCAGCGATAACCACGGATACGGTTGGGATAAGTTGGCACAGGGTAGCAGAAACTCCGCATTCAGATAAATGACATCGGCCGGGACAATACCCTGCTGCAGCAACTGTTGCGGGCCATATAAGTCAGCAAGCATGGCATTAAGCAGCCGGTGGCGCTGCGCCAGCCCCGTATCGAGCTTCTGCCACTGTTTATCGTCAATCAGCCAGGGCAACAGGTCCAGTTGCCGTGCTGACGTATGCCAGGGGTCAACTGCTGCGCCATTTTCCCGCAGTTGATGCTGTAGTTCGCTATGTAACTGGCTGAGCTGACGATCGTCTTGCTTTTGCCACCATTGTTGCAGGGTCTGCCATTGCGGTAGCGTTTGCCAGTGTTGTTGCTCGCTGTAGCCCGGCTGCCCGGTGTTCAGGGACATAAGGATCCTGTGTTTTGCTGGTTCAGGCTGAAAGCTGCTGACTTTGCTGGCTATTGTCGGGCTCAACAATCACCTGATGCAAGTGAATAATGCCGGCCTGGATCTGATCAATCAATACATGCAGTTGTTCGGTCGATAAATCAGTCAGCGGCTGCTCTTTCAGCAGTGCCTGCAATGCATGGACCTGCTGTAAAATAGCGTTGCTGTGCGGTAAACCTCTGGCCGAGGCTGCTACCCGGTTTAAACAATAGGCAATAGACCGCGGAAAATCAGCATAGGTTAGCAGATAGTCTATGGCATCGACATCACCGCTTTGTTCAGCCACATAATAATGATAAGACTCGATGCCACCTAAGGCGTTAAGAATTGAGGTCCAGCGAAACTTTGGCCGCTTAATCTGAGTGGGTTGCAGTTGCTGCAGTACCAGCACGTCCATAATGCGGGTGGTCATATCAGCCCGCTCCAGCAATCGGCCACTGTTAAACAAATCAAAGGCATCGCCACGTAACATTACGCCGTCCAGCACTCCAACCACCATCTGACAGCGCCGGCTGACTTCGGTCATCAGATTGTAGCGATGTTGCCTGCCTTGCAGTTGCTGACAGTGTTGTTGTAAAAATAAGTCCAGTTTATTTAACTCTTCCCACATATCCCGAGGAATAAGCTGGCGGATGGTGCGGGCATTAAATTTTAACTGGCTGCAGGTGTAGCGAATCGACACCGTGCTGTCTTTGTTACTGATTAAATGCGCCATTACCGCGTTTTCGATACTGGATTGCTCCGGTTTTGCGTCGGCCGGCAGATGATAAGTATCCAGTGCCTCTGCGCTGTTCAGACCCATTACATCCAGCAGCACCGGCCAGCTGAATTTGGTGTCTTTGTGGCTGTCAATCAGCAGATGGCTGGTGGCGTTGACCAGACGGGCAGTATTGTCCAGCCGCTCCAGATAACGACCCAGCCAGAAAATATGTTCAACGGATTTTAATAACATAGTTTAAACCTCATCGTTGATGATCCAGGTGTCTTTGCTGCCACCGCCTTGGGATGAATTAACCACTAAGGACCCCCGGGTCAGGGCCACCCGGCTTAAGCCACCAGTGGTACAGTACAACTCTCTGCCTTGCAGAATAAACGGTCGTAAGTCGAGGTGACGTGGCTCTAACACCTCGCCGCACAAGGTTGGTGCAGTCGATAAATTTAACGTCGGCTGGGCAATAAAGTTACGGGGGTTGGCTGCAATGGCCTCAGCCATTTGCTGTTGCTCGGCCAATGTTGAGCGCGGCCCGATTAAAATACCGTATCCGCCAGACTCATTGGCCGGTTTCACTACCAGTTTGTCGAGATTGGCCAGCACATAGCTTTTCTGTTTAGGGTCAAGACACAAAAAGGTTTCAACATTATCCAGCAGCGGTTGTTCGCCCAGATAATATTCAATAATTTGCGGCACAAAAGCGTAAATCACTTTGTCGTCAGCCACGCCGGACCCGGGGGCATTCGCAATAGACACGTTGCCTTTGGCCCAGGCTTTGATAAGACCAGGAATGCCAAGCACCGAGTCAGGCCTGAACGCCAGCGGGTCAATAAACACATCGTCTATCCGGCGGTAAATAACATCTACCCGGCGTTTACCGCGCAGGGTTTTCAGCCAGACTACGTCATCTTCCACATACAGGTCGTGGTTTTCTGCCAGCGCAATCCCCATCTGCTGGGCCAGAAAGGTATGCTCAAAATAGGCAGAGTTGTAAATACCCGGTGTGAGCAGCACGATGCAGGGTACATCACCATCGCGTGGTGATAATGATGCCAGCATCTGCCACAGCTGATGCGGATAATCATCAACCGGAAAAATAGTCGAATCGGCAAACAATTCCGGAAATACCCGTTTCATTACGGTGCGGTTTTCCAGCATATAAGACACGCCCGATGGCACCCGTAAGTTATCTTCGAGCACCAGAAACTTGCCGCTGCCATCACGCACTAAATCAGTGCCACAAATGTTCGCCCATGCTTTAAAACGGGGCGAAACACCCTGACAGGGTTGCAGATAATTCCGGGATTGCAGCACCAGTTCTGCCGGGACAATCCCCTGTTTCAGAATTTTCTGCTCGTTATATAAGTCATCTATAAACAGATTAAGCGCACGTAGCCGCTGCTTTAAACCCGCACTGGTATGCTGCCACTCACTACTGGGTATGGTGCGTGGCATCACGTCTAATGGCCAGGCCCGGTCAATATTATCGCCGTCAGCGTACAGGGTAAAACAGACGCCCATGTCACTAATTGTTTGATTAATCTGGCTTTGTCTGTGTGTGAGCTCGCTGGCGCCATGTTTATCAATAAAGCGGGCAATGGCAACAGCGGGGCGGCGAATACTGCCATTAGCACTGACCAGCTCATCAAAACAGTCAGCAGTCAGCGGATAGCCGCCCTGGGTAAAACTGGTTACGCTCATCGGCAACTCCTTGTCCTGCGCAGTGCAGCAATGCGCTTTTGTCGTTTAGTTAAGTCATTAACTGTAGCAAGGCATGTGCCATAGGGCCAATTGCGGTACCTGTACCATACTCCTGTTACTATTTAATTCATATGTAAAACAAAAAGCCCCGCCGGTTTGCACGGGCGGGGCTTTTAAAAAAATGCTTACTGCTTAGTTTTTAGCAGCGGCAGCTTTCTTTTCTTTTTCTTTAGCGATAACTGTTTCTGCTACGTTAGCCGGGCACGGTGAGTAGTGCGAGAACTCCATAGAGAACTGACCACGACCAGAAGTCATAGTACGTAGGCTACTGATGTAACCAAACATTTCTGATAATGGCACATCAGCTTTAATCCGAACGCCAGTTACGCCCGCTTCCTGACCAGAGATCATGCCACGACGACGGTTTAAGTCACCAATAACATCACCAACGTGATCTTCAGGAGTAAATACGTCAACTTTCATGATCGGCTCAAGCAGTTGCGCGCCAGCTTTTGGAATTGACTGACGGAAAGCGCCTTTAGCTGCGATTTCAAACGCGATAGCTGATGAGTCAACCGCGTGGAAGCCACCGTCAAATACTTCAATTTCCACGTCTAATACCGGGAAGCCAGCCAAGGTACCGGTTGACATCATTGACTGAAAACCTTTCTCGATAGCAGGCATAAATTCTTTTGGAACACTACCACCAACAACAGTTGATTTAAAAGTGAAGCCAGAATTCTGTTCGCCCGGACGAATACGGTAATCAATTTTACCGAACTGACCTGAACCACCAGATTGTTTCTTGTGGGTGTAGCTGTCTTCAACTTCACGGGTAATGGTTTCGCGGTAAGCAACCTGTGGCTGGCCTACAACTAGTTCTACGCCGTAAGTACGCTTCAGAATGTCTACTTTAATGTCTAAGTGTAATTCACCCATACCTTTGAGGATGGTTTCACCTGAGTCAACATCGGTTTCAACCCGGAAAGTTGGATCTTCAGCAACCATCTTACCGATAGCGATACCCATTTTCTCAACTGAACCTTTGTCTTTAGGCGTCACAGAGATCGAAATTACCGGCTCAGGGAATACCATTGGCTCAAGAGTACAAGGATGCTTAGGATCACACAGGGTGTGACCGGTCTGGGTGTTATTCTTCATACCAACCAGGGCGATGATGTCACCGGCCTGAGCAGTGGTTAAATCGATACGGTCATTGGCGTACATTTCAACCATACGGCCGATACGCTCGGTTTTGCCAGTGAATGAGTTAAGGATGGTATCACCCTTGTTCAGCACACCAGAATAGATACGGATAAAGGTCAGGGCGCCGAAACGGTCATCCATGATTTTAAACGCTAAGGCACGGAAAGGCTCATCAGCAGAAACGATAGCATGCTGGCCGTTTTCATTACCTTCTTCGTCGGTCAGTGGCTGTGGAATAACTTCAGTTGGTGACGGTAAGTATTCAACAACAGCATCTAACAGTAATTGCATACCTTTGTTTTTAAAGGCTGAACCACAGTAAGTCGGGAAGAAAGCCAGGTCACGACAACCTTTACGGATACAACGCTTAATGTCATCAATAGACGGTTCTTCGCCATCCATGTATGCCATTAACAGGTCGTCATCCTGCTCTAATGCCGTTTCGATTAACTGAGTACGGTACATTTCAACGTCATCAGCCATATCAGCTGGTACGTCTGTTACTTCGTAGTTTTCTGGTTGGCCGGTTTCATCCCAGATGTACGCTTTCTGGGTTAACAGGTCTACCACACCTTTAAAGGTATCTTCACGGCCAATAGGTAGCACCATGATCAACGGGTTTGCACCCAGTACTTTCTTAACCTGTTCAGTTACACGGATAAAGTCAGCACCAATCCGGTCCAGTTTGTTAACGAAGATCAGACGTGATACTTCAGCATCGTTAGCATAGCGCCAGTTGGTTTCTGACTGAGGTTCAACACCGCCAGAACCACAGAATACACCCACACCGCCGTCCAGTACTTTTAATGAACGGTATACTTCAACAGTGAAGTCAACGTGGCCCGGGGTATCGATTACGTTGAAACGGTAGCCTTTCCAGAAACAGCTAACCGCTGCTGACTGGATAGTTATGCCGCGCTCAGCTTCCTGTTCCATAAAGTCGGTAGTTGATTCACCTTCGTGAACTTCACCCAACTTATGGATTTTACCGGTCAGTTTCAGGATACGCTCGGTAGTAGTGGTTTTGCCGGCATCAACGTGGGCGAAGATACCAATGTTTCTGTATAGGGATAAATCTGCTGACATAGTAATCTCAATAAGCTAGGGTTTGAAAATAGTGCGACAATATACAGGATTTTAAAAAGATTTGCAGGGAAAAAATGTTGTCGGTCACTAATTTTTTATCCATGCTGTCAAAGCTAAGTTACAAACTGTGTGCAAGCCCATTTGCTGTCTGACACAACAGTATTTCCCAACCGCATTAATAAGGACATATTATGAAAACACTTTGTATTAGCTTGCTTTTACTGTTGTCATTGCCGGTAATAGCTAACTCGGGTTTACCCAACACGCGGCATATTGCGGTGCAGGGCAGCGCAGAATTAACGACGACTCCGGATATTGCGGTAATTTCATTTGAGGTGTCCAGCATGCAGCCTACAGCTTTAGCAGCGAAGGCTGACGTGGATGAGCGGGTAAACCAGTTTCTGGACGGACTGGATGATTTTGCGGTAACAACAGAAGGCGTGACTGCCTCTAACCTGCTGACTGAGCCGCAGTACATTTACACCCGGGATAATGAACAGCAATTAGCGGGTTATCGCGCCAGTCGCTCAGTTCAGGTAGAGCTGACAAATATCGACCAGCTAAACGAGCTGATTAACTTTGGTTTAAAAGTAGAAATCAGCGAAGTGAAAAACATTCAGTTGCGGTCATCAAACACCGAAGAAATGCGTAAAAAAGTCACGGCAATGGCGGTAGACAATGCCAAAGCTAACGCTGCGGCCCTGGCCAGCGCCTTTGACGCTGAACTGGGCAAAATTTACAGCATTAACGCTAACGCCCAGCGCCAGCAGGGTGGCTACGAGCGGATAATGGTAACCGGCTCCAGACTAGGCGCCGCTGATGCTGCCCCGGGCCGCTATTTACAGGCAACAGTTACCTTTAACAGCACTGTCGATGCGGTGTTTGATTTGACAGTGAGGTAGAGCATGCTGCAAATTATTGCCGGTATGCTGGAATCGCCAGCTGTTATCGCACTGCTACAAGGCCATTTAGACGATATGTATGCTACCTCACCAGCTGAAAGCGTTCATGCACTGGATATCAGCAAATTGCGGGCGCAGGATATTCGCTTCTGGAGTGCCTGGCAGGACGATACCTTAGTGGGTTGTGTGGCGCTAAAGCAGCATACCCCAACAATGGCGGAAATAAAGTCGATGCGCACCGCGCCAGAAGCGCGGGGGCATGGCGTTGGCCGTGCTTTATTGCAGTTTCTGATGGAACAAGCCCGCCAGAGTGCCATTACCCAGCTTTATCTGGAAACCGGCTCTATGGATTTTTTCCTGCCAGCCCGCACCTTGTACCAAAGCGCCGGTTTTAAGTATTGCGGCCCGTTCGCCGATTACCCGGAAGACCCGAATAGTATTTTTATGACTAAATCACTTTAAAAGCAGGTTATACAAAATAAAACAGGTCAGTTTTGCAACTGACCTGTTTTGCTTTAGCTAAACAACTTAAGTAGCAGGGCGCTACTCAATCTGCCCTCTTATTTCACCACCCGGGAATTCCGGGGTGTGGACATTAACGTAATGACCACCGGCTGCCAGTACTTCAAAGATGCTTTGGGTTAACGCTGCATCTGCTGGCGCCATCCAACGGTTTACATCATCAGCATCTTGCTCCAGCCCAAGCAGTACCGGTCCGTTTTCACCGGCCATACCGGTGTGAATATGCGCCATAGTGGCATCTTCAACACCCGAAGTCAGTACCTGCAATTCCAGGCGGAAGTCACTTAAACCAACCAGCGCATAGCCATCACCCATTGCGGTGGTATCAACAGCAGGTACTTCCTGAGCACCCGATAGCGGGAAGGTGATTAAGGCGTACTGATCGCTGGAGACAATCTGACCACGCAGCTCACCACCTGGGTTAGCAGGGGTATGAACATTAACGTAGTGACCACCTGAGGCCAGCACCGCCAGTATTTCTGCATTTATTGCGGTGTCAGCCGGGGTCATCCATTTACCGGCATCGTCGGCATCTTGTTCCAGCCCCACCAGCACATCACCGTTTACGCCAATCCGGCCGGTATGAATATGCGCCATGGTGGCATCATCCACACCTTCAGTCAGTACGGTCAGCTCAATACCGAAGTCAGCAGTGTTAACTAAGGCATAACCTGTACCCGACGCTGCGGTGGTTACTGCTGGGACTTCCTGTGAGCCACTCAGCGCAAACGTTGCTAACACAAAGTTATCGGTTAAGATTTGGCCACGCAATTCACCACCAGGGTTGGCAGGCGTATGCACATTGACATAGTGACCGCCAGAGGCAAGCACAGCAAAGATGTCAGCATCAAGCATAGCATCGGCGGGGGTTACCCATTTGCCCGGCTCAGCCATATCTTGCTCCAGCGCAACTAGTACGTCACCATTTTCACCCACCCGGCCGGTATGAATATGCGCCATAGTGGCGTCATCTACGCCTTCAGTCAGCGCCACTAACTCCACCGCAAATGTGTCGGTGTTAACCAGGGCGTAGCCTTCACCCGAGGCCATAGTGGTTACAGCAGGGACTTCCTGCGCACCACTTAAATCAAAAGTAGCCAGGGCAAAGTTGTCAGTCAGGATCTGGCCCCGCAACTCACCACCCGGATTCTCCGGAGTATGAATATTGACGTAATGGCCGCCTGAGGCCAGCACTGCAAAAGTTTCTTCATCAATCTGGGTGTCTTCCGGGGTCATCCAGGTACCCATATCATCGGCAGATTGCACCAGGCCCACCAGCACGTCACCATTGTTACCAATCCGGCCGGTATGAATATGGGCCATAGTGGCAAAGTCGACGCCAGTGGTTACCGCCACGACTTCAACCATGTAGTCGTCGGTATTAACCAGGGCATAACCATCACCCGACGCCTGGGTATCAACCATTGGCACTTCCTGCATGCCTGATAAATCGAAGGTGGCAAGCACAAAGTTATCGGTTAAAATCTGGCCTCTCAGTTCGCCTGACGGATTTTCCGGGGTATGAACATTAACATAGTGACCGCCGCCGGCAAGCACCTCAAAGGTGGCCTGATCAATCATGGTGTCAGCCGGAATGACCCAGACACCGGCTTCATCTTCATACTGCTCAAGTGCCACCAGTACATCGCCGTTTTTACCAACCCGGCCGGTATGAATATGGGCCATTTCGGCATCATCAACACCCATGGTCCGCACGGTAAGGGTAAGCTCGTAGTCAGTTTTATCGACAGCGGCATAAGCAAAACCACTGGCACTGGTCATTACGGCCGGTACTTCTTGCTGGCCCGACAGCGGGAACGTGACAATTACCGTGTCTTCATTCACTATCTGGCCGCGGATTTCACCGTCCGGGTACTCGGTAGTATGGACATTGATGTACCATTCACCGTTTTGTAAATCGGCCATCAATTCTTCAGAAATATCCGTTTCAGCAATACTGTAAACGCCATCGTTGCCGGCGGTAAATTCAAAGGCAACCTCGCCGTTAAAGCCTAAGTCACCATCATGAATATGCGCCGCTTCAACATTTTCAACGTCCGATAAATCGACGGAAGCACGAATTTGCATCAAATCATCATCAAGCTCGACCGTGGCCGTTGCCATCTGTGCCGAATCAACGTTAGGAACCTGCTGCATGCCAGATAAACTGACATTAAAAGTTTGAGATGCGGTAAACACCGGTGGTGGCTCAACAACAACCACATCGTCATCATCTGAGCCATCAAAACAACCGCTGAGAACAAACAGGGGAAGTGCGAGATAAACTAATTTTTTCATAGTAAAACTCCTGTTATTAAAAAAAGAGTTCATTACGAAGAACTCAGAACGTAACTGCACCTCAAGCTACGACTGACTACCTGCATCGGATGCAACAAAATTGCTATACGGACATTTTTTTGTAAATTAAGGATAATTACGAAGTAAAACTGGCAGAATAAGCGTTTAACATGCCAAAAACATAAGCTAAGGGTAGTACAGCATGCAGGACACACAAGCCGCCATACCGGTGCAGCGCCAGCTCGACGCCTATAACGCCAAAGATTTAGCCGCCTTTATCGCTTGCTACCATGACGACATCGCCATTTATCGCATGCCTGCCACCACACCATCACTGGTTGGCCGCGAGGCACTGACTGCTTTCTACCAAACCGAGCGCTTTACCATCGCTGCTTTACGCGCCGAGGTTCTAGACAGAATGGTGGTTGGCAATAAAGTAGTAGACCACGAAAGGGTATACGGCATGGCCGAACAGCCTTATGACGTCGTGGTAGTATATGAAGTACAAGCTGGCTTGATTATAAACGCCTGGTTTTATCCGGTTGGGTAAGGCGGTCAGGGCAGGGCGGTTGGCTGTCAACAGTGGTAATACGCTTGTTCAACTATCACAAAATTAGAAAACGGAATGTTATGACGAAACTTGCAGTTATTTTTCACTCGGCAACCGGTTCCACAAAAAAGTTGGCACAGGCAGTGGCCGCCGGCGCCTCTGCTGTTACCGGCGTTAATGTGGTTAGCCTGGAATTACTGGGGGCGGATATTATCGAAGGACGCTATATCAACACGGCGTTAATTGACCAGTTATCAGATGCTGATGCCATGGTTTTCGGTTCACCAACCTTTATGGGCTCTGTGTCGGCGCAATTTAAAGCGTTCGCCGATGCTACCGGTGATCTGTGGGCAGTAAAAAAATGGAGTGATAAAGTGGCTGCCGGTTTTACTATTGGTTCAAACTTCAGTGGTGATCAACTTAATACTATTCAATATATGCAAATTTTCGCCAGCCAGCATGGCATGCTATGGGCAGGCCTCGACATTCCCGGTAACTGTGACCCAGAGCAGCGCAACCGACTTGGTGCGCAATCAGGTTTAATAGCTCATTCCACCGATGGTGTACTAAACGAAACTGATTTAATTACCGCCCATTATCTGGGGCAACGGGTTGCTACTGTGGCTAAGAGATTTACGGTATAAATATTTAACAACGTTCAGCGCTTAGGCATTTGGCTGATTATGTCAAAAGCATAGCTGATGCCACTAAACTTATGGCCTCTTGCGAATGGCTTCTCGCGAAAATAATGTTATAACGCTATAATGTTGTGATGTCATTATGATTGAGGTGATTTATGAGCACTTTATCCAAACGTTCAACTGTTTACTTTGAACCATCTATTCACCACGCCTTAAAACTCAGAGCGGCTTCTTCTGACACTTCTATATCTGAACTTATTGATGAAGCAGTAAGATTACTTATGCGCGAGGATCAGGAAGATCTCGCGGCGGTAAGGCAAAGAGCCAACGAACCTGAAATATCGTATGAAGAATTGCTAAATAGTCTGCAAGCTGATGGAAAAATATAAAATAACGTTTAAAAAGTCTGTAGCCAAAGATTTAAGTGCGATACCCAAAGCAGACATATATAAAATATTAGCCAAAATTAATACGCTTGCCGACAACCCACGAAGAGTAGGTGCAATTAAACTAAGTGGACAAGCGCTGTATCGTATCAGGCAGGGACTTTACAGAATTATTTATGAGATCAAAGATAACGAGTTAGTCGTGCAAGTGATAAAAATCGGGCATCGCTCTGATGTATACAAAGGCAAGTGATTTACCAGACCCTGAGGGCCTGATAAATGTCCGTGCCAGATAACTGTTGTCGTTTACATATACTTCATCTGCTGGTATAGGTATTACTTCCGCTTCACGTTCATCGAAAGCATTGAAATAATTGGAAAAATAATGACAAAAGGGAATATTGCCAAAAGAATAGCTACCGCTGTAGTTTTCTCAATTATGACTTCATCTGTTTCCGCTCAGCAGGCATCAGATTCAAATGGAGAATACAGACTACTGACAGAGACACTTCATTCTGAAGCTCTTAACGAGAGCAGAACTATCACGGTACAACTTCCCAAGAGCTATAGTTCCGCACCGGACAATAAATATCCCGTTATTTATCGTCTTGATGGTAACGGCAATATCCCGCTTATTACGGCGGTTTTAGAGAGGCTGCAAGAAGCAAACGCTGCGCCTGAAGTTATCATTGTTGCTATTGAAAATACGGACAGGATGAGAGATTTTTATCCAACCGTGAATCAAGAGCCACAGGGGCCAGTGGGCATTGGCGGTGGCGCGCCAAAGTTCTTAAACTTTATAGAAAACGAACTTATCCCTTTCGTTGATAAAAAATACCGAACTCATAACTTTAAAGTCATTGCCGGTGCGTCTGCTGGCGGTGTATTCGTACTTTATGCACTTCAAACCAATCCAGAACTTTTTCAGGCGCATTTAGCTTACAGCGCGGCTGTTTGGTGGAATTACGGGGCAACGGCGAAAAGCACAAAAGCGTTCCTGTCTAAAACAACAAACTTAGACAACTATTTATATATGAACATTGGTGAAGAAAGCGGCTTGATGAGAGAGCGGTATGACGATTTGCAACACTTCGTTGCGTCCAACACACCTAAAGGCTTAACGTTCATCAATGATGAGTTCGACAAGGTCCCGCACGGATTGACTTCAGCCGCTGGCATTTTTAATGCCTATCAGAATCTGTTCTTACCGTTACGGATGCCGCTACCAGTCTATACCGGCGACACCAGCTCAATTTCAGACTATTACCATCGACTGTCAACGCAATATGGCGAGCAGACTCCGCCGCCGGAATGGGTGGTTCGCGAGCTGGGTTACCATTTCGCCAATAACGGTGATCTTCAGCAAGCGATTAAATTGTTTAAATACGGTATATCGCTTTATCCGGAAAAACCAGATGCATACAACGGTCTGGCTTATGGCTACGAGCAAAGTGAGAGGTACGAAGAGTCGCTCGCAGAGGTCAACAAAGCGCTCGCGTTATCCGGGCAAGACCATGACGGCTATGATGTTTACCTGGCTCGTAAGGAGCGACTACTTAAACTATTGATACAATAAACGCCAGTTCTGAGTTAGTGCCAGAAGTTCTGCGCAAAATGTTTACTGTAATTCGCGGGGCTACTAAAGCCTGTAAATTAATTGTTCCCTAAATAAACAAACTCTATTAGCATCACTCATACCAAAAATTAAGCGAACCGGAACGTTCAACAGAAGTTTATCCATCATTGAACACCGTGCTGGATAAAACACTAAAGCGTTGGGGTTAATCGAGAATTATGTTTATTGAACAAGAGCAACAGATAAAAAAACTATTGGATGCAAAATTCTTTTCCATAGCGTTCTGGTCTGCGTTAAAAATTTCAGTCGCAGTATTCTTGATTATATATTTTGATTTCGGCTTGTATGTCGTCATTGGTTATATTATTTACGCATTAGAGAGCTCAATACATTCGAAACATATTAATGATCAACAAATCGATTTGCAGCTAAATATCATTCATCGGAAACTTGATGAACTTAGTAAAAAGTAAATTGGCTTTAGCAAGGTGCAGCACTCGCGGCTTGAGATCGCTGCGCGGTCGTCGCCCGAATACGTTGAGTTATGATTTACTATGAACTGGGATAAGCTAAAAGAAGTTGTGTCATGGGGGCAGTATCTGCACTGGGCACAGCTAAACGTTGATCGGTGGATATGTCCTGAAGACCACACAGAATCTGAATCAATTGCAGTTGCATACCAATTTTTTGCATCCATGTACGTGGTAATAGAAGGCTGGAAGCAACTGCAAATTGAAGATTCGAAGATTGATCATGTTTTATCCAATAATAAAGAAGGGGTCGAACTTCTAAGAAGGGCCAGGAACGCGGTCTATCACTTCCAGAAAGAGATACACGGCGAAAAAATGTCAGGGTTCGCGAATGATCTTGGCAGAGACGACTGGATTATTCGCCTATATCATGAGTTTGTTCGGTTCTTGGGTGAATACCCCAGAAAGGTGTATCCTTTTGATGAGTGGAAAGAAGAATTTGTCGGTCAGTTTTACGATATGTTGGGCTGGAAGCCTCAGTTCAAATAGTCATAACAATTGGCTAAAGTTTCGTGTAAGGATTCGCGAGTATGTGGAAAAGTGGAAGTACAGATACAACAAAAATTGGCTTCGTGAATCGCAACAACCAACAAAATCATGGTACTCGCGGCGTTAGCGGCACAGATCATGGGCAGGTTTCCTACAAACTTGAGTGTATGAATAAAAACTGCAGCCATGTTTACGGTGCAAACGGCACAGATATTTTTCAGCGCAAATGTCCTAACTGCCAGGATGGTAAAGATGGTATTGAGTACTAAGGTCAATAAGTTGTTTAATTTCGTTTCGGCCACAAACCGTATGTCCTCCACCGACTGCCGACGCTGCGACAATCAATAGCAACGCGTTAAATTTTTCAAGGAAGAATTTGTGAATTTCAGAGTTATTAAAAATGTTGTGTTAATTTCAGCTTTGCTAGCCGCAGGGGTTGCTGCCATCTTTAAAGCACAGCAATACAAAGAAGATTACACTTCTGATTTTGTTGACGAAACGATTTTCTCTTCGGTATTAGGCGAAAGCAGGAAAATCTTTGTCCGACTACCTGGCAGTTACGATCCAAGTAAAGAGTACCCGCTCATCATTAAGACTGACGGCAATTTTAATCTGAAACGCTGGGATGAAACACTGGCTGAGTTAAGCTCACAGGGAATTACAGAAGATTCTATAATCGTTGCAATACCTAATCTATTTTGGGTTGATTCGAGAAACAGAGATTTAGTTCCTCCGTATGCCCGACGTGATGTCAATATTGAAGCGCGCCTGACAGAAGATAATCATCCGGATATATTTGGTAAAGCTGATACATTTTTGGCATTTATCGAAACTGAATTGATCCCGTATCTTGAGAAGAATTACGCTATTAACGACAACAGATTGTTAACTGGCTTTTCGGCAGGTGGGAGTTTAGTACTTTATACAATTGTTACTAAACCGGATCTTTTTAGTGGGTATTTTGCTTTTAGTCCAGCAGCTTGGTACGACGATTCGGTGGTTGTAAAAGAGTTTGCAAAAAACTTGTCCGTTACCGAAGGTAAACCTATTTTTTTATACCTTAGCTTGGGTGCAGAAGAAAACGAAATTATTACAGGTTCTTTCAAGGGGCTACTTAGTGCTTTAGAAACCAATGCTCCCGCCAATTTACAATGGGCACACAGTTTTAGCGAGGGGGCTGGGCATAATGCTAACCCATATGTTTCCGTACCTAAAGCGCTCACTAAGTATTATGAATTTTGGTCAAACAAAATTTAACAATGCCAGTCAGCAACGCTCCCGCTGGTCGCTGGACCTCAAACCCGTGGTGCGGTTTTTGGGCCGCTCCAGGTGGTGTTAGCGTGGATACAAGTCTTGAGGAAGTATGAGCCAATGGCGGTGAACGATGAAATTGAACGAGAAGCAGCGACCGTTCTTGGTTACATGCTATTTGAGTATTCTCGACTAGATATGGAGCTTGGACTATTTCTGGTGTGGTCCGATGATGGAAGACAATTAGAGTCATTGACCAAAAAGCTCAATGACTCTAATTTTCATAAGAGATTGCTTGTTCTCGAAAAGCTTGTACAAGAAAAATATTTGGATACAACAACTGCCGATATTTACAAATCATGGTTATCAGATGCGCACGCAGCCAGGTCTATCCGAAATCAACTATTTCACGGTCGTTGGGGATTTATACCTCGACAGCAACAGGTAGCAAATGTCACTGGGTTACCAACTTCTGCCGAGCAAGCTGAGACCCGCTATTCAATTTCTCAGCTTGAGGATTTATTGGTTAAAATGCGGGAGTTGCGTTTTCGGCTGAGTGACTTAAGGCATTCATGTCCAGTCTAGTGCGCGCTAATAAGGCCAGTCACGGCGACGGCTTTACGCTGCGACCGTCGACTCGCAAAAACTTGCTAGCCATTTAGGCGTGCCTTCGGCATACAGGAAAGTGTTGTCGCAAATGAAGCCTATTTTATGTTTATTCTTGTCTTTGTTTTTAGTTGCTTGCTCATCTACTGAAATTCATCTGTATTCTCGCTATCTTACAGATGATGAAGTTAAAAGAGTTACGAAAAAACTCGAAGAAGCAAATTTCAAGGTAATTCCAAATGATTTGTTGTTTCCTGAGACGATCACTCATTCCAGTTTAATTTATTCGCCATTCATCCGCCATGACTCAGCAGTGGGGGGGCTAATCGGTGTACTAAACGAAATCGGATGGTCTGTGCAAAACGCAAGTTCGCTGGTTTCAGGTAATCATTGGTACTCAAAAAATAATGTCGCACTGCTTCTTTTGCCAGATGGCTTTAATCCGCAGGAGGGATTGTTATCGCAGGATATTGCCCACCTATACGCAAGCAGAAATTGTAATACCGATATCGGTTTGCAACTAAATAAAAATAATACTTACCGGCTTACATTTAACACCGAAGATGGCGACAACAATACCCAGTTGAACGGGCGCTGGAGAATCACTGGTTTTCCTTATATCGAACTTAAGTCCAACGATGAAGCCTGGTGGTTTTATTTTAAAATTGAACAAAGAATTGAAACAGACCAAATTGGCAGTATTGAAATCGTTGAATTACTGCCAGTGACAGAATATGAACTGTTCCCCAACTGCAGCTTTGTCTATGGCGTTAGAAACTGGCCTCAGTAAACTGGAAAAGCGCTGATACTATGAATTAATACGAGGGGATCTTTCTGGTCGCTTGCATATTTCAGCGACTTTTTAGTGACATTGACTATGCTAACCTGCCGGCGCTTTATCAAAAATACAGCGGATTGTTGGAGGATGGCAAGATGGGTAGACAATTTAAACCGGTATCGTGGTTGACTCTGTGGGCGCTGCTGCTTGGCATGCCACTTTTTGGCTTGCCAATTTCTGCCAGTGCCGCAGAAGCAGCGGGTGCGCTGACTGTCGTCGTCAAAAATAAGAATACAGCGCGGCCACTGTCAGACGCGCAGATCACAATCAGGGAACGGGACACCAACTCTACCCGGACTGTTGCAACCGACGGACAAGGTCGCATCGTTGTTGACCAGCTCGACCCCGGTCTGTACTCGGTGAACATAACTAAAAGCGGCTTTGTTGCATTGTATGAGCCAAGCGTGCGGGTGATAACGCGCAAAAATATCAAGCTTGGGTTTGAACTGGCAGAGCAGACAGTTGAAGTAGTCGAGGTGCGGGGACGGCAGGCTGATGTCTCTGCCTCAGCGTCCAGTACTTATCTCGACCGGGAAGCGCTGCGAAGCGCTGTTGGCGGTGGCGCCGATCCGCTGCTGTCGCTGGACGGTTTGCCTGGGCTGGCATCCGCCAGTGAGTTTGCCAGCTTTAGCGTCCGTGGCCGTGGCCCAAGAGATAATTTGATATTCGTTGATGACTTTCCGTTTGATAAAGCCGTGCATTTTGATGCGACCCTGGGTGAAGAAGAAGATGTCGGTGGGGGCGGGCGTTTCTCCATTTTTGCCCCGAACGTGATTAGCGGCGCAGAGTTCTCACCGGGCGGGTGGGGGCCGGCTTATGGTGGCCGTGCTGCATCGTTACTTAAACTGGATGTCGCCGATGGCAACCCAAGCCCGTCAGCCAGCCTGCGCCTCGACCTTGCCGGTTATGAAGTGGGTTATGACGGCCCTGCCGGCATCACCGAAGACGCTACTATGCTCTTTTCAGCCCGGCGGCTGGACTTCGGCGCGTTGTTTGAAACTATTGAAGAGCTGGACATTGGCGAGCCTGTATTAAGAGATATCATCATAAAATCGGTGATACCAATCAACCAGAGCCACACCGTTGAAATTTTACTGATGGATACCCACGAGGACTATAGCCGCGACGTGACTCATGTTTTCGAATCGCCCAATTTTGAAGATGCTGCGCTGCAGGATTCTGAACAGGATAGCGATTTGTATGGTCTGACATTGCGCTCATTAATCGGTGAAACGGCGGTCTGGACTAATAAGCTTTACTACCGCAACAGCGACAAGATAAGCTCAGAGGGCGAAGCCTTTCCTGATCTGGTGCCTGAAGGTTCACCCGCGTCTGATTTTCCGGTGCGGGAAGACATTATTACCATCGGTGAAGCTGAAACGGAGATCGGCTGGCGCAGCGATTTTGAGACAATGAATCAATGGGGGCTGTTCAGTGCCGGTGTGCGGGTAACCCAAATTGAACTGGACTACAACACTGTGCTGGCTGGCGCCTGGAACCGGTTTATCTACGACGACGATGACTTCAGGCCAGACCCGGAACAGCGTTATATTGTGCTTGAGCCAGAGAACATTAACTCTGCCATAAATCAGCAAGAAACCAGCTATGCTGGCTACGTCAATCAGGTTTTTGAGGTCGGAGCCTGGGATTTTGGCACAGGCTTACGGGTGGAAAGGGACGGCTTTGCCGATGAAAGCGTCGCGTCGCCCCGGTTCAGTGTTAACTGGCAGCCGGGTAACACGGTCAGATATTTTGCGACCGCAGGGCTGTTTTATCAGTCGCCACGGTATTTAGAGCTTGCCGCTAACGAGTCAAACGAGCTTAAGAGCGAAAAAATCAGCCATGCCAGTGTCGGTTTAAAGTACTTCCTGAACAGCAACTGGTCGGTGTTAACCGAGGCCTATTATCAAAACCTCGACGACCTGGTGGTAGACCTGGATCGGGCCAGCGGCACCTTTGCCAATATTGGTGACGGCAGCTCGTACGGCGTCGATATTGTGGTTAGCGGTATGATCCGTGAAGGCCTTTACGCCAGTGCAACCTATTCTTACAACGATGCTGTGGTTGATCGCAAAGACGGTAGGGGTGAGGTAGCTGCCGAATTCAACCGCAAGCATGTTGCTACGCTGGGCCTTACCTGGGAAATCAACGACCGCTGGAAAGTGGCCGGACGCTACAAATATCTCTCCGGCCGGCCGGATGACAACTTTATTATTCACTCAGACGTATTGGGGCCAGGACAACCGCTACGCTACTCGAAAGAGATTACTGAGCGTAATGTCGGGCGCAAAGACGGATCAGGTTTGTTAAACGCCCGCGTTGACTATCGACGCGCTTTTGGCCCGATAGATGTAACAGCCTTTCTTGATGTCATCAACGTCACTGCTGCATCGTCGGGCGATGACACCGAGTTTGACTACCGCCGCGGCGTTGAAGTAAAAGACAGTAGCGAAGCCGAACCACTGCTTGGGTTGCGACTGGACTATTCTTGGTAAGGGCGAGGTGAGGGCATGGCAAGGGCCTGGTAACCGAGCTTGGCAACCGGGCCTGCTAACCGGATTAAGCATTGGAATAGGAAGCAGCAAAAAGGGGAGCAGCAGATGGGTCGCAAACTGGGTGAATCGCCGGTTAGAGTGTTAATTGTCGAAGACAACCGCGACATTTGCGAGAACATTGCAGCCTATCTTGCAAAGCATCACTATATTGCGGATTTTGCCTATGACGGCATAAGTGCAATGAAACTGGCGTTGACGAATTCGTTCGACGTTATCGTGCTGGATTTGATGCTGCCGGGGATGGATGGCTTAAGTTTCTGCCGAAAGCTGCGCGCTGATGCCAAACTCGAAACCCCGGTGCTGATGCTGACGGCCAGAGACACTCTTGACGATAAACTTAAAGGCTTTGCGGCGGGAGCCGACGACTATCTGGTTAAGCCATTCGCATTACAGGAGCTGCATGCAAGGCTGCAGGCGCTGTATAAACGCAGTCATGGCAGAACCGATAACCTGTTAACTGTTGGCGAGTTGACGCTGGACAGGTCAACGCTGCAAGTGCATCGGGCAGGACGGCGGGTCGATCTTAACCCTGCTGGTCTGAAACTACTGCAACGCTTGATGGAGCTGGCGCCGTCTGTGGTGGCCCGCGATGTGCTTGAAACCTTGTTATGGGCTGACGAGCCTCCAGATGGTGATGCGCTTCGCTCGCATATGTACAAGCTGCGCCAGGCTATCGACAAGCCGTTTACCAGCCCGTTGATTCATACGGTGCATCGGATCGGCTACCGCATCGCAGAGGATGCTTAATGTACCGGCATAGTTTGCGCAAGCGTGTCGCCTTTGCATTTGCGGTGTGTGTTGCGGTACTCAGCGTGGTCTGGGGTTTTGCGTTCTTCGCGGCGATAAGGTTAAGCGAAGACCGGGTGCTGAGCCAACAGCTGCAGGTTGCCGCCGAGAACTATCCCGCTGCGACAACAAATCTTCGCGGCTACGATGATATTGCCAGCTTGCCGCAAGCGCTACGGCAGTGGGCAGAGACCAACCCCGCTGAGGGATTGTACGAATTCGAAGCTGAAGAGTTGCATGTCGCAGTGCTATCCATCGGGAATAAACAGCCTGGCGGCATTGATCAGCTGCCTGCCGACAAGGAACAGTCGCGCGCCTTTGTGGTGTTCGACGTCGCCGGAATTGAGGCGGCGTCGTCCGAGGATTGGTGGTTGCTGCTGGTAATCACCGGTGTTGTCGGCACGCTGGGCATTGTTGGTTTTGGGCTGGGAATTGTGGTGATGCGCCGGGCTGTCGCCCCTGTTGCGCAACTGGCCAAAGCGGTTGCCGACATCGACCTGGAACATCTATCGGCTGAGGATTATAAACGGATAGACGCCAGCCGGTTTGGTGATGATGAAGTTGGCGTGCTAGCTGCGGCCATTGAGAAAACGTTAGAGCGTATTAACGCCTTTGTTGAACGGGAGCGCTACTTTACCAGTTCAGCCAGTCATGAGCTTCGCACGCCAATCACGGTAATCACCGGCGCGCTTGAGCTGCTGGAACAAAGCGAACTGGCAGCCAGCGATGTCAAGGCACTTGAACGGGTGCGGCGCGCCACGCTCGAGATGAAAACCACCATTGAAATGTTCCTGTGCCTTGCTCGTGAAACCGACGACGGCTTATACGACGAGCAGTTTTTAGTGCTGCCGCTGCTAAGCCAGGCGATAGAGCAGCAACGCTACCTGCTGAGCCGCAAATTGGTCGATGTTGAAATTGAGCAACTGGCAACCCCCAGCGTCTGTGGCCATCCACAGGCTTTTGCTATTGCGCTCAACAATCTGGTGCGAAATGCGTTCGAGCACACGCTCGACGGTCAGGGACCGGTGACAATTCGTCTTAAAGAGCATGAGCTTATAATTACTAATCAGCTGAGCGCTTTAGTCACAAACCAACAGAGCGCTGATGAGCGGCAGACGCCGACCGGGATATCATCTCATGGCTATGGTCTGGGTTTAGGTATCGTGCAACGACTGTGTGAGCGCAATGGCTGGTTGTTTTCGCTGCAGGTTGATAAGACGCGGGTAGCCGCCCGTCTGTCGTGGTGACGATTGAGATCAGCGAAACCGCTCGCGGTAGGAATTCGGTGCCATTAGAAACTTACGGACAAAGGCGCGCCTAAAGGCGTCGCTACTTTGATAGCCGCACGCTTGTGCCACCTTGTCTACTGGCCAGGCTTTTTCAACTAACAGTTGTCTGGCGTAATCTAAACGCAAGGAATCGATGTATCGAGCCGGCGTTTCACCGAGTTGTTCAACGAAGTGACGATAGAAATTGCGCTCACTCATGCCGCAATAATCCGCCAGGCTGCTGACGCTTAAATTGCGCTGCAGGTTTTGCAGGACCCAGCCGGTCAGGGAACTGAAGCGGCTATCCGCTTTACTTTGAAACTGCAGCGGCACCGAATACTGCGCCTGATCGCCGGCCCGGCGAAAATGCACCACCAGATAACGGGCTACCTGGCTGGCGATGTCGCTGCCAAGGTCATTTTCAATCAGTTTTAAGCTTAAATCGATACCTGAGGTAATACCTGCTGATGTCGCGATATGGCCGTTGTCGACAAACAGCTCGTTGGGCTGCACCTGAATGTTCGGGTAGCCCTTACTAAGGGCCTCGACAAACGCCCAGTGCGTGGTGGCCGGTAAACCATTTAGCAGGCCGCTTTCAGCCAGAATAAAGGCGCCGGTACAGACACTGGCAATGCGTCTGATAGCCGGCCTTGCCTGGCGCAACCAGGTGCATATTGCTGCTTGCACCATAGCTGCTCGCGAGCCAGCACCGCCGGGGATAATCAGCGTATCCAGCTGGTTAGCTTCTAAAGCCAGCTCTGCCAGAGCAAGATCTGCCAAAGAAATCTCTGCCAAAGAAAGATCTGCCACCATCGCCAGACCCGACTCCGCGCGATACTGGCCCGCCTCGGGCCCGATAAAAATACATTGATAGGGCGAGTCGGTTACCTCACTAACAGTATGAAAGGCTTCGAGCGGACCAATTAAATCCTGCGCGTTAAATTGTTCAAACAACAGAAAACCGATTCTTTTACGCAGCATTATTTACCTACCACCTTACACCCACCACCTAATACCTATGGCCGCTGATAAACATCAAGAGTCATGACATAGGTGTCAGGCGCGTTGTCACGGGTTATTGTCGCTGAGGTTAACCAGCCCTGATTATTGCTCGTACCACGCCATTCAGTCTGTAGCGCCGCGCCGGTATCGTTAACTTGCCAGTTAGCATGGCTGGCCATCGCGGCTTTATACACCTGCATCAGATCTTGTGCGGTGGCGCTGGTTTTAACCTGATAGCTAATTTGCCAGCGCTGCTCGTCACCAAAGGCACTTATGCGGTCAAACAAAATACCATCTGGCCAGCTGTATTCGTTGTCCGGAAACATGCGGTCGGCCATGTTGGCCCGGACAAAACCGCTGTTCGGATCCCAGTCGTATTCAAGGTGCAGCGCCACGGTGCGGGCTTTGTCTTCCCCCAATACTTTGCTGACCAAATGAAGTGATGCATCAATGCCGGAGGATAAGCCCGCTGAGGTAATGATTTGGCCGTTATCGACAAAACGTTGCTGCCGCTTAACTGAAATTGCCGGGTAGTTTTGCTCAAAACTGTTCAGGGCCCGATGAAAAGTAGTCGCTGATTTCCCGTCCAGTAAACCTGACTCGGCCAGAATATGGGCGCCGGTGCACACTGATAAAATATGTTCGGCTTTGCCATGCTGGGATTTGAGCCATTTGAGGACCTGTTGATCATGCATAACCTTACCGGTATTGCCGCCCGGCACCAGGATGGCATCTGCTTCAGGCATAGTAGCAAAACTGTAGGTCGGGTTGACACTCAAACCCATAACGGTAGTAACCGGTCTACCAGTTGCCGACACGGTAAACACCTCAAATTTAGCCTGGCCGAATACTTCATAGGGGGCGGCAAAATCGATGATCTGCACATCATCGAACATTAAAATAGCCACTTTAAATGGCTTATCTGCCTGTACTGGCAGCGCAAGCAGCGGCAGCATAACAGCGAAAGTAAGCCAGCGTAGGGCGCTGGTGTGCCAATTAAAGCCCGGCAGTTTCAGCCCGCTGGCAGCTATCAGATTTTTCATGGAATGTTTCCTGTTGTTTAAAACAGTCTACAGCTTAAACTTGAACAATTTTGGCAGTATGACACGTTTCATACTTATTCTGCCAAAGCTTCAACCCACCTAACGACTAAACCTTTACACTGCTATTCTTTGTCAATTGAACATTGCGAAAGCACAGGCATTTATTAAGCTTGATTCAGTAGCTGCGCCGGGGGCAATCTGGATTATGCGATGTTAAACCTGATATTTCGCACGAGCGGCATCAATGGAGGTGGAAATGGATCAAGCCGGAAACTCCAGGCTTATTGTTGTTGGCGCCTCTGCCGGTGGCATGTCAGCATTAACCGAACTGGTCGCGCAATTTCCGAAGGATTTTCCGGCAGCGATTTTTATTGTTAATCATATGGGGGCAGATACCACTGGTGACGCCCTGGTTAAAGTATTGAATGACAGCGGTGGCCTGCCATGTACACATGGTCAGGATGGCCAGGTTTTTAAAAATGGTCATATTTATCTGGCGCCATCGGATCAGCATATGCTGGTTGTGAAGGACAAAATCCTGATTACTAAAGGCGCGCGGGAAAACCGGTCGCGGCCTGCTATCGACCCGTTGTTTCGCTCGGCAGCTGTGGCTTATGGGAACCGGGTTATCGGCATTATTCTTACCGGGTACCTGGATGATGGCACCAGTGGTATGGGGGCGATCAAGCGCTGCGGTGGGGTGTGTATTGCCCAGGATCCGGCGGACGCGGCTTATCCGGACATGCCGCAATCTGTAATAGCGAATGTTGGCGCGGACTATTGCCTGCCAATAGCGCAGATGGGCGTATTGTTATCGGATCTGGTCAGCAAACCGCTGAGGCCAAACAAACCAGCACCCAAGGATATTGTGATCGAAGCCAAGATTGCCCAGCGGGTGCTAAGCGATTTACCGTCAGTAGAGGCACTGGGCGAGCAAGTTCCTTTTAATTGCCCGGACTGTGGTGGGGTGCTATGGAAAATAGCAGAAGGCAAGCATCTGAGATATCGTTGCCATACCGGCCATGCGTTTACCTCCTCTGTATTACTGGCGCAGCAAACTGCCAAGATTGAAGAAACACTATGGGTTGCACTCAGAATGTTTGAGGAGCGGCAAAATCTGCTGGTTACCATGAGCAAAAATGACGCTAAAAAATCGCCGTCATCTGTCGCACAGCGGGCTAAAGATTCTCAGGTTCACATTGACCGCATTCGTGCCATGCTGAAAACGACCGATAAGGATAAATAGCCACATTATTTATCCCCTGGTTGCTTTACCATGGTTTTGGCTTCGGTCAAAATACGTAAGGTAATAAAGGTTACCGCACTTAAAACCAGCGCAATTTCAAGCATGCCGGCGGCAACCGACAACCCTATAGCTCCCGTTAACCATAAGCTTGCTGCAGTGGCTGTACCGCGAACATAGCTCTCACCTTTAACAACATTCTTCAGGATGGCGCCACCACCAATAAAGCCAATACCGGTAATGATGCCTTCCATCACCCGCGATTCAGCTTCTGTTGACTCCAGAACATGCAGGCCAACCAGCATGTAGCCGCAGGCTGCCACTGCGACCAGTGGAAAGGTTCGAAGACCGGCCGTACGCTCCTGCTTTTCCCGGTCCCAGCCGATCGGGACAGCAAGTACGAATGCAATTAACAAGTCACGGATATGTAATGCCGCAATACTCCAGTCAATTTGTGGGATAAGGTTCATAGGCTAAAGACGACCAGGTTGGTTTATTGTTAATTAAACATAGCATAGGTTATGTGCCTGGTTGCGGCCGGCCGGTGGAGCTTGCAAAACCTGCTGCTTTGAGGATTACCGGGCTGAACGCTTGCTACTGGAGAGCTGCTTCTATGGTCTGAGTGTGTCTGGTTAATTTACATATTGTCATTTGGTTTATTAGTTACTTTAGCCAACACTCTGGAAATACTAGCTTTAAATACCTGGCGCAAATATTGCTAAGAGATTTCAAACAGTTCAATACGCATAAAAATGCTATTGCCAGGAACTCATTTTATTAAGGAAAAATATTATGAACATAAAAATATTAAAAGCGGCATTGGTTAGTTTAACCTTAGCAGCTGGTGGCTTTGCTAATGCAACATTAATAACTTCCGATGTCGGTTATACTGGTCCAGGCTTGGATTTGACTGCTTTTCAAACAGGCAGTTATAACTTTACTTTTGGTCCTGAAGCTATACCTGGTGGTATCACTTTTGTAGCTGCTCCGGGCGGTGGTGGTAACAGTGGTCAAGGTTCTGTAATAGGTCAGGGCAGTTATGGCTTAAATAGTAATGGCTCTTTTGGCGGAGATGCAGTCTACATTGGCGTTGATTCTGGCACCGGTTATGCCGACCTTATTTTTGATACTGAAATATCATTTTTTGGTGCCTACATGAATTACGCACCTGGTGTTGGTGACAATGCATTTATTTCGGCTTTAGATGATTTGGGTAATATCCTGGAAACTTGGGATTTAACCATGTCCGCACCTATTTCTACCCCAGGAGGTTTTAATGAATTTGAGTTCAGGGGAATAGATTTAGGAGGTGAAACATTTAAAACCTTCAGGTTTGGTGGTAATTATCTGTTGCTGGCAGCTACTGCTGATGGTACTCCAGTAGCTCCTGTGGATCCTATAGTTAATGATATTCCAGAACCTGCTACTCTTGCTATCTTCGGTTTAGGTATTCTGAGTTTATCGTTACGAAGATTTAAGAAACAATAAGTCAATGTTCACACTGCTTTTTATGTGTTGACAGTGGTAAATTAAAAGCATCATTCGTTTGGTGCTTTTTTTTTGCTCGCAATTTAGTCTGTTTTACATTGTTTTAAAGGATGCACGTTTCAGCGTTTAGCGATTTACTACTAAACATTGCTATCTCCAACATGGTTGAAGGAGCACGAGTTTGCTCGTCGCACTTTACTCGCCTGTCTCAATAATTCTGCTCGAACATTCTGTGTCTATGGTTGTGCTATTTTTATAATACTCATCACCTCTGAATCAGCGAGAACTTTGTCATGGAAGAAAAAAGTGCAGTGGTAGCGGAAATAGAAAGAGAAATTACCGCTCGTTATCGTTATTCCAAATTTGACTTTGTGCTTAATCACATTCTGTTGTTTCTAGTGGTCATTGCCAGTAGTTATCCGGCGTTTGCCCAGATCTTTGGTGATGGTCAGACTAAGCTATCCGCTGGTATTGCTGCTATCCCTGCTTTTGTTTTATTGTTCCAGCGTACCTTTAAATGGGAGCAGCGCGGCGAATGGCACTGGGATTATCGCCGCCGGCTGATGGCAATACTGCGTGAGGTGCGCGATCAGGGTTTGCCGGATCACGAAGCCAGTAAAAAACTAAACATGCTGGAGGAAGAGCTGGCGGGCAGCTTCCCCGGGGTGAACTATCCGGCCAGCAAAGAAAAGTAGCGGTTGCTGTTGCGAGCTGGTGTCTATTGCTAAAAAACAGGCAGCCTAAGCTGCCTGTCTGAAAGCGTTTGCTACACCCTTACTCGGCGATTGACGCCCATAAATCATATTCATCAGCTTCTTCTACCACGGCATCGATAATATCGCCGGGCTTGACGCTGGTTAAACCGTTTAAGTACACCGCACCGTCTATTTCCGGGGCGTCGGCAAAGCTTCGGCCAATGGCGCCTTCGTCGTCGACTTCATCAATTAATACTTTGATGGTTTTGCCAATTTTAGCCTGTAATCTGGCCGCGCTTATTGCCTGCTGCTTTTGCATAAAGCGATGGTAGCGGTCTTCCATTACATCATCCGGTACCGGATCGGCTAGTTCATTGGCTTTAGCACCTTCCACCGGGCTGTATTTAAAGCAGCCGACGCGGTCAAGCTGGGCTTCATCTAACCAATCGAGCAACAGCTGGAAATCTTCTTCCGTTTCGCCCGGAAAGCCGACAATAAAGGTGGAACGAATCGTCAGCTCAGGGCAAATTTGCCGCCATTTTTTAATCCGCTCTAATACCCGTTCTGCCTGACCCGGGCGCTTCATCAGCTTTAAAATACGCGGGCTGGCGTGTTGGAACGGAATATCTAAATACGGCAGCACTTTTCCCTCTGCCATTAACGGAATAATGTCATCGACATGCGGGTAGGGGTACACATAGTGTAAGCGTACCCAAATGCCCATCTCGCCTAAAGCTGCACATAATGACTGCATTGAGGTTTTTACCGGCGCACCATTCCAGAAGCCGGTGCGGTATTTCACATCCACGCCATAGGCACTGGTGTCCTGTGAAATAACCAGTAGCTCTTTAACGCCGGCATTTTTCAGGCGCTGCGCTTCATCCAGCACTTCACCGACAGGCCGGCTGACTAAATCGCCGCGCATCGATGGAATAATGCAGAAGGTACAGCGATGGTTACAGCCTTCAGAAATTTTTAAATAGGCATAGTGTTTGGGCGTTAATTTCACGCCATGATCCGGCACCAGCATGGTGAACGGGTCGTATTTAGGCTTGGGCACAAATTCATGCACCTGCTTTAACACGTTCTCATAACTGTGCGGGCCGGTAATACCGAGGACGTTAGGATGCACCTGGCGAATTTCATCTTCGCGCGCGCCCAGACAGCCGGTAACAATAACCTTGCCATTTTCGGCTAAGGCTTCGCCTATGGTATCTAATGACTCCTGCACTGCGCTGTCAATAAAACCGCAGGTGTTAACAATAACCAGCTGGGCATCATCGTAGCTTGGCACAATATTGTAGCCTTCGCTTTTTAACTGGGTCAGGATCCGCTCAGAATCGACCAGGTTTTTCGGACAGCCCAGTGACACAAAGCCTATGGTATTGCCGGCGGCTGCGCCGGCTTTCGCCTGCTCTGCTAAAGCCCGGGCAGGCGTATCCAGGGTGGTGGTTTGGCTTGGGTCAAAGGTTTGTACTGTCATAGCGTCTCTGTATTGCGGCTGAGCCTGAAAAAAGTCGGCGGATTATACCTGAAAGTCAGCGAAGAAACAGGTATCGCTGTACAAATTATAGCCAATGCTGGCTTATTTCCGTGCACGGCTGCAGATCTGGTTAATACTGTAAGCTGTATAGCAAACACTACCGGAACAAACACAACAGCAACATCAACCATTAAAAGGGAGATAAAATGGCAGCAAATAATATGATTAAGGCCTATGCCGCCAAAGGCCCGGACACTAAATTGGAATCTTATGAGTACGATGCCGGTCCCCTTGGCCGCAACGAAGTGGAAATTTCCGTCGATTATTGCGGCATTTGTCACTCAGACTTGTCGATGTTGAATAACGAGTGGGGCATGTCGAGCTATCCGCTGGTGGCCGGACATGAAGTGGTCGGACGGATAAGTGCAGTCGGCGACGGGGTCAGTCATTTAAGTGCCGGACAGGTAGTTGGCCTTGGTTGGCATGCCGGTTATTGCCAGGTCTGCAGCAGTTGTGGCAGTGGCGACCAGAACCTCTGTGCCAAAGCGGAAGGGACTATCGTGGGTCGCCATGGTGGCTTCGCCGAAAAAGTACGGGCTAAGGCTGCCAGTGTGGTGCCGTTGCCTGAAGGAATGGATGCCAAAACGGCCGGGCCGTTATTTTGCGGCGGTATTACCGTGTTTAACCCACTGGTGCAGTTTGAGGTAAAACCTACCGATAAGGTGGCGGTAATTGGGATTGGTGGCCTGGGCCATATCGCGCTGCAATTTCTACGCGCCTGGGGCTGTGAAGTGACGGCTTTTACCTCAAGTGAAGCAAAAGCCAGTGAAGCGAAAAAACTCGGTGCTCACCATTGCCTGAACTCACGTAGTAGTAGCGAAATAGAGCAGGCCGCAGGGCGCTTTGATTTTATTATTTCAACCGTCAATGTGAAACTGGACTGGGACCTGTACCTGTCGACGTTAAAGCCAAAAGGCCGGCTGCACTTTGTCGGCGCCACGCTGGAGCCACTCGATTTAAACGTATTCAGCTTAATTATGGCGCAGCGCTCGGTGTCAGGCTCGCCGGTCGGCAGCCCGGCAACCATAGCAAAAATGCTGGAGTTTGCAGTGCAGCACGATATTAAGCCGGTGGTCGAAATGTTTAAGTTTGAGCAAATTAACGAAGCTATTGCCCACGTCGCCAGCGGCAAGGCCCGTTATCGGGTGGTGCTGGAGCGCTGAATACTGGCCAAACCCCCAGTAGCAGATAATAATTAAACGCCAGGTATGCCCTGGCGTTTTTAACTGGCAAATTACGATTTATAAGGCATGGCGCCCAGATAATCTTTCTTACCAACATCAACCCCATTGTGGCGCAAAATGGCGTAAGCGGTGGTGATATGAAAATAGATGTTGGGCAGCACATGCTGGATTAAAAACTCATCACCGGTTAAATATTTGCCTTCCCAACGTGGCTGACTGACTTTCTGGCTGGCAGCATCGGCAAAATCAGCCGGGCTGAAGGTCGCAAGGTAGGCCACCGTGTCAGCAATGCGTTGGCTTAACTGCTCCAGAGTGGTTTCGTCATCAGCATGTTTAGGTGCACTGTCAACCTGATTAGTCAGGCGTGCCGCGCCAAGCTTGGCGCTGTCACAGGCAATTTGTACCTGACGGATCAGGTTGAATTGGTCCGGTGCCAGGCGGGCGTTTAACAGCACTGCCATATCTACTTTTTTGCTGGCAGCAAAGGCGGCGCCTTTATCCAGAATCTGCTGTAAGTTTTGGAGCATTTTGCTTGCTTGTATAATACTGAGTTGGAAAATCATTTGTTTGCCCTCTGGCGTGATTGGTAAAGCGTATTGCTACTGAGTTTGGGGTGATTAAGCTGACAGACAATAGCCTGCGCGAATTAAATCTGCTTGCTGCAGGGACGCGATGTTGATTCACTTATATTGGAATAACAAAACCGGTTGTCAGCCGTTTTTTTCTTTGCATTTATAGTCGCTTGCTAATATAACTGTATTGACTAGCCGCCGTTGTGCTAAGGCTTACTGCAGGGACGAGAGACCACCAGATGGAACAACAAGAATTAACTGCCTCTGATAAATTAAATGTACTGATTATTGATGATCAGGTACTGGTGCAAAATGTTATTAAATCGGCGCTGTTTGAGCTTGGCATTGAGAATGTTAAGTGCGCTGAGAACGCCTATTATGCCTTGCGCCTTTGTGAGCAAACCACGTTTCATGTTGTAATTTGTGCATTTAACGTTAAAAGCGACAAAGACGGTTTTCATTTGCTGGAAGAGCTGAAATTTAAGCGCCATGTCACCAAATGCACTGTGCTGATTTTTCTCAGTGCCGAGACCAGCGAGCATCTGGTCAATAGTATTGTTGAACTGCAGCCGGATGATTTCTGGGTAAAACCGTTAAGCAGTAAACATGTTCAGAACCGCCTGCCGGTCACCCTGGAAGTAAAGCGCACCTTGTTCAATGTGTACCAGGCCATAGACCGCCAGGACTACAGTAAAGCCATTTATTTCGCCGAGCGCCATTTACTTAATACCGGGCTTACCAAATACCATATGCAAATGAAACGGTTGAAAGGCGAGTGCCTGCTGCATTTACGTGAATTTGCTGATGCCGCTGTCTACTATGATAATTTACTGCAAACCCACAAAATATCCTGGGTGTATCTGGGCTATATCAAGGCCTTACTGGAGCAGGACAAACTGGCGGATATTCAGGCTCTGCTGCAGCAACTGACCGATAAAACCGATACCCGCTTTGCTACCTACGATATGCTGGCTCATTACTACATTGGCAAGCAGGATTACGAGCAAGCCTATAAAGAGATTAAAAAAGCCAGTCAGCTGGCGCCAAGAAACATTGAACGTAATAAGCGTTTACTCGATTTAGCCAGATTAAACCACGATCATGCCGGCCAGTATCAGGCCACCATCGCTATGGCTAAATATGCTAAAAACTCAATTCATGACTCGCCGCTGCTCAGGTTGAATGTCGTGCGCTCGGGTATAGATTATGCCACTACGCTGGATAAAGCCGACGCCGTTAAAGTGTTAAATCAGACTGATATTTTGCTGACTGAGCTGGAAAAACAGTTACCGCTGGCTAACCAGCTCAAAGATCAATTTCTGGTAGTCAGAGCCCGCTTGCATACGGCCCGGGAAGAGCGGACTAAAGCAGAGAGTATTGTTGATAATCATCTGAGTTTACGGCCAACAACCTCGGTTGACGATAACCTGGATAAAGTAAAAGCCCTGCACGAACTCGGCCGGCGGGAAGAAGCTGTATCATTACTGGATGCGATTAAACGGCAAATTTCCGGCACCGGCCTGACCAATCAGGTAGTGGGTAAATATATCGAGCAGGAAGCGGCTGAGCGCACAGCAGTGCACTTTACGCCGCAACAATTGAACCGGATGGCGGTGGAGTTTTTTAAACGTAATAAATTTCATGCCGCGCTCAATTCATTAGAGCAGGCATTTTCGCTGACGCCAAACAATATGAATGTCGCCCTGAATATTCTGAAAGTACTGGTGGCACTACGCAACCAGGAACCGTTGGATGAGGGACATATTGCCCTGGCCAAAAACATCAGCCAACAATTAAAGCATGCTGAACTTGAGCCAGAACAGCAACAGAAGTTTACCGAGTATCAGCAGCAACTGCAGCCCGTTCTGGAATAGCGGCGCAGTTGCTGTTATTGCCCGGCTTTTGCAAGGTTTTAGCCGGTTTTGCGATGCACCAGTTTATAAAGTGCCGGCAATAGTACCAGGGTTAACAAGGTAGCTGAAATAATGCCGCCAATAACCACTGTGGCCAGTGGTCGTTGCACTTCAGCGCCGGTACCGCTGTTAAAGGCCATTGGCACAAAGCCAAGGCTGGCGACCAGTGCGGTCATTAACACCGGCCTTAAACGCTGCAAGGCGCCTTGTTGTATTGCCTCAGACAACCTAAGGCCCTTTTCACGCAATTGCTGAATCATTGCCAGCATCACCACGCCATTAAGCACGGCAATACCAGATAACGCGATAAAGCCTACCGCAGCAGAGATTGACAATGGCATATCGCGCAGCATTAATGCCGCAAAACCACCGGTTAGTGCCAGCGGTACGCCGCTAAATACCACTAATGCATCTTTTGCTGAGTTAAGGGCACTAAACAGCAGGCCAAAAATCATTAGCAAGGTTAGTGGCACTACCCACATCAGACGATTAGATGCCGATTGCAGTTGCTCAAAAGTACCACCATATACAAGCCAGTAGCCGGCTGGCAGTGCAAGTTTATCAACCATCAATTGTCTGGTTTCACTGATAAAACTGCCAAGATCACGGCCTGAAACATTGGCGCTGACAACGACATTACGTTTAGCGCTTTCCCGGTTTATCTGATTAGGCGCATTAAGTTCATTAAAATGCGCGACTTCACCAAGAGGGACATAGGTTAACTCGGTGTGGTTACCCGCCATACCCGGCAGCGCTATGGGTAACCGTTTTAATTGCTGTGGGTCGCTTCTTAAGCTCTCATCTGCCCGGATGATCAGGGCAAACGCTTTATCACCCTCGTAAATAAGTCCGGCTTGTGTTCCGCCCACCATAGTTTGAATACTCTGTTGTACGGTCGCTACATCAATTCCTAATAGTGCCAGGTGTTCACGGTCAGGTTCAATTGATAACATCGGTAAGCCCGTTGCCTGCTCCATTCGCACATCAACTGCACCGGGCACGGTTGCCAGTAGTGCCGTCGCGTCCTCAGCAAGCCTGGCCAGTTCAGCCAGGTCATCACCATAAATTCGCAGGGCAACATCGCTACGTACACCGGCAATCAGCTCGTTAAAGCGCATTTCAATGGGCTGGGTAAACTCGTAGTTATTGCCCGGCACGGCTGCAACGGTTTGACGCAATAAGGTAATAAAGTCAGCTTTACTCATGTTGGTATCTGGCCACTGTGATTGAGGTTTTAACATCACAAAGGTGTCTGCCACATTAGGTGGCATCGGATCCGTGGCAATTTCTGCGGTACCCAGTTTACTAAATACCCGCGCTACCTGAGGCATGGCAGCTATTTCACGCTCCAGCAACAGCTGCATTTGCAGTGACTGATTTAAGCCGGTGCCGGGTATCCGCAGTGCATGCAACGCAATATCGCCTTCATCTAATTGTGGCATAAACTCTCTACCCAACTTGCTGCCTTGCCAGAAAACGGCCGCCATCATGAGCAGGGCAACGCCAATAAACAGTCCTGAGTGGTGCAGGCTCTGTCTGAGCACGGCCGAGTAGCCACTTTTTAATCTGCGCATCAGGGCCGAGTCCTGTTCTTTAACCCGACCACGGACAAAAATAGCAACTGCAGCCGGTACAAAGGTAATAGCCAGCAGCACGGCACCTGCCAGTGCGGCAATAACGGTAAAGGCCATTGGATGAAACATTTTGCCCTCAACGCCGCTTAGGGCAAAAACAGGCATAAATACCAGCATGATAATCAACACACCAAACACTGCCGGGGTAAATACTTCACGGGTAGCCTGATATACTTCGCTTAAGCGCTCGTCCAGGGTCAGTAACCGGCCTGTTCTGTGCTGGGCCAAGCCTAAACGGCGCAGGCAATTCTCGACAACGATTACCGCACCATCAACCATTAAACCAAAGTCGATAGCACCTAAGCTCATCAGATTACCACTGACTTTATTAATAGCCATGCCACTTATAGCAAATAGCATGCTAAGTGGAATAACCAACGCGGTAATAAGCGCAGCGCGGATATTACCCAAAAATATAAACAGGACGACAATAACCAGCACTGCGCCTTCAAACAGGTTTTTTTGCACGGTAGCAATGGTTCTGTCTACCAGAGTAGTTCGGTTATACACGGCTTGTGCACTGACACCGTCCGGCAATGAACGGTTAACCTCAAGCAGTTTCTCGGCCACCGCCTGAGACACGGTTCGACTGTTTTCACCCATTAGCATAAACACAGTACCCAGTACGGTTTCTTCACCATTGAGGCTGGCAGCGCCGGTGCGCAGTTCCTTGCCTAGATACACCCCGGCAACATCGCGCAGCCGCACCGGCGCATCATCACGTTTTGCGACAATCAGCGAGTTGATATCATCAAGGTTTCGTAGCTGACCGGGTGAGCGCACCAGCCACTGTTCACCTCGTTGCTCAATATAACCAGCGCCGACATTACTGTTATTGCGATGAAGGGCAGTGGCGATATCGTCCAGGGTCAGTTTAAAGGCTAACAGTCTGGCCGGATCGGGCGCCACCTGATACTGGCGTTGATAACCACCAATGGTATTCACTTCTGTGACACCTTTAACATTAACCAGCTGCGGTTTTATCAGCCAATCCTGCAATGTGCGCAGGTCTTCGGCATTGTAAGCGGTACCGTCGTCTTTTAAGGCCTCCGGCTTCGCACTGACGGTATACATGAAAATTTCACCCAGGCCGGTAGCGACAGGGCCCAGAGTCGGGTTGGTGTCTGCAGGCAGCTTTGCTCTTACTGCTTGTAAGCGCTCTGACACCTGCTGGCGAGCCCAGTAAATGTCGGTACCATCGTTAAAAACAACCGTTACCTGTGACATGCCATAGCGCGATAGCGATCGGCTGTATTGCAGCCTGGGTAAGCCAGCCATGGCATTTTCAATGATCACCGTTAGCCGTTGCTCTGCTTCCAGTGGCGAATAGCCCGGTGCAGCAGTATTAATTTGTACCTGGACGTTAGTAATATCGGGCACGGCATCCATTGGCAGGCGTTGTGCGTTGTAAACGCCGGCAATGATCAGCAGTAAGGTTAACCCCAGCACCAGATAGCGGCGCTTGAGGGCAAACTGTAATATCAAATCAATCATGGCGCACTCCTAATGATCATGGCTGGCGCCGGATTTAAGTACATCAGCTTTAAGTACAAAGCTGTTGTCTGTAGCGTATTCAGTGCCGGCCTTAAGGCCTGCGGTTACTTCTATATAGTCATCATCTTCACGACCAAACTGCAGCATCCGCACTTCAAAGGTATTGCCATAGCGGGCAAATACCACCGGCATATCACGAAAGCGTTGAATAGCTCGTTTCTGCACGGCCAGTGCTACCGGTATTTTGGCCGTAAGTACCTCGGCTTTAATATGCATACCGGGGCGCCAGTAGCCACTATTGTTATCCAGTATGGCGCGTGCCCTGGCGATATGGCCTTCGGTCATCTGTGGGGCAATATAACTTATATTACTGTCGGCGCTTTGGCCGTGATGTAAGCTGAATACGGATACCGGCATACCCACCCGCAATTGCCCGATATCGTCGGGAAAAGCCGATAGCTCGACATAAACGCTGCTGAAATCGACGATGTTAAATAGCACCTCGTCCCGGATAAGTTCATTATTATTAAAAAAACGGTCGGTAATGATGCCGCTTGCCGGTGATAAAATATCGTACATTTTCAGAGTTGCGGTGCTACTAATACGGGCTAAACGCTGGCCCTTAGTGACCGAATCGCCTTGTTGTACCATTATTTCTGTCAGCGTGCCGGGGTAGGCGGCCCTTACCTGATTGTGCGCAGTAGGTGGGCTGCTGATTACCCCAAATAAATGGATTTTTTGGGTCAGTACCTGCGCTTTGGCGATATCGGTGCCAATACCCGCCAGTGTGAAAATTCTGTCATTCAGTTCAACCCGCCCCTCAAAACTATCGTAATGCCAGTGGTATTGCTGGCCCTGATAGCTGACGCTGATATCGACGCTATACGAGTGTGGCTCAGCGATGCTGATATCCCCGACCAGATAGTCCTGCTCCGGGCTAAACCGGATCTCATCCTGCTGGCCGTCCAGCCGGTGCAGTGTTACTTTGGCATCTAGTTCGGTCGCTGAAACCGGCTCGCCGTTGCTATAACCATACAAGCGCATTTCCGGCGGTACGCCTGTCTCGAAAATGGTAATCTCTACCGCAAAATCCACTTCAGTTAACAATTTGCCGCCGTGCGGACCTTCCGCCTGTTCAGTCGCATGTTCATCGTGGTGATCGTTATGCTCACCTGCAGCATGTGCCGCGACGATAAAAAAAAGCAGTAACGATGCCAGTATGCTGGCCAGTATAATCGGGTTCTTATTCATAGCTTTGCTCCAACGCAACGGCAGATGCTGTGGTTGTCAATGTCATGGGTTGGCCGGTAAGACGCTCCAACTCCAGCAGCGTCAGATGAAAACGGCTTTGAGTTTGGATCAGGTCATGCTCTGCCTGCGCCAGCTCTTCTTCTGCGGATAGCAGGCTTAATAAGTCAAGCTGGCCCTGTTGATAACTGCTTAAGCTGATTTGCCGCAGTTTTTCTGCTTCTGGCAGCAGGCGGGTATTGATGGCTTGCACGGTGTCACGGAGTTGCTGTAAATTTAACCACTGCTGATGCAGCAGCAGGGAGAGTTCGCTGCTGGCAAGTTGCTGCTGCCTTGCCAGTAGGGCTTGATCTGCGGCCTGGGCCAGGCGACGTCCTTCGTTTGGATCAGTAAGCGTCAGCGGCATGCTCAGGCTAAACACCAGTGCGTTATCATTGTTAGCCTGGTTACGTCTTAATCCGGCAGAGAAACGGACGTCGGCCTGACTGTTGGCCTCGGTTAAACGCAGTTGGCTATGGGCAATCCGTTGCAGGGTAATATATCGCTGCATGGCCGCGCTTTGCTGCAGTTGTTGTTGCAGTGCCGATAATGCCGGCACTTGTGGCAACAAGGCCAGGTCGCCGGTTACCCTGGCAAAATCAGGTGTGGTATGCCATCTGGCGGCCAGGCGGTATCGGCGGCTTTCAATGGTCTGCTGAATGTCAGCCAGTTGAAGCTGGCTTCGCAACAGGCGCAGTTTAATCCGGCTGATATCGGCATCCAGCAGATTACCCGCTTTACTGCGTAATTCAGCCGTGGCCAGCAGCGATTGTTGACGACTAATCCTCTCGCGGGCCCATTGCTGTATATATTGCAGTCGTAATAATTCCACGTATTGCATTGTTGTTGCAGCCAGCGCATCCAGTCTGGCCAATTCATAGTTATCGCGTTGCAGCTGGCTTTGCCGCTGCGCCAGCTCCAGCCGGCGCTCGCGTTTCTGGCCCAGTTCAATTTGCTGACTGAGACTGAGGGTAAGTTCTGCGCCTTTCAGGGCGCGGTTATCACCTGTACCCAGCACGTTCTCCAGTGAGAGATCCAGCTCAGGGTTAGGTTTAATTGAGGCTTGCAGTTGCTGGGCTTCTGCCATTCGCAGTTGATACGGAAACGCTTGCAGTGTGGTGTCGTGCTGTAAGGTGCGTTGTAAGGCCTGAGACAGCGTTATTGTTTGCGGTTGTTCTGCCGCTGGCGCAGTCGAATAGGCTGTTGCTGCCAGTAATACCGGCAGCAGAAATGTCATACGCATAGGTATGCTCCTGTTAGTTAATCAGTAATAAAAGTGATAAACGGGCAGGATCAGGCGTTGGGGGGCGGTACCGGAGGGCTGTAGCTGATAAGGTTTAACATTGGATTGATGCTGGCAATAACGCTATTTGTAAAATTAAGCAGTTCAATCCCGAAAAAGAAAGAAATGTAGCAGGTAACGTGAGCGTGTTCGCTATGTTGCTCAGGACTATGCTCAGGGCTATGCTCACTACTTTGTGCAGAAGCAGGCTCAGTGTCTGACATACTGACATGGTGGGTACAATCGGCCCCACCGGGTGTCAGGTGATTAGCTGTCGGCCTGGTAATGGAGTGGTCATGTTCAGGCATGTGAACTACCAATGCGTCACAGGCCATCACGGCATGGTTTAGCATTATCAGTAATAATAGTAATACGCCTGACGTTCGACCTGACATAATGCCCTCAGTAAGATTGCGCCAGTTTAGCGGTAATGCAGCGAAACGACAAGCCGCTTTGTTGCAGCATCATCAGTTGTATTACTTATCCCGGAGCGTTAAATGCATCAGCGCCATCACTCACTTCATCAAGATGACAGCAGCAAACGACTCGCATTAGCATTTTTTCTTAATGTCAGTTTTACCATAATTGAGTTTATTGGCGGTTGGTTAACCAATAGTACGGCGATTATGGCCGATGCGGTGCATGACCTAGGGGATAGCTTATCGATTGGTAGTGCCTGGTTGCTCAACCGGTTGGGCCAAAAATCAGCAAACAGTGAATTTACCTATGGCTATCGCCGGTTGTCGTTGTTTGGTGCCTTAATCAATGGCCTGATTTTAATTGGCGGATCGGTGTGGGTTTTAACAGAAGCTATTCCGCGGCTGGCTAATCCGGTTATGCCGGTTACCGAAGGTATGCTGGCGCTGGCCTTATTAGGCGTTGCGGTAAATGGGTTTGCGGCTTATCGACTGAGCAAAGGTAAAACCCTTAACGAAAAAGTATTAAACTGGCATCTACTGGAAGATGTTCTGGGTTGGGTCGCAGTGCTCATCGTTGCCATCATCTTACAGTTTGTTGACTGGCCCATTCTGGACCCATTATTGTCCATCGGTTTTACTTTGTTTATTTTGGTTAATGTCGTGCGAACCCTCAGCGCAACAGCGCGTTTGTTTTTGCAGGCCGCGCCTGATAAAGCGCTGCAAGACCAGATCCAAAGTACCTTGCAACTTATTGAGGGTTTAGATAGCGTCCATCACCTGCATTTATGGTCCCTGGATGGTGAGCATCATGTGCTAACTGCGCATATAGTGCTAAATTCCAGCGAAAACTTTGATGCCGACAGCTATGCTGAGATGAAACACAAGATTGCCGACGCGCTGGAGCAATTCGAGTTAGCCCACACCACGATCGAACTGGAATTAACCCATGAAAACTGCCGTGATGAAGGCCAGTTCTGAAGACAACAAGCCTTAACCGTATTAACGATACTTGCGCTGTGCTTTGCGTTTGCGCTCAGCTTCGCGTTCGGCCTTATCTTTTGACTTGGCTGCTTCTTCCGCTTTGGCGTCAATTTGTTCCTGACTGACCATGTCAGGCGTTTCCAGGGTAATGGGGCCGAGGTTGCCGGCGCGCAGCTCAGTAATAAGAATAGTGCCGGCTTTTTCTAAGTCGACCACGCCGCCTTTACGCATACAGCCCCGGCGCACGCCAATGGCATCCAGTAAGGCCAAATCATTGTCTGGCAGCTCCGTTAAATCGAAGCGTTGCATTACAGCCTGCGGATATACCTGTAACAAGTAGTCAGCGGCAAACAGGGCAATATCGGCATATTCAAACACCGTGTCTTTAATGGCGCCGGTAACGGCTAAGCGGTAGCCGCATGTTGGCGGACTTAGTTTCGGCCATAAAAAGCCTGGGGTGTCGGTCAGAATAACGTTATTTTCCAGCTTAATCCGCTGCTGAGACTTGGTAACGCCGGCTTCGTTGCCGGTTTTGGCGATGGTGCGACCTGCTAAGGTATTAATCAGGGTCGATTTACCTACATTTGGTATTCCCATGATCATGGCGCGGGCCGGGCGAATATCCAGATTGCGCTCGGGCAGCATGTCATTGCACAGTTTTAACAAGGCCTTAATTTGTTCAGGATGTTGCTGACTGATCGGAATGGCCCGCACGCCGCTTTGTTGCTCGAAATGGGCTACCCAGACGGCAGTTAACGCCGGATCAGCCAGATCGGCTTTGTTAAGCACTTTAATACAGGGGGTGTTGCCGCGTAATTGCGGTACTAACGGGTTTTCACTGGAGAACGGAATGCGGGCGTCAAGCATTTCAATAATGATATCAACCTGAGGCATCACCTCAGCAATTTCTTTGCGGGCTTTGTGCATGTGGCCCGGAAACCAGTTAATTGACATCAGTTATCCTCAATAGCGATCAGGGGCGCATCATACTCTATTGTGATAACGTGCTACAGCAAAAATTGATAAAAGCTAACCAGGGTTATCGGGGTAAGAATGGCAGAGTAAACGGCTGCAGACGGCAATCGGATTATGCCCAGTCCTTTGAAAAACAGCATCAGGCTATATAAGCCCAGCAGGGGGGGCAACACATCTAACCACAGGCTGTGTGCCGCGTGTGGCATTATCCAGGCGAAAAGCGAACTACCGGCACTGGCAAAGATCAGTAACAGCAGTAACAGCACATAATGTGCAGGTGTAAATTCGGGATGGAGGTTTAAATCGTCCATTGATCTCTGATTGTGGTTAACGGATAGGGTTAATGTAGGAAAAAACCATGTTACTTACCCGTTGTTATTTGTGTAAATATGTAACTAAGCCGCTAGTTTAGTTCCTTTTTTAAATAAAGCAACAGCCATCTAATTGTTTTTGCCGTTCTGGTCTGTCACGGTTGTGTTAATTTTAGCGTCCGGTGACTGCAAGGCATCGTCTGTTTCACCCGTAACTTCGGGTTCGGGTTCAGGCGGTTGAAAACGTCTGATTTGAATAATCATACCGAGATACGGATGGTCGAGATAATGTAGCTCACCGCTGATAACCCGCCGGCTCTGTTTGACATTTATGCTTTGCATATTGCCTTCAGGCAAAGAATGCCGCAGGTTAAAATCAGTATTAACAAACAGATAGTGGTCCAGATGCAATTTGAATAAACCATCAAGTTGCCAGATATCGTCTGGCAGGTTTGACAGGCTGTCACTGACTTGTGGCAGTTGTTGATCTTGATCCTGCAGGGTTTCAAGTTTACCTGCGGCATTTAGCTGATCCAGTAAACTATCTATCGCACTGAACAAATCATCTTGCTGTTCGTTCTGAAATAACGCTTCAGCTGCAGCAGCGGCATCATCTGTTGCATCCTGATTGCGGTCACGGCCCCAGTAATCGACTAAATCAGAATAGTTAGCGCCGCCAAACCAGCGGCTTGGCACGGCCAGTTTCTCGGTAACCGGGGCCTGGCGCCAGACGGTATGCAGTAACAAATGCTGATTTGGCTGGCGACTAATTTTGCTGGCAAGTTCGGTTAAAGCGAAGGCGGTGCGCGGCGCCAGATAAGGACCCGGCTGATGAAGTTCTGACTTACCGGCCAGTTGCACTGGTAAGCTGTCTGGCATCGGCAGCTGAGTATTTAGCAGCTGCTCGGGAAACAACGCGGTACGCTGCCAGGCTGCCGGCTCTGCTTCGCTAAGACACAGTAGAGGATAGTAAGGCGGTTGCCACTGCTGCCAGTTGCGAAGGGCTGCCGGAAGAAAACGGGTTGCCGGTTGGTGAGATTCATCGCAGCGCGTTAAAGCCTGTAGTAAAGGCTTGATATCAGGTTGGTATTTCGCCGTGACTAAATCAAAACTGTTGCTAAGGCGAATTGGCTTTACTTCGTAATCAAATTGCTCTTTTAGCTCAGCGTTGCGGGCAGGACTGAAGACAATGAGTTCTACTTCAAACCAGCGCTCAGCTGCAGTGTTGGCTGCGGTTACGCCGCTGAAGGTTAACAGCAGCGCGCCGGCTAATGCTTTAAATACAGCCGGCATGGTTTTTGTAGCAGGGAATAAAGTCGATACTGCAATTCGTTTCATGATTTCTCCAGCTGATGTTGGCTGAAATCAGCCAGCATATTGGCAACCAGGGTCAGGCGTTCCTTGGCATCAGGACTGGCAATGGCAAAGCGCAATTTCTGGCCACCTTCCAGCTTAAATATCCGGCTTTGTTGTTGAATAAGGCCAATAATATACGCCGGAGCAACCCGGGTTTTATCGGCAAATTCAATTAAGCCACCTTTGGCATTCGCTTCAATTCGTTTGATTCCCAGGTATTGTGCCTGTTGCTTAAATTCGGTTAGTTTAACCAAGTTTTTCGCCGCATCAGGCAACAATCCAAAGCGATCAATTAATTCAACCTGGACATCATCCAGCTCGGTTTCATCTTTGGCACTGGCCAGTTTTTTGTAAAATGACAGCCGTAAGTTTACATCAGGTATGTAACTGTCAGGTAGCAGCGCCGGAATTTTTAAATCAATTTCGCTTTGCTGACTTAACATCATATCCAGACTGGGCTGGCGGCCTTCTTTTAAGGCTGTTACTGCTTCTTCCAGCATATCCATGTATAAGGTAAAGCCGATAGTTTCAATCTGGCCGCTTTGCTCATCACCTAATAGTTCACCCGCGCCGCGAATTTCCAGATCGTGGGTAGCCAGGGCAAAACCGGCACCTAAATCCTCCAGTGAAGAAATGGCTTCCAGCCGTTTTTCAGCATCTTTACTCAACCGTTTGGGTGGGGGCGTCAGCAGATAGGCATAAGCCTGATGGTGCGAACGGCCAACCCGACCGCGCAGCTGATGCAACTGGGCCAGACCAAAGTTATCTGCGCGGTTGATAATAATGGTATTAGCGGTTGGTACGTCGATACCGGTTTCAATAATGGTTGAACACAACAATAAGTTAAAACGCTGGTGATAAAAATCGGCCATTATCCGTTCTAAGTCGCGCTCACGCAGCTGACCGTGGGCGATAGCAATATTAGCCTCGGGCACCAGCTCGGCCAGATCAGCCGCCATTTTCTCAATAGTGGCAACATCGTTATGTAAAAAGTAAACCTGGCCACCGCGCAGAATTTCCCGCATTACGGCCTCGCGCAGCAGACCGGCTTCAAATTCCCGGACAAAAGTTTTAACGGCCAGTCGTTTCGCAGGGGGGGTGGCAATAATTGATAAATCGCGCATGCCCGACATCGACATATTCAGCGTTCGCGGAATGGGGGTGGCAGTCAGGGTTAAAATATCAATATTGGCACGTAGCGCTTTAATCTTTTCTTTCTGGCGCACGCCAAAGCGATGTTCTTCATCAACAACTAATAAGCCCAGATCATGCAGCTTGATGTCATCCTGCAATAATTTATGGGTACCAATTAAAATATCGACTTTGCCATTGGCCACATCTTCTAAAATAGCTTTTTGCTGTTTCTGGCTGACAAAGCGGGACAGTACCTCGACCCGCACTGGCCAGTTGGCAAAACGATCTTTAAAGTTCTCAAAGTGTTGTTGCGCCAGCAAGGTAGTGGGTACCAATATGGCCACTTGTTTGCCATCGTTAACCGCAATAAAGGCGGCCCGCATTGCCACTTCGGTTTTACCAAAACCGACGTCGCCGCAAACCAGCCGGTCCATCGGTTGCGGAGTTTGCATATCATTCAGGACTGCAGTTATCGCATCCTGCTGATCGGCTGTCTCCTCAAACGGGAAGCTATCAGCAAAAGCAGCATACTGTTCCTGATCAACGTTAAAAGCATAGCCCTGGTGCGCCGCGCGCTGGGCATAGACATCCAGCAGTTCGGCGGCAACATCACGGATTTTTTCTGCGGCTTTGCGCCGGGCTTTTTCCCAGGTGTCGTTGCCCAGTTTGTGTAGCGGCGCATGGTCCTGATCGCTGCCGGAATAGCGGCTTAGCAGGTGCAGGGATGAAACAGGCACATAGAGTTTGCTGCTGCCAGCGTATTCAATGGTAACAAATTCAGCACTGATGCCGGCAGCGTCCAGTACCTGCAGACCCTGATAACGGCCTACGCCATGCTGTAAATGCACTACTGGCTGACCTTCGCTCAACTCTGCCAGATTGCGGATAATAGTATCGGAAGAAACCTGCTGGCTTTTTTTACGGCGCCGGCGCTGGCTGATTTTCTGACCGAATAACTCGTTTTCGCTGATTAACGCCAGTGGTGGCGTGGTGCTTAGCAGGGCGCCTTGTTCCAGGGCGCCCACCAGCATCACCAGATCAGCATCACTGCTGGCAAAATCGGTCAGTTTATTTATTTCAGGCGCGCGGATCCCTGCTTTGTTAAACAGTTGGTGCAGACTTTCCCGCCGGCCTTCGCTCTCTACAAAAAATATCGCCCGGCCATTTTGTTGTTTTAAGGTCAGTAAAAATTCGCATAGCAGGCTCAAGGGTTGCTTTAGCTGATGCTGGATATTCAGCTCCGGCAGCTCTGTGACCGGCGCATTTACCTGGCCCGGTTTGGTCGGCAGGACGGCACGGCTTAGCTTGATCCGGCTGAAGTTATTCAGCTCACTGAATAACTCATCCGTCTGCAGGTATAGCTCCTGCGGCTGCAAAATAGGCCGCATGGTATCAATGGCGCGATCATGATAACGACGCTTCAGCTCGTGCCAGAATTGATTGGCGCTGTGTTCAATGTCGCCATAACTCAGCGCGATGCAGCCTGCTGGTAAAAAGCTGAATAAACTGGCCGTGTCTTCGGCAAACAGCGGCAAATAATATTCTATACCCGCCGGGAAAATGCCCTGAGTAACCTGTTGGTATAACGATTCCTTTTCATTACGGGCGGCAAAGCGCTCCCGATAGCGCAGCCGGAAGCGCTCAATCGCTGCTTTATCAGTGGGAAATTCGTGGGCGGGCAGTAATTCAATGGCGTTAACCTGGCTTAAACTACGTTGATTATCCGGGTCGAACGTACGGATGCCATCGACTTCATTGTCGAAAAAGTCAATGCGAAATGGCGAACTGCAGCCCATCGGAAATAAATCCAGTAATGAGCCACGGGCAGAGAATTCACCATGTTCCATAACCTGGTCGACCGCCCGGTAGCCTACTGCGGTCAGTTGTAATTTTAAGGCAGTTAAATCGACTTGCTGGCCTTGTTTGATTAGAAAACTGGCTTGCTCCAGATAGTTGCGCTGGCTGATTTTTAACAGCAGGGTGCTAACTGGCACAATAACCAGCCCTTGGGTTAGCCTTGGCAATTGATACAGCGTTTTCAGGCGCTGAGAAATAATGTCCTGATGCGGTGAAAACACGTCATAGGGCAGGGTTTCCCAGTCGGGCAGGGTTAACACCGGGCAGGCACTGTCATCCAGAAATACCGCCAGTTCCTGCTCCAGTCGTAAGGCACTTGGCGTATCAGGCACCACTAACAAATACACGGCGGGCTCTGCCTGCACCAGCTGGGCAATAGCGTAGGGCAGAGCGGCGCCATGCAGCTGGCCCCAACTGATTTGATCCTGCTGACGTTTAATCCGGGATAAAAACTTAATAAAACTCATTAAAACCTGAAACCCTATACAAAATACTGACGATAAAAAGAATCTCGATTAAACGTATCGTACTCATTACGGCCCTGTGCGCTTATTCCGGCAACTGGCGCTGCGCTGCTTTTTGCTTCAGCTGGCGAGACTGCTGATGCAAACTGGCACGGACGATAAGCTCGCGATCTTGATCTCTAATCCGGCGAAACACAACTTTTATTTGCCAGCCATTGTCTGCCTGTTCTGCACTGATGACCTGACCCAGGCAATAAACCGCACCTTCATTTTCTGCCAGAAATACTTTCAGCTCAACCAGGTTAAGTACCGCTATTTGCTGGGGACTTTGCAAACATAAGCCTGCACCACCGTAACTTAACGTAAACTGACGATGTTCTGCGCTGTCTTGCTGGCGCAGAACGTAGTGTAGCAACAAGTCAATTTTCCGGGCTTGCTGCTGCAGATAATTTGCTAATTCATCGGCCAGTTCACCAATCCGGTTTAATGAGCGCAGAGCTGACATATTCAGACTACCCATTTCACCTGCCAGTAAAAATGGCTCGGGAATACTGGCTAAAAATTCCTGCTCCGAGGGCAGGTCGCCGGAATAAACTTTACAATTGACGGTAATGTCATGCTCAACGCTAAAGTAGTCGTTATAAGCATCGGTTAATGACTGTAATATTGGGTCCATAGCAGGCCTCGAGTAAGGTTGCTTGTCATTATGGCTAATAATCACTATTATCAGCAGCGATTTTTGCAGCTAATTTACCATCTAACCGAGGCAAAGTCCTGAATATTAACATGCAATTACCCGTCAGCATTTTGCTTGGTATCCGTTACAGTCAGAGCCGTAAGGGTAATGCCTTTATTTCGTTTATCACATTTTTCTCCGTTGCCGGTATTCTGCTGGGTGTCATGGCGTTAACCCTGGTCAGCTCGGTAATGAATGGCTTTGAAGGCGATTTAAAAAAACGGATCCTCGGCGTAATTCCCCACGTTGTGGTGATGCCTGAACCTGCTAATACGGACTGGCAGACTGCGCTGCGGCCGGGCGATGGCGTGCAGGATATCAGTCCATTTTTACAATCTGAAGCCCTGGTGCAGGCACCGCGGCAACTTAATGCGGTAATGCTGCAAGGCATTCATCCAGAAAAAATTCCGCAATTTTTACAGCAGGCATTGGTGGTGGGCAGTTGGCAGGATTTTGCGACAAGCCGCTACGGTGTGGTGCTGGGCCGCGGCCTGGCTGAACAGCTTGAAGTTAGCCGAGGCCAGCAACTGCGATTTATGCTGGCGCAGGGCGGCAGCTATACCCCGGTTGGCTGGTTACCCCGCCAGCGTTTGTTTGAAGTGGTGGGAATAGTCGATACCGGCTCCGAGGTCGATAGCGTGCTGGCGGTAACCCGCTTAGATGATCTGGCACGGCTGTTACCGGCCTCCGCGCGCGAACCTTCGTGGCGACTCAGTCTGGCAGAACCTTTCAGTGCACCGCTGCTGGCTGAGCGTCTGGTCCGGAGCGGCAGCTTCAGTGAAGTATCTGACTGGCGGCAAAGTCAGGGCAAACTGTTCGCTGCTGTGGCAATGGAAAAAGCCATGATGTGGCTGATGTTACTGCTGATAGTCGCCGTAGCTGCCTTTAATATTGTGTCGGCCCTGGTAATGATGGTGACTGAAAAGCAAGCGGAAGTGGCAATTTTAAAAACTCTGGGCATGACGGATAGCCAACTGTTTATGGTATTTGCCTTTCAGGGCGTGGTGAATGGTATGGTGGGCGCGGCGTTGGGCGTAGTAGCGGGCTTGCTGCTTTGCCTGCAGTTGAATGAAGTGCTTAGCCTGTTTGGACTGCAACTGGCCAGTGGTATGGCATTACCTGTGGCCGTGAACCCGCTGCAAATTGCCACTATTTTTGCCTGCGCAGTAGGACTGACCCTGCTGGCAGTGCTGTATCCGGCCTGGCGGGCTGTTAAAGTTAATCCGGCGGAAATTTTACGCGATGAATAAAGTATTAGAAGCGAACCAAATTTGTAAAAGCTACCGGGACGGCGCTGCGGTTACTCAGGTGTTACATAATGTCAGCCTGAGTGTCGCTGCTGGTGAAATGGTTGCCATTGTCGGCAGTTCAGGTTCAGGCAAAAGTACCTTGTTACACATATTAGGCGCTCTGGATCTGGCTGACAGTGGTTCAGTTGATATTGCCGGTCAACCACTGGCCGGATTAAGCTCAGCGAAAAAGGCCCGGCTACGGAATCAGCAGTTGGGTTTTATTTATCAGTTTCATCATTTGTTGATGGATTTCAGCGCCCTGGAGAATGTCGCTATGCCGCTGTTTATTCGTGGCGAAAAACGCACAGACGCGCTGGCTAAAGCCGCGGCGTTGATTGAGCGGGTAGGGCTGAGCCATCGGGGCCATCACAAACCAGCTGAACTGAGCGGTGGCGAGCGGCAGCGGGTGGCCATTGCCCGCGCCTTGGTTACCCAACCGGCACTGGTGCTGGCCGATGAGCCTACCGGCAATCTGGATCAGCATACAGCTGAGTCAATATATCAGTTACTGCGCGAGCTGAATGCCAGTATGGCGACCAGTTTTGTGGTGGTAACCCATGACACTGAACTGGCAGGCAGGCTTGATACTCAGTACCTGATGCGGGAAGGTCAGCTTGAGGTGATGCATGGCTAGTCTGGCCTGGCAACTGGCAAAGCGCTACCGTTCTACCCGCCACACCAGTGGTTTTATCCGCTTCATTTCGGCTTCTTCCACCTCTGGCATTGCGTTGGGGGTAGCGATACTGATTCTGGCACTGTCAGTGATGAACGGCTTTGAGCAAGCATTAAAAGACCGGTTATTGTCAGTGATCCCCCATATTGAATTAGAGGCAGTTGACTACAGCCTGGCCGACTGGCCGCGTAAATTGCAGACCATGGCCAGTGCCGACGGAGTCATCGCCGGTGCACCTTTTGTTAAAGCCAACGGCATGCTACGCCACAGCGGTGCAGTAAAAGCGGCGCAGGTACGGGGCGTCAGTCTGAGCCATGAACAGCAAATCAGTGCGGTCGCAGAGTATGTCAGCCAGGGCAGTATGACTACGCTAAGTGATCAGCAAATAGTACTGGGACAAGGTATTGCTGAGGCGCTCGATATTCAGGTAGGCCAGAATTTACAGTTAATGTTGCCCCGGTTTGCCGCTGATGGCAGCCTGGCCAGTCATCGCACCGTCAACCTGACCGTCAGTGCAGTCGTGGCATTAGGTGGTCAGCTTGACTACAGTCAGGTGTGGGTTGATATTGACGCACTGGCACGCTGGTTAGGTGTGCCAGAAGGCGAGGTGCATGGCCTGGCGTTCCGGATAGATGATGTTTTTGCCGCGCCGCAAACCGCCCGGCAGTTGGGGCGGTTAACAGAAGATTATGTTTATGTGCGTGACTGGTTTGGTGCCCAGGGCCATGTCTATAACGACATTCAGATGGTTAGGGCGATTTTGTATCTGGTGTTAACCTTAGTGATTGCAGTGGCGTGTTTTAATATCGTGGCAACACTGGTTATGGCGGTGCGGGAAAAAGAAGCGGATATCGCTATTTTACTGACCATGGGTATGGCGCCCGGCCAACTGATAAAAACCTTTGTGCTGCTGGGCTGGTTAAACGGCTTAATTGGTTCAATATTGGGGGTCGGTTTTGGTGTGCTGCTTGCCAGTACCATTGAACAATTGTTTGCCGGCTTAACCCGTTTACTTGGTAGTTCGCTGCTGGACCCGAGTATATATTTTATCGATTTTGTGCCATCGCTGTTGCGTTGGCAGGACGTGGCACTGACCTTCAGCATTGCACTGCTTCTGAGCTTGCTGGCTACATTATATCCGGCCTGGCGCGCCAGTAAAGTAGAGCCGGCGGCTATTCTTGGCCAGCACTAGCCTTTTTTGTTTTTCTGTTTTTCAGTAATTTAGCCAGCTGCGCTTTTTTCACCGACAACCGCCATAGCCAGTCAATCAGGAAATAACCACTGATACTGGCTGTTATCGCCATTAATAATGATCCAAGCAAAAACGGCTTGCCAATAGTATCCAGGCTGTAGCGCAGCCACTCCAGGCTGGCTTCAAATGCAAACGGCTCCAGTGGTCTGGCGAGTACGACTGTACCAATAAGATAACTTAAATAGAACATAATTGGCATGGTTAGCGGATTAGACGTCCATACCAACGCCAGGGTTAACGGTAAATTTACCCGCAAAGGGATAGCCGTAGCGGCCGCAGCAACCATCTGAAAGGGCATTGGGATCCACGCCCAGAACAAGCCTACAGCAAAGGCACCGCGCGCTGAGCGTCGGTTTAAATGCCAAAGGTTACCATCGTGTAGCAAACTTCCAAATAAATTTATAAGTTTTTGTTGCTTGATTTTTTCAGCTGATGGTAGATATTTCTTAAATAGTTTTTTGGGCATTCTAACCTGTATAGAAAGAGGCCATGCTAGGATTCTGCATTGGAGTTATTACAGCCAGCCTATTGTCGTTATTTTTGCCAATAGTGCCACCCTTTTTCAGTATTTTTTTTGTAATGCTGGTTTTGCTGGTATTTATCCGGCGCTGGCCCCAGCCGATCCTGTTTTTATTGGGTGCCAGCTGTTTCCTGGCCAACTGGAGCTGGCAGTATCAACAACATCAAATTAGTCAACGCACCCTGCTTGAATTGGCCGGTTCTCCGGTAATGGTGAGAATTGACGCCACGCCATTAACGTATCCTGACTACACCCAGCTTAGTGCAACAGTGCTGAGCGGGCCAGCCAGCGGCTATAGGTTGTCGCTACGCTGGCAACAGCCACCTACGCTAGCAGCAGGTCAGCACTGGCGTTTACGTTTGCAACTGAAAAAGGTACACGGTTTTACTAACCCGGGTGGCTTTAATGCCGAAAGCTTCGCCTACATAAATGGCATGGCAGCGTCAGGACAAGTCGCCCGGGGGCCGCATATTCTGCTGCTGCAGCAATATTCAGTAAGGCAGCATGTTGTCGACCTGGTAGAGCAGGCTATCATGCCTTACCGCACTGCACCATTAATGAAAGCGTTGGCGGTTGGTGAGCGAGATTTTTCTGATGGGCTTTGGCAGGGGGCACAACATTCGGGTCTTGGCCACCTGCTGGCGATATCAGGTTTACATATTGGCCTGGTGTTTGGCTGGGTAATATGGCTGGGCGGCTGGAGTAGAGGCATTATTGCTATCCGGCGCCAGCAACAACTGCTGTTAGTGCTGGCACTGGCGGCTGCACTGCTGTATGCCTGGCTGGCCAGTTTTGCTATACCGACGCTGCGGGCCAGTATTGCGTTGGTGATCCTGGTTATCTGCCGCAGCCAGTTGGCCACCATTCCGCTAAGTCGCTTCTGGCTGATGTTAGTTGCGCTGCTGTTACTGCTGCAGCCATTCTGGGCGCTCAGTGCCAGTTTCTGGCTGTCAGTGCTGGCAGTCGCAATTATTTTTACTGCGCTATGGCGCTATCCGTTAACCGGTTACCATCGGCTGGCCCGCCTTAAATGGTTTTTGAGTTTTCATATATTGCTAAGTTTGCTGATGACCTTGCTTGGAATTATTTTTTTCGGTGGCTTCAGTCCGTTAATGCTGTTATCAAATTTACTGTTTGTGCCCTGGTGCAGTCTGGTCGCTATTCCGTTGCTACTGGTAAGCTTATTTTTAACCGTATTGGGGGTTGACGGCAGTTGGCTGTGGCAGTTAACAGATATGGCGCTTAAGCCACTACTGTGGTGGTTAGAGTATAGCGCTGAGCTGCCTCTCTGGTGGCCTGTGGCCCGGATTTCTGGTATTACCGTGGCGCTGATGGCACTACTACTGCTGGTGCTGCTGGTATTTATCAGAAAAGCGGTGTTGCTTTTATTGCCTTTGTGCTTGCTGTTGTTAACTGGCAGCAGTGTACAATCGAAAAATTGGCATTTGCATTTGCTCGATAGTGGCCAACGGCAACTGGTGTTGTTACAGCATGGCCGTCACGCCTTGCTATATGACCAGGCACCCGCAACAGCAACCCGGGATATCGCCGAAAATCAGCTACAGCCGGTGTTGCGTCAACTGGGTATTCGCCAGCTTGATTTTGTGTTGTTTCGCCAGCAACGGACAGAGCGCAGCCGGCACTGGACCTTGCTGAAGAATTACCGAACTGATCAGCAGAGCCTGGCACGTTTTAGTCAACAAACCGCTGCTGATAGCTGCCGGCAGTTACCAGCTGTATATCAGGATATCCGACTGGATGTATTGACGCCAGACGGGGCTGACAGCTGTATTGTGCGGATTACTATCGGGCCTTGGCGGGTGCTGCTGCCTGGAAAAATTGACCCGGTGACTGAGCGTGCCTTTATAAGTCAACATGCCGATCTGGAGGCAGATGTGCTGATCCTGGCTAATAATGGCAGCGCGGCAGTCAATAGTCTGGCAATGCTGCAACGGGTCCAGCCAGCGCTGGCGCTGAATGCTGCTGCGTTTATGAATGGTTATCAGCATCCGGCCACTGCAGTGCAACAGCGGCTGGCGCTGCTAAGGGTTCCCTTGCTTAATACCGCAGACTATGGTGCTATCACCATTGAATTTAATGATAAAAATCTGCGGATCAGCAGCTTGCGGCGGCAAAGATTGCCGTTTTGGTTGGAAAAGCCTGCGGCAATTGCTGAAACCTTGGCAACAACACGCTAGAATACAGCAAAATTCAAATGGCAGGATTAACCATTGTCAGTGTCTGAAGCTAACCAAGCGGGTACCGCCCGGCGTTTATTGCGTTATGTTATTCCTTATAAATTCGGTTTTCTGGCAGCTGCGCTGGGTATGCTGGGTTATGCGCTGATTGATGTGTATTTCATTTCAAAGTTACCTGATTTTATTGATGTCGGCATTAATGACAAAAACACCAACTACCTGCGTTATGCCCCGGTGTTTATTGTGCTTATTTTTATACTTCGTGGCGTGTTCAATTTTATAGCCAGTTACTGTCTTAACTGGGTAGGTACCCATGTGGTAAAAACATTACGCCAGCAATTGTTTGAGCACTATATGCGCCTGCCGGTCAGTTTTCACGATCAGCACTCTACCGGTGAGCTTATTTCAAAAGTTACCTACAATACCGAGCAAATCAAACAGACTACTTCACGTTCGTTGACCGTGCTGCTGCGTGAGGGGGTGTTTGTAATCGGTTTGCTGGTAATGATGTTTATGATGAGCTGGCAGTTGTCGGCTATTTTCCTGTTGATTGCGCCGGTAATTGCCGTGGTGGTCAGTTTTGTCTCGAAACGCTTTCGCTTGCTCAGCCGTAATATTCAGAATGCGATGGGTAATGTCACCACCTGCTCGGAACAAATGCTTAATGGCCATAAGGTCATTTTATCTTTTGGTGGCCAGGAAATAGAAAAACAACGATTTCACAATGTGAATAATTTAACCCGGCAGCAAGATGTTAAGATGGAGGCTACCCGGGCGATCAGTGTGTCAACCATTCAGATTATTGCCTCTTTTGCCCTGGCGTTTGTGGTGTATATGGCCAGTTTCCCGGAAATGCTGGAGAGCCTGTCGGCCGGCACCTTTACCACTATTGTCGCCTCGATGATGATGATGCTCAGGCCGTTAAAGCAATTAACCACGGTAAACAGTGAGTTTCAGCGTGGTCTGGCAGCGGCAAAAAGTGTCTTTGCGGTGCTTGATCAGCCGGTTGAACAGGACACCGGTACGGTGCAGCTGGCCGGGGTAAAAGGTGATATTCGCTTTGACCAGGTCAATTTCAGCTATCCCGGCCATGATAAACAAGTGTTATTTGATATTAGTTTTTCCGCTAACGCCGGGCAGACCATTGCCCTGGTAGGGCGTTCCGGTAGCGGTAAAACCACCATTTCCAGCCTGTTGCCCAGGTTTTATGAATTAACCAGCGGTGATATTACCATTGATGGTCAGAATATTCGCCAGTGCACCTTACCGTCGCTGCGCAATCAGATGGCGATAGTATCCCAATATGTCACCTTGTTTAACGATACCATTGCCAACAATATTTGTTACGGCCTGGCGGAGCAGGTAGACAGAGCGACGTTGCTCGAGGTAGCTGAAAAAGCCCATGTGCTGGAATTTGCTAATCAGTTGCCGGACGGCCTGGACACCATTATTGGTGAGAACGGCGTCAGCTTATCAGGCGGCCAGCGCCAGCGCATTGCTATTGCCCGTGCTTTATTGCGCAAGGCTCCCATTCTGGTGCTGGATGAAGCGACATCGGCACTTGATACCGAGTCGGAGCGGAAAATCCAGGCTGCCCTTGATGAACTGCTTAAAGGCCGCACTAATATTGTTATCGCCCACCGCTTATCGACCATTGAGCAAGCTGATAAAATTATTGTGATGGAGCAGGGGCGGATTATTGAGCAGGGAAGCCACGCTGAACTGCTCGATGCTAATGGCACCTACGCCCAGTTATATAAGTTGCAGTTCGGCACTGAACAATGAATCTGCTGCAACAAAGCTGGTATCAGAAGGGCCACTGGTTATCGATTGTGCTACTGCCTCTGGCGGCGCTTTACTGGTTACTTAGTAGTACCAGAACCGCCCTGTTCCGGCTTGGCATTAAACGTCAGTTTAAGTTGGCCGTGCCGGTTGTAATCGTTGGTAATATCAGTGTTGGCGGTACTGGAAAAACGCCTTTTACGCTCTGGCTGTGCCAGCAACTGCTGGCAAAAGGTCTGCGACCAGGCATTATCAGCCGTGGTTATGGTGCTAAGGTCAACAGGCCGATAGTGGTCACTGCTGATAGCTTGGCCACTGAAGTAGGTGATGAACCTTTGTTACTGGCCAGGCGCAGTGGTTGTCCGGTAGTGGTATGCCCGGACCGGGTTGCTGCTGGCCGGGAGCTGCTGGGCCGCTATCAGGTAGATATTATTATTTGCGATGATGGTTTACAGCATTATCGTTTAGCCCGTGATTTCGAAATAGTGCTGGTAGATGGCCGGCGCGGTTTTGGTAATGGTTTATTATTGCCAGCCGGGCCGTTACGCGAGCGGCGCGATAGACTGGCTAACGTTGATCTGATTATTGCCAACTCTGGTGAGATAACGCAGGCTGATTATCAGATGCAGCTAAGTAGCTCAGTGGCAAAAAGCTTGCTTACTGGTACGGAGCTTGCGCCGTGTTCAGTTACGCTGGTGGCAGGTATAGGCAACCCACAGCGGTTTCAGCTCACGGCACAGCAGGCGGGTTTTAAGGTGGTTAATCAGCGGTTCTTCGCTGATCATCACCATTTTACTGCAGCCGATTTTAACGAAATCAGTGGCCCGGTGCTGATGACCGAAAAAGATGCAGTAAAATGTCAGCATTTTGGCCGCGACAACTGGTATTTTCTGCCGGTTGATGCCAGTTTTACATCGGAAGAAAGCACTGAAATTATTAATAAAATTACCCAATTACTGGAATAATTATGGCTATTAACGTTGCACTGACTGAAATACTGGCCTGCCCGTTGTGCAAAGGCAAACTTAAATACGATAAAACCGCACAGCGTTTGATTTGTCTAGCGGATGCGCTGGCGTATCCGGTTCGCAATAATATTCCGGTATTGATTGCTGATGAGGCAGAACAGTTAGGCCCGGATGAGGTTAAAAAATGGCGTTCGTAGTGGTTATTCCTGCCCGCTATGCCAGTAGCCGGTTGCCCGGGAAACCACTGGCTGATATTGCCGGTAAAACAATGATCGAGCGGGTATATCAGCAGGCGCTGCAAAGTGGCGCCAGCCGGGTGGTTGTCGCAACAGATGACGCCAGGGTAGCCGCTGCGGTTGATGAGTTCAGTGGTGAAGTGTGTATGACCGATCCAAATCATAACTCGGGTACAGAAAGGTTGGCTGAGGTGGTAAACAAACTACAACTTGGCCCAGAAACCATAGTGGTCAACGTGCAGGGAGATGAACCCTTTATTCCGCCATTAATTATTCGCCAGGTTGCTGAGAACCTGGCGGGCCAGCATAGGGCCCGGATGGCAACTCTGGCTGTGCCGCTTCGCCATGCAGCAGAAATTCGTAACCCGAATATCGTTAAAGTGGTCACCGATAAACAGGGCTATGCGCTTTATTTCAGCCGCAGCGTCATACCTTACGACAGAGACGGTATTGTCGCAGATGATTTAGCCAGTCACTACCGGCGCCATATTGGCATTTATGCTTATCGGGCCGGCTTTATTCAGCAATACGTCAACTGGCCGGCGTCGGCTTTAGAGCAAATTGAGAGCCTCGAGCAATTGCGGGTATTATGGCAAGGCGAAGCCATTCACGTGGACACGGCGCTGGAGACGCCGGCTGTTGGGGTGGATACGCCGGCTGATTTGGAGCAAGCCCGCCAGCATGCCCGGAGTTTGGCGCAGTGAGCACTGCCTTTAACCTGGTAGCTGAAACTGCCGATTTTGTGGTGCTGGATAAAGCTGCCGGCGTGAGTTTTCATTCCGAAGATGGCGCCGGTTTAGTGGTGCAGGCAGAACAGGTATTGGGTTTCAAACTGTTTGCGGTGCACCGGCTGGATAAAGTGACGTCGGGCTTGATTATCTTGGCACGCAGCAGTGAGGTCGCAGCGCAACTGACTAGTTTATTTACCCGGCATCAGGTTGAAAAATACTACCTGGCACTGAGTTTAACTAAACCGGCTAAAAAACAGGGTTGGGTAAAAGGCGATATGGCAGCAGCACGCCGCGGTGCCTGGAAGCTGTTAAAATCTCAGAGCAATCCGGCGGTAAGTTACTTTGTCAGTAAGGGCTTCGCTGGCATACCTATACGGGCATTTCTGATTAAGCCATACAGCGGTAAAACTCATCAAATCCGGGTGGCACTAAAAAGCGTCGGCGCCGCCATAGCCGGTGATAGGTTGTATCAGGGTGGTGCTGCTGACAGGGTTTATTTACATGCATTTGCCCTGAGTTTTACCCTCGCCGGCAAGCTATATCAGTATCAGCAAGCGCCGGAACAAGGCACTTACTTTCAACAGCTGACCCATGCCGGAGCATGGCAGCAGTGGGCTGAGCCCTGGCAGTTGACCTGGCCCGATTATCAACAACCACAATCAACAACCGCAACAGGTTAAAAACTAAAGATGTCTGATTACTTACTTCGTTTTGCCGGTATTGGCCGGCTGTATGGCACTGATGCGTTGCGCGCGTTTAGCCGGGCCCATGTTTGTGTAATTGGTATTGGCGGTGTCGGCAGTTGGGCGGCAGAAGCGCTGGCACGCTCCGGGGTTGGTGAAATTACCCTGATAGACCTCGATGATGTCTGTATCAGTAATATAAATCGGCAGCTGCATGCGTTAACCGATACTGTAGGCCAGGATAAAGTCGCCGTAATGGCCCAGCGTATTAAAGCAATTAACCCTGAATGTATCGTTCATCAGGTAGAAGATTTTATCTCCAGTGATAACCTGCGCCAGCTTATTACGCCACAAATGACTTACGTTGTGGACGCTATCGACTCAATCAAGGCTAAAGTGGCGTTACTGGCGCATTGTAAGCGCAATAAAATAAGAGTGATCAGCACTGGCGGGGCCGGTGGACAAACAGATCCAACTCAAATTCAGATCGGTGACTTAACTCAGACCATTAATGATCCGCTGTTGGCCAAAGTACGCAATACCCTGCGTCGCGATTATAACTACAGCCGGAACCCGAAACGCCGCTTTGGTATAGATTGTGTCTATTCTACCGAGCAGCTGGTTTATCCCCAGGCGGATGGTAGTGTTTGTCAGCAAAAAACACCACAAATGACAAGCGACGGTGAAGTGAGCAGCATGCGGTTAGATTGCAGTGGTGGCTTTGGCGCTACCACCGTAGTAACCGCCAGTTTTGGTCTGGCTGCGGTATCAAGGGTATTGCAGAAAATTGCTGCTAAAGCTAATCAGCCAGCAAAGCTTAATGACAGCAGTCTTTAATTCTGGCCATCATGGCATTCAAGCCACTACCGCGTGACTGGCTCAGGTAGGGTTTTAAATTAAGCTTGTCAAAAGCCTGGGCCAACTCAAACTTTTTTAACTCGGTGTTACTCATACCATTTACCAGGCTTAACATGATAGCCATTAACCCTTTAACAATCCGGGCTTCGCTGTCCAGAACAAAGAAGTGTTGGTCCTGATGCTGATTGTAATAATGCATTAACCAGGCCCGGCTTTCGCAGCCTTTAACCAGTAGTGATGGCTGTTTCATTTTTTCAGGAATTGGCGGCAGTTTTCGACCCAATTGCATCAGAATACGATACTTGCTTTGCCAGTCTTTCGCCTGAGTTAATTCTGGCAAGTCTTCGGCATATATCTGACTTAGCGCGGGTTTTGTGTCAGCGAGTAATTGATCCAGGGTCATGCCGTTAGTATCTCCACGGCCTGCGTTAATGCATGCAGGCTGGTTGCTACATCTGCTTCAGTGTTATAGGGCGCGAATGAGAATCTGACTGCACCAGCTAACCCTAACAGGCTGAAAAAGGGCATAGCGCAATGCTGGCCCCCCCTTACTGCTACGGTTTGCTGATTAAGGAGTTCTGCCACATCTGCAGGGTGTTCACCTTGGACATTCAGCGCTACGATACCGGCATTATGCACAGGCGAAGACAAAATATCCAGCCCATCAATTTTATTAAGGCCGGCAAAGAACTGTTTTAATAACATCGATTTATAACTTTTCATCTGTTCGTTGTTAATGCTTTGTAGCCAATTGCAGGCCGCAGCCAGGCCTATAGCGCCTGCTATATCAGGAGTGCCGGCCTCAAGCCGGAATGGCAGAATGTTAAATAAGCTGTGACTAAAGTTAACTTCACTAATCATCTCGCCACCCCCAAAAAGTGGGGTAAGTAACTCCAGGGCTGCTGTTTTGCCGTATAACACCCCAATTCCGGTCGGACCATAAAGTTTATGTCCGGACCAGACGTAAAAATCGGGATCCAGACTTTGCACATCTACTTTGTCGTGCACAATACCCTGCGCCCCATCAATTACGGTAAGCGCGCCTGCGGCTTTTGCCTGGCTGACCATTTGGGTAACGGGTTGAATATGCCCCAGTACATTAGAGATATGACTAAAACTGACTACTTTGGGTTTTAGTGCCAGCAATTCAGTAAATGCCTGTTGGTCAACCTTATAGTCTGCGGTTAACGGCACGATATCCAGAATTACACCGTATTTGCTGCAATGTATCTGCCATGGCACGATATTGGCATGATGTTCCAGCGCGGTAATTAACACTCTGTCACCGGCCTTGAGCACGGTATGCATCAGGCCAAATGCAATCTGGTTCAGTGCTGCAGTGGCACCACTACAAAATATAATTTGCTCGCGGGCACTGGCATTAATAAAAGCGGCGATATCATCGCGGGCTTGTTCAAATGCCCGGGTGGCATGTTGGCTTAAGGTATGGGCACCACGGTGTACATTGCTATTATGACGCTGGTAGAACATAGCCATGGCGTCCACAACAACGTTTGGTTTGTGCATGGTGGCTGCGTTATCCAGATAAACCCAACCCGGGTTATGCTGAAAGAACGCAAATTGACCACGAAAGTTTACAGGGTCGAAAGAATGCATAAGGTCTCAGGGTATTATCAAACTAAGCGAATTGTCGGTGCTGGAGTAACAGATAGCAAGGTTACTGCGCTGTTTTAGACCATAAAAAAAAGCGGCGATAGTCGCCGCTTTAATGCTATGCCTTAGCTGAAAAGGCTTAACGATTATCCAGCTTCTTAAAATCGCGGCTGGCATAACCGGTGTAAAGCTGACGTGGCCGGCCGATTTTGTGACCTTTCTCGCCCAGCATCTCGTCCCAGTGCGAAATCCAGCCTACGGTACGTGACATGGCGAAAATAACGGTAAACATGCTGGTCGGAATACCAATAGCTTTAAGAATAATGCCACTGTAGAAATCGACATTCGGATACAGTTTCTTCTCAATAAAGTACGAATCTTCCAGCGCGATCCGTTCCAGCTCCATTGCCACATCTAACAATGGGTCTTTCACGTTCAGCTCTTTCAGTACTTCATGACAGGTATCGCGCATGACTTTGGCGCGTGGGTCAAAGTTCTTGTAAACCCGGTGACCGAAGCCCATTAAACGGAAACTATCATTTTTATCTTTTGCCCGGGCGACAAACTCCGGAATGCGATCGACAGAACCAATTTGCTGCAACATCTTCAGACAGGCTTCATTGGCGCCGCCATGTGCCGGGCCCCACAGTGATGCAACACCTGCTGCAATACACGCATAAGGGTTAGCACCAGAAGACCCTGCCAGACGCACGGTTGAGGTCGAGGCGTTTTGTTCGTGGTCAGCATGCAACATAAAGATCCGGTCCATCGCTTTGGCCAAGATAGGGCTGACTTTATAATCTTCCGCTGGTACCGAAAACATCATATGCAGGAAGTTTTCAGAGTAACTTAAATCGTTGCGCGGATACACAAACGGCTGGCCAACAGTGTATTTATAAGCCATAGCAGAAATCGTCGGCAACTTAGCAATTAAGCGATGGGCACTGCGCTTGCGTTGCTCCGGGTCGTTAATGTCTAAATCAGAGTGATAGAATGACGATAATGCACCAACCACACCACAAAGCATTGCCATCGGGTGGGCATCTACCCGGAAACCCTGAAAGAATGAGGCGATTTTTTCATGCACCATGGTATGGCGGGTGATAGTGGTGACGAAATCAGTGTATTCTTGTTCCTTAGGTAATTCGCCTTCGAGTAACAAATAGCATAATTCAAGATAATCTGAATGCTCTGCCAGCTGCTCAATCGGGTAACCACGGTGCAACAGCACGCCATTGTCGCCGTCGATGTAGGTGATTTTAGATTCGCAGGAGCCCGTTGACATAAAGCCCGGGTCAAATGTGAAATAACCTTGCTGCCCGAGCGTACGAACGTCGATTACGTCAGTACCAGCCGTGCCAGAATAAATGGGTAACTCAAATAACTTACCATCAATCTGCACGACGGCCTTTTTATCTGCCATTGGATTTCTCCTAATTGTTGTAGTTTCGGATTCTAAGGGTATTGCAGCTATTCTACTCGCAAACTGCCCCTAAAAGTCAATTTTAATGCGTATTTGCTTAATAAGTATTCGACTCTAGTAGTATTGTCAGCAACCCCTAAATGTGTAATGTTTCGCATGCGGAATTTTCCGGCTAAAACCAAACAAAAATTGTAATAAGCGCTTATGAAATATATACTATTGCCGGCGTAAAATCAGTTCACCAGCCAGATAGTTTTTGTTGAACCAGCTTGAGCAAAAACGAGTATATCGCCAGGGCGGGTAGCTGTTTTTGCAGCACCTAAAACAACAACTAAGCTCTGTACGAGCATCGATAGGCAAGAAACTGTGAAAAAGCAAAGACCAGTAAATCTAGATTTATCAACGATCTCTCTACCTGCAGCTGCCAAAGCGTCAATTTTGCACCGTGTTACCGGTGTGGCAATGTTTTTCGCCCTGGTGTTCGTTATCTGGGCATGGGCATATTCATTGCAAAGCCAGGCCAGCTTTGACTATGTGCAATCTCTGATGACCTCGCATCTGGCGAAGTTTATCGCCTGGGGCACTATCACTGTGCTGATTTATCACTTATTAGCAGGTGTCAGGCACCTGGTGATGGATATGGGGCATTGGGAAGAGCTTAAGTCAGGTACCTTAAGTGCCAATATCATCATGGTGTTATGGCTTGTATTAGCAGTTTTAGCAGGAGTATGGTTATGGTTCTGAATCAGGCAAGTCTGAAGCGTGATGGAGTTCAGGATTACGTCTCATTGCGTGCCAGCGCAATTGTGTTGGCATTATATACCTTGTTTATACTCGGTTTCTTTATCGTAACCCCTGAGGTTACTTTTGAAGTGTGGCACGGCTTGTTTGCTAACATGGCAATGAAAGTCTTTACCTTGCTGGCGCTGATCTCTATTGCTGTTCATACCCGTATAGGCTTGTGGCAGGTACTGACTGATTACGTTAAATCAGCCCGGTTACGTGCAGTTTTACAATTCTTCCTTTACGCACTGGCCTTTGGTTATGTCGCGGTCGGCTTATTTGTGTTGTGGGGTGCTTAAGTGAATATTCCAGTAAGAGAGTTTGATGCCATTGTAATTGGTGCAGGTGGCGCGGGTATGCGTGCTGCGTTGCAAATCACTCAGTCAGGTTTAACCTGTGCATTATTATCCAAAGTGTTCCCAACCCGTTCCCACACTGTATCAGCTCAGGGCGGTATTACGGTTGCCTTGGGTAACTCCCATGAAGATAACTGGGAATGGCATATGTTTGACACCGTTAAAGGCTCAGATTATATCGGTGATCAGGACGCTATCGAATACATGTGTAAAACCGGTCCGGAAGCCATTACCGAACTGGAAAATATGGGTTTACCATTTTCACGCTTTGAAAATGGCCGGGTTTACCAGCGGCCATTCGGTGGTCAGTCAAAAAACTTTGGTGGTGAGCAGGCTGCCCGGACTGCCGCCGCAGCTGACCGTACCGGTCACGCTTTGTTGCATTTGCTATATCAGCAAAACGTAAAGAATAAAACACAGGTATTCTCTGAATGGTATGCGCTTGATTTAGTCAAAAATCAGGATGGCGCCATTGTTGGTTGTACTGCCATTGATATTGAAACCGGGGAAGTGGTTTATTTCAAAGCCAAAGCCACCGTATTGGCGACCGGCGGTGCCGGCCGTATTTATGCTTCTACCACTAATGCTCACATCAACACCGGTGACGGTGTAGGCATGGCGCTGCGGGCCGGTGTGCCGCTGCAAGACATGGAAATGTGGCAGTTCCACCCAACCGGTATTGCCGGTGCAGGTACCCTGGTAACAGAAGGTTGTCGCGGTGAAGGCGGTTATCTGCTGAATAAAGATGGCGAGCGCTTTATGGAGCGGTATGCACCTAATGCTAAAGATTTAGCAGGTCGTGACGTTGTTGCCCGTTCCATGATGACAGAAATTCGCGAAGGTCGTGGTTGTGAGGGCCCATGGGGCGTTCATATTAAATTAAAACTCGATCACCTCGGTGAAGAAGTACTGGAAAGTCGCTTACCTGGCGTTTGTGAGTTGTCCCGCACCTTTGCTCATGTTGACCCGGTAAAAGAACCGATTCCGGTTATTCCAACCTGTCACTATATGATGGGTGGTATACCCACTAACGTAAATGGTCAGGTTATCAGCCCGAAAGCTGATGGTTCTGAATCTATCGTCGCCGGTTTATTTGCCTGTGGTGAAATCGCTTGTGTATCTGTACACGGCGCTAACCGTTTAGGTGGTAATTCACTGCTTGATTTAGTGGTATTTGGTCGGGCTACCGGTTTACACCTGGGTGAAGCGTTAGCTGCTACAGCGGAAGCGCGTCCGGCATCACAATCTGATTTAGATGCCGCTTTAGCCCGCACTCAGCGCTGGGAGCAAAGCAAAGCAGGCCAGGGTGAAGACCCGGTGCAAATCAAGAAAGATTTGCAAAAATGCATGCAGCTTAATTTCTCTGTATTCCGCGAAGGTGACGCTATGGCCGAGGGCCTGGCTGAGCTGAAAGAAATTCGCGAACGCTTAAAGTTTGCCCGGTTGGACGATAAGAGTTCAGACTTCAATACTATGCGAATTGAATGTTTAGAACTGGACAATCTGATGGAGACAGCTTACTCGACAGCGGTGTCTGCAAACTTCAGGACAGAAAGCCGTGGTGCGCATTCCCGCTTTGACTTCCCGGAGCGAGATGATGAGAATTGGCTGTGTCATGTGGTATATACACCAGATACCGAGTCGATGTTTAAGCGTAAAGTGAACCTGGAACCTAAGTTCCGTGAAGCCTTTCCGCCAAAAGCGCGTACGTATTAAGAGGCATAGTATGATGAAAACATTGCAATTTTCGATTTATCGTTATAACCCTGAAGTTGATACCGCGCCTCGGATGCAGGAATATACCCTCGATAACCCGGAAGGTCGGGATATGATGGTGTTAGATGCGTTGGTTAAATTAAAGGAGCAAGACCCAAGCTTGTCTTTTCGTCGCAGCTGCCGTGAAGGGGTTTGTGGTTCTGATGGCTTAAATATGAATGGTAAGAATGGCCTTGCCTGTATCACGCCTTTGTCAGTAGCAACGAAAGGTAAAGGTGGAAAAATAGTAGTTCGGCCATTACCAGGCTTGCCGGTAGTGCGGGATCTGGTTGTTGATATGAGCCAGTTTTACACTCAATATGAGAAAGTAAAACCCTATCTGATTAACGATGATAAGTTACCGCCAGCGGGTGAGTTTTTGCAAAGCCCGGAAGAGCGCGCTAAGCTTGATGGCTTGTATGAGTGTATTTTATGTGCATGTTGCTCAACGTCATGCCCATCGTTTTGGTGGAATCCGGACAAGTTTATCGGCCCGGCAGGTTTACTGCATGCCTACCGCTTTTTGGCGGACAGCCGTGATACGGCAACAGAACAGCGTTTAAATGATTTAGACGATGCTTTCAGCGTTTTCCGCTGTCATGGCATCATGAACTGCGTTAATGTTTGTCCGAAAGGGTTAAATCCGACTAAAGCCATTGGCCAGATTAAATCGATGTTGTTAAACCGGGCGCTGTAATGCGCCCTTATTTTAGTTAATGTTTGAAAAACCGGCCATTTCGCGAGCGAAATGACGGTTTTTTTGCTACTTTTTTCCAGGTGCTCAGAAATAAGGGAAACTAAATGCACGAAGGTGTAATGAAGGCGTGGTTAGAGTCTTCACATCTTGGCGGTGGTAACATGGCCTATGTGGATGAACTCTATGAATCCTACCTAGCAGAGCCCACCAGTGTTGGTGACGAATGGCGAGAGTTTTTCGCCGGTCTACCAAAAATCGATGGGGTCGATCTTGAAATTCGACATGCTGATATCCGTCAGCAATTTGCCGATTTAGCCCGTAACAAACATCGCGAAGTGGTGGTTGTTAATACTGGCAATGCTACTGACACACGTCAGGTTAAAGTGTTGCAGCTTATCAATTCTTATCGTTTTCGGGGGCATCAACACGCCAACCTTGACCCGTTAAATCTGTGGCAGCAACCACGGGTTCGCGACCTTGAATTGTCCTATCACGACTTGTCTGAAGCTGATTACGATACCGAGTTCAATGTTGGATCATTCGCCAGTGGTCAGGAAACGATGAAATTAGGCGATTTGCATAAAGCACTGGAAAAAACCTATTGTGGTTCTATCGGTGCTGAATACATGCATATCGTGTCGACTGACGAAAAACGCTGGATCCAGCAACGGCTTGAAGGTACACAGTCAGGTGCAGTATTTGACAAAGAAACCCGGCTACATATCCTGAAAGGTCTGGTTGCAGCCGATGGTTTGGAAAAATATTTAGGCTCTAAATTCCCGGGTGCTAAGCGTTTTGGTCTGGAAGGCGGCGACGCCATGATCCCGATGCTTAAAGCGATGATCCACCGCGCCGGCGAGCAGGGCGCAAAAGATTCTGTAATTGGCATGGCACACCGCGGCCGTCTTAATACCTTAATTAATGTGCTGGGTAAAAATCCCTCTACCTTATTTGACGAATTTGCCGGTAAGTATGAAGTGGTTGGTGCCGGTGATGTGAAATACCATATGGGTTTCTCATCTGATTTTGAAACCAAAGGCGGCAACGTTCATCTGGCATTGGCGTTTAACCCATCGCATCTGGAAATTGTTAATCCGGTAGTGATTGGTTCGGTGCGCGCACGCTTAGACCGTCGTGGTTGTACTGATGGCTCACTGGCGTTGCCGATTACCATTCATGGTGATTCTGCATTTGCCGGTCAGGGTGTGGTTGCTGAAACCTTCAACATTTCACAAACCCGCGCCTTTAAAGTGGGTGGCACAGTACGGGTGGTGATTAACAACCAGGTGGGCTTTACTACCTCAAATCCGGATGATACCCGCTCAACACCCTATTGTACTGATATCGCTAAAATGGTGCAGGCACCTATTTTTCACGTTAATGGTGATGACCCTGAAGCGGTGGTATTTGTCGCCCAATTAGCGGTAGATTATCGTAATACCTTTAAACGCGATGTGGTAATTGATTTGTTCTGTTACCGTCGTAATGGCCATAACGAGTCTGATGAGCCTAATGCAACTCAGCCGTTGATGTACCAGAAAATCAAGAAACATCCGACACCGCGCGAAATTTATGCCAGCAAGCTGGTTGAAGAAGGCGTTTGTACTGAAGATGACGTGAAGGCGTTGATCAGCGACTATCGGGATGCCCTGGATAAAGGCGATTGTGTTGTAGATGAATGGCGGCCGATGACTGAACCTTCTGTCGACTGGACGCCGTTCCTCGGTCATGACTGGGATGCAACCTATGATGCCAGCCTGGCAGTCGAAAAGCTGGTTGCGCTCGGTGAAAAAGCAATCAAGGTGCCTGACAGCATAACATTACAACGCCAGGTTAACCGGGTTTACGAAGACCGGGCGCTGATGCTGACTGGCGAGAAAAAAATTGACTGGGGTATGGCAGAAATTCTGGCTTATGCAGCAACGGTAGCCGAAGGTAGCCGGATCCGCTTTGTTGGTCAGGATTCGGCTCGTGGCACGTTTTTCCATCGTCATGCCGTATTGCACAACCAGCAAGATGGCAGTACTTATACACCACTGAACAAGATCAGCGAAGAGCAGGGGCCATTTCAGATTTTCGACTCTGCGCTGTCCGAAGAAGCGGTGCTGGCTATTGAATATGGCTACGCCACAGCTGAACCGCGGGCACTGGTGATCTGGGAAGCCCAGTTTGGTGATTTTGCTAATGGTGCCCAGGTTGTTATTGATCAATTTTTAAGCTCAGGCGAACAAAAGTGGGGCCGCCTATGTGGCTTAACGCTATTGTTACCTCATGGCTATGAAGGTCAGGGGCCGGAGCACTCCTCTGCGCGATTGGAGCGTTTTCTGCAGTTATGTGCAGACCACAATATGCAGGTGTGTGTGCCGACTACGCCGGCTCAGGTGTTTAACATGTTACGCCGACAGACTGTGCGTCCTATGCGCCGGCCATTAATTGTCATGTCGCCTAAATCGTTGCTGCGTCATCCTCAGGCTACCTCAACTCTGGAAGAGCTGGCCTCTGGTAAGTTCCTGAACGTCATTGGTGAGATTGATGATATTAAGCCTGATGATGTAAAACGGGTCGTGTTCTGCAGTGGTAAGGTGTACTACGAATTGCTGGAAGAGCGGCGTAAGCGCGAACAAACTGACGTTGCAATTGTCCGGGTAGAGCAGTTATACCCATTCCCGCATGACGAAATGCTGGAAGTGCTTGGCCAGTATCAGCATGTTACTGATTTCGTCTGGTGTCAGGAAGAGCCGCAGAACCAGGGAGCCTGGTATTGTAGCCAGCACCATTTCCGCGCTGCAATTCCTAAAGCAGGCTATCTGACTTATGCAGGTCGCGAGGCATCATCATCGCCAGCGGTAGGGTATCTGTCAGTGCACAATAAGCAGCAGCAAGCTTTAGTTAATGACGCCCTGACCATTAAATAACAAATTGTCCGGCTCGTAATACGGGCCGGTTGAACGAAATAAGACTAACCGGTAAAAAGGTGAAAAAGTGGAAATTAAAGTACCCGTACTTCCAGAATCTGTTGCAGATGCAACCATCGCCACCTGGCACGTTAAAGCAGGCGAAGCCGTAACACGCGATCAGGTATTAGTTGATATTGAAACCGATAAAGTTGTACTTGAAGTGGTTGCCCAGGCTGACGGTGTTATGGGTGAGATCATTCATGACACTGGTGCAACGGTAACAGCTGAAGAAGTTATCGGTAAAATGGAAGCTGGTGCGGCACCAGCCGAAAAGAAAGAAGATTCGTCAGCTAAGAAAGATGACAAAGCGGCCAGCAAAGATGACGCAAAGGCAGATGCCAAAGCAGATAGCGGCGCTGATGCTAAATCAGATGATAGCAACGACGACGCGTTAAGTCCGTCAGTGCGCCGGATGATTTCAGAAAAAGGTTTAGATGCCAGCAAAATCAAAGGGTCAGGTAAAAGCGGCCGGGTAACCAAAGAAGACGTTGAAAAATTTGTCGCTGCCGGCAGCAGTAAAGCCAGCTCAGGTAGCGCAGCGCCTGCCGCGGTTAGTGGTGATCGCAGCCAGAAGCGGGTGCCGATGACCCGTTTACGTAAAACCATTGCTAACCGTTTACTGGAAGCAAAGAACTCTACGGCCATGTTAACCACGTTTAACGAAGTGAACATGAAGCCCATTATGGATTTGCGTAAGCAGTATCAGGATGTGTTTGAAAAGCGCCATGGTATCCGCTTAGGCTTTATGTCTTTCTATGTTAAAGCGGTGACTGAAGCGCTGAAACGCTTCCCGGAAGTTAATGCTGCCATCGATGGTGATGACATTGTTTATCATAATTATTTTGATGTCAGTATTGCCGTGTCAACGCCACGGGGTCTGGTAACGCCGGTTCTGCGTGACTGTGACAAGATGAACCTGGCTGAAATTGAAAAATCAATTAAAGAGATTGCGTTAAAAGGCCGTGATGGCAAGTTGTCTATGGATGACTTAACTGGTGGTAACTTTACTATTACTAACGGTGGTGTTTTCGGTTCATTAATGTCTACGCCAATTATCAATCCACCACAGTCTGCCATTCTGGGTATGCATAAAATCCAGGACCGGGTCATGGTAGTCGATGGCAAGATGGAAATACTGCCAATGATGTATCTGGCATTGTCTTATGACCACCGGATTATTGATGGTAAAGAGTCAGTAGGCTTCCTGGTAACTATTAAAGAATTGCTGGAAGATCCAACCCGTATTTTACTGGATATCTAATTATTCAGAAAAAGTGCACAAAAATGCTGTTGTTTTACGACAACAGCATTTTGTATTTCGCCGGTTGGCACTATAATATGCGCCGATCGAAACATCAGGCTGCACCATAACGGGCAGCTTCCATATTCAAATGAACGGAAATTAGCCATGAATTTGCACGAGTATCAGGGTAAGCAACTGTTTGCCCAATATGGTTTGCCTGTATCTAAAGGCATCGCCGCAGCTACTGTAGAAGAAGCGGTAGCAGCTGCAGATAAAATCGGCGGCGATATGTTTGTTGTCAAAGCTCAGGTTCACGCTGGTGGTCGCGGTAAAGCGGGCGGTGTGAAACTGGTTAAGAGCAAAGAAGACATCAAGGCTTTCGCAGAGAAATGGCTTGGCAAGAACCTGGTAACTTATCAGACTGACGAAAAAGGTCAGCCGGTTAGCCGTATCCTGGTTGAACCTTGTACTGACATTGCTCAGGAATTGTATTTAGGTGCAGTAGTCGATCGCGCTTCACGTCGCATCGTGTTTATGGCATCTACTGAAGGTGGCGTGGAAATCGAAACTGTTGCTCACGAAACACCGGAAAAAATTCTGAAAGCAGCTATCGACCCGTTGGTTGGCGCTCAGCCTTACCAGGGCCGTGATCTTGCTTTTAAATTAGGCCTGGAAGGTAAGCAAATTAATCAGTTCGTTAAAATCTTTATGGGTTTAGCGAAACTGTTTCAGGAAAAAGACCTGGCTTTGTTAGAAGTTAACCCACTGGTTATTACCCCGGCTGGCGACTTGCACTGCTTAGATGCCAAACTGGTTATTGATGGCAACGCCCTGTACCGTCACCCTGAATTAAAAGAAATGCAGGATCCATCACAGGAAGATCCACGTGAAGCGCATGCCGCGTCATGGGAACTGAATTATGTTGCTTTAGGTGGTGACATTGGCTGTATGGTAAACGGTGCCGGTCTGGCAATGGGCACCATGGACATCGTTAAACTACACGGTGGCCAACCGGCTAACTTCCTGGACGTTGGCGGCGGCGCAACCAAAGAGCGGGTAGTTGAAGCCTTTAAAATTATCCTGTCTGATGATGCGGTTAAAGCCGTATTTATTAACATCTTCGGCGGTATCGTTCGTTGCGATATGATTGCTGAAGGCGTTATTGGCGCAGTAAAAGAAGTCGGCGTTAAAGTACCTGTCGTTGTTCGTCTGCAAGGTAACAATGCAGAACTGGGCGCGAAAGTACTGTCTGAAAGCGGCTTAAACATCATCGCTGACACAGACTTAACCAGTGCTGCCAAGCAAGTGGTTGCAGCAGCGGCTAAGGCATAAGGGGTAAGTAATGAGCGTATTAATTAATAAAGATACCAAAGTAATTTGTCAGGGTTTCACTGGCGCCCAGGGTACTTTTCACTCTGAACAAGCTATCGCTTACGGTACCAAGATGGTTGGTGGTGTAACGCCGGGTAAAGGCGGTCAGACGCACCTTGGTCTGCCGGTATTTAACACAGTACAAGAAGCAGTTGATGCTACCGGCGCCACGGCATCTGTTATTTATGTACCTGCACCATTTTGTAAAGACTCAATTCTGGAAGCGGCAAATAGCGGTATTCAGTTAATTGTGTGTATTACTGAAGGCATTCCTACCCTGGATATGCTGGACGCTAAAGTTAAGTGTGACGAATTAGGCGTTACCCTGATTGGCCCTAACTGTCCGGGCGTTATTACGCCGGGTGAATGTAAAATTGGTATTATGCCAGGTCACATTCACAAGCCAGGTAAAGTCGGTATAGTGTCACGTTCTGGCACCCTGACGTATGAAGCGGTTAAACAAACTACTGACCACGGCTTCGGCCAGTCTACCTGTGTTGGTATCGGTGGTGACCCGATCCCGGGTTCAAACTTTATCGATATTCTGAAGTTATTCCAGGAAGACCCGAAAACTGAAGCTATTGTGATGATCGGTGAAATCGGTGGTTCTGCAGAAGAAGAAGCGGCTGCTTATATTAAAGAGCACGTGACTAAACCTGTAGTTTCTTACATTGCTGGTGTTACCGCGCCTGCAGGTAAGCGGATGGGCCATGCCGGTGCTATCATCTCTGGTGGTAAAGGTACCGCAGCAGAGAAATTTGCTGCACTGGAAGATGCCGGTGTTAAAACCGTAAAAAGTCTGGCAGATATCGGCCAGGCCCTGAAAGAACTTACTGGTTGGTAACAGCCATTACCTGTTCTGAAAAAACCGCCTGAGGGCGGTTTTTTTATGGGTAATTACCGGTACATCGCAACTTTTACTGTTTGAATGGCCGGCAAAGCTGAATTTTTCGTTGCAATTCGTCTGACAGCCACTAGTATAGATTCAGGTGTCGGTTGAACTTTGGCAAATTTGCGTTGTCCGTCGCCGCCGCAAAATATAATAAAGAATATAATAAGAAAACTATCAGGAAGCCCATATGAAAAATTTTGCTCCATTTACCAGGAAGAAACCACTGTCACTTGCCGTCAGCTGCGTACTGGCATCATCAATGTTCAGTCTGCAAGCGCAGGACCAGACCGATGAGACAGAAAAAGCCGAAGAGAAAACCGAACGCATTCAGGTGGTCGGTTCACGTATTCGTAGCGATGGTCTGGATCAGGCCGCGCCGATTGAAGTTATTAACGCCAGTGTCGCGGCCAGCCAGGGTATCAGCAACCTGGGTGAATTGTTACGTAACTCTACAGTGGCAGCGGGTTCTAACCAGATCACTGCTGCAGCTTCAACTGCTTTCGTAACCGAAGGTGGTACCGGCTCTGAAAGCATTTCATTGCGGGGCTTAGGTGCCAACCGTACTCTTATCTTATTAAATGGTCGTCGGGCAGGCCCTGCCGGTACCCGCGGTCAGGTATCTTCATTTGACCCGAACGTGCTGCCACTATCAGCTATTGACCGGATTGAAATCTTAAAAGATGGTGCTTCATCGTTATACGGTTCTGATGCTGTTGCCGGTGTTATTAATATTATTACCAAAAAAGGCGATGATAGTTCAGTAAACTTCAATACCTCACAACCGAGCGAAAGTGGTGGTGAAAACTACCAGTTGAATGCTACCTATGGCCGGACTTTTGGCCGCGGCTCGTTCCGGGTAGTGGGCGATTATAAAATGCAGGAAGAGCTGGCTCAGGGCCAGCGCAGTTTCTTTAATTGTGCCGAGCGTTATATTTTTGACCCGGCAACAGGTGAGCGGGCAGACCCGATTGATCCGCGTACCGGCAATTATCATTGTAATGATTTATTGTGGGGCCATGTCTGGTTATATGATTACCAGGGAGAGGGAGGCAACGTGCCGGCTGGTGCCAAGGCCCAGTATGATTACGATGGTGATTTAGCTAACTATATTCCGGGTTTTGCGTCAGATCCGACTAATCCGGACTTTATGGTCACGCCGCCAGGCTGGTTCCCTGTCGCCTATGACCGCGCTTCTGACGCGGTAGCCAATGCTGACCATCCATTTCAGGATTTGCAGACGTTAACACCGGAAAATGAGCTGATTACTGCTTATGCTCAGGGTGATTATGAACTAAGCGACAGCGTTATGTTGTACGGTGAAGCCTTGCTAAACCGTCGTACTACCAAGACTAACGGTTACCGCCAGTTCTGGAGCTATAAATATAACGAAGACTTCTTCGCTGGTGACTCACAAAGCGCCGGCTGGACCGGGGCGCAGTGGTTAAGTCCGACGGCCATCACCGATCACTCAGGTGATAAAATCACTGTTGATTATCGTCGCTTTGTCTTAGGCTTAAATGGTGACTTCGGTAACTGGTTCTGGGACCTTTCTTATCAGGACAGCCACAGTGATGGTGATTATCAGTCGGATTTAATTTACGAAGATGCCATTACGCCATATAACTTTGCTTCCGGTTCTTGTGCTGGTGAAGTGACCCCTATTCGTGGTGTGCCTTGTGTCGATGTACCCTGGTTAGACCCGCAGTTCCTGGCCGGTAATATCACCGGTGAAGTACGGGATTTCCTGTTTGGTGAGCAAACAGGTAATACTGTTTATAAACAGCAGACACTGGAAGGTTATATCACCGGTGATGTATTTGAATTACCTGCCGGTCCTGTTGGGGTTGTATTAGGTGGCAGTTACCAGCGCGATTCAATTAAAGATACCCCAGGTGTAGAAACCCTGCGTGCGAATACCTGGGGCCAGACTTCAGCTGGCATTACCGAAGGTAAACATAATACTAAGGCGGTATATACTGAGATCCAAATCCCGGTGCTGCGTGATCTGCCTTTGGTAGAAGCGTTGGATTTCAATGTTTCCGGTCGTTATACCGATGTATCGTCTTATGGCAGTGACAATACTTATAAAGCCGGCTTAAACTGGCAGATTGGTCAGGGCTTCCGCCTGCGGGCATCGCGTGGTACTTCATTCCGTTCACCGGCGTTGTTTGAACTATATCTTAATAACCAAACCAGTTTTGTTGGCCAGCGGGCGATTGACCCTTGTATTAACTGGGGTGATGGCTTAGAAGCAGGGACTACTCTTGAGATAGTGGCAGATAACTGCGCGGCGGATGGTATTCCGGCCGATTTCGGTGGCGGTGCTATTTCTGCTACCGTTACCACAGGTGGTGGTGCGGGCCAGCTGGAAGCTGAAACCTCAGTTGCGAAGACCATTGGCTTAGTCTGGTTACCTGAGTTTGCTGATTTCAGTGCGTCAATTGACTATTTTAATATTGAAATAACTGGTGAGGTGACCAATTTAAGTGCAGGTCAGATTGTCGGTAACTGTTATATTTCAGACACTTTTGGTACTGAACCACTTTGCAGCCAGTTTGATCGTGATCCAACTGATTTAAGAATAACTGATGTGCGTGGTGGTTACCTGAATATTGCCACTCAGGTTAACCGTGGTATCGACTTACAACTAGGTTATACCACAGATACGCCAATAGGCCAGTTAACTGCGACCTATCAGCATACCCGGCAGTTAGAAGCTTCAGAGCAATTATTTGCGACCAGTGAACCAACAGACAGAACCGGTGAGGTTGGTAGTCCAGAAGATGTGGGTAACTTATCAGTTGCGTTGGACTACGAAGACTGGACATTTAACTGGACAGCTCGTTACATAGGCGAAGTGTCAAATGGTGAAAATATTACCACAACCTATCGTGGTGAAGACGTTAGGATCGTTGTTGATGCTGATGCGGTAATTTATCATGCATTCTCGGTGACTAAGGACTTCAGCGATGCAGGTATTGATTTCACCTTTGGTGTGGCTAATGCGTTTGATAAAGAGCCACCTAAAGTAAGTGCTAGCGCGCGGGTTAGCCGTTTAGGTACTTCAGCTTTCTACAGTCAGTATGACTGGTTAGGTCGCCGCTTGTTTATGAATGTGTCATATTCGTTCTAATCCTAGTTCGAGTTAGCTTAAAAAATGCCGACGCAAGTCGGCATTTTTATTTACAGCGCAGGCACAAACGGGGTAAAACCATAGTTCAACCTTTCTGGTTGCTTTACTCTGATTCAATGTGAAAAATAAAGAACAATAAAAGAGAGTGACATGCCTACTATCCGTGCCAAACCCGACACGTTAAATGATATTAATACTAATTATTCGCAATCTGAGCTTAAACAGCCGGTGTTCCTGAATTCCGTACCAAAATGCGGAACCCACTTGCTGAAAAATATATTCAGAATGTTTGTGCCGGTAGTACAACAATATGATCAGCAGTTTATTCAAATTCCTATTTTGCACCAGCATTTAGCCGCATTCAGCGCCGCGCAACCGAAACTTAGCTGGGGCCATTTATTGTTTTCAGACAGCTCAGCTATTGCCCTGAAAAATGTCCGGCAACTGGTTATTGTCCGTGACCCTTACGACTGGGTGCTGGCCCGGGCGCGTTTTTTTCTGTCTGATACTTTTCAGGGCTCGATGGATCATTTAAAAGGCGGCAAAGTATCAATAGAGCAAATGCTGAATATGATGATTTTTGGTATTTACCAGAAAGCACCGACCCTGAATGAAATTTACACGCATAACGCAGTGGCCTGGTTAGGTACTGGCAGCAAGTTAGTGCGCTTTGAGGATGTGATTACTCATCTGAAAAAACTGGACACCCCGCAGGCAGAAGATTTTTTTACGGACTTGTTGCAGCCACTGGGCTTAGCTGAGCTACCAGCAGACTGGCGGGAGCGTGTTTTAGCCGGCGCTGATAAAGAACAAAGCGGTACCTACCGCGAAAATCTGGCCGGACAAAAAGTTGAGTTACCCTCAGTATTGCCCGATATGCAAAAGCAATTGGTTGAATATGCAGCGCCGGGTTTGCGTCGTTTACTGGGTTACTTCTAAACATATAATAATAAGCAACTTGTCGTGGAGCACACAATGCAACAACGAAAAGTACTGATTGTCGGTGGTGGTTCAGCTGGCTGGATGACTGCCGCCTATCTGAATGGGGCGCTTAACAAACAGGGCACCGAACAGAATGTGCTGATTGAACTGCTGGAGTCACCCGATATCCCGAGAATTTCAGTAGGTGAAGCGACGATACCGTCAATGCGCCATTTGCTGGCGGTGGTCGGGGTAGATGAGCGGGAGTTTATGCAGGCGACCGATGCTACCTTTAAACAATCGATAAAGTATTGTAACTGGGTGCATAACGACAACAGCTTTTACCATCACCCTTTTACCAGTATGCGGGTGCAACCCATCGACCGGGCAGGCAGTGACTGGTTGCAAAGCGATCGCAGCATCCCATTTATGGAGACCTGCTCAGCACAGCCAATTATTTGTGAAATGGGCCTTGCCCCGTTGATGCTGGGTAAATGGGATATGGGCTCGCCGCTTAATTATGCCTATCATATGAACGCCCAGAAATTTGCCGACTACCTGCGGGATTTTTCTACCGCGCGTGGCGTAGTGCACACCCTGGCAAACCTGACAGACGTTGAAATGCAGGGGGATGACAAGATCGTTGCGGTTATAACCGATCAGCAGCAGCGGCTTACTGCAGATTTGTTTGTTGATTGCACCGGCTTTAAAGCCAAACTAATTGAAGAAAAGATGGGCGTCGGCTTTGAAGACTGCTCGCAGTGGTTGTTGTGTGACCGTGCTGTTATCATGCATTTACCTTATGATAAATTCTACCCTGGCATGGTCAGGCCTTATACCACAGCGACAGCATTGTCTGCCGGCTGGATTTGGGATATTCCGATGCAAAACCAACGCTCGGTAGGCTATGTCCATTCCAGTCAGTTTATCAGTAAACAGCAAGCGGAGCAGGAAATGCGGGCCTATCAGGGGCCGGGTACCGAGGGTCTGACGGCCCGATTTGTTGATTTTAAGGTCGGCCGGCGCCAGGGCAACTGGCGCGGCAATTGTGTAGCAATCGGCTTGTCGGGCGGCTTTATTGAGCCACTGGAGTCTACCGGTTTGTATCTGAGTGATTTTGGGGCCGTGCTGCTGGCAGAACACTTTCCGTATGACGATGACAGTATGCAGGTACTAGCGGGCCGTTATAACCGGCTGATGGCAAATCGTTTTTATGAAGTTCTTGATTTTATCAATATGCATTACTGCATGACCAAACGCACAGATACCGCATTCTGGCGGGAAGTTCAAAAACCAGAGCGGATAACCGAGCGGTTAAAAGCAAAACTGGCATTCTGGCGGATTAAACCGCCAAGTGCCCATGATTTTCAGGACCAGTGGTACCCGGGGATGGCGACCTCAGGCACAGATACCACATCGTCACAAACAGCAGATAGCCGGGCAGCGGTTGATACCGGCGGTTTATGGAACCATGAAAGCTATGAGTGCATATTATATGGCATGGGCTTTTTAGAGCAGGAGTGTCAGCAGCGCTATGGCCCTGAATTAGCGCCAAGTGGTGTCCATCCAGCCATTATCCAGCGCCTGCAAATGGCCAGACAGAAACTGCCGCCACATGCTATCTGGTTAAACCGGGTGTTGGATATGCCGCAATATCCAACGGCATACCGGCCAAAAGGCTGGGTGTAGCAAGACATTAAGCCGACAATGCTGCTGGCTGGCGGTTTTTTGGCTAACTGGCAATAGCTACTGTCACTGGCAGTGTTATAATGCCGGCCATTGATATCTATTTTATCTGATTTAACAAGGACATTTTATATTATGGCGGACGTTGAACATCGCCCCAGCAATTTTATCCGGCAAATTATTGATACCGATTTGGCCAGTGGCAAACATAACGCGGTACACACCCGTTTTCCGCCTGAGCCAAACGGCTTTTTACATATTGGCCATGCAAAGTCTATTTGCCTGAACTTTGGTATTGCCGACGATTATCAGGGACAATGTAATTTACGGTTTGACGATACCAACCCTGAAAAAGAAAATATCGACTTTGTAAACTCAATTCAGCAGGACGTAAACTGGCTGGGTTTTCAGTGGAGTGGTGAGGTTCGCTATTCATCGGACTATTTTGATGCACTACACGATTTTGCGGTTGAACTCATCAGCAAAGGCCTGGCCTATGTCTGCTTTCTTAACAACGAACAGATGCGCGAGTATCGTGGCAATTTAACCCAGCCCGGTAAAAACAGTCCGACCCGCGATACTTCTGTAGAAGAAAATCTGGCGCTATTTGCGAAAATGCGTGCTGGTGGTTTTAAAGAAGGCGAGTGTTCGTTGCGGGCAAAAATTGACATGAGCTCCAGCTTCATGTGTATGCGCGACCCGGTTATTTACCGGGTAAAGTTTGCCCATCATCATCAAACCGGTGACAAATGGTGCATTTATCCAATGTACGATTTTACTCACTGTATTTCGGATGCGCTGGAAGGGATCACCCATTCCCTTTGTACCCTGGAATTCCAGGATAACCGCCGTTTGTATGACTGGATCCTGGATAACATCAGTATCAAATGCCACCCACAACAGATTGAGTTTTCGCGCTTAAATCTGGAGTATGCAGTTATGAGTAAGCGTAAACTGCAAACGCTGGTAGAGCAAAAAGTGGTTAATGGCTGGGATGACCCAAGAATGCCAACCATTGCCGGTTTACGCCGCCGTGGCTACACGCCGGGTTCCATTCGTGAGTTTGCCAGACGCATCGGTGTAACCAAGCAAGACAATGTCATTGAAATGAGTGCTCTCGAGGCCTGTATCCGCGAAGATTTAGATACAGCAGCGCCAAGGGCAATGGCGGTATTAGATCCGCTGAAAGTAACCATTACTAATTATCCGGCTGACGGCATTGAGTGGCTTGATTCACCCAACCATCCGAAAGATGACAGCATGGGCAGCCGCAAGTTGCCATTTGGGCCGGTTGTGTTTATTGACCGGGCTGATTTTCGGGAAGAAGCGAACAAAAAGTATAAGCGCTTGGTGCTGGGCAGCGATGTGCGGTTACGCAATGCTTACGTTATTCATGCGGACGAAGTGCTGAAAGATGCCGACGGTAATATTGTCGAGCTAAAATGCAGCTATTTGCCGGAAACGCTGGGCGAGAACCCGGCCGATGGCCGCAAAGTACGTGGCGTTATTCACTGGGTAGAGGCTGCGCATGCATTGCCGGCAGAGTTCCGGGTGTATGACCGCTTGTTCAGTGTGGCAAATCCTGCGGCAGCTGAAGATTTCCTGATAGTGATTAACCCTGATTCGCTGGTGGTTAAGCACGGCTATGCTGAGCCCTCGCTGGCCACTGCAAAAGTTGAGCAGGCTTATCAGTTTGAACGGGAAGGGTACTACTGTGCTGACCGTGACTCTGCTGCTGACAAGCTGGTGTTTAACCGCACTGTCGGGCTGCGGGACAGTTGGGGTAAATCTGAAGAGTAAGCGCTACAACGTGTAATTAAGACAAAGGCCACTTAGGTGGCCTTTGTTATTTAATATATTAGCGTAGTGACTTATTTTTTAAGCAGCACACCAATACCAATTATGGCAGCCAGACCACCGGCAACCAGATACCAGACTGCATTGTCTGTCGGGCTGCCTGTTACAAACTCTGTCACTTCAGAGGCAGCAGAGTTATATGCGTTGTAACCAAAATAAAGTAGTACCGCACCCACAACTAATAACGCTAAACCAATAATTTTATTCATAACGTTCTCCTTTGTTATCCACACCAGTCTAGCTAAAAATTTAATGAAAGCAAATCAGTATGTTATTTAAATGAAAAAATCCGGAAATAAAACCAGGCTTCAGACTGGTGCTCTCCGGGCTCTTTGTTACCGGCCCGCCAGCAGGGCGAAGCAGCGAATAGAATGTATTAAATATCATTGTTTTGTCACAGTTTAGTTGGGCAGTATGATCTAATCATTGTTACACTTTGTACCTTCATATTATCCAACAACACCATTGCTGCTGAAGTCAGTACAGGAACCCGGAGAGAACACTGTGGCAAAAATGTCTGGTCTTATACTGTTTGGATTACTGATAGCAACTGGCTTTTATGCAAAAGCAGAATCAGTGCGTTACCCTGCGATAGCCAATCAACAGGATCCGCGTTCCGTATACCCGCTGGCTTTGTTAGAGCAGGCATTATCTTACGCTGACACCCGTTATCAGTTACAAAGCTCGGATGAACCGATGTCAAAATCGCGCGCTATGGTTTTCTTGCGTGAAGGCCAGGAAATTGAAGTACTCTGGACCATGACCTCAATTGAACGGGAGCTGGAGCTATTACCTATCCGCATCCCAATCTTCAGAGGGTTAAGTGGCTACCGGGTGTCATTAATTCATCAGGATAACCACGACGCTTTTGCTGCCAGGCATGCGGCTGTCACAATCCGACGTTTACTGTACGCTCAGGGGCACGACTGGGTAGACACTAAAATTCTGCGTTTAAACGGTTTTAAAGTAATGGATGCGGCCCGGTATGAAAATCTGTTTTCGATGTTGCAGCGGCGCCGGGTTGATGCGGTACCGCGCAATGTGCTGGAGATAACCGATGAAGCTGTGATACTGGCGCCACAAAGTATCGTGATTGAACAGAACTGGTTAATTCATTACCCTGCAGCCAGCTATTTTTTTGTCAGATCAGACAATGAAAAACTGGCAGGGGATATCAGGCAAGGGCTGGAGAAAATGCTGGCCGATGGCGCCTTTGAACAATTGTTTCAGCATTTTTTTGCAGGCCAGCTGGCAGAACTAAAACTGCAACAACGGCAACTTATCGAATTGGAAAATCCGTTATTACCGGCACAAACTCCGTTGCAAGACCATCGACTCTGGTATCATCCTCCAAAGTGAGTTAATGCTTATCAGAGGTCAGGTATGGAATTGTTTTTTGCCGTGTTGTTTTTTGCATTTTCTACCACAATAACGCCCGGACCCAATAACGTGATGATCATGTCTTCCGGCGTTAATTACGGAATTAAACAAAGTGTGCCGCACTGGTTAGGTATATGCCTCGGTTTTCCGCTGATGGTGTTGCTGGTCGGGTTAGGCTTCGGTGTGATTTTTGACCGTTATCCTCATTTACATCAGTTGATTAAAATTGCCGGCACAGTTTATTTAATCTGGCTGGCGTGGCGCATTGCCAGTGCCCGGCCCGAGACTATTGCTACCGGTAAAAGTAAACCTTTTAGTTTTTTACAGGCAGCCTTGTTCCAGTGGGTTAATGGTAAGGCCTGGGTTATGGCATCTGGTGCGGTGGCAGCATTTACTTCAGTAACCGGAGTGTACTGGTATCAGGTAATGATGATTACCCTGGCTTTTTTACTGGTAGCGTTTCCATGTGTTGGTATTTGGCTGGTATTTGGTGCCGGCTTACGTAAGGTGTTGACACAGCCACTATTTCAGCGAATGTTTAACATTTTTATGGGGTTGATTCTGCTGCTGTCGGTGATTCCGGTGATTATTGAGATTTGGCGTTACTACTTCACAGCAGTGAGTTAAGCCTGCTAAGGTAACGCTTATGAAGGGTACTGAAGAAAAAATAAAGCTGGAACATGAGGCAGCCCGGATTTTCATGCGGCTATATCAACAGCGTTTCGGCATTAAAATGCGTCATATCTGGCACAATGAACCGGCAAGGCCAGATGTCTCCTGTTATTACGAGAACAATAAACTGGATTTAGAAATTGCCCACTTGTACGGTAGCGAAGTCGAAGCCATGCATATTCTGGGCAGGGCTATCAGTGCTGAAACCCACCGCGAGCTGATGGCATTACTAAGAACGCCGCCAGAGCACAGGCTACTAACTGCGTTAAACCGGATTATCAGTAGTAAAGCTCAGAAACACTACCAAAGTGACAATGTCTGGCTGGTTATCCGCAATGCTAATCCGTTGTGGAGCCGGCAGGATATGCTGTCGCACTGCAGCAAGCTACATATGCCGAAGTCTCATCCTTTTAACGAAATCTGGCTGGTAGGTGATATGGCTGGGGAGTCTGGCATATTGCCATTATATCCGCCAATACTACGACAACAGGAAAGCGCACAATGCTAAGCTTCTATCGGGCTATTGCCAGCAAGTTACAGCCGTTACAACCACTGTGGTTACTACTGGCATTGGCCAGTTTGTGTTGGCTGGGTTATTTATTGCTGCTGGCACCGGTTGAGGTAAGTCAGCGTTGGCAGTTAACCGCATTAGTCAGTTTCGCCTTTGTGCTTAATATGTTGCTAATGACGCTGTTATTTGCGCATCCGTCACCCCCTGCAGTAGCCTCAGATTTTTGGGGAAGACTGCAAAATCGTTTACGGCATATTCTGCAGTACAGCCTCGCCTGGCTGGTAACGATTTTATTTCTGATTATTATATGGCTGTTCCTGCGCATTGCACTGGGTATAATAGCGCCGTTACTATTTTAAGCATAAGACAGGCAGCCCATTGCGACAACTAAACCAAACTGATGAACGCCGGTTATGGCGAGTATTCTGTTCAGTAGTGGATAACTTTGGTGACATTGGCATTTGCTGGCGCTTAAGCCGGCAGCTGGTGGCTGAGCACGGTATCAGGGTGCAACTGCTGGTTGATGATTTACACAGCTTTCAACGAATTTGCCCGCAAATATCTCCGGCACTCAGTGGGCAGGTAGCAGAGGGAGTGGAGGTATTGTATTGGCCACCCGAACACAGCACACAGTTGAACTGGCAGCAGTTACCACCAGCTGCAGTGGTGATTGAAGCACTGGCATGTACTATTCCTGAGGCATACAAACAGCAAATGGCCAGGCAACTACCCGCGCCGTTATGGCTAAACCTGGAATATCTGTCAGCAGAGCTTTGGGTTGAGGGCTGTCATGCGCTCAGCTCGCCCCAGGGCCAGCATGCCCTTAACAAATACTTTTTTTTCCCGGGCTTTAGCAATAAAACCGGTGGTCTGTTATATGAGCAGCACTTACCACAGAAACTCGACCAATTTATCGCTGATAAAGCTGCTCAGCAGGCATTCTGGCAGAAATCAGACATTGTGGCTGACGCGTTTCAGCTTAAAATTTCGCTATTTGCTTATAGTCATAGCCAGCTGAATAGCCTGTTGCAACAATGGCAGCAGTTGCCGGACAACGTATTGTGCATTATTCCGCACGGCGAGCTGGCCGACGAGTTGAGTAAGCAGTATCCGCAGCTGCAGCGTGCAGGGCAGCTGCAACTGGGTAATCTTTGTTTGAAGCTAATGCCGTTTCTGGCCCAGCCAGACTATGATTTGCTGCTGGCTGCCTGTGATGTAAATTTTGTCAGAGGTGAAGACTCCATTATCCGGGCGCACTGGGCGGGCCGGCCCTTTGTCTGGCAAATATACCGTCAGCAGGAAAATGCCCACCTGGTTAAGCTGCAGGCTTTCCTTGACCGTTATTGTCAGCAAATGCCGGCGCAGTTGGCTGACGCCATCCGGCAATTTTATCTGGCCTGGAATACAGATAGTGAACTGACAGTAAGCTGGCAAAAAATTTATCCATTACTGCCGCAAATTGAAGAGTATAACCGGCTGTGGCGCCAGCAATTACTGGCAAATGGAGATCTTGCCAGCAACCTCGTGCACTTTGCCGAAAAAAAATTTATAATAACGCCCAATTTTTCCCAACAATGAAGATATTTCAATAATGATGAAAACAGCCCAAGAACTGCGCGCTGGCCAGGTAATTATGGTTGGCACCGAACCGATGGTAATTTTAAAGGCCGAGTTTAATAAATCAGGTCGTAACTCTGCTGTCGTTAAGATGAAAATGAAAAACCTGCTTAACGCCCAGGGTATGGAAACGGTATACCGCGCCGATGACAAGTTTGAGCAGGTATTACTGGAAACCAAGGAAGTAACTTACTCTTATTTCTCTGATCCGATGTACGTGTTTATGGATTCTGAGTATAACCAATACGAAATTGAAGCTGAGAACATGACTGAAGCGTTGAAATACCTGACCGACGGTATGGAATGTTCAGTGGTATTCTATAACGAGCGGGCAATTTCTGTAGACCTGCCAACCGTCGTCGTACGGGAAGTGGTTTATACCGAACCTGCTGCCAAAGGCGATACGACCGGTAAAGTAATGAAGCCAGCGAAGCTGGATACCGGCTTTGAGTTAATGGTTCCGGCCTTTGTCGATATTGGTGATAAGATTGAAATTGACACCCGTACTGACGAATATCGCAGCCGCGCGAAGTAATTTCGTTCGTTAACGATAACAAAGGGCGCGTTCTGCGCCTTTTGTTGTTTTACAGCCCATAACAGGATTGCACTGTGACCAATAATGACGTGTTACGCCGCTTGCGGTATGCCTTTGAATACAATAACAGCACCATGAGCGATATTATGGCTCTCGGTGGTCAGACACCCAGCCGCGAACAAATGATTAGCTGGCTGAGTAAAGATGACGATAGTGAATTCGGGGCGATGGCCGATGTTGATCTTGCCCGTTTTTTAAATGGCCTTATTGTTCACAGGCGGGGCCGAAAAGATGGGCCACAACCAGAGCCTGAGCAACGGCTTAATAATAATATTATTTTGCGCAAGCTGAAAATTGCCCTCGATTTTAAAGATGACGATATTCTAGAGGTGATGACATTGGCAGATTTCCGGCTGAGTAAACCGGAATTAAGTGCTTTTTTCCGCCGGGCCGATCATAAGCATTTCCGGGCATGTCAGGATCAGGTGCTGCGGAATTTTATTAAAGGTTTACAGCTAAAATACCGGCCTGGTATCGATGCTGAATCACAGGAGTAAGCTGATGAGCACTGAGGGCGTTTTTAGTAACACCCAATTGTTAAGTGAGCAGCTCACCCCGCTGCAGGCCCTGCAACCAGAGCCGTTGGCCAGACGCTACCGCTTGTTGCGTCAGGGCGTTAATGCTGTTTTTTTCAGCCTGTTGTGGCTGCTGGTGTTTGGCAGCTGGCTGCAACCCTGGTGGGCGCTGCCAGCTGATATGGCGCCGCTGGTATTCCACGCACTTTGGTTTATTCCCTTACTGGGCTTGCTACGGGCAGCTTATCGCTGGCAGGCCGACAAACATAAGCACTTTGCGCTGCGCGAACATGATATTAGTTACAGTTCGGGCATTTTTTTTCGCAAAATGATTACTCAGCCGGTCGTCAGGGTGCAGCATATCGAATTAAAACAGGGGCCGCTGGAGCGTAAAACGGCGCTGGCCCGTCTGCAGTTATTCAGCGCCGGTGGGGCGTTACACACCTTTGAAATTCCCGGGTTAGATCTTACCCAGGCGCAGCAAATCCGTCAGTTTGTATTGCAGCACAAGGATGCATTGCAAGATGAACAACAACAATGAGCCCGCTGCAGTACCCTTAGCTGAGCTGAACCAGACAGTCAGCCAGGCAGAGTGGCACAGGGTATCACCCATTGCTATTTTATATTTTGCGGTGGCAGTGCTGCGTTTTTTTGTTGGCCAGTTTGTTTACCTTATTCCACCTTTTATTCTGTTATTTAACCGGATTAAAGAAAATCCCGGCCTGGCCATTGGTTTGTTAAGTGGGTTGTTGTTACTGATAATCACTGCTGCGGTTTTGAAGTATTATTACTTCCAGTACCGGTTGTCGGCGGGTACGGTAGAGATCCGCTCCGGGGTCGTCAGTAAAAAATACCTGAATTTACCGTTTAACCGGATCCAGAACATTAAACTGGAGCAGCCACTTTTTTATCGGCCGGCAGATTATGTTTGCCTGCAACTGGATACTGCGGGCTCAGTGCATCAGGAAGCCAGGTTAGTGGCGCTAAGCAGGCCTTTCGCTGAGTCACTAAAGCAACACATTCTGGATTTACGGCAAACTGAGGCAAATGCGCCCGAGCACACCCGTCCTGAACATGCTGCAGCTGTATCCGCGAGTGAGCCCGAGCAGCTATTGAATCAGCGCAGTCTGGCTGATTTGGTTATTCATGGAATTAGCAATAACCGGATCTGGTTATTTTTAGGCTTAGCGGCGCCTTTTTATAATCAGCTTGCTGATAAAGTGCTCGACGTGTTACTACAGGCCGGCATCGACTTGCCTGCGATGTTCGACCCCACCCAGCAGTCCTGGTTTGTTATCGGCCTGTATGCAGTATCGTTAACCATGTTTATTATGCTGCTGTTAACCCTGTTCTCAATACTGGGTTCGGTATTATCGTTTTACGGTTATACCCTGCATAAAAAGCAGGATAACTATATCCGACGCAGTGGTTTGCTGACCCGACATGAAGTCAGTATGAAGTTTTCCCGTCTACAATGGGTTGCGCTGAAGCGTGACTGGCTGGATATGCTGCTTGGCAGAGTTAACCTGAGTTTTGAACAGATTAACGGTCAGCAACAATTTGCTACTGAACAGAAAATTATGGTGCCGTCAGTAACCCCGGCTGAAGCCACCACCTTGCTTGCTGATGCTTATCCGGATAATCAACTGCGCCAAATAGCATTTAATCCGGTAAGCAAGCGTTTTATCTGGCGCTATTTACTGTTGTACTGGTTGCCTGCGGGCGTAGTTGGTACGCTGCTATTGTGGCTGCAGCAACAACAGACACTGGCATTACTCAGTATCGTGCCTCTGGTATTCTGGGCACTGCTTATCGTAATGCGTTGGTACCGTTATGGTTATGCACAGGACAATAACTATTGTTATATTCGCCGCGGCTATTTTGGTGTTGATTATTACTGTTTTGCCAAATACAAGTTGCAGCAGGTCCAGTTTAAGCAAAGTTGGTTGATGCGTCGTGCCGGTTTATGCTCGGTAAAACTGGTGATGGCATCCGGTGCGCTGGAAATTCCTTTTATGGCTGAAACTGACGGTCGGGCGATACTAGAACAGGGGCTGTATCAGTTGGAGCGCAGTAACAAAGCCTGGATGTAGCAAAGCCTGGACGTAACAAAGCAGGAAGGTAATGCCGGAAGCTAAAGCTGGCGGGTCCGGGCGGTGACGTCAGCGGCTTTGCAGCTGCAAATCCGCCAGGGTGATATCAGCATGACTGTGTTTCAGCTGGCTAAGCAGCAGTAAAGCACAACTGTAGGCGTCGGCCAGAGCATGGTGCTGAGTACTTTGTGGCAGTTTATGCCGGCTTAAGCATTGCGGCAGGCGTAATGCATCTTTTTTCATTACGATACCCTGTTTCTGCATCCGGTAGAGCTCAATGTTCAGGGTATCGATAAAACTGAACTTAGCCGCCTTGCCGAAAATACGCTGACTGGCGACTTCTAAAAACCGACAATCAAGCTGGCAATGATGAGCAACAAAAATGTAGCCGGCATAGCGTTGCAGCAGTTCCGTCAGTACTTCAGCCAAATCCAGTGCTTTGTCAAAGTCCTTGTCATGCAGGCCATGAAAAACCGCACTCTGGCCCACGCTTACCGGACTATGGACCAAATAGTGTCTGGCTTCACTCAGCACAATTTCATGCTGACGCACCGGCAGCCAGCCAAGGCTGACGATATGATCCTGCTTTGCGTTCAGCCCTGTCAGTTCCAAATCGATAACCAGAAAAGGGCAGTCGGCTGCGCGGACGCCCCCGGCAGGCAGTGCAGTCTGGTTAAATGTCTGCACGATATGGCTGAGCGGTGTTGTTTTGTTTGATAGCCAAGCCAGCATATTATAAATCCCGGCAAAAGCGGTGCTTTAATGACGACTGGGCATCATTAATTACCGTCAGGCTGTCCTTCAACTGATGCCGCTGTAAACCCGATAACACATTGGGGTCGAGTAGGTTGCTGACATCATGACCCTGAGTCAGATCATGCTGATGTTTGTCCCAGCGCAACTGTGCCAGGACATCGAAGGCATCTGACAGGTTCTGAGTGTCTTTACTGTCCATTACGCCCTGGTTGGCCAACTGGACTAAACGCTGACGGGTATTAATTTCGCTGATCCCGGCTGACAGCGCATATACTCTGACAATATCAGTAATTAAACTGATACCGCGTTTTTTTAAGTCGAGGCCTTTTTTTTGTTTACCGTCATGTTCCAGAATAAAATTACGTAAAAAACTTAACGGCGCAGTGCGTTGCAAGGCGGTTTGGGCCAGATGATATAAGAACAACGCATTGTCAGTGGTTTTGGCCAGAATATCCTGTTGTAGCGCATTAAACAGACCTTTACTGCCTTCAATAACCCGTAAATCGAAGAAGATACTGGATTTAAGCAGGGCATCAGGAGTAGGGCTGGTGACCCACTTGGCGAATTGGCCTGACCAGCCTTTTAAGCTTAACCGTAGTGCACTGTTGGACGCCATAATATTGCCCGGGCACAAAATAATGCCGCAGCGGGCTAACCCCTGACAGACAAAGTCAGCTAATGCTGCAAAGTACTCAGCGACCTCGCCAACCGGCTCTTTTTCCAGTAATAAGGCGTTATCCTGATCAGCATTTAAGCTTTGATCCATCCGGCCTTGTGAACCGAAAGCCAGCCAGCTGAACACACAAGGCGGGGGGCCCAGTTCATGTTGCGCCAGGGCAATTAAGCGTTGGGTCAGCGCATCGGTAATAGTGGTAATAATATGTCCTGCCTCATGCGCAGGTACCTGTTGTTTGCCAAGGGTTAGCGCCAGGCTGCTGACCTGACTGGCACAATGCTCCAGGCCATCGACACTGGTCTGACGGTGTATTTCACCAATCAGGTATACCGGATGGTCTTGCTGCGAGCGGATGATGTCAGTGGCTGTAATCATTGAATAGCTTTGTTGTTTGTCCAGCACCGGTAAATGGTGAACATTGTGGCGGCTCATCAGCTGCACGGCTTCAAACAAATAAGCATGTTTGTCGATAGTATGTGGCTTGGCTGTCATTACCTGCTTGACCGGGGTTTGCGCCGGCAAGTCAGCTGCCAGCACCCGGCTGCGCAGATCCCGGTCGGTGATAATGCCAACCAGCCGCTCTTCCTGTTCTACCAGCAGTGATGACACCCGTTTTTCGGTCATTAATGCGGCGGCTTGCTGCACGCTGTGCTCGCCACTGATCGCAATTTTGCGTGCCTGGACAATGTCACTGATTTTGAGGGTAAAACGGGAATTTTGTTGCTGAGCTTTATATTGATGTAGTCGTCTGCTGAATAATCGCTGAAAGAAAATATCAATATTTTTATACTGATAACGTAACTGATGAAAGGCGTCGGCGCTTAACCAGTAAACCAGACCATCTTCTTCACACAGCAGCTTATCATCATCGCTTAAGCCGGTTAATAATAACTGATAACCGTAAAAATCCCCTTCTTCCAGTTTGGTCAGCAAGGTTTGCTGGTCACTGTACAACGCGAATATGCCGGTGCGGACGATCATCAAGCGCTCTGCACTCAGTTGCACTGTTTCGCCGTTCTGGCAGTAGTAAACACTGATATTGCCGGCCAGGCTGGCCAGCTGGGCATGATCTAGCTGATCAAATGGCGTGGTGCCAGCTAAAAAAGTAGTTACCTCAGCAACTTCCATAGGACCTCAGTGTATAGTGTCGGTTAAGTTACACTGCCTGACGTTGACATAACGCCAACAGTAGCGGGTCATTGTTTTCCAGTTTATGCCAGGCGTTACCCACTGCTTCACCGGGGGCAGGAATATGCAATTTCTCAGTAAAATCGGCACGGGCCTGTTGCTGGCAATGTACCACCTGGGGTACCCGTTTGGCTGACAGCCGGCGTTCAAAAAAGTATAAGTCGACCAGCCAGATTGCTTCATTGCGCTGATTAGGGGCGGCATTGGCAATATCCGCTGCAATAAAGCGTAATGTTTGCGGATAAACATAACTCCAGGGCCGCCAAACCGCTTGTTGTTGAACGGTTCGCACCACCACCACACCGTCTGGCAATAAACCCGCCTGATGCGGATACCAGTTGTATTCACTTTGCACCTGAAAACTCAGCATGCCCAGACCGGCAAAGGCGGGGATCAGCCAGCGTGGTGCTTTTTTCTTGCTGATAAAGCGGATGGCCAGCGCTATGCCCGCTGCACCCAACCCGGCAACAATGGTCGCGATTAATTCCCACAACATAGGGTATTCCTGCTTAGTATCTTGCTTTAAAAAGGCGGGCTTTCAATTGAAAGCCCGCTACTACTTCAACATCTTATTACTGACACTATAGCTTAGTGTTAGCTTAGTGGTCTACGGCCTGACCAGCGCCCCGTGGGAAGCGGACACTCTCTACCAGTTCCTGAATGCGCACTGGTGGTGGAGCGGTTAATGCTGACACAGTAAAGGCCACAGCAAAGTTAATCATTGCACCCACTGCACCAAATGACAGCGGTGAAATGCCATAACCTGTGCCACCAAACAGCCAGTTATCCGGGGTATTGGCGAAGGTTGCCGTACCTGGGATAAAGAACCAGCCAAGATACAGGAAGATATAGACACAGGTTGAAATTAACCCTGCCAGCATCCCTGCAATAGCGCCTTTGTTATTTACCCGCTTGGAGAAGATACCCATCATCAGCGCCGGGAAAATAGACGCCGCGGCGATACCGAAGGCCAGAGCAACCGTTTGCGCAGCGAAGCCGGGCGGGTTCATGCCGAGCCAGGTTGCGACAATGATTGCTACCCCCATCGAAATACGGGCTGCCAGTAACTCTCCTTTTTCGCTGATATCAGGCTTGAGCGAGCCTTTTATCAAGTCATGACTAATGGCTGACGAAATCGCCAACAGTAATCCGGCCGCAGTTGACAGTGCTGCAGCTAAACCACCAGCAGCAATTAAACCAATAACCCAGCCTGGTAAGTTGGCAATTTCCGGATTAGCCAGTACCAGGATATCGTTATTTACCACCAGCTCGTTGCCATTCCAGCCGCGATCGCTTGCGGTAGCAGCAAATGCCGGCGTATCGTTATATACCTGGATCCGCCCATCACCGTTTTTATCTTCAAACTTAATTAAACCGGTGGTTTCCCAGGTTTTCATCCAGTCTGGCCGTTCGGCATGTAAAATAGAATCAGCTGTAGGGCCGTCCGGATAAATGGTGTTCATCAGGTTTAAACGGGCCATTGAAGCCACAGCAGGTGCAGTTAAATACAGCAGGGCAATAAACACTAACGCCCAGCCGGCTGACCAGCGGGCATCAGCAACTTTGGGTACGGTGAAAAACCGAATAATAACGTGAGGTAAACCGGCAGTACCAATCATCAGTGACAGGGTAAACAACACCATGTTCAGTTTATTATCGACATCTGCAGTGTAGTCACGGAATCCCAGCTCACGTACAATTTCATCCAGCTTGGCCAGTAGCGGCATGCCTGATTCGGTATGCTCAGAGAACAAGCCCAGTGGTGGTAAGAAGTTACCGGTTAGCTGCAGTGAAATAAATACCGCAGGAATGGTGTAGGCGATAATTAACACTACATATTGTGCCACCTGAGTATAAGTAATACCTTTCATACCACCCATAACGGCGTATAAAAATACGATAACCGCGGCGATAATCAAGCCCATGTCACTGCTGACTTCCAGGAAGCGTGAGAAAGCCACACCGGCACCGGTCATCTGACCGATAACATAAGTTACCGAGGCAATGATTAAACAGGCTACGGCAACCAGCCGGGCGCCAGTGCTGTAAAAGCGGTCACCGATAAAGTCTGGCACAGTGAACTTGCCGAACTTACGCAAATACGGCGCCAGTAACATCGCCAGCAACACATAACCACCGGTCCAGCCCATTAAAAAGGTTGAGTTGGCATAGCCGCCAGCGGCGATTAAGCCGGCCATTGAAATAAATGACGCTGCTGACATCCAGTCGGCAGCCGTAGCCATACCATTCATTACCGGGTTAACCCCACCGCCAGCCACATAGAACTCTTTGGTGGTGCCAGCCCGGGCCCAGATTGCGATTGCGATATAGAGGGCGAAGGAGCCGCCGACAAATATCAGGTTTATTGCAAATTGACTCATCCTGCTTACTCCTCGTCCACGCCGAATTCCTTATCGAGTTTGTTCATTCTCCAGGCGTAGAAGAAGATCAAAGCGATAAAGGTTAAAATTGAACCCTGTTGCGCAAACCAGAAACCCAGGTCTGTGCCACCCACCGGAATGCCTGCCAACATTGGCCGCAGCAAAATGCCAAAGCCATAGGACACTAATGCCCATATCGCCAGACTGATAATGATCAAGCGAAGGTTCGCTCGCCAATAAGCCTGGGCGTTCTTTGTATGGTCCGCCATCATATTTCTCCTTTAGTTATTTTTATCGAGCATTGTTAATCTAGCAGCAGTTACCTTGCGCGCCAGCCCGACTTTAGTCGAAGCCTGATGGCCAGAGATTGACAGCGGGGATGTTGCGGCTCAAAGTATCGCTATTCAGAACGTAGGAGAAAGCAGTGACGGCATGGACTGTCGCCTTATTGGCGCTGATTTACGTCGGGGGTTTATTCTGGATTGCCAACTGGGGTGAACGCCACGCGGATGACCGGCTTATACGAAAGTATGGTGGGCTGATTTATAGCCTGGCACTGGCGGTCTACTGCACTTCCTGGACCTATTACGGTGCGGTTGGCACCGCTGTAACCCGCGGTTGGGACTATATTCCTATTTATCTCGGGCCCATTTTACTGTTTGTTTTCGGCCAGCCGTTCTTATTCAAACTGTTATATGTTTCGAAAAAACAAAATGTTACCTCGATAGCCGATTTTATTGCTGCCCGTTATGGCAAGCGCAAAAACATTGCGATGTTTTCCGCGATTATCTGCCTGATTGTGGTAGTGCCTTATATTTCGTTGCAGTTAAAAGCGGTGGCCAGCTCGTATCAGGTGTTACTGGGGGGCGATTTTACTGATATTGCCGATAACTGGTATCAGGACAGCGCCTTACTCAGTGCCATTGCCATGGCGTTTTTTGCGATTTTATTTGGTACCCGCAAGCTGCATTTAACCGAGCAAAACCGTGGCGTAATGGTAGCGATAGCATTTGAATCTGTGGTGAAACTGTTTGCGCTGTTAACCCTGGCTATTGCGGTATATGTTTTTATTCTGGACAAAGAGCAAAATGTGCTGCGGGCGTTTGCAGCGCATGCCAGTAGCCAGCAGGCTAATTACAGCACCTCCGGCATCGTTGAATTTATTACCAAAACCCTGCTGGCGATGGCCGCGGTATTTTTATTACCGCGGCAATTTCATGTCGCTTTTGTTGAAAATGTCTCTCACCATCATCTTCGTCATGCCAGACGCTGGTTTTCCGGTTACCTGCTGCTGGTTACCATAGTAGTAGTGCCGCTCGCGGTCGCTGGTATGCAGATGTTTCCGGCAATGCTGTCACAGGCCGACAGCTTTGTGCTGCTGATCCCGGCGCAGTCTGGCTGGAACAGTTTAAGTGTGCTGGTTTTTATTGGTGGTTTTTCTGCCGGCACTTCAATGATTATTATTGCGACGTTAGCCCTGAGTACCATGATCAGTAATGACGTGGTCATGCCCAGTTTACTGCAATCTAATCGCCGTAAAGGCATGCCACATGATTACAGTTTACTGATTTTGCTGGTGCGCCGGGCCATGATTTTGCTGGTGATGGGCTTATCCTATTTTTACTATCAGATATTTGCCCGCAACTATGAGCTGGCTGAAACCGGTTTGCTGGCGTTTGCATTAGCAATACAACTGGCGCCAGCGGTTCTGGGTGGTTTGTACTGGCGGCGCGGTAATGCCTGGGGCGTATACGCCGGCCTTAGTTTAGGCCTGGTATTGTGGTTCTATACCCTGATGCTACCGCAGCTGGTTAATGCAGGGGTGATTAACAGCGACATTATGCAGCAGGGGCTACTGGGCATGCATTGGCTGTCACCTACCGGGATGTTTGGTATTACCCTGGATAGCCTTAGTCATGGTGTGCTGTTGTCACTCGGTTTTAATATTCTGGCTTATATTATCGTTTCGCTGCTGAGCAACGTTAACCTGCAGGACCGGTTGCAGGCGGTGGCTTTTGTTAAGCCTAACCTGCCCATTAATCATCAGGATACACCAGCCCGGCGGATCCGCATTCACAATGCGGATTTAAAAATATTGCTGGAACGTTTTGTCGGTACCAGCCGGGCTATTGAGTGTCTGGCCGAATTTGGTCGGAAAAACAAACTCAATCTGCAACTGGATGACCTGCCAACAGTGGGCCTGGTAGAGCATGTTGAGCGGGAGCTGGCAGGGGTTATTGGTGCGTCATCTGCCTCGGCCATGGTCAACGCAGTGCTGGAGGGGCGGCAGCTTGGTTTTGAAGATGTGGTCACCTTATTTGATGATACAACCCAGGCTATTCAGTTCTCCCGTAAAATATTGTTCTCGACCCTGGAGCATTTAAGCCAGGGGGTCAGTGTGGTCGACCGGGAACTGAAACTGGTTGCCTGGAATAAAGCTTATCTGGAAATGTTCAGCTACCCTGAGGGCATGGTCAGAGTAGGCCGGCCGGTCGCTGATATTGTCAGACTGAACGCAGAGCGGGGACTTTGCGGCCCTGGCGATCCGGATGAGCACGTTGAAAAGCGCATCACCCATATGCAAAAAGGTACCGCCCATGTGTTTCAGCGGGTACGCCCCGATGGCCGGGTCATTGAAATGCGCGGTAATCCCATTCCGGGTGGGGGTTTCGTAACCAGCTTTACTGATATTTCTGAGCATGTAAAAGCAGTGCAGGCTCTGGCAGAGGCCAAGCAACATCTGGAAGAACGGGTACAGGAACGCACCCAGACTATCTCAGATATAAACCACGAACTGTTGGCAGAAGTAGGGCGGAGACGTGCAACCGAGCAGCAACTTTTACAGGCAAAAGCTGAAGCTGAGGCGGCTAATGCCTCCAAAACCCGGTTCCTGGCGTTGGCCAGCCACGATATTCTGCAACCATTAAACGCCGCCCGGTTGTTTACCGCTGCCCTGAGTGGCGCTCAGGAAAAACAGCAGCAAAAATCGATCCTGGCTCAGCTCGATAATTCTTTAAAAGCTTCTGAAGAGCTGATTTCTACCTTACTGGAAATTGCCAAACTGGATGATGGTAAGTTACAACCTGATGTACAGCCTGTAGCACTGAAAGAGTTGCTGTCGCAGCTGGCAGACGAGTACAGTCTGGTAGCCAGCCAGAAAGGCCTGGCGTTGAAAGTACGGATGGCCGAGTACAATGTCCAGACAGACTCGACCTACTTACGGCGAATTTTACAGAATCTGTTATCAAATGCGCTTAAATATACGGTAAAAGGGCGAATTTTACTTGGTTGCCGAAAAAGAAAGGACCGGATAATTGTTCAGGTATGGGATACCGGCCCTGGCATTTCACCCTATGATTTAGAACGGATTTTTGAAGACTTTTACCGGATAGATGCAACAGCGAAAGGCCAGCAGGGCGTAGGTCTGGGGCTGGGGGTAGTGCACCGGATGGCAAAATTACTGGATCATCCGTTAGCTGTCCGCTCCTGGCCCGGCAAGGGGACGTTGTTCAGTATCAGTTTACCTTTGGCGCTGCAGCAGCGCACAGTATTGCCATTACCGGGACCGCAGGCGCAACAACGGCCTTTACCAGGCTTAACGGTGGTGTGTATCGATGATGATGCTGCTAACCTTGCGGCATTAAAGGTATTACTGGAGCAGTGGCAAATAGCTGAGGTAAATTGTTTTTACGATGAACAGGAGCTGCTTGATTACGCCCGCACGGCAGCAGCACCCGACGTGATGTTAATAGACTATCAGTTAGGCCAGCAAGCTAATGGCCTGGATTTATATCAGCAAATAAAACCGTTGTGGGGCGAAGTCGGCGGCATTCTGGTGTCGGCATCACCTCAGGCAGATTTAGCTGCGCAGGCGAAGGCAGCAGGCCTGATGTATCTGGCCAAGCCAATTAAACCAGGTGCACTCAGAGCCAGCCTCAATCACTTTAAAATGCTTAAACGCAGCAAACAGTTGCCGTAACGATGATTATCATCCGGCAACAATTGTAATTTGCTGACAGGCTTTTGCTTAGCTCAGCGTTGCTGCGCCATGGCTCGGTCTACCGGCGGTTCTAAGGTCAGACGCTGGGCCTGAATAACCACCTGAGTCCGGTTGGTGCAGCCAAGCTTGCGAAAAATAGCAGTAATATGCGCTTTAACTGTCGCTTCCGAAATATGCAAATCGTAGGCAATTTGTTTATTCAGCCAGCCTTCGGTTAAGTAATACAATACCTTGTATTGTTGCTGGGTAAGCTGGGCCACTTTGGCTGCTAAGTCTAAATCCTCGCCGGCACTTTGTTCCTGAAATACCGCTTTGTGCAGGCTGGCTGGTACCCAAAGCTCGCCGGCCAGCACTGCATTTAATGCCGTACTGATATCTACCGGGTTGGCAGACTTGGGAATGTAAGCTGAGGCACCAAAAGCGATCACCCGCCGGATCACGTCTAACTCTTCACTGGCGGATATGACCACTATCGGCAGGCTGGGGTAGTTTTTACGTAACTGGATTAAACCCAGAAAGCCACAATTGCCGGGCATATGTAAGTCCAGTAACAGCAGATCAGTGTCGGGGTGTTGTTCCAATGCAGTGCAGGTGGTCTCGAAACTATCAGTTTCGATGGTCGCCTTAGTGACAAAGGTACTGCTTATCGCATTAATCAGCGCATTGCGAAACAACGGATGGTCGTCAGCAACGATAAGCTTTGCCATATAAATCCTCCGGTAAGGTCCAGAATTGTAATTATTATAAAGGCCGCAATAGCGGCCTTTTTGCTGCAACTGGAACAACGTAAGCTTACGCTGTTTTTGCCTTACTTACGATTTAAACGGTTATTCACTAAAATTTCAACTACAGATGGGTCTGCCAGAGTAGAAATATCACCTAACTGGTCATGTTCGTTCGCCGCAATTTTGCGCAGAATGCGCCGCATTATTTTACCCGAGCGGGTTTTGGGTAAGCCAGACGGCGCCCATTGCACTAAATCCGGGGTGGCAATCGGTGATATTTCTTCCCGAACCCAGGCTCTGATCGCTTTAGTCAGCTCTTCGCTGGGTTCAACGCCAACTCTGGGAGTGACATAAACATAAATACCCTGGCCTTTAATATCGTGCGGGTAACCGACCACGGCAGCTTCGGCAATGGCATCGTGGGCGACCAGACAACTTTCAATTTCTGCGGTGCCCAGCCGATGACCAGAAATATTCAGCACATCGTCTACCCGACCGGTAAGCCAGTAGTAGCCGTCTTCATCGCGTCTGGCACCATCACCGGTAAAGTACATGCCGGCATAGGTACTGAAGTAAGTTTGCTCAAATCTGTCATGATCACCGTATAGCGTGCGCATCTGACCAGGCCAGCTGTCCAGGATAACCAGATTACCTTCTGCGACACCGTCCAGAAGTTTACCTTCGTTGTCGACAATTGCCGGTTTAACCCCGAAGAATGGCCGGGTGGCAGAGCCTGGCTTTAATGCCGTGGCACCCGGTAATGGCGTAATTAAAATGCCACCGGTTTCAGTTTGCCACCAGGTATCAACAATGGGGCACTGACTGCTACCAACTTTCTCGTAATACCAGTTCCAGGCTTCCGGATTTATCGGTTCGCCAACGCTACCCAGTATCTTCAGTGAGCTTAAGTTGGCCCCTTCAACCGGGCTGTCGCCATGGGCCATTAAGGCCCGGATCGCAGTAGGGGCAGTGTAAAGGATATTAACCTGATACTTATCGACTATCTGGGCAATACGTTTAACGCTCGGGTAGGTAGGCACGCCTTCAAACATGACGCTGCTGGCGCCATTAGCCAGCGGCCCGTAAATGATGTAACTGTGGCCGGTAACCCAGCCAACGTCCGCTGCACACCAGTAGATGTCACCATCATGATAATCAAATACATACTGATGGGTCATCGCAGCATAAACCAGATAACCACCAGTAGTATGTAATACGCCTTTTGGTTTACCGGTCGACCCCGACGTATACAAAATAAACAGTGGGTCTTCGGCGTTCATTGGCTCTGGTTCACAGGTTTTACTCTGGTTGGCGACCAGCTCGTGGTACCAGACATCCCGTGCCGGGTGAAAATCGATATTTTTGCCAACGTGTTTTACTACGATAACATTTTGCACCGGACTGTCGCTGCCCAGGTGGCCCAGCGCCGCATCGGTGTTGTCTTTTAAATGGGTTGCTCTGTTACCACGCAGTGCCTGATCTGAGGTAATAACCAATTTGGAATCGCAATCGACAATTCTGTTACCTAGGGCGTCGGGAGAGAAACCGGCAAACACAACTGAGTGCACGGCACCAATTCTGGCACAGGCCAGCAAGGCAACGGCAGCTTCCGGGATCATCGGCAGATAAATAGTTACCCGATCACCTTTTTTAATCCCTAATGACTTCATACCGTTGGCCAGGGCGCATACCTGATCATACAACTGCTGGTAGCTCACAGTTTTCTGGACGCCTGGTTCATCACCTTCCCAGTAAAATGCGACCTGATCGGCGCGGCTTGCCAGGTGGCGATCCAGACAGTTATAACTGGCGTTTAAGATGCCATCGCTGAACCAGTTAACTTTAACCTTACCTAATTCAAAACTGGTATCTTTAATCTTGCTGTACGGCGTGATCCAATCAAGACGCTTACCCTGTTCAGCCCAGAATTGTTCAGGTTGCTCAACCGACTGGCGGTACATCTCCTGATAAATATCATCTGTTATATGTGTTCTGGCTTTGGCCGTCGCACTTACCGGATAAAGGCTTGGATGTGACATAGTTTCCCCTGTGGATCTGCAGTATTAATATAAGAATTTATAACTGGTTACTTTCTATCGAAATGACACTACAAATGAAATTAGACCATAGTCTAGCCAAGTATTAGCCATTGCGCTAACTGCGACTAAAGGCTAATTGCGAAGATACAGACTGTCACCCAAAGTTGTACCGTCAAAATCCAAATAACGCAAACCAGATGTTATTACAATAATAAAGATGGAGAACTTCAGATGAGACAGAGAAAGACCCTAAGCGCCCTGACGACAGCTATTGCGCTGGCGTTATCTGCCGGCAGTGTCCAGGCCAACGGCTTTAATATTGGTGATACTGATGTAACCTTTGGTGGCTACGTTAAACTTGATGCAATGTATACCGACAGCTCAGATGGCCAGATAGCAACTGGTATTGGCAGAGATTTTTATATTCCCAGCCTGACACCGGTTGGTGGCGCTGATGAGGGCGGAACCTTTGACTTTCATGCCCGTCAGTCGCGCTTTTTCTTTAAAACCACCACCCAACTTGAAAACGGCAAAACCCTTGGTGGCCATATTGAGCTTGATTTCCTGGCAACGGCCGGGGGCGATGAGCGGATCACCAACAGTTATTCTCCAAGGCTCCGCCAGGCATTTATTACTTACGACGGTTGGTTGTTCGGCCAAACCTGGTCAACCTTTATGGATTTAAGCGCATTGCCGGATACGCTCGACTTTATCGGTAATACTGATGCTATGCCGTTTGCCCGTCAGGCGCAAATTCGCTATACCAGCGGCAACTTCCAGGTCGCAATTGAAAACCCTGAAACCACGGTAACACCTTTTGGTGGCGGCGGCCGCATTACTACAGATGATAATGCAACGCCGGATCTGGTGTTTAAATATGGCAAGAAGACAGAGTGGGGTAACTGGTCTGTATCGGCGCTGGTTCGGCAACTGGCCTATGAAACCGCCACTATTGACACAACAACTTCAGCTTTTGGGTTAAGTGCGACCGCCAAAATTTTGTTGGCCAATAATAATGACATCCGGATCACAGCCACTACCGGTTCTGGTGTAGGCCGCTATATTGGCTTAAATACTGCTAACGGTGCTGTGCTTGATGGCACAAACGAGTTGGATGCCATCGATTCTACCGCGTTTGCTATCGCCTATCGTCACAACTGGAACAGTCAGTGGCGCAGTAATCTGGTGTATTCGATGTTAAGCGTTGATAACGACATTGCGTTAACCGGTGCTGGCGTAACGAAGACAACCAGTAGCTGGACAACGAACCTGATTTATCAGGCCGCGAAGAAACTGATGTTTGGAGTTGAATACAAACTTGCTAACCGCGAAGTTGAATCAGGTTTAGATGGCGATATGCATCGCTTGCAGTTCAGTGCCAAATACGACTTCTAAATAAAAAAAACCAGCTGTCAGGCTGGTTTTTTTTATTAAACGAATGTTACAGAACCGCCCCCGCAACCGGGGGCTTTTTTTATTCTGCTTTTTCTGGTTTAGTCATTGGTGCACTGGCTGCTTGTCTGGCAAAAGCAGAACCTGCTGGCCGGTTAGAGCTGCTTACCGCAGGCCGTTCTGCTGCGCTGGCCGCTGTCGTCGGGCTGGCAGTCTCAGCAACAGGGGCTGTACTACTGGTTGCAGGTTTGGCCATATCCGCCACTACCATATTTCCAAAGCGGCTACCTGCTTTTGCCGGGGCAGCTTTGGTAGTTGCGGCTTTCGGTTCAGTTTTTTGCTCCGGTTTCTGCTGTGCCGGTTGCGTAGCAGGAGCTTGTTCAGCCGCTGCGGTAGTCGTTGTCAGTTCGGCCGGAGCCAGGTTCAGCTCCGATTGCTCTGGTGCGCTTTTTTCAACGTTAACTGCTGGTGCAGCTTGCTCTGCTGCAGCTACTGCGGTTTTGGCAGCAGTTTCAGCGGCTGGTTCCGCGGCGGTTTCAGTTGTTTTACGCTTACCGCGTGGCCGGCCCGGTTTGGCTCTGGCCTTAGTGCTTTTTGGCTTACTCTCTTTTGCTTCAGCATTATCTTCAGCAGTAGCTTCGGTACTAACACTGGTATCAGCATCAGCCGTTGCTTTTTCTGCAGGTTCAGCAATGTCTGCTGCTTTCGTCGCTTCTGCAGCTACATCGGCTGCCGGCTTAGCGGCTGCTTCAGCTGATGCATCGGCTGATACAGCAGCGGCCTCGCTGTCGTCTACTGCGACATTTTCGGTGCCTGCAGCGAGTTCCTGCTGATCTTTTTTCCGCTTCTGGCCAGCGGCACGTAAATGCCGTGGCGAACGACGATTACGGCTACGCGGCTCGGTCGCTTCACCATCTTCCTGCTCAGGTGCTGCAACGCTTTCAGTTGGTTCACTTGCTGTAGCTTCCGTAGTTTGCTGTTCAGTTACCGTCTTGTCAGCTATTGATGTTGCCGCTTCATCTGCAATATCAGTTGCCTTGGTATTGGTCACTGTTTCAACATTTGCCGGGGCAGCACTTGTTTGCTCAGTCTGGCTATCTGTTACCTGCGCATCCGCAACTACCATTTTTTCAGCTGATACTTTTTCATCTGAAAGTGGAGCTGTAGTAGCTTGCTCCGGGTCCGTCGGCAGTTCGGTTGCTGCAGTATCGGTGTTAGTATTATCAGCAGTCTGATTCAGACGCACTGACTTACGCATATTACGGCGTTGACGTCTTTCTGCAGCAACACTGCGCTCTTTCGGTTCGTCAGATTGCTCAGTGGCAGGTGCGTCAACTACACGCTCAGCTTGCGGTTTGCGACCGTCTTGCTGACGACTGCGGTCCTGAGCAGGGCGCGCAGCCCGTTCCTGTTTGGCCGGTGCGGCAACGGTGCTGCTAACTGCATCATCTTTCTCTACGGCGCGATCGGCCTGGTCCGGACGGCGGCGCTTATTATTGCGCCGACGGTTATTATCATTTTTGCCATCTGCGCGACTGCCATCACGAGCTGCATCACGGCCGCCATCACGATTAGTATCGCGACTGCCTTCACGACCCGCATCCCGGCCAGATCGTGCACCATCACGGTTAGTCCGGCTATCTTCTTTGCGGGCAGTATGTTGCTGACTTGGTGTTTTACTATGTTCAGTTGTCGGTTCACTGCCGGTAATTAAACCTTTAAACCACTTGCTCAGTTTGCTGAATAAATCAGGTTGAGCTGCAGTTGCCGCTGTTGTTGAAGCCGAAGCCGCAGCTGGAGCAGTGCGGGCCGGTGCTGACTGTGCAATATTGATAGCCGATACTGCCGGTTTCTCTTTTACCACTTCAACACTTGGCTGATAGGGCTTGCTGATAACCTCTGGTGCTTTAACCATGTTGTAGCTTACGTCATCCAGTTCTTCATCAATCCGGATCCGTGATACTTCATAGTTAGGCGTTTCCAGGTGTTCATTTGGAATAATGAAAATCTGGATACCGTTGCGTTTCTCAATGCGACGTACTGATTCACGTTTCTCATTCATCAGATAAGTAGCAACGGATACCGGGACCTGAGCGTGGATCTGGCTGGTGTTATCTTTAATCGCTTCTTCTTCAATCAGACGCAGAATAGATAACGCTGAGCTCTCGGTACCACGAATAGTGCCGCGGCCATGACAGCGCGGACAGACATGGCCGGCAGATTCACCCAGTGACGGGCGCAGCCGTTGGCGTGACATTTCCAATAAACCAAAACGGGAAATGCGGCCAATCTGCACCCGGGCCCGGTCGTGTTTTACCGCATCTTTTAAGCGGTTTTCCACTTCACGCTGGTGGCGTACCGGCGTCATATCAATAAAGTCGATAACGATTAAGCCGCCCAAATCGCGCAAGCGCAATTGACGGGCAATTTCATCGGCTGCTTCCAGGTTGGTATTAAAGGCGGTTTCTTCGATATCACCACCCTTGGTGGCCTTTGACGAGTTGATATCGACAGCTGTCAGGGCTTCTGTACCATCAATAACAATAGAACCCCCTGAAGGCAAGCGCACTTCACGCCGGAAAGCCGTCTCAATCTGGGTTTCAATCTGGTAGTGCATAAACAGCGGTACTTCGCCATCATACATTTTTACCCGGTGAGCAAAATCAGGCCGGAACTGCTGAATATAAACTTTAGCTTCTTCAAAAATTTTCGGGTTGTCGATCAGTATTTCACCGACATCACGGCGCAGGTAGTCACGAATAGCGCGAAACACTACGTTACTTTCCTGATGGATTAAAAACGGAGAAGGGCGCTTAGCGGCTTCGTCGGTAATAGCCGACCAGTGCTTCAGCAGAGCTTTTAAATCGTAGTCCAGCTCTTCATATGACTTGCCAACGCCGGCAGTACGAACAATCAAACCCATACCGTCAGGCATTGCTAACTGACCCAGAGAGTCTTTCAGATCCTGACGCTCATCGCCCTCAATCCGGCGGGAAATACCACCAGCTCGTGGGTTATTTGGCATTAACACCAGGTAAGATCCAGCTAAACTGATAAAAGTGGTTAACGCTGCGCCTTTCTGACCGCGTTCTTCTTTATCAATCTGAATAATGACTTCCTGACCTTCTTTAACCACCTCTTTAATGTTTGGGCGGCCATCGAAGCTATAACCTTTCGGGAAATATTCACGGGAAATTTCTTTTAGCGGTAAAAAGCCATGACGGTCAGCGCCGTAGTCAACAAAAGCGGCTTCCAGGCTAGGCTCAACCCGGGTAATTTTACCTTTGTAAATGTTAGCTTTTTTCTGTTCATGGCCCGGGCTTTCTATGTCCAGGTCGTAAAGTTTTTGGCCATCGACCAAAGCAACGCGGATTTCTTCTTCCTGCGTCGCGTTTATTAGCATTCTTTTCATTGTTGGGTGACTCTGTTATGCAGCCACAACGCAACCTTACTGGGCACCTGGGTGTTCAGATGTTATCAGGCATCAAATGATGCAGTCTCCCGACTGGGATACCTGAGGGAACCAAATTGTCACTATTTACAGTATAGTTATCTGTTTTCGTTTGAATCTGAAACACACCGCCGTTCGGCGTTGCGTTATAGCAAATTATTCTTGTTGCTCAGGTTACTGGAAACTGTGTTTTGCCGTTGTTGGTAACAGATTACGCAACATTACCTCAGGCAAATGGCGTTATTTAAACGCCGGGGCTATAAAAACGTTGGTTTTCACCACGATTTCGGTATGATCACATCCCCTGACGGTGCCGCACAATTTCTCTTATGTCACTTTGAGCGCCCTAATTGCCACGTTTTGGCATAATTAGCCGGATGATTATCCCACTAATATGCATCGGATAGCAACTTAAAAGTAATTTTAGCAGAGTATTTAAAGCACATGGCGGATGAAATCAAATTACCGATACAAATGATTGAAATCGAAGATGATTTTATCGGTCAGCGAATAGACAATTTTTTGCTGGCGCGCCTGCGGGGTGTGCCAAAAAGTGTAATTTACCGGGTTTTACGAAAAGGTGAGGTTCGAGTTAATAAAAAGCGGATCAAACCTGAGTACAAGCTGCAACACGCCGATATTGTAAGGGTACCGCCATTAACCGTCGCTGCTGAGCCTGATCGGGTATCGGTAAAGCTGAGTCTGGTCAGCGAACTGGAAAGCCATATTCTGTTTGAAGATAATGACCTTATTGTGCTGAATAAGCCCTCTGGCATGGCGGTGCATGGTGGCAGTGGTTTGCAGTTCGGGGTAATTGAAGCGATGCGGGCGTTACGTCCCCAGGCGAAGTTGCTGGAGTTGGTGCACCGGCTGGACCGGGATACCTCAGGCTGTTTACTGATTGCTAAGAAGCGCTCGGTATTAACCCATTTGCATGCGCAACTGCGTGATAAAATGGTTGAGAAAAAATACTGGGCACTGGTCAGTGGTGACTGGGACAACAAAGTGCGCAAGGTGACCGATGCACTGCGCAAAAACACCCTGCAATCGGGCGAACGGGTAGTAAAAGTTGACGAAGTAAATGGTAAGCCATCGGAAACGCGCTTTCGGATCCTGCAACGATATCAGCAGGGCACCTTAGTAGAGGCATTTCCGGTTACCGGGCGTACTCATCAAATCCGGGTGCATACTGCCTGCAAAGGGCATCCTATAGCCTGCGATGATAAATATGGTGATAACGCTTTCAGCGGTCAAATGAACCAACTGGGTTTAAACCGGTTATTTTTGCATGCGAAAAGCCTGAGTTTTACCCACCCGAACAGCCTTACCACTATGCGAATTGAAGCGCCACTTGATTCCCAGTTGGAAAACGCCCTGACCAGATTAACGAGAAAATAGTTTAGGTAAGCGTCATATGGCAGAAGTAAAGTTAGTCATTTTTGATTGGGACGGCACGGTCATGGACTCGATTGGTCGTATTGTGTCATCAATGCAGGCCGCAGCCGGCTTAACCGGTTTAGTGGTGCCGACCAGTCACGCAGTAAAGCAGATTATTGGTTTAAGTCTCGATCCGGCGTTTGCTGTGTTGTTCCCTGAGACTAACCCGGAGCAGCGTAGCCAGTTGTTTGAACATTATCGGGATCATTACACAATTTATGACACCACACCAACACCATTATTTACTGGTGCAGAGCAGGTGTTAAAAACCCTGGCTGAACAAAATATTCTGCTGGCGGTGGCAACGGGCAAAGCCAGAAAGGGTCTGGACAGAATGTTTGCCGAAACCGGGCTTGGTCATTATTTTGTAACCAGCCGCTGTGCCGATGAAGCCCAGTCGAAACCCCACCCGGACATGCTGTTACAAATAAGCCAGCAATTAGGGGTGACGCCGGCCAATGCGATTATGGTGGGCGATACCAGCCATGACATGAAAATGGCGCAGGCCATTGCGATGCCGCGAGTGGGAGTGACCCATGGTGTGCATGATGCTGAGGTATTGCGGCAGTTTCAGCCAAAAGCCATCATTGATGATTTACCGGCGCTACTGCCACATATTTAGCGCCCTTTATCGCAGCCGCGGCGGCGCTGCGTTATTCAGCCGCCGCAAGTTAACAGATTGACGCCTTCGTTGCGGAGTAACTGCAGTAACTTTATCAGTGGCAGACCAATCAGGCTGTTTGGGTCGTCGCCACGCATGGCGCTGAATAAACTGATGCCAAGTCCCTCGCTCTTAAAGCTGCCGGCGCAATCCAGCGGCTGCTCCCGTTCCACATAAGCAACAATTTCTGCTTCAGTCAGCTTCCTGAAACAAACAGTAAAAGGCTCAACGATCAGCTGGCAGTTACCCGTTGCTGCATTGAGCAGAGCCAGCCCGGTTAAGAATGTTACACTGTGACCACTAAACTGGCGTAACTGCGCAACAGCATTGTCGTGGGTATGTGGCTTACCAATAATCTGAGCATTGAAAACTGCTACCTGATCAGAGCCTATAACCAGCCCTTCATCCAATGTCGCCGCAACAGCCTGTGCTTTTGCTCTTGCCAGCCGGCGAACCAGAGCGGTTGCATCTTCATCTGGCAGCGGTGATTCATCTGTTTGCGGTTTGACAGCAATAAAATGTGGGGTTAGTTTTGCCAGTAATTGCCGGCGATAGGGCGAGGTGGATGCGAGGTAGAGCTTAGGCAGGGTAGATTGTGTCATTACAACCTCATTAAAGGCGGAAAAAAAGCTATTATGCCAACTGGGACAAGCTTTAACAAAGCTTGGTTTTTTAACAGCTGATAAAAAGCTGAAAAAACTGCCGGAACCCTTTGACAGCAGGGGGTGGGTTCTATATGATGCGCGCCTTATGCAAAAAGTGAAAATACCTGTTACGCTTGACCCGGTTAAAGCTGCGCAAAAGCGGTCGATATTCGACGGCATAGTGCCGCTGCAAACCTTAACCCGGTTAACTGAAAGCCTGGTTGAAAAACAAGGTGAAGTAGCAGTAAGAATTGAGTGCGGAACCGATGAGCAAGGCCTTGCTGTATTAAAAGGCGGGGCGGTTTGTCAGGTTACTGTATGTTGTGAGCGTTGTGGCGAACCCATGATGCTGGCGTTAGACAGCGAATTTGTCTATACCCCGGTTAAAGGCGATGATGACGCCGCTCTGGCATTAATACCCGAGCGTTACGATGTTATCGTTCGCAACGAGCACGGCGAAATAAATTTACGGCAGTTGGTTGAGGATGAACTTATTCTGGCATTACCACTGTTTCCGATGCATGATGCAGCAGATTGCAATATCAGCGCTGATGCGATGAGTTTCGGAGACATAGGGCCAGAACCAGAAAAACCAAACCCCTTTGCCATACTGCAAGAACTGAAAAAAAAGTGATTTAGGAGAAAAACAATGGCTGTTCAGCAAAACAAAAAATCTCGTGCACGTCGTGACATGCGCCGTTCACACGATGCGTTAACTGGCCCTACGCTGTCAGTTGACTCAACTACTGGTGAGACACACCGTCGTCACCACATTACTGCCGATGGTTTTTATAAAGGCCGTAAAGTAAAGTAAGCCTGGATGCACCTGGTGCAGCCAATCAAGATTAAGCTTGCTTTAGATATGATGGGGGGCGACCATGGCCCCCTAACTACTATTCCTGCCGCCCTGGCAGCGATTAGCGAATTCCCCCAATTAAACCTTGTGTTGTGTGGCGACATTGACATGTTGCAGCAGCAGTTACTTTTTCATAATAATTTTCCTCATCCACAGCTTAGCCTGGTTGCTAGCAACAATGATGTTGGCATGGCCGATAAGCCGTCCGTTGCCCTGCGCAATAAACGTGAGTCATCGATGCGTCGGGCCCTCGACCTGGTTGAGCAAGAGCAGGTGCAGGCGTGTGTCAGTGCCGGTAATACCGGGGCTTTAATTGCCATGGCCCATTATGTGCTTAAAATGCTGAATGGCGTGGAACGACCTGCTTTGATTAGTGGCTTACCCAGTTGTAAAGGTAACCCGGTGTATATGCTGGATTTAGGCGCTACCGTAAATAGTGATGCTGATACCTTGTTTCAGTTTGCCGTAATGGGGGCGGTAATGGCTGAAGAAGTTGTTGGTATCAACAACCCAAAAGTAGCGTTACTGAACATGGGCGAAGAAGAAATTAAAGGCTCTGACCAGATTAAGCGCGCGTCACAATTACTCACCAGTTGCAATGACATTAATTATATCGGTTATATTGAAGGTGATGATATTTTTTCCGGGAAGGCTGACGTGATAGTTTGTGATGGTTTTGTCGGCAATGTCGCGCTTAAAACCTGTGAAGGCGTGGCCAAGCTCATTTTACGCCGGTTTGAAACCAGTTTACGCCAGAAAGTCAGTGCCCAGTTTTTTGGCTGGTTACTGAAACCTTTTATAAAAAGTCTTTATCAGGGGGTGAACCCCGACCACTATAACGGGGCAAGTCTGATAGGATTGCGCGGAATTGTAGTGAAAAGTCATGGAAATGCGACAAAAGACGCATTTTTAAGTGCCATCCGACAAGCAGTGCGCGAGGTTGAACGCCAGGTGCCTGCCAAGATTAAAGATCGGCTGGAACACGTATTAATTGATAAAGCATAGGTTCGCATGTACTCACGCATTATTGGCACCGGGAGTTATTTCCCGTCACAAGTTCGCACCAACTCAGATTTAGAAACCATGGTGGAAACCACCGATGAATGGATTATCGAACGAACCGGTATAAAAGAGCGACGGATTATCGGCGCCGACGAATCTGTTGCCACTATGGGCGCTCAGGCGGCGCTGCAAGCGATTGACGCGGCGGGTATTGATAAGAACAGCATTGATATGATTATCTGCGCCACAACCAGTGCTGCCCGGGCCTTACCCAGCGCCGCTTGTGAAATTCAGCGCGAATTAGCCATCCCTGCCATTCCTGCTTTTGATATTGCTGCCGCATGTGCCGGCTTTTGCTATGGCTTAAGTGTGGCAGACCAATATATTAAAACCGGCATTGCCAAACGTATTCTGGTAATTGGTTCAGATTGCCTGTCGCAGCTAATCAGCCCGGAAGACCGCTCCATGGTGATTTTATTCGGTGATGCAGCAGGGGCTGTGTTGCTGGAGGCCTCTGAGCAGCCGGGTATTTTATCTACCCATATTCATGCCGACGGCAAATATTCAGAATTATTGTATGTAGACAACCCGATCCGTGGTGATGAAAACTCAGTGCATAATTCCTGGGGCAGCATGAAAGGCAACGACGTTTTCAAAGTCGCTGTGACTAAGTTGTCGCAGGTCGTTGAGCAAACCCTCAGTGCCAATAACATGGATAAGTCAGAAATTGACTGGCTGGTACCGCATCAGGCTAATTTACGCATTATTTCTGCGGTAGCCCGTAAGCTGGATATGTCGATGGACCAGGTGGTGATTAACCTTGACCGCTACGGTAACACCTCTGCAGCAACTGTTCCCACCGCGCTGGATGAAGCTATCCGGGATGGTCGGATTAAACGGGGGCAGACCCTGCTGCTGGAAGCCTTTGGTGGTGGTTTCGCCTGGGCATCTGCTTTAGTCCGTTATTGATGTAATATTCTTGTTTTATGTTTAGATTTTATTGTATTGACTACCGTATTGGTTAAAAGTGCAGGACTAAAAATGACTCAAAAACTTGCAATAGTCTTTCCCGGTCAGGGTTCCCAGAGTGTTGGTATGCTGAGCGAGCTATACCAGCATGACATCGTTAAAAACACCTTTGCTGAGGCTTCTGCCGCGCTGGGTTACGACTTATTAACGCTGGTCGCCAATGGCCCGGAAGCTGATTTAAATGAAACACATCGTACCCAGCCGGCGTTGTTGACGGCATCGGTGGCAATCTGGCGCTTATGGCAACAACAGGGTGGTACCACGCCGGCTTATTTTGCAGGCCATTCACTGGGCGAGTATTCAGCACTGGTATGTGCAGATGTACTAAGCCTTGGCGCTGCGGTAAAACTGGTTGAACAGCGCGGTAACTATATGCAGCAGGCTGTGCCGGCCGGAGTGGGTGGTATGTCGGCGATTATTGGCCTGGACGATGCTCTGATTGCCAAAGCCTGTGCAGAAGCGGCGCAGGGCGAAGTTGTGGCGCCGGTTAATTACAACTCACCTGGCCAGGTGGTTATTGCCGGTCATAAGGCGGCAGTTGAGCGGGCCGGTGAACTTTGTAAAGCAGCCGGTGCCAAGCGCGCCTTGCCGCTGCCTGTTAGTGTGCCGTCGCATTGTGCACTGATGCATCCGGCCGCTGAGCAACTTTCTGTAGATTTAGCTGCGCTGAACTTTAATACGCCACGCGTGCCGGTGGTGAACAATGTTGATGTTAGTGTTGCGATTGACAGCGGTGCAGTTAAAGATGCCCTGGTACGCCAGTTATACAGCCCGGTACGCTGGACTGAAACTATAGAATGGCTGGCAAGCAATGGCGTCACTGATGTCATTGAACTTGGTGCCGGCAAAGTGCTTAGTGGTCTGATTAAACGGATTGATAAAAATCTTAATAGTAGTTCAGTTAATGATCAGGCAACGTTACAGTCTGCATTGACCCAGCTTACACAGGAATAACGATGACAAACTTACTCTCTTTAGAAGGCAAAGTTGCCCTGGTTACCGGCGCCAGTCGCGGTATTGGCCGTGCTATTGCTGAGCAATTGGCCGCGTTGGGTGCCAAGGTAATTGGAACTGCAACCACAGAAAAAGGCGCTGCTGCTATTTCAGCTTACCTGGCAGATAATAATGGTCAGGGTCTGGTATTAAATGTTACTGATGCGGCTTCCATTGAACAATGTTTATCCGAAATCAAAAACCAGTTTGGCGAAATTGATATTTTGATTAATAATGCCGGTATTACCCGCGACAATTTATTGATGCGGATGAAAGACGACGAGTGGTTTGACATCATTCAGACCAACCTGACGTCGGTATTCCGCTTAAGTAAAGCGGTCTTGCGCAGCATGATGAAAAAACGTTATGGTCGCATTGTTACTATCGGGTCTGTTGTTGGCTCCATGGGTAATGCGGGTCAGACCAATTATGCAGCGGCGAAAGCCGGAGTATTGGGTTTCACCAAGTCTCTGGCGCGCGAAGTGGCATCACGCGGTATTACGGTTAATGCGGTAGCACCCGGTTTTATTGACACAGATATGACTAAAGAGCTGTCTGACGAGCAAAAAGAAGCAATATTTTCTCAGGTTCCAGCCAACCGGCTGGGCCAGCCAGAAGAAATTGCAGCGACAGTCGCTTTTCTGGTTTCGGCGCCGGCAGCGTACATTACCGGTGAAACAATTCACGTTAACGGCGGGATGTATATGCAGTAAGCAAAGCAGGTTTGACCAGCAAAAAATGCTGGTAAGCATGCTTGCAACAGTTGCAGCTTACGCATAAACTAGCGCCACACAAAATTGCACGAATTGTTGCGATTTATATGAGAAAAAGGAAGAAAAGATGAGCAACATCGAAGAACGCGTTAAAAAAATTATCATTGAGCAACTGGGTGTTAAAGAAGACGAAGTGAAAAACGAAGCGTCTTTTGTTGACGACCTGGGTGCTGACTCACTGGATACTGTTGAGCTGGTAATGGCGCTGGAAGAAGAATTCGATACTGAAATCCCTGACGAAGAAGCTGAGAAAATCACTACTGTTCAGTCAGCGATTGACTACATTAAAGCCCACGCTGAGTAAGCTGAAGGCTTGTAAAACGGGTAGCTTAGCTACCCGTTTTCGTTTCAAGACAGATATAATTTGCTAAGACGGAGGACACGATGGCAAAACGTCGTGTGGTAGTGACCGGTCTGGGAATGTTAACGCCGTTGGGCAATGACGTAACCAGCAGCTGGCAGGCTATGCAGCAGGCCCAAAGTGGTATTGGTTTTATCGAGCATTTCGATACCAGTGCTTACACTACAAAATTTGCAGGTCTGGTTAAAAATTTTGATATAGAGCCTTATTTTCCGGCTAAAGACGCCAAGAAAATGGACTTGTTTATTCAATACGGTGTGGCCGCTGGCATTCAGGCTTTTCGTGATTCCGGCCTGGAAATTACTGAACAAAATGCCCCGCGCATTGGTGCGGCTATTGGCTCAGGCATTGGCGGTCTGGGATTAATCGAAGAAAACCATACAAAATTAATTAACAGTGGCCCCAAACGCTTGTCTCCGTTTTTTGTGCCCTCTACCATTATCAATATGATTGCTGGCCAGCTGTCAATCAGTCTTGGTTTGCAGGGGCCGAATATCAGTATTGTTACTGCCTGTACTACCGGGGTGCACAATATTGGTCAGGCTGCGCGGATGATTGCCTATGGTGACGCAGATGCCATGATAGCCGGCGGCGCTGAAAAAGCCTCTACGCCGCTTGGCATGGGTGGTTTTGGTGCAGCCAGAGCACTGTCGACCCGCAATGATGCTCCGGAAAAAGCCAGCCGACCCTGGGATAAAGACCGTGATGGTTTTGTGCTCGGTGATGGTGCCGGCGTAATGGTAGTGGAAGAATACGAGCATGCCAAAGCACGTGGTGCCAAAATATATGCCGAGCTGGTTGGTTTTGGCATGAGTGGTGACGCTTATCATATGACCTCTCCACCAGAGAGTGGCACCGGTGCGGCACTGGCAATGAAAAATGCCTTGCATGATGCCGGGGTTAACCCGGATCAGGTGCAGTATATTAATGCCCACGGCACCTCAACACCGGCTGGCGATATTGCGGAAACCATGGCAATTAAATCAATATTTGGTGTTAAGCCTGCTAATTTAATGGTCAGCTCTTCCAAGTCAATGATGGGCCATTTATTAGGCGCAGCAGGCTCAGTAGAGTCGATTATAACCGTGCTGTCTTTGCAGGATCAGCTGGTTACACCCACTATTAACCTGGATAACCCCAGTGATGGCTGTGATCTGGACTACGTGCCGCACACTGCCCGCCAGGCGAAGCTGGAGTATGCATTATGTAACTCTTTTGGTTTTGGTGGTACTAACGGTTCTATCCTGTTTAAGCGGGTGTAATTCCGATTAAGCTTTAACAAAGGCTGCTGCGGCAGCCTTTGTTTTATCTGCAATTTAAGGCATACTCGGCCTTATTTCCGGGTTGTTAATCAGTCACGTGACCAATACTATCAGTACCAACGATCGCTGCTTTTTATACGGTGATGGCTTTTTCAGCACGGTCCGGGTAACTGACGGTATACCGCAGCTGTGGTCGTTACATCTGGCACGGTTGCAACATACTGCCCGCCAGCTGGCTATTGATATTGCTGACTGGCGCCTGCTGACTGACGCTGTTGCGGATACAATAGCAGCTGAACAACTGACTGATGCAGTTTTAAAAGTTCAGATTTCACGTGGTGATGGTCTTCGTGGTTACAGCCCGGCAGGAATAGCACCTGCCAGCATTTATATTAGCCATAGTAAGCTGCCGGACTACAGCCGGTGGCAGCAGCAAGGTGTTAGTTTGATGCTGGCAGAACTGCGACTTGCGGTGCAACCTGTACTCGCGGGATTAAAGCACTGTAACCGGCTGGAACAGGTGTTGTTGAAGCAGGAAGCCATTGCGAGACAGGCTGACGATCTGCTGGTCTGCGATCAGCAGGGTTTTATTACCGAAGCTATTGCCGCCAATCTGTTTATGCACCGGGCCGGCCGCTGGTATACGCCGCAGTTAAACCGCGCTGGGGTTGCCGGTGTCATGCGTAGCCAGCTGTTAGCGCGTCAACCCGATATTGAACAGGTTAACTGGCAGTTGTCTGAGCTGGCAAAGGTTGATGCAATGGTACTGAGCAATGCCCTAATGGGGCTGGTGCCGGTGCAGTCTTATAATAATCAGCCACTTGATCTGGCGCTGGCGAAATCCTGGTGTAACGAGCTTTTATGATTAAAAAACTATTCGTTTTTCTGGTGCTAACCGCTATTGCTGCTGTGCTTTTACTTAGTTACGGCTTCAAACAACTGGAGCAACGGCCGGTGCAACTGACTGCGCCATATTTCACTGTGCCTGCCGGCAGCAGTGCCCGGGGCCTTTGTCAGCAGTGGCTGGCAGAGGGCCAGCTTAACGCTGTCGACTGTCAGTTACTGCGGTTGTACTTAAAATGGCAGCCTCAGTTAGCTAAAGTCAGACAGGGGACTTATCAGACACCGCAGGCGGCGACACTGGTGTCATTGCTGCGCTTGTTTGCCAGTGGTGAGGTAGCACAGTTCAGTCTGACTTTTATTGATGGTGAAACGGTGCAACAGGCGTTAGCGAGGTTGCAGCAGGCAGAGTACTTGCAACAGGATATCAGCAACACCAGCCAGATCCTGGAGCTGTTAAGCTGGCCAGCAGGGTGGGGCGCCAAACCGCAGCACCCGGAAGGCCTGTTATTTGCTGATACTTATTTTTATACCGCTAACAGTGCGGCCAGTGAACTGGTAAAGCGTGCACAGCAGGCGTTGCTGCGCCAGCTAGACCTGGCCTGGCAACAACGCCAGGGTGAATTGCCAATTCAAAATCGCTATCAGCTGTTGATAATGTCCTCTTTAATTGAAAAAGAAAGTGGTTTACTGGCTGAGAAACCATTGGTCAGTTCGGTTTTTGTCAATCGCTTAAACAGCAATATGCGGCTGCAAACCGATCCAACCGTTATTTATGGCTTAACAGATTACAGTGGCCGGATAACCTATGCCGATTTACGCAATCCGCATCCGTACAATACTTACCGGCATCATGGCTTACCACCAGGTCCTATTTCCCTGGTAGGAACCAGCGCATTGCAGGCAGCCGCTCAGCCCGATGTCAGCGACTATTTTTATTTTGTCAGCCGTGGTGATGGCGCCCATGTTTTTTCAGAAACGCTGGAGCAACATAATGCCGCGGTAAGGAAGTATATTTTGGGAAAGAATAATGACTAAGCCCGGCAAGTTTATTGTAGTTGAAGGGCTGGAAGGTGCCGGCAAAAGCAGTGCAATCGCTACCATTACTAACTGGTTGCAGCAACATCAGCTTAAGGTAGTGTCCACCCGTGAGCCCGGCGGCACGCCCCTGGCTGAAAAGCTGCGCACCCTGGTAAAACAAATTGATCACAACGAGCTGCTGGCGCCGGAAACGGAGTTACTACTGATGTATGCAGCGAGGGTGCAGTTACTGACCAATATTATCCGGCCCGCGCTTAGTCGCGGTGACTGGGTGCTGGCTGACCGGCACGATATGTCGTCCCGCGCCTATCAGGGGGGTGGTCGCCAGTTAGACGAGCAGCTTATCAATAACCTGCGCAGTGCAGTGCTGGGTAATACCCGACCGGATCTGACCCTTTACTTGGACATCGACCCGGCAGTGGGGCTAAGCCGGGCGGCCGCCCGCGGCGAGTTGGACCGGATTGAGCAGGAGCAGCTGGCATTTTTTATCAGAACCCGGCAAAAATACCTGCAAATAGCAGCGACCGAACCCGACATTGTCAGTATTGATGCCAGCCAACCCTTAGCTGCGGTGCAGCAGGCTATTGTCCGTGCCCTGGATAACCATTTTTCAGGGCTGGCAAATGGCTGAGTTATATCCGTGGTTACGCCCTCAGTTTATGCAGATGCAGGCGCTGATTAGTAAAGAAAAACTGGCGCACGCCCTGGTGTTAAGCGGCGCTGCAGGCCTTGGTAAGAGCACAATGGCTGTGGCACTGGCCGCGGCGTTATTATGCAAAAACCGCCAGCCAGCGGGGGCTTGTGGCGAATGCAAAAGTTGTTTATTGCGAAAAGCGGGTAACCACGCTGATTTACTGGTGTTGCACAGCGACAGCCAACATATTGGGGTGGATGCTATCCGTCAGCTGAATCATTTTACCCATGGTGCAGCACAGCAACACGGCTACCGGGTAGCTATTATCCCGGCTGCTGACAGTATGACGGAAGCCGCAGCCAATGCCTTGTTGAAAACCCTGGAAGAGCCACCGGCAGGTTGTTTTATTGTGTTGGTGACCAGTAACTACCCGCAGCTGGCAGCGACTATTCGCAGCCGTTGTCAGCAATGGCCACTAACTGCCGGCAATTCAGCTGAACTAAGCCAATGGCTTAGCCAGCAAACTAATAAACCGCCACCGGCATTTTTACTCGAGTATTGCCAGGGCGCACCGTTAAAAGCGCTTAGCCTGCTGGCCGATGGTGCAGCTGACAGCCTCAGCGCCAGCCTTAGATTGCTGGACGAGTATTTTAGCGGCAAACTGGCGCTGTCCAGTGTAGTAAAACAACTGGATGGTAAAGCTGAACTCAGTGGTATGCTGGGCTACTATTTACGGCAGCGGCTGGCGCAGCCGTTGGAGTTTTTAAGACAGCAGGCTGTTTTAGCGGTATATCAGCGTTGGTGTCGTGACGCGACCCGGATAATAGGGCAAAATAGTGCGTTGGCGTTAACCAGCTTATTAACTGAAATAAAATCCTTGTTGCAACATCAGGAGGCAAAATGGAAGAGCTGACCCTGGGCTTTAGCGATAATAAAGAGTTGTATCGCTGCTACATGCCCTTTTTTAAAAATGGTGGTTTGTTTATCCGCTCCGCCCGGCAATACAAGATGGGCCAGTCGCTGGCATTAAGTGTCACCCTGCCAGATGCGCTGGAGCCGATGGTAGTAACTGGCAAAGTCGCCTGGGTAGCGCCACATGGTTCACAAAGTGCCAACCCGGCGGGTATTGGCGTAGCTTTTATTGATGATAAAGCGAATTTATCCGGCAAAATTGAGAAATTGATTGGCGGGATGCAAAACAGCACCGATCCTACCTATACTATGTAATTGTTTTATTCAGAGGTTGTTTTGTTTGTAGATTCTCATTGTCACCTGGACAGATTAGAGCTGGATAAACTTGGTCTGAGCCTTGCTCAGGTAATCGATGCTGCCCTTGAGCGCAAAGTGGAGCATATGCTGTGTGTGTCGGTCAGCCTGGCTGAATTTGCCGATATGGCCGCAACCGTGGCTGACTATCCGCAGGTGTCTGTTTCTTGTGGTGAACATCCTTTGCATCAGACCGGCACTGTGGACCCAGAACAGTTACTGAATTTATGTCAGCAACCGCAAGTTGTGGCAGTTGGCGAGACCGGCCTCGATTACTTTTATGCACCAGAGTCTAAGCTGGCCCAGCAACAGGCGTTTGTCAGTCACATTGACGTTGCGCGCCAGCTTAAAAAGCCCCTTATTGTTCATACCCGTGACGCCAGAAGTGACACCATTGCCTTATTGAAGTCGCATCAGGCTGAACAGGCGGGTGGGGTTTTACATTGTTTTACCGAAAGTTACGAGATGGCTAAAGCCGCACTGGACTTGGGCTTTTATATTTCTATTTCCGGTATTATGACTTTTCGTAATGCTGATGAGTTGCGCGCCGTAGTAAAGAAATTACCGCTGGACCGGTTACTAATTGAAACCGACTCACCCTATCTGGCCCCTGTGCCTTACCGGGGTAAAACCAATCAACCCGCTTATGTAACGGCTGTGGCTGATGCAATAAGCGAGCTACGTGGCATTAGCGTGGCCAGTCTGGCCGAGCAGACTACTGCTAACTTTTATCGGTTATTTTCACTTTGTAGAACTGTTTAAAATATTGTTTTAATTGCTAAAATATTTGCAATTGTGGCCCCTGTAATACGGATAGAAATACAGATAAAAGAAGCCCAGAACCAATCCGAATTGTTCTGGGCCTAGGGGAATGGCTCATAGGGAATGAGCCGTGCGCTATCGAAAAAGCGTTGCAAATAAGGTAAAGGCAAGTGTAGTAAAGCTAATCCATTTTTTCCTGTTGTTGCTCAGCCTGCAATTTCCCTTTCTGGTAAAGTTACCCACCGTTTCTACTCAGGTTATACCCAGCTTATCCCCCGTTTTATGCCGCAGCATGGCGTTTTTGCAGTCTTTGTCCTTATTTAGGGGCAAGCCCTGGTTATAAGTAGTTTAGATTAAACGTAAATTTTTAATAAACAAAAAGTCTAAAAAATAATCTGCCTCAGCGTAATTTATCTGAGGCAGCTGTGGCTGTCATTTTGAGCCAATCGTTAGTTTATATACGACTTTAGGCGCACATTGTCGACAATCTGGCGCTTTTTGGCTTGACATTGCACTTAATGAAGCTTAAAAAGGGCGTATTGATTATTTATGTCGACAATTTATGCATCAAGTTCATCCTGCTTTGCGCCAACCTATTACTGCTGCTGATCGGGTATTGCAGGAAATTCAGCGGGCAATAGTTGAAGGCGATATTGCTGCCGGCAGCAAAATAAGTGAACCCGAACTGGCGCGTCGTTTCGATTTAAGCCGGGCACCACTGCGTGAAGCCTTAGCCAGGCTGGAGCGCTGTCACTTAATTGAACGGATCCCTAACGCGGGTGCCAGAGTAGTAACCTTGTCGACGGCCGGGTTACTGGCACTGTATCAACTACGGGAAAACCTGGAGGGGTTGGCCTGTAAACTGGCAGCTGAGCATATGACTGACGCTGAAATTACCGAAGTACGCCAGTTGCTGGACCAGCACTTATCGTCGCAACGGGTGCGTGAGGGCGAAAGTTACTACCAGGAAGCCGGCGATCTGGATTTTCATTACAGGGTGATCCTGGGAAGCAAAAACAGTTATTTAATCAATATTTTATGTGACGAGCTGTATTTTCTGGTGCGAATGTACCGGGTACAGTTAGGGATGAACGGGCCACGGGTGTCCCGTGCGTTTGATGAGCATAAAGCTATTATTAATGCCATCGCTAACCGTGACGGTGAGCTGGCTGACTTATTGATGCGCCGCCATATAGCAGCATCACGGCGCAATATCGAATTACAACTTCAACAAATGGGAACCTGAAATGGCTAACACACATTCTGCTGGCGCCAAATTCCGCGCCGCTATAACTGCAAACAAACCGTTACAAATTGTCGGTACCATTAATGCGTATACCGCAATGATGGCCGAGCGTTGTGGCCATCAGGCTATTTACCTGTCTGGCGCCGGTGTTGCCAATGCGTCTTTTGGTTTGCCTGATCTTGGCATGACATCGTTAAATGATGTTTGTGAAGATATTCGCCGTATTACTGCCGCGACCAGCGTGCCGTTGTTAGTTGATGCTGATACCGGTTGGGGCGGGGCTTTTAATATTGCCCGCACCGTGAAAGAAATGAGCCGGGCCGGCGCGGCAGGTTTTCATATTGAAGATCAGGTGGCGCAAAAGCGTTGTGGCCACCGGCCGAATAAAGAAATTGTCAGCTTAGATGAAATGGTCGACCGGGTAAAAGCCAGTGTTGATGCCCGTGAAGACGAGAGCTTTTTTATTATGGCCCGCACCGATGCACTGGCTCAGCAGGGCGTTGATGCTGCGCTGGAAAGAGCATTGGCCTGTGAAGCTGCCGGTGCCGATGCTATTTTCGCCGAAGCAGTACATACCCTGGAGCAATATCAGGCCTTCACTAACGCATTGAAAATACCGGTACTGGCAAATATTACTGAGTTTGGCCAAACGCCACTGTTTAATAAAACGGAGCTGGCCAGCGTTGGCGTCGCGATGGTGTTGTACCCGCTTAGTGCATTCAGGGCCATGAACAAAGCGGCGCTGAATGTGTATCAGTCTATTCTGGCCAATGGCGATCAGAAAGCAGTGGTAGACAGCATGCAAACCCGTGCTGAACTATACGACTTTTTAAACTACCACAGCTTTGAGCAAAAACTGGACGCGCTGTTTACTGATGGCAAAAACAAGTAAGCCACCGCAGTGATATAAACAGACGCAATTTCAGACAAATTATTCAAGAATTGGAGCAAGACAATGGCAAATGCAAAACAATTATCAGGCGCAGGCTTGCGCGGCCAGGTTGCCGGCAAAACGGCATTATCTACAGTGGGTAAAACCGGTTCGGGCTTAACTTACCGGGGGTATGACGTAAAAGATTTAGCCGCAAGCTGTGAATTTGATGAAGTAGCATTTCTGATATTAAAGGGCGAACTGCCGAATAAAAGCGAGCTGGCGCAGTATAAAACCAAACTGAAAAGCATGCGTGCGCTACCGCAGGCGTTAAAAGATGTGCTGGAGCGGATCCCGGCCTCAGCGCACCCGATGGACGTAATGCGAACCGGCTGCTCTATGCTGGGGAATCTGGAAACTGAACAACGGTTTGCTGAGCAGCAGGATATTACTGACCGGATGCTGGCGCTGTTCCCGGGCATGATAAATTACTGGTACAACTACAGCCACCATAATAAACAGATTGAGGTGGAAACGGATGCAAATTCCACCGCTGAACAGTTTTTATGGACCCTGCATGGTGTTAAGCCAACTGCATTGCACACTCAGGTGATGGAAGCGTCACTGATTTTATATGCTGAGCATGAGTTTAACGCTTCTACCTTTACGGCCCGGGTTTGTGCCTCTACCCTTAGCGATATGCACTCGTGCATTACCGGAGCTATTGGTTCACTGCGTGGCCCGCTGCATGGCGGGGCCAACGAAGCGGCAATGGAACTGATTGAAAATATGAAAGACCCGGAAGACGCAGAGCAGAAGCTGTTGGGGATGCTGGAGCGTAAAGAAAAAATCATGGGCTTTGGCCATGCAGTTTATGCTGAGTCAGACCCACGTAATGCGGTTATTAAAGCCTGGTCGGAAAAACTGGCGAAAGCCAATGGCGACACGCGTTTATATGATGTGTCTGAGCGCTGCGAGGCGGTAATGTGGCGTGAGAAGAAGCTATTTTGTAACGCTGATTTTTTCCATGCATCGGCCTACAACTACATGGGTATTCCAACCAAGTTGTTTACGCCGATTTTTGTCTGCAGCCGGTTAACTGGCTGGGCAGCCCATGTGATGGAACAGCGTGCTGATAACCGGATCATCCGGCCAAGTGCTGACTATGTTGGTGTAGAGCCACGTGCGGTCAAACCGATTGGCGAGCGGTAAATAACTAGCAAAGCTGTAAAACGGAACTGAGGTTGGAACCCGTTAGCGCAGCCACAGAGTGTCTGAGCCCTGCCGTAGGCATAAGGGCGAGTTGCTGTGGCGAGCATGGCGGGATTCCAACCGATAGGTTGCATATTAACCCGAATTTTTAGAGAGCGTTTAGCCAGCAAATAAACCGGTAAGTTTGTGAACGAACCGGTTTGCCCACGCCGACACGCCGTGAACCCATCCATGGGGGCTCGTTTACGCCCGTCCAGGGCTTCAACGGTCGGCTTAGGGCAAACCGATTCTTCCACCGTGTAATATCGGGCTTTACTCTCTTCTGCCAGACAGGTAACTACAATGAACAGCGAATATCGTAAAAAACTGCCCGGCACCAACCTGGAGTATTTTGATACTCAGGCCGCCGTCGATGCTATTGAACCCGGCGCTTACGCCAAACTGCCTTATACCTCACGGGTATTTGCAGAAAACCTGGTGCGCCGCTGTGACAAGGCAACCCTGACAGACTCGTTGAAACAATTTATCTACCGCCAGCGCGATCTCGATTTTCCGTGGTACCCGGCGCGGGTGGTTTGCCATGATATTTTAGGCCAGACCGCGTTGGTCGACTTAGCTGGCTTGCGTGATGCGATAGCTGAGCAAGGCGGCGACCCGGCTAAAGTAAACCCGGTAGTGCCAACCCAGTTAATTGTGGATCATTCACTGGCGGTAGAACATGCCGGTTTTGAGGCTGATGCCTTTGATAAAAACCGCGCTATTGAAGATCGGCGCAATGACGACCGCTTCCACTTTATAAACTGGACCAAAAAGGCCTTTAAAAATGTCGATGTTATCCCACCGGGTAACGGCATTATGCACCAGATTAATTTAGAGCGGATGTCTCCGGTAATTCATTCTCTGGATGGGGTAGCGTTTCCCGACACCTTAGTGGGTACCGACAGTCACACACCACACGTTGACGCCCTGGGCGTTATCGCTATTGGTGTCGGCGGCTTAGAGGCCGAAAGCGTGATGCTTGGTCGTGCCAGCTGGATGCGCCTGCCCGATATTATCGGGGTAGAGCTTACCGGCAAAGCCCAGCCCGGCATTATGGCCACCGATATCGTGCTGGCGCTGACCGAGTTTTTGCGCAAGCAAAAAGTGGTATCCAGCTATCTGGAGTTTTACGGCGAAGGCGCCAGCAGCCTGAGTTTAGGTGACCGGGCAACCATATCTAATATGACGCCGGAATACGGCGCTACCGCAGCAATGTTTTATATCGATCAGCAAACGCTGGACTATTTAACCCTGACGGGCCGTGAGGCGAAACAGGTGCAACTGGTCGAAACCTATGCCAAAACGGCCGGTTTATGGGCTGATAGTTTAAAAACAGCTGAATACGAGCGGGTACTGAAGTTTGATCTATCCAGTGTGGGTCGTACCATGGCCGGGCCATCGAACCCGCATGCCCGCCTGGCAACCAGTGAGTTAGCAGCCCGTGGCATTGCCGGTAAGTATGAGCTTGAAGAGGGCAAAATGCCGGATGGCGCGGTTATTATTGCTGCCATTACCAGTTGTACCAATACCTCTAACCCGCGCAATGTAATTGCCGCCGCCTTACTGGCCCGTAACGCCAATGCCAAAGGCTTAACCCGTAAGCCGTGGGTGAAAACCTCACTGGCACCGGGCTCCAAGGCGGTGCAGTTGTATCTGGAAGAAGGCAATTTATTGTCTGAGCTGGAACAGCTGGGCTTTGGTATTGTCGGCTTTGCCTGTACCACCTGCAACGGCATGAGCGGTGCGCTGGACCCGGTTATTCAAAAGGAAGTGGTAGAGCGTGATTTATACGCCACAGCGGTGTTATCAGGTAACCGTAACTTTGATGGTCGTATTCACCCTTACGCCAAGCAGGCTTTTCTGGCCTCGCCAGCTTTAGTAGTGGCTTATGCTATTGCCGGTACTATCCGCTTTGATATCGAAAAAGATATTTTAGGTTATGACGATAAAGGCAATGCCATTACCTTAAAAGATATCTGGCCGGATGATGCTGAAATTGATGCTGTGGTGGCAAAAAGTGTTAAACCGGATCAGTTCCGCCGGGTGTACGAGCCGATGTTTGCAGTTGATGTTGATTACGGTGACAAGGTAACGCCATTGTATGACTGGCGGCCACAAAGTACTTATATTCGCCGCCCGCCTTACTGGGCAACAGAGGGCGAGGGCGCCATTGCCGGTGAGCGCAGCTTAACCGGTATGCGGCCACTGGCGGTGCTGGGCGACAACATTACTACTGACCATTTATCGCCGTCGAACGCCATTATGCTAGACAGTGCTGCCGGTGAATACCTGCATAAAATGGGCTTGCCGGAAGAAGATTTTAACTCGTACGCGACCCACCGTGGCGATCATTTAACGGCGCAGCGGGCAACCTTTGCTAACCCTAAGCTGATTAACGAAATGGCAGTAGTAGATGGCAAGGTGAAGCAGGGCTCATTGACCCGGCTGGAACCGGAAGGCAAGGTGGTGCGGATGTGGGAAGCGATTGAAACCTACATGCAGCGCAAGCAGCCGCTTATTATTATTGCCGGTGCCGACTATGGCCAGGGCTCGTCACGTGACTGGGCAGCCAAAGGCGTGCGGTTAGCCGGGGTTGAGGCGATTGCCGCAGAGGGCTTTGAGCGTATTCACCGGACCAATTTAATTGGTATGGGCGTGTTGCCGCTGGAGTTTAAACCAGGCACTACCCGTGAAACGCTTAAGTTGGATGGCACTGAAACCTATGATGTTAAAGGCGAACGCAAGCCAAGGGCCGAGCTGACACTGGTTATTCACCGTACTAATGGCGAAAGCCTGCAGGTGCCGGTAACCTGCCGCCTGGATACGGGCGAAGAGTTGTCGATATATGAAGCAGGCGGTGTACTGCAGCGCTTCGCGCAGGACTTTTTGCAGGGCGCGGTTTAACTGTAACAGATAGCCATAGTCCTTTTGGGGCTTCGGTTGCAACTCCCCGAAAGCTCGCCACAGCAACTCTCTCGCTGCTGGCGCGCTCGTTCAGACACTCTGTGTCGACTTTTCCGGGATTCCAACCTTCGCTTTCACGTTCAGCTAATATCGACCAAAAAGAGCGGCAATCTCACAGGAATTTAACTCCTCATTTAATGAGGGAGAGTCGATGCCCTGTTTTGTCGCCGTAGAGTGTCTGAGTGAACGCGCAAGCGTTCAGGAGTTGCTGCGGCGAGCAAAATAGGGTTGTCGGCTCGTACTCAACGCGATGTATTTGCCGTTATGAGTAAAAAGAGATTTTCGGCTCGGACTTAACAGATGAACGAATAGAACAGACAGGTATTTATGACCACACCACAAATTAGAATCCCTGCCACCTATATGCGGGGCGGAACCTCAAAAGGGGTATTTTTTAAACTGGACGACTTACCCGAAGCGGCCCGGATGCCGGGCGCAGCGCGTGACAGTTTATTGTTGCGGGTTATTGGCAGCCCTGACCCTTATGGTAAGCATACCGATGGTATGGGTGGTGCCACCTCCAGCACCAGCAAAGCGGTAATTTTAAGTAAAAGCAGCAAAGCCGACCATGATGTTGACTATATATTTGGTCAGGTGGCCATAGACAAGCCGTTTATCGACTGGAGTGGTAACTGCGGTAACTTAAGTGCTGCGGTAGGTTCATTTGCTATCAGCAATGGCCTGGTTGCTAAAGAACGGGTGCCTGAAAACGGCGTTTGCACCGTACGAATTTGGCAAGGCAATATTAATAAAACCATTATTGCCCATGTGCCTATGACAAACGGCGAAGTACAGGAAACCGGTGACTTTGAGCTGGACGGTGTAACCTTTCCGGCAGCTGAAGTACAAATAGAGTTTTTAAACCCGGCCGCCGATGCAGGCGAGGGTGGGGGCGCGATGTTCCCTACCGGCAATGTGGTTGACGAGCTGGATGTGCCGGGTATCGGCCGCCTCAAAGTAACCCTGATTAACGCTGGTATTCCGACCATTTTCGTTAATGCTGCCGATATTGGCTACAGCGGCACTGAGTTACAAGACGCAATAAATGGCGACAACAATGCCTTACAACGTTTTGAAACCATCCGCGCCCACGGTGCGCTGAAAATGGGGTTAATCAATGATATTGAGCAGGCCGCTGTGCGCCAGCATACACCAAAGGTCGCCTTTGTCGCGCCGCCTCAGGCCTATGTCTCATCCAGCGGCAAACAGGTAGCCGCTACTGATATTGACCTGTTGGTACGGGCATTGTCTATGGGTAAGTTACACCACGCCATGATGGGCACCGCTGCAGTGGCTATTGGCACTGCAGCGGCGATACCCGGCACCCTGGTAAACCTGGCAGCGGGTGGCACAGCACGCGAAGCCGTGCGCTTCGGCCACCCATCAGGCACCTTAAAAGTAGGTGCGGCAGCTGAGAAAGTAGACGGTGAATGGACAGTAACCAAAGCCATTATGAGCCGCAGCGCCCGGGTGTTAATGGAAGGCTGGGTTCGCGTGCCGGGTGATTGCTTCTAGCCAGAAACTACCAGTTAAACCGGGCACTGCGTCGCCCTTTTTTATAGCAGTTGTGATAGCGGGCTTCTGACGCCACTTGCGCCATGTTTCAGCACATGAGTGTATATCTGAGTCGTCCTGACGTCGGTGTGGCCAAGCTTGTACAGTGCGGATATCAGCGCCGGATCCAGAAGATGAGTGGCACAAATTCATCAGGAATGGATTTGAACAGCCGCAGGCTGGTCCGAAGGATAAAATGCATGGAAGCATTTTATAAAGCTGTGCCGTAAGGTATGGCAGGTGACATTTTTCTTAATTTTGGCCTGTCGAGCCGCCAATTTAATGGCTCGCCTTACAGTAGTTTCATCTATATGGTGACGCCGCAGCAGTTTAGATTCCGGGTCAACACTTAACTGGCTGGATGGAAATAAATACTGCCATCCGATTTCTCTGGGAGCTGCCGGGTATTTTCGGGCGAGAGCATTCGGAAGCCATACGCCGGCATAGTGTGGGTTATAGAAGTCAGCCTGAAAATACTGCTCAATTTGATGAATTTGGATATGTAAAACAGGAACCAACTCTGCTGCCAGCGTAACCCGGCGGTTTTTTATTACCTTTACCCTGCCACACCATTACTGACAAGTAGTCAAAATCAATATCTTGCACCCGAAGGCGTACTGCTTCCATCAGGCGTAAACCACTGCCGTACAATAGTTGGGCTATCAATTTGTATTTGGGATCTATCACTAACAGGAGTTGTTGTATTTCGGCTTGGGTTAATACCACTGGCAACTTTTGTGCTATGCGGGCTTTATTAAAATTTAGCTGCAAAGACAGTGGTCGCTGAACAATATGTTTATACAGAAAACTCAATGCATTTAGTGCCGTTGCTTGCGTTTTTACTGCAACACTGCGTTGGTTTGATAGAAAAGACAAAAACTGTTCAACTTCCTGATCGCCAAGTGCATTAGGATGCTGTTTGTTGTTGTGCAATATATAAAACCTGATCCAATACAGGTAGGTATCAATAGTCCGCTTGGCATAGCGGCGGGTTCTCATAAAATCGGCGATATATTCCAGAAACGGGGATGCAATAGCGTCACCTTGGTAGTGTTTATTTATACAGTAGTCTGGTCTGAGTTAAATATCCACCAACTTGCGGGCACAACGCCTGCTTTTAGTTAATTTTATTAACAGTGGTAAACAAAAAGTTGTTGATAACCAGTGTTTTTCGGGTTAGTTTTGGGGAATTAATTTTTTTGGTGAAGGCGACTTGCTGGCGCGACTTGCGGGCATTGTGCCTTCTATTAAATTGTTAGATTCCCACAAAAACTAAAGGAAGACTCAACAATGACAATTGAGAAAGAAACCTATAGAAGCGGCCCGTTCAAGGATTTTATTGCGCAAGGCACTCGAGTTGGGAACGTTCTTTATATGGCGGGACAAGTTGGGATCAATGATAGTGGAATTGTCCCAGCTGATATTGCTGAACAAACCGCAATTGCCTACTCAAATATGAAGAATGTGTTATCACAGTTCGGGGCAGATATGAGCAATATCGTTGATGAAACTTTCTTTGTCACCAACATGGATGAGTTAATGGGAAACGTTGAAACAGTTTATGGCGAAAGGGAATCTGCATATGGAGGAATGCCCGAAGTTTGCCAAACTGTAGTCCAGGTAGTTGCACTTGTCCAACCCGAACTAAAAATTGAAATTAAATGCATTGCTCATCTGTAGAGCGGGCATCTAACAAGACGCTTAACACGTGTAGCACTGCGTAACACACTGGGACAGTCACGCAGCGGTGCTTCGCGATTATGCCGCTACGTCACTGCCCGTTAGCTTAGCGTTAGCCGGTTTGGATTACTGAGACGTTATGGATTCATTTTTGGACTTGCTTTTATATAGACATCGCCGGTTTAAAGGAGAAACGTATTTCAGAAATCGATTCCCTTTAATGCTTGTAATCAGCGCCATTTTTTCAGCTTTTATTGCTGATACTTTTATTCTGTTTTTAGTTTCAGTAGGTTTTTTTATGTTTATAGATATGCTCCTCGCTTTTTGGGCGTGGCTTTACTATAAAACTGACGTATAGCATTTGCGGACAAGGATATGACTAACAAACGCAGTCACAATAGGCCACTACGTGGCCTGGACCTCAAACGCTGCGCGGGTTTCGGTCTGTGCTGCGGGCGTTAAATGCCAAGACCAACTATGAAGCATGAGCTCTGGATAGAAAGTGAGGATGAGCAAACATTTTGCCTTGCTGGCCGCCACGGCGATGATGCGCGCCGTCTACTAGAGCCCGGGGCTAAGCTCGTATGGACGTGTGAAGCCTCGTCACATTTTGAGGCAATGGCCAAGTACTACGAGTATATGGGCTGGGGGCCTTACACAACTGACTACCCAGAAGAAGACAAGAAAACTTACTTCGAGCTTGGCGGAGAGTAAGTGCATTTAACAAACGCAGGCAAGGGGCGCTCCTACTGCATGTCGTTTTATATTCTAAGGCATTAAAAAGTAAGGAGTTGCTTCACGAATGAAAAAAAAGAAAAATCTACATTGGCCGAGCATATTTTTGTTCCTTGTCGGGATTATCACAATTATTACTTTTGTGTTCGAACAAAGAATTTCATTGTTTCTCCAGGCTTTAGGCTTTGTATGTTTGGGGTATTCTAGTATCCGGCTTGTGCCGAGAGACTTATTTACTCAAAAGTTGTCGTTTTCAACGCTAATTAAAGGGAATAATGAGGCTCGTCAATTAGATATCTTCATTCAAATTTTTGGTTTTTTGCTACTTTTAACTGGTTTAGTGTTTAGCTTTGCGTTCGGAATATAACAAACGCCAGTACAACGCGCCTTCAGCGCTCGCAACAAGTTGCTCGCGTGTGCTGTGGGCGTTATGCGCCAAGTATCGGATTAACATCCATACTCTTATGCAGAATACGGATGATTTTAATTTGTTGACTGCCGATCTGTTGATAAAAGATGACGTGGCTACCTTGAGGGAATTTACGATATCCGATTCTGATTTCATCGCATGTTTTACCGGTGTAGGGGTTTTCTGCTAAAAACCAAAATGAATCATCAAATTGTTTTAAATAGATATTTCGTTGCTCTTTTCCCCAGCGACGCTGGCTAAATAATGCGATATCTCGCAAATCGGTTTTAGCAGCAACGGTGAGATTAAATGGCTTCATCGAGAGTTTTTACTATCAAGTTCATTGATAAAGCTATCGAGGTCATATTCTGCGTCACCGCTTTGTTCACCTTCGACAAGTAGTTGACGAAGTGAGTTAAGTTTGGTTTCTTGGTTTTCGAGTAAGCGTAGCGCTGAGCGAATGACTTCACTCGCTGAGCCGTAACGCCCACTTTGGATCTGGCTTGCAATAAAGCCCTCAAAGTGTTCTCCAATAGTTATGCTTGTGTTCTTGGCCATGTGTAGTTCTTCGGATACCAAAAGATACCTAATTATGGTATTAAGTGGAATTGTGAGCAAGGCACATAACAAACAAATTTTATCGCCAGCAAAAGGCGCTGGCTGCGACGTCAACCCGCTGCGCGGCTTTCCGCGCTAAATTTGGGCGTCATGTGTACGCGATCTACAGGCATTAGAGGAAAACTTGATGACTGATTATTTTGGTTCTTGTCTGTGTGGCAATGCAAAATTTAAAGTGCAAGGAAAGTTCGACGGCTTTTACCTGTGTCATTGTCAGCATTGCCAAAAGGATACCGGGTCTGCTCATGCGGCCAATTTATTTTCGAAGTCAGCTAAGTTGACCTGGTTGACAGGCTCAGATTCTGTGACTAGCTTTACGCTTCCAGGCACTCGCCATAAGAGAAGTTTTTGTAAGTTCTGCGGTTCAGCATTGCCAAGCATTCATGAGGTAGGTTTGCTCGCCATTCCCGCCGGGTGTTTGGATACGCAAGTCTCTATGTCACCAACAGCTCACATCTTTACATCTAGCAAAGCTGTTTGGGATAGAGGTTTATGTGATGTGCCAGAATTCGAGGGGCTGCCAGAGTGAGCAGCTATCACAAACAAGCAGTGGCAGTGCACGCCTGTCGGCGCCGGACTCGCTGCGCAGGGGCGTTGGGCGATAAGCATAAAGGAATGAGTAATGGACCTTGGACTTCGTGGAAAGTGTGCCGTCGTGACTGGCGGCAGCAAGGGAATCGGTCGGGCGATCGCGCTTGCCCTGGCCGAGGAGGGGGCGAACGTTGCCGTCTGTGCTCGTGGCGACGAGGCGTTGCGTGATACCGAAAGGCTGCTTCGCGAACAAGGCGGCGAAGTTTTGGCGGCCGTTTGCGATGTTTCCGATCCGGCGGCTCTTGACGGCTTTCTCGAGTCGGCCCGAAAAGCGTTCGGTCGTCTCGATATCCTGGTCAACAATCCATCTGCACTTGCCAGTAGCTTCGCCGATGACGAGGCCGGCTGGCGAAGTGGCTTTGACGTCGACGTCATGGCCGCCGTTAGGGCCAGCTGGAAGGTGGTTCCCTGGTTCGCCGAAAGTGGTGGTGGATGCATCCTACACATTTCATCCGTCTCAGGATTGGAAGCTGGCTCTCCACCTGCTTACGCCGCTGCAAAGGCTGCCCTAATAAGCCACTCGAAGACTTTGGCGGTTTCCCTCGCTCCTCAGAAGATCCGCGTCAATGTGATTGCACCAGGCTCTATCGAGTTTGCAGGCGGCCTGTGGGAGGCGACCAGGCAGAGTGACCCAGAATTCTACTCGATGATGCTTGGAAATATTCCATGGGGTAGGATGGGCACCCCTGAAGAGGTGGCCAATGCAGCCGTCTTTCTGGTCTCCGAACCAGCGAGCTGGATCACAGGCGTGTGCCTCGGTGTCGATGGTGGACAGCGCAAAGCGAACATCTAGGGGATATCCACCTTCTGCCTAAGAATAAAAGCTAACGAGTTACTGAATTTCATTCCGAACACAAACCGAACACAAACAACGTGGACAGACATAAATTCAGCAATGTACTGTAAAAATGCCGATGCCATAAGCAACACCTCTTACGCAAATGGCGGTGTATATACGCACAGCAGTTAGTAAATTAATTGTTAGCAAGTAAACCGCAAGCGTGCACCATGCTTTCCCCAGGCTGTACCAGATAACTCGCCAGAAATGTATTGATTTACTGAAATTTATTGGGTAACTTCATTTCATTTACAAAAGATAGAATGTAATTTACACATCATGACAGTGTGGACGTTACAAACTACAAAGCTATTAACCATCACAAGGAGAAATTTCAGTGCTTAAAACGGTATCTACACATTTACTTGCCCTGGTGGTTGGAGCCGCGGTGGTCTATTCGCTGACAGCAATAGCTCAACCGGGTGAAAAGAAAAGCGCATCATCAGACATGTCTATTGGCGTGTATCAAATAGCTGAAGAGCTTATGGAGCCTGCCCTGATAACTAAAGATGCCGAGTTCATTACGGCTATCGATTCCAAAGATGGAAAGCGTGTTGCTTTGTCTTTAAAGAAAGCACAGCCCAACGTAGCAACTTCCGTCGATTATTTAGATTTAACCGTTAATGGAGAATCTATAAAAATAGATTCAAATGGTACTGCAGTTGTGGGTGATATTATGGTGGTCCTGGTAGATCATGCCAGCTACGGCAAGAACTCCGCGCCTGCAGCCAGATAATGGTTAGTATGGCCGTTGGCTGCGGTATGGTTCCTTCAAAACAAGGATGGTCTGTGTGACAAGATTTGCTGTTATTGTAATTGCCATTTTATTAAGCAGCTGTACCAGCGTGCCATTGGGAACAATGCTTGAATTACGTTCATTTGGTAAAGATGACTTTATTAAAATACAGCCCCAGGACCTTAGGGCAAAGATACAAGTTGATGAGCCTGTCCGAGCTGATATTGACAGCGCGGAATTGACTCTTGAACTAACCACTGAAAAAGGCCTGAGAGAATTTAAGTTTCCCTTGCTTCTGGTTGACGAACTTAATATTGAGCCAATGACGGGTTTATTTTCAAAGTCAGCAGGAAAAACTGAGTACATTCTTAAGCTGTCAAATGAAGCAGTGAAAAACTTTATTGCAACACAGCAAATAATTCGGGATGAACAATCCGGGCGTTTGAGTTTTTCAGTAGCAACCGGTTTTGAGAAGTTCCCAAGCGAAATCACCGAAATAGGTTTGTCAGTGTTTTTAAAACTATTCGAAGAAAAAGACTTTATTACCTTATTTGATAATGCAAAGGTAGAGATAAAACATGAAGGCTAAGCAGCGCAGCCACAAACGGCCATTATGTAGACGTCACCTCAACCGCCTCGCGTTTTGTCTGCCCCAGCTGGCGGCATTAGAATACAATTAGGTTCCAAGTGAAGTATTACTTTTCAGTCATATTGATCATTGCTGCTCAGACATGCTTTTCAGAAAGCCTGTATCGTGTTGAAAAAATAGCGCAATGCACGAGAAACAACTCTCATGCATATGCAATAAATAATAGCGGCGTTATCACCGGTAGTTGCGGTAACAAAATATTTATTGCTAAAGGTGCGGATTACGACATATTTCCATCTTTACTATCATCACCCTTATATGGAACCCTTCAGCCGACTGCAATAAATGATAACGGTGTTATTATCGGCTTCCATAGATACGGGGCTAAAACAAAGGCTTTTAAATATATTGACGGTGAGTTTCAAGAGCTTTACATAGATAGTAGTGCTTACGGAGCGCTAGACATCAATAACAACAATGAAATTGTCGGCTGGCTGGATAAAGGCGGAAATCATGATTCGTTTATTTCAAATGGTCAGTCAACTGTTTTGAAATTAAGTGATATAAGTTCGCATATCTCTGCGATTAATGACAGTTCGGTATCAACCGGGGAGGTGTGGCTGAGGAATCATGATAGACAAGGAAATTACCGTCGCGCGTACATATTAAAATCAGAAGAACTTACATTAATTCCAACCCTCGGCGGCGTCAATTCATGGGGGGAAGATATTAATAATAATGGAGTGATTGTAGGATCCTCTGAAACTGAAGATGGTGCTGTTCAAGCTTTCTACTATAACGATGAGGAAGGAACGAAACCTATAAACATACATGACGCTAAAGTTAGTCATGCCACTGCGATAAATGATAACAATGAGATTGTGGGGTGGTACAAAACATTTCAAAGAGAGAGTTATATATTTCTGTATAAAAACGGTGAGGTTAATAGTCTCAACAGGCATTTTCAAGAGGGTATTAAGCCATACCTTCCTCATGACATTAATAATGAGGGGGTTATTGTAGGCGTTGCTTTAGAGGGAAGGATGCATGTTCCTTTCGTCATATATCCAAACTTTTAATAAGGCGCGGAACCCGACGGCTAAGCCCACGATAACTTGACGCTATACACATACAAGGAGGTACTACATGAAATGCCCACATTGCTTAGAATCAGTGAGCATATTCTCAAAAGAGATGAACAAATTTGGTAAATCAAAAGTTTGCCCAAAATGCAGCAATTCTATTCAGCTGTATGTAAGCCCCAAATGGGCCGCTATATTAATAATTCCGGCTGTAGTCAGCGCTCTTTTGCTCGAGCCCATTTTCATCGATGCTGGTCTAAGCGGTTCTTTATCTACAGGTCTGATGTGTGGCGTAATGGTATTATTGTCCATGCGGCTTAAAGTGCCAAAGGTTAAAGAAAGTGCATAGCAACGCATTCAAAAATCTCTCACGAAAACGTGGACGGAAGTAGCTATCGTTCGCCATTTAGGGGTAAGAACAGATGCGTTATGCGGGAGACGGTTAATGAGTCCGGTTAACAGAGTAGGGTACCTTTCATCGATTGGCCTTTTCGTGGTGGGTGTTGCGTACGTGGTTGTCATAGCATTCGGCATTTCCCAGGCTGGTTTCGACCAACCAATTGTGGATCCGACCCTCTCCGTCATGGAGGCACTTACATTGCTGTCGGCTCCCCTCGTAGTTGCCGTGATGGCTGCAATTTACGAAACAGCGACCCGGGATCGGAGGGTATTTGGTGTCATGGCCCTGGTTTTCGCTGGCGTCATGGCGGGTCTTACCAGCGCCGTTCACTTCTTAGCACTCACCGCCGGACGCCAAACCGATTTTACCGTTCTGGAATGGCCCTCAACGCTTTATGCCGTTGAACTTCTCGCATGGGATATTTTCTTGGGGCTATCCCTTCTCTGCGCAGCCCTTGTTTTCGTCGGTTCAGGAGTCCGGGCTTTTGCGCGAATATCTCTCTTTGCAGCAGGCATCTTATCAGTGCTTGGCGCCATCGGCCCCATCGTCGGCGACATGGCGCTGCAGCGGATAGGCATACTCGGCTACGGCGTCGGGCTTCCCATTGCGGCGTTGGTGCTATCACAATTCTTCCGCCAGAACGACGGCTCATGGGGTGGGAGCTAAATTCGAATCGCCGATCCTAACTAGTGCAGGCATGGCGCCTGTTATATTGCACTTTCGGCTTCATTTCACGAGCGCGCATGTTACAGGCAGTATGCCTTCTGTTGAGCTATGAACATAAAAATAGAAATTGGTAGCGCTGCGGATATTGTAGCCATAAGTAAACAGATCCCTCAGTTTGAGTAATCAACTGCGCTTGAGCGATTGCAAAGTAAGCTGTATAAACACCGCGGCCTGTGGCTGCCCATTACCACTGATTAAGGACGTCTGGGGTTATGTTTTTAAGGGATACATACTTGGTAAGAAAGCTGCCTGATAAGTGCGGCAATACCGCTGTACAGTCAACATGTTGCTCGCGTTTATGCCGGGCGTTGCGTTAAGGAATTTTATGAATGCTTTTTATCGGTTTTTCATTATTATTGCACTGCTTGTAGCTGCAATATTTTCATACAGTTTGGGCAGCCAAACCGGAATGTTTATCTTTGTTATTCTTGGTTTCGTGTTAGAGGGGGCTTTTTGGTTTGGGTTATTTCCATTTAAAAGAAGTAAGTAGAAAGGGGAATATTGTTGTTTTTAAACGAGGCGCGCCATCGAGTAAACAGGAAACGTAATGACCGGACCGGCTAAACACGGAGCTTTAGTGTACTCAAATAATATTAAGGCTCTCGCTCACTTTTACACTGAGCTTTTTTCGATGACAGTTACCCGGGAAACGTCAGAGCTTATCAGTCTTGTAAAAGACGGCTTTAACATCATTATTCATATTCCACCGGTAACGATACCGCAGTCAGATTTCAATACGATAAAGTTGTTTATGGCAGTTGATGATCTTGAAACTGCCAAATTGAAAGCTGTAGAGTTAGGCGGTCGGTTTTTTGATGGTGTATGGTCAAACCCATTATTTACGGTATGTAATATTGCAGACTCGGATGGTAATCATATTCAGCTACGCGAGTTTGCGTAATAACACAGTCAGTCAACTCCACCTTAGCTAGCCGCTTGATAAAGTCGCCGGCAAGGTATTTATCTGGCCGGGTCTTACCGGATAGTGTGGTGAGTGGCCTGAGTAAGCGGACGCGGGCGGAACTGAAGCTTGAAGGGATAAACTAATGAACTTGCCTCTGATGGCTGGCGTGGCATTTTTGCTGTTTGGCATTTATCTGCTGAAGCATGCCATTAGCCGTTACAAAAAAGCAAAAATGAGCCGGCACTGGCCTGTTGTTGACGGGCGTCTGACCGAAGTTAAACTGTGGGGGCCACGGCTGGTTGATGGTAAAACAACCGACGCTGAAAAACTTAATGTTGCTTATAGTTATGTGGTTGATGGCACAGCGCACAGTGGCAGGCGCGCAAGCTTCTATACTATGGTTTATCCTGAAACACTCGACTTCGCCAGGCGACATGCTGTTGGCAGTGATATTGCCGTTTACTATAACCCGCGAAACCCTGCTGATGCGGTGATTATTACCGGCCTGAAAAAGGATAAACCTTACAGCGATGTAATTCTGGGCGTACTGGCAGTCGTTATTGGTGCGGTAATAGCCGTGTTGGCATGGTTCAATGTTATCGGCTAGGGTTTGCGGCAACGACGCAGGAATTATGAATAACAGACACTTAGTGGTATTTATTCAACATATTAAAAGTGGTGCCGCGCCCTGTCAGGGATTGGTGTTATCGTTTGTTTGCCCGCAACCGCTACAAACTGTTTGGCAAAGCCAATGAATGCAGAGTGCCGACTGAGGCCGAAAAAGACCGGTTTTTATGAATATTGAGCAAGCCACCACGGCAGATCTGGCTGAGGTAATTAGCTGGTTAAGCAACGCTGATGAGTGCAGGACCTGGGCCGGCCCCCGGGTAAGCTACCCATTGAACCAAGTGCAGCTGGCTGCTGAAATTATGTTTTGCCCGGATAATTCATACTGCTATAAAACGAAGGGCAGCCTGGCAGGTTTTGGCCAGCTCATTAATATTAATGATGCCTGTTATCACCTGGCCAGAATTATTATAAACCCAGAGTGGCGGGGGCAGGGCGTTGCCGGGGAGTTATGCCGTCAGCTGATTAACCTGGCCTGGCAACGCGGTGCCCGGCAGCTAAGCCTGAACGTTTACCGGGATAATGCTCAGGCGCTGTCGCTTTATCAGGGGCTGGGGTTTTGCGAACAGCCTGAAAAATCAGATGCTAATATGGTTTATATGCTACTGGCTAATGAGGAGATGATAATGGAACAGACGGGCAAAATTAATTATCTGGAGATGCCGGCACGCGATCTGGGGCAAACCAAAGTATTTTTTAGTACCGTGTTTGGCTGGGAGTTTATCGATTATGGCCCGGACTATATGGCAATAGCTAACGCTGGCTTAGATGGCGGCTTTTTTAAATCGGAAAAGGTCGCTACTACCAGCAACGGCAGTGTGCTGGTGGTGTTGTACAGTAACGAGCTTGAGACCACGCTTAATAACGTGAAAGCAGCCGGTGGAAAGATTATTCAGGACATTTTTCAGTTCCCCGGGGGCCGCCGCTTTCACTTTACTGACCCTAATGGCAATGAATATGCCGTGTGGTCAGAGCCCGTAGCTTAAGTGTTGCTGTGCTTAAATATGCGTTTTATAACTTAATAAAAGGCGTTGCCCAGCATCCAGCAGCCGGCGGCAATCATAAAGAGGTTTTCGGTTAATGAGACAAACCCTAAAGGAACCTCGCTGTTGCCGCCGACACAGGCACATTTCAATTCCCGTTTATCGATATAAACGGCTTTAAATACGGAAATGCCGCCAACCACCCCGATAAACAGGGCCACCGGCGCCACCCAAAAGGCAGATAAACCGGCGAGCATGCCAATACCGGCGTAGGCTTCGGCAAACGGATAGATATAGGCATAGCGCACCCACCGTTGGGCCAATAAGTCGTAACCTAAGAATTGGTTGCTGAATGCTTCGACATCCTGCAGTTTCTGCAGTGCCAGCAGCGCCATACTGCAGGCCACAAACTTTTCAACACTCGCTATCGATAGCAGGGCAATGCCTGTTGTCCAGTTTATCGCCAGTGCCATAAGCAGTGCGATGGCAAATATCGCGATCACCGGCCGGTAAGCCGCGGCAAATTTATCAGCGGGTTTTGTTTTATCAAAAAAGTCCAGCAGTTGGTCGTAACCACCAATCCGTTTATCGTCAATAAAGGTTTGTGGTGTGGTTTCTACTTTATGTTGTTGCTTAAATTCTTCAATTTGTTCTCTGTTACGCAGATGGTTGTCATTGACCTGATAGCCCTGACGCTGCAGCAGGGCTTTAGATTTCAGACCAAAGGGACAAGTATGCTCGTCGGTTAGCATCCGATAAAGTGTGGCTGTTTTTGACATAAGCGCTCCTTTTCCGGTTAAGTGTTAACCTTAGTTGCTTACTGTGCCAATGCAAGTAGCTGCGGTAGAGGCTGACAACGGTTGCGTCTGCCGTCCATGGCGGGATAAACTTAACTATGACTATTCCAATTACCACAATAACATCCGAACAGGTGCCGGCAACGGTAAGCTGCTCTAACTGTCAGGCGTGTTGTTGCCGCTTAGAAGTGATGATAATTTCTGACACCGGAGTGCCTGATCATCATATCGCAGTCGATCATTGGGGCGGTGAGACCATGTTACGGCTGGCTGATGGCTGGTGCTCTGCATTAGATCGCGACACGTATCGCTGCACGATTTATGAACAGCGGCCCTGGGTCTGCCGGGAATTTGCAATGGCGTCAGACGATTGTCTGACTGAACGAGCGGAGCATGGGCTGGATTGCTAGTTGGTGATTATCACTATTGTCGCCGGCTTTTTTTGGTTGCAAGATTGCAAAACGGTCATTTTCTGTTTAGATTGGGTAGCATAATTAGCAACAGATGGCAGGGAATAACAATGAAAAAATGGTTAGGCGCCGCAGTGGCTGCGTTGATAGTAACTGCACCTGTGCAGGCAGACACTCAGGATTATAAACTGATAACCGTAGCAGGTTATTTAAATTTCTATCTGTTGAATATTAATGCCTGTCAGGATTTTCACCCGCAGGTGCGCCAGGCTGCTTATGACGCTGAGCAAAAACTGTATCCCTGGTTAGAGAAACTGCACGCTAAACTGGGCGATGGTACACAAGTTTCTGAAATTGTTTTAAAACGCCGGGCAATGCTGAATACCCAAATAGGCGAGGGGGACTTTACCCTGGACCACTGCCAGGCCATTGTTAAAATTTTAAATGAAGATGGTTTAGATAAAACCTTGCTGGCAAATCTGGACTAATGCCGGTATAAGCGGCTACTATCGCCGTCTAAATAAAACCAGACCCAGACACTGCCGGCTTTTTGCCGGCAGTGTTGTTTCATCAGGATAATTCAGGAGCTGCGTTTGCCCCCGGCGTTGTTACGACTTAATCAGGCCGCATTAGTGATTGATGGCCAACCGATAGTAGCGCCAGTTAGCTTCAGCGCTAATAAAGGTGATTTTATTGGCATTATCGGCCCTAACGGCGCAGGTAAAAGTAGCTTGTTAAAACTGATTAATGGTACCCAGCCATTAAGCTCTGGCGATATTCTGTTGCAGCAGCGGCCCCTTAGTAAATTAACTGCCCGCCAGCGGGCCTGCAAAATAGCCAGTGTCAGCCAGGTTAGCCCACCGGTGTTTGCGCTGACGGTCTATCAGGTGGCGGCCATGGGCTTATTGCCGCATAAAGGCTGGTTTGATGGCAATACCAGCGAAGATGAACAACAGATAAAGCTGGCATTAAGCCAACTTGGCTTGCAGCACAAAGCACAGGCGTTGGTAGAAACCCTGTCGGGTGGCGAGTTGCAACGGTTATATCTGGCCCGGGCGCTGGTGCAGCAAGCCGAGCTATTGCTATTGGATGAACCTACTAACCATCTGGATGTGCTGTATCAGCATCAGATCCTGCAACTTAGCCGTGGTCTGGGTAAGACCGTGCTGGCCTGCCTGCACGACCTTAATTTAGCCTCGCGTTACTGCGATAAGATTGCGCTGCTACATCAGGGCCAACTACTGGCTTTTGGTAGCCCTGAGCAAGTGCTGACGGCAGAGCAGCTAGGTTCGGTGTTTCAGCTGCCCTGTGAAGTTAACCTGCATCCGGTTCATGGCAAGTTGCAGATTACTTTTTTTGCCGGAGGGAGCATGCTATGAAGCAGCAACTTACTCTGGGGTTGCTGGTACTGGCGTTGATGCTAAGCGGCCTGCTAAGCCTGACCATCGGCAGTGCCAGTTTAACGCTGGCTGATGTCTGGCAGGCCTTGCTGGGCAGCCAGCAAAATCCGCTGGCCAGTACTATTGTCTGGCAGGTGCGGCTGCCGCGCTTACTGTGCGCGATGTTGGTTGGTGCCGGCTTAGCGATTGCCGGTGCGGTACTGCAAAATGCCAGCCGCAACCCGTTGGCTGATCCCTATTTATTTGGCTTAATGGCGGGCGCTGGCCTCGGTGCCAGTATCGCCAGCATTTTATTGCCTCCCCATATGTTAAGCCTGGCTGTTGCCGCGTTTCTGGGGGCATTATTTGCGGTAGCGTTGGTATTTCTGGTGTGTATGGGCCGGCAATGGCGAAAAATTGAAATGACATTACTGGCCGGGGTGGCCGTGTCCTTTATGCTGAGTGCTATCAGCAGTTTTATTCTGTATTTTGCTGAACCTTTTGCTGCCAATAAAGTGATTTTCTGGCTGATGGGCAGTTTAAGTCGCACTGACTGGGGCAGCGTTGGTTTAATTGCGCCGGCGGTCAGCGTATTGTTACTGGTCGCACTGATGTTACGCCGCCAGCTTGATGCCTTGTTACTCAGCGATGAAAGCGCCCAGACGCTGGGGGTTAACCCAACCCGGTTGCGTTTTATATTGTTATTATTTACCGCACTGGTCACGGCCTGTATTGTGGCGCAGTGCGGCGGTATTGCCTTTGTCGGGCTAATGATCCCGCATCTTGTGCGCTATTTTGTCGGCGTTACCGCTGTACCCTTGTTGCTAGGTTGTACAGTTTTTGGCGCCTTATTTCTGGTCTGGATAGATAATCTGGCCCGTAGTGCCTTGCTGAACCAGGAGATCCCGCTGGGGATTATTACCTCGGTACTTGGCAGTGTGTTTTTTCTGGTAATTATGCGCCAACGCAGGAGTGCAGCTTAGCAATGACTGATAACAACGGAACAAATACCAAAGGGGTAAGTAACAACGCTGAAAATGAGCAAATCCGCCAGCAGCGGCATAAGCAGCGGCAACAAAAGTTACAACAACAAGTACAACAAGGTATTGCTAAAGCCACGGTTGAAAAAGGCCTGTTACTGGTCATTACCGGCAATGGTAAAGGTAAATCCACCTCAGGGTTTGGCACTGTTGCCCGAGCCGTTGGCCATGGTCTGAAGGCGGGCGTGGTGCAGTTTATTAAAGGCAGCTGGGAGTGTGGTGAGCGTAATTTATTAGAGCAGCATCAGGTGGAGTTTGCCGTTATGGCAACCGGTTTTACCTGGGATACCCAGGATAAAGCCGCGGATATCGCCGCAGCAGAACAGGTGTGGGCACGGGCCGAACAAATGCTGGCCGACCCGGCTATTGACCTGGTGTTGCTGGATGAACTGACCTATATGGTCAGTTATCACTACATTGAACTGGAGCAGATTGTCCGGGCACTGCAAAACCGGCCATCTGCCCAGCATGTGGTCATTACCGGCCGTTCCTGTCACCGTACGTTGATTGAAATGGCCGATACCGTCAGTGAAGTACAGGTTGTTAAACATGCCTTTGACGCCGGCATTAAAGCGCAGCGGGGCCTTGACTGGTGATTAAACCGTTATCTTTAACTTTGGTTCTTTTCGTTATGCTGGCGGCTCCGCCGGTCACAGCAGTGGCTGCTGAACCAGCAGAGGTTAAGCAACCAGATCCCGTTGCTGCCAAACGCATTATTGCGTTAGCACCGCATATTACCGAACTGCTGTATGCGATTGGTGCCGGTGAGCAGTTGGTTGCGGTCAGTGCTTACAGTGATTACCCGCCAGCTGCCGTTGAATTGCCGCAGGTAGCCAATTATGCCGGTATCAACCTTGAGGCCATTCTGGCCCTACAACCCGATCTGGTTATCGCCTGGAAAACCGGTAATGTTGCTGCCGATATCAGCCGCTTGCAGCAGTTTGGTATCAATGTCGCGTTCTCTGATCCGTTGTTAATCAGCGATATTGCAGCAGAGCTGCGTTATCTGGGGCAACTGACCGGTCATCAGCAGCAGGCCGGCGCGCTGGCAGAAAACTTTGAACAACAATTAGCGGCTATTCAGACAGAGTATAAAATGAAAGCCAGGTTGCCGGTCTTTTTCAGTATGGGCACCGAGCCGCTGACGTCAGTAGCAAACCAGGCCTGGCCAGCGCAGGCGATCCGGTTATGTGCAGCTGATAATATTATGGATGATACGCTGGGCGATTACCCGCAACCAGGCATAGAGCAGGTGTTGCAGGCGCAGCCGCAGGTAATAATTCAGGCTACGGTCGGCGCCATGCCGGCAGATACCAGTTTCTGGCAGGCGTTTCAGGTGATACCGGCGGTAGAGCGCAACCAGTTTATTACGGTTGACGCTGATTTACTGTACCGCACCAGCCCCCGCACATTGCAGGGGATTAGACAGTTGTGCCAGGGGCTGGATCGCTTTCGTTAACTGTTAATGCTGCTCATCAGAGTATTAGCCCGGCGCATTAACCGTTCAGCATTGCGTACCTGATTAGTTTTTAACAGTTCACCGGATAAGGTCAGATACTTGTCGGCCAGTTGCCGTTTTAAACCAACCAGCAAACTAAAATCAGCCGGTAGTTGACTGCTGTAATGCTCATATTGTTTGTAGATGGTGTCAGTCTCCCGCGCTGAGCGGCTGATGGTTAACTCTTCGCTCAGCTGCTCAAAGGTTTGCTGATAAAACACTGCAGCTTCCTGATGAGGGAAGGGCAGCGGAGTCTCTGTTTCTTTCGCACTGTGGTATGCCGCCATTGCTGCGACAGCTGTTTGCAGCTGTTCACCGTGCAGCAGTAACTCCCGGGTTTGTTCGCTGCCGGCGAAAACATGCTTGCCGGCTTTTATCAAAGCATGCAGAGCCTGGGCATTATGCTCACGGCTGGCATCGGCAAACGCGCTCTGGTACGCGCCGATTTCAGCCTCATCCGGTACTATGCTGTAGTTTTGATCTATCCGTTTAATATCTTCAACAATGTCATAAATATCGGTTTGTGCCGGATCAGACAGATACTGCTGGTTAACTAACAAGGTGTTCAGTTGATTTCGCAGTACATCCAGCGCGGTTTGTTTGCTACGGTTCATGCTGCTGGCAATATCTGCCAGATATAGAGAGTCGGGATACAAGCTGCGAGCCTGGATGAGTAATTGTTCAATTTGCGGGTAATCCGGGTAATTGTAACGTCGGTCACTAATTACTTTATCTATTTGTTGCTCAAAATAGGCCAGCAGCTTATCAGACTGCAAGCGCAGTAAGCCTGAACGTATTATGGGTTCGGCTGTTTCCAGGGTAGAAAATGCCTCGAGAAACTCGGCTGGTTCACTGTCTGCCAATGACAAGTAGTTATTGTGCTGTTGCTGTTGCTGCTGTTGTTGCTGTTGTAGCGTCAGCAGTTGTTGTTGCTGCTGACTGTGTATATGCCATAAACCACCCGCTGCCAGTACTGCGACACAGACTGCGGCTGCCACTGGCAAGTAGCGATGGTTCAGGGCATTTAGTAGCTGCTCAATACTGGTGTTGCGGCTGGTGCTGTCAAAGCGTAGCGCTTTTTTTAATGCCAGCCACTGCAGCGGGTTCAAATGTGCCGGTTTATTGGCCTGCTTTTGCTGCTGGGCTGCTTTGTCGGCTGGGATCCGCTCAAACGGATGTTTGCTGGTGAGTAGTTCATAGCAGATACAAGCAAAGGAAAAGGTATCATCAGCGACGGACGGTGTTTTACCGGCCAGTAAATCAATACTGGCGTACGCTGGTGTGTAACCACTTAACGCTGCTGCGGGATTGTGTTGCTCTGCAGCATAGATATCATGATTAAGTTGCAGGGTATGAGCCACACCAAAATCCAGTACTTTTAACTGACCACTGCGGTTCACCATAATATTTGCCGGTTTTAAATCAGCGTGGACGATGCCTTTGCTGTGAGCGTGTGCCAGGGCAGCGCCTAACTGGTCCAGTAATTTAATAGCAGCACTTAGCGGCAGGCCTTTCGGTTTGTAGCGTTTGATCACCTGATCCAGGCTCTCGCCATCCAGAAATTCCATTACAATAAAGTAGCGGTCCTGTTCACAGTCAACATCGAATACTCTGACGATATTGGGATGAGACAGTTGCTGGGTTCTGTGGGCCTCCTGCAACAACAATTGTAATGCTTCTGGCTGGCTGACGAACTGAGGTTGCAGGACTTTAATCGCTACCTGACTTTCAGCAACGCCAGCGTCAGCTAAAAAGGTATCCCGCGCCCGATAGACATCACTCATGCCACCAGAACCTATTTTTGATTCCAGTAGATAGCGTTGCTTTATGGTTTTGCCCGTTAAATCGCTTGCGGTTGTCGTTGTTGCGGTTGTCTGATTGGACCGGGCAAAACGGGTTTTTTCATTGTCATCAGTAAGGGGAGTTTTGGTGCTCTCAATACGAGTGACGTTTCTAATACCGGCCGCGGTATTATCAGCTGGTGTGGTTTTATCGGCGGTATCAGACATCTCGATGGTTACCTTTTTGTTTACTTCTGGCTGTAATGTGTTGCTTAACGTCCGGCTATTTTAGCTTTAGATGAAAAAACATCAAGCATAATTGCAAATATGTAAACAAGATATATATTGACTTGATTCTTTTTAGGCACTAATCTTTGCCGCTGCAACTTTTGGTAAATTAAATGTAGTTAAGTAATGCAATGCTGGCAGGGAGTGTTAAGTGAGTCAGACGGATATGTTGCTGGAACTGACGGTGTTAAGTTATCACCGCTTATCACCGCGTCAGGTTGCGGTAAAACGCTTTGACGGCAAAGGCGGGACCCTTGGCAGGGCAGAGCATGCTGACTGGCATTTACCGGATCCGGAACGGGTCGTATCCAGTATTCATGGCCAGATTAGTTATAACGCTGACAGCTTCTGGATCACGGATAACTCAACCAATGGTTTGTTTGTTAACCGCTCGGTAACCCCGCTTGGCAATGGCAAAAAGCACCTGCTGGTTGATGGCGATTTACTGTGTCTTGGCGATTATGAAATTAAAGTCGCTATTATCTCTGCTTCAGACCAGAGCGCTATCGACCCGTTGGCAAGTTCTGACGCTGGCATGTCCGGTCAGGGGCTGGCTGTCAGTGACTTAGCCATGGTTGATTATGGTAATAAAAACGGAGCAGGCCCGGCGGCGGGGAGCGTTGCGACTGGCGGGACAGCGGTTGCGGACAGTCTGGTTTGTCAGGATAACGACGTGCTGGCTCATAACGACATGATGAATGAAAGTTTTGCGCCGCCACAAAGTCTGATCCCCGATGACTGGCAACCGCAATGGCAGCAGCAAACCTTACCTGATGAACCACTTAATCTGGCAACACCAGAGATAAAGCCTGATAGCGTTAGCAGCACGCTGACGCCTTGCTCTCAAGGCCAGCAAACCAATGCCGAGCAGTGTTTACAAGCATTTCTCAGCGCGTTGAAAGTACCTGCTCCCGCAGAACAGCAATTGCGAAATCCGGCATGGTGGGGCCAGTTAGGCGAAGCATTGCAAGCCTCGTTACATGGCGTTATTGATGTGATGCGCTCGCGTTCAGAGATGAAAAATACTCTGCGGGTAAACCAGACTACCTTTCAGCAGCGGGAAAACAATCCGCTGAAGTTTTCTGCCAGCGTCAGTGAAGCGTTTCACAATTTATTTAACCACAACGCCAGCAGCTTTATGGGGCCGCGCCAGGCCATTACCGCAGCTTTTGCCGATATCAGTCAACATGAGGCCGCTATTGTCGCAGGAGCTGCTGGCGCCATGCAGGGTTTATTGACCCAGCTGACCCCTGAACTGATTGAGCAGCGGGATTTTGGTAGCAGTTTTATTGATAAGGTGAACCCGGCCCAACGTTACAGCCGCTACTGGAGTTTATATCAGGTGTTACATCAGGAATTACTCTCTGAGGTAACGCGCACTGCAAAGGGCGGGGTAAATGATGACTTTATCCATGCCTATGAAAACTATTTAGCTAACCCGGCTAAAAATAACAGAAAATGACAGATCAATGGAGTTGTCACTTATGAAACGGATCTACCTGCTGGTATTCGTCATGTTAACTGTAACCTTGTTAGCTGGCTGTCAGGCTGTCTATTCAACTTTTCCACCTTCAACCACCCTGCATTTCAGAGTGGCTGAGGATATTAACCCTGATGCTGACGAGCGGCCGTCACCGGTGATTATCAGAGTGTACGAGCTGGCATCAAAAACGGTATTTGAAAACCAGGATTTTTTTGCATTGTATGATGACCCTGAGCAGACTCTGCGCACCGATTTACTGAAAATTGATGAACTGGTATTCGAGCCAGGCCAGCGTACCGAATACAAAATGGCGCTATTACCGACCACCAAGGCAGTCGCGGTGATTGCTGCTTATCGTGATATTGAAGGCGCGCGCTGGCGTGCTGTTGTTGACGTAAAGCCAACCGGTTATGACGACTTTTACGTCTATGTAGATAAGCTGGCAGTGTATATCCGTGAACACGATTTGGAGCGGCCAGTCCGCTAACAGCGGCAGTTTGCTCGGAGTAATAAGCTAATGAGTGAATTCAGTAAAGTTGCCTGGTCAGAGGGCATGTTTTTACGGCCGCAACACTTTCAGCAACAAGAGCGTCATTTGCAGTACAGTCAGCAAAGCAGGGTGTCGCAGCTGGCGTCATTTTGCTGGGGCGTCTATGACTACCAACTGGACAGTCATTGTTTAAAGTTCAGTCAGTTTGGTTTAACCAGCCTGCGCGGTATTTTACCTGACGGTACCTTGCTTGAGTTACCAGAGGTTGAACCCTTACCTGCGCCCCTTAGCATTGCCAAGGGCTGTCGCGACCAGCAGGTATTTTTGTGTCTGGCCGTGGATAAGGTCAATGGTCTTAATATTGCAGAGCAGCAAAGCAACCAGATAACCCGTTTTCAGTTTGCAGATCACAACCTTACTGATACCAGTTTAGCTGAAGCTACGGTTGAGACGCTGCAATTAGCCAGGCTGCGGTTGATATTAAAGCTGGAGAGTGATGACCGAAGTGGCTTTGTTGGTTTTGCCATCGCCAGAGTAAAAGAAGTGACGGATCAGGGCGAAGTTAAACTGGATGATAAGTTCATTCCGCCTGTGCTTAATGTGCAACGAAATCCAACCTTAAAAGCACTGATTAACGAGTCTTTAGGTATGCTCAATCAGCGGGCGCAGGCATTAAGCGGCCGGATAAGCAAAGGCCAGGGAACCAGCAGCTCTATTGCCGACTTTCTGATGTTGCAGGTGCTTAATCGTTATGAGCCGCTGTTAAAACACTGGCAACAAGTTGATGGCAGTAATCCACTGAGCTTTTATCAATTGATGGTAAGCATGCTGGGAGAGCTGGCAACCTTTACCAGCAAGGAGAAAAGGCCGCCTGAATTCCCGGCTTATATTCATGACGACCTGACCATGGTTTTTGGTAACCTGGCGGTCATTATGAACCAGACACTGAGTGTGGTGTTGGAGCAAACTGCCCAGGCACTGCCACTGGAGCAAGCAAAGTTTGGCATTCTGGTATCACCACTGACCGATAAAACCCTGTTGGAATACGCCCAGTTTGTATTGGCGGTCAGTGCTGATTTGCCCGCGGAAGATATTCGCAAACATTTACCTGCCAGACTGAAAATCGGCCCGGTTGAGCATATCCGTGAATTGGTGAACAACCAGTTACCCGGCATAGCGGTGACCGGTTTGCCGGTCGCGCCAAGGCAAGTGCCATATCACGCCGGTTACCACTATTTCCAGCTGGATAAAAGCAGCATTTACTGGCAGCGGCTGGCGAACAGCGGCGCCCTTGCTTTACATTTATCGGGTAACTATCCCGGATTAAAGCTGGAACTCTGGGCGATTAAAGCCTGATTAACAGGGATAGAAGGCAATGTCTGATCAAACCATTATGAAACCCCGGCCAGGTGGTCGCAGCAGCCGGCCTGAGGTCAGCCCCGCCATACCTGTGCAACCTGCCGCCCCGGGCAGCGCCAGTGTAGACCATGATAAAACCCGGATTGCCACCGGTAATCGCAGTATTGCTGCGGGGCAGGGGCCGCAAACGTTATCTGTCAGTGATAACGTGTTAGTAGACGAAGCTGCGGTGTTGTTTTCGCTGGTGGCGCCAATTCGCAGTACTGCCAGTCACACTGATGTAAATGGCTTGAAAAAACAGTGCGTTAATCTGATTACCCAGTATGAACAACGCTTGCGTAGCAAAGGCATAGCAGCTGAGGTTATTGAGCAGGCCCGCTATACCTTGTGCTGTTTTATTGATGAAATTGTACTGAATACCAGCTGGGGGGGGAACAGTGACTGGGCGACTGAGAGTCTGTTGTCTACCTTTCACAATGAAACCTTTGGTGGTGAATACTTTTTTACCCTGCTGGAAAACGCGATTAACCACAGTGGCCATAACCTGATGCTGCTGGAGTTGCAGTACTTATGTTTGTCTTTTGGTTTTGTTGGCAAAATGCGGGTTGAAGATCGCGGTTTCGAAAAGCTGGAGCTTATTAAAGACCGGGCTTATAAGTCCATTCGTAGCCAACGAGGTGAACCTGCGCGGGAATTGTCTCCAAAATGGCAAAGTGATGTGGTGCAGTCGGGGGCACTGGAGACCAAACTGCCGCTATGGGTGTTGTGTTCAGTGGTAGCAGCATTGCTGCTTGGCGTTTATATGTATCTTAATTACCAGGTTAATAATTACTCTGATCAGGTACACCGCGACTTGAACGCACTGGTGAGCTGGCAACCCGACACGGTATCAGGTCAGAGTGGCCAAATTCATCAGCAAGCGGTCCGCTTACAGCAACTGTTGCAAACCGAAATTCGCCGCGACATGTTGCAGGTTATTGAGCTGCCAGACCGGGTACGGATCCGGGTTGGTTTACATCATTTATTCACACCGGGTGGTGTAGCAATAAATGAAAGCTTTCAGCCGGTTATCAGCAAAATTGCCCGCGCGCTGGAAGGAACTGATGGCCGTATTCTGATTACCGGCTTCACTGATGACTTGCCAATTTTTACCAGCAAATACCCGTCGAACTGGCACTTGTCGCTGGCCAGAGCCAATGCCATGGCTGATACGCTGGCAAGCGGTGGTCAGCTGCATGGTCGGTTGTGGCCGGAAGGACGAGGTGAGGCCGATCCGATAGCGCCAAACGATTCCGCTGAGAACCGGGCCCTGAACCGGCGTGTTGAAATAGACTTGTTAGAGCAATAACGTGGTGCAAGGATTAGATTTATGAAAATTAAAGGATTTTTTCAATCATTACGTCGTGTTCTGACCGCCGGTTGGGTTATTACCTTGCTGGGACTAACTGCGCTGGCACTGTTGATCTGGTTTGGTGGCCCGTTAGTGGCTATTGCCGGCGTGGAACCGCTTGCCAGCAGTACTGCCAGGTTGGTGACCTTACTAGTGATTGCATTAATTTGGGGGGCCAGCCATTACATTCGTGGTATGCGGGAAGACCGCTCAAACAAACAGGCAGTAGATACCTTACTCAATGGCGATGAACATCAGCAGCAGGATGCCATGGCCAAACGGGATATTGAAATACTGCGCAGCCGGATGCAAAAAGCGCTGGATATTTTAAAGCATGCCCGTTTTAGCAAAGCGCGCGACATATACCAGCTGCCCTGGTATATGCTGATTGGTCCGCCGGGCTCCGGCAAAACCACCGCCTTGCAACAGTCCGGGCTGGAGTTTCCATTAAAAGAACAGATGGGTGTCGACGCCATAGAAGGCATTGGTGGTACCCGGCAGTGTGACTGGTGGTTTACTGATCAGGCGGTATTAATCGATACTGCAGGGCGATATACCACACAGGACAGCCACGCCCAGCAGGATGCCACCGCCTGGCAGGGCTTTCTGGGGTTGTTACGAAAGCACCGGCCACGCCGGCCAATAAACGGGGTGATTGTATTTGTCAGCCTGGCTGACTTACTGAATCAAACCCGGACTGAGCGTAACTTACACGCCAGAGCGATAAAGCAACGGGTGCAGGAGTTACAGAACCAGCTTGGCATGAGTTTTCCGGTTTATGTGATGTTCACCAAAGCCGATTTAATTGCCGGTTTCTCCGAGTTCTTTGATGATTTAGCACCAGAGGACCGGGAACAGGTGTGGGGAACCACCTTTGCGCTGACAGCAGAAAATGAAGAAAAAGGTGTCGTTGCCCAGTTTAATAAAGAGTTTCACGCGATTATTAACCGGCTGCATCAACGATTATATAGCCGGCTGCAAACTGAACGCGAGCAACAGAGCCGGGCAGCAATCTATGAATTCCCCCGCCAGCTGAGGTTAATTCAAAGCGCGGCAGATGATTTCTTAAAAGAAATCTTTGCGCCAAATCCGTTCGAGAAAGCGACTATGTTGCGCGGGGTCTATATTGCCAGCGCCACCCAGCAAGGCCAGCCGATAGATCGGGTAGTGGCCCAGCTTGGTGGCAATTTTGGCCTGGCTGAACCGCCGCTGCGCCGTCATACCGGAGAAGGTAAAAGTTTCTTCCTGAAACGATTTTTTGAGCAAATTGTTATACCTGAGCGTGAACTGGCATCGGTTAATCTGCAGCATAAAACTAAACATCGCTGGATCAGGCACGGTACCCTGGCCGCTGCGGCAGTAGCGTCGGTCTGGTTACTCAGTGCCTGGACGTCCAGTTACAACTGGAACCGGCAGCTGGTAGATGAGGTTGCAGTTTCGTTGCAGCACTACCAGAGCCTTGAGCAAGAACAAGCTCAGCAATCAATGCTGCAGCTGAACGAACAACTCAATGTGTTGCGGGATATGCCAGCAGGCTATGCCGGATTACTACCTGCTGATGGCCCGAAAAACCTCGGACTTTATCAGGGTGATAAGCTGGGGCAATCTGCTAAAACTGCTTATCAGCGTGCACTGTATGCCGATTTTGTGCCGTTTATACTGCAAAGTTTAATTACGGAAATGCAGCAGCATGCCGAGCATCGTGATTACTTATATGAAACGTTAAAAACGTACCTGATGATTTTCCAGCCGGCGCAGTTTGAATCAGAGCAGGTGCAGGCATGGTTTGCTCAGTACACCGAACGTATGTTACCAGCCGAGATTAATCAGCCGCTTAGAATGTCACTGCAAAGCCACCTGGATGCCCTGTTGCAGGCCGGTATTCAGGGCGCCAGTTATGATGAAAAGGTGGTGGCTGCTACCCGCGACTTATTGATGACAGTGCCGCTGGCCGAACGTGCTTATCAGCGGATCCGCACTGAACTGATGGAGAGTCATATACCTGATTTTCGGTTGTCTGATGTACTGGCGACTGACAGTGTCACCTTATTCAGCAGACGCAGCGGTAAACCATTGCGTCAGGGGATCCCGGGTTTATATACCTATCAGGGTTTTCATGGCGTGTTTAATATTGAAAAGCGTCGGATCATTCGCCAGTTAATGGCTGACAGCTGGGTGTATGGTGATGACATGGAAGGCAACAGCGAGCAAAGCACCCCTGATTTGTCTGCTCAGGTAACCATGCGCTATATGCGGGACTATGTCTACTTATGGCAAGAGTTGTTAAATGACATCGAACTGCAGCCTATTACAAATGTAGAGCAGGGCCTGGCCCAGACCAAGATCCTGGCAGGGCCTGAGCAACCGATTCAGAATATTATTAAAGCCGCACAACAGAACCTGAGGTTAACCCAGTTACCCGAGTCTGCTGAACTGGATATGGCAGCCGATGTTGCCGGCAAAGTGGCAAAAACCCAGTTTTCCAGCCAAACCACCAGGTTAAACCGGGTGCTGCCGGATGAGATGCCAGATGTCAGCCGCAGCTTACCCGGCAAGGAAGTGGAGGCCGCATTTTCGGCGCTGCTGGCAATTGAACCGACCCAACTGGAGCAGATTGGCCAGACCACACGGCGCTACTATGAGTATCTGGAGCGGTTATATGTGCCGGGTGGCAGGGCACGGCAAGCTTATGCCAACCAGCTGAACTCACAGGAAGGTAATGAACTGAATGTCGCGCTGCGCCGGTTACGCAGTGAAGTGCCGGCACCGTTCAGTACCTGGCTGGGTAATATTTCCAGCGACACCGCGCAGCTATTTGCCAGTGGCAGCCGCCAGCATATAAATGAAGCCTGGCAAGGTAAAGTATTAGCTGAATACCGCGGTGCGATTGCCGGGCGCTATCCGTTAGACCGGCGGGCCAACGAGGATATTAAACTACGGGATTTTGAGCGGTTCTTTGGTTATGGCGGCACACTGGACGCCTTTTTCAAAGACTACTTAAGCCCCTTTGTGAATACCAGCCGCACCAACTGGACCTTTAAAAAAGATATTGGCCTGGATGCCGGTGTGCTGAAAACCTTCCAGCGAGCCCAGCGTATTCGCAGCACCTTCTTTGAAGAGGGCAGTCAGAAGTTAAAAGTAGGCTTTAGCTTAAAACCACTATTCCTGGACCGGCACATTACCCATCTGATGCTCGATATAGACGGTCAGGAACTGTCATACCGGCATGGCCCAACCCGTTCCAGCCAGTTCTACTGGCCGGGAGATCGCAATAAGCTGCAAACCCGATTGGTGTTTACCCCGGCAAATGCAGGTTTGTCTGCCAATGCCAGCTATGAAGGGGAGTGGTCCTGGTTTCGCTTACTGGACGAACTGACCCGGGAGCGGCCACAAACCCGCACCGACAAAGTGCTGCATCTGGCGGTACAGGGCAATAAAGCACGGCTGGAATTAGTACCCGATACGGTAAACACCCCGTTCTGGAGCAACGAGCTGGAGGCCTTTTCATGTCCGGCCAGTCTGTAGTAAAAAGCGCGGCGGTGCAGCTTGGGATCTGTGGCAAGGTTGCCAGCCAGGGGGACTTTCTGGCCCAGAGCCTGGAGGTGGCATTTGTTGATAGCTGGAATGAATGGTTGCAAGCCGTGCTGGCGGTTAGCCGTGAGCAACTGGGTGCAGCCTGGCTGGAAACCTATTTAACCAGCCCGATATGGCATTTTGCGTTATCACCCGGGGTGTGCAGCGATCAGGCGATGGCAGGTACCCTGATGCCTTCCGTTGACCAGGTTGGCCGTCATTATCCCTTTACCCTGGCCGCTGAACTGGCAGTGACACCGGTGCAGGCATGGCAGGAAAGTGACTGGTGTGACAGCCTGGAGCAGCAGGCTCTGGCCACATTAGATGAAGGCTTTAATTTGCAGCACTGGTTGTCAGAACTGGACACGCTGCCAATAGCCTGGCCTGAGGCAAAACGGCTTGCGGTCAGCCAGAGTAACAACGAAGCGATTCGTCAGGCCTGGACCATAAGTGCAAATCAGCAATTGGATAGCCTGGCGCTGTTACACCAAAGTTATCTGCAACAATTTCCCCGGTATTGCCTCTGGTGGACCTCAGGGTCTGAGCACATCGCGCCCTGCTTGCTGGTGACATCTGGGTTACCGCAGGTAAGCCAGTATGCAGCTATGCTCGATGGCGACTGGTCCCGCTGGAACTGGCAGCAAAAACATATTCAATATTAATCCGGACGGTTTCAGTTCTATGCAAATTGCATTTCATGCGCAAAGCCATAAAGGCCTGGTAAGAAAACTTAACGAAGACGCCTGCCTGGCGCTACCCGAGGCCGGAGTTTGGGCAGTGGCTGATGGCATGGGGGGGCATGCTGCTGGTGATGTCGCCAGCCAGATGGTTATGGATATGTTAAAAACTCTGGTGGACAGTGCCGGCAAGGCACTAAGTCCGGCCATGTTAAGTCAGGCGCTGCAAAATGCCAATAAGGCGCTGGTGCAATACAGTCAGCAGCAGTTACTTGGTTCGATGGCGGGCTCGACGGTGGTAGTCCTGTTTATTCAGCAGGACCGCTACCATTTATTGTGGGCTGGTGACAGTCGCTGCTATTTACTTCGTAATAATACACTCCAGCAGCTAAGTCATGATCACAGCCAGGTAAATGAAATGGTCGCTCAGGGCTTACTGGCAGCAAGTGAGGCAGAAAGCCACGAACTGGCTAACGTTATTACCCGGGCGGTGGGGGTGGATACCGAGCTGGAGGTCGCTGTCTGCGCAGATGAATGTCTACCAGGTGATTTGTTTTTGCTGTGCACTGATGGTTTAACAAAAGAGCTGCCAGATCATGAAATTCATCAGTATTTACAACATGATGATATTGCTGATGCCAGCAAAGCTTTGTTGCATTCTACGTTGGTAGCGGGCGCAAAAGACAATGTCACCAGTATCCTGGTTAAGTTGCAAAGTATAAGTAATGTTAATTTAAATGATAAAACCATACCGTTAAACTTGAAAAATGTATAAATATAGTTTGCATTGTTGTTATTTGGTGAACTATAAAGTAACATATTTTGCTGTTAGTAGATTTAATGGTTAATTGTGATGGATCGCAGTGAATTAATAGATTTCGAGTTGTTAACTAAACCCGTGGCGGCGCAAGCAGTGGCGGGTATCGATCCACGTAGCGATATTTCACCTACCTCGCAGTATTACAGCTTAAAAGACGTACGAAGTCAGGCTCGTGCCAACGAGCGGGCTATGCTATTTGAAGATGATGATTTTCAATCACTGGTGCTGGACTGGCGCCCGCTGGCTCAGGCCCTGCCAGCTATTCTGACAAACCAAAGTAAAGATCTTGAGTATGCCGCCTGGCTGATTGAAGCCTGGTGCCGGACTGAAGGCTTCGCTGGTTTGGCAGCCGGATTCAAAGCGACCCGGTTGTTGATTGAGCATTTCTGGCCGGATCTCTACCCCTTGCCAGATGATGAAGGCATGGAAGCACGGATTGCACCGCTAATTGGCCTGAACGGCTATGAAGGCGACGGCGCGCTTATTACCCCAATCCTCAGTATTCCGCTGACCGAAGTGACCTCCGTGGGTTGTTTTGCCTGCTGGCAATATGTCAGGGCAGCGGAGTTATCCAGAAAAGATGAGACAAAGCAGAAGCAACGGGCTGATGCCGGTATTGCCAGTCTGGAACAAATTCAACAAGCGGTGCAGGAAACACCGGCAGGATTTTATCAGCAGCTTTGCAGTGATATTCAGTCAGCGATTGCTGAATTTAAATTACTGTCTGATGCCATGGACGCGGCGATGGCCGGTGAGCCCCAGCCAACAACCGCTATTAGCAAAGCCATGCAAAAATGCCTTGATGCTGTGACGTATCTGGCGGCAGACAAGCTGAAAGTAGCGGACGACAGCCCGGCAGAAGCCAGTGCTGAAGGTACTACTGCCAATCTTAATCCCGCTAGTGTCGATGAGCAGTTGCAGTCCAGACAGCAGGTTATTCGCTCATTGCAGCATGCTGTCGAGTTTTTTCGTAAGACCGAACCTCATTCGCCAATGTCGTATGCGCTTGAGCAGGTGATCCGCTGGAGTGATCTCACTTTACCGGAGCTGTTGCAGGAGTTGATTGACGATAGTAATACCCGAAACAGTTATTTTCGTCTGGCGGGGATACCGCAGACTAAGTAGTGCAACCGGCCAGCGTTGCCTGCGCGGCCACGACAGACAAATATTAGGAGAGAGTAAATGGAAAGTATTCACAGCAAGTTGTCACGGGTGCGCAAACCCAGAGTCCACATTACTTATGATGTAGAGACTGAAGGTAACGCCGTCAAAAAAGAACTGCCTTTTGTCGTTGGCGTGATGGGAGATTTTGCCGGCCACAATACTCAGGCGTTAAAGCCACTTAAAGATCGTCGGTTTGTCCAGATTGACCGGGATAATTTTGACGAAGTGTTAAAGCGGATGAACCCGAAGCTTAATTTTAAAGTGGAAAACAAGCTGGCCGGTGATGGCAGTGAGTTTGCGGTGGATCTGGAATTTAAATCGATGCAGGACTTTGAACCCGCGGCTATTGTCCGTCAGGTTGAGCCGCTGGAAAAGCTTATGGCTACCCGCAATAAACTGCGCGATTTAATGACTAAAATCGACCGCTCTGAAGATCTGGAAAATATTCTGGAACGGGTACTTAACAGTGATGCTGACCTGCAACAGCTGGCGCAGGAACTGAATTTAGAGGATAAATAAAATGAGTACGGAAGCCTTAGCACAAAGCCATGACAGCAGCAGCACCGAGTTAGCATCGCTCCTGGATCAGGCAATTGGCGCCACCAAGCAAACAGATGCTTCACGCGCTGAAGAGTTAATTCGCACCCTGACTGAAGAAGCCATGAGCGGCACGGTTAGCTGGAATAAAAACCTGACCGTTACCTTTAACGAGGCCATTAACCGGCTGGATACCCTGATTTCTGATCAACTGGCAGCCATTATGCACGCTGAAGACTTTCAGAAGTTAGAAGGTAGCTGGCGTGGTCTGAATCATCTGGTCACCAACTCTGAGACCGGTAGCTCATTAAAGATCCGCATGATCAGTATGAGCAAAAAAGAGCTGTACAAAGATTTAAGTAAAGCGGTGGAGTTCGACCAGAGCCAGACCTTTAAGAAAGTCTATGAAACAGAATTCGGCACCCCGGGTGGCGAGCCCTATGGCGCGATAATCGGTGATTATGAGTTTACTAATCATCCGGAAGACATTGAAACGCTGACCTATATGTCAAATGTCTCTGCTGCCGGTTTTTGCCCGTTCTTATCGAGTGCTTCACCAGCACTGTTTGGTTTTGATGAATGGACAGAGCTTTCCAAGCCACGCGATTTAGAGAAGATTTTTGAGTCACTGGAATATACCAAATGGCGCTCGTTCCGGGACAGTGATGATTCCCGCTTTGTTACCCTGAGCATGCCACGGGTGTTGGCACGACTGCCCTATGGTAGCTCTACCGCACCGGTAGAAGAATTCGGCTATGAAGAGTTCGAATTAGATGCGCAAAAAGCCGTGGCGAAAAACACCAACCACAACCACTATTGCTGGATGAATGCCGCTTATGTGCTGGGCAGCCGGTTGACTAACGCCTTTGCCCAATACGGCTTTTGTACTGCTATTCGTGGTGCAGAAGGCGGTGGTAAGGTTGAAGGCTTACCGTCACATATCTTTATGAGTGATGATGGTGACCCGGACTTAAAATGCCCGACTGAAATTGGCATTACCGATCGGCGTGAAGCAGAGCTTGGCAAAATGGGCTTTTTACCGCTGTGTCATTATAAAAATACCGATTACGCAGTGTTTTTTGGCGCGCAAACAGCGCAGAAGCCGAAAAAATATGAGAGCCCGGAAGCCACTGCCAATGCGGCCATTTCTGCCCGCTTGCCTTATTTAATGGCAACGTCACGTTTTGCTCACTACTTAAAAGTTCTGGCCCGCGACAAGATCGGCAGCTTTATGGAAGCAGAAGATGTCGAAGTGTGGTTAAACCGCTGGATCCTGACTTACGTCAACGCCTCTGAAGGCAGTGGTCAGGAAGTACGGGCCCGTTATCCGCTGGCGGATGCCAAGGTCCAGGTTCGTGAGATCCCGGGACGGCCTGGTTCTTACAATGCGGTGGCCTGGTTACGGCCGTGGCTGCAACTGGAAGAGCTGTCTACGTCGTTACGTTTAGTCGCTAAAATTCCGGAAATGGGCAGCTAAGCCAGCATCAGCTGCGAGTGCGCAGTTGGTTATCAGAAGTAAGGACGGACAAGTCATGGTTGACGCAGTTAATTTTGTTGCCGATACGGTCTTTGATATTGCAGAAGACAACAGGCCTTGTCCGTCTTATGCCAGCTTTGAGCGCAAAGGGCTACTCAGCCGGTTTTTACGTGAGGCAGATCCGTTAAAAGCGGTGCTGTTCTGGCTGCAACATATAGAAAGCCGTCCCTGTGTCGGGGTAGCGTTTGTAACGCCAATTCTGGGGCGGGCTATCGCGGAAATTGACAGCCTGATTAACCAGCAGCTCAATACTATTTTGCATCATCCTATGCTGCAGGAGCTCGAAGCCAGCTGGCGCGGTTTACTGTATTTAACCGAGCAGGCAGAGCGCTTCGACCGTGAGCAGAAAGTAAAAGTGAAATTAATTTCTCTGTCCTGGCCGGAGCTTAGTAAGGATATTAACCGGGCTATTGATTTTGACCAGAGTGATTTTTTCAAACTGATTTACGACAACGAATTTGATATGGCCGGCGGTGAGCCTTTTGGCGTATTGATTGGCGATTATCAAATCAGTCATAAGATCCGCCGCGGCCAGAGCATTAACGACCTTGATACCTTAAAAGAGGTTGCCCGCACCGCCGCAGCGGCATTTGCACCTTTTATAACCGCGGCTCATCCATCGCTGTTTGGTGTCGATCATTTTTCAGAGCTTGGCCAGGTGGCGGATATCGCCAGCCAGTTTAAACAGCCGGAATATGTAAAGTGGCGGGCGCTGCGCAATATGGAAGATGCTCGTTTTTTAGGTTTGGTACTACCTCAGGTGCTGATGCGGCCGCCCTACAAAGATGATGGCAGTCGCAGTGAAGGCTTTGTATTTAAAGAGCAGTTTAACCGGCCGCAACGTGATTATTTATGGGGTAATGCGGCCTGGGCGTTTGCCGGAGTATTGGTGCGGGCGTACAGCGAATCGGGCTGGTTCGGCCAAATCCGTGGCATGAAAGCCGGCCATTATAATTTTGGTCTGGTGACTCATTTGCCCGTCAGCCAGTATGAAACTGAAAAATATCAGCCATTTAATAAACCGTCAGTAAATTTACTGGTGGGTCATCGCTTTGAAGCCGCGCTATCAGATGCCGGTTTTGTGCCGCTGTCGGCAGTGCCTTACAGCGATTTTTATGCGTTTTACAACAATGCTTCTGTGCAGGAAGCGAAAGCCTACGATAAAACCTTATCCACTGTTAACGCCCGCTTGTCTGCCATGTTGCAGTACATCTTATGTGTGGCCCGTTTTGCTCATTACATCAAAGTGATTGGTCGCGATAAGGTCGGCGGATATGTCTCAGCTGAGGAGTGTGAGCAGGAATTACAACGCTGGCTGCACAACTATACCACGGCTTCCGAGGATGCGTCTTATGAAGTCAGAGCGCGCCGGCCACTGCGGGAAGCGCGGATAAAAGTGAAAGAGAAGCGGGGGCAGCCGGGCCGCTATTATTCGGTGATCCAGTTGCAGCCGCACTTTCAGCTGGATCAGATGGTGACATCAGTAAAATTAGTCGCGGAGTTGTCTCCGAAACAAAAGGCGTCTGCCTGAGGGATCTTTTATGAAAAAACTTAATTCGTTAATCAGTAGTGGCCAGTTGCAGCAGGCAATGGAGCATGCCCTGACTGTATTACGGGATGACCCGCTAAATGCCCAGATGCGTGCAGTTTATGTTGAGCTGTTGTGCATCGCCGGTGAGTTGGATAAAGCCGATGCGCAGCTGGACATGATTGTACGCCAGCATCCGGATTTTTTATTAGGTGCTGTTAATGTAAGGCAGTTAATCCGGGCCGAAACTGCCCGGCGGGATTTTTATCAGGGCGGCATGACTGCGACCTTGTTTGGTGAGCCGGCACCAATGTTCAGCGCCTTGTTAAAGTTACGCTTGGCGATGCATGAGCAGGATATCGGCGCAGCGGCACTGGCTGCTGAGGAAATGGAGCAGTTACGGCCAGAAGTGGCTGTCGAACAGCGCGGCCAGCGGTATACCGATATTCGTGATCTTGACGATAGCCTGGGCGGTTATCTGGAATTATTTGGCACTGACGGTAAATACTATCAGGCGGGGTTTGAACAAATTGCCAGTTTAAAGCTTCATCCACCGAAAAGCCTGTTAGACATCATCTGGCGCCGGGTTGATATCAGTATTATTGATGGCCCGCAGGGCGAGGCTTTTTTACCGCTGATCTACGTTGCCAACATCACTGATAACGATACTGATCCGGCTATCCGGCTTGGCCGGGTAACCGATTGGCATGAGCACGATGCCAGGCTGATAACCGGCAGTGGCCAGAAGATGGTATTGCTTGGTGAGCAGGCAGTGGCGCTGGGCGATCTGCTTGAGCTTGACATACTAAGCGAAGTCAGCCTGGCTGCGACGCCGGCGATGGCTGAGTAACCGCAATGAAAGTGCATCAGAAGCAGGCGTTACAGATGTCGCTGCTTGACCGGCTGATTGACGATGCACCTGGTCAGAAAGATCCGGGCCGGCAACGCCGTGCCTTCGACTTAAAAGCCTTGCGGCAAAGCGTGCGGCGCGATTTGGAAAACCTGCTCAACACCCGGGTGCAGTGGCATGTCTGGCCCGAAAACTATGCTGAATTGCCACAAAGTCTGCTGAATTACGGCCTGCCAGATTTCTCAGTGATGGTGGTTGATTCAATTGAAGGTCGTCAGCAGCTATGCCGGGCGGTAGAGCAGTGTATCCGGCGCTTTGAGCCTCGCTTTGTTGAAGTGGAAGTGTCGTTACCTGACGAGCAGCAAAGTATTGAACGGGTATTGCGGTTGCGGATCCAGGCACTGTTATACGCCGATCCTGAGCCGGAACATATTATGTTTGATTCTGAAGTAGAGCCCGTTCACCTGGGGCTGACCATCAGGGATTATCAGTAATGAATGATGAGTTGTTGAAGTATTACAATCGTGAGCTGACGTTTATCCGCCGGATGGGGGCAGAGTATGCCGAGAAATACCCAAAAATTGCAGGCAGACTCAGAATCAGCGAAGAGACGGTAGAAGACCCGCATGTGTCGCGGTTAATCGAGGCATTTGCGCTGTTAAGTGCTCAGATCCGGCAAAAGCTGGATGACAGCTTCCCCGAATTAACCGATGCCTTGCTTGGCCAGATGTATCCGGATTATCAGGCACCAATTCCATCGGTATCGGTACTGAAACTGGTCAGTCAGAATTTGTCGACCTCTGGTATTACCGTTAAACGCGGTACTGAATTTGAAACCCGAGCAGAAGGGTTAAAGCCCTGTACCTTCCAAAGTTGTTACGACACCAATATCTGGCCATTAGAAGTGGTGCAGGCAGAGTTTAAAAATGCGCCGTTTCATGCGCCTAAACCACCTGCCAGTCAGACAGCGAAGGCGCTGCTGAAACTAAGTTTAGCTTGTGAGTTTGATAACACCTCGCTGCAGGAATTAGCCATCGGTAAGTTACGGTTTTATCTGAATGGCCAGCGCCACCATGTGTACAAACTGTTTGAGCTTATTCTGCGCCATGTGATCAGTATCGGCGTGGCGCCAGCAGGGCAACCAGAGCAGATGCGCTTTTTACAGCCGCGGCATATTCAGGCTGTTGGCTTTGCTGATGATGAGCAGGTAGTGCCATATAGCCAGCGTAGTTTTAGCGGCTACCGCTTATTAATAGAACAATTTTTATGTCCGGAGAAGTTTCTGTTTTTTGGCTTAACTGATTTGGACCCGGACTGGCCCGGTATCGCCGATAAAGTAGATTTCTATTTCTATCTGGCCGAGGGGGCAGACGAGCTGGAACGCCATGTCACGGCTGACAGTGTGCTGCTGGGATGCACCCCGGTGATTAATTTGTTTAAGCAAAAGCTGGAGCCGGTAAAGTTAGAATCTGCCCAGTACGAATACCGGCTGGCACCACGTTATCTGGATGCGGATGTCTGTGAAGTAGTGCAGGTAAAGCAGGTGCAGGCATTTGACCCGCAGGGTAATGAAGTAACGCTTAACCCTTATTATAGTCAGGGCCACCCTGACTATCTGCAGCAGCAACAGTTGTTCTGGCATACCCGGCGTGAATTTGTTGATTGGGCAGGGGGGTATGCTGAAGCCGGCACAGAAGTGTATTTATCCATTATTGATCGCCACTTTAAAGGGGTGAGTAATAATGATGAGCAGCAAAACTGGGTAATCCAGGTTAATGCATTGTGCAGTAACCGTAATCAGCCCGCTTACTTACCCTTTGGTGGTGGCGAGCCGGAGTTTGCCATCAGCAAACATGCTGATGTGATTAAATCGGTGCGCTGTCTGATCGCACCCACTATGAGTATCCGGCCGGCATTAGCGGAGAGCAGCCGCTGGCAGCTGGTAAATCATCTTACCCTGAATCATTTCAGCGGCGAGCAGGCGTTAAACGTGTTGCAGGAGACCCTGAAGCTGTACGATTTTCGCTGTACCCCAGAGTCCAAAGCGTTGATTGATGGTATTACCGGTTTAACCCTGAGCAGTGGCTCGGCCAGGGTTAACCAACAGGGGCGGATTGCGGTATGCAGCGGTACCGAGATTTTGCTGGAATTCAGCCAGTCTGCCTATGCTGGCAGTAATGTTTACTTTTTCGCCAATATCCTCGATGCATTTTTTGCCCAGTACGCCAGTATCAACAGCTATACCCGGTTGACGGTAAAACTGAAAGAACACGAACAGATTTATCATCGCTGGCCGGCCAGAGTGGGCAGCAGGGTGCTGTTGTGAGTATGAATGTATGAGTCTGAAAGTATGAGTGTGAACTTATGAGTTTAGCTACATTAGTGGCAAGCCCGGCAGACTTTGATTTTTACCAGGCTGTGTATCAGGTAGAGCGCCAGCTTAGCGCTGAGCAGAAGCAATGGCATGGCGTTGGCCGTGATGCCTTCCCTGCAGCAGAGTTAGTACGGTTTAAAGCAGAGCAACATCTGGGCTTTGCCGGGCAACCCATAAATAAAGCCAACTCCCGCACCACCAGTGAAGACAAACTGGCGTTAGAACTGTACGTCAGTTTTCTGGGTTTAACCGGGCCCAGTGGTGTGCTGCCGCAGCATTACACCGAAATGGTGCTGCAGCGGCTGAAACAGCGCGACGGTGCGATGCGTGACTTTTACGATATGTTCAATCACCGGCTTATCTCGCTGTATTACCGGGCCTGGGAAAAATACCGCTTTGCCTGTCAGTATGAAATTGCCGATGGCTTAAACGATCCGTTTAGTAAGTTGTTACAACAGCTAACCGGCTGTCAGGATAACCTTGGCTTGTACTATGCGGGTGCCTTCAGTCAGCGTAATCGCCCGGCTCAGATGCTGCAGCAAATGTTAACCGACTTGCTTGGTGCTAATACCCGGGTGATCCCGTTGTCAGGCCGTTGGTTAGCACTTGAAGCTACTGAACAAAGCCGGCTTAGTGGCCGCACCTTACCAGAGGGCCAGAACGGCGCGCTGGGTCAAACCACCATGCTGGGACAGCGGGTGTGGGATGTCAGCTCTGCGCTGGTGATTGAGATAGATGCACCGGCAGCAAAATTGCCCGGTTTATTACCAGGCGGTAACCGTTATCAGCTAATTCAGCAGATTGTCAGCCGTTATCTCGATCCTCATTTGCAGGTTCGGCTGGTAATTAAGGGTAAACAGCAGGATTTTGCCTGTACCCGCCTGGCCAGTCGGCAAACTGCGCTTGGCCGCGGTAGCCGGTTAAGTTTCCGCGCTGCAATATCGCAGCATCCCGCCCAGGTTGGTTTTCAACTGGGCCGGCTTTAATTAATGCACAGGAAGCATGTATGTCGACAAGTTCTCTGAAAAGTCTGGTAGAAAAACTCAATAATGACTGTAAGCAGGCACTGGAGGCCGCAACAGCACGTTGTCAGTCTCGTAGCCACTATACGGTGGAGATTGAGCACTGGCTGGATGCCTTAGTGCAGCAGGGCAGTGCCGATTTTAATTTGCTGTTTCGCAGCTTTGCCATCGATATTGACAAGCTTCAGCAGCAACTACAGCAGGCGTTAGAGCAGCTGAAAACCGGCAATAACTCGCTGCCAGGTATTTCGGTACAACTGATTAGCTGGTTAAAAGCAACCTGGCTTAATACCACTATTGAATTCGGTGACCGGCAAATTCGCAGCGCTTACTTGTTATACACCTTGTTACAGGATGAAAGCCTGGCAGGTCTGGTGCTGCGTCGTATTCCGGAGCTGGATAAAGTTAACCCGGCAGAATTATTACGGGTATGGCCCAGTCTGGCTGCGCAGTCAGCAGAGCAGGGTGATGCGCCGGTTCAGACAGCGACAAAACAGGGTGGCAAAACACCGGCGCTGGATCAGTTTACTATCGATTTAACTGCTCAGGCGCGTGCCGGTAAAATTGACCCTATTGTCGGCCGGGATTTTGAAATCCGCCAGATGATCGACATCTTAACCCGGCGCCGTCAGAACAATCCCATTTTAACCGGTGAGGCCGGCGTCGGTAAAACAGCGGTGGTTGAGGGCCTGGCGCTGCGCATCGCTGCGGCCGATGTACCGGAAAAACTGAAGTCGGTATCGTTACGGGTGCTTGATTTAGCTTTACTGCAAGCCGGGGCAGGTATGAAAGGCGAATTCGAAAATCGACTAAAAAATGTCATCAGCGAAGTAAAGCAAAGTCCAACCCCGATTATTCTGTTTATTGACGAAGCCCATACCATGATTGGCAGTGGTGGCCAGGCCGGACAGAACGATGCCGCTAATTTGCTCAAACCAGCATTGGCCCGCGGTGAGCTAAGAACCATCGCCGCGACAACCTGGGCAGAATATAAAAAATATTTTGAAAAAGACGCCGCATTAACCCGGCGTTTTCAGGTGGTAAAAGTTGAAGAGCCCAGCCCGGCGAAAGCGGTGCTGATGATGCGTGGTTTACTTGAGGTGATGGAACGCCATCATGGCGTCAGTATTACCGATAAAGCGCTGCAGGCCGCGGCTTATTTATCGGACCGCTATATAAACGGCCGGCAGCTACCAGACAAAGCCGTTGGCTTGCTTGATACCGCCTGTGCCCGGGTTGCAATGAGCCAGGATGCCGTACCCGGCCCGGTTGAAGATCAGCAGCGCAGGGTAGACCAGTTGCAAAGTGAGATTAATGTGCTGCAGCGGGAACAAACGTTGGGGGTGCTGCATACCAGCCAGCTGGAGGAATTGCAGCAGCAGTTGCATGAAGCGCAGACCAGGCTCAGTGAACTGCAACAGCAGTGGCAAACTCAGCGCGAGTGGGTTTCTCAGGCCAGGGAGCTGGCAATAGCATTGCAACAGGCTGCCCGGGATTTGGCGCAAAACAATAACGAACAATCAACTGAACAGCGTGATGCTCAACAACAGCAAATTGAACAACTAACAGCACTACGTGCGTCCTTAGCGGAACTGGCAACGCCGATGGTGCACTGGCAGGTTACTGAGCAATTAATCGCTGAGGTTGTCGCGGACTGGACCGGAATACCACTTGGCAAAATGCAGGCCGATGAAATTAATAATGTGCTGGCGCTGGAGCAACACCTGGCCAGCAGAGTGGTGGGGCAGCAACATGCATTAGAGCTGATAGCCCGCACGGTTCAGACCTCACGGGCGCAACTGGCCGATGAAAATAAACCGAACGGCATTTTCCTGCTAACCGGCCCCAGTGGGGTGGGTAAAACAGAAACAGCGCTGGCAATAGCTGAGCAGGTATATGGCAGTGAAGATAACCTGACCGTTATTAATATGTCAGAGTTTAAAGAAGAGCATAAAGTATCATTACTACTGGGTTCACCGCCGGGCTATGTCGGTTATGGCGAAGGCGGCATTCTGACTGAAGCCGTTCGTCGCAAGCCATACAGTGTTGTGCTATTGGATGAAATGGAAAAAGCTCACCCCGGGGTGCAGGATATTTTCTATCAGGTATTCGATAAAGGGACCATCAAGGATGGCGAAGGCCGGGATATCGACTTTAAAAATACCATCATCATTATGACCTCTAATGTCGGTACCGACACCACCATGCGTTTGTTTGAGGATCCGGAAACGGCGCCGTCAATTACCGGTCTTGGCAAAGCGCTGAAAGACGATTTACTGCAAATTTTCAAACCCGCCTTTTTAGGCCGACTTAATGTCATTCCTTATTTACCGCTGGATGATGACAAATTAGCCATGATCACCCGTTTGCAGCTGCAACGGATTGAAAAACGGCTGCAGCAACATTACAACGCAAGTTTCAGTTATGACCAGACCGTGATTGACGCTATTGTCAGCCGTTGTCAGGACGCCGGTTCTGGTGCCCGTACTATTCACAATATTCTGCAAAACAGCTTGTTGCCTGAATTGTCAGTGTTGATCCTGCAACGCAGTGCAGAGCAACAGCAGATAGCTCAGGTTAGCTTGAGTTTTAATGACGAAAAATTCGATTATCTTATCGACTGAATATTACATTAATTAAACAATTAAGGTTGCAAGTCATTTTGTTTATGGCTTGCAATCTTTTAAGTTAAAAATAGATCTAAATAGTTAATTAAAAGTTGATCATAGATGCTTTGAATGTATAATTTGTACAGTTTGAAAAAGTGCTTTACCGACATAGCCCGCTTTAATGTTTAAACAATGTTAATTTTGTTTGTAGTAATCATGGTGGTTGGAGGGAGTGTTTTTTTAGCGTTTGGCCGGGGTGAGGTTTGCCCGGGTTTATATCTGTCCTGAGTGGACACTATTTTAAATATGCAAAAGGAGCATAGCATGCAAGCAAATACCTACCTGCAGTATGGCGCGATCAAAGGCGAATCAACCGCTGATGAATTTAAAGACATGATCACCGTACTATCGATGGATTGGGGTTCTCACCGCGAGTTAACTTCATACACCGGTACTGCGATGGACCGTGAAGCCAGTTCTACCCGGTTAAACGATATTGTTATTACTAAACTGCAAGATAAATCTTCACCGGATTTATTCAAAGAAGCCACTATCGGTAAAGGCCAGAAGGCTGTGTTCCACATTACCAAGCAAGGCGACAAAATTGAAGAAATCATGAAAATTGAACTGACTGATGCAATGATCAGCAGCTATCAGATGTCAGTTTCTGGTGACCGTCCTGTTGAAACTATCGTTATCAGCTACACCGAGCTGATGATGACTGTTACTCCGACAGACGATAAAAACAACGTTACCGCTCCATTGGTATACGGTTACAGCGGCGTTAAAGGCGCCAAGCTGTAAGGTAAACACACAGCTGGTACCTCGTGGTACCAGCTGTATTACGTATTATTTCAGATACCCCGGAATTTTTACCAATCCATTCTTGATTGAGGCATACGGATGCAAAAAGCTACCCAGGATGAGAACAGCATCAGAATTGACACGCCGCTGGGTAAAGATGCGCTTTACCTGACCCGTTTTGTGTTAGATGAAGGAATATCCCGGTTATTTTCGCTGGCGGCCACTGTGTATACCAATGGTCAGGAAATAGCAGCTAAAGATTTGATTGGTAAAGAAGTTTGTATAACACTCGAACTAGGCAATAACACCCAACGCTACATTCATGGCGTGGTGGCAGAGCTTAATGCCCTGGGCTTGCGGGTTAATAAAGAAACCGGCGCCAACAATTTTCGCGACTATCATCTTACTATCGTTCCGGCAGCCTGGTACATGCAGCATAAGGTGAATAGTCGCATTTTTAAAGCCCAGAACGTTCTGAAAATAGTAGAAACGCTGGCCTCAGAACATGGCATTAAACTGGATGCCAGCGCAAAAATAAGCGGTAGCTACCCTGATTACGAATACAAAGTGCAGTATGAAGAGGCAGATTTCAGCTTTATCAGCCGGCTGCTTGAGCAGGAAGGCATTTTTTACTTTTTTGAACACAGCAAAGGCCAGCATAAGCTGATCCTGGCCGATAAAGCCGCGGCGTACGAACCTTGCCTGGAAAAGAATGTTAAGTTTCATACCGGCACCCTGGCAGAAGCTCATATCAGCCAGTGGCAAAAAGCCTTGCGGATGGTGCCGGGCAAGTTTGTCCAGCGCGGTTACAACCTGGAAAAGCCCAAGTCACTACCCACAGGTACCTATGGCAAAGGTAGTCTGGTCAGCAAACATGCCGATTATGAAATATTTAATTATGCCGCAGAAGCAGAAACCCACAGTCGTTCCAAAGCCATCGCAACCATTCGACTGGAGGCATTACAGCGCGATATGGCGATGCAGCAAGGTGCCAGTAGCTGTCGCAGTTTTACTGCTGGCCGCACTTTTACTATCAGTGAACACGAAGATAAAGCAGAAGTTGGTAAGCAATATGTTATTACCGACCTGCGTTTAGACGCCGCCATTATTAATCAGGCTGGTGCCAATCAGAGTGCAGAAAAAGTAATTACGAACAGCTTTCGTTGTGTGCCAAAAGACGTGGCTTACCGGCCGTTATTGCAAACAGCGAAACCGCTGGTGAAAGGGGTGCAAACGGCTACCGTAACCTGTAAGGGGGGCGAGGAGATATCAGTTGATGAACTTGGCCGGGTTACCGTGAAGTTTCATTGGGATCGTAGCGATGTGACTGATCATGAGAGTTCCTGTCCGATCCGGGTTAGTCAGAACTGGGCTGGTAAAAAGTGGGGCATGTTCTTTTATCCGCGGCGCGATCAGGAAGTATTAGTCGAATTTTTAAATGGTGATCCGGACCAGCCTGTGATCATTGGTGCGGTTTACAACTCTGATCACATGCCACCTTATGATTTACCGGTTGATAAAACCCAGAGTGGGGTGAAAAGCCGTTCCAGTGAGGGAGGTGGTGCTGATAATTTTAATGAAATTCGCTTTGAAGATAAAAAGGGCGATGAGTTGCTTTATCTGCATGCCGAAAAGGACTTCAAACTGCGGGTGGAAAATGATCAGCAAATCAACATTGATAACGATAGTACCCGGCTGATTAAAGGCAATGACACCGACACGGTCAATAAAGATCGCAACACTAAAGTAGATGGCGCAGAAACGCATAAAATAGGTAAGTCTCTGACCATTGAAGCAGGAGATGCCATTACCATTAAAACCGGTGCCGCTTCTATTGCCATGAAAAGTGACGGCTCGATAGCGATTAAGGGCGTCAACATTACTATTAATGGTGCCAAGGTTAGTATTAATTAGCGTCCGCCCTGAGCCAGATTTTACGAAAATCTCAGTGCAACAAAGGTGAAATATGAGCAAACCCGCTGCGATAATTGGTTGTATGCATGTCTGTCCTAAAGTGACTGGTCAGGTGCCGCACGTCGGCGGGCCAGTGTTGCAGGGCTCACCTAATGTCAGTATTGCGGGTATGCCGGCGGCGAGAAAGGGCGATAAGTTACTCTGTGTCGGGCCGCCAGACAGCATCAGTGGTGGCTCTGCTACCGTATTTATCAACGGTAAGAACGCTGCGCGGCTGGGTGATGATACTGCCCATGGTGGCAAGATTGTGGTGGGTGTGCCAACAGTGTTGATTGGTGGCTAAGGCATGATGCAAACCTTCGCTGATCTGGCAGAGCGCACTCATTTGTTGTGGCTACAGCGATTAAGTCTGGCCAGCAGTGACTATATTACTCTTAGCCAGTTACAGCAGCATGATTACCGGCTGTTGCAGAGTGTCCGCTTATGTCAGCGTTATCTTGGCAACAGTGATCCAGAGTTACCGGATTGGCTGAGGACATTGCTGGATAATAGTGCGGCAGAGCTGGATACGTTGCTGACACTGGCAGTGCCGTTGTCTGCTCAGGCGTTACTGGCCGCAATGTGGCTGGCTTTGCAGCAGCAACCAACGACACATTATGTCCAGCAATACCGCAGGGCTGAACAAAGCCAGTTGCTGTGTCTGCTGGCAAATAAAGCAGTTGCTGCCAAGTTGTATCAGACTATGCAGGCACTTGATTTAAGAAGCGCGGTGCAGTTAGCCGGTAATTATGGCCTGCTGGATCAGCGTGCAGTGTTGCAGCAGTTGGCTGATGATCAGCATCAGAACGCCGCAATACAGGCTGAACTGCATTACAGCTTATATTTGCTGGGGCAAAAATCGGATGAGTCGCAATTAGTCCAGCAATTGCAAAAAGCGGATTGCCTGACGCCGCGGCAGCTACAATTGTTGTTGTTGGCTGCCCCGGCTGAGCGAAAAGTACAGATAGTTAACGCGCTGTGTCTGACTGATATTACCCTGGCCATTAACGCTATGGGGTTTAGTGGCCAGAGCAAGTTTATGCCACTGTTGCTGGAGCTCAGTAAACAGCCCGCCCATCAGGGCGCGGCGCAAAGTGCCCTGATCACGATGCTGGGCAGTCTCACTGCCGATATCGCGCAGCGAGAGCCGCAGGCGGCAGGTATGCCGATGCCCGTCAGTGAACAGCACCTTGTTGCCGGGACGGCAGTGACAGAGCTCAATTTAACTGAGACATGGGCTAATGGTAATCAGTACCAGCGTTTTGCGGCTGCCGCGATGTTGGTGTTAAAGCAACCGGGACTGGCACTGGCAGAGCCTAATAACTGGCAGGGTGGTATATGGCCAGTTGCTTAACGGTGACAGACTATGCTGCGGTACTTGGCAAAACTGCTGATACTGAGTGGGCATTGCAGCTGGATGTGATGCCGGTAGAGCCGGTTCTGGCAAGCCAGGCAGGCCAGCTGCGACAGGTAAACCGCCTGGCTAACCCCGATTTGGAGGACCCGGACTTATCGTTTGCCGGGCGCCTGGTGGCTATGTTAAAGAAGTTGCGGTCGCAATTAAGTTTGTTGCCTGATGCGGCGCCAGTGTTATTAGTGCTGCCGGAGCAAGTTGCAGGGGAGCAGGCATTAGCGGGCGTGGTACAGACATTGCGTCAGGCATTTCCAGAGCTGCTAGGCCATAGTGCCTGCCAGTTATTTCCATATGGGCGCAGTGCCGCGCTGATGGCGATAAATGCGGCCAGACAACTGCTAACCGCCGGTGAGTCAGTGGTCTGGATTATTGGTCTGGATAGCCCGGTGTCAGCAATGTCAGTAAAGGAGCCAACGATAGCAGAGCTTGCTGAATGTCAGATCAGTGATAACGTTGTATGGTCAGAAGGCGCTGTGGCGCTTGCGTTGCAACACAGTAAAACTGGCCTGTGCTGTCACTATCTGGCTGCAGATGCGACCGTAAGTAGTGCGACACAAGAGTTAGCCATAGCGCAGTTATTTGATGCGGTAGCGGCTAACACTGATAGCGCCCTGACACGGATTTATCTGCCGGACAACGGCAGCAGTGAGTTGACTGCTTGCTGGCAATCTTCTTATCAGCGTCTGGCACCACGTATTGAGCAAACAACACAGTTGAGTTTGCCGGCTTATAGCACCGGTGAGCTTGGTGCCGCTGGCGGGCTTTATCGGTTTTTACATTTATATCTGGCTTATAGCAATGCAAACCAGCAAGGCGTAACCCTGCAGTGCGAGATTTCGGAGCGGTTATACCGCGCCGTGGCCGTTTTCAGCTGGCAGCAAGCCGGCAGCATCTCTGAATTTTAAGGACAATTATTGGCATGGCTGCGCATTCTTTAACCCTTAAATCCCGCTCGGGCAAAATGTATTTATTTTGCACTGAAAGTCAGGGACAAAGTGGCACGCCGTTGCAGTTTGCCAGTCGTGATGCGGCGACTAACTGGATCCGCCAGTCGTTTGACCGCAGTGCCAGCCAAAGCGACAGTATCCGCCATGTTTATCAGTGGTTCTGCAGTCAGTTAGTTGCGGCAGATTTAGCTGCTCCCTGGAGCGCGGTTCGCGATGCCGAGCTTTGCCGCACGCTCGCTAGCGCGCTGCAAGAGGGAAAGCTGCTTATTCTGCAGCTACCAGAGCGTAAAGCTGTGCTGACTGCGCCCGAATCAGTTACGCCACCGCCTGCCAGCAGTAAAACGCTGGAGCGCGGAGGTAAAGCTACAGACGCGCCCGCTGCCGCTACTGACAGTGTTGTGTCTGAGCAGGTCGGCGCGAACGCTGCCAGTCAACAGACCCCGGAGACTGCTAAAGTTGAGACCTGTGGCGACCCGGTATCCATGTGTACCGGTGAGGAAATTCTTGAATTAACTGATTTTGAACTGGCCGGGCCCCTGCCTATGGCGTGGCGGCGTACCTATCGCTCCAGTCAGAGTCATCAGAACATCGGTTTTGGTTATGGCTGGCGCAGTAATTTCAATTTGTATATTGATAGCGTGACCGACGAAGCCGGTACGGTGTCGCTGCAGTTAGTTAATGAAGAAGGGCGTCAGTTGCATTTCACCATGCCGGCACCCGGTCAAACCAGCTATCAGCTGGCCGAAGAGCTGGCATTGCGCGCAGAAACTGATGGCAGCCTGGTATTGCTGAAACCCGATAATAGCCATTGGGTATTTGTGCCCGCAGTAAAAACGGCGCAAAACGAGCACAATAGGTGTTGGGTGTTGCATCAGGTGATGGACAGTGTCGGACGCTGTCTGCAGCTGTACTATAACCAGCAAAGCCGGTTAAGCCGGATAGATTACACCGGCAAAAAAGGGATTGAGCTGCATTACAACAGTGCGGGTTTGCTATGCCGGATTGAAGCGGTAAGCCTCAGCAAAAGTAATAAGAGTGATAAAGGGTCGCAAGCAACCGGTATCGTGCTGGCACAATATTACTACAATGATGAAGATGAGCTGATCAGTGCCGTTAACAGTGGGGCGGAAACTGAAAAGTATCAGTACAGCCAGCATTTGCTTACTGTGCGCCAACGGGCCAGTGGCTTTTGTCATTACTTCAGCTGGCAAGGCAGCGGCCCGGCCGCCCGCTGTGTGCGTAACTGGGGCGACAACGGTATTTATGACTATCGTTTCAGTTACGATGACACAAATCACAGCGCTACCAGCATTGATGGTAATGGCCATCGCTGGCAGTATTTTCATAACGAACGTAACCTGCTGCTGAAAAAAGTGGCGCCCGATGGTGCAACCTGGCAATACAGCTGGAATAAGCAGGGTAAAAAAACCACCGAGACCTCGCCTGATGGCAGCAAAACCCGCTTTTACTACAACGACAACGGCCAGCTGGTTACCCTTGAGCAGGCCGATGGCGCCATTACTCATTTTCAATATAACGAACTGGGCCAGCGCAGCGTAATTATTGACGCTGAAGGCCGCCAATGGCGTCGGGAATACAGTGCTGCCGGGCTATTGCTAGCGGAAACCGGCCCCGATGATTTAGTTACGCGTTATCAATATGGCAGTAATAATCAGCTGGAAAGGGTATATCTGCCGGGCGGTAGCATTCAGCGCTTGCTGTGGAGTGACGAAAGCCAGCTGCTGGCACTCAAACACAACGATGCGCTGACCAGGTATAGTTACGACAGCCTGGGCCGCTTAAATGGTGTGGTTGATGCCAGTGGTCTGGTTACTGAGTACCATTATAATCTGGCAGGTAAGCTGTTAAAGCAAGTTCAATATCCAGCAGATAAAACGGCAGAGCCGCTCGAGCAGCATTTTAGCTATGACAGCAGCGGCCGGTTACTGACGACCACTAATGCTAATGGCGACGTTATCGAGCGTCAGTATGGCGGTTTAAGCCAGCCAACCAGTTTACTGCAGGCCGATGGCAGTGCATTTAATTACCAATACGATAACGAGCGCAACTTAACAGCAATTATGCGCAGCGACGGTGCCCGCTACCAGCTGGAGTATGATGCACAGGAGCGGCCGGTAAGGTTACAAGGCTTTGATGGTCGCCAGCAGCATTTTCAGTATGATTTAAATGGCTTAATTGCCAGTGTGCGCGACGGCAGTAAACGCCAGCTGAAAGTAAAACGTGATAAACGCGGCCGCATTACCGAACAAACCGCGCTACATGGCCAGAGCCTGGCCAGCAATCATTTTCATTACGATAAAATTGGCCGGGTACTGCGGGCCAGTAATGGCCAGCGCAAACTGCGCTTTAATTATCATTTAAACGGCCAGCCAACCGAGATTTGGCAGGACGACAGCTGTATTGCGCATCAATATAACGAGCAGGGCAAGTGCAGTAGTACCTTATTACCTGACGGCACCACCCTGGATTACCGTTACAATGAAGAAGGCCAGTTGGCCCAGCTGGCGGTAGATCAGCAGCCGCTGTTATGGCGTACCTTCGATGCTGCCGGCCGCGAAACCGCCCGCGAGTATCAAAGCGGCTTGCTACTGGAGCAGCAATTTGATGCCTTTAACCGCTTAACCACTCAGCAGTGGTGCCGCGGTAGCCAAAACCAGCAACGCCAGTACAGCTATACTGCGCTGCATCAGCTGAAAAAAGTAACGGATAACCAACTGGGCACTACTGAGTACCAGTACAACAAGCTTGATCAGCTCGTCAGTAAGCAGCATAGCGATGATTCTGGCCAGAATGAAAACCATCAGTGGGACAGTTTTGGTAATCCCGCAGGCGATGGTATTGAAGTTAAGCAGGACCGCCTGCTGCGTTATCATGATAAACAGTTTCAGTACGACGACAGTGGTAACCAGCTCACCGCCACGGTTGGCGCCAGTGCCAGTGCCAGCACCGGTACAAATTCAAAAGTGGCTGCAACTACGCAGCAGCGTGAATTTAATGGCTTTAACCAGTTAACCAGTGTCAGTTGTAACGGTGTCATCAGCCGTTATGAGTACGATGCCTTTGGCCGGCGCAGTGCCAAAATCAGCGGCGGCGAGCGCACTGAATACTTCTGGGACGGCGATAAGCTTATCGGTGAACGCAGTTCTGGCAATAGTATCTGGTATATCTACGAGCCAGGTACTAACAAACCGCTGCTATTGCTGAAAAATGGTGAGGTATATTATTACCAGCTGGACCAGCTGGGCACGCCGTTATCCCTAACCGACAGCCAGAACAATATTGTCTGGCAAGCCAGCTATTCAGTTTTCGGTAAAGCATTTGTAACGCGTAACGAAATTAACAACCCAATCCGCTTTCAGGGCCAGTATTTTGACAGCGAAACCGGGCTACACTATAACCACTTTCGCTACTACGACCCCGAAACCGGCCGCTTTATCAGCCAGGACCCAATAGGCCTGCTAGGCGGTATTAACCACTACCAATATGCGCCTAATCATATCAATTGGGTGGATCCGTTGGGGTTGAGTTGTAAAGAGGGAGACGCTTGTAAACGGTTTAAAACTAGTGATCAGGCTGGCTTACATATTATGAAAATTGCTAACCCTTTGTCTAAAAGGGATAACTTGGAGTACGGGGGGTTAATATTTAAAGATAGTGGCGGTATGTATGGATTTACCGGTCCAATTATAGGTGACGAGGATGGTGTTAACCCTTTTAATGGTTCTGCAGCTGTCCCTGAGAATACCGTCGAAGTTGGATATTGGCATACACATGGAGAGTATTCTGCATTTGACGAAAATGACAATCTAATAAGGACAGGTGATCCATCATTGGATGACCTCAACAGTGACCACTTTTCAGTTCCAGATATAGATATTGCGAATGCTAGAGGAAATGTTTCACCAGAATATAAAGGATATGTTGGGACCCCAGGAGACATTTACAGAGGTTATGATGCAAAAATTAAAAAACATTATGTACTAGAGAAACCAAAGCATGATGATGATTAAAATACTATTAGCTTTACTAATTGTAGTTAGTTATAACGCTAAAGTCGTTTTAGCAGCGGGTGATGGAGAATTTATGGACTTAACAACAAACGCACGATTTGATGGTTTTGTCATACTTGGCATTAATTCGGCGTATGAGGATTTTGAAAAGTTTGGTTATGAAATAGCAAACTTTACGGTAATTATAAATGCCTCGGAAAACCTGACAGTCACCTTTGTTCCTAAGTTTCATCCTGACGAGGGGCATACTCTCGGCGGTCAGACTAAGTTTGGTCGACAAGTTTCCTACATTATTGATAAGTCTACAGGCGATATTGTCACAAAAAACTTCGCAAGGTAGAGTATTTTTATGTTTCCCGTACATCACGACAACAGTGGTAGAACATGCTTGATGTTGTTATCTAATTGCCAACAACATTGTGAAATATTAATTGCCACCCTTAGTTTCCTCGTTCTCACCTCGAAGCGAACTTATAACTTTTGATTATATTACTGACCTTGAGGCGCTCGAAAAACACCGACTGCAAACTGATATTTCAGGAGTGTATTTGAAAGCATGGCAAGCATTGAGTAATAACCAAGTATTGCAACCAAGTATTGGACAGGCACAACTTAAACTAAATTTAGGATAACCAAATGATGTAGATTTAGGACAGGCAATCAACTTACCAGTGCGAGCTCCAGATGAGTATCTATGGTATTACTCTGACGGAAAATTAGCGCCAATGGGTATGACTGACACCGGCGATATTGATAAGTCAAAGCCAGGAAAGATAAATACTTTTACACCGAAGAGTAAAGAATAGAACTATTAAATGAAATTACTTTTAATTGTTACATTATTCTCGTCGATGACTGAATTTAATCATATTAAAAATGAGGATAAAGCGGTGCCTATTTCAACTGGTAGTACGTTCTTCGTTAGTTCAGATGAACTTCCAAAACTTGCTGATGCGGCGAATAATGGCGATTTAGATGCTGCAGTTAGGCTTTATAAGCATTTTAGGTTTTCGAAATTGGATACTGAGAATGCTATTAATTGGTTACAAAAAGCAGCTGAGTTGGGTGATAAAGTGAGCCAATATAATTTAGCGTACTACTATCTGCAAAACGACAACATTGAATTAGCAAGACATTGGGCTTTAACAGCCATGGCGAACGGTGTGACAGAAGCCTCAGAACTACTTGAGGAAATAAATGGTAATCAATAATAGCCGTGTCATCTTCATATATTTTAAATCCTTGAGAGTTTTTGTTAAAAGGTAATGTCATGCAAATTGCCCTAAGTGCGGCCAAATGGACAGAGCAAAACCAGCAACTTATCTGCCGACTTGGCAGGGCGCTAACCGCTGAAGAACAAGCTATTGTAGATTTAGGACAGGCAAACAACTTAAAAAATTTTGCCAGTCGCCTGACAGATTTATGCTGGTTTGAATATGCAGTGCTAATGCGACAAGTAATACTGAAAGACAGTGTTAAACGAGTAAAGCTCGAGTGAGATGTGACCTATACAGTTTGTTTTCAGGTATGACGTTTCCCGAACGCAAGGTTGCGGCGCTAAGTATTTTTAGTGGGGGGGGGAACGAGATGGTCAGGCAGCGGCGCGGTGGGCTCGTCGGCTAAAGAAGATTGTGTAGCGAGTCTCGAATTGGGTAGCCCGAGTCAGCCATTCCTGCTGGCTGAGATTAAGCCGCTGCAGAATGGGGGGTAGTAGTCCTGCAATTAAGCCGCTTTTGTCGGTGCTGATAGCGCGACCTGTATAGTCCAACAGCAGCAGATAGTCAGATAGGTTAAACAATATGCCTTGTTGTGGTTGGTCAACCAGCGCTCCCTCGAAAGGCAGCAGAGGTTTGAGAGGATGCCTGAAATGGTGCAGATTACCTTGCCGGGTTTGTTCAGCAATAGCTTGTAACAAATCGAATGAGGGCGTCAGCCGCTCTTTGATGCTGGTGTAGTCAGAGCTTTCCGGTGTCTCAGCCATCTCAGTGCGCACCGGGTTCAAGTCGACATAGGCCATGCAGGATAACAGAGCCTCTTCAGTCAGCAGTGCCTGAGATTTAAATCTGGCCTCCCAGAAATGTCCGGTGCAGCCGTCTTCCTTGTTGGCCTGGCGGGCAATGGGTTCGTTGAGGCATTTCATAAACCAACTCAGGCTGGTCAACCGCTGGCGGTAAACGTCTGCAGTATGGTGCACTGTATCAAGCTCGGCGGCGCTAAGTGTACCGTTGGCCAAATAGCGCTTCACCAGCAGAGTACTCTTGTGAAGGCTGGTCCAGCGGGACAGCACATCTTGCAAATCCCAGTTACTTGCTTGATCTGGCTGAATTTTTACCACGATGTGCAAGTGGTTTGACATAACCGCATAGGCGCAGATGTCGATAGCAAATAGTGAGGCCAGCAGGCGGATGCGCTGCTCAATCCAGGCTCGGCGGTGTTCGTAATTTTCACCCGTCTCATTGTCAATACCACACAAAAAAGATCTACGCACGCAACGAGATACCACATGATAGTAGGGTGTATCTTCAACGGCGATGAGGGCTTTACGAGGCCTGGGCATAACATATCCGGATTGCTGTTTAAATATACAGTATTTAGGTTAGTAACCGAATATTAAGCTGTCAAGGTTCTGGTGGTTGAGTGCAAAAAAGTTTTGTTTGGCTATGCCTGTCCATTTCAATTGTCGTGCCTGTCCATTTCAATTGTCGTGCCTGTCCATTTCAATTGTCGCTTAACGCTGGGCTATGGCATTTATCTTAAGTAGGGCCACTTAACCACACGTTTGCTGTCGCACGAGCTGCGTCATGTTCACCAATACGAACAGGCCGGTTCGGCCGAAGCCTTTCTAAGCCGTTATATCGGCGAAATTATCCAGTTTGGTTATCTGGATTCGCCCTATGAAGTTGACGCCAGAGATCATGAGATAACTTTTTAACACATAATTCGCCGAGTTATTATTTTAGTGAGGCGCTCGTCGCTCCTCACCCCAATATCGCCCTTCCTGCAATACTAAATGCCGCTATCATGCCTACCAGCCAGATGGTGGAGCGTGGGGTAGCATAATCGAGCCAGTAGCATAGTAAATACAGGATGCGGCTGGCGATAAATACCCAACCCAATATTACCGTGGTGTTATCTACGGTGCCTGCGCCTGCAGCGATGGCAGTTAATACTGCACAGCCATAAATAATAAGGGCCTCGAAACTGTTGTAGTGAGCAGCGTTAGCACGCTGACCAAAGCCTTTTAAGGCGGCTTGTTGCTCTCTGGGATTATTGTTGTCATATCCGCCGGCTTTTTGCATGGCAAAGGCCAGTGGTGCTTTGGCTAAAAAGGGCAGTAGCATGGCGATAAACAGGGTGAGTAACAGCGAACTAAGCATTGAAAAGCCTCCGGTACAGCGTTGATCTTATTGCTGAGTTAAAAAATGTAGTATAGCTCCAGCTTACTGCTAAGTGAGTGACCTTACCAGTTTAAATCTGGTACTCTGTTCGGTGGGCCACAATAAAAATAATTGCCCGCTAAGATACTTAAAAGCAAAAATACTAAAAGCATAAAGATGGAGCAAATCTTGTGAAGCACTCAGTAAAGCACACATTTAAGCACAAAATCAGGCACAAATTTATTTCAATTCCGGTTTCAGTTATAAGTTTAAGCTTGTTATTCGGCTGCACTGAAGCCGAAATATCTGAGCCAAAACCAGCAGTAGATAAAGGCGCCCTGGTATTGGTTGGGGGCGCGCTGGCGGGCTCTAACGCCGAAGTATACCAGCACTTTATTGAGTTGGCCGGTGGTGAACTGCAAGCCCGGATCGCGGTTATTCCGGCCGCCAGTGGCCAGCCGGTAAAATACTTTAAGCAATTTCAGGAAGATATGCAGCGCTATGGTCTGGATGAAGACCAGATGACATTGTTCCCGGTAGCCGTTGCTGATGATAAAAGTACTAAAGACGTTGATGAGAGCCAGTGGCGCCGCGGTGCCACCGATAGTAAATTAGCTGAGCAGCTTAGCCAGTTTACCGCCGTCTGGTTTTTAGGCGGTGATCAGCTGAATATAACAGCAACACTGGCTCCCGATGGCCAGAAGTCAGTGCTACTGGAGGCTATCTGGGCACTGTATCAGCGAGGCGGTGTGGTCGGGGGAACCAGTGCGGGCGCTGCAATGATGAGTGACGTGATGATTGCCGCCGGCGACTCCTGGGGCGCACTCACTGAGGGCACGACAGAAAGCTATAACGGTATGCAGGATCAGGAAAACGGGCCATTAATGCTGGCTCAGGGCCTGGGTTTTTTCCCGCACGCTATTATTGATCAGCATTTTGACCGCAAAGCCCGTTTTGGCCGCTTAATTGTGGCGGCTGAGTTAAACAAAGCCACCTTCCCAATGGGCTTTGGTATTGACGAGAATACCGCCCTGGTTTATACCGCATACAACAACAGCGCCCAGGTTATCGGGGCCGGTGCCGTTACTGCTATAGATGTGAGTAACGCCAGACGACTCGATAACCCGCATGGTTATCATATTGAGAATGTCCGGGTTAGTGTGATGCAAGGGGGGGATCATTATCATTTTGATACCGAGCAGTTTGTGGCGAACCCGCTGAAATCTGCCACTGTTGGCCATGAGTATCTTAATCTGGCAAAACCGGTGGTTTCAGGCGTGTTCAGCCGCAATAGCAGATTAAAAGACATGCTGACCTTTGATCTGGTTGATAATAAAGGCACTAAGGAAGTCGTCAGTTATCTGCATCAGGGGCAAGGGCTTGGCTTTACCCTGCGCTTTAGTCAGGATGACTACACCACCGGCTACTGGCAATACCTGGATGGTTTACTGGATAGCGGCAGTGCTTTTGGCGTAAAGCTGGATATTGTGCCTACACAATTCAGTATTAAGCCATTAACTGCGACAACAGCTGTGGCAGATAAAGAAACAGCTGATAACAATTAATCTCAGCCATTATTTAGCCCTGCCTTCATAAGGCTTCCAATTGATACTGGCCGCTGGCAAATGCCGTGGCCAGTTCGTGGGAGCGTTCCAGTACAATTTGCCAGTTAGCTAACCGCTGCGCGTCACTGAGTTTAAAGTCATTTCTGTCGGGTATTTTACCATTAGGTAAGCTGGCTACCCAGCTGGCACTGGGGCAAAGCAGTACCACATTATGTAAATGAGCCGGCTTCGCCCGGCGCCATTTTAATGCCTTGTCGAACCAGCCCGGGGTAAGGTGAGGATAAAAATGCGGATACAACACCAGGCCGTGGCTACTGAACGGCAAGTCGAAATGATAGTCGGTAATACCGCCATCATAATACAAGCCCGGGCCGGCTCCGGCGATGTCTTTTACCGGTGACAAGACCAACGGAATAGAGCCACTGGCCATTACCGCCTGGCGCAAGTTTGCCTGGCTTAATGGCACATGCTGGGTCGGCAGGCCGGTATAGCGATGAAAGGGCGCCGGGCTATGCTCTGGGTAAAACTGTACCCGCTGATAAAAGTGTTGCAGGTAGCGCCGGCCCAGTAAATTTGCGCCGGCGGCCAGGGTTAACCCGGCTGCCTGCCATAATTTGCGCTGACTTCGGTTGATCCCTCTGGCTTTGGCAACGATCAGGTTTAGCTTCATCACCGGATTGTCCAGCACCTCGGTTACCTGCTGCTCGCTTTGAAAAACCTCGTCAATAATTGCTGCAGAAATGCGGGTGACTTGGTCAATATCAGCGCCTGCAGGGTAGCAGATGGTCGAGTAAGCTTTGGCAAAGCGCTGGGAGGCAGCAACCGGATCCGCCTGGGCATAGCAGGCAAAGCGCCAGGCGCCGGCCGAACTGCCGAGTAAATGCAGTGGCTTAGTGCGGCCGGCAAAAAAGTCTGCCAGCAGGTACTGATCCAGTCCATACAGGCTGAACCATTTAGGGCCACCACTGGCACCCACCATTACGCTGATATCGTCGGCCTGCAGGCCATGTTGTTTAATATGGGCCATAGCGCCGGGGCCGGCCAGCACACGTAGTTTATTCAAAACAGCGGGGTTCTCCAGTTACAGGTAAACAGTTAAGCGGCCTTCGTTCAGAATGGCCCGAACAGGGTTTTATGCATCCGTTCGGCGTAATCGTCGGTCATGCCGGAAATGTAATCACAAATCACCCGCATACCCTGGCCATGCTCACTGGCACTGTGCCAACGCTGTTGGGTGTTAAGCGGCAATAAGCGGCTTGGATCAGAGGCGAACGCATCAAACAGCTGCAATAACATGTTCTGGCAGCGAAACCGTGACTGCTGAATTAACGGTTGGCGAATAACACAGTTAAACACCAGTTGTTTCAGGCTGTGCAGCAACGCAGTTTCGGCGCTGGGTAAGCGGGCGTTATAACGGATTAACGGCTCAGCGGCTTGTGGCAGTGCCTGATAAACCTCTACCGAGGTAATAAGCCGGTTTACCAGGGCTCCGATGGCGTCTTTTCGGATATGATGTTCGCTACTGAATAATTTGGCGCCCAGTTGCTGCATGTCATCCCCGGTGTAGTGCTGCCACTGACTATAGCTGACATTGCCCAGCACAATGGCATCTTCTAAGTCATGCACGCCGTAAGCAATATCGTCTGCCAGCTCCATAATAGAAGCATCCAGCGATTTGTAGCGCGACTTTATAAAAGGTGACTGCGCCAGGGTATCCACCTGCTGAAAGGCGTCGCGGTCGGCAGCGCTTAACGGTTGCAGTATCCAGTCCAGAATATCGGCGTCGGCCTGATAAATAGCTTTTGCGGGTTTCCAGTGGTTCAGGTTAAGCGGGTTATCTGTGGTGCTTACGGCCGGCAACGGTGGTTGTAACACCGGATATTTCAGTAAACCCAGCAAGGTGCGTCTGGCTAAATCCATGCCGTGCTGCTGGGTATAGGGCTCCAGTTTGGCGACTATCCGTAAAGTCTGGCCATTGCCTTCAAAGCCGCCATCAGCCAGCATTTTATAATTCAACGCTGTTTCACCACCGTGACCAAAAGGAGGGTGGCCAATATCATGGGCCAGGCACAGCGCCTCCATCAGGCTTGGATCCGGCAGTATCACCTTAATATTCTCTGCAGATTTTTTCACCAGCTGGCTAACTAAACCTGTGCCAATTTGGGCTGCTTCCAATGAGTGGGTCAGCCTGGTGCGATAAAAATCGTTCTGACCAATGCCTAAAATCTGCGTCTTCGATTGTAAGCGGCGAAAAGCGGCGGAATGCAAAATGCGGGCCCGGTCGCGTTGCCAGGGCGAGCGCTGATCATTGGGCCGGTCATGGCTGTCTTCTGAATGTCGCGCTGACCAAATTGCTAACATAACCTTCCTTAATCATGGTAAAACAGCTTAGCAAGACCCGCTATACTACGCGACAATTGATTTTAATTCGAGCACTCGACACCGGCTAAATTATACTGTATAAAATAACAGTTAAAATTAATCAGGGGCAGCAAAATGGCAGTGGTAATTAAATATATTGTAGAACGCAATGGAGTAGAGAAAATGACTTTTACCTCAAAAGCGGAGGCTGATGCCTATGACAAAATGCTGGATACCGCTGATGAGTTAGCCAGTTTTTTAAATGCCAGTAGCTTATTAGCTGACGAAGCACAAACCGAAAGCCTGGCCTTATATCTGGCCCAGCATAAAGAGGCGTTACTGGTGGCACTGGGCGCGAAAAAGCCGGCCAAAGCGGCAGCAAAGCCAGCAGCTGCGCCAGGCGATACCGCTAAGACACCGCTGAAAGCCGACAAGAAACCGGCAGCAGAGCAGGCCGCCTGAGCCAGCAGTGTTAGTCAGCCATAGCAGCCGGCAAATCGGGGATCAGCATAGCCGGTAGCGTTAACAAATTCCGGCTAGCGCTAGCGGGGTAATTTCTGCCAGTAGGCTTTTAAGTCTGCTTTTACTTCGGGCAACAGCAGATACAGCGCCAGAATATTGGGCACGGCCATTAAAAATATCATTGAATCAATAAAGTCGAATACTGCCATTACGTTTGGCACAGCACCTATTGAGACAATAAGACAAAACAGCACTTTATAAAGCTGAGTCAGTCGCTGGTCGTGGCCGACCAGATAGCGCCAGCCGGTTAAACCGTAATATGACCAGCTGATCACAGTTGAAAACCCAAACAGTAGCAACGCTACCATTAACACCCACGGAAACCAGCTTACTACCGAGGCGAAAGCGCCTGAGGTGATCTGTACGCCGTCCAGACCCGGTGTCTGATAAGCGCCGGTTAAAATAATTACCAGTGCGGTAATGGTACAAATGACAACGGTATCGATAAACGGCTCCAGCAACCCGACAAAACCCTGGCTAACCGGATCCTTAGTCCGGGCGGCAGCATGGGCTATAGGCGAAGAGCCAATACCCGCTTCGTTCGAGTAGGCGGCCCGCCGAAAACCCTGAATAAGCACGCCGATAAAGCCACCGTAACCGGCTTCAGGGGTAAAAGCGCCCTGGACAATTAACCAAAGAGCAGAGGGAATAGCACTGAAATGAGTAAACATCACCAGTAGTGACGCTGCCAGATAAATACCGCACATTAACGGTACCAGTTTACTGGTTACCCGGGCGATACTTTTTAAACCACCGATAATAACCGCACCAACCAGCAGCGCATATACTGCGCCAAACAGCCAGGCATTTTCAAAGCCGGTGACGGTTTTAACCTGAACAAACCCCTGATTAACATGGACAAAACCGGCTGAACCAAAAATAACGAATACTGAGAATGCCATAGCCAGTACAGTGCCGGTTAGTGGCAGGTTACATTTATCCAGCGCGGCTTTAATGTAGTACATCGGGCCACCGGATACGCTGCCATCGCTGTTAATTTGCCGGTATTTTACTGCCAGGGTACATTCCACAAACTTGGTCGACATGCCGAGTATACCCGCCACTATCATCCAGAAGGTGGCCCCCGGGCCACCGAGACTAATGGCAATGGCGACGCCGGCAATATTACCGGTGCCAACAGTACCTGACAGGGCGGTACTCAATGCCTGAAACGGGCTGATTTCACCGGTAGCCCCGCTGCTTTTATTGTTCTTCAGCAGGCCAACGGCATGGCCAAAACCCCGCACGTTAATAAAGCCGAGGTAACAGGTGAAAACCAGTGCACCGCTAATCAGCCAGATTAATACCATGGGTATAGCAACGCCATTAATTTCAAAGGCATAAAATACTACGGCGGCCAGCTTTGAAGTCAGGCTTTCAAACGCCTGTTGAAACGAAAAGTCAGTGATCATTATTATATTCAGCAGTATGGACGGCTATTTATTAATATAAGCCTACTGTTAAATCAAAGTAGAAACAAGAAATTAAACCCAGAGTTGCGGTGATTAACCACCAGAACAAGGCATCTGGTGGCCTGAGGGAATAAGCGACCGCTGCATCTGAGCCGGTCGCTGTTATTGTTAGCGGTACTTTACTGGTTATAGCCCGGTAAAAACTGACCAAGCTTGCCAAGGGCTGCCGCCAGTTGCTCTTTATGAGGCAGAAACACGATGCGGAAATGATCAGGTTCCGGCCAGTTAAAGGCACGGCCATGCACCAGTAGTACTTTATGCTGACGCAAAAAATCCAGTACAAATAACTCATCGTCTTTTATCCGGATTTTTTTGCGGTCTATTTTCGGAAATAAATACATGGCGCCTTTCGGGCGCATGCAGCTTAAACCATCAATTTCTGTTACCAGCTTATGCGCCAGGTCCATTTGCTCATATAAGCGGCCACCCGGTATCACCAGCTCATTGATACTCTGATAGCCGCCCAGTGCGGTTTGCACGGCATGCTGACAGGGTACATTGGCACATAACCGCATTGAGGCCAGTACATTTAAGCCTTCTATATAATGGCGGGCCAGGTTTTTCGCGCCGGAAATAAACAACCAGCCAACCCGGAAGCCAGCTATCCGGTAATTTTTTGATAAGCCGCCAAAGGTCAGCATAATAAGATCATCAGCCAGCGACGCCGTGCTGATGTGCTCAGTACCGTCATATAATACTTTGTCGTAAATTTCATCGCTTAACACTACCAGCCGGTGCTCACGGGCTATTTTCAGTAGCTCCAGTAAAAAAGCCTGGTGGTAAACTGCACCGGTAGGATTATTCGGATTAATCAGTACTATTGCTTTGGTTTTTTTACTGATCTTTTGTTTAATATCGGCAAGATCCGGATACCAGTCCTGCTGCTCATCACAGCGATAGTGAACGGCTTTACCCCCTGCCAGATTAACGGCTGCAGTCCACAAAGGGTAGTCGGGCGAGGGGATCAGCACTTCATCGTCATTATTCAGTAAAGCCTGCAACGACATTAAAATAAGCTCTGAGACACCATTGCCAATATAAACATCATCAGCATCGGCTCCTCTGATACCGCGCTGCTGATAATACTGTGCTACGGCGACCCTTGCCGGATAAATACCCTGGGAGTCTGAATAACCCTGGGCCGTAGGCAGGTTATGAATAACATGCTTAAGAATTTCATCCGGAGCCTCAAAGCCGAAGGGCGCCGGATTACCGATATTCAGTTTCAGAATACGGTGACCCTCTTCTTCCATTCGTCTGGCTTCCTGGGCCACAGGGCCGCGAATGTCATAACATACTCCATCGAGCTTGGTTGAACGTTCAATTGGTTTCATAGCCTGAACCGGTTTGCCCCCTAAAATAATATCCATCCAGATAGCTAAAACTTCAGAGTGTAGTTGTCACATAACCGCGGCTGATTTGCAATGCGCCGGTCATAAATGTTGACAAAAATTAGTAAAAAAACAGGGCAAAATATTTTTTAGTTCATTCTGTGCCACGCAAAGGTTAAAATAGCGCCTGATTTATTGAGACAGTAACAGACTTAACTGTCATCAGCTGGTCTGGACGCTGCGGAATTTAGTGGTGATTTTTTGATTAAAAAAAGCATAATAGTAGTTGGCTGGTGTGTCGTTGGTTTTGCCGCACTAAGCCCTTTTGTTGGTTTGCAACCGGTACCGCAGCAAGACTCACTTGATGAGTGGCAGCACCCCGGCAGAATTGCTGCATTAAGCCAGGCCGATCAGAAAAAGGTGCTTGAGCGGCTGGCCTATACTGAGCCGGCAGTTGCTTATAAACCACTGCCTGATTTCAATGCTATTACTGACACCAATGCCAAAAAGCGGGCATTTTTTAATTATCTGCGGCCGCATGTTCAGCGTGAAAATAACCGGTTACGTAATTTACGCCGGCAATTACTGGAACTGGCAGAAAAGAAGCAAAAAAACCAACGACTGAACATCAATGAATACGCATTTTTGTACAGTTTATATGATGAATTCCGGATGGACGTTGCTGAGACAGATCCGCAAATGCTGCAGGAGTTACTGAAAAGGGTCGATATTTTACCGGCCAGTCTGGTGTTGATGCAGGCTGCAAATGAGTCTGCCTGGGGAACCAGCCGCTTTGCGGCTGAAGGCTATAATTTTTTTGGTCAGTGGTGTTTCCGGGAAGGGTGTGGTCTGGTGCCACTGAGTCGGGGTGAAGATCAGAGCCATGAGGTGGCAAAGTTTGATACGCCGGCCAAAAGTATTCGCAGCTACTTCTATAACCTGAATACCTTTCATACCTATGAGCAACTCAGAGAAATCCGGGCGCAGCTAAGGGCTGAACGCAAGCCGATCCGTGGCGAAGCGCTGGCAGCGGGTTTAGGCCGCTATTCAGAGCGTGGTGACGAGTATATTGCTGAAATCAGTAATATGATCCGTTTTAACCGGCGCTTTCTGGAAGACTAAGTTAAAGCCGCGCTGCAGAGTGCGGCTTAATTCAGCTTTAATAATAGTGACGTTAATTCAGCTGCACTATTTTAAGTTCGTTATTACGCCCGGTCTGGCCTGACACAGGTGTAATGTCATCAGCTTCGTCATCGCTGGCCAGGCCAACAGGTACGATAGGTACTGCAACAGGGTCAAAGGCGGTATCACCCTCTACAGCGGTATTGCTCTGTTTCGATAACGCGGCAAAATCAAATAGGCTGTTGTCTGCAAGATGAGACGGCACAATGTTTTGCATTGCCTGAAACATGGTTTCAATCCGGCCCGGAAAGCGTTTATCCCAGTCCTGCAGCATCTCTTTAATGACCTGACGTTGCAGGCCATCTTGCGAGCCACACAAATTGCACGGAATAATCGGAAACTGCCGGGCCTGAGCGTATTTCTCAATGTCTTTTTCTTTGCAATAGGCCAGTGGCCGGATCACAATATGTTCGCCGTTATCGCTAATCAGCTTAGGTGGCATTGATTTCATTTTGCCGCCATAAAACATATTTAAAAACAGGGTTTCCAGCATGTCATCACGGTGATGGCCCAGGGCAATTTTGGTTGCGCCAAGCTCTTTGGCCGTGCGGTACAAAATACCCCGGCGCAGCCGCGAGCAGAGTGAGCAGGTGGTTTTACCCTCCGGAATTTTTTCTTTAACTATGGCATAAGTATCTTCAGTAACAATCTGATAATCCACGCCAATGCCCTGTAAGTAATTGGGTAGTACCTCAGCTGGAAAACCTGGCTGTTTCTGATCTAGATTGACCGCCACAATACTGAAATTAATTGGAGCAGACTGTTGCAGGTTCAGCAGAATATCCAGCATGGTATAGGAGTCTTTACCACCGGATAAACACACCATCACTTTATCGCCTTCGCTTATCATGCCAAAGTCGCTGATGGCCTGACCGACGCCGCGGCGCAGCCGCTTATGCAGTTTATTTAAATTGTATTGTGCTTTTGCTTGCGCTGCGTGAGACATAACGACAGTTACCCTACAGAAAAATGGCGCACATTATAACCAAGTGTGCGCCAATACCATAGGGCGGATTTTAGTGTTTTGCCAGCGGACTGACAAAGTTTGCAGGTTTTAACGCTAAAACATCACAATCAAGCTGATCAATTAAGTGCTCTGCGGTGTTGCCAATAATGGCGGCTGAAAAACCGGTGCGGCCAATGGTACCAATAACCACCATTTCAGCGTCCAGCTCAGTTGCTAAAGCTGGAATAATATCTTCCGGCATACCTTCCAGCACATGGGTGTCTTGCTCGGCCATGTCGAATTGATTGGCCAGCTCAGCGACGGCATTTTCATGATGGCGGCGCATCGCCGAGTTATACTGCTGTGGATTAAATTCCGGAATTTCTATCGCAATGTTGACCGGCGTGCCGGGAAAGGCATTAACCAGATGAACCTTACCTTGTAACACCTGTGCCATGGCTTTGGCATTACTGATCACCCGCTGATTTAGTGATTGATGATGGTCCTGTTCACTCCCTGCATTAACCGCTGCAATAATGTTGCCGTTGTCCGGCCACTCATGTTCTTTAACCAGTAACACCGCACATGGGCACTTTCGTAAAATATGCCAGTCAGTGGGGGTAAAAATCATCGATTTTAATATGTCGTGATTATGGGTGCCTTTGATGACCAGGTCGAAGTTCTGCTCCAGCACTTCATGTACTATCGCTTCAAAGGGCCGGTTATGCCATACCACTTTTAAATTGATATCAATGCCCTGATTTCTGGCATCATTGATAAGCTCGCCGACCCAAAGTTCGCGGTCGTGAATAACGGCCTGGCGCATCGATTCCCGTTCGTCACCTGACAGCATGGTGGTCATCTCATAGGAAAAGTCATATACCGATAAAAACGCGGTAAGTTTACAAGGCTGTTTGCGGGCTAACTCCAGCCCCCGGTTTAGGGCTTTATGCTGGTTATCGGTTGGGTCAAGCACAACTAACACATTGCTGAAAACGGTCATTACACTCTCCATGCAAAAATTATGGGGCAGCAGTAGCTACTAACGCTAGCTACTGAAAAGTGTAGTCAATAAAACCGTAAAGCGGGCAAGTTCAGTTTGTGCTAAATCAAAAAAACTAACAATTACCGGCTAATTGCTGCATTGCAGCAGGGTTATTGATGGTAATAAGTTTGCCATCAACAATTATTAATTCTTCTTTGTGTAATTTGCTCAGCAAGCGGCTGATAGTTTCTACCGTTAAGCCCAGATAATTGCCAATATCGCTGCGGGTCATCGACAGGCGGAACGCTTTTGCAGAAAACCCCCGGCTACCAAAGCGCTGGGCCAGATGGTTCAGAAAAGTCGCTAATTTTTGTTCGGCGGTTTTCCGGTTTAACAGTAACAACATTTGCTGATCAGCCTGAATATCCTGGCTCATCAGCCGCATCAGTTGCTGCCGTAGTTTTGGTAATTGGTCAAGCAGCGTTTCCAGATTAGGGTAGGGGATTTCACATACCATGCCGGTTTCCAGTGCTTCAGCATAGCTGTTATGCAGTTCGGTATTAATAGCATCAAAGCCAATGACATCACCGGGTAAATGAAACCCCGTGATCTGCTGTTCGCCTTGCTCGGTTAACGTAAAGGTCTTGAACGAGCCGGAGCGAATGGCAAACAGGGCTTTTAGCGGTTTGTTACTTTCAAACAGCATGTCGCCTTTATGCAGCGGCCTTTTGCGCTGAATAATATCGTCTAAACGGCTAAGTTCCTGCTCACTCAGGGAAAACGGCAAACATAACTGGCTGAAACCACAATCCTGACAATTAATCGCTGAACGTTGCATAAACTGGTTTCCTGATTGTCCCTGAAATAACCGCTACAGCTTAAAAAACTAGTCTTTTTAAAGCAAGGTAAATTGTATAAATACCATAAATAGCTAATATTCCGGCTGCGCTATAACGCACCAACGGCTTATTTTTAAATTTACTCAGATTGCTGGCCAGGCTACCGAATGTCAACAAGGCAGGCAGGGTCCCCAAACCAAAAAACAGCATAATCAAAGCCCCCTGGCCGGCACTGCCGCTGGCAAGACTCCAACCCAGCGTGGAGTATACCAGACCACAAGGCAACCAGCCCCAGCATAACCCATATAAATAGGCTTTGGGTAAACTATCGAGCGGCATCACTTTTTGACTAAGGGGTTTTATTAATGCCCATAAATGCTGGCCACCACGCTCCAGCACGGTAAGCCCGAACCATAATCTGGCGATATACAGCGCCATTAGCAGCAACAATATCCCGGCTATTAATCGCAGCCATAGCAACGACACACCGGCCAATGCCATCGCTTGCATACCAAAATAGCCTACCAGGCCGCCTAATAATGCGTAGGTGGTTAAGCGACCGAGGCTTAGCAACAGTTGCATGGCTAACTTCCAGCCAAAACTACGCTGTGGCAGCGCCAGTTGCAGTGCCGCGACAATGCCGCCGCACATAACGATGCAATGGCTGCTGCCCAGAAAACCTATTAACAGTGCGGCCAGTAAGTCAGCAGTCATTGTCCGGCGTCATCCTGCTGACGACGATTTTGTTCTGTACTGTCAGTTGCAGCAGTTGCCGTGCCCTGCGTTTCAGGTTTGGCGGCTGTTTTAGCCTGCGCCTGTTGTTCATCAAATAAAATGCTAAAACCTTCTTTGTCTAAATCTTCAAATTGTTTGCTGCGAACAGCCCAGAAAAAGATGGCCAGGCCCAGCATGACAAATAGAATAGCAATAGGAATTAGTACGTAGATGATGCTCATATCATAAAAAACTCATAGTATATAAAACTCACTTTTTCAGTAATCTGAGCGAGTTAGATACCACCAGCAGGGAGCTAAACGACATTCCCAGCACAGCAATATAGGGGGATACCAGACCAGCTACTGCCAGTGGAATAATCAACAGGTTGTAACCTACTGCCCAAAGCAAATTCTGCCGGATAACGCTGGCGGCCTGCCTGCCGGCAGTAAGTAATGTTGCCAGCAAACTTATCTCAGGTTGTAACAGTACCACATCGGCCTGATTTTTGGACAAGTCTGTGCCTGAATCGACTGCCACAGAAATATGGGCGGCGTTAAAGCCCGGACTGTCGTTGATACCATCACCTACCATTAATACTTTGTGGCCAGCGGCAACCAGGTCATTAATTGCATCTACTTTATCTGCCGGGCTGCAGCCTTGCTGCATAAAATCAAGTTTAAGCTCGTTAGCAAGTTGCCCGGCCAGGCCTGAACTGTCACCACTTAACATACCAACCTGATAGCCCTGTTGCTGTAACTGACTAACCAGCTGGGACGCTCCCGGGCGCAGGTTATCAGCCAGAGTAATGGCGGCCAGCACATGCTGGTCCAGGGTAATAAAAACGTTAGCGTTGGCTGTTGTGCCGCATTGTGCGCTGTCAATCTGACAAAAGGCGGCACTGCCTGCTCTGAGCTGCTGGCCTTGCCAGTCTGCGCTGATGCCCTGACCAACACTGATGCTAACGTGTTCCAGCGTGATATGTTGGGTCAGGTACGATTTAAAAGCGCGGGCGATCGGATGCTCAGAATGTTGCTCCAGATTTGCTATCAGGTTCAGTAATTCGTTGTCATTCAGGTTTTCAGCTAGTGACGATTGTAGCCGTTGCACCTTAACAATACTGAAGCGGCCTTCAGTCAGGGTACCGGTTTTATCGAAAATAATATGGCTCAGTGCTGGCAGGGTTTCCAGCGCCTGTGAGTTTTTTACCAGAATACCCAGCCGGTTTAGTCGCGATAGTGCGCAGGTAATGGCTGTCGGTGTGGCCAGACTTAGAGCGCAAGGGCAGGTTGCTACCAGCACTGACAGGGTAACCCAGAATGCCCGATCGGCATCCAGCCAGAAATACCAAAGAGCAAAGGTAGCAGCGGCAATCAGCAACAACCGTTCGACAAAATAGCGGGCTAGCTGATCCGTTTTTTCTACCAGTCGTGGTTTGCTGTGCAACGTTTGTTGCTGCAACTGAATTATCTGGCCAAGCCGGGAGTGCGCCAGAACACTACTGACGTTAACTGTCAACAGACCATCATGGTTAATGCTGCCGGCCAGTACCGTGTCACCGTGGCTGCGGCTGATGGCAGTGTACTCGCCAGTTAACATAGACTCGTCTACGGTGCTGCTGCCGGACACTATCATGCCATCAGCGGGTATGGTTTCACCTGGTTTAACCAGGATAGTATCGCCGGCTTGCAGGCGGCGGGCTGACACTGCCTGCTGTTGCCCGTCTTTTAGCAATGTTGCCGATACCGGCATTATTTTCAGTAAGTTGCTGGTTGCATCCCGCGCTTGCGCTCGCGCCCGGTATTCAAAAAACTTACCCAGTTGCAGCAAGAAAGTAAACATACAGACCGACTCGAAATAGACTTCGCCGGTCTGCATAATCGTTGCATAAGCAGATGCGAAAAACGTGTAATAAATCGCCAGACTGACAGGCACGTCCATATTCAGCTGCCGTGCTTTAATGCTGCGCCAGGCGCTACTGACAAAAGGCAACGCGGCATAAAGTACCACCGGCAATGTCAGCAACATACTAATCCAACGCAGATAGCCATGATGCGACTCATCAATACCGCTGTATTCACCAAAATACAGGGCAAATGCCAGCATCATTACCTGCATCGTCATAATGCCGGATACCGCCAGTCGCTTTAAAAACCGGTTAAGTTCGGTTTTAAACTGGCTTTCCTGCTCGTCTGCAACAAAAGGGCTGGCCTGATAGCCAAGCTGGTTGATCAGCAGCAAAATTTCACTAAGGGCTAATTGCTCAGGTTGCCAGTTAAGCAGAGCCCGCTGGGTAGAGGAATTAATACTGATTTTGTTGATAGCAGACTGTTTGCTCAGGTGTTTTTCAATTAGCCAGGCACAGGCTGCGCAGCTCATGCCGCTTATGGCAAGTTCAAGCTCTGAGCCATTCTGTTGCTGCTGACTGATATCGGCCAGCACGTCAGCACTGTCGTATTGTTGTAAACTGGCACGTAATTCAGCCGGGATCACCTCGGCTTTTGCAGCCGCTTCCGTCCGGAATTTATAGTAATCATCCAGACCGCTGTCGATAATAGTCTGTGCCACGGCCTGACAGCCGGCGCAGCAAAACAATGCCGGTGCGCCATTTATGGTTAACTGAAAACGCTCGCCGGTTAGTACCGGCTCAAGACAATGAAAACAGCTTATTGTTGTCAACCAGGCCTCTGCTTCTGTTTACTTAGCATCCGAGTTTACTTAGTATCCGAGCTTAATTTCCTGTTCCGCGGGTAGCTGGAAGGTCGCTCTTAGTTTCCATTCATTGCTGTTGTCACTAACGTTAAGCCGCCATTTACCACTCGGGGTCAGCGGCAGGGTTGCGACATACAGTAATTCGCCGCTGCGTTGTGCATCGACAGCAAAATCCTGTGCGGCCAGGGTAGGGTGATAAAAATCGAGATGGACACTGTCATCCAGCACAGCATTCTCTGCAAAACGCACCACAGCGCGGTTGCCTGCTATCAGTACCGTGGCGTTTAAATTGCGCAAAGCCGATTCGCGATATTTGGCCAGTTGTAAATTAATACTTTTTCCGGCTTTATAGTAATCATCAATCACCAGATCAGGTTGTTGCTGGTTCATCAACACTACGGCGTATATCGCCCGTAATGCGGTCAGTACCGGGATGGCAATCAGGATCCACGGCCAGACTTGCTTATACCAGGGTTTCGTATCCTGCTGCATTGTTACCTCATATTTAATAATACTAAGCCCCTTTACGGGGCTCAGTAGGTATTAGCCTGATTTTTTAACAGTTAGCACAAGCGTAACTGTTTTACCGTTGGTCTTCCGGATTAGATAACCGGTAAACATAGGCCGTTAAAATATGCACCTTATCTTCACCCAGGGTGTCTTTAAAGGCCGGCATAACGCCATAACGACCTTTTACCAGCGTTTCTTCAATGGCACCGGCTGAGCCACCATATAACCAGATATTATCGGTCAGGTTAGGTGCACCGAAGGGCAGGTTATGCGCTACGCTGCCTTTGCCATCAGCTCCGTGACAAGCAGCACACAGAGCAAATTTCGCTTTACCAGCAGTAGCTTCCCGCTCATTTACTGCCCGGCCGGATAAGCTCAGGACGTAAGCTGTCATTTCTTTAATACCTTGCTCACCCAGTGCTTCCTGCCAACCTGGCATGGCGGCTCTGCGACCATATAACAAGGTTTCTTTGATCTTGTCCGGGCTGCCACCATACAACCAGTCGTTGTCGGTCAGGTTAGGGTAGCCGCGCTGGCCCCGGGCATCAGAACCATGGCACAAAGCACAGTTTTGTAAAAACAAGCGCTGACCAATTTTCAGTGCATCGGCGTCATAAGCCAGATCCAGTACATCGCGCTTGGCAAACTGCTGAAATACCGGACCGTAAGTCTCTGCCGCAGATTCATTTTCAACATCCAGCTGAACATAACGTCCGTCGGCTTTGGCTTGCGCCACAGCAGCACGTGACTCTTCCAGGTTTTTAATACCCTGGTTAGAGCTGGTCCAGTTTAAAAAGCCCGGCCAGTTACCTAAACCCGGATAGGCGGCCAGATAAAACACTGACCAAATCAGGGTGCCGTAGAACATATAGGTCCACCACTTTGGCAGCGGATTATTGACTTCTTCCAGGCCGTCTACTTCATGGCCGGTTGTTTCATCTTCCGGCACACCGACGTAGTTAGTTAAATTCCAGCGCAGTAAAATAAAGCAGCCAATTAGCACAGGTAAAGTTAAAACAATGATCCAAGCACTCCAGAAGCTACTCATGATCTGACTCCCGTTTGATTTTTTGTTCTTTAGATTCTGGTTCGTCGTCAAATACCAGGTTGGCAGCTTCGTCAAAATCTTTCTTACGCTTTTTGCTGTAAGCCCAGATAACGAAAGCGACAAAGCCGACGAACAGAATTACGGTTAATACGCTATGAACTGTTGCAAATTCCATAATGGTTACTTCAACGCTGTGCCCAGTGATTGCAGATAGGCAATCAGGGCTTCCATTTCAGTTTTACCTTTAACTGCATCAGCAGCGCCGGCAATGTCTTCGTCGGTGTAAGGCACGCCAAAACCACGGAAGATCTCAAGCTTGCGGGTAGTATATTTGCCGTCAAGGATATTGCTGTCTAACCACGGATAACCCGGCATATTAGACTGTGGTACCACAGAGCGTGGATCCATTAAGTGGGCATAGTGCCAATCATCGCTGTAGCGTTCGCCTACCCGGGCCAGGTCAGGACCAGTGCGTTTCGAACCCCATAAAAACGGGTGTTCCCAGACGCTTTCACCGGCGACGGAATAATGGCCATAACGCTCAACCTCGGCCCGGAACGGACGGATCATCTGGCTATGGCAGTTAGTACAGCCCTCCCGGATAAAAATATCCCGTCCTTCCATTTGCAGTGCGGTATAGGGTTTCAAACCGTCAATTGGTTGCTTGGTTTCTTCCATAAACATCAGCGGTGTAATCTGGACCAGAGTACCGAAGCTGATAGCGATGACGGTGAAAATACCCAGCAAGCTAACACTTTTTTCTATTTTTTCATGATGATTCTTCGACATGACCTGCCCCTTATGCCGCTACTGGCACTGCTTGTGCCACTTCATCTTTACTACGGACGGTTTTGTATACGTTGTATGCCATAATCAACATACCGGTGACCACAAAAACCCCACCAATAAAGCGCATCAGATAAAATGGCATTGACGCTTCCAGACTTTGCACGAAACTGTAAGTCAGAGTGCCGTCAGTGTTAACCGCCCGCCACATCATGCCCTGCATAATACCGGAGATCCACATGGCTACGATGTAAAGCACCACACCTATGGTATGTAACCAAAAGTGAGTATTGATTAGCTTGGTGCTATACATTCCAACCTTGTTGTAAACCACCGGAATAAGGTGGTACATGGCTCCGATAGAAATCATTGCTACCCAGCCAAGCGCACCAGAGTGAACATGACCAATAGTCCAGTCAGTGTAGTGCGACAGCGCGTTTACCGATTTGATTGCCATCATTGGCCCTTCAAAGGTCGACATGCCATAGAACGATAACGACACAATTAAGAAGCGAAGGATAGGGTCGGTTTTCAGCTTATGCCAGGCACCAGACAGTGTCATGATACCGTTAATCATGCCGCCCCAGCTCGGTACGAACAGCACGATAGACATTACCATTCCGAGTGACTGGGTCCAGTCAGGCAGGGCGGTGTAATGTAAGTGGTGCGGACCAGCCCAGATATAGAGAGCGATCAGGGCCCAGAAGTGAACTATCGACAAGCGGTAAGAATAAACCGGCCGGCCGGCCTGCTTCGGCACAAAATAGTACATCATGCCAAGGAAGCCAGCTGTTAACAGGAAACCAACCGCGTTGTGACCGTACCACCACTGTACCATGGCATCTACTGCACCGGCATAAATGGAGTAAGATTTAAATAGGTTGAGCGGAACCACCATGCTGTTAACGATGTGCAGTGCGGCTACCGTGATAATAAAACCACCATAAAACCAGTTTGCTACATAGATATGGCTGGTTTTACGTTTGACCAGAGTGCCGAAAAACACGATGGCAAAGGATACCCAGACAATGGTAATCAGAATATCTATCGGCCATTCAAGTTCAGCGTATTCTTTGCTCTGGCTCATACCCAGTGGCAGGGTAATGGCAGCGGCAACGATAATCGTTTGCCAACCCCAGAAAGTGAACATGGCCAGTTTTTCAGCAAACAACCTGGTTTGACAGGTTCGCTGTACTACATAATAACACGTAGCAAACAAGGCACTGGTGCCGAACGCAAAAATCACCGCGTTGGTATGCAGTGGCCGCAAGCGACTATAAGTCAGCCACGGAATATCAAAGTTTAATGCCGGCCAGTAAAGCTGGGCTGCGAGTAATACGCCCACCACCATGCCAACTATACCCCATAAAACGGTAGTAATGGCAAAGAGGCGGACAACGCTATAGTTGTATTCAACATTTAACGGTTTGGTCTGGCTCATGTTGAGTTCCGCTGCAGTTATGCTGGTTACTAAAATCCACCTTGAGGTGGCCCTATTGTTATAAAGTGGACAACTAACAACATGTTAACTTTGCTGTTGCAGCCACTGAATTTTGGGCGAAATGATACGAGTTTTGACTTTTAAAAGATAGGTAAACTCATCCATTTTATGACGTAGAACAAAGTCCCTGTGCAATAAGTAACCAATTGTAGTCACTATTTCGCCCTTTTGCTGAAAAGCCGGTAAACTGGCGCTTTTTAATAAGTACAAAGTTACCGATGAAAAACATTAGTTCGTTGTGTTTGTGCCTGCTGTTGCTACTGGCTTGCCAGCCAAACCAGCCAGATGACAGTGTCCGGGTATTGCATCGGCAGGCTGACTTGCAGTTGAGTTTAAGCCCGGCTGGTGCGCCGGTAGAGACGCCGTTACTTATTAGCCTGGTTAGCAAGCAGCCGATAGTCAGCATCAGTGCAGAGCTCAGCGGCATTAGCATGTATATGGGGCTAATCCCTTTGCGTTTTGATAAGCTTAGTACGCCAACCGGTAGTGGGGCAGAGCACTGGCAAGCTGAATTTCTGCTGGGGGCATGCAGTGATCCGGCGATGTTATGGCAACTGAACTTGACGGTACAGTTGGCTGATGGCAGAAAACTTTCGATAAATGAGCGGTTTAATTCAAGCTGGTAAAAAGATGATTTTAAAGCTTGTCAGCTGGCGAAAATTTGTTCAGTATAAGCGGGCGAAACAGACAAAAGCTTTTGCCAATACCACAGAGGTTAACAGTCATGACCAGTGAATTTGTCCGCAATATTCATTTAGCTACCGCCCAGCAGCTTCGGGATCAAGGCGCTGATTTATATGGTATTTTAGAGCATTTTGAAAGCGTGTTTATGCCGCAGGACGAGGTGCCGGAATTGCTCGATCAGTTAGGATATCCGCAGCAGGATTTGAAGCAGTTTTTACACGGCCAGCTCTAAACTGGCCGCTGTAGTGTGGTGTAAGTCTTAATGCGGTATTAAGGTCTGGATCAGATATAGATTCTGTGGCTGGGCTAATCCAAGTCTGGCGCTTTCGACACAAACAAATTCGGTGAAGCCGTGATCTGCCATATCGGGCAGTTCACGGCTTTTTTGTTGCCATGGGTTCCAGATAACGCTGGCATCATGACCTTGCTGATTAATAGTTAACTGTTGCTTATCATCAGCTAAGTGCAACTGGCTGCCGGTTTTAAAATAAATGCGGTCGGTTTCAGCACTGAAACATGCTTTATCATCAGGACTATCATGTTCAGCGTTACTGACTTTATCGAAGTAGTTCTGGCTTAAGCCCGTTACCGTGGTTTGTTGCAGGTTTTGTATCCGAAAATAGCTATGCAGTGCTGCTTGCTGATATAGCGGGGTATCACAGCTTAACTGCATGGTTAGCTGATTGGCACTTAATATCAGGCTGAGGGCAAGATTAACCGGATGCGCCTTTGCGTCAGCCGGCCATAATGACTCAGGTAAATCGTTAACAACAATCGACAAATTTACGCTGGTTGACACAGCGCTGCTTTCACTGTGCCGAATCTGCCAAAGCCGGTTTCGCACCAGACCGTGATTGGGCAGAGGCTGTTGCTCCGGGTTAATCTTGGCAGAGGCCGGGCCAAACCAGGGCCAGCACACCGGCACACCGCCACGGATAGCCGCACCGTTATGCCATTGAGCGTTGTCGGACAACCACAGTAACTCCTGGCCGGGCGTTGGCTGATAAGACAATACCTGGCCGCCATATAACGAGACTACCGCACTGGCATTACCATATTGCAGTTTAAGGCAGGGTAAGTCGCTAAGCTGGCCAAAACCCGTTAGAGTGCTGATATTTACTTGTGACATAAAAAGCCCCTCAAGTGCGGTTGAAGGCGGTGCAGAAAGAATTTCCTGCTCTGCTATCTTTAGTAGAGCACTAATAAAACAGCCAGCTTAAAGCTGGCTGTAAAAAAAGCAACATTATGGCTTTACTTCATCAACTCAATGACGTTATCCAGCATCCGGTTACTAAAGCCCCACTCATTGTCGTACCACGACATCACTTTTACCAGCCGGCCATTCACCCGGGTTTCAGTGGCATCAAAAATAGATGACATTGGGTTATGGTTAAAATCAACTGACACCAGTGGTAAATCGTTAACCGCCAGTACCTGGTTCATCGGGCTTTGCGCCGCTGCAGCGCGGATAATATCGTTTACTTCGGCAATGCTGGTATCACGGCCGGCAATAAAGGTTAAATCTACCAGCGACACATTAAGGGTTGGCACCCGCACCGCTAAGCCATCAAACTTACCTTTAAGCTCTGGCACCACTAAACCCACCGCGGCGGCAGCGCCGGTTTTGGTTGGGATCATCGACATGGCTGCAGCCCGGGCGCGGCGCACATCGGTATGATAAACATCGCTTAAGCGCTGATCATTAGTATAAGCATGAATAGTGGTCATTAAGCCTGACTCAATACCCAGCGCATCAGACAACGGCTTAGCAATGGGTGCCAGACAATTGGTGGTACATGACGCATTTGAAATAATGGTCATCTGTGGGGTAATGACCTGATGGTTAACGCCGTATACTATCGTCGCATCGACATCTTTTCCGGGGGCTGAAATAATAACTTTCTTAGCACCAGCCGTTAAATGGGCGCCCGCAGTTTTGCGATCGGTAAATAAGCCGGTACACTCTAATACAACATCGACCTTTAAATCCTGCCATGGCAGATCAGCCGGGTTTCGAATGCTTAAGGTTTTAATCTGGTCGTCATTAACATAAATAGCTTCATCGTCATGCGAGACAGTGGCAGCAAAAATGCCATGTGCTGTGTCATACTTCAGCAGGTGGGCATTAATAGCAGCGTCACCTAAATCGTTAATGGCAACAATTTTAATATCGTAATTTTTGCTGCTTTCATATAAAGCGCGTAACACATTGCGGCCAATGCGACCAAAGCCATTAATTGCGACCCGAATAGACATAGCGACTCCAGAATTAAATTTGACAAAGTTTAGGCTGAAAACGTATGCAACAGGTCGCCTTCAGCCAATAATGTGTAGTAAAATTACATTATTGCTGGCATTTTTCAAGTTTTAAACTGCATTAAATTGGTTTTTTGTAATTTAATAACGTAAATTGGTTTGGTGTTATCGTCGCGTATAGCGGTAAAATACTACCAACATACTGTTTGTATTAAGGAATAAATAATGGATGCCGCCCTGCAGGCCGAACTGGTTGCTTTTTCCGGAATTGAAACTGAATTTAATGATGCCTGGGGTAACCGCACGAAGGTTGCCAGTGCTGATCAGTTAGCCTTACTGGCAGCTCAGGGTTTTAATATAGCAGACGATGCGGCCGCCAGAGCCGAACTTACTGAGCGACAGCTGGACTTCTGGCAGCAAATTCTGGCACCGGTGTCGGTACAGCTGCTGGGAGAACCGCTGCATTTTGAATTGCAGGTGCCACTGGCGCTGGCTAACAGCCGCTTCGATTTCACCTTACAAACTGAGCAGGGGGCCAGCTATCAGTTCAGTACCGAGCCGGTTGCCGGAGAGCTGGTGCAGGTTGCGGTTATTGAAGATGAAGAATATCAGCAATACCAACATAGCCTTACTTATCCGCTTGAAACCGGATACCACTGCCTGACCCTGACCTGCAGTGATACTGGTTTTAGTTTTGAACAGCGCTTAATTATCAGCCCCGGTAAGTGTTATCAACCAGCAGAGTTTGAGCAAAAAAAACAATGGGGCGTATCAGTTCAGTTGTATGGTCTTCGCTCAGCGCGCAACTGGGGTATCGGTGATTTCAGTGATTTAAGCACTCTTGTCGGCTATCTGTCAGCACATGGCGCTGATTTTGTCGGCCTTAACCCGATTCACGCTTTGTATCCGGCGATGCCCGAAAGTGCCAGCCCGTATAGCCCTTCTTCGCGCCGATGGCTTAATATTATTTATATCGATGTCAGTGCTATGCCTGGCTACGTTGATTGCAGCAAAACTCAGGGCCTGGTTGCTGCACCTGCATTTACGCTGGCGGTTGCCGAACAACGCAGCCGTGACTGGGTTGATTACAGTGGGGTACTGCAATTAAAACTGCCGGTTATGTACAGCTTATATCAGTGGTTTGTGCAGCACTGCGGTAAAGAAGCGCATTTAGCTGCTGAGTTTGCAGAATTTAAACAGCTGGGCGGCGACAGCTTGCAGCAACTGGCATTGTACGACGCACTGCATGCCTTTTTAATCAAGCAGGACAGTCATCATTGGGGCTGGCCAAACTGGCCAGAGCAATACCGTGATCCACAAAGCGAGGCAGTGCAGCAGTTTGCGCTGGAGCATCAACAACAACTGGATTTCTACTGCTACCTGCAGTTTATCGCCCAACAACAACTTAAAGCCGTACAGCAGCAAGCAAAGACAGCGGGTATGTTATTGGGGCTATATCGTGATTTAGCAGTGGGGGTTAGTGATGCCTCGACTGAAATCTGGGGCAATGGTGATTTATATTGCCGTGACGCCAGTGTCGGCGCACCGCCGGATCCGCTGGGTCCAGCCGGGCAGAACTGGGGCTTACCGCCAATGCAGCCATACCAGTTGTTTAGTCAGGCTTACCAGCCGATGGTCGACTTATTTCGCAGCAATATGCAGCACGCCGGTGCGCTACGGATTGACCATGTAATGGCGCTGCTGCGGTTGTGGTGGGTGCCGAAAACCGCGGCCAATGCTGGTGGTGGCGCTTATGTATATTATCCGATCATGGACCTGCTGGGCATTCTGGCGCTGGAAAGTCAGCGTCAGCAGGCGGTGATTATTGGTGAAGACTTGGGCACGGTGCCAGATGGCATTCGCGAGTTATTAGCCGACTACGGTATCTATTCGTACCGGGTATTCTTTTTTGAAACGGCTGCTGACGGTGGCTATATTTCACCGGCACATTATCCGGTGCAGGCGATGGCAACCTTAAGTACCCATGACTTACCTACCTTAATTGGTTTCTGGCACTGTGAAGATTTAAAACTGGGCCAGCAGCTGGGCTTATATAAAGACGAGTCACAATTACAGGGCTTGTATCAGCAGCGCCATGCTAACAAGCAGCAGATCCTTGATTCTTTGCACGGCCATGGCATGTTACCGATGGATTACCCGCGCACTGTTGATAGCCTTGGAATGGATCGCACCCTGAATTATGCCATGCAGCGCCATCTGGCGGCCGGGAGTAGTCAGTTGTTATGTCTGCAGCTGGAAGATTGGCTGGAAATGACTCAGCCGGTTAATGTGCCCGGCACCAGTGACGAATATCCAAACTGGCGGCGCAAATTAAGCCGGGAGCTGGAGCAGTGGACTGCTGAGCCACATATTCAGCAGTTGCTGGCAGAATTAACGAAAGCAAGGGCCAGCTAATCCGCTGTGCGGCGATAAATTAATACTATAAGGACAGATACAATGACATTAGCGCAGTTAAATCAGGCAAGTTGTGCCCATCCTTTTGCTCTGTTGGGTTGGCAGGCAAACAGCTACAGTGCCAAAGGCACCGGGATGCTGCTACGAACCTACTTGCCGCATGCGCTAACCGTTGAAGCCTTTGAATTAAAAAGTGACAAGAGCCTCGGCAAGTTAACGCCACATCCTGAATTTAGTGGCGTATTTGAACTGGTATTAAGTCGAAAACGCAAAGCCAGTGCTTATTATTTACAGGTAACAGACGCGAACAGTAACTACCGATGGATTGACCCTTATCAGTTTCGTGAACAGGCTTTTTATGCGGTGCATCATGTGCATAGTCAGCCTGAAAACCTGTATCGTCAGCTGGGCGCTCAGGTTATTAGTCTGGCGCCGGATGGTAAGCCCTTAACTGCCACCCGTTTTGCGGTGTATGCACCGAACGCCAGCAGCGTTAGCCTGGTGGGTGATATGAACAGCTGGGATGGCCGTTGTCACCCGATGGAGCGCACCGATTGCGGCCACTGGGTGCTGGTAATGCCGGAAGTAAGCAGTGGGGTACGTTATAAGTTTGAAATTAAAGATAAAGCTGGCCATTTACTGCCACATAAGGCCGACCCGATGGCATTTTATGCCGAGCAATATCCGTCTCATGCCTCCCTGGTCTATGATCACAATAACTATCAATGGCAGGACAAAAACTGGCGTGAGCGACCGGCGGTAAACCCTTACCAGAGTGCAATGAGTATTTACGAGCTGCATATTGGCAGCTGGCGCCGTAAAGACGACAACCAGCCGCTCAATTATGCTGAGTTGGCGGAGCAGCTTATTCCTTACATGCAGGATATGGGCTACACCCACATTGAGTTGCTGCCGGTTATGGAACATCCGTTTGATGGCTCCTGGGGTTATCAGCCACTGGGTTTATTTGCGCCGACGTCACGTTTTGGCACCCCCGATCAGTTTAAAGCCTTTGTTGACGCCTGCCATCAGGCCGGCATAGGGGTAATTCTGGATTGGGTACCGGCGCATTTTCCGGAAGATGGCCATGGCTTAGCCCGCTTTGATGGCAGCCATTTATACGAATATGCTGATCCACGCCGCGGCTGGCACCCTGACTGGAACTCCTGTATTTATGATTACGGCAAAGACTATGTCCGGCAGTTTTTAGTGGCCAGTGCCCTGTATTGGCTGGAGCATTTTCATATCGATGGCATCCGGGTCGATGCCGTGGCATCGATGCTGTACTGGGATTATTCCCGCAACGAGGGCGAGTGGGTGCCAAATATCGATGGCGGTAATCATAACTACGAAGCGATTAGTCTGTTTAAATGGCTGAACAGCGAAGTGTATGGCAAGTTTCCGCGGGCGATGACCATTGCTGAAGAGTCTACGTCGTTTCCTCAGGTATCGCGGCCGGTTGACAGTGGCGGCCTTGGTTTTGGCTTTAAATGGAATATGGGCTGGATGAACGACAGCCTGCGCTATATCAGTAAAGATCCGTCTTATCGTAAATATCACCATAGCGATTTAACCTTTTCGATGGTGTATGCCTACAACGAGAACTTTATTTTGCCGCTGTCACATGATGAAGTTGTGCATGGCAAAGGCAGCTTAATTAATAAAATGCCGGGTGACGAATGGCAGCAAGCGGCCAATTTACGCGCCTATATTGCCTTTATGTTTGCTCACCCGGGTAAAAAGCTGAATTTTATGGGTAATGAGCTTGGCCAGAGCCGGGAGTGGAGCCACACTCAGAGCCTGGACTGGCATTTGCTTACTTTTCCAAAACATCAGGGCATTCAGCAGCTGTACCGTGATTTGAACCACAGCTACCAACGTTGCAAGCCGTTGTATGAACTGGATTACCAGCAACAAGGTTTCAGTTGGCTGGATCACAATGATTCAGAGCACAGTACGCTTAGTTTCATCCGCCGGGATAATGACGGCAATGCCATTTATGTGCTGGCTAATTTCACCCCGGTACCACGCGATAATTTTATGCTGGGGGTTGAGCAAGCAGGTGAATATGAGGTTATTGTTAATACCGACAGTGAATATTACTGGGGTGGCAATTATGCCGTGGGCAGCTATTTACCGGCAGAGCAGCCGGGCTGTCATGGTAAGGCCCAGGCAATCCGTTTAAACCTGCCGCCCCTGGCGTGTTTATATATACGGAAAAAGGACAAAGCGTAATGCGCGATAGCATGGCTAATAACGCCTCGTTTCTAACCACAGCCCATGGTGACAGCTACCCGTTGGGGCCAAGCAAGGTGGCCGATAGCTGCTGGAATTTTGCAGTATTTGCCCCGGACGCTACAGGGCTGACGTTGTGCTTGTATCAGCCCGATACCGAAGAGGAACTGGCCGAGCTGGCCTTTACTGCCCGCACCGGCAGTGTCTGGCACCTTAAGGTTAGTGATATCAGTGATGGCACGCTGTATGCGCTAAAAGCTGATGGCCTGAGTAACGGTAGTGCGGGCTTACGTTTTGATAAACAACGAGTGCTGATTGACCCGTACGCCCGTAAACTTAATCGCGCTCAGGTGTGGCAAAGTGAGCAGTATCAGCAAAAAAGTCATCTGGCGTTGGCAAAAGGGGTGTTGGACCCGGCTGCGGTTAACTGGCCGCCCGCTGCGTTTGACTGGCAAAAGAGTACAAAACCAAAAATTGCCCGTGAAAAAACCGTTATTTATGAGGCCCATGTCAAGGGCCTGACCATGCTGCACCCAGACGTGCCTGAAGCGTTACGCGGTACTTATTTAGGCTTATGTCATGCCAGTATTATTAACCATTTAAAACAACTTGGTATTACAACGGTGCAATTGTTGCCGGTAGCGGCATTTATGGCAGAGCCACGGTTAACCGACCTTGGCCTGACCAATTACTGGGGCTATAACCCGGTCAATTTTTTTGCGCCTGACCCACGTTATCAGCTGGATGATGCTGTTGCTGAGTTTAAACAAATGGTTCGTACTTTGCACCAGCATGGCATTGAGGTGATCCTCGATGTGGTGTTTAACCATAGCGCCGAGGCCGGCGATGATGGCCCTGTGCTTAGCTTCCGTGGCCTGGCCGATCGCCATTATTATCTGTTTCACAGCCATGCCGATATGGTTGATTACCAGAACTACTGTAATTTTACCGGTTGTGGCAATACTCTGAATATTGCCAACCCGGCAACCCAAAAGCTGGTGATGGATGCACTGCGTTATTGGGTTACCGAGATGCAGGTTGACGGCTTTCGTTTTGACTTGGCCGTAACGCTGGGGCGTGAGCATAAAAGGTTTAACCCCTATGCCAGTTTTTTCCAGATTATTGCCCAGGATCCGGTGTTATCGCAGGCTAAGTTAATTGCTGAGCCCTGGGATGTTGGTCCTTTCGGTTATCATCTGGGGCAATTTCCGGCTAACTGGTCTGAACTCAACGACAAGTGCCGGGATACTTTCCGGGCTTTCTGGCGCGGTGATAAAGGCGTTCTGGCGGACTTTGCCACCCGTTTGCTGGGCTCGCGTGATATTTTCCAGAAACACCATAAGCCGGCCAGCTGCAGTGTAAATTTCCTTACTTATCATGATGGTTTTACTCTTGAAGATTTAGTCAGCCATAAAGATAAGCACAACTGGCAAAATGGCGAGCAAAACCGGGATGGTCACAGCCATAACCTAAGTTGTAACCACGGGGTCGAAGGACCAAGCAGTGACCCTGTAATTCTGGCCCGGCGTTATCAGCATAAGCGTAATCTCGCCGCCACCTTGCTGTTAAGCCAGGGTATGATCCACTGGTTGGGTGGTGATGAGCTAAGCCATACCCAGGGGGGCAACAATAACGCTTATTGTCAGGATAACCCGGTAAGCTGGCTGAACTGGCAGCTTAATGGCCAGCAGCAGAAATTTTTGGAGTTTGTTCGTCAGTTACTGAAACTGCGTAAACAGTTCAGCTGTTTACAGCAAATATCGCTGCAGGACGATCACTACCAGCTGCATGGGGATAAACACCAGGTTTGCTGGTTTCTGGCTGATGGCACCGAAAAGCAGCAACACGACTGGCATGACCCCGAACGCGCTATTTGTATTTTCCGGATAACCAACCGTCAAAGTGGCAAAGCCCTGTTGTTTGTGTTGAATGGTGCCGAGCAGTCGGTGGCGTTGACCTTACCGGCAGCGCGGGAGGGAACAGGCTGGCATCGTTTATTTGATACCGCTCACAATGACGGCCTGGTAGCGGATAACAGTGTTGTGCAAACTGAATATTTACAGGCGGCGCATAGTATATCGGTTTGGCAGTAGGTTTATTGCTGCTTTTGCTGTGCTTTTACAGTAGAATGCCTGCCATTTTCCGAGCCTGTTGTTGGCTTAGCAACACTAAGTAAAGGATCGTCAGATGACTGATACAGCGCCGCTTTGTGACATCGGTTTTGTCGGGGCCGGGGTTATGGGTAAAAACCTCATTCTAAACCTTGCCGACAACGGCTACCGGGTAGCAGCCTTCGATTTAGACCATCAGAAACTGGAAGCTGTTTTAGCGCAGGATACAGCCGAGCGCGGCGATAAGCCGGCCCGGGTAATTGGCTGCAGCTCTTATACCGAATTGCTATCGCGCTTATCGGCACCGCATTTAATTGTGTTATCGGTACCTGCCGGTAAACCCGTAGACGATATTTGCCATAAGCTTATCGACGCTGGCATTCAGGCAGACGATATTATTGTCGATACCGGTAACAGCCTGTGGACCGATACTGTGGCCCGGGAAAAACAGTACGAAGGCAAGTTTATTTTCTTTTCTACCGCTGTATCGGGTGGAGAAGTGGGCGCCCGTTTCGGCCCGTCGTTAATGCCAAGTGGCGACCCGTATGCCTGGACCCGGATTAAACCGCTGTGGCAGGCCATTGCCGCCAAAGTTGACCCGGCCACCGGCAAACCAATAGAACGCTTTGAACCAGGCAACCCGGTTACCGAGGGAGAGCCCTGTGCCACCTATATTGGCCCCAGTGGCTCGGGCCATTATGTGAAAATGGTGCACAACGGCATTGAATATGCTGATATGCAGCTTATTTGCGAAGTGTACCAGGTTATGCGGGACATTCTTGGTATGACATCTGCCAGTATTGCTGAAGTATTTAAGCAGTGGAACGAAGGGCCGCTAAACAGCTACTTAATTGGTATCAGCGCTGAAGTGCTGGCCACCAAAGATTCAGAAACCGGCCTGCCGCTGGTAGACGTTATTATGGATAAAGCCGGCCAGAAGGGGACCGGCCTGTGGACTGCCGTCAGCAGCCTGCAACTGGGCAGCCCGTCGCCAACTATTGCTGAAGCAGTGTATGCCAGATCATTATCAGCTCTGAAGCATGAGCGGGTTAAAGCGGCTACGGTGTTAGCCGGCCCGGCCCAGAATTTAATTTCAGCTGAGCAAAAAGACGAAATTATTCAGGCGCTACACGATGCTTTGTACTGCGCTAAAATTTGCGTATACGCGCAGGGCTTCCATTTAATGAAAACGGCCGCCGATGAACATGGCTGGCAGCTTAACTTTGCCGAAATAGCCAAAATCTGGCGCGCGGGTTGTATTATCCGCGCGGTGTTTTTGCAGTCTATTACCGACGCTTTTGATCGTAATGACGAGCTGGAAAATCTGCTGTTAGACCCGTTCTTCGCTAAGCAAATTTCGGTGTATCAGCAAAACTGGCGTAAAGCGGTTGCCAATGCCACCTTATCGGGCATTCCAGTTGCGGCACTTAGCTCGGCACTCAGTTATTACGACTCTTATCGCACTGCAGTGCTGCCGGCCAATTTGCTGCAGGGACAACGCGATTATTTTGGGGCGCATACCTTTGAGCGCACTGATAAAGCCAAAGGTAAAATGTTCCATGTGGACTGGAGCAATCCGGCCCGGCCAATGGTGAAAATAAAATGACCACATCACATAATATTGAAAAAATAGGCACGCCAGGCACGGCCAGCAGCACCAAGGTGTTGTTATTAGGCGCCGGTGAACTGGGTAAAGAGTTGTGTATTGAATTAAAACGCTATGGCTGTGAAGTGATAGCAGTCGACCGCTACCCCAATGCGCCGGCGATGCAGGTGGCCGATAAAGCGGTCGTGATGTCGATGCTGGACAATGCCGCGCTGCGCCAGCTGGTGATCAGCGAAAAGCCGGCCCTAATTGTACCTGAGCTGGAAGCCATTGCTACGTCAGTGCTGATTGAGCTGGAAGACTGCGGCTTTAATGTGGTACCCAGCGCCAAAGCTGTGAACCTGACCATGAATCGTGAAGGTATTCGTCGCCTGGCCGCTGAAGAGCTTGGCCTGGAAACTTCACCGTTTCAGTTTGCCAGCGACAAAGTCAGCTTTATTGCCGCAGTTAAAGCCATTGGTTACCCTTGTGTAGTAAAACCGATAATGTCATCAAGCGGCAAAGGCCAGAGTGTCCTGCGCAGCGAAGCGGATATCGACGCTGCCTGGCTATATGCTCAGGAAGGCGGTCGCGCCGGTAAGGGCAGGGTCATAGTGGAAGGTTTTATCGACTTTGATTATGAAATTACTTTGTTAACGATAAATTCGCTGACCGGGATTCAATATTGTGCGCCTATTGGCCATCGTCAGGAAAAAGGCGATTACCGCGAAAGCTGGCAGCCACAAGTGATGAGCGACAGTGCGCTGGCAGAAGCAAAACGCTACGCCAAAGCGGTGGTAGAGGCCTTGGGTGGCCGTGGTTTATTTGGCGTAGAGCTGTTTATTAAAGGCGATAAGGTATATTTCTCCGAAGTATCGCCCAGGCCGCACGACACTGGCATGGTTACGCTTATATCACAGCAGTTAAGCGAATTCGCACTGCACGCCCGGGCAATTTTGGGGCTGCCTATTCCTTATATTAAACAATACGGCCCGGCCGCCTCGGCTGTGCTGTTAGTACCCGGCCACAGCGCTGATATTCAATACCAGGGCCTGGCACAGGCGCTGAGCGAGCCGGATACCGAACTGCGTATTTTCGGCAAGCCGGAAGTGCAGGGCGAGCGGCGGATGGGCGTTGCGCTGGCACTCAGCGACACCGTAGAAGCGGCGACCGATAAAGCCCTTAAAGTTATCAGCCAGTTGAAGGTGACGCTTAAATAAGGCTGAGCGCTGAAGTATCGAACTTGAAAAACCACCTGCGGGTGGTTTTTTTTATCACAGCCTATTTAAGCCAAGCTCAGCCATGCGCTTTTAACGCTGGCTGAGCTTGTTTATTAAGTAAGTCTTTTAAAAACTCTGGTGCCAGATCGGCACCATTTGGCCAGATCACCGTTTCCAGCTCTGGATCGACGCTCACTTTTTGAAATGTAGTAAGGTTTTTCAGCGGTTCAAATACCGGGCCATGTAAAACGCCATCCAGATCAACCTCACCAGAAGTGCCGTCATCGAAGGCAACCCAAATTATGTAGTCCGACACATATTTGGCCGATTTAATATGTAACATAACTTACTCCAGTGGTGCGATGTAGTTTAAGGGGTCGCCCGCTCTGGCTCTGCGCCAGTTGTCTTCTAACTCTTTCTGATGCAATGTTATCCATTCCTGCACAAAAGTGGCTGCTCGTTTAGGCAGCTCGCCTTCCAGTATTGTTCCATCAAAAGCAAATAGCGCTTCATAACCTGAATATTTAGCGTGAAAGTGCGGCGGGTTATGATCGTTAAAATACATAGCAATCAGAATTCCATAGAAGCGACTGATAACTGGCATTGTCTAACCCTGAGCTTACGTTGCTATCCATCATATTGAAACTACGGGAAGTGTCAAATAAGCCACTTCAAATATAGTCGATCACCGAGACGGGGAGTATATTTGTGTAACAAAGCTGCAGCTCAACACTTAAGGACCGTCATAATTATCTGCTACAGTAATTGCAACTAAGTTGCAGCAGAACAACTGAAAACAGGCATTTATGAGCAGCAGCACACCTTTGGCAGCGAAGCGGGAAATTTTTGGCTGGTCGATGTTCGACTTTGCCAACCAGGCCTATACCTTACTGATTATTACCGTGATATATGGCGATTTATTTACCCGGGTAATCGTAGGTGATGCGCCGGATTACCGGCTGGGTAATTTGCTATGGAGTATTTCGCTGGCCGTCAGCTATTTAATGGTGGTGGTGGCGAACCCGGTTTGTGGTGCGGTAATGGACTATTCGGCCAGCCGCAAGCGTTTTTTATTCTGCAGTTACTTACTTACCGTTTTTGCCACCGCCATGCTGTACTTTGTTGAGCCCGGCTGGTTTTGGCCTGCGATGCTGCTGATAATTATCTCTAACTTTGCCTACGCTATTGGTGAGGGCTTTATTGCCAGCTTTTTGACTGATCTGGGGCCACGCAAGGCACTTGGCTGGATTTCCGGCCTCGGTTGGAGCCTGGGTTATATTGGCGGCCTGATTGCTACTGCTTTTGCGTTGTTATTTTTAGGTGAGGTGTCGTCCGATAACTACGAAACTATTCGCTGGGTCGGGCCTTTTGCCGCGGGCTTCTTTTTACTCGCAGCCATTCCTACCTTTGTCTGGCTGCGCGATCGCGGGGTAAAGCGTCAGTTACCTGCCGGCCAGAGCATGCTCAATATGGCGTTTCTGCGGTTAAATACCACCTGGCGGGCGATGCATCAGTTTCGGGATTTACGGACATTATTAATCTCGATATTTTTTGCGATGGCCGGCATTTATATCATTATCGCATTCTCGTTTATTTATGGTGCCCAGGTTATTGGCTGGGATGAGCAGGTACGGGTGCTGATGTTTGTCATTGTGCAAATAACGGCGGCGATAGGTGCTATTGGTTTTGGTTTTTTACAAAGCCGGATTGGCGCCAAGGTTACCTACATAATGACCTTAAGCCTGTGGCTACTGGCTATTCTGGCTATCTGGCAGACACCGTTAATTGCAGAGTTGTGCCGGCAATGGTTTGGGGTTGAGTGGCAGGCCCAGTATGTATTTTTAGTAGCAGGGGTGTTGGCCGGTGCCAGCTTAGGCTCGTCGCAGTCGGCAGCGCGTGCTTTGGTTGGGGTGTTAACCCCACTGGGTAAATCGGCGGAGTTTTTTGGTTTCTGGGGGATGGCGACTAAACTGGCGGCAGTATTTGGCATGCTCGGCCTGGGCCTGATGCAATGGGCTTTCGGCCTGGCCGATGCCATTATGTTCTGTCTATTGTTATTTGTACTGGCAATTATCAGCGTGCTGCCGCTGCAGGAAGCCAGAGGCAGTGCAGTAGCGGATAACTGGCGCGAACAAAGCTAATACATTGATTAAGAGTCATCCCTGATGCCAAGCAGGCGCAGTGGCTGGTCGCTAAATACCCAGTTAATGCCGCGGGCCGCTTCGCGGTTTGCAATGTCCGGATGGTTAACCTGACCGGTACCTATGAGCTTGCCGGTTGCTTTCAGTTGGTTTATCCAGGCCTCGCTAAGCAGAGCAAAAGAGCCGGCGACAGCGCCATGTCCCAGTGCATGATTCTGGCGGATAATCTCTTTGGTATTGGTTAACGCCACATCCATCAGCGCTGCGGGTGGCAGATGCCGAAACCCTTCCAGATGATCAGGCTCAAGACTAAGCAGGTGGTAATCTTCGCCAGGCTCTAGTTCCGTTAATAATCTGGTTAGCTGGGGCTGCAACGGCCGGCGCTGCCGCCACGATTCTTTTAGTTCTATCATCAGATGTAATTGCTTGCCGTAACGGGCAATGACGTCCTGTAAATGCGGAATTTGCGGCAGCTCGCGGCGCAGTGTGGCAAAAGAGATGTTAGCAATGTCCAGATCGGGCCGCTGAAATAACCGGCCACAGGCCGGATCATGATGTACCACCGGCTCACCGTCCTGGGTAAGCCTTACATCAAGCTCTATACCCCAGATATTATGGGTAAGGCAGCGATCAAAAGCGGGCAGGGTATTTTCAGGTGCCGGGCTGTTGTTGCCCGCAATGTAAGCACCGCGATGCGCTACAAGCTTTAAACTGGCCAGATTGGCCTGTTTTCGGCAGGCCGGGCTTAACCGCCATAACTGGTTTGCCAGGTTATTCAGGTGTTGGGTCCAGTCAGTCACCGTTTTTCATCCTGATTTTTTCGAAAAATAATAGCAGTTTATGCATTAAATCCGAAACAACTTATTCACTTTTGTCATAAAAACCACTAGCATCAGCGTTTACTTATGTCGTAAAGCAGTAATGAAGTATGAAATATTCAAAGTGGTTAACAGAGACCTATCCGCAACTGGAAAATGTCTCTGATGTCAGGGTTCAGAATTACATAAAACAAGCTAAAGACGATACAAAGAAAGTTCGGTTTGTCCTGGGTATATTTACTTTAGTACTGTCAGCTTTGATGGGTTATGCGATTGGCTATCTGATTGCCCGCTATAGTAGTTTCGGCATGGTCGAACGTTTTGCTGCTATTTTGCTTTATGCGTTATTGATAGGTTTTCTGCCACAGAAATTTGAACAGCGGCTGGTTAAAAACCGCATAACACAAGTTGTCGCAAGTTAGCAGAAACGTGACCGTTATGGTTGTATTCGCTAATAGTTAGCGGTTTTGGTAGTTTGGTTCATATTATCAAACCATAACATACTGATATATATGACTTAACAAACTGGCTTAATCTATGCTTGTTAGTTGGCGAGAATAATAAACTAAACAGGAGTTAGTTATGGCAATTGATACCAGTGGCGTAAAAATTGAGGATCGGCCTTTTGATCAGGTGCGACAGGAAGCGATAGACCAGCTGATTATGAATTACAGCCACGGTATTATATCGGCTGAAGCCTTTGAGCGGCGGCTGGATGTTGCTTCTGATGCCAGGACGCACCAGGAATTGGTGGATGTCGTAGCTGATTTAACGCTGCAGCCTGACGATACGTATCAGCAGCAGCGTGAGAAAAATTTCTCCCCACGCTATCAGGCCGGCAACGATACCCGTAACGAGAAAATTCTTTGTGTACTATCATCCAATGAACACAGCGGTCAGTGGTTGGTTCCGGCAGAAATCAGGGTAATTAACGTGCTGGGATCGGTAGAGCTGGACTTTTCTGAAGCCATTTTTCAGCACCAACATATTGTCATCCGGGTCAACAACTGGGTTGGTAGCCTGAATATTCTGGTGCCAGAGCAGGTTAATGTCGTATCGAATATGTTTAATATCGTTGGCAGTACTAAAAACCGCGCCAGATCAATGGGCGGGCAGCAGGCACCACAAATTACTATTGAAGGCTACTCTGTTCTCGGCTCACTGGATGTAAACCTGAAACGAACCATGAAAGAGAAATTCAGTGCCTTTGCCGACCAATGTCGTTCTATGTTTGGCTTAAATAAGCCGTGAGTGGGCTGGCTTATTGTCATGCTCTATTTTAAGGATGAACTAGTTGACCTTTCCAGCGTTAAAAACAGAGCGGCTGTTGCTCTCAGAGCTCCAAGATGATGATAAAGCAGAGATATTTGAGCTGTTTTCCAATCCCTCTGTAGTCGAATACTATGATTTGGCAGTGTTTACCGAGCCCGGCCAGGCTGGCAATCTTATTAGTCTATTTAAATCTCGCTACGCCGAGCAAGCGGGTATTCGTTGGGCTATACGCCTAAAAGCAACGGGCAATTTAATTGGCACCTGCGGTTTTAATTCCTGGAACAGTAAGATGCAGAACGCCGTTATTGGCTATGACCTTTTACCGGCGTTTTGGGGCAAGAGCTACTCTTCAGAAGCCGTGCGGGCGATTATTGAGATTGCATTTTCGGGTAAACTGGCTTGCGGCACATTACACAGAATTCAGGCGGATACAGTGCCAGGCAACAACGCCTCAGAAGCATTGCTTCTCAGGCTGGGTTTTAAAGAGGAAGGCCTCAGGCGCGAATGCGGATATTGGAAGAACAAGTTTCATGATCTTAAGTGCTTTGGCCTGCTGAGATCTGAATTTATTTCGATCTGATCCTCATTATCCGGCAATGATTAAAGCCGCTTTAGTTTGTAAGTTAAGCAGATTGAGATCGTTAAAATTTGAATACTATACAGCTTGCCCGTTATGTTATTGGTTTAACCTGGGTTTACCACGGCATCTTCCCCAAGTTATTGCAAATTGCTCCGTTGGAACAAGCAATGACCGGCAGCTTGGGCTTTTCTGACGACATTACGTACCTGCTGGTGAAAACGGCAGGTATAGCTGAAGTAATTTTTGGTCTGATATTTATCTGTTGTTACCGACTGAAAGTTGTTCAGCTATTGAACATTATTGGCTTAATCGGTTTGTTACTGTTTGCTGCAATAATGACGCCCTTTGTACTGCTCGAAGCCTTTAACCCGGTAACCACCAACGTGCCGTTAATTGTATTGAGTTATTACCTGCTTAAGCAGCAGGATTGCCGTGATGGCAAGGAAAATTTATGACAGAAATAGCTATCAGCGATGATAAATCGCGGCTGGATATTGGCAAAATTCATCATTTCCTTAGTACGCAAAGCGCCTGGGCCAAAGGTATTTCGCTCGATACGGTGCGCCGCAGCATTGCGCATTCGGTATGCCTGGGGGCTTATACTGCAAACCAACAAGTGGGGTTTTGCCGCATTATTACCGACCAGGCAACCTTTGCGAACCTGGTAGATGTTATTGTCTGGCCAGAGTATCGCGCTACGGGTATCGCCGCAAAGTTAATGGCTGCGGTACTGCAGCACCCCAGTGTAGCTGATGTACGCCGTTTTACGCTGGCTACGTCAGATGCGCATGGTTTATATGCCAAATACGGTTTTACTGCGTTATGTAAGCCCGAGAGTTTTATGGAAATTTATCGGCCAAACGTTTATACAGACTTAAAATGTTAAGAGCATAATCAGTAAGATGTCTTTGCTATGGAAGTTTTGTGATGCAAGGTCTAAACCATATCACCATCGCTGTTAGTGACATAGATTGCTCACTGGCGTTCTATAATGAAATACTCGGTATGAAAGGCCATGTTCGTTGGAATAGTGGTGCCTACCTGAGCCTTGGTGGTGTCTGGTTTTGTTTGTCGCGTGATGACGTGTCGCCAGGTATGGATTATTCTCATGACTAATTCGGGTTTGGTTTGGCTGTGAGCTGAGCAAAAGCAAAAAATTTACACTTTAAGCCCCCAATCTTGCCAGGCTTGCTCGGCAAGGTTAGCCCGAAACTGTGGTGCGGCTATCTCTATCAAGGCGCGGGCCCGCTCTTGTAAGCTTTTGGCTCGTAAATTAGCGATGCCATACTCGGTTACAATGTAATGGACATGGGCGCGGGTAGTGACCACCCCGGCACCCGGGCTTAACAGCGAGCTGATACGTGAGATGCTGCCTGCTGCGGCAGTAGCGGGCAGGGCGATAATAGCGCGACCGCCTTCTGATAGTGCAGCGCCGCGGACAAAGTCCATCTGGCCGCCGACGCCTGAGTATATTTTGGTGCCGAGTGAATCTGCACAGACCTGGCCGCTTAAATCGACCTGTAAAGCACTGTTAATTGATACTACCTGCGGATTCTGGCGGATAACTGCGGTGTCGTTGGTGTATTCAACATCCAGAAATACCACTTGCGGGTTGTCGTCGATAAAGTCATATAGTTTCTGGCTGCCCATGGCAAAGGTGGTGACAATTTTACCGCGATGTTTGCGTTTATTCTGGTTGGTAATCACCCCTTGTTCAATTAATGGCAGCACGCCATCAGAGAACATTTCAGTATGAATTCCGAGATTTCTTCTGTCGCCAAGATAGCCAAGGGTTGCATCAGGTATCGCGCCGATGCCCATTTGCAGACAGTCTCCGTCGCGGATCAGGCTGGCTACATTGCGGCCGATTTGCATTGAAACCGCATCCTGCAACGCGGCTTTGTGCAAGGGAAGTGGCGCTGCATGCTCGACATAGCGGTCAATCTGGCTTAAGTGAATAAATGAGTCGCCGTGGGTGCGTGGCAGCAGCGGATTTACCCAGGCAATCACTTTTTTTGCCATTTGCAGTGCTGCGCGAGTGGCTTCTACCGACACGCCTAAACTGCAAAAGCCATGATTATCCGGTTTGGATACCTGAATTAACGCGACATCAAGAGGTTGTTCGCCACTTCGGAATAGTTTGGGTATTTCGGATAAAAACATTGGCACATAATCGGCACTGCCGCAGTTGACTGCTGCGCGCGTACTGCTGCCAACAAAGAAACAGCGTTGGCGCAAATGGCCTTGCAGCGCCGGGTCGCATAATATCTCGCTATGCTCGGTATGCAGCTGCAACAGCGTCAGGTTTTGTCGGTCAAGGGCAACCTTTGCTAAGGCTTGCAGCAGGTAATAAGGTGTTGCTGCCATCGAGTGACACCAGATGATGTCGTTATCCTGAATGATACTAAGCGCCTGTTCTGGGCTACTGACTTGCATATTGCTACTCCGGGTAAAGCCGCTCAGGCCTAAAGTGTGCTTAGCCTAGCAGCACTGGGCGCAAAAACTATGATGGCGATCAATAGTTGCAAACTATAGCCTGAAATTTGAGCGTAGAAAAATTTGCTATTAATACTCCCTGGACATTGATTTTCAGCAGCTGGTACATGAAGATATGCACGATAATTTCAGTAGGAATTATAAATTACTGCGTGTCAGCCCGCTTTTTGGCGCTGCGTAAATAGCGGATCAATCTTGCTTCTTCGTCGTTTATCGGGTCGTTGCCAATATAGTTTGCTTCTTGCTTGGTGGCTTGTTGCTCTTCAATACTTTCCTGCCACAGCAGTAACTCGGCTTCTGTCAGTTGCTCCCAGATCCCATTTCGATCCGATGCCAGCTCACATTTTCGTGGCAACGACTCCAGAATTAAAATGGCGCCCAACGAGTAAAACTTATTATCATAAACGCAGCCTAAAATCTTGCCCCGGTCGACGACCAGTTGCCAGGGGAAGTTTTTATCGCTGACACTAATGCCGCCGTCAGTAAGGTTGGCTGACTCTTCTGCATAAGGCCCCGCAGTGAACACCATGCAAAGTGCTATTATCGCTAGCCTGATTAATGTCATTGAATTATTCCTAAGTCGTTTCGACGCAATACGAATTATGTAGTTGTTAACCTAAACAACATTATTCTCTAAATCAACTACAAATTAATGGGGCGACAACTATACATTGATTGATTTATAACGATTGGTTGACGCCAGCTTCTGTAAATAAGTTGTACCATAATTTGCCCATATCTATTAGCATTGGATTTGCCACGAAAACAACCTAACCGAAAGCGGTTGATTAACCATTTAACAAAAAAAAAAGTTTATGAAGTTACCCAGTAAAACCCAATTGATCATTGCTGCTGTGTTGGTGGTAGTGGGGGCGCTCATTATTTTCAATTTTCCCAATTACAGCCGCTCAGGCTGGTATCTGATTATTTTTGCCATAGCCTTTTTTATATTTCCCGTTCCGCAGTTATACAGCCGTACTAAGCGCTCCCAGCAACAGCGTATGCGTGAAAGAGTAATCGAAGCTAGTAGTAAGCCTTTAGCCTGTTGGGCATCGCCGATACCTTGGTTGGTTGTTCTAATATTAATTATGTTAGCCTTTTCATTTTAATTTTTTCGAAAGTTAATCAGAATCAGGACGTCGTTAACTAACAGAAGGAACGTGTTTTGAGCAGAAACCGATATCTTGTTGCCGCCGCAATCTGCTGCCTGTGTGCCGCACTGGCTCACCTTGGCTGTATTGTATTTGGCGGCGATTGGTACCGCTTTTTCGGCGCTGGCGAGCAAATGGCTTTGCTGGCGGAGCAGGGGCATTGGTACCCAACGGTTATAACATTGTTTATTTCATTGATGTTAGTAATGTGGGCGCTGTATGCCTTATCCGGTGCTGGAGTACTTCGCCGCTTGCCGTTGTTGCGTCCAGCGCTTTGTGTGATATCGGCTATTTTTCTCCTTCGCGGCCTGGCTTTTTTGGTCATTATGCCGATGTTTCCGGGTAACAGCCTGATGTTCTGGTGGGTTAGTTCTGCCATTTGTCTGCTGCTTGGTGTGCTGTTTGCTGCCGGCACGATCAAGGTCTGGCGTCGGCAGACAATTTAACATTTAACCCTGCCAAATTTGATAACTAAATTAGCTAAATCAGATTTATCAATTGCATAGCGGAACTAATCCATCTATAACTTAATGTGCGTATCTGGATATTCAGGTTCGTGTAGTAAAGTAGTGTAATGGAGGACGCAGTGTGAAAGTAATTAATAAGCCATATGTGTGGTTAGTTGTTGGTGTGATGTTGCTGTCGTTTAAAGCTGCTGCTTCTGCAACCGTGCAATTTAACGCAGACCGTAATGCCTCCTGCTGGCAGATTATTGAACAGAGAAAACCCGGTTTTTGCCGGCTGTACTTTCAGTTTGTGGGTGACAAACCTGATACGATATATGCTGATCAAACCTTACTGAGTCATTCTATTAGCGAATACCCCGCTAAACGCAGCGGTTACCCAACTACGTTCCAGCAACTGGAATATGCGTTACAATTTTTTCAGTATTCGGCAGAGCGTTTTAAAATACGTAATAACCTGGTGTTTATCCGCTCGGACGATGGTTCTGTGCAACTTAATATGGGTATTCTGACATCTGCGAGTGGCGGCTATAGTTACTTGATGGCAGATAATGAGACTCAGATTAAACAGCTTATTGCTGATTTACAGAAACCCGACGCGCAATCATCGCGTTACCGGCGAAGCATTGAGCAACTTTTCCGAAACTAAATTTTTTGCTCCACTAATTCAGTGCTAGTTCATGACCCGAATAGCAAGGTGTTGTCTTGTTTTAAAAACTTGTTGCAGCGGCGTTTAATTTCGCCGGTTGGAATAGGAGAGGAATGGATACCATCAATGCGTTATTAGCTAAATTACCCGGACAAAGCTTGCCTGATTATTATGTCTGGGTTTTTACAGCGATAAACTTGCTATGGTTTGCTTTATTTTGTTTCAGCAAACATGCTGCCAATAATCGTTTTCATAAACTTAAACACTCAATGAACCTTGAGCTTGAGCGCCGGCGAAAGGTTTACGAGTTGAAAGTTTGCGATTACGAAGACTATTGCAATGAGCTTGATGCTTTTTATCTCAGACATCAGAATGATTACCAAACATTGTTCCTGCCGTTGTTTACCGAATTTAATAGCCGCTATCAGGCGGCAGATGCTGCGGAGGATACCGCCGCCGCATCAATTGCTACGTTGTGGTTTTCCGGTGAAATTCAACGAGTCAGCAACGCTGGTTTAGCTGAGTTGCAGACACTCAATAAGCAAACTGCTGGGCTGAAACTTAGTGCCGCGGATGATATTTTGGAAATACTTGAAGAAATTCAAAAGTTGTACAACAAGCTGTTGGTCGTCTCCAGCGAGCAGATGAATAAGCTTGTAGCCATTACTCTGAGCAAAGATTATGAAGCAGTTAAATTTATTGGTGAGGAACTGCAGCAGGTGGGCAGGGAACTGAAAACACAATCGAATTTGCTGATGCATGCTATCCGGCGTGATTTGCTAAGTTTTTAACCTCATATTTAATTACGTTTAAATTAGTTATATTGGCAGTGCATAGCCTGATAAACCAGATGCAGTTGCATGCATGGTGGCAATGACCTGGGTTAGGAGCCATTTAAAGGCTCCAGTGCAGTCGAAAGGCACTGGCCTGACGTCGGGATATTTCAACCTGTTTATTACGCTGTAACTTTACATCGAACCCGCCAGCGACAGAGGGGGTTATCTCCTTAATATAGTTGGTATTTATGATCCAGCTGCGATTAGCACGAAAGAAGCTTTCAGCCGGTAATCGCTGCGCGATTGCGCTAATACTACGATAGGTTGCCGGGGTCGCATCTGCCAGGTGCACCCGGGTGTAGTTGCCCATAGCCTCAAAGCAAATTACGTCAGCTAGTTTTACAAAATAACAGTTGTCACCATCTTTAATAAAAAACTGTTGGTGCAGTGCTAACTTTTGCTCATTCTGATTAACCGGTTGTAATTTATCAAAGGCAGCTTGCAAGCGGTTTAATGTCACGGGCTTCAGCAAATAATCCAGAGCGTTATATTCAAATGATTTAACAGCATAATTATCATAAGCAGTAACAAAAATAACCTGCGGCAGGTAGTCGAGTTGTTCCAGCAATTTAAAGCCATCGCCACCTGGCATATTAATATCCAGCAACACGACGTCGGGCTTAAGCGCTTCAATTTGTTGTTTAGCCTGGCGAATATTAGCCGCCTCACCAACCAGACTGGTGCCATGAATGTGGTTTAGTTGCTCGGCTAACTCCAGCCGGGCCAGGCGGCTGTCATCTACAACGATTACCTTCATATCAGAACTCCAGTGGCAAACGAATGCGAGTTTTTACTTTACGCTGCTCGCTGTACAGGCTTAAGCCGGCGTGTCGGGAGTCAGGGTAAAGTAAGGCTAATCGTTGTCGGATGTTATGCAAGCCAACGCCCTGATGATTCGAAACTTTATCAAAACTACCATCATTAACAATGCTGATATCCAGCAAATTGTCGATTTGACGTATTGTCACGTCGATACTGCCTCCGTTGATATCTGTACTTATGCCATGCTTAATAGCGTTCTCGACACAAAGTTGCAGCAACAGTTTCGGTACCAGTGCTTGCAGGCAGTTATGTTCAACGTCGATAGTGAAACGCAGCCTTTCCTCAAATTGAATAGAGCACAGCTCGATATATTCATTAACAATGGCAAGCTCCGAACTGAGCGTTACTTTGGCTTTATCATCTTTACTGAGACTATAGCGTAGCATGTCAGCCAATCGCGCCAGCATTGTCCTGGCCCGCTGAGGATCTTCCAGAATTAATGCCCTGATATTATTAATGGCATTAAACAGAAAGTGGGGGTTAAGCTGGTTTTTTAATGCATCAAGCTGGCTTGATTTTAACAATTCATTTGTCTGGCGCAACTGCCGTACTTTAGTAATACTGAAATAAAGCGCGGACCAGAACAGCAACGCCATAAGCATATTGAAAAAATTACCGGTAAACACTACCCTGGCTACAAACCATTGTTGTGCAGCGGGTATCGGGTTGGTAATGCCGAAATGGGCCAGGGCAAGCGCCGTCACGACCAGCAACAGTGCGGCAATAGCAGCAATCAGCAGGCTGCTAACAGCCAGATACAGCACCTGTTGCCAGATAACTTTGCTGCGCAGTCTTTTTTTGTAGCCGAACCGGATTAAATGCGAGCCTATGGCGCTGCTACCCACTAAAACCAGCGCATATAACAATTCTACCTGAGTAAAGGTTAGCCGCGTCCATGCAGCGATGCTAATCACTGCATATAGCGCCAGCCAGCCGCTTAGCTGGCATAGCAGATAAACGTGGCGCTCGGGTGGTGCTATTGCTAAATTACTGGTCATTATTTACTGATGCTCATTACTTGTGGCTGCTGCTTGTTGCCGAAGTTGTTTTAAAAGTGCCATGCCGCCCGGGGTTACCGGTATAGTGGTATTGCTCAGGATAATGATACCTACCTGTTCTGCAGGCGCAAAACCAACAAAGGAATTAAATCCTCCGGTTTGACCATTATGCCAGACCAGCCCTTCGGGTTGCAGCATCCAGCCAAAACCGACAGTCGGATCTGAGGTTGGCGGCGTCACTGATAAACGCATAGCATCGGCCAGAGCCGCATTCTCACTAATGCTTGCAGTCACTGTGTTATTGGCAGTGGCTATCAGGTAATGTTGGATTAACAAAGCCATATCATTAATCGTTGAAAGCACCGCACCGGCACCTGCCAGTGCCTGGAAATGCCAATTTTCTGCTTCCGCACCATCAATCTGATAGCCCTGAGCCCGGTTTTTATACTTACCCTTGGTCAACGCCAGTGTACTGGCTGACATTCCTGTCGGCTCAAATAATTGTTGTTGAATCAGGGCGGCAAAGCTTCGGTTTTGCTGCTGACCGAGCAACTCTGCCAGCAAACCAAAACCTAAATTTGAATACTCAAAATGTGGTTCACCGGGTTGCATCTTTCGTAACGCTGCCATTAAATCGGCACGGGTATAATCTGCATAAGGATCAGTCAGATCGCTTAATGGCAGATTCTCTGGTAAACGCGGCAGGCCGCTGGAGTGACTTAATAACTGAGCAAGGTCATATTTGTGCTGTTGATAATCCGGGTGTTGCAGCAGGGACGCCACAGTTGTGTCGAGGTCGAGTTGATGGTTAATCACAGAAAGCGCAGTAAGCAAACCCACCAGAGGTTTGGTTACTGAGCCAATTTCAAATAACGTATGCTTACTGACCGGTTGTTGTTTAAGGTGGTCAGCGAAGCCGTGCAGATAATAGCGGGTTTTGCCATCGCTGATTATTGCTACTGCTATTCCGGCTTCGCCAAACTCCTTTTGTAACCATTGATCCAGTTGGGCAACCGTAGGGCTCACCTGATTACTCAGTCCGGCTTTTTTTTTAGCACCAGTGGCATTGCTGAGCCCTGAACAAAGGTGCCTTGCCAGCTGTCATCCTGCCAGGTAGCGCTATAGCTGGCGTTAATGATGGCCGAGTTGAACTCCATAGTATTGTCCGTTAGGTTGAATTTGTCTACCGGAATACCGAAGCTTTGCTGTTTGGGGCTGTCGAGCGTGACATGATAGCCCTGGTCAGCGACTGCTATATTCAGCACCAGAGGCAGGCGGGCGCTATTGTTAATAACAAGGTCACCAAACCAGCTACCCTCATTTTCCAGTAATTTAAGCTGAGTATCATCCAGTTTCTGCAAATTCAGAGGGATGGTTTTACCCTGGCTGAATTCGCCCCGTAGCTGGCCCTGCTGCAATGTGCCGTTAAAACTGGCATTCAGTTTGTCATCCTGAAACTGCACACTGTTGCCTTCGATTTTAAATTGCGAGGGGACATAATCAAACATTGTCTGATTGGGACTGTCGATGGTAAGGCTATAGCCCTCTGTTGCGTTGCTGATATTAATGCCAATAGTCAGCGCTGCCTGTGGGGTCATTTGCAGTTTTCCGCGCCATTTCCCCGTCAACTGCTCAGCATGCAACGGCGTCGCCAACATTACTATTAGTAACAAAGTGAACCATAAGAGTGGCTTTTGCATAATCATCTCCTTTGAAGTGTTGTAGATGCCTGCTAAGTGTACTGACTTAATAATTAGTAGGGTGGTTTATATGTCTAACGGCGCTTTTTAGATATTAAAGGCAAAATATCAAAATAAAGCTAAGCTGTTAGTGATTCCAAACTGTATTACTGCTTCAGCAACGTCGTGAACTGGAAGGTATTATGAAGTTAACAGAGCAACAATGGCAACAACGCTTAACGGATGAACAGTACCGGGTAACCCGGTTAAAAGGCACAGAGTATCCGTTTACCGGTCAGTTATTACATCATACTGCTGACGGCACCTATCACTGCATTTGTTGTGGTGCGGTGTTATTTGCATCTGACACTAAATTTGACGCAGGGTGCGGTTGGCCAAGTTTTTATCAGGCGTTGGAGGGGCGGGTAAAGTACCATACAGATACCAGCCACGGCATGCAGCGGACAGAAATTCTCTGTAGCAACTGCGATGCTCATCTGGGGCACGTGTTTGAAGACGGTCCGGCACCCACGGGGCAGCGCTATTGTGTCAATTCAGTGAGTTTACGTTTTCAGCATGCGACAAAAGCCTGAAATTAACCTGTAGTGGTTGTGGTAAGGTTTCAATATCTATTACAATGTGCCGCCTTTAATAAACAAGCTGTACCCTACGAAACAGCACAAGGCTCCGATTAATTCATCTTCTTGAAGTAAAAGGCCGACACATGACCCTATCACACGCAGAGCAGTACCAGAAAAGCTGGCAGGAACGCCAGGAATACGCCGAAAACATGCAGCCAATCATTGGCAGGCTTTATCGTAATAAAGGAATAGAAGTGGTGGTATATGGCCGCCCGCTGGTCAACGCCACCACTATCGATATCATTAAAGCCCACAAAACTGTTGAACGCTTTGAAGGCGAAAAACTGCGGCTGCGCGAGAGTTTTCCGGTACTGGAAGCCATCAGCAAAATGAATCTGGCGCCGGGACGGGTCGACATTGGTAAGCTGGCGTATGGTTTTTTATTTAAGAACTCTGGTGCAGGTCTTAACCTTGAGCAATATCTTGCCCATGAGTTAGGCGATATTCTTGATCATGAAGATAAAGTTAAACCAACTGATGTCGTGTTATATGGTTTTGGCCGGATTGGTCGTTTACTGGCGCGCCTGATGCTCGAGCGCTCCGGGCCAAGCAGTAAATTACGGTTAAAAGCTATTGTGGTACGCGGCGGTAAAAAAGGTGATTTGGAAAAACGTGCCAGCTTGTTGCGTCGCGACTCTATCCATGGTCCTTTCAACGGCAGTATTACTGTTGATGAAGAAAACCAGGGTATTAAAGCCAACGGTACTTTTATTAAAGTTATTTATGCCAGCTCACCGGAGCTGGTTGATTACACGGCTTATGGTATTGACAACGCCTTGGTTGTCGACAATACCGGTATCTGGAAAGACGACAAAGAACTGGCTATTCATTTCCAGAGTAAAGGCACTGCGCGGGTACTGTTGACGGCGCCGGCGAAAGGAGAGGTTCCCAATATTGTGTATGGCGTAAACCAGCATATGATTACGCCTGAGCACAAATTTGTGTCTGCTGCCAGCTGCACCACCAACGCCATTACGCCAGTATTAAAGGCATTGAACGATGAGTTTGGTATCCGCAATGGTCATGTTGAAACTGTCCATTCATATACTAATGACCAGAATCTGATTGATAACTTTCATAAAGCGGAACGGAGGGGCAGGGCTGCACCATTGAATATGGTTATCACCTCTACCGGTGCTGCCAGTGCGGTAGCCAAGGCATTGCCAGAGCTGAAAGGTAAACTGACCGGCAATGCTATTCGGGTACCCACACCAAATGTCTCTATGGCAATCCTGTCGTTAAACCTGAATAAAGAAACCAGCCGTGATGAGATGAATGCCTTTTTACAGCGCACTTCTTTATTTTCTGATTTACAGGACCAGATTGATTACACCAGTTCTACTGAAATTGTATCCTCAGATTTAGTCGGCTCACGCTATGCCGGTGTAGTTGATTCGCAAGCGACTATTGTTGATGGTGATCGTTGTGTATTGTATGTTTGGTACGATAACGAATTCGGTTACAGTACTCAGGTGATCCGGGTAATGAATGATATGGCAGGAATTAAATATCCGACCCTGCCTGTCGCCAAAGATTAAGTAGTACAAGTGCCCGATTGAAAAAGCCGCATTACGCGGCTTTTTTTAATTGCAGATTGTTCAAATGTTAAACAATAAAAAACGGCCGTTAAAACGGCCGCTCTTTTCAACTGAACACGCTTTGCTATTACAGCAGCGTTACGTTAGCAGCTTGTGGGCCTTTCTGACCTTGTTCTATTTCGAAAGCTACACGTTGGCCTTCGTTTAAGGTTTTGTAACCCTCAGTCATGATTGCCCGGAAGTGAACAAACGCATCAGCGCCGCCATTATCCTGAGTAATGAAACCGAAACCTTTGTCTGCGTTGAACCACTTTACTACACCAGTTACTTTAGCCATGAATGACTCCTAAAAATTTTAATAAAACGAATTTACGCTTAATGCGTTAATAGCCTGACTGTTACTTATGTGGCCAAACGTGCGTGAATCTTCAGGGACATGACTTACTATGAAGCTTGTAGCGAAGTGTTCAAAAACATGTTGTTACATAGGTCTGTTCAACAGGCCGGAAAGCATAATATCAGGTCTGGATTGAATGTATAGTGTTTATTCTGTAAACAATAAAATTAATCAAATAAAAAAAACCGGCCAGAAGCCGGTCTTTTTAAACTGAACGAACTGGACTATTAAAGAACAGTTACGTTAGCAGCTTGAGGGCCTTTCTGGCCTTGTTCGATTTCGAACGTTACGCGTTGACCTTCGTCTAAGGTTTTGTAACCTTCAGTCATAATTGCACGGAAGTGAACGAACGCGTCAGCGCCGCCGTTATCCTGAGTAATGAAACCGAAACCTTTATCTGCGTTGAACCACTTTACTACACCAGTTACTTTAGCCATGAATGACTCCTAAAAATTTTAATGAAACTAAATTACGCTTAATGCGCTGTTAGCCTGACTGTTAAATTTACTTATGCGGGCAAACGTGCGTGAATCTTCAGGGACATGACTTACTATGAAGCTGTGTAGCGAAGTTTTCAAAAACATGTTGTTACATAGGTCTGCTTTACAGGCCGGGAATCACTTTAACAGTTCTGAGCCGAATGTATAGCTTTATTATTGAATTAATGAAATTAATTGATAAAAAAAATAAAAAACCGGCATCAAGCCGGCTTTTTGTTTGTTTTACAGGAGCATTCTGGCTATTTGTCACTAATTGCCAGTTCGGGTGCAACATAGGCAAACCCCAATGCTTCTGCCACACTCTGGTTTGTCACTTTACCGTGGTATACGTTTAAGCCTGCTAATAAATGCTTATCTTCAGTTAATGCCAACTTATAGCCTTTATTCGCCAACCGGATAATAAAGGGCAGGGTAGCGTTATTCAAGGCAAAGGTAGAGGTACGGGGCACAGCGCCTGGCATGTTCGCCACACAGTAATGTACAACTTCATCGACAATATAGGTTGGGTCAGCATGCGTGGTTGCTCTGGATGTTTCTACACAGCCACCCTGATCAATAGCCACATCAACAATGGCCGAGCCGGGTTTCATCCGTTTAATATGCTCTGCGGTAATTAACTTAGGCGCTGCAGCACCTGGTACCAACACACCGCCTATAACTAAGTCGGCCGCCAGCACTTCCTGTTCTAATGCAGCAGCAGTTGAATAGATCGCTTTAACTGCACCATTAAACTGCGCATTAATTCGACGCAGTACATCTACATTGCGATCCAATACCGATACATCGGCACCCAGGCCAACAGCCATTTGTGCTGCGTTGGTGCCTACCATGCCGCCACCGATAACTACAACTTTTGCTGGCGCCACGCCAGGTACACCACCTAACAGTACACCACGACCACCACAAGATTTTTCCAGCGCCCGGGCACCAGCCTGGATTGACATCCGGCCAGCGACCTCCGACATCGGTGCCAGCAGCGGTAAACCACCTTTATTGTCTGTTACTGTTTCGTAGGCTATACACACTGCTTTAGATTTAATTAAGTCTTCTGTTTGCGGTAAGTCAGGTGCCAGGTGCAGATAAGTAAACAGGATTTGCCCCTCACGCAACATGGCGCGCTCAACCGCTTGTGGCTCTTTAACTTTAACAATCATTTCCGCTTTGGCGAAAACTTCTGCTGCGGTCGCTAACACCACTGCGCCAGTGTCAGTGTAGTCTTCATCCGTAAAGCCAATACCAATGCCCGCATTGTGTTCAACATAAACACTATGGCCATGGCCAATCAGCTCACGCACGCTGGCTGGTGTCATACCGACACGGTATTCGTGATTTTTTATTTCTTTGGGGATACCGATGATCATAATGTTCCGCCCTGTAGGTGATAAGTAAAATTTGTGCGCAGTATACAGCGTAAAATTCAGAATTAATGCTTGTTTTAATATGCAGGCTTGGTGCAAAATCCTGTTTATTTTTTAAAATAGGTAGTTTTCACTGCTATGTATTCTTTAAGTAAAAGTATCAAGAAGTTAGACCGGATTGACCGTAAAATACTGACTGAACTGCAACACGATGGCCGCCTGGCCAACGTGGAATTAGCCAGACGGGTGGGTTTAAGCCCGACCCCCTGTCTGGAGCGGGTACGCAAGCTGGAAGCCGAAGGCTACATTACAGGCTATACCGCTCAGGTTGACCCACATAAGGTGGGTGCAGCCTTGCTGGTATTTGTTGAAATAACTTTAAGCAAAACTTCGCCGGAAGACTTTGACGAATTTAGTAAAGCGGTGCAGAAGCTGGCTGAAATTCAGGAATGCCACCTGGTGTCTGGCAGTTTTGACTTTCTGCTGAAAACCCGGGTAGCTAATATGGCTGCTTATCGTGAACTATTAGGTGAAACCTTGCTCAGATTGCCGAGTGTGCGGGAAAGCCGGACTTACGTGGTAATGGAAGAGGTTAAGCAAAGCAGTTTTGTTGCCATGACATCCTAACGAATGGCGATAGTATTGCCGGGTGTTGTCAGAGATAAAGCTTCGGTTAATGTTAGCTGCGGTAGCGTGAGCAAAGCTGCCTGATAGCGTTAACTGAAGGCGTTATTTACCATGCGCTACGTAATGGTGCAGATGCACTTTTTCGCTGGCTCTGTTATGGTAGTAAGGTCTGCGCAGACAGAATAAAATAATGAGGCCCATCATTTGCAAAGCAAACAATTATTTCCGTTAAATGGCGTGCAACGCTTGCTCGAAGTGGGGTTGATCCTGTTCTGGGCGCTGGCATTGTTTTTATTGCTGGCGTTGTTTTCGTTTGACCCGGCTGATCCAAGCTGGTCACAAACTGGCTATCAAACCAGTGTAAACAATTATGCGGGTCCGATTGGCGCGCGGGTGGCAGATATGCTGCTATTCAGTTTTGGCTGGGTGGCGTATCTGGTGCCATTTCTGATTGCGGTATTTGGATATTTATTGTTTAAACGATACCACGATGTGTTTGCACTTGATTATCTTATTCTGGGGCTGCGGCTGATTGGCCTGCTGTTAACCCTGGTTTGTGCTACGGCCATCAGCAGCATGAACTTTAATGATATTTATTATTTTTCGTCCGGTGGGGCAGTAGGGGACGTAACAACCAGCGTTTTACTACCGTCCTTTAATTTTATCGGTACCAGCTTGCTGCTATTGGCAGGCTTTGCAACCGGTCTGACCCTGATGACCGGTATTTCCTGGCTAACAGTAGCCGATTATGTTGGCGTCGCCTGCTTCAGGGCTGGTCAATGGCTGGCTGCACTTCCTGGCTGGTTAAGTGAGCGTTTTGGTAGTGCACCGCCTGAGCAGGATGACTACGATTCAGCTGAGTCTGCTCCACTACAGCTGAATCAGCCCAAAGACCTGTCACAAAAGCAGCTCAACAAACAGCGAGCGGAACCTGCACTATTTGCTGAACCAAAAATAACCGAGCCGTTACCGATTAAACCGCTTAACCCGCAAACCGAAGCAAAATCATATTACAGTATGGATCAGCTTGCTGATGAGCAACTGTCGTTTAGTGCTGTTGATGAGCCGTTGAACCGGGAGCATGTTTCAAAAACCCTGGCTCAGCTCGAGCCACAGGAACAGCTGGATCCATTAATGCAGTTCCCGGATGACGACGAAACAGATGACAGTGAAGAAGTTCAGCACACCATGGAAGAGCTGCCATCACTGGCATTGCTGGATCGCCCTGATAAGGCTCAGAATCCGATTGACCCTGCCGACTTGGAACGGGTGTCAAGATTGGTTGAAGCCAAACTGCTTGATTTTAATGTCGAAGCCCGGGTTGTTGGTGTACACCCTGGCCCGGTGGTTACCCGCTTTGAGCTGGATTTAGCTCCGGGCGTTAAAGTTAGCAAAATTACCGGTCTGGCCAAAGATTTAGCGCGTTCTTTGTCGGCAATCAGTGTCCGGGTAGTGGAGGTTATTCCGGGTAAATCCTTTATCGGCCTGGAACTGCCGAATCAACATCGGGAAATAGTCCGGCTGTCAGAAGTAATTGGCGATGAAATCTTTACGGAGTCTAAATCAGCATTAACCATGGTGCTGGGCAAGGATATAGCTGGTAAATCAGTGGTCGCTGACTTAGCCAAAATGCCGCATTTGCTGGTTGCAGGTACTACCGGTTCAGGTAAGTCAGTGGGCGTTAATGTAATGATCTGTAGCTTACTGTATAAGTCGACCCCGGATGATGTACGGTTTCTGATGATTGACCCGAAGATGCTCGAGCTATCAATTTATGAAGGTATACCGCATTTATTAACTGAAGTGGTTACCGATATGAAAGATGCCGCTAATGGCCTGCGCTGGTGCGTAGGTGAAATGGAACGGCGTTATAAGCTGATGTCGGCGTTGGGTGTGCGCAATCTGAAAGGCTACAACCTTAAAGTGAAAGAGGCGATAGCGGCCGGCGAGCCATTAAAGGATCCGCTATGGAAGCCATCAGATGATATGCGCACCGAAACCCCCTTGCTGGAAAAACTCCCGGCAATAGTCGTAGTAATTGATGAATTTGCCGACATGATGATGATTGTTGGCAAAAAGGTAGAAGAGCTTATCGCCCGTATCGCTCAAAAAGCCCGGGCAGCAGGTATTCACCTGATCCTGGCCACGCAGCGGCCTTCAGTTGATGTAATTACCGGCCTGATTAAAGCCAATATCCCGACCCGGATTGCGTTTCAGGTGTCTTCAAAAATTGATTCGAGAACCATTCTCGATCAGCAAGGCGCTGAAAGCTTATTGGGGCAGGGTGATATGTTATACCTGCCGCCGGGCTCAGGAGTACCAAACCGGGTGCACGGTGCTTTTGTTGATGACCATGAAGTGCATGCAGTCGTTGCCGACTGGAAAAAACGTGGTAAACCGAATTATATTTCAGAAATTTTAAGTGGCGAAACCAGTGAAGAAAGTTTGCTCCCAGGTGAGACACTGGAGGGAGATGATGGTGAGGCGGACCCATTGTATGATCAGGCGGTAGCACACGTTATTGAAAGCCGTCGGGCGTCGGTTTCCGGCGTGCAGCGTAAATTCCGGATTGGGTATAATCGGGCAGCAAGGCTGGTAGAACAAATGGAAATGAGTGGGGTGGTCAGTGGTCCTGGCCATAACGGTAACCGTGAGGTCATGGTGCCGGCACAACCTAAAGGGTACTAAATGAAAAAACTGGCGTTGGTTGCATTATTGTTCAGTAATCTCAGTCTGGCGCAACAAGCACCTGCTGTTGATTTTGCCCCGCATTTAAAACCGGTACAGCAACAACGGTTGAGCGCGCCTGATGGTAGTGCTGAACTTCTGGCTGAACTGGCTAAAATTGACAGTTTTTCAGCTCGCTTTCAGCAACAGGTGTTTGATGATCAGCAACAGCTGTTGCAACAGGGCCAGGGCAGATTACAGCTGAAAAAAATTGCACAGTTCAGGTTTGAAGGGGAAGAGCCGGAGCCGGTATTGTTGGTGAGTGATGGTGAAAACCTGTGGTTTTATAATGAACTGCTGGAGCAGGTCAGTATTTATGATGCGAAAGCGCAGGTAGGACAAACCGCATTCGCATTGCTTACTACTACTGATCCTGAGCTATGGCAGCAGTATCAGGTAATTGCTCAGCAAGAGATGTTTATTATTCATCCACTGGATAGCAATAACCCGGTGCAACAACTGATGCTGGCGTTTGATGATAACGGTATCAGTGAGATGACCGTTATTGATATTAACCAGCAGCAAAGCGTATTTCGTTTTACCGAAGCCAGTTTAAACCCGGACATAGACGACAACCAATTTCAGTTTACTGTGCCGGATGGCGTTGATATTGATGATCAACGCCAACAATAGCAGCCATGACTAGTTTATCGTTAGATTTCAGTGATGACATCAGGCCATTGGCCGCCCGCCTGCGGCCCGTCACGTTAAGTGATTATGTCGGCCAGCAGCATTTAATTGGCCCTGGCACACCGTTGTATCAGGCGATAATGGCCGGCAAGGTGTTCTCGCTGATTTTATGGGGCCCTCCGGGTACTGGCAAAACGACCCTGGCTGAACTGATTGCGGATCATGCTGATGCTAAATTGCAGAAGCTGTCAGCGGTGACCAGTGGTGTGAAGGATATTCGTCAGGCGATCACTGACGCCCAGCAACGCCAACAGCAATATCAGCAACGGACCCTGCTATTCGTAGATGAAGTGCATCGCTTTAATAAAGCGCAGCAGGATGCTTTTTTACCCTACATTGAAGACGGCACCATTATTTTTATCGGTGCCACTACTGAAAACCCGGCTTTTGCGCTTAACAACGCAATTTTATCGCGGGCCAGGGTCTGTGTCCTGAAAGCCCTGACCGATGATGACTTACGTCTGGTATTGCAGCGCGCATTAACCGATCAGAAACTCGGTCTTGGCGTAATGCAACTGAGCATTGAACCTGACGCTGAGCAGTTATTGCTGCAACTGGCAAATGGCGACGCCCGTAAACTGCTGAATATTCTCGAGCAGGCGGCTGAACTCTGTCTGGCAGACCCGGCAAGTGCATCCGGAGCGAACATTACCGCTTTGCTGATTAAGCAGATTGTGCCAAAACAATTGCCCGGCTTTGATAATCAGGGTGATATGTTCTACGACCTGATATCCGCTTTTCATAAATCGGTGCGGGGGTCTAATCCCGATGCAGCGTTGTACTGGTATTGCCGGATTTTAGCAGGCGGCGGTGACCCGCTGTATGTCGCAAGGCGCTTGCTGGCAATTGCCAGTGAGGATATTGGCAATGCCGACCCCAGAGCATTAACGCTGGCATTAAATGCCTGGGATACCTTTAGCCGGGTAGGGCCGGCAGAAGGCGAGCGGGCAATAGCGCAGGCTGCGGTTTATCTGGCGCTGGCACCGAAAAGCAACGCGGTATATACCGCATTTAATCAGATGCGAAAGCTCGCTGAAGAGCTGCCAGACTATCCTGTACCGCTGCACCTGCGCAATGCGCCAAGTAAATTGCAAAAGCAGCTTGGCCATGGCGAAGGCTACCGCTATGCGCATAATGAACCCGGCGCCTATGCCGCTGGTGAGTGCTATCTGCCGCCAGAGTTAGCTGACAAACAATTGTATCAGCCGTCTGAGCGCGGCATGGAGAAACAGCTGGCCGAAAAACTGCGTTATTTGCGCCAGTTAGACGCCCAAAGTCAGCAGCAACGCCGGAAAGAATAACCTTTATTTAAGCAAAGCATTTCAATTTCAGCCCGAGCTGGTTAATATTCGGGGCTGTTATTTTAACCTTGTCTGCCAGTTTTGGCTTCAGCCGACAGAAGAACTTATTACTATGCTAGATCCAAAATTTTTACGAACCGAATTAGCAACAACGGCGACGCGTTTGGCCAGCCGTGGTTTTACCCTTGATGTTGAAAAGTTCTCGCAGCTGGAAGAACAACGTCGGGTACTACAGATCCAGACCCAGGAATTGCAGAATCAGCGCAATAGCAAGTCTAAGGGAATTGGCCAGGCCAAAGCTCGCGGTGAAGATATTGCCCCTTTGCTTAAAGAAGTTGACGGTTTAGGCGCTGAACTGGACGCAGCAAAAAACAAGTTGGATGCAGTTTTAGCCGAAGTCGAGCAATTAGCATTAACGCTTCCGAACTTACCGGATGACTCGGTACCAGTGGGCAAGGATGAGACTGAAAATCAGTTGCTACGCCAGGTAGGCGAGCCACGCCAGTTCGATTTTGCAGTTAAAGACCATGTTGAGCTGGGTGAAGCTTATGCCGAGGGGCTCGATTTTGCAGCCGGTGTAAAATTATCAGGTACCCGCTTTATTGTAATGAAAGGTCAGATGGCGCGGCTGCACCGGGCCCTGGCCCAGTTTATGCTGGATTTACACAGTGGCGAGCATGGCTACACCGAATTATATGTGCCTTATCTGGTAAATCATACCAGCTTATACGGTACTGGCCAGTTACCTAAATTTGGCGCTGATTTATTTCACACTCAGCCAGCAACGGAAGAGGGGCAGGGCCTGGCATTAATTCCTACCGCTGAAGTGCCGGTTACTAACCTGGTACGCAATAGTATTGTTGATGCCAACGAGCTGCCATTAAAATTTACCGCCCACACGCCTTGTTTCCGCAGTGAAGCCGGCTCTTATGGCCGTGATACCCGAGGCCTTATTCGTCAGCATCAGTTTGATAAGGTTGAACTGGTGCAATTGGTTCAGCCTGAGCAATCAATGCAGGCACTGGAGCAACTAACCAGTCATGCAGAAAAGGTGTTGCAGTTATTAGGGTTGCCTTACCGGGTTATGTTGTTATGCACCGGCGATATGGGCTTTGGAGCATGCAAAACCTACGATTTGGAAGTTTGGTTACCCGCGCAGAATACCTATCGGGAGATTTCGTCCTGCAGTAATATGGCTGATTTTCAGACCCGGCGGATGCAAGCCCGCTATCGCAGCGCTGAGATGAAAAAGCCTGAGTTGCTGCACAGTTTAAATGGCTCGGGACTGGCTGTTGGCCGCACCCTGGTGGCTATTCTGGAGAATTATCAGCAAGCTGATGGCAGTGTGGAAATACCTGAAGTACTGCGGCCTTATATGGCAGGGCAAACCCATTTGAAGTAAGCATTCTGCTACCCAATTGCAGTAACTGCTGCAAATGTTTCTGCCCGCTGCAGTTACAGGCAGCGGGCGGGTTTTGGTAAGCCGGCCAAGCGGGTTGCTTGTTTAGCAGGCCCTTGTGGAAATAGCATAAATAAATATTTGCTATTGCCTTTATCCGGACCCAGTTGTTGCGCCATCGCTTTAACTAAAACCCTGATGGCAGGTGACGTACCAAATTCCTGATAAAAATCCCGGACAAATTGGATCACTTCCCAATGTGCGGCAGTCAGGGTCAGTTGCTCCAGTTCAGCAAAGTGTTCAGCTACTGCTGGTTGCCATTGACTGAGGTCGGCCAGATAGCCATGTTTATCCAGTGCCAGTTGTTGTCCTGCTACAGTAATGGTGTTTAGCGCCATAACATCACCTGTGACGCTGTGGCAGTTAACTCAACCCACTCCGCGTCACTGATAGCACTGATACCGGCAATCGGGGTTAACTGGCGCACCTCAAGATCAGATTTTAACGCCAATATATTGTTACATGGCCAGTGTATGTCATTGCGCCCTGCCAGATATACTGCATCTTGTCGCAACAGCAACACGTCAGCTTGTTCGCAAAGCAAAGCTAACTCAGCAAAATTGAAGGCAGGGCTGGTCAGATTAATCAGTTTCATTTAAATACACACTATTTGTTGCTGACTTGCCAGCAGTTGCTGCAACTGTTCAGGGCTTACTTGTTTAGCATTGAGAGCGAAGTCAGCGCTGTCCAGCTGACGTTGCTGCAATGACTGCTGACATACATATATCTGCTCGATATCGTACAGGCCAAACAACTTAAAACTTTGTTGATATCGTTTCAGGGGGAAATCGCTGGTTTGATTAACAGTGAGTAACTGATACACAGCGTCACCACTGAAAATAACGGTCAGCTGATGTTCAACGGCAGCGAGTGCCAGAATTAAATCGAGTGCTTCACGTCCGGCGCCGTGGTTAAAAGGACTTTGCCGCTGAATAATAGCGATGTTTTGCATCAAAACTGCACCAACTTGCTGTTAGTTAGCCGCATGGCAAACTCAGCCAGCCCGGCGCCAATAAAACCATTTTTAACAGGTGCTAAGCCACGCTTTTCGGCAGCGGTCACACAATATAACAGAGAGATTTGATTAGCCTGGCAAAAGTCGGCCAGTTGCTGGCTCAGGTTTGCTTCATCTGCGGGCAAGTCGATATTGGCTGCAGCGGCCAGTACGGCATCCTGATACAAAAAAACCTGTTCAATCTTATAGCCACCCGCCACTGCTGCGCTGGCAAATTGCAGCGCACTGGCAAAGTCCTGGCTGGCCAACGGACTGGTGGTTAACAACAGACTAAAAGCAGTCACTGCAACCTCATAAAAAGTGCGATCTCATAAAAAAATACCCCGTACAGGACGGGGTATTCTAGCGGAACATAGCGAAGCGGCAAAGGGTTACTCGTCGCCCATGATACCCAACAGGCTTAACAGGTGAACAAAGATATTAAAGATGTTCAGATATAAACCAACCGTTGCCCGGATATAATTAGTTTCGCCACCGTGAATAATGCGACTGGTATCGAACAGGATAAAACCAGACATGATCAGAATAACTGCCGCACTTATTGCCAGGTTAAGTGCCGGCATATTTAAAAATATATTCGCAATAATGGCGATAAACGCGACGATTAATCCCACCATTAAAAAACCACCCATAAAAGAGAAGTCTTTGCGGGTTGTTAACACATAAGCGGACAAAGCAAAGAAAATAACTGCGGTGCCCCCCAGCGCTTGCATAATCAGGCTTGGACCATTGGCCAGGCCGGCATAAGCATTAAGTAGTGGCCCCAGTGACGCCCCCATTGCGCCGGCAAAGCCAAATACCCAGAAAATACCACTGGCTGAATCAGCCTTTTTGTTAACCACAAACAACATTATAAAGCCAGCGACAAAGCAGACAATAGAGGCCATTGGTGACAGGTTCATCGCCATGGCAATTATGGCAGTCAGCGCACTGAATGCCAGGGTAAGACCAAGTAAAAAGTAGGTATTACGTAGCACTTTGTTTATTTCAATACCGCTACTGACGGTGTTGATAGTACTGGTTTCTCTGTACGACATATGCAGTCTCCTGTTAGCTGAATATTATGTCTCTTTGGCAGTTATCATACTGACTAAGTTCCCGTAGCTCCAGTAGTTATCAGATAAAAATCAGCATTGGCTGAATTTTTTTAACTTTTGGCTTTCTTTTCTCAGCCAAACTGATTAGTATACGCAGCGCTGGAGGGATGGCAGAGCGGTTTAATGCACCGGTCTTGAAAACCGGCGTGGGTTAATAGCCCACCGAGAGTTCGAATCTCTCTCCCTCCGCCACTTTCTTAGCTATTATTGTTAAGTTATACGCAAACCACCGTTAGGTGGTTTTTGTATTTTAAAGGTTCATAAAAGCATGGCTATGCCAGGTAAAGTATAAAAAATCACACTTTACTGGCGGATTTATAGCCAAACAGGTAAAACCTGGTAAAAAGCGCTTTACAAAGCCGGGGGGAATTCTTAATATTCGACCCACAGCGCGGAGGGATGGCAGAGCGGTTTAATGCACCGGTCTTGAAAACCGGCGTGGGTTAATAGCCCACCGAGAGTTCGAATCTCTCTCCCTCCGCCACTTTAATTTCAGGCATTTCATCTTCCTGTCTGCTCACCATAAGATATTAACTTCTTCTGTATCAGGTTAAATAGTTATGGAATATTGTTTCCTAATTTTTACCTTTCTGGCACACTAACCTTTGAAAAAGCCAAGATCAATAATATTGGTGTCGAACCAGTTAGCAGAAAAGCTCAGGCTCTACTATGCTAGCTGCATAAAAATAATAACCAGTGAGACGGAGAAGCCAAGTTGATTAACGTGCTGTTAGTTGATGACCATGAGCTTGTACGAACTGGGATCAGTCGCATACTAATGGATGAGCGCGGTATCAAGGTGATAGGCGAAGCTGGATCCGGTGAAGAAGCTCTGCAATTTTGTCGTCAGAATGAACCCGATGTGGTGCTGATGGATATGAATATGCCTGGCATGGGCGGCATGACGGCCACTAAGCGAATTTTACATTATTGTCCTGATATAAAAGTACTGGCGTTGTCAGTATCCTGTGAAGAGCCGGTGCCAACCAAGGTTATGCAGTTGGGTGCGGCAGGTTTTATTTCAAAAAATTCAGCGCCCAAGGAAATGGTATCCGCGATCCGCAAGGTATACAGCGGTGTGCGACACATCTCAGATGAAGTTGCGCAAAAAATGGCGTTGGCTAAAGTAAATAATCATAGCGAAAACCCGTTTGAAGGCCTGTCAGACCGTGAATTGCAGATTATGCTGATGATAACCCGTGGCCAGAAGGTCAATGATATTGCTGAACAGCTAAGTGTCAGTGCCAAGACTGTTAACTCTTATCGCTACCGGATGTTTGAAAAGCTTGCTATCAACGGTGATGTTGAATTAACCCATTTGGCTTTACGACATGGCATGATTGATATTGCCAAGGTATCGTCCTGATTTGATGTTTGACCCTAAGTCTTTTTTAGCTTCAGTACCTGCTCAGCCCGGCGTCTACAGGATGTTCAACCAGGCTGAACAGGTGATTTACGTCGGCAAAGCCAAAGACTTAAAGAAGCGTTTGAGTAGTTACTTCCGACAACAGGTAGACAGTGTTAAAACCCGCGCCCTTGTTGCGCAAATTGCCAGTATAGAAATTACCGCCACCCATAGTGAAACTGAAGCGCTGATCCTGGAAAACAACCTGATCAAGCAGTTCATGCCCAAGTACAATGTGTTGCTACGGGACGACAAATCCTATCCTTATATCTTTATCTCCGGACATAAACATCCTCGGATCAGTTCACACCGGGGCCCGCGAAAACATAGCGGCCAGTATTTCGGGCCTTACCCTAATGCCGGGGCTGTCTGGCAAAGCCTGAAAACCTTGCAAAAAATTTTTCCAATTCGCCAGTGCGAAGATGGTTTTTACCGGGCGCGCACTCGTCCTTGTCTGCAGTATCAGTTAAAACTGTGCTCGGCGCCTTGTGTCGGCAAAATATCTGATGAAGAGTATGCAGAACAAGTTCAGCTGGCCAGCTTATTTCTCAGTGGCAAAAACCAGCAAGTGGTTGAGCAACTGGTGCAGAAAATGAATGTGGCCAGTGAGCAGCTTGCTTTTGAGCAAGCTGCCAGTTTTCGCGACCAGATAACAGCATTACGCAAGGTGCAGGAACAACAGTATGTTAGCGGTGAACATGCTGAGCTGGATATTATTGGCTTTGCCAAGTCGGGGCAGGTCGCTGTTGTGCATGTTTTGTTTGTTCGCCAGCAAAAGATACTTGGCTCAAAGTCATATTATCCAAAAGTACCGGCTAATACTGAACCAGAAGAAGTGCTTAGTGCTTTTTTACTCCAGTTTTATCTCAGTGGCGGTGGCGGCCAGCAAATACCCCCCGAGATCATTGTGCCGCTTAGTCTGGAAGATGCGGAGTCATTGGCAGAAGCGGTTAGTGAAGCCGCCGGACGAAAAATTAGAATTATTGCCGCAAAGCGCGGTGAAAAGTCGCAGTATCTTAGTCTGGCACAGAAAAATGCTGAGCTTGCGTGTGATAGCCGACAGTCATCGGGTCAGAAAATGCAGTTGCGCTACTCTGCGCTACAATTACTGTTGGGACTGAGTGACGATATCAGACGAATGGAGTGTTTCGATATCAGCCATACTATGGGGCAGGCCACCGTTGCCTCCTGTGTGGTATTCGATGGAGAAGGCCCCTATAAGCAGGAGTATCGTCGCTATAATGTGACCGGCATTACCGGCGGTGATGACTATGCGGCAATGCAATTTGCTTTGGATAAACGTTACAGCCGGTTAACTGACGATACTAAGATCCCTGATATTATTTTTATTGATGGCGGCCAGGGGCAACTGAACATAGCCCTTGCTCAGTTTGAGGGCTGGACTCATCAGAAAATGCCATTATTAATAGGGATTGCGAAAGGAGTGAGTCGTAAGCCCGGCTTGGAAACGCTGATCATAGGTGACAGTGGCAGACAGCTGCACTTGCCCGGCGACAGTCCGGCGCTGCATTTGATTCAGCAAATCCGGGATGAAGCACACCGTTTTGCTATTACCGGCCATCGTAGCAAGCGGGGCAAAAGTATGACTAAAAGCCCGCTGGAAAATATATCCGGCATTGGTGAGAAACGACGTCAGGCTTTGCTGCAGTATCTGGGTGGATTACAGGGAGTGCTAAAGGCTTCAGTGACAGAGCTGAGTTCTGTACCAGGTATTTCCCGCTCGCAAGCAGAAAAGATTTACCAGGCCTGTCATAACAAGTAGCATAGCGACATCGATTTTGTGAGAACCGTTATATGTGGAATATTCCCAATCTGTTGACAATGTTCAGGCTGCTGCTCATTCCTGTTTTTATTTTTTGTTTTTATTCTGGCTGGGAATACTATCGTTTTTGGGCTGCATTAGTATTTTGTCTGGCGGCAATAACCGACGCTTTGGATGGTTATCTGGCTCGTAAGCTGGAACAATCTACGCCGTTCGGGGCTTTTTTAGATCCGGTAGCCGACAAAGTTATGGTAGCCGTTGCACTGGTGGTTCTGGCTATTCATGAGCAATCACTCTGGTTCAGTATTCCGGCGATTATTATCATCAGTCGGGAAATTGCTATTTCTGCATTACGTGAGTGGATGGCTGAAATAGGTAAGAGAGCCAACGTAGCGGTGTCTAATCTTGGTAAGTATAAAACTATTGCCCAGATGCTGGCATTAATTGGCCTGATCTGGCAGCCGCAGTTCACTCTGCTGGCCTGGTTTACCCCGGTAGGTTATGCCATGTTATATTTTGCTACCCTGTTAACGTTATGGTCGATGTATCAGTATTTAACGGCTGCCTGGCATGATTTATCACAGCAGTAGACTGACTGTCGATAATTAGCGCAAGTCAGTTAAAAATTAAGCAGTCAGTTGTAAAACTGCTAATTTGTTATTGACTGGCTTAATTAAAACAGTAGAATGCGTCACGTGTTAAGGCACATGGCCAAAGCATTGCGAGTATAGCTCAGCTGGTAGAGCGCGACCTTGCCAAGGTCGAGGTCACGAGTTCGAACCTCGTTACTCGCTCCAACTCTTAATCAGAGTGAAGCATTGATTTATTGGCGGGTTGGCAGAATGGCCATGCAGCGGATTGCAAATCCGTCCATCTCGGTTCGACTCCGGGACCCGCCTCCATAACACTGCTCAAATTAGTAAAAAAGTTGTCTGCCCGGGTGGTGAAATCGGTAGACACAAGGGATTTAAAATCCCTCGCTCGAAAGGGCGTGCCGGTTCAAGTCCGGCCCCGGGCACCATTTACTTTAGGCTTAAAACCTGAGTAATACCAGATTTTCGCGAGTATAGCTCAGCTGGTAGAGCGCGACCTTGCCAAGGTCGAGGTCACGAGTTCGAACCTCGTTACTCGCTCCAAATTAGAAAAAGCAGCCTTCAGGCTGCTTTTTTGCTTTGTGCGATTTATTCTGTGACAGTTCGGTTCAGAAATCAAAGAGGTAAGGGCTGATAAACCAGACTGCACTGGTGATCACGATAATTGCCAGCAGGTTTAACACAAAACCGGCTTTAGCCATATCCGCAATTTTCAGCTTGCCTGAACCAAAAACAATAGCATTAGGAGGCGTGGCGACCGGCATCATAAAGGCGCAGCTGGCTGCAATAGCCGCTGGAATTACCAGCATTGAAGCGCTGGTATTTAACGATACTGCAACGGGTCCTAATAGAGGCAGGAAAGCGGCAGCGGTGGCAGTGTTACTGGTGACTTCAGTTAAAAAGATAATAATGGTGGTAACCAGTACTATCAATAGTATCAAATTGATAGCGCCGAGTGTGCTAACCTGGCTAGCGATAAAATCTGCCAGACCGGACTGCTGAATTTGTGCAGCAAGGGTTAAACCGCCGCCGAATAAAATTAAAATACCCCAGGGTAATTTGGCACAGTCTTCCCAAACCAGTACCCGCTGGCCAGTTCTAATGCTTACCGGGATAACAAACAACAGGCTGGCACAGAAAATTGCCGTCAACGTATCGTTTAGTGGCAGGCCGGTAAGATTGGCAAGCCATGGCCTCAGCACCCATAAGCTGGCTGCCAGCAAAAACACTGCTAACACTATTTTTTCAGCCCGCTGCATTGGCCCAAGCGCATGGAGTTTATCCAGATACAATTGGCGACTGACCTGGACTTCATTGTGGCTGAATCGAAAATGACACTGCGTAAGCCAGTACCAGGCTGCGAACAACATAACGACAGCGACGGGTAAGCCCAACAGCATCCATTCAGCAAAACCCACATCTAATTGATACTGATTGCGTAAATATCCTGCCAGCAACGCATTCGGTGGTGTGCCAATTAACGTGGCAACACCGCCTATGCTGGCCGCGTAGGCAATCGATAACAGCATGGCTTTGGCAAACTTTTCGCTGATATTGTCCTGCATACCGATAATGGACAAGGCAATAGGCAACATCATCACAGCGGTCGCCGTATTAGACATCCACATAGATAAAAAGGCGGTGACCAGCATCATGCCGGCAATTTGCTGGCTGGGCTTGCTACCCACCATCAGCATGGTTAACAACGCTATGCGTTTATGCAGGTTCCAGCGCTCCATGGCAATAGATAACATAAAGCCACCGAGGAACAGAAATATTAGTGGGTCAGCATAGGGGGCAGTGACATTGGCGACTGAATCGAGGTTAAGTAACGGCACCACAACAATGGGTAACAGTGAAGTCGCCGGAATAGGCACGCTTTCGGTTATCCACCATATTGCCATCCATGCTGTTAAGCCACTAAGTAACCAGGCTGCGTCCGATATACCGCTAAACATTGGCTCATTTAACAGTACCAGAATAAAAACCGCCGGTCCGGCAAGCAGTGGTAGCAAATAACCTGAGCTAAACCGGTTCATGGTTGTTGTTACTCCTCGTCGTCCTGCACATTGTCATTGCAGTCATTTGCTGTTTTGCTTGAGTGCTGCAGTAACTGATCCATCTGTGCCAGCTCGTACTTGTCTAACAATCGCCACTGGCCGGACCGCAGTTCGGCCAGGCGAACATGCATAATCCGGGTCCGTTTCAGCTTAACGACTTCGTAGCCTAAATACTCGGCCATCCGTCGGATTTGCCGGTTAAGACCCTGGGTTAAGATAATTTTAAAGGTATTTTTAGATATCTGGCTGACGCTGCAGGGCAGGGTAACAGTATCGAGAATAGGCACGCCGCTGGCCATTTTATTGATAAAATTAGCGGTTATCGGCTTATTGACGGTGACCGAGTACTCTTTTTCATGGGCGTTGCCAGCGCGCAGTACCTTGTTAACGATATCGCCGTCATTGGTCAGGAATATCAGGCCCTCTGACGGTTTATCCAGCCGGCCAATCGGAAATATCCGCTCCGGATAACTGATAGCGTCAACAATATTACCTTTAATATGCCGCTCTGTGGTGCAGGTAATACCGACAGGTTTATGGTACGCCAGATAAATCCGGGCTGGTTTCTCCTTTAGTGGCTTGCCTTCAACCCTTACTTCATCGCTGGCAGATACTTTCAAACCAACTGGTGCAACCTGGCCGTTTACAGTAACTAAACCTTGTTCAATATATTTGTCTGCCTGGCGGCGGGAGCAATAACCGGTGTCACTGATAAACTTATTTAAACGATATTGGGTAGGTTCTGTCATCGGATTCTTGAGTCAAAAAAAACAGCCCCTAGTTTAGGGGCTTGCAAAGCACTCAGCAAGTATTAGCCTTAATCAGCTGAAGCTGATTTTTTACCGGCAGGATTGTTAAGGGAAATAACCTTGGTTTTACTGATTTTATGCCGATAAATTTCTCGCAGATATTTAATAGCTTTTTTAACACTGTCACGACTTAGCCGAATATCATTTATGGAAATAAATTTATCTTTATTATGAATAAGTTCGCGGTATTTTTTCTCGTACATTGGTTTAATCGCGTACCAGTTGGTGTCGAGAATCTTCGCCGGATTTTCAAATTCATTCAGCATGGCATCGACTTTCTGCTCATCAAACTCGTCACTGCGGATAAAATCGAGCATCGCCTGGTCCAGCTTTTCGTCAAAACGATAACTGTCTTTGGCAAAGCAACGTTTTATAAAAGCCACGATCAAGGTTAGAAAGTCATCGCTTAAACAAGGGCTTTTTACAATTAACGTAGTCAGTGAAATATTAGCTGAAGCCCCGATAACTAGCGCGTAGCGCTTTAACGTGGTGTTCGGAAATAAGTTATTTAAATGCGACTTTAAGCGGTTCAGATCCATATAAGACAGCTTGTAGTCTTTTGGTAGTGACACAATGGACACCACTGATGAACAGTTTTTGAAAAAATGCAGATCATTTAATTCGGCGGCGTTGTAGCCATTTTTAACATAGCTGGCCAGCGTTTGGCGGTAACGGCCTGACTCTATTGGTAATAAACTGATCCCTTCAATGGCCTGAGTCACTTTATTAAAGTGCGGTAAATCGATTGAACGGAAAAATAAGTCGTCGATATTCAAACCATTTTTATCAGAAGCTTTGCTTTTTTCAGTGCTATCCCGCTGGTTAGCCGGAATAACTGATTCAGCATATGCTACCGCAACCGGGCCAGCCAGGCTCATAAATAAGTCATTGGCATCGAGCCGGATGGTTTCGCCAATATCAATACCCGCGCGGCGGAAATAATTTTCATCGTAGTCGGTAGTGACCGCCTGCGCCGTCAGAATATTAAATATTTGCTGTGAGATATATTGATTGGCGTATTTTTCCATGGCGTTAACGTCGATATGTTGAATATCGCCATCGTCTGTCTCTTCAGCGTAACGCATAATATCATTGGAAATAAGCATCATAGCGTTCCATGGGCGAATGCGGTGCATCACGCTGGACTCGCTACTGTCTTCATTATCAAAGTTATAAGAAAAATCCCATTCCTCTGCCAGATATTTGCACAGCAGCCGGCCGGCATTAATATGCAAAGCCTCTGACATTTCAACACCATGGTCGGAAATATTAGGCAAAATACAAATGCCGCTGGTAAATATAGGTTCAAAAACAAAGGAATGGCCGCGGTTTTCCTCATTTTCTGTAACAGGACGAGTGTCAAAGGTTTTACTCATATACGCATACTGCTGGGCCAGGCCAAACTCTGAGGCCATACCCGAGCCGGTGCCGCCACCGGCACTGAAAATATAAAAGTACAGCCGCGACTGATTCGCTTTGATACCACAAGAATCGATAAGGTAAGAATGAATAAACTTCCACTCAGCATTAGAAAAACGCTGAGTATCCTTATTTAAGATAATCTTCGCTAAGTATTGACCCAGAATAGGAGCGTTACCGGCGCCGCCGGCATGGACTTCCGATAAGTCCATTATTTTCATTTTAGTATAATCATGTAAAAACCCGCTTTTTTCACCTTTATGTGAAAAACGGATCCGGCCTTCAATATCTTTATCCAGATCACCCAGCATCACTAAGGGCTCAATTAAAAAAACCGGTTTTAAACTATTGTCCGGTGTCAGGTGTAAACTGCGTTTAATCCAGCGCATAGGCCGGTATTCCTGTTCGCGACTTTGCTTCTCTTCATTGTTAAACTCATTTAAGTAAAAGTTTCTGGCGCTGTACACCAGCGAGGCAACGTCCAGCGCGATATTAGAGCCGCAGCGACCGAGCCCAATCAGACACACCGAGGGGAAATGTTGTTGTTTACGGTTTTCCAGTTCGTTATCTGTCTGAACTTGCGGAAAAACACTACTGCGCAGCGCGTCCAGATTAGCCAGAATGCGGTTTAAATCACGTTCAGTGAAGTAAAGATAGCCTTCACTGGCGAAGGCCACAGCGGAGTCACTCTGCGTGTCGTCCGGTTGCTCCGTCAACTTTGATTTGCTGCTGACAGTGGTAACTGCATTCGATTGTTTATTTATAATTTTATTGGTCATCACGCTCACCCCGGTTAATACCTGAAAGCCAGTCCAAAGCAAAACTACGCAGGTTTAAACTCACAGGTTTAAATTACGCAGATTTAAACGTAGTCGGGATTTAAGCGTAATACAATTCAGACAAAAAAAAAGCGGCGACCAGGTCACCGCTTTTTAAATACGATTTCTTAAAGAATAATCTCACAACAAGATATTACATATTAGGGTAATTGGGCCCGCCGCCGCCCTCTGGTGTTACCCAGGTTATGTTCTGGCTTGGATCTTTAATATCGCAGGTTTTACAATGAATACAGTTTTGTGCATTAATTTGAAAGCGCGGTTGCTTACCATCTTCATTAATAACTTCGTAAACACCAGCCGGGCAATAACGCTGGGCCGGTTCATCATATTTGGCCAGATTTACCTCAATAGGTATGCTGGGATCGGCAAGTTTTAAATGGCAAGGCTGCTCTTCTTCATGGTTAGTATTAGATAAATATACCGAAGTAAGCCGGTCGAAACTGATAATATTGTCTGGTTTTGGATAGAGAATTTTTTCAGCGTCTGCAGCCAGTTTCAACTGCGCATAATCCCGGTTGTCATCCTTAATGGTAAAAGGCAGTTTGCCGCCAAACCAGTTTTGGTCAATAGTGTTAAACACACCACCCCAGAAGGTACCAAATTTGTGCATTGCCGGGCCAAAGTTACGCGAGCTTTGCAACTCCTCGTATAACCAGCTTTGTTTTACGGCGTCGGCGTATTCTGTCAGATCTTTACCGCCGGTTTCTGCATTATTTAACGCGGTAAATACCGTTTCTGCCGCCAGCATGCCGGATTTCATCGCGGTATGGTTGCCTTTAATCTTGGCAAAATTTAAGGTGCCAGCATCACAGCCCAATAATAAACCACCGGCAAAACTCATTTTCGGTAAGCTGTTCAAGCCACCTTTGGCAATGGCCCTGGCACCATAACTGACCCGTTTGCCGTCGGTCAGGTATTGCTTAATAACCGGATGTTGCTTGTAACGTTGAAACTCAGCAAAGGGATCCAGATGTGGATTGCTGTAATTTAAATCAATAATTAATCCCACCACGATTTGCTGACTTTCAGCATGGTACAGATAACCGCCGCCTGAGGCTTCGTTCGCCAATGGCCAGCCCGCAGAATGCACCACCAGCCCCTGGTGATGATTATTGGCAGGGACATCCCAGATTTCCTTGAAACCAATGGCGTAGTGCTGGGGTGAGACATCTTTATCCAGCTGGAAATGAGAAATAAGTTGCTTGCCCAGATGGCCACGGCAACCTTCAGCAAACAGCGTGTATTTTGCGCGCAATTCCATGCCCGGGGTAAAACTGTCTTTGGGCTTGCCGTCGCGGTCCAGGCCCATATCACCAATTAAAATGCCTTTAACCACATTATCTTCAAGCAGCAATTCACTGGCGGCAAAACCCGGGAAAATTTCCACGCCCAAAGCTTCGGCCTGTTCGGCCAGCCAACGGCATAAGTTGGCCATTGAGACGATATAATTGCCGCTATTATGCATAGTTTTTGGCACTGCAAAACCCGGCAACTTTCTGCTGCTTTCTGCGCCGCTGAACAGATAAATATCATCGTGGGTTACCGGAGTAGAGAGCGGGGCACCGGTTTCCTGCCAGTTGGGCAATAATTCATTCAAGGCTCTGGGTTCAAATACCGCACCAGACAATATATGGGCGCCAACTTCAGAGCCTTTTTCGACCACACATACCGTAATTTCTTTGCTGGCCTGCTGCGCTTGTTGCATCAACCGGATCGCGGCCGATAAGCCCGCTGGCCCGGCGCCAACGATTACTACATCGAACTCCATTGCTTCTCTTTCCACGATGGTTACCTCTTGGATGCTTATATTTACAGTATTCACTGCGTTTATTGTGCTGATAAGGGTATTGCAGGTTGACGTTAACGTCAACAGTAAGTAGATTGTCCAGCAATATACATTGTTATGTTTACCTTAACGTAAAGCTGCTGTCAGGCAAGCGATTGCATGCAATTCAAGAGGATTATATGAAGATATTAGTTCCGGTAAAGCGGGTTATCGATTACAACGTCAAAGTCCGGGTTAAAGCAGACCAAACCGGTGTCGATTTAGCCAATGTGAAGATGGCACTTAATCCGTTTTGTGAAATTGCGGTAGAAGAAGCAGTGCGTTTAAAAGAAGCGGGCGTTGCGACAGAGGTGATCGCGGTATCTATTGGTCCTAAGGCGGTGCAGGAGCAACTGCGTACTGCTTTAGCATTAGGAGCCGACCGTGCTATTCATCTGGAAACTGAGCTGAATCTGGATTCATTGCAGGTGGCTAAGCTACTGGCAAAGCTGGTTGCAGAAGAACAGCCGCAGCTGGTGATTCTGGGTAAGCAGGCAATTGATTCAGATAACAACCAAACGGGTCAGATGCTGGCAGCACTAACCGGCATGGGCCAGGGCACCTTTGCCTCTAAAGTTGCTGTTAATGGCGATAAAGTTCAGGTTACCCGCGAAATTGATGGCGGCCTGCAAACGGTTGAATTGAGCTTGCCGGCTGTGGTGTCTACTGATTTGCGTTTGAATGAACCGCGCTATGCCTCGTTGCCTAATATTATGAAAGCGAAAAAGAAACCGCTGGATATTAAAGCTGCTGACAGCCTGGGTGTAAGCCTGAGCTCGAACGTTACGACGCTGAAAGTCACCGCACCACCAACCCGGCAGGGTGGGGTAATTGTAGAGTCGGTAGCGGAACTGGTTGAAAAATTAAAGCATGAAGCGAAGGTGATCTGATGACAATTTTAGTAATTGCAGAGCATAGTAATGATGCGCTTAAAGCCGATACCCATAAAGTAGTCCAGGCGGCAACAAGCATTGGTGGTGACATTCATTTGCTGGTTGCAGGTGAAAATTGTGATGATGCGGCAACGGCCGCAGCAGCTATCGCCGGCGTTTCAAAAGTATTGGTTGCTGATGCCAGTGCTTATGGTCATCAGCTTGCTGAAAACGTCGCAGCGCTGGTTGCCGAAATTGGTAAAGACTACAGCCACATTATGGCGGCAGCGACGACCACAGGCAAAAATATGTTACCCAGGGTTGCGGCGTTGTTAGACGTAGCTCAGCTGTCAGACATTATTGCCGTTGAAAGTGACGATACCTTTGTGCGGCCGGTATATGCCGGTAATGCCATTGCGACTGTGCAGTCTGCCGATGGCATTAAAGTGCTGACAGTTCGCGGTTCAGCGTTTGCAGCAGCGGCAGAGGGTAATAATGCTCCGGTTGAAAAACTGGATATTGTGAAAGATTTGCAGGTATCGACCTTTATTGGTGAAGAGCTGACAAAATCAGCGCGGCCAGAGCTTACCGCTGCTAAGGTGATTATTTCCGGTGGTCGCGGTATGCAAAATGGTGAAAACTTTGCCATGTTAAATGGTATTGCTGATAAGCTTAACGCCGCTATTGGTGCCTCTCGTGCTGCGGTAGACGCCGGCTTTGTACCAAATGATATGCAGGTTGGCCAGACCGGTAAAATTGTCGCACCGGATTTGTATATTGCAGTGGGTATCTCGGGGGCGATTCAGCATTTAGCCGGCATGAAAGACTCAAAAGTCATAGTAGCAATTAATAAAGATGCAGAAGCACCGATTTTTCAGGTTGCAGACTATGGTTTAGTTGCTGATTTGTTTACGGTATTGCCAGAGCTTGAGCAGCAGCTCTGATACTTCGCAACTGCCACCAGAAAGCCAGCATTTGCTGGCTTTTTGCATTTTAGGACTTGTTGCCAGTATGAATTCCGACTTAAGATAAACCTCTAATTTGCCAGGGACGCCAGAACCATGCCTGTGATAATCCGCCATGCTGAACCTGTTGATATCGAAGCGATTAAAGCGATATATGATCAACCCACCGTTTACTCGAATACCCTGCAACTGCCTTATCAGCCCGTCGCCAGCTGGCAGAAACTCTATAACGCCGGTGCCGGTTTCTATAATCTGGTGGCGGAAGTAGAGGGGATCGTAGTGGGGCAACTCGGTCTACAGGTTTGCCAGAACCCCAGGCGACGTCATGTGGCAGAGTTGGGGATGGGCGTGCTGGAAGAGCATCAGGGGCAGGGGGTGGGCTCGGCCTTGCTGCGGGCGGCGCTGGAAATGGCTGACAACTGGCTGAATATCCGCCGCATGGAGCTTACTGTATACAGCAGCAATGAGGTTGCAATAGCATTATATGAACGTTTTGGCTTTGAAGTGGAGGCAGAGCTTGCTGACTTTGCTTTTCAGTATGGTAATTATGTCAGTGCCTTGAGCATGGCCCGGATTAATACCGGTATCAGTTGACACGAATCATTTTGACAGATTGCAACGATAAATAAAAACGGCACCCATGGGTGCCGTCGTCAATACCAGGTAGTAATTAATTAGAGTCAGCGTTTTTCTGACACTGTTCGGTGTCAGTACATTCACCATATAAATACAGACTGTGGTGGGTTAACTTAATGCCATTTTTCTCAGCAATTTCTAATTGCTTGGCTTCAATAATCTCATCTTCAAACTCAATCACTTTGCCACACTTTAAGCACACCAGATGATCATGGTGACTGTTACCGGTCAGTTCAAATACTGATTTACCACCTTCAAAGTGGTGACGGGTTAAAATACCGGCGTCATCAAACTGGTTAAGTACCCGGTATACTGTTGCCAGACCAATGTCCTCACCCAACTCTAACAGAATTTTATATACGTCCTCAGCACTGATATGTTGATGGTTTGGGTCTTGTAAAATCTCAAGTATTTTCACCCGCGGCAGGGTAACTTTCAGGCCGGCCTTACGTAGCTCACTATTATGATCTGACATAAAAAACTCTGTCTTGCTGGTGGATTTGCATCGATTATAAAGACATTAGCACAATATTGAAATGGCCGATTACCGCTGATTTAACCCTGATGCTCTTGTACTTTCACTTTGGCAGGTTAAAATGACCCTTTAACAGGTCATACCAGGTGGAGCTATGCGTTGGGCGTTTAAACCGCAGGTTATGCGAAAATTACTGAATTTCTGGCCACCCTTTCTGTTCAGTGGCATTAAAGTAGCGGTGCTTGCTGACGATTATCGTTACGCCAGGGTAGAACTTAAAAGCCGGCCATGGACCCGTAACATTAATAACAGCCAGTTTGGCGGCTCAATGTTTGCGATGACCGATCCGATATACCCTTTGTTGTTAATGGGTGCGCTTGGCAAAGAATACATTGTCTGGGATAAACAAGCCGATATTGATTACATTAAACCCGGTTTTGGCAAGCTAAGCGCAGAGTTTTTGCTGACAGACGAAGCTGTGGACGATATCAAACAGCATACAGCAGAGGGCGACAAGTATTTTCCGCAGTTTCTGGTTCATATCAAAGATGCTGATAGCAATATTGTCTGTGAGGTAAACCGGACAGTGTATATCCGTAAAAAGCCAAAATATCGGTAACATATTTTGTCGACAAGCCAGCGTGCAACCTTTTAAGACAATAAAAAAGAGGCATACTGCCTCTTTTTCTACACAAACTCTGAATTTTTCACCGGAAGCACCGGACTACAGGTTGGCAAATTCCTGCAGACTCATTTCTTCATAAACCTGTTTGCACCATTGTTTCACCCGTTGCTCGGTTAATTCTGGCTGGCGATCTTCATCCACACCCAGACCAATAAAGTGGCTGTCATCGGCCAGGGCCTTAGAAGCAACAAAGTTGTAACCTGCAGTCGGCCAGTGACCTACGATAATCGCCCCTTTTGGTTCAATAATATCGCGCAGCGTCCCCATCGCGTCCAGAAAGTATTCGGCATAATCTTCCTGATCACCACAACCAAATATTGCGACTAATTTATTATTAAAATCAATGCCTTCTAACTCTGGAAAAAAGTCGTCCCAGTCACATTGTGCTTCACCATAATACCAGGTTGGAATACCCAGTAGTAACAGGTCAAAGCCGGCAATGTCTTCTTTGCTGCTTTTAGCAATATCGCGGATCTCTACCAGATTTTTGCCCAGCTCTTTTTGGATCATCTTCGCGATATGCTCAGTGTTGCCGGTATCGCTACCGAAAAATATTCCTACAGTTGCCATGGTTTATTGCCTTCTTACCTGGATAAAGCTTGCTCTAAAAGTTGTTCAATTAAGTTACTGCGTGTGGTATTAGCCTGCTCAGCGGCCTGACTCAATGCTGCATATAATTGGCCAGATACCTTAAATTCAATACGCTTTAACCCGTTATTACGATCGCGTTTAATTTGATTGCGTTTATTTAATTTAAGCTGTTCTTCACGCGGTAGTGGGTTGGTTTTAGGCCGCCCCGGCCGCTTATCAGCCGCAAACAAATCAATAGTGGTGCGATCAGTGGCGATTTTGGCCATTAATCTCAACCTTGTTATTCGATAAAGTGCTGTACGACAGTTTTAATCACAAATACCAGTGGTGATAAAAACAACACCAGCCAGACAAAGAACCGCCCAAAACGTGGCGCCTGACTCTTTTTCAGCACGTCATTAATGGCCAGTACAATAAAAACATACAGGGTGGCTAAACCAAGCCATAAACCAACGGTTTCAAATTGTGCAACTGTCATCAATGCTGGCCATACCGAAAAAATTGGCCGCACTATAGCATAAAAAAGTTATTTTTTAGTGTGCTGGCTCAATAAAAAGTCACGTACTAACTTAGCAAAAGCAACGGGTTTTTCAGCATGTAACCAATGACCGGTGCCGTTAATGATTTTTGCCTCAGCTGCAGGGAAAAGCTGCATAATTTGCGGCCTGTGCTCCGGCAAAATATAGTCTGACTCAGCGCCCTTAATGAACAATACCGGGCCTGCATACTTATCTTTGGCAGCAGGGGCGCCAAGTAATTCGTCATAACATTTTGACAAGACGCCTAAATTAAAACGCCAGTGAAAGCCCTGTTCAGTTTTATGCAGGCTTTTTAGTAAAAACTGGCGTACACCTGGCTCTTTTATATGTACTGCCATCTGTTTGTCTGCATCACTGCGATTACTAATTGTGGCCAGAGTAACGGCGTTTAAGCCGGCAAATACCGCCTGGTGACTGCGCTCGTAGCGAACCGGGGCAATATCGGCAATAATTAGCTGGCTTACCCGCTTGGGATAAGTAAGCGCAAATGCCATCGCCAGTTTACCGCCGAGGGAATGCCCCAACAAAGCGCATTGTGTAATATCCAGGCTATCGAGGGTTTCAGCTAGATCGGCTACCATGTTGCTGTAACTCATTTGGTCACTGTGGGCAGATTGACCATGGTTTGGTAAATCGATACTGATAATTTGCCACTGGTCACTTAAAGCCCGGGCAATACCCGCTAAGTTTTCATAGCTGCCAAAAAGACCATGGATTAGCACCAGCGGTTCACCGGAACCTATACTGTGTGAATGTAAAATCATCGCTAACTCACTGAAAAGGTTGAAGCGGTATTTTATCAAATTAAGCCGCTGGCGTCAGTGGCAAAGCCTTTATATAATGGGACAACTTTCAGTTGACGGAAAAACCTATGAAAACCATTGAAATAGATGACGATTTATATCATTACATTGCTGCACAAACCCGCCAGATTGGCGAAAGTGCCTCTGATATTCTACGTCGCTTACTGCTGGGTGAGCAGCAAGCAAGCCAAACTTCAGTGGATAGCAGCAAACCTGAAGCAGCTGTAACGGCGCCAGCCAAAGAACTGAAGGACAGCAATAATCCGGGTACCATATTCGACTTAGTCAGCCGCCAGGATTTGCAGGCGGAATCCAGTGTAGTGGGGCGCTTTCTATATTTATTGTCGGTACTGGCACGGGTTCATAAAAAGCAATTTAATAAGGTGCTTGATATTAAAGGCCGCAACCGCCTGTATTTTGCAACCTCCGCCGAGGCGTTGTCAGAAGCAGGTAGTAGCACTAACCCGAAGCAAATTCCAAATACCGGTTTTTGGGTGATTACCAATTCCAATACCACCAGAAAAAAAATGATGCTTACCGAAACCGCCATCAAACTGGGTTATAGTGAGCATGACGCTGAGCGGATCCGCGATTTATTATAAGGAAAGAGTATGTCTTTACATCCCCTGGCCGGACAGCAGGTACCAAACGATCGTATTCCCAATATCAGTCGGTTAATGACTGCCTACTATGTGCTGGAACCTGACGTGCATCAGCACCCGGAACATAAAGTCAGCTTTGGGACGTCGGGTCATCGGGGCAGTGCGCTTAGTTGCTCATTTAATGAGCCACATGTCCTTGCTATATGCCAGGCTATTGCTGATTACCGCAAGGCGCAGGGTATCAACGGCCCGTTGTTTCTGGGCAAAGACACTCATGCGTTGTCAGAGGCCGCTTTTGCCTCCGCCCTTGAAGTATTAATTGCCAATAAAATTCAGGTGTGTATCCAAAAAGATTTAGGCTATACCCCGACCCCGGTCATTTCACATGCCATTCTGACCCAAAACGACGGTGCTGAGGGCAAACTTGCCGACGGCATTGTAATAACGCCATCGCATAACCCGCCGGAAGATGGCGGTATCAAGTATAACCCACCACATGGCGGGCCGGCAGACACTGATGTAACTAACTGGATCCAACAACGGGCCAATGAGCTACTGGCGAAAGACTTAGAAGGCGTGAAAATGATGCCCTACAGTCTGGCGATTCAGTCTGGCTACTGTCAGCACATTGATTATATTCAGCATTATGTTGATGATTTAGAAAACGTTATTGATATGGCGGCTATTGCCAAAGCAGGGATCCGGATTGGTGTCGACCCATTAGGTGGTTCTGGTATTGGTTACTGGCCACGAATCGCCGAGAAGTATGGGCTGGATATTACTGTCGTTAATGACAAAGTTGACCCGGCTTTTGCTTTTATGCCGCTGGATAAAGATGGCCAGATCCGGATGGATTGCTCGTCAGCGTGCGCGATGGCTAATTTAATTCAGTTAAAAGACCAATTTGATGTCGCCATCGGTAACGATCCAGACTTTGACCGCCACGGTATTGTTACCCGCAGCGGCGGCTTAATGAACCCCAATCACTACCTGGCTGTGGCAATTAACTATTTATTGTCTAACCGGCCAGACTGGCCTGCCAGCCTGGCAATTGGTAAAACCCTGGTATCCAGTGCGCTGATTGACCGGGTAGTGGCGGCGCGTGGTCGCACGCTATGTGAAGTACCTGTCGGTTTTAAGTGGTTTGTTGATGGCTTATTTAATGGCACCCTGGCCTTTGGCGGTGAAGAAAGTGCCGGTGCCAGCTTTTTACGGTTAGACGGCAAAGTATGGTCGACTGATAAAGACGGCATCATTCTGGGGCTGCTGGCAGCCGAAATGCTGGCGAAAACCGGGGTAGACCCATACAAACAATATCAGGCGCTAACCAAAGAGCTTGGCTCACCACTATATCGCCGGATAGACGCACCGGCGTCAGCACAGCAGAAAACGGCGCTTAAATCATTGGATATTGCCAGTGTGTCGCAGACTGAACTGGCGGGCGACCCGATACAAGCCGTGTTAACGCGGGCGCCAGGTAATCAGGCTGATATTGGCGGGGTTAAAGTGGTTACCCGCAATGGCTGGTTTGCTGCACGGCCTTCCGGCACCGAAAACGCCTATAAAATTTATCTTGAGAGTTTTGTTGACCAGCAGCACTTACAACAGCTTGAGCAAGATGCTAAAACCTTTGTAGACAAGGTGTTCAGTACTATTTAACTACTAAATTGGCCGCTTCGTATGTAATTTTATTACGAAAGCGGCCTTTATTTTGCCAAATGAAGCAAATTGAGGTATCGTTTTCGTAATATTTCTACATTTAACAATAATATTAGCTGACTCAGCTATGTTGGTTAGCCTAATTAAAATGCTCAGTAAATTTCAGGATTGGCAATGAACAAAGCAACCTCACCGAAGACCGCTGCTGGCGGTGCATCTACCGAACAGCTTAAACAAAATATAATTAAGCACTTACACTCAAGCCTGGGTACCGACGTGAACAAGGCTAGTAGCCAGGCATGGTGGCGAGCTACCTGCGCTGCAGTTAACGAGCAGGTTTTTGATGGCTTACGCAATACTCAGCGTACCCACTATCAGCAAGACACCCGCGCTCTGCATTACTTTAGCCTCGAATACCTGATGGGACGTTTGTTCAGCAATAACCTGCATAATCTGGGGTTATATGCTCAGGCTAAACAAGCTTTGTCTGAGCTGGGTATGAATATTGCTGATCTGGAAGATCAGGAAGAGGATATGGCGTTGGGCAATGGTGGGCTTGGCCGCCTGGCAGCATGTTTTATCGATTCATTAGCGACGTTAAACTACCCGGCAATTGGTTATGGCATTCACTACGAGCACGGCCTGTTTAAACAAAGTTTTCAGGATGGCCGTCAGATTGAGCGCCCTGATAGCTGGCGCGAATACGGTAACCCGTGGGAGATTTGCCGGCCGGAATCGGTGCAGGAAGTGTCAGTATATGGTTATGTTGAAACGGTATACGACCTGCAGGGCACCATGAAAAAAGTCTGGCACCCGGGCCGTATTATTAAAGGTGTACCCTGGGATATTCCCGTAGTTGGTTACAACGGCAGTTCGGTTAATGTGCTGCGTTTATGGGAAAGCCGTGCCAGTGACTTCTTTAACTGGGATGTGTTTAATTCCGGCGGTTATATTGACGCTGCCCGGCAGAACATTGAAGCTGAAACTATCTCCAAGGTGCTGTATCCGAACGATGACACCGATGCGGGTAAAGAGCTGCGGCTTATTCAGCAATATTTTTTCTGCTCCTGCTCGTTAAAAGACATTATTCGCCGTTACAAACGGGCGCATGGTGATGACTGGAGTAAATTTCCACAGCAGGTGGTTATTCAGCTGAACGATACCCATCCGGCTGTCGCCATTCCCGAGCTGATGCGCATTCTGATTGACCGGGCCGACATGAGCTGGGACGACGCCTGGGCGCTGTGTCAGCAAGTATTTGCCTATACCAACCATACATTGCTGCCAGAAGCGCTGGAAAGATGGCCGGTACGGTTGTTTGAAAAAGTGCTGCCACGGCACATTGAAATTATTTATGAAATTAACCGCCGTTTTCTGGTGGAGCAGGTCGACGTGCTGTGGCCTGGTGATAACGCTAAAAAACGCAAACTTTCTATTATTGAAGAAGGCGATGAGCCGATGGTCAGAATGGGCCATCTGTCAGTGGTCGGTTCGTTTAAAGTTAACGGCGTAGCGGAAATTCACTCTAAACTGGTGCAATCAGACTTGTTTCCGGAAATGGTCGCGCTGTGGCCGGATAAGTTTACCAACGTGACAAATGGCGTCACTCCCAGGCGCTGGTTAAAGGCCTGTAATCCACGTCTGGCTAAACTGCTAGATGAAAAAGTTGGTAGTGGCTGGCCGGTTGACCTGAAATTGCTAAGTAAACTGGCAGAGTTTGCTGATGATGCGCAGGTTCAGGATAACTTTATGGCGATTAAACAGCAGAACAAAGCTGATTTTGCCAAAGAGGTAAAGAAACTAACCAAGATTGATATCGATCCTGCAGCCATATTTGATATTCAGATTAAACGTTTGCATGAATACAAACGCCAACATCTTAACTTACTGCATATTCTGGCATTGTACCGGCGAATTCTGCAAAACCCGGATTACGACATGGTACCCCGGGTATTTATTTTCGGCGCGAAAGCAGCACCTGGTTATAAACTGGCAAAAGAAATTATCTATGCCATCAACAAAATTGCCGACAAAATAAATAATGACAAGCGGGTTAAAAACCGGCTTAAAGTGGTGTTTATGCCAAATTACCGGGTTACGTTGGCTGAGAAAATGATCCCGGCGGCAGATGTATCTGAGCAAATTTCTACCGCTGGAAAAGAGGCGTCAGGTACCGGCAATATGAAACTGGCGTTAAACGGCGCGGTAACTGTTGGTACCCTGGACGGCGCCAATATTGAAATTGCTGAGGAAGTCGGTAATGACAATATCGCGATTTTTGGTCTGACAGTGGATGAAGTAAAAGCACTGCATGCTAAGGGTTACCATAGTTACGACTATTACCACAATAATCCGGAAATTAAAGCTATATTAGACTGGCTGGAAACCGATTATTTTACCCCGGGTAAACCAGGCGAGCTGGCGGCGATTAAACACAGTTTGCTCGAAGGCGGCGACCCTTACCTGGTGTTGGCTGACTTTGAATCCTATGCCAAGGCACAACAGCAGATAGACAGCTGGTATCGCGACAAGGCGGGCTGGGCCAGAAAAGCTATTCTTAACACGGCGTTGGTAGGTAAATTCACCTCTGACCGCTCAATTGAGGATTATGTCAGCCGGGTCTGGCGCTTAACGCCCTGTAAAGTGGCCAACTAAGCCAGCTTGTTTCGTTCAGTACATTACAAAGCCCATCATTGGATGGGCTTTTTTTATTGGTTGTTAGTTGGCAATTCTGCCAGCTGAACGTTACGCTGTAAGGCATAGTTACTCACGCAAGGGCTACGCTGATGAGGTTGTTATTCAGAAGACCTGCTGCAATTTTGCTGCTGCTTTATAGTGCAAGCCTGACAGCGCAACAGCATAGTAGGACGGGAGTACTGGCAGCAACTCAGGATAATACCGTTGAAAATACGCCAATTCACTGGACAATTAATGATGCACCACCGTTTCATGTGCTCCATGGCGAGTACCAACGCCAGGGGATTTGTGATGTCTTAACCAGAGTGGTACATCGCTACCTGCCAGCACAACAAGCCAGCTATCTGCAAATGCCGCAGCCGAGAATTGCTCAGGCGCTGGACAATAAAGAACCCGTTTGTTTCCCCTGTATGATTTATAAACCAGCCGGTGAACCCAGAGCCGTTTATAGTTTGCCCACCCATGTTTACTACCCTCATCACATTATTACCAGCGAAACAACGGCCAGAACACTTCGGGCGCTATACGGCGAGCCGATTTTGTTGGAAAAGTTGCTGGACGACTCGCGCTTTCGACTGGGCTATCCGGCAGGAAGACGATATGGCATCTTGCAACCCTTGTTAAATGAACACGATCCTTACCTGGCCCGGGCAGGCGCGGGCGGTGCTGTCGCCATTTTGCATATGATAAGTTCAGGCCGGCTTGATTACACCATTGACTATCCAATAGTCGCCAACTATTTTCAGCGACTTTATAACCGCAGTATGGTCACCCTGGAAATTACCGAAAATCATCAGCAGCCAGTAGCAGGCGCTATTGGCTGTGCCAATACTGATTGGGGCAAGAGTAAAATTGCTGAAATAAACCGGGTGATCAAACAAATACGAACGGATCCTGAGCTGTCAGAGGTATTACAGTTATGGCATAGTAACGGCCTTAACAACAGCAACGATTATGACTACTTTAACCAACAGTGGCTGCAGGTATTTGATGGCGGGAAAGCCAGACAGCAATAACAGTTTTGTTAATGATATAAACATAGTGGAGTAGTACTTGAAACAGCAAGGAAGTTTAGTTTGTGTCGGTACCGGCATGACATTAGGGTCACATATTAGTCCGCTAAGCCGCAGCTATATCGAGCAGGCAGATGTGGTTTTTTTGCTGGTAGCAGATGGTATTACTGAACAATGGGTGCAGCAAATGAACAGTGATGTTCGCTCGTTGCAGCCCTATTATCAGACCGGTGTATCACGGATGTTAAGTTATCAGCAAATGGTCGCTGCCATGCTGGCTGAAGTCAGACAAAACAAAAAAGTGGTTGGTGCCTTTTATGGCCACCCGGGAGTATTTGCCTGGGTACCGCATAAAGCGATTGCCGAGGCGAAAGCTGAGGGTTTTGCCGCCCATATGGAGCCAGGTATTTCGGCCGAAGATTGTCTGATAGCCGATTTAGCAATAGACCCTGGTACCTATGGCTGCCAGCATTTTGAAACCAGCCAGTTTATGTTCTATAAGCGCACTATTGACCCGGCAGCTTACCTGATTTTATGGCAAGTGGGGGTAGCGGGCGATCGCAGCCTGGCTAAGCGTGGCACAGATAGCCGTTACCGACAGTTACTTGTTGAGGTATTGGCAGAATATTATCCGTTAAGCCATCAGGTTATATTGTATGAGGCGGTAACCTTGCCTATTCAGCAGCCGCGGATCACAACCTTGGCGCTGGCTGAGCTGGTGACTGCCGAGATGGATCCAAAAACCACGCTAGTGATCCCGCCAGCCACCAAAATGGTCGCCAACCAGCAGATGCTGGATAAACTGGCGGCGTTGCAGGCTGATGATGACAAATATTGATGATGATAAATATGGGGAATCCGCTTAACCACAGCTGTAACTTTGAGACACCATTGTTGCGGCTACGAGCAATGGCCGCATCTGATCAGTCACTTTACCGGCAGCTTTTTAGCAGTAAAGAAATAATGCAATGGATTGCTGAGCCATTAACTGATGCCCGGTTAACCAGCAGTTTTGCCGCGGCGCTGCAGCATAACAACGGCGCAGCGGACGAGCTGGTGGCGGGAGGCCGGCTTTTTCTGGTGATTGCTGAACGGCCAGCTGAGGTAGCGGTTGGCTTAATGGCCGCCACATTTACAGCAGCCAATGCAACAACTTCTGCTGCCAGCGTTAACGCAGAAGTTGGCATAATGCTGTTACCCTCTGCTCAGCGTAAAGGCCTGGCTAAGGAGGCTTTAGCTGGCTTGTGCCAAAGGTTGTCGCAACGTAGCGTAGTCAATAACATAATATGTAATATTACCGAGGGTAATCTGGCGGCAAAAAAGCTGGTTAGTGGTCTGGGCTTTGTGTATTGTAAGCAGGCTAATCACTATAAATTAGAAAAACAATAATAAAATAACGTACAGGGCGTTCAGCATGAATAATGTATTACAGTTATTACAACGGTTGGGTGAAGATGCCGCATTGCGCCATCTGGCAGATACCCAACTGGAACAAGTTATTAACCCGTTAAATCTGGATCCGGCAATCCAACAAGCTATTTGTCAGCAAGACGAAATTACATTGGCCCGGTTGCTTCATGCCAAAAATAAAATTGTCTGCATGATATATCCTGCTGAAGAACCAGCGCCAGCAGATGAGCCGGCAGAACAACCGGTCAAACAGCCAGACGACACCCCTGAGCCAACCGATACCGAGATAAAACGGGCCAGCTAAGTTGAACTCAACAGCGATAAGCGATCTGTTGGTGCTGTTGAGCAAACTAACATTATCAATAGCACTATACTTTTTGTTTTTAGCAACTGCTGCGCCGGTTGTCGCTAGTGACAGCGGCAATGTTGTGCCCGGTGAAAATGTTTTAAGCCATCTAACAGTGCAGCAACAGTTAGCAGAGCTAGACGAAATTAGACTAGAAAATTTACCTCGTTTTAGAGCTGAACTGGCAAGAATAAGGGAGTTAAAGCTTACTCAGCCAGAAGATATTGAATACTTTACGTTACTTACCGCATACGAGTTTGCTTTACAAGGACAGTATGACAAAGTACTCCCGACTCTTACACCATTATTAAATCCGTCGTCGAATTCTGTTTTTACTACCAGAGCTCAGCTTATGGCGGTAAACGTTCTTTTTTTGTCCAACAACTATAAGTTAGGGTTCTCCTACTTTGAACAGCTGATAGATAGTATTCCAAGCATTACTGATCCAGAGCTATTGGCAAATGTTATCGTCATAGTAATGTTTACATACAATCAGTTAGAACGTTTTGATTTAACATTGTTATACGAGCGCTATATTGACTTTGACACCATCTCTCCAAAAATGTCTTGTCTTATTCGCGCTACGTCTATTGATGCTAAATATCAACAACATGATCTCGCTTTTATGGAAGCAGAGGCCGGTAACGTTATAAATGAATGCATTGCGGCCAAACAAATAATTCCAGCGAATCTTGTCAGAAAAGAGTTGATGCGAGCTTTTATAAACGACAACAATCACAAACGAGCTTTGTCATTTTTTCAGCAACATATTGAGGAAATTCAGCAGATACAGTATCCCATGCTGATCTCACAGATAAACGCGTTGGCGGCGCAAGCGCATTTAGAAGAAGGGTACCTAAAAAAAGCACTTTTCTTGGCAGATAAGGCGCTGGAATTTGGTCAGGCTAGCCCTAATAATATTGCGCTGGTTGAAGCTTACGACGTGTTATATCGAATTGCCAAAGCAGAGCAGAACTTTCAGCAGGCATTAGCTTATCTGGAACGCAAACAGCAGATTGAAAACGAATTTAAAGCCAGTAAAACCTCACAGCAAATTGCTTATCATACGGTTAAGTCGGAAATTGAACTGAAAAATCAGCGTATAAATTTGCTGGATCGGGACAACGAACTGCTGTTTTTACAGCAAAGTATCTATAAGGAAGAAGCCAAAAATAGTCGTTTAATGTTGATTCTGGCGACTTTAATTGGGACTATTGCACTGGTGTTAGCCTACCGTGGGTTGACCGGCCGTAAGCGTTTTAAATTGATGGCTGAATATGATCAGCTGACCGGGATTAGTAACCGCTATAATTTTAATAATCAGGCAAAACAGGCGCTTAAGCATTGCCAGGCCAAACACGTACCAGTAGCAATGATTTTATTCGATTTGGATCATTTTAAGTTGATAAATGACCAGTTTGGCCATGCCACAGGTGACTGGGCGTTGCAGCAAATCGTGCTGGCCTGTAAGCAGTTTATGCGTTCAAATGATATTTTTGGCCGGATTGGTGGCGAGGAGTTTGTTATTATGATGCCCGGCTGTGAGTTGGATAAAGCCACCTTATTGGCCGAGATATGCCGTGATGCCATTGTTAGCATTGATTGTAATAGCAATGAGCATCAGTTCAGCCTTAGCGCCAGTTTTGGTGTCAGTGGTAGTGAGATAAGTGGTTACGATTTAAAACAACTATTAGCAGATGCAGACAAAGCAATGTATCAAGCCAAAGCCAAAGGCCGTAATCAGGTCGTCGAATATCAGCAAACTGAACACTAATACGGTTGCCATTAGTCCTTTTGATTTGCCAAACACATGGAGTAGTAATGTATGGTACAGCAACTCATACCTGCTGGAGACTTTCTTAAACTCACCCTGGAAAACCCGGATGGCCTGGCGCCGTTTAAATTTTCGCTGAATAATGGTATCTCAGGGCAGGTTTGGGATACCGGTGTTATTTGTTTTGAACCCTCGCAAGCAACATCTGATGATTTGGTATTGTCATGTGGTGTGCATGGTAATGAAACGGCGCCTATTGAAATATGTGCTGCGATAGTACAAGACATTCTGTCTGAGCGGCTATTACCAAAAGTAAGGCTGCTGGTGCTGTTTGGAAACCCGCCGGCGATAAATGCAGGGACGCGGGAAATCAGTGAAAACCTTAACCGGCTTTTTTCCGGACATCATAGCAAAGGGGCTGGCCTGATTAACGGCGAAAGACGCCGTGCCAAGGCGCTGGAGCACTATGTCAGCCAGTTCTATCAGCAGTCACACGTAACCGGGTCGGTGACGCGTAACCGAAGCTTGTATGATTTACACACCGCTATTCGTGGCTCTCGCTTCGAGAAGTTTGCCGTTTGTCCATTTTTGCATGGTAAGCCATGGCGCCGGGCAGAGTTTGCTTTTTTAGCTGCCTGTGATGTCCATACTGTACTACTGATGCAAACGCCTGCTACTACCTTCAGCTATTATGCGTCTAATGAACATGCCGCGAATTCGTTTACTATTGAACTGGGCAAGGTTAAACCGTTCGGCCAGAATGATATGACTCGTTTTGCAAAGGCGGATGCCAGTTTAAGGGCGCTAATCCGGAACGAGTCGGTTAAAGCCGGGACTTATAGCGATGCGCAGTTTAATATGTATAAGGTGTACCGCTCGATAGTAAAACAAACTCAGGATTTCAAATTACACTTTGCCGATGATATTGAAAACTTCACCAGCTATCCGCCAGGTACCTTACTGGCGACGGATGGCGATATTGAATACCGGGTAGAGCAGGAAGGTGAGGCGCTTATTTTCCCCAATGCCAACGTTGCCATTGGTCAGCGAGCGATGTTGATGGTAATACCTGCTTCAGTTGCTGATAATCTGCAATAAAACACAGTTAGAGCCGCTAAGAGTGGGCTGACAGACAGTAAATATAACCTGACAGCTCAGCCGGACGTCAGGTTTTTTTGTACCAGGGCAAAGTTGCAATGCAGTTTACGTAAAGGTAAAGTTCCCCGCAAATAATGATAATCGACAGCGTGTCCACAACCCAAGAGATTGCTATGACAAACCCTAATAACGCCACCATCACCACGGTGCATACTGCAGCTTTTACTGCCGGTGATGCGTTAAAAATTCCTACTTTGCGAATTCTGCAAGATGACGGCAACCTGTATGACGGTGCCGACAAGCCGACCCTGGATAAAGACACTGCACTGAAAATGTACGACACCATGGTGTTTACGCGGGTGCTGGACGAACGGATGCTGGCTGCACAGCGGCAGGGCCGGATCAGCTTTTATATGCAATGTCTGGGCGAAGAAGCCACCACGGTGGGCAGTGCTGCCGCACTGGATGAGCAAGATATGATCATGGCGCAGTACCGGGAACAGGGCGCTCTGCGTTATCGTGGTTTTAGCCTGGAACAGTTTATGAATCAGCTGTTTTCTAACGAGAAAGATCTGGGTAAAGGCCGGCAGATGCCAGTGCACTATGGCAGTAAAGATATTTACTACATGACGATATCTTCACCGTTGGGTACTCAAATTCCTCAGGCCAGTGGCTATGCCTATGCCCAAAAGCTGCGTGGTTTGGCTAAGACTACCATTTGTTACTTTGGTGAGGGTGCTGCATCAGAAGGCGATTTTCATGCTGGTTTAAATATGGCGGCAGTGCACAAAGCACCTGTGCTGTTTTTCTGTCGCAATAACGGCTATGCCATTTCAACCCCAGCGAATGAACAATTTGTCGGTGATGGTATTGCTTGTCGCGCCGTAGGCTATGGTATGAAAGCATTGCGGGTAGATGGTGCTGATATTCTGGCAGTATATCAGGCAACAAAAATGGCCCGCGAACATGCGCTTAAGCATAACGAGCCGGTGTTAATTGAGGCAATGGCTTACCGGTTAGGTGCCCACTCTTCCTCTGATGACCCAAGCGGCTATCGTTCAAAGGAAGAAGAAGAAATCTGGCGCAAAACGGACCCTATATCCCGTTTTAAGTTGTGGCTGGTCAAACAGGGCTGGCTGGATGAAGACGCTGACAAAGCAAAAATTGAAAAGCTCCGAACTGAAATACTTGATGCCTTAAAAGTGGCTGAAAAAGTAGCAAAGCCTGGCATAGAACATTTAATTTCTGATGTGTATCAACAGCCGATCCCGGCGTTACAACAACAATTAGATGAATTAAAACAACATATCAGAAAATACCCGGATGCCTATCCGGTGACATCGGGGAGAATGGACTAATGGCGAAAATGAATATGCTGCAAGCGATTAATAATGCGCTTGATTTAGCCATGGCAAAAGATGACACCGTGGTGTGTTTTGGTGAAGATGTTGGCCATTTTGGTGGTGTTTTCCGGGCTACCAGCAAATTGCAGGAAAAATACGGCAAAGCGCGCTGCTTTAATACGCCGTTAACGGAGCAGGGCATTGCCGGCTTCGCTAACGGTATGGCGGCACAGGGTATGAAACCGATCGCGGAAATTCAATTTGCTGATTACATTTTCCCAGCGTTTGATCAAATCGTTAATGAAACAGCGAAATTCCGCTATCGCTCCGGCAATGAGTTTGACGTTGGTGGCATAGTGTTTCGCAGCCCATACGGCGGCGGTATCGCCGGCGGCCACTACCATAGCCAGTCGCCGGAAGCTTATTTTGCTCACACTCCGGGCTTAAAAGTGGTGATCCCGCGGGATCCCTATCAGGCAAAAGGTCTATTGCTGGCATCGATTGCCAGCCCGGATCCGGTTATTTTCTTTGAACCGAAAAAACTGTACAGGGCGTCAACCGGCGAAGTACCGGAAGACTATTACGAAATTGAGCTGGGTAAAGCTGAAGTCGTGCAACAGGGTAAGGATGTGACCGTGCTGGCATGGGGTGCGCAGATGGAGATAGTCGATAAAGCAGTAGCTATGGCGCAGGAGCAGGGCGTGTCCTGTGAAGTTATCGATTTACGCAGCATTTTGCCATGGGATGCCGATACCGTTGCGGCCTCCGTTCAGAAAACCGGCCGGCTGGTTATTAATCATGAAGCGCCATTAACCGGCGGCTTTGCCGGGGAAATAGCAGCAACCATTCAGAAAATGTGTTTTTTGTATCTGGAAAGCCCGATTGAACGGGTGTGCGGCTTAGATACGCCGTATCCGCTGGCACTGGAAAAAGAGTATGTTGCCGATCATCTTAAAACCTACGAAGCCATTATGCGCTCGGTTAAATTCTAAGGAGATGGCATGAAACAGGATTTTATACTGCCGGATATTGGCGAAGGTATCGTTGAGTGCGAAATCGTAGAATGGCTGGTCAGCGAAGGTGACACCATTAAAGAAGACCAGCCGGTTTGTGATGTAATGACTGACAAAGCGTTAGTGCAAATACCCGCAGTACATAATGGCGTGGTTAGCAAGCTGTATTATGCAAAAGGTGAAATTGCTAAAGTGCATGCGCCTTTATTTGCGATGGAGATTGCTGATAACGCGGCGGCTGCAAAAGCTACTGACAAAATTAAAGAGTCGCCAGCAGAAGCCAGCACAGACTCGGCTTCATCTTCGGATAGCGGCACCGAAGACTTTATCTTACCCGATATTGGCGAAGGTATCGTTGAGTGTGAAATTGTTGACTGGCTGGTAGCTGAAGGCGACACCATACAAGAAGATCAGCCGGTATGTGATGTGATGACCGACAAAGCACTGGTGCAAATACCGGCTAAATACTCGGGTGTGGTCAGTAAGTTATATTATGCTAAGGGCGAAATTGCCAAAGTCCACTCACCGTTATTTGCGATGCAGATAACTGGCGAGACTGCAGCAACAGCAACTACACAGCCTGCCTCGTCGCCAAAACAAACAGAGCAAAACCTCCAAAGCAAAGGCAATATTGCCAGTGGTAAAGCGCTGGCCAGCCCGGCAGTGCGCAGGTTAGCTCGTGAGCTGAGCATTGATTTGGCAAAGGTGCCGGGTTCAGGTGATAAAGGCCGGGTGTTTAAAGAAGATGTTAAGGCATATGCCGATGGCCCTGTAAAACAATCTACAGCCACTAAAACTGAACCCAGGGCCGATTCGCCGGTCCAGAGCAGTGCTAAGGCTGCGGACAGAGTCGAACCTATTAAAGGTATTAAAGCGGCGATGGCACGGCAGATGGCAGACTCTGTCGCCACTATTCCGCATTTTACTTACTGCGAGGAAATTGACTTAACTGAGCTGATAGCGCTGCGTTTAAGCCTGAAAGACGGTTATGCTAAGCAAGGTGTCAAGCTGACGATGATGCCGTTTTTTATGAAAGCGATGTCGCTGGCAATTAAAGATTTTCCGGTAATGAACAGTCAGCCAAACAGCGATTGTACTGAGCTGCGTTTTTTCAGCGAACACAACATCGGTGTTGCCGTTGATTCAAAAGTTGGTTTACTGGTACCAAATGTTAAAGGCTGCCAGAGTAAATCGATTGTGGATATTGCCCGCGAGCTCGGCCGTTTAACTGATGCAGCCCGTGAAGGCAGGGTTAGCCCGGCAGACTTAAAAGGTGGCACCATTACCATCTCTAATATTGGTGCAATTGGTGGTACTGTAGCAACGCCTATCATCAACAAACCTGAAGTGGCAATAGTAGCGCTTGGCAAAGTACAAAACCTGCCACGTTTTAATGCTAAAGGTGAAGTAGAAGCCAGACAACTGATGCAGATAAGCTGGTCAGGTGATCACCGGATCATTGATGGCGGCACTATTGCCCGCTTTACCAATTTGTGGAAGCAGTATCTGGAGCAGCCATCATCTATGTTGGTTAACATGATTTAAGCAGTTGGCAAGCTTGATTGTTTCTGATAAAACCCACGATAGCAGTGGGTTTTTTTATGGCTGCCGGTATAGACGGCTCAGGGAAAAAAGATGTACGAATTTGAAGATTTAAGGGTACTGGTGCAAGCGAAAAGCCCGCTGATTATCATTGAAACCTATGAAGAGCTGCGGGCACTGGCGTTAATCAAGCGCCTGGCGGTGAATTTAATGCGGCCGGTGTTTCAATGGACGATTACAGACGGCTTGCAGCGCACTGATCGGGAAAGCAGCCCGCAAGCATTCAATACTGAGCCGGCTCAATTGCTGGCCCAGATTAAAGGTACCCGTATTCCCGGTATTTATGTGCTATGTGACTTTCATCCCTTTTTAGCAGAACCCCGGCATATCCGTTTTATTAAAGAAATTGCCCAGGCTCATGACAGTCTGGGACATACCCTTATTTTACTAAGTTACGCGTTGGAAACGCCGCCGGAACTGGCGCGGTTAAGCTATCGTTTTCAGTTGTCGTTACCGGGCGAGCAGCAAATAAGGCAGATGATCAGTGAAGCGGCTGACAAATACAGCCGCGAGCATGGCCAGCTGGTGGACATGGCGCCGGTTGATGTCAGCGCGCTGGTTCAGAATTTACACGGCTTGACGTTTGACGAAGCGAAACGGCTGGCTTACAAGGCGATAGCAGATGATGGTGCTATTACCGGTGACGACATCCCCAGAGTTAACCGGGCAAAATTCAATTTACTGCAAAGTGGCGGCACCTTAAGTCAGGTTTTTGATACCAAGACCCTGGATGACGTGGTCGGCCTGCCGAATTTAAAGCGGTGGCTAGGTCAGCGACAACAGGCCTTTATACTAAATGGTCAGGATACACCGAAGGGAATTTTGCTGACCGGAGTACAGGGAACCGGGAAAAGTCTGGCCGCTAAGGCAATTGCCGGTGCCTGGTCCATTCCGTTACTGCGCTTAGACATGGCGGCGTTGTACAACAAGTATATTGGGGAAACAGAAAAGAACCTCAGTCAGGCATTGGCTCAGGCTGACTCCATGGCGCCTTGTGTATTGTGGATTGATGAAATTGAAAAGGGCCTGGCCGGTGGCGACAACGACAATGGCGTTACCCGGCGGATCCTCGGTACATTGCTTACCTGGATGGCAGAACGGGATAAACCGGTTTTTCTGGTTGCTACGGCAAACAACATTGAAGAGCTGGCGCCCGAATTATTGCGAAAAGGCCGTTTCGACGAGATATTTTTTGTCGATTTACCTGATGATCAGCAAATTAAAGCGCTGCTGGCTTTGCATTTGCAACGGCGCAATTTAAGCCTGAGCGACGCTGAGCTTAGCCAGTGTCTGGCTTTGGCACAAGGTTTTTCCGGCGCGGAGCTGGAGCAGGCAGTAGTCAGTGCCAGTTACCGGATGCACAGTGATGGTGACGGTTTTAGCTTACAGCATTTACTGACTGAGCTGGCCGAAACCCAGCCGCTATCAGTGGTGATGGCCGAGCGGGTAACCCGTTTACGACAGTGGGCACAACAGCGCTGTGTTATAGCCTAACAGTTAGTCGCTGTTAGCGGTTAATTCAGAATCGACAGGATGCTTATGCCGGACAAAGCCGATAAAACCCCGTTGCGAAATTTTTATATACCGGAAGAACAGTCGGTATATTTGCTTAATGCCAATGACGCCAAAAAGCTGAAAGACTGGGTCGCGCTTTGTATCGAAGAGCTGGAAAAGCTGGGGTATCGCCAGATAGAACTAATTGGAAAAGGTGCATATGGCTTTGCGTTCGCTGGTTTCGGCCAGGATGGCGCATCCTGTGTATTCAAGTTCTCCCGGATTAATCTGGCTCAGCACATCCAGGAGCGGCTTGCTGACGAAGCTTATATGCTGTCGCTGGTTAAGCATCCTGCGGTGCCGTCATACATTACTTATCAGGTTATTAAAAAGCAGGGCATTTTGATGATGAGCCGGGCTAAGGGACTGGATCTGGAGCAATACAGTCTTAAAGCAGGTCGGTTGCCGGTAAGGTTAATAATTGACATTGCTGCTCAGTTGGCTCAATTGCTGTTGTTTTTACGTCAACAGCAAATTGATGGTAACAGCGCACCAATAGTCCATGGCGATATTAAGCCTTCAAATCTGGTGTTTGATGAACAAAGCGGCAAAATAAGTTTGATTGACTGGGGATCGTCAGTCCATGCCCAGTTAGATTGTCAGGGCCAGTATCTGGCTAACAATGTAATGCAGTTGATGTCGGCTGATTTGCAAAACTCCAATGCCAGAATGGGAGATGTATACTTTATTGGTCCTGAGCAGCGGAACGGCGAGCTATCGAGTCCGCGTTTTGATGAGCAGGGCGTTGCCAGTACCTTATATGCGCTGGCATCGGCACAGTCCTGCCGGTTTGGCCGCCAGGCAATACCGGCGCGCAGCTTAGGATTGCCGGTTGAGTTTGCAACTATGCTTGACAGCATGCTGGCCGATGATCAGATGTTGCGCCAGCAGGCCGGTGATTACTTTATCAGCAGAATGCCGCAACTTACCCGCCTGGTTCTGCCCCCCCTGAACTTGCTACCAGATAGTCCTTTGCTACCGGTATGGTGTAGTGACCAACTCCAGGAGCTTGATACCGTTGTTTACTCATCCCGTAAATCATTTCTGCGTGAACATCAGGAAGATGCCAACCTGCACTATGTCGACGATGTGCAGCTGGAACGCTATTACAAAAATTATCTGGAAGGAATGGGGGAGACTGAGAAGGCGTTTATTGCTGCAGTAGGGCGTCTGGCACGCTACCCGGTGGTCGGCGGGTTGGCTATTCACTGGCAGGCTGGCGGGGTATATATCGATTCCAGTTTAAATCTTTACAATGCCAACCTGAAAAAAGCGTTTAGTCATGCGGTTAATAATGTGGTTAATCTTGGGCGGGCCATCGGCAAACTGGGGGTATTTAAAGCGTGTTTGTTTGATGCCCGTAACACTATCCATATCAGCCGGGAAACAATGGAACAGCCCTTTGTTGTTCCGGCTGATGCGAAAATACAGTATCAGGCAGCGCCGGTGCTCAGTCAGGAAGAAGCCAGTAAACAACACTCATACTTCGAAGATGGCAAAGATCCTGACGAGCAGCTGGTGTTACCTGAAGCCATTATGGACGATATTGCTAAGCTGAATCTGATTCGCCATACCGGATGCATTATATTTGAAGTGACTCCGCTTTACATGAAAGTACACAGTTACTATCGCTTGCTGGATAGTACTGCTGAGCCGGAATTTGCAGCTCTTTTGCAGAGCATTCTGGCTAAAGTACCTTTGATTAGCGGGGAAGGTGTCGGTGGCTTTATGAAACTACCGTATAAAGACACCCGTTTTTTTGAGCATCAGCGGCAAACCAGCGCCTGTTATTATCCGCCAAACCCCTTGCAATTTAGTCCCTGAAATCATCGTTCGGATGATTTATAACCAGTTTCGTTAATTCTGTGCAGAATTCATGCGGATCGGGGCAGTCTTTCACACTAAAAAGGTTTAAATTAGCCAGCAAACCAAGTAATGTAGTGCCTTTGATACCAGGTAAGTTGAAACCGCAAACCGATGTCTAGCGAAAAACATACTCAATACGACTTGTTGCTGCAGCAAGCGCAGGCGCTTATCGCCGATGAACCCGATGTTATTGCCAATATGGCCAACCTAAGTGCTCTGCTATATAACAGCCTGCCAGATTTAAACTGGGCTGGTTTCTACATTATGCGTGCTGGTGAACTGGTATTGGGGCCGTTTCAGGGGCAGGTCGCCTGTGTCCGGATCCCGGTGGGTAAAGGTGTATGCGGAACGGCAGTTGCCAGCGGTGAAGTACAGCTGGTTGCGGATGTGCATCAGTTTGCCGGGCACATAGCCTGCGATGCTGCCAGCAATTCAGAAATTGTGATACCGGTAAGGTATAACAACGAAATTGTTGCTGTCCTGGATATAGACAGTCCGAAGTTCGCGCGTTTTGACAATAGTGACCAACAGTATTTAGTGACATTGGTTCAACTGCTTGAGAAGCGTTTAACAGGACCATTATGAAAGACGCACTGACCGTTCAGGATTACCTATTAAATGAATCTGAAGTCGGTGACTGGGATGGTGAAGAAGAGCTGGTAACTGATAAAATTAACAGTATTATTCACGCGGTCTGGGATGCGTTACCCGATGATCTGGCAACGGAACAAATAGAGCGGATAATGCCGCAATTTTGGCAGCAATTAGGTGGTGACACCGTATTGCTCGATGTTGATGAGCACGAATTGACCGGTTGGGCCTTGGTCTATATGCGGCAACAAATTGAACTGGGCATTGATGATGCTGAAGCTGCCGATGCAGTAGATGCGGATGTCAATGCAGACGATGAAGAAGAGTGAAATTTTAATGACAACCTCCACTGAAGCTTTAAATACCGCCGAAACCACTGCGTCAGAGCAAGAGACGACAGCCAACAAGAGTGAACCCAGTAAACTGGCAAATGTAAAAGAAGTATTGGCATATCTGGCCCAGCAATTTCCTTTATGCTTTAGTGTTAAAGGTGAAGCTAAACCGCTCAAAATAGGTATTTTTCAGGACCTTGCGGCTCGGTTGGAGCAGGACAGTCTGGTCAGTAAGACGCAACTAAGGCAGGCTTTACGGGTATACACCTCAAGCTGGCGATATCTGGAAGCAATCCAGCCTGGCGTTGCCCGCGTAAATCTTGAAGGAGAAGCTGGTGAGCAGATTGATCAACAGCAAGCTGATCATGCACTTAGCACTCTTACAGATAGCAAGCAGAAGGCAGCGGAGGTGCGTAAAGCACGAATAGCTGAGCAGAAAGCAAAAGCCAAACCCGTCTCCGACAAACCTGCTTACAAAAAAAAGCCGAACAAATCGACTAATAACGTCTCTAATGACACTAAGCTAAGCAGTAAAGCAGTAACTAAAACTGTCAGCCCCACGGCAACAGCACCTGCTTTACAGGCTATAGCTAACGAGCAACTTAAAGTAGGTGCTGGTGTACTGGTTAAGTTAGGTCAGTCACCGATGACAGCGACCGTACTCGAGGTGCATAAAGACGATGTAACCGTGCAGCTGACGTCTGGAATGGTGGTGAAAACCCGTCGGGACAGTTTGTACCAAGCCTGATTAACGCAGAGTAGCTTATGAAAAAATTATCCATTTTAGCGGCAAGTTTGATGATGGCTTTGGCTGTAAGTGCCGAGCCCAAAAAATCTGAAGAGAATCTGGTATTGCCTGTTATGGCACAGGCGTCTCATCATGCAACAGCCAGTAAAAGGATAACAGCGCTGTTTACCCGCAGTCATTACGTGCCAGTGCAACTCAACGATGAGTTGTCTGGTCGTATTTTCGACATGTATCTGAAAAATTTAGATTATTATCGCAATGTTTTATTAAAATCTGATGTCGAGGCATTTTCTCGTTATCGCGAAGAGTTCGACGACGGATTAAACAAAGGAAATTTAAATTTCGCGTTTGATATGTTTAACCAAACGCTGGAGCGTCGTGCTGAACGTTTTGATTTCGCAATCAGCTTGTTGGCGCAAGAGTTTGATTTCAGTAAAGACGATAATTATCAGTACGATCGTGAAGACGCCCAATGGCCAGCAGATCAGGCAGAAATGAATGAACTGTGGCGGCAAAGGGTTAAGTTTGATGCGTTAAATTTAAAACTTACCGGCAAAACCGATGATGAAGTCAGAGAAATCCTGACTAAGCGCTATCGTAATAGTCAAAAACGGCTGAGTCAGACTAACAGCGAAGATGTATTTCAGTTAGTTATGAATTCTTTTGGCAGAGCTATTGAAGCGCATACTTCTTATTTGTCACCCCGTAACGCTGATCGCTTTCAACAGGAAATGAACTTATCGCTGGAAGGTATAGGTGCAGTGCTGCGCGCGGAAGAAGATTATACCGTGATCCAAAGCCTGGTGCCCGGTGGTCCGGCCGACCAGACACAGAAATTGAAGCCCAAAGACAAAATTATTGGTGTTGCGCAGGATTCCAAGGAATTCGTTGATGTCATCGGCTGGCGTCTGGACGATGTTGTTGATTTAATTAAAGGCCCGAAGGGTAGCACGGTGCGGCTGCAGGTGCTGGGTGGCAGTGACATTGCCGCCAATAAAGCTGACGTGGTGACAATAGTACGCGATAAAATCCGGCTGGAAGATCGTGCTGCCAAAGCAGAGGTGCTGGACCCGAAATTATATGAACTCGAACAGAACATCGGCGTCATTAGTATCCCGGGATTTTATAATAATCTGGCTGAAGATGTTAAAAAGCTTCTGGTCGAACTTAAAGAGCAGAAGGTAGACGGTATTGTGGTTGATCTGCGCGGCAATGGTGGTGGTTCTCTGCAGGAAGCCACCTTGCTTACCGGCTTGTTTATTGACCGCGGTCCGGTGGTGCAGATAAGACAGGGCGACGGTAAAGTAACGGAATCGCCAGATACTGACGGTGTCAGTTATTATGAAGGTCCGTTGACTGTATTAGTCGACCGCTACAGCGCTTCCGCCTCTGAAATCTTTGCTGCAGCTATGCAGGATTATGGCCGGGCATTGATAGTTGGTGAACAAACCTTTGGTAAGGGGACTGTGCAGCAGCACCGTGGTCTGGGCCGGATTTATGATATGTTTGAGGAGCCTTTGGGTAGCGTGCAATACACTATTGCCAAGTTCTATCGGATTAATGGTGGTAGTACCCAACATCAGGGCGTGATACCCGACATTCATTTTCCAACTGCTATTGACCCGGCAGAGTGGGGCGAAAGTAAGGAGCAGCATGCTTTGCCGTGGGATTCTATTCCACCGGCCAACTATGCCAGTGTAAATGATATTCAGGCCGTAGTGCCGGTTCTGCTTGAAAAACATCAACGCCGGATCAGTAAAGAGCAAGAGTTTGCTTATTTGCTGTCTGATATAGATGATTACCAGCAACGCCAGGACGATAAAACAGTTTCTTTAAAAGAAGCGGTTCGGGTAAGTGAACGCGATGAAGAAAAAGCAGAACAACTGGCCAGGATTAATGAACGGTTAGTGCGGTTTGAACTGGAGAAAGTTGAATCTGTTGATGACGCGCCTGAGCTGATAAATGAGCTTGATCCATTTCTGGAAGAAGCGGCCAGCATTACCGCAGATTTATTGATGGTTAGCCGTCTGGCAAAAAAATAACTGAACGTTAATAATAAATAACAAAAAGCGGTATTGGATACCGCTTTTTGTTAGGCTAAAACAAATAATAATTATAAAGGTTAACTATGACTTCACGGGGTGTATTTTCATCAAGGCTGGGTTTTATTCTGGCCGCTTCTGGTTCAGCCGTAGGTTTAGGAAATGTTTGGGGGTTTCCATCCCAGGTTGCCAGTAATGGCGGTGCGGCTTTTGTTCTGATGTATCTCATTCTGGCCTTCGTACTGGCGTACCCGGTGTTAATGGCTGAGTTGTTGATTGGCCGGGCAACGGAATCTAATGTTGTTGATGCGCTGGGGAAAGTATCAGGAGGACGCTCTGGCCGCGCAGTTGGAATGTGGGGTATTGCTACTGTATCGCTTATCCTGGCTTTTTACGGCATAGTCGGTGGCTGGATGCTGTCCTATACGCTGGAGGCACTTGCCAGTTTAGCAGGGCTTGATCAACTGGCGCAGTGGCTGATAGCGTCGTCGCTGTCACGCAACATTCTGTTTTGTGGTTTGTTTATGCTGTTAACAGTAGGTATTGTTAGCGGCGGAGTGGTTAATGGCATTGAGCGTTGGTCAGTGCGGTTAATGCCAACCTTATTTGCCTTAATGTTACTGTTGTTCGGTTATGTTATGACTCAGGACGGCGCTATGGACGGCCTGCGAGTCTACCTGCTCCCCGATTTCACTGAAGCGCTCAATCCTGATTTATTAATAAGTGCCATGGGCCAGGCTTTTTTCTCCATGTCATTGGGCGTGGGCACTATGCTGATATATGGCTCCTACGTCAGCCATAAAGAAAATCTGCCAAAGTTGGGCGCGTCGGTTGCGCTGGTAGATATTGGTGTAGCAGTATTAGCCGGTTTACTTATTATTCCGGCAATGTATGTTGCATTACATAACGGCGTTGAAATTTTTGGCGAAAATGGCCAGTTACTGGCTGAAGATACATTGATTTTTACTGTTTTACCTTCGCTGTTTACCACGATGGGCTCGGTAGGGCTGGTGGTTGCCTGTGCCTTTTTCCTCTTAATGTCAATTGCCGCTCTAACCTCGTCAATTTCTATGCTTGAGGTACCGGTTTCCTATGTTGTTGAGAACCGCAAAGTCGCCCGCAATAAGGCAGTATGGATTATTGCCGCCATTATATTTTCACTGAGTGTGCTTATCCTGTTAAATTTTGAAACCCTGTTTGGTTTCGTCATTGCCTTAACTACACGTTACAGCCAGCCGCTACTCGGCTTGATGCTGTGTATATTTGCAGGTTGGGTATGGCACCGCGATCGTATTCTGGATGAGCTGAAAAAAGGTGATGCTGCGGCTGAACATAGCTGGTTCTGGCGCGTGTGGCCATGGTATGTCAGGTTTGTTTGTCCGGTGATTATTTTGTTGATGTTTTATCGGTCGTTATAAGTGTCCGCAACAACAATTATCCATCAATAATAACAAAATAAGACGCTACGAGCGTCGTTGCCTAACGGAGCAATTTTAATGACTGAAAAACATCCCAGTTTTCTGGATGCAGCCTTGCCGCTTATTGTGTTGATAGTTTTACTGTCAGCATCGGTGTACTTGTTCGGTAGTGACTCTTCTTATGGTCCGAACCAGATAGCGTTATTTGTGGCCACTGCCGTCGCTGTTATTGTCGGCCTGAAAAACGGTTATAAGTGGCAGGCCATGGAACAAGCCATGGTTAATGGCATTTCATTGTCACTCGGCGCGGTGCTGATATTGCTGTCAGTCGGGGCCTTAATTGGCACCTGGATGCTATCGGGTACCGTACCCACATTAATTTACTACGGTTTACAGTTGTTAAGCCCAACCTGGTTTTATGCTGCCAGTTGTTTGCTATGCGGTATTGTAGCAATGAGTATTGGTAGCTCCTGGACAACCGCTGCAACAATAGGTGTTGCATTGATTGGTGTAGCATCGGGTCTGGGGTTGTCGCCAGCAATTACAGCTGGCGCTATTGTCTCAGGCGCCTATTTTGGCGATAAGCTTTCACCGTTAAGTGAAACGACTAATCTGGCGCCGGCCGTCGCAGGTGCCGAGCTGTTTGAACACATCCGGCATATGTTATGGACAACCGTTCCCAGCTACATTTTGGCTTTGTTACTGTTTACGATTATTGGCTTTAACAGTGATATTGCAGCTGACTTTGCCCGGATTGAGCAAATAAGCACAGTATTACAGCAACATTTTGCTATCAGTCTGGTATCTCTGGTACCACTGCTGGTTTTACTGGCGATGGCAATCAAGAAAGTACCGGCATTTCCCACCGTTTTTATTGGTGCTTTACTTGGCGCGGTATGGGCAGTATTTTTTCAGCAGGACTTACTGGCGCAACTCGTAGACAAAAACCTGTCCGCAGCAGTGGGGATAATTAAACTGGTGTGGCATACCTTTTACGCTGGTTTTGCGGTAGAAACAGGTGATAGCAACTTAAACGATTTATTAAGCGGTGGCGGTATGGCAAGCATGCTAAATACTATCTGGCTGGTATTTTGTGCCATGATGTTTGGCGCCACTATTGAAAAAATTGGTTTGCTGCGTAAGTTTGTCGAGTCTATTTTGTTCTTCGCCCGCAGCACCGGCTCATTAATCACCAGTACTATAGCGACGTGCTTTGTAACCAATTTACTTACAGCAGATCAATATATGTCAATTGTGATGCCCGGCCGTATGTTTAAAGAAGAATATGAACGTCGCGGCCTGGCGCCGGTTAATTTGTCACGATCGCTGGAAGATGGTGGCACTATCACCAGTCCATTAATTCCATGGAACACCTGTGGTGCATATATGCATGGCGTACTGGGGGTGAGTCCGCTTGACTATGCTTTTTATGCGTTCTTTAACTTAATTAATCCGCTATTGTCTATCGTCTATGCTTATCTGGGAATAAAAATTCTACGACTGTCTCCACCCGCCAGCATGCCAAATACCCAGGTGGTGAAAAATTAATTAAATACAAATGGCCTGAATAACTTCAGGCTTTTTTTCCTGAGAATCAGAGTGTTTTAGCGGTACCAAGGAGCGCACATGAGCAGTAATTCAGCACGCAGTAGCCGTCGTCTTGCCGATTACCGGCAACCGGACTTTTTAATTCCGGAAATTGAACTGAGCTTTGAATTAGACCCTGACGCGACCCGGGTAACTGCTTTGATGCAGGTAAAACGGCAAACTGAAGGCGCGCCTCTGATATTGGACGGACAGCATCTGGATTTGCATTACATCGCATTAGATGGTGTAGAACTTAGGGCTGAGCAGTATCAGATTACTGATGATCAACTGATTATTGCCAGGGTACCTGCTGAATTCAGTTTGCAGATAACGACAGGGGTTAACCCAGCCGCGAACACGGCTTTAGAAGGGTTATATCTGGCGAACAATGTATTTTGTACTCAATGTGAAGCTGAGGGATTTCGCCGGATCATGTATTTCCCGGACCGGCCAGACGTATTGACGATTTATACCACTCACATTATTGCTGATCAGAATCACTACCCTTATCTGTTGGCCAACGGCAACAAAACCGCATCCGAAACCTTAGCTGATGGCAGAACCAGGGTAAGTTGGCATGATCCTTTTGCCAAGCCCTGCTATCTGTTTGCGCTGGTAGCCGGTAAATTTGATTGTCTGAACGATAGCTTTACGACGCAAAGTGGCAGAGTAGTAGCGCTGCAATTGTTTGTAGAGCCCGGCCAACTGGAAAAAGGCCATTTTGCCATGGCAGCACTGAAGCGGGCGATGCGCTGGGATGAGACCCGATATAATCTGGAGTATGATCTGGATGTCTATATGGTTGTGGCCGTTGACTTTTTTAACATGGGAGCAATGGAAAACAAAGGGTTAAACGTTTTTAACAGCAAGTATGTTCTGGCAGATGACAGCATTGCTACTGATAAAGATTATTTCAATATCGAGTCAATTATCGGTCACGAGTACTTTCATAACTGGACAGGAAACCGGGTAACCTGCAGGGACTGGTTTCAACTTAGCCTGAAAGAAGGGTTGACTGTATTCCGGGATCAGGAGTTCAGTGCCGATATGGGTTCAGCGACGTTAAATCGGATAGACGCAGTAAAACTGATCCGAACTGCCCAGTTTGCTGAAGACGCCGGACCAATGGCTCATCCCATCCGGCCGGAACAAGTGCTGGAAATGAATAATTTTTATACCGTTACGGTTTATGACAAAGGTGCCGAAGTCATCCGGATGCTGCAGACTTTGCTCGGTAAGCCTGGTTTTAACCGGGGCCTGGCGTGTTATCTGCAGCGTCATGATGGCCAGGCTGTCACTTGCGATGACTTTGTCAGTGCTATGGAAGAGGCCAACGATGTTGATTTAAATCAGTTTCGTTTGTGGTATAGCCAGGCGGGCACGCCTTTAGTAACTCTGAACCAACGCTATGACGCAAAACATGCCACCTTACACCTTGAAATATGCCAGCATCACTCAGCGTCGGCCGACCAACCTGACAAGCAGTCACTGCTTATTCCACTACAGATCCAGTTGCTCAGCAGCGACGGGCAGGTAGACCAGCAGCATCTTATTACCCTGAGCCAGTTTACCGAACAGTTCAGTTTTACCGGTGTGACCAGCGAGCCCGTTGTTATCTGGGAAAATTTTTCTGCACCAGTGAAAATGCAACAGGATTATCAGTTGGGCCAATTACTGCTTATTGCTGAAAAAGCCACTAATGGTTTTGCCAGATGGGATGCAATGCAGGTTTTCTGGTCGAACCTTATTCGTCAACACGCCAGGAAACCGGATGATCAGCTTGAATTACCCGAAGCACTGTTGGATGTTATGCGCCATTGGTTACAACAGCCATTATCCGACCTGGCACTGACCGCGGAGTTACTTTCACTGCCAGACTTTGATACGCTGGCCGAGCAATATGACCAAATTCCGGTCGATGTAATTATCAGTGGCCTGCAATCTATTAGACAGCAACTGGCTGAGTTACTGGAACAAGATTGGCAGCTATGTTACCAGACGACAGATTCTGCTCCTTATCACTACAGTGAACAGGCAGTGGGAGCAAGGGCGCTACGAAACAGGTGCTTAAGTTATCTTGCGCTCACCAGCCAGGGGACTGAACGACTTGAGCAGCATTATAAACATGCCGACAATATGACCGATACTATGGCGGCACTGGCTGCCGCGCAAGATGCAGGTTCAGCGGGCTTTGCCTCCCTGGCAGCTGATTTTGCTGATAAATGGCAGGACAATGTACTGGTAATGGATAAATACTTTTCATTGCTGGCGTGTGATCCCAGCAGTGAAGTGTTTAATAATTTGACAAAATTAAGCGCACATCCGTTATTCAGCTGGAAAAATCCGAACCGGGTACGGGCGTTATTCGGTGCCTTTAGTATGCGTAATCCTGAGCAATTTCATCGCGCCGATGGCCAGGGCTATCGCTGCCTGGCTGAAGTAGTAGCCCGAATGGATGCCATCAACCCACAAGTTGCTGCGCGGTTGATCACCCCTTTGCTCGCGTGGCAACGTTTTAATGATCAACGCCGTGAAAATATGCTGGCAGAATTAAAACAACTGGCCACGAAATCTGATTTAAGCAATGATTTATATGAAAAAATCTCTAAAAGCTTATCATGAAACGTCAGTATCTGTTTAGCGCCTTTCTGGCCAGGGAAAAATGTTTGCTTTATTACCAGGGCACAATTCGCTATGTAGTGGTAACTGCTGACTCCGGCGAGCGGATCCAGCTTGGTCTTAAACATTTTCAGCCTTATTTTTCTGCTTTAGGCTTGCGTGGCCGATTCAGACTAACATTAACTGAAACCGGTGCTTTTGATAGCCTGGAACAAATTAATTAGAGTTATTACTTTAAACGACAGATTAAAACGGAGCCTTGCGGTTTCATCTGGTTTGACCTTTAATTTCATTGGCTTATAGATTAGCTACTGCAAGGTTCAGTCAATGGTTAAACTGAAACAGTCATTATCGGATAAAGCAGAAGTGTCAATATGTAAAAATTGAATAAAAATCAACAGATTTACGCAAGGAGAAGCCTTGCTAACACCCTAAAATGATGTAATTATTTCTGTGATGCAAGCTGAGCTCCGAGCAGTTGGTTCAGCATAATAATTAAAAAGACACAAAAACATACCTGCAGGGACAGGGGGGAGATCACAAGATGAATAGAAGGCCTAATACTTTTTATAAAAGTCCGTTAGCCTTGGGGGTTGCATCTGCATTGCTGGCATTGTCCGTTGTGCCTGCACAAGCAGCAACCTTTGATGTTGGCAATTTCCAGGTTGTATTTGACTCAACCTTTTCTTATGGCGGCAGTATCCGTACTGAAGATCGCAATTGGGATACGATATCGAAAGTAAACCATCCGCGTTTTGACTGGACCGGCTACAACGCTGCAACCAATGTCATATATCAGCCAGCTGATATATGGGCGCAACCTGGCGCCTATTCCAGCAATGGTGATGCCGGCAATCTTAATTTTGACCGTGGTGATATGTTCTCCAGCCTGTTTAAAGGCTTACACGAATTATCAATTACTAAAGATAACATCGGCTTTTTTGGCCGTTTTATGTATTTCTACGATTTTGCCATGAACGATGGTGACTTCGCGTACAGCAATCCATTAAGTGGCCAACGTGTTGACCCTTGTGCTGATGAAGGCTCACGGGAACTCGCTTGTAAAGATTTCAGGGTTTTAGATGCTTACCTTTATGGCAACTTCTCATTTAACGATGGCATGAATCCAGTTACTGTGCGGGTGGGTAATCAGGTACTGAGCTGGGGTGAAAGTACTTTTATCCCGCATGGTATAAATATTACGCCAGTTGATGTTGGGATCCTGCGGGCACCAGGTGCTGATTTAAAAGAAGCGTTTATTCCAACCGGTATGGTCACTTTGTCTGTTGGCTGGACAGAGAACCTGTCAACCGAAATGTTTTATCAGTATTCATGGCAGGAAAGTTATCTGCCACCTCCGGGCACCTACTTTTCTACTAATGATTTTGCTGGTCGTGGTGGCTATGCACAAAATATCCAGCTGGGTTTTGCTGGTAACCCAGATATAGACCTTGCTTATTTATTGCAAAACTTAAATGGTATTGGTTCAGCTGTTGCTGCCGGACAATTGGATCCCGCTACTGCTGCCCAGCTGTATCTAGCGTATCCAACTAAGGTTGCTTTACGCCCATCAGGCGTAAATGGTGAAATTAAGCCGGAAGACGGTGGCCAGTATGGTTTAAAAGTTGAGTATTTCTCACCCGATTTAAATGATACAGAATTTGCTTTGTACTACATGAATTATCACAGCCGGGTGCCGGTAATATCTGGTGTGGCTTCTGATTTCAGAGGGCCGGCTATTCAACAGGATATTGGCTACTTAGCCCAACAGGCGGGTAATTTAACCGCAGATAACATCAACAACTTACTGGCTTTCTCTAAAGGTAAACTGGAATATCCGGAAGATATAAAACTTTACGGCTTCAGCTTTAATACCACGCTAGGGACTACTTCAGTCGCCGGTGAAATTGCATATCGTCAGGATGACCCGTTACAAATAGATGACGTGGAAATTTTATATGCCGGTATGCCTGAACAACTTGCCAACGCAGGTATCAGACCAGATTTGGACGGTATCTCACAAATTGGCCGGGAAATCGGTGTTAAAGTTCAGCCAGGTGATCCGGCGCAGGGCTATATTTTAAGCGATACCGTGCAGGCTCAGGTTACTTTTACTCATTTATTCGGACCAACCCCCTTGCTTGCTGCCGACAACTTCACCATGCTGGCTGAAGTAGGTGGTATCAAGATAAGCGATATGCCTTCGCAGGATGTATTGCGGTTGAATGGTCCGGGTACTGATCGCAGTGGTGCACCATTGATTGGCGTTAACGGCCCTTCACAAGGCTTGCATACCGGTTTATCTGACGGCGCTGAGACTAACCCGTTCCCAACTGCCTCAGCCTGGGGCTATCGTATTCTGGCAAAGGCTGACTATAACAACGTTTTTGCCGGAGTAAATATGTCACAACGTATTGTGTTCTCACATGACGTTAACGGTATTACGCCAGATCCACTGTTTATGTTTGTTGAAGACAGAAAATCAGCAGCTTACGCAGTCAGCTTTGATTACTTAAGCAAGTGGTCAGCTGAACTATCATACAATTGGTTCTGGGGCGGTGCAGGGACTACGAATAACGTAGCCGACCGTGATTTTGTATCTTTCAATATTAAATACTCTATTTAAGGGACGAGAGCTGATTATGAAAAAACTCACCCTATTATCTTCAGCGGTTGCACTGGTGTTCAGTTGCAATGCTCTGGCAAAAATTACAGCAGAACAAGCTGCCAGATTAGGTAACGATTTAACACTGGTAGGTGCTGAAAAAGCAGGCAATGCAGATGGCTCTATCCCCGAGTGGACTGGCGGTATTACCAGCGCACCTGCAGGTTACAGTGCCGGTGATCATCATGTTAACCCGTTTGCATCTGATGAAGTTGTCTTAACAATTGATAAGTCAAACGTAGCAGACCATCGGCAGTTTTTGAGCCCCGGCATGTTGCAATTGTTTGATATTTATCCTGATACCTTCAAGATGAATATTTATCCAACCCGGCGCAGTGCCTCATACCCACAGTATTTCTATGATGCGACCAAACAAATTGCTACTGAAGCGGAATTGGTTCAGGGCGGCAATGGTTTAATTAATGCTGCAATTGGCATTCCATTTCCAATACCGGAAAATGGGTTAGAGGCGGTCTGGAATCATATTGTCCGGTATCGTGGTGTGGCTGCCAGCCGAAATGGTGGTCAGGCCGCACCAACATCAAACGGTGCTTACACCGTTATCGGATTCGATGAGCAGATCATGTTCAAATATTCTCACCCGGATGCCACCGCAGACGCGTTAGAAGCAGAAAATATTCTGTTCCGGTTTAAGCAAAGTGTTACCTCTCCGGCCAGACTGGCTGGTACTGCGTTATTGGTGCATGAGACCATGGATCAGGTGGCTACGCCACGTCAGGCCTGGACTTACAACACCGGTCAACGTCGGGTTCGTCGTGCGCCAAACGTAGCATATGATGCACCAGGTACTGCGTCAGATGGCTTACGTACTACTGACGATTTTGACATGTTTAATGGTTCACCGGATCGTTATAACTGGGAGCTGAAAGGCAAGCAGGAAATGTATATTGCATACAACGATTACAAACTGCACAGTAAAGAAGCAAAATATGACGACATTCTGATGGCCGGTCATATTAATCCAGATTACGTTCGTTGGGAGAAACACCGGGTCTGGGTGGTTGAAGCTACGCTGAAAGAGGGTACCCGTCACGTGTATGGTAAGCGGGTGTTTTATATCGATGAAGACAGCTGGCAAATCCATATCGCTGACTTGTACGATAACCGGGGCGACATGTACCGGGTAGCGGTAGCGCATGGCTTGAACTATTATGAAGTACCAACGCATTGGAGTACGCTGGAAGTTTATCATGATCTGAATTCACGTCGTTATATCGCAATCGGCCTGGACAATGAAGACAGAATGTATGACTTCTCAGTTGAGCTTTCTGACAATGACTTCACCCCTGCGGCACTACGTCGGGCTGGTACGCGTTAATCAACGTTGTTAGGCAAACGGCTGGCATTAGCCGGCCGTTTTTTTTAGTTACGATTGCAGTCTGACAGCGTTTTGAGACAGCAATTTGTTTATTCACTGAATTTAAGAGTAATTACACTGCCTATGTTTAATAAACTTTTTCTGGCTTGTTGTTGTGTGTTGCTGAGTAACACAGCCTTCACAGTTATGGCTGATGTCAATTCCGTCGAAGAGGTTAAGGCAGCATACATGATGCCACTTGCTGAAAAATCTCTGCTGACTGATGTGCAAAAAGTTAGCAATAATTTTTTCGTAGCAGTGGGTGAACGCGGTCATATCCTGTTAAGTGATAACGGCAGTGATTGGCGGCAAGCTTCGGTTCCTACTCAAAGTATGCTTACCGCTGTTCATTTTATTAATGAAACTCATGGTTGGGCGGTGGGCCATGATTCATTAATTCTCTTCACCAGCGATGGTGGCGCCAGCTGGCAATTACAGCAATTTTTACCAGAAGATGATAAACCATTGCTTGATGTTTACTTCCGGGACGCCCGACATGGTATTGCGGTAGGGGCTTATGGTCTTTTTTACAAAACAACTGACGGGGGCGACACCTGGGAGCAGGCATTATTTATTGAGCTTGCTGCAGAGGAAGACAAAGAATACCTGCTGGATTTGCAGCAAACAGACCCGGAAATATACCGCTCTGAATTAGGGTCTATTTTACCGCATTTTAATCGACTGTTTGTCGATGGCAATACACTTTATATGGTCGGTGAAGCCGGATTTATTGCTAAAAGTGCCGACTTTGGCGACAGTTGGCTGCGTATGGAAGAATTCTATAACGGCTCATTGTTTGATTTACATCGGACCCCCGAAATGGGCTTACTTGCTGTGGGTCTTCGTGGTCACGTTTTTCGCAGTGAAGATAACGGTCAGACCTGGCAACAGGTTGAACTTAGCGAATCGGCAACATTAAACAGTGTGTTCAGTGATGCAAAAGGTACGGTCTATCTTGCGGGTAACTCTGGTACATTATTGCAGAGTATCGATGATGGCCTGACTTTTACAGAGCGCTCAGAGCCTGATGGCAAAGCTATTTTGAATGGCGTGGTTCTGGACAACCAGATGTTATTAGTTACTGAAGTTGGCATTAAAGTATTAAACCTGGATAAGTCTGAATAATATGAGTGTAAATTCGCTGGTTAATAAATTTGAGTATGCGTTGTTCAGGCACCGGATGTTAGTGCTTGTTATTTTTCTACTGGTTACTGTCGGTTTACTGATAAAAGCCACTGACATAAAACTTGATGCCGCTTTTACAAAAAACATTCCGTTAAAGCATGAATACATGCAGACTTATCTGGAGCACGCTGAGGACTTCGGTGGCGCCAATAATATTCTTATTGCTGTTTGTGATGCCAACGGAGACATATTTAATCCAACCTTTTTTGAAACCTTTCGTCAGGTTCATGATGATGTAGTTTACACCCCGGGTGTAAACCGGGTTTTAGTAAAATCGCTGTTCAGCCCTAGTACCCGTTTTATTGAGGTTGTTGAAGATGGTTTTGCCGGTGGCCCGGTTATTCCTGCTGACTTCGTTGCTGATAAGCGGGGCCTTGATAAGGTTAAATCCAATATAGAAAAAGCTGGCATCGTCGGCCGCATGGTCGCCGACGACTACAGTTGTGCGATGATAACCGCTCAGTTACTTGAGATTGATTCTGAGACAGGTGAAGCAGTCGACACGCTCGAATTTGCTTCTTCGCTGGAGCAAAATATCCGGGCCAAGCATCAAAGCGAACAAATCAGTGTTCACATCATTGGTTTTGCCAAAATGGTCGGTGATGTTGCCGAAGGTGCCAAAGGCGTCGTGTTGTTTTTCCTGGTGGCCATCGGCGTTACCGCATTAATGGTTTATTTCTTTTCAAAATCAGTGATGCTGACAGTGCTGCCAATAGCGTGTTCATTGATCGCTGTGGTGTGGCAAATGGGCTTACTGACAATACTGGGTTTCGGTATCGACCCGATGTCTATTTTAGTTCCGTTTTTAGTCTTTGCTATTGGTGTTAGTCATGGCGTACAGATGATTAACTCTACCGGTAAGCGGGTTGCCGCTGGTATGGATGCAAAGACAGCCGCGGAATCGAGCTTCCGAAAATTACTGGTGCCAGGTGGTGTTGCCTTACTGTCAGATACGGTTGGCTTTTTAACCTTATTGATAATTGAAATAGGTGTTATCCGTGAATTGGCTATAACAGCCAGTTTAGGTGTTGCAGTTATTATATTGACGAATTTAGTTTTGTTGCCTGTGCTGATGTCTTACGTTAAGTTCAGTGCCGCATACAAAGCACGCGTTGCTACGCCATCTGTCAGAGCGGAGAAATTCTGGTATGCAATGTCAGCTTTTGCCACTAAGCGTTTTGCCTATGTGATCCTGGTCATAACTGCCATCTTGTTTGCGGCGGGTTACTGGCAAAGTCAGCAACTTAAAATTGGCGACTTACATGAAGGTGCACCGTCATTACATGAAGACTCCCGCTATAATCTTGATACCAAGTTAATTACTGACAGCTTCGCTATTTCGGTTGACTACATCAATATCATGGTTGAAACCGTGCCTAGTGCTTGCACTGAGCATGACATTATGGACCGGATTGATCAGTTCCAGTGGTTAATGGAAAACGTACCAGGAGTTCAGTCTGCAGTATCGTTATCGTCGGTATCGAAAACGATTAACGCCGCTTATAACGAAGGCAATCAGAAATGGCGGGTATTACCCCGCAATACGCAATCTTTAGTTCAGGCTTCATCCCGGGTTGAGACCAGTACCGGCTTGCTGAATGCAGATTGCTCCGTTATGCCGGTAATGGTGTTTTTAGAAGATCACAAAGCCGAAACAATTGAAAGGGTAGTTGCCGCTGCCAAAAAGTACGGTAGCGAGCTCGGCGACGAGCAAACCCGCTTTATGCTGGCATCGGGCCCTGCTGGTGTGATGGCTGCTACTAACGAGGCAGTATCCGCGGCGCAGCAACCGATGATGTGGTACGTTTATGGTGCTGTCATTATTTTGTGTCTGCTCAGTTTCCGTTCGCTTAGGGCGACCATAGCGGTTGTGGTACCGTTGTACGTGGTATCAGTGTTGGCAATGGCGTTAATGACCAAGTTACAAATTGGATTGACCGTATCAACCTTACCGGTTATCGCCCTGGGTGTTGGTATCGGTGTCGACTACGGTATTTATATCCTGTCTAGTATGAGCCAGTTGTTGCGCGATGGCATGCCACTGCGTCAGGCCTATTTTGAAGCGCTGAAAGAACGGGGTAGTGCCGTATTATTTACTGGTATAACACTGGCAATTGGTGTCAGTACCTGGGTATTCTCAGCGTTAAAATTCCAGGTCGACATGGGAATTCTGCTGACCTTTATGTTTATTGTAAATATGTTGGGCGCAATTGTGGTGCTTCCGGCATTGGCAGCAATTTTCTGGAGGAATAACCGTTAACTGCAAAAATTTATTTTTGCATGTTTAAACACGAAAATGGCCGAAAGGCCATTTTCTATTTAAGCGAACTGAATAAGTTGTCAAAAGCCTTAGAAACCACTGGTTTAACCAGCATAAAAGCCAGAAATAGTGCTTCAAAAGCGCTACAATAGTCACTACACTGCGCAGCAGACAAGACCTTGTATGTTAGGTAGATCCAGCTGTTAAAGCTGTGCTCTGAAAAAGGATACAATAATGGCACTGATAGACGGTCATCCCTCTGTACTACTACAAAACGTAAGCAAACTGATAACTCAAAAAGTAAAAGATCAGCCTAAGCTGGTTGAAAAGTTTGCTTATACCCTATATGGCAATATGTCGAACGAAGATTTAGTTGGCCGCAATGACAGCGATTTGTATGGCGCAGCCTTAAGTTTATGGCAAACATTTAATCAACATGCAGAGCCACAAGCACGTATCCGGGTTTATAATCCTGATATCTCCCGTCATGGCTGGGAGTCGAAACACACTATCGTTGAAATAGTTGTGCAGGATATGCCATTTTTAGTCGATTCTGTGCGTATGGCATTAAGCCGGCATGGGATTGCTGCTCATTTATTATTACATTATCCATTACAAACCCAACGTGATAAAACTGGTCATATTACTGACTTTTTTAAACTGGGGAGTAAAAGCAGTTCAAGCACTCAGCAAACCGTTTTTCATATTGAAATCGATCGGATATCCGATGAAACCACTATTCAGGCGTTAAAGACTGAACTGCATTCGGTAATGGAAGATGTGTCACTGGCAGTGCAGGACTGGCAGCCAACCCGCCAAAAACTGCTTGATGTTATTAAGACCTTTGCGAAACAAAGTGGTAAAGCTGCAGCTGATGAAGTTAAAGAGACAACCGACTTTTTAAATTGGCTGGTAAAAGACAACTTTACGCTGCTGGGTTACCGTGAATATAAGATAACGCCGGTGAAAGGGGATTACAAAATAGCCGGCGTTGATGCCAGTTCCTTAGGGTTAATGCGCCGGTCTGAGGCTCGCGACCTACTGTTGTCAGAATTACCCGATTCGGGCCGTAAACAGGCATTAAGTCCGACGGTACTGGTGTTGACCAAAACCAATAATAAATCGCGGGTTCATCGTCCAGCTTACATTGACTATGTGGGTGTAAAACAATTTGATAAAGACGGTAAGGTTATTGGTGAACATCGGTTCATAGGCTTATATTCTTCATCACTCTACAATAACAGTGCTGCAGATATTCCTTTGCTTAAAAGCAAACTTGCCAAGGTAATGGCAATGTCAGAGTTTGCTACCGGTACTCATGCGTATAAGGCGTTGTTAAATATCCTTGAAACTTATCCGCGGGATGAGCTGATCCAGGCCAGTGCCGATGAATTGTTATATGTAGCAATGGGCGTGCTGCAAATGCAGGAACGGGATATGACCCGTTTATTTATGCGCAAAGACGCCTTTGGTCGTTTTGTTACGGCGATGGTGTATGTGCCCCGCGAACGCTACAACACTCAGCTGCGCAAAGAAACCCAGGCTATCTTACAACGAGCGCTGGGCACCGATGAGCCGGTAGAATTTACTACCTATTTTTCAGAATCTGTGTTGGCCCGTACTCATTATCTGGTACGGATCACTGATAGCCATGTCGAGTATAAAGTGAAAGATATTGAACGCAATCTGGTTGAGGCAGCCCGTACCTGGGAAGACAAATTAGAGACAGCATTAACCGGCGTATACGGTGAAGCCAGGGGCCGGGAATTAGGCCGCAAGTATGTAAATAGTTTCCCTCGTGCCTATAAAGAAGAAATGCTGCCAAGCGATGCGTTGGTAGATATCGGTAAACTGGAGGCATTAAACAACGACAATAAGTTGGAGATGCTGTTTTACCGACCGCAGGAAGAGAGTAAAGACAGCAAAGCGGTGCGTTTGAACCTGTTTCATAAAGACCACCCAATCCATCTGTCAGATGTATTACCAATGCTGGAAAACTTTGGTTTGCGGGTTATTGGTGAAACACCCTACGCGGTAAAATCTCCGGAAGGCTCAGTCAGCTGGATCTTAAACTTCTCTATGGAATTGAACGGGGAAGTACCACTTGATTTCGCTGAAGCGCAACAAAGCTTTCAGTTGTCTTTTGCTAAAGTGTGGGCAGGTCAGCTGGAAGATGACGGTTTTAACCGGTTAATTTTAGGTGCCGGCTTAAGTGGTCGTCAGGCGTCAATCATCCGGGCCTACGCTAAATATAAACGACAGATTGGTGGCACATTCAGCCAGACTTATGTTGAAAGTACCTTTACCCGTTATCCGGAGCTGGCCGGTTTATTGGTTCAGCTGTTTGATAAAAAATTTGCACCATCATCTAAAGCCACTGCCAAGGCAATTGAGAAATTGGAAGAGCAAATTAATTCTCAGCTTGAAAATGTCGCAAACCTGGACGATGACCGGATTATCCGCCGCTTTGTTTATATGATTAACGCAACGCTGCGGACCAACTACTACCAGCCAGCGGCAGATGGCACCGACAAGACATATATATCGTTTAAAATTAAGCCTGACTTAATTCCGGATATTCCGCTGCCATTGCCGATGTATGAAATTTTCGTTTACTCTCCACGGGTAGAAGGGGTACATCTGCGCTTTGGTAAAGTCGCACGCGGTGGATTGCGCTGGTCTGATCGACGTGAAGATTTCCGCACCGAAGTATTAGGTCTGGTAAAAGCCCAGCAGGTAAAAAATACCGTTATCGTTCCATCAGGCGCTAAAGGTGGTTTTGTTTGTAAAAAGCTACCGGAAACCGGTGGTCGTGATGCTTTTATTGCTGAAGGTAAAGCCTGCTACCGTACCTTTATTCGTGGTTTGCTCGACATTACCGACAACATTATTCAGGGCAATATAGTGCCGCCTAAAAATGTTACCCGGCTGGATGAAGACGACCCTTATCTGGTTGTGGCAGCAGATAAAGGTACCGCGACCTTTTCAGATATCTCCAACGGTATTTCTGAAGAGTATAGCTTTTGGCTGGGTGATGCCTTTGCTTCAGGCGGTTCTAATGGTTACGACCACAAGAAAATGGGTATTACCGCCCGTGGCGGCTGGGAAGCGGTTAAACGGCATTTCCGGGAGACGGGTATCGACTGTCAGACCACAGATTTTACCTGTGTAGGTATTGGCGATATGGCGGGTGATGTATTCGGCAATGGTATGTTGCTATCCAAACATATCCGCTTGCAGGTGGCATTTAACCATATGCATATTTTTATTGACCCAACACCAGATGCAGCCAGCAGTTATGTAGAACGGGAGCGGCTATTTAACCTGGCGACATCTACCTGGGAAGATTATGACAAATCTTTAATCTCTGAAGGCGGCGGCATTTTTGCCCGCAGTGCTAAATCGATAAAGTTATCGGCGCAAATGAAAGAGATGCTGGGCACCACCAAAGCCAGCATGACTCCGAATGAGCTGATCCGTGAATGTCTGATGATGCCGGTTGACCTGATATGGAACGGCGGTATCGGTACCTATGTCAAAGCTACGTCAGAAAGTCATGCAGAAGTAGGAGATCGCGGTTCAGAGCCATTGCGGATTAACGGTAAAGATTTAAAAGCCAAGATATTTGGTGAAGGTGGCAACCTTGGCGCAACCCAACGGGGCCGGATTGAGTTCGCCGCTAATGGTGGCCGGATCAATACAGACTTTGTTGATAACGTAGGTGGTGTGACTTGCTCAGATAATGAAGTCAATATCAAAATTTTACTGAATGCTTTGGTTCAAAGCGGTGATTTAACCCTGAAACAACGGAATAAATTACTGAATGATATGACAGATGATGTGGCAGCGCTGGTTTTAAAAGAATGTTACCGTCAGACCCAGAGTATAACGCTGTCATCTTTGCTGGGATCTGAGCAAATTAAAGAGTACACCCGGTTTATTCATGCACTGGAAAAGGACGGCAAACTTAATCGCGAGCTTGAGTTTTTACCAACAGATGATGAGCTGGCTGAACGCATGGTAAAAGGCATTGGCTTGACCCGGCCTGAGCTCGCAATTTTAACTGCTTACGGCAAAATGGTGTTAAAAGAGCGGTTGGTACTGCCTGAGATTTATGAGAATTCGTACTTTAAACGCCAGCTATTTACTGCCTTCCCGGAGCTGTTACAAAATCAGTATGCCAAAGAGATGGAAACGCATCCTCTTAAAGCAGAAATTATTGCCACTAAGTTAGCTAATATGCTGGTTAACGAAATGGGACCAAACTTTGCGCAGCGGATGTTAGAAGAGACCGGTGCCAATATTGGTGAAGTAGCCATGTGCTATGCCATTGCCCGCGATTTATTTGATTTGTCTTCAGTCTGGAAGCAATTGGAACAACTGGATAATAAAATTTCAGCCTCATTGCAAAATCGCCTGTTGTTCCAGTTAAGGCGGACAATGCGCCGGGCGACCCGCTGGTTTATCCGTCATCGCAATAAAACAATGGATATTCAGCAAACGGTTGATTTCTTTAAACCTGCTTACCAGGCTATTTCCCGTGACCTTGCCAGCTATCTGGCTGAAGCAGAATTAGCGCAATTACGGGAAAACGAGCAGGGTTTAATTGAGAAAGATATTCCGGCAGACATCGCCCGTTATTTAACTCAGTTAAGTACCGTGTTCTCAGTAATGGATATCGCTCAGGTTAGTGATAACCAGACTACTTCGCTGGCGCTGGTTGCAGAAATATACTTTAAACTGGGCGACCGGCTTGATTTACACTGGTTCCTGGAGCAGATTACCCAACAACCGGTGGCTAATCATTGGCAGGCGCTGGCCCGTGCTTCCTACCGGGAAGAGCTGGACTGGCAACAACGCTCGCTGACTGCAGTGGTCGTAAAAACCTGCGGCAAAGCCTGTGCTGCAGATGAAGTGATAGAAGGCTGGCTGGCCCAGCATCAGATCCTGGTTGAGCGCTGGCGCTTGATGCTGGCTGAGTTTAAAACAACCAAGAGCCATGAGTTTGCCAAGTTCTCGGTGGCAATGCGTGAGCTGATGTTGTTAAGCCAGTCAGTTTAATGCTGAAATAAGCCAGGACAATGGTTACAATACCCCGGTCAATACCGGGGTATTTTTTTATTATCGAAGGCGACTATGTTTTATTCTATAGCTAAAAATCTGATGTTTACCTGTGATGCAGAGCGTGCCCATAACCTGGCACTGGGCAGTCTGAAACGACTGGCTCACACTCCCGCCTCGATACTTTGGCGCCAGCAAGTCGCGGCTAAACCGGTCACGGTTGCCGGTATACGGTTTGAAAACCCATTAGGTCTTGCCGCTGGCCTGGATAAAAATGCTGATTGTATAGATGCTTTTGGTCAGATGGGTTTTGGTTTTATCGAAGTGGGTACAGTGACCCCCCGGCCGCAAGAGGGTAATGACAAGCCGCGGATTTTTCGGTTGCCGCAAGCTGAAGCGATTATTAACCGGATGGGTTTTAATAATAAGGGCGTGGATTATCTGGTACATAACGTTAAAAATTCCAGTTATAAAGGCGTGCTTGGTATAAACATCGGAAAAAATAAAGATACCAGCAATGAGCGTGGCAAGGATGATTATGTCAGCTGTATGCGTAAGGTTTATCCTCATGCCAGCTATATCACTGTTAATATTTCCTCTCCAAATACCCCCGGCTTACGGGATCTGCAGTTTGGTGATGCGTTGCTTGATCTGTTGCAAACGGTAAAAAATGAGCAGCTCGATCTTCAGGCGCAGTACGACAAATATGTGCCGGTGTTTGTGAAGATTGCCCCCGATATGGATAACCTGGCGGTTTGTCAGGTTGCAGAAACCTTATTAAAAAGCAAAATGGATGGTGCTATTGCTACAAATACCACCTTAGACAGGTCTTTGGTACAGGGCATGACCCATGCTGATGAAGCCGGCGGGCTAAGTGGTTTGCCGGTGCAACAAAAAAGCACGGACATTATTAGCCAGCTACGCCAGGCAGTCGGACCGGAGCTACCGATTATCGGAGTAGGGGGTATTAATGATAATGCCTCTGCCCAGGCTAAACTGACTGCGGGAGCTAATTTATTGCAAGTGTATACTGGCTTTATTTATCACGGCCCAGCGTTAGTAAAGACGATCATTGATGGCTTATAAGGATCAATTGGCGATCCGGTTTTTTTATAAAAAAATAGTCTTTAACACGCTGATCAGCATGCTATAGTGATAAAAAACTATAAGATAATTCAATAACTTGTTTGCAAAGGATTTGACCATGTTAACGCCGTCTGAGCGCTGGAGCTGGACATACTGTCAACAACGCGACCGTTTGCTGCTGGATATCAGCGAGCAGGCGCAGTTTTGTTCTAATTTGACATGCCGACAGTTGGCGGTATTGCCTGAGCAGCAACGGTTTGCAATAGTTGAAGCTGAATTGTTCTGGCATTACATGGACAGTTTACAACCGCTAGCGCTAAGCCATGCGCAAACACTGGAATTATGTTTACATGCATTAAGTTGTCAGTATTTGCAATTGCAGGCACATAAGAGCTGGTATTTTCCTGAGCAGGTTACTGCCCGGGTAAAGCATGGCGATTTAGTCAGCATTGTTGGTGCTGATGGTCGGGTTGCAGCCCTGGTTGTAGCAGAAGATGCCGACTGCGTTAGCTGTTTAATGCTTGATGATGTACAAACTCTGGCGGGTAAAACCATTAAACGGGCGACTGTAGTGCGGTTGTTGCGCAACCGGGTTAGTCCGTTAAATCAGCCAACAATGTTAGCGCGTAGTGCCTGAAAGCCGGCGACAGTGTTATCATTAGCCACTGTCGCTAATGTTAATTCAGGAGCAGGGCTTGACTGCATCTCTTCCAACACCCTTTGACAACTCAGTAATAAGCAACAATTCAGAGCTGCAACGGTTTTTTGCGTTGTTACAACAGGCTATGGCAGAAAATTGTTTGCAACGCCTGCTATTAAGTAAATATCAGGGAAGCCAGCGCGATTTGCAACGCTTAGAAATACGTCCGGTTGAGATTAAATCTGAACTGCTATGGCGCTTTGTCTGGCAATACCAAACCAATCATCAAACCCGGAATTATCCGTTTACCGAAGCACTTAGCTTACTGACTGAACTACTGCCCGGCCAATTTAAAGCGGCACAGTTATCAACAACGACCAGTGACGCGCAGCTGACGATAAGTAAAAAGGGTAAGGCTCTGATTAATATTAAGAAAAATACAGTTAAGCAACAAGCTGATACCAGCCATAATCGGCAGAAACAGCGTTTTGTAGAGCAAAGCAGGCCATTTCTGAGCGCACTTGGCGTGACAGATCAGCAGGGGCAGGTTATCCCTGCTATGTCCAATAAGTGGAAACAAATCAATAAGTTCATCGAAGTGTTGCAAGGGGCGGTGAAAGAAAGTGGCTTGTTGCAGGCACAACAGTTGCACGTAGCAGATTTTGGCTCCGGTAAGGCTTATCTGACTTTTGCCATGCACGATTACTTCTGCCATAGCTTGGGCTTAGATGCGCAAATAACCGGCGTCGAACTGCGCCAGAATCTGGTTGATTTATGTAATAAAGCCGCGGCTGGTCTTAACCTGGCTGGATTGCACTTTGAGCAAGGTGACGTCAAGCATTTTAAGGCTCGCGGTATTAATGTCATGGTAGCGTTGCATGCGTGTGATGTTGCTACCGACTACGCCATAAATATGGGGATCCGCACCGGCGCTGAGATCATTATGTGCTCGCCTTGTTGTCACAAGGAAATCAGGCCACAAATTCGCCTGCCTGAGGTAATGGCGCCCATGTTAATTCATGGCATTCATCTGGGTCAGGAAGCAGAAATGGTTACTGACAGTTTACGGGCCCTGCTGCTAGAGGCGCATGGTTATCAGACCAAGGTGTTTGAATTTATTTCACTTGAGCACACCAGCAAAAATAAAATGATTCTGGCTACCAAACGTAAAAAAAAGACGGATAACAGTGCAGTTTTACGACAAATTGCAGCAATTAAAGATTTTTATGGTATCAAGCAGCAGTGTCTGGAACAGCTGCTGCTTGCATAGCACCTAAGGTCAGTTATCTGCGGTTGTTAGCTGCTTAGCCATTAGCATTACGGCTTGTAATTGTGGTGCCTGACGACTGATATACTGCTCGCCAGTATAGCCCCACCAATCCCAGCAGCCATGCGGATTGAACGCGCTGGGCGCCGCTTGGGGATAAAGGATTACCAAATCATTGCTGTCAGCGTAGTGGTTTAAGCCAGTGTGTCTAAGATAAGCATCGTCTACTGCAGCCACGTGCTGCTTGCAGCCATGAAAGCTGATATGCAACCGGCAGGGGTGCCCCGCTGCGCAACGCTGAGGTACATATGCATATCCTGTTGTTGCAAGCTGACTAGCTGCCTGAGATTGCGTTAGCTGCCATAAGTTACCGGTGGTGGTATCCACTTTAGGTTCAAGCTCCCCTAACAGATGGCTTAACAGTTCCCCGGCGGCGTCATAGTTACAGTTAGCAATAAAAGGCGGTGCTGATACATCACAGGCGGTGCCCTGGCTGTTATCTGTTGGGAAATGGTGTGCAAACTCCTGGTCAGCAACAAACCTCAGGTTTTCGGGTGCCAGCCATTGCTGGTACTGGCTGACTAATGCTTTACCAACATTCGGATGGACGGTCGTATCCTGTGTACCGTGCAGGATCCAGACTTTATCATCCTTAAGGTTTTGTTTGCCTGGTAACAACCGGGCCTGTTCCAGTTGATTCAGATACTGGTTAATAGCAGTTAAATCCGGCTTGGCATCCGGTTTACCCATACAATGGGCAAAAGCAATCGCCAGACTGTTTTGGGCACAATAAAGCGGGCCCCCTGCAATAATTGCGGCGCCATTTACTTGTTCAGAAAATGCCAGATGAAATTGCACCGCCATATACCCACCCGACGACAGGCCGGACACGGTCATGTCTCCGGTCAACTGCAATGCAGGGTTGGCGGCAACTGCCGGTGCACCTGCCAGTAAGCTGACGACAATGGCTTTTTTAACTACGTTATTATTCATAATGTGTACCCACGTTAAAGCCTGTATATTTTCACCATGACACAGACAGCATCATGCAACAATAACGCTTTAGTATTGGTTAAGCCTTATTATTGTTACTGACTAATTTGTTGCTTTTTTAGTTGTAGTAATTGTCTGGTCCATTTGAGGTCACCATCATTTGCAGCCGGGGTGATATCTAAAATTTCGCACATTAAATTATATAACTCAATGTTGGCAAAGGACGGTATGGTCTTACCTTTCGCAAAGGCGGGGCCATGACCAATGAATATTGCCTGCATTTCAGCGGCGATGTTATCGTAACCATGGCTGCCGGCCACTGATTGCTGGTCAGCTCTTGCTTGCCAGCGTTGATACTGGCTCTGCTGCATCAAACGCCAGCCTGGATTTGGGATTATTAATAATGGGGCAACCCGTTTGCTTTGCTTATAATGCCAGCGGTCCGGCAAATCCTGTTTGCGATAAACTTTAGCACTGGCAGGTAAACCAGCACTCAGCTGCTGATAAATGTTTTCTAACTCGCCCGCCTTGGGAAATATCGAAACAATTTCCGGCGTCCATAAGGTTAATACCGCTTTGTTTGCGTCAAATAAACTATCGACAACAATGACCTGTTCGGGAGGAACTTCAGCCATGCCATGGTCTGAAACCAGCATTAAATTAACCTTATTATATAAATTTTGTTGTTTCAGTCCGTTAATCAGCTGGCCTATAGCCTGATCTACTTCGGCCACAGCTGATTTTACCTGTTCTGAGTTCGGCCCATAGCGATGACCTGCATCATCAATAGTGCTGAAATAAAGAGTAAGAAATGCCGGCCGCTCAGCTTTTGGTAGCGCCAGCCATTGCAGAACAGATCGTACCCGTTCGCTATTAGTAATGTTGCCATCATAGGTCTGCCAATAGCTGGGCCGGACGCCTTTTATATCGGCCTCTGAACCAGGATAAAAATAGGTACCGGTTTTTATGCCCTGAAGTTCAGCCGTTACCCAGATCGGTTCGCCAAGCCACCAGCGACTATCCGTAACCTCTTCTGGCTTACTCATCCTGAAAATTGCATCAAAATCAGCATCATAAATATTATTTTCAATAATTCCATGGTTGCCGGGGTATAAACCGGTAACGATACTGTAGTGATTCGGAAAGGTTTTTGTCGGAAATGCTGGCTGCATAGACGCTGCGACAACACCCTCTTTCATCAACTGTTCAATGTGTGGTGCAGGGTATTCCCCCAGATACTGTTGGCTGAACCCGTCAAGAGAAATAAGAATGATAGTGGGCTCAACTGCGCCAGAATGGCGATTTTCACCGGTCGTACTACAGGCGCTTACTGCCAGTAACGGCAGCGTAACCAGCAAGCATTTTAAAATAATATAAATGAGATTCTTCATTACAGGCTCTTTAGTTTAACATCGTGTTGTATCGCAAAGGGTAACCCAATCATATGATATACATATTAAAAGTAGATTGACGCGTTTAAAATTGCGGTTAACGGAGATTGCCGGCACAGCGCGTCAATTAAGGGAGTGAGCCACATCAGAACCCCAGAGGATAAGCCAGATATTCAATATATCTTTCGCGGTTCAGGGTCGTTGGCAAAACCTGCCATAAATTTTCAGCATTAGCCGGATGTTGCTGATAAAACTCTTCACTTAACATCAGGTAGCCTACTGAAAAATAAACCGGCGGTTGCAGTATTTTTAACGGCAGAGTATCAATTTCCTGCCGGTTACCGGCTAAGCCGTTTATTTGACAGGTTATGGTAGTAGCGTCAACCCGGCCTGAAACGACCAGCTCCAGCGCCTGTTCAGGCGAATGCGCACCCACCAGCACCGCGTGTTCCGGCAAGGGTATTGGCCTGTAACCATAGGGCCTGGCAATAGTTAATTTTGCACTGCTATCAGCCATCTTGATTTGCAGGTTATTATCAAAGCGATGTGTCAGACAAAGGGCATTGGTATTGATTGCTTTGCTTGGATCTGGTTTACCAAGTTCATCACGTGGATAAACCGTGTAATGTTCGCGCTCGGGGCTATAAGCTGCAACCAGAGCATCAACCTTGTTGTCTGCCAGTTGCTGCAAACAACGTAACCAGGGCATCCTGACCAGTGATAAAGAGATACCTACCGCGGCTGTTGCCCGTTGCAAATGCTCAATAGCTGCACCCGGTGCCACAGGCACCTCGGTACTGTTTCCAGCATAATAAGGCAACAGTTGTTTGTCTTCATAACAAAAGCGAAGTGTAACCTGTTCTTTGCTGTTACCCGGGACAGGCTCTGCCTTTACTGCTATCAATGTTGTACTCAGAACAGCGCCAATCAGGCCGGCAACAATGTTTCTTTGCCTGTTTTTACGTAAAATAACAACCTCTGCATTTTTGCGACACAACGGTATTTCCGATGCAGTATAACGGTTATAAACGTAAAGTGTAGCCAGCTGATATAGCTGCGCTGAAAAGTACGATGGACGGCGATAGACATCGTTTAGACATTACCGCTACACTTCATCCGCATTATCACTCGTATAATAAAAATTTTAAGAAAATAAAGTGCTGCTTATGAAAACCAGAACACCGCTGTTTACCTTTGGGCCTGCCACTTTGGTTACCGCTGCATTTATTGGCCCTGGCACCGTTATCAGTGCCTCGCTGGCGGGTGCAAACTATGGTTATGCGTTACTTTGGGCGCTACTGTTTTCGGTGTTTGCCACCATGATATTGCAGGAAATGGCAGCCCGGCTTGGCATCGTTACCGGTCAGGGCCTTGGTGAAAACATCCGGCACTTTTTCAAAAAACCATGGCTGAAGTATCCACTGATGCTGTTGATCATTTCTGCAATAGTAATGGGCAACAGCGCATATCAGGGAGGTAACATCAGTGGTGCCAGCATGGGCGCGGATGCGCTTTGGCAACATAGCTGGCCTGTTGCTGAACTGCGCAACCAGGGGCTGACAAATCCCTGGGCACTACTGATAGGCCTGGTTGCTATTACCATATTATGGCAGCGAAATTACACCTTAATAGAGCGTTGTCTTATCGGCCTGGTTTTGCTGATGAGTCTGGCTTTTCTGCTAACGTTATTTTTAAGTAAGCCTGATTATCCGGCGATGCTCAGCGGTTTATTAAGGCCCAGTCTACCTGATGGTGCCGTGCTGTCAGTCATTGCCCTGGTTGGCACTACCGTGGTGCCTTACTCGCTTTTTCTGCATGCAGCTGCCAGTGCCGGTAAATGGCACGGCTCGGATTTGGACAAAAAGCGGCAGCTGGCGTTATCTGATGCCGACATTCGTACTGCTATTCCACTGGGTGGCTTAATTTCTATCGCGATTTTATCTACTGCCGCTGCAACGTTCTTTGGACGTGAACAAAGCCTTACCAACGCGATCGATTTAGCTCAGTCGCTGCAACCATTGGCAGGGGATGCGGCTGTCTGGTTAATGGCGGGCGGATTATTGGCTGCGGGGGTAAGTTCTGCGATAACCGCGCCTTTAGCCGCGGCCTATGCACTTAATGGTTTAATTCCTTTGTCTAAAGCGCAGTTCAGAGCCTGTTGGTTAATAATTATTTTAATTGGGGTTTGTTTATCCTCAGCCGGTATTAAACCGATGGCCGTTATCTGGTTTGCTCAGGTTGCTAATGGTATTTTATTACCGATAATCAGCTTAACATTATTGTTGGCTGTCAATTCATCAATAATGGCAGAGTACCGCAATACTTTCCGCCAGAATATCGTTGCTACAGCCGTATGGTTACTGACACTGTTATTAAGTGGTCGTAGTTTATATCTGGCGGTAATTGCCTGACAGGCTTAAATAAACAGAGTCTGCTACTTTAAAATGGTGCATTGTTAGATGTCAGTGTATCGATTAACATACTTTGGTAATCACTTAGCAGGGGCTTAGGTGTTAAAACACTTTATAACCAATAACCACCAGTTTAAACCCGCTGATCCTGAATACCGGCAGGTTTATCTGATTAACGGCATGCTACTTGGCATGGTGGTCGTCTTTACTTTTTTCTTCTTTGTTAACCTGGCTTTTTTTGCTTTATACAGTGTGGCCTTACTCGATTTCATTGGCGCCGCCCTGGCAGCGACACTACTGCGCCGTTTTCAGTTATCCAATAATGTCCGGCAGGGGGCAAATCACACTGTGATGCTGCTTGGCGGGTTTTTACTTGGCTATCTCTACTTTGCGGCTCCTCACTTTTACTCATTATACTGGCAGTGTATTTTTCCACCTCTGGCTTTTTTCCTGTTGGGACGACGGCGTGGACTGATTGCTACCGGCTTATTTCTGGGTTTCCTCATATTACTGCTTGTCTGGCGATCCGCATCCTGGCCGGTAGATAGTTTCACCATTGAATCTCTGCTCAATGTCGCACTGGCGTCGATATGTCTGGTACTGTTAGTGCATTACTACGAGGTAAGCCGTAATGATGTCTTGCGGGCGCTGGCAACGCAACACCGCCAGTTGCAGCGCTTGTCTGTCACTGACACCCTTACCGGTTTATATAATCGCAGCAAACTGGATGATATTCTCAGTCAGGAGATTGCCCGCTCGATTCGACATCAAAGCCCTTTTAGCGTCATCCTGGCCGACTTAGATTTTTTCAAATCAGTTAACGATAATTTTGGCCATATGGCAGGTGATCAGGTTCTCATGTCCTTTGCAGGTATTATGTCACAACACTGCCGTGAGCTTGACGTCCCCGGTCGCTGGGGAGGTGAGGAGTTTTTAATTATATGTCCGCATACTGATATTACCGGTGCAAAATTATTAGCTGAGCGGATCAGAGTAGCGGTTGCTGAATATGACTTTGTGCATGGTAAACAACTGACTGTAAGTCTTGGCGTGGCGAGTTTTATTCGTGATGATGATGCTAATACTATTCTTAAGCGGGCGGACGATGCCCTGTATCGGGCTAAAGGAAAAGGCCGGAACAGGGTTGAGATGTAACACTATTTCGCCGGCAACATACGATACGCGTTACCATTTATTATTCAGGGCTGCTTATTTATGAATTTTCAATTTACGCCTGTTACTGCTGCATTGTTAGCTATGGCGTTTGTTTTACTATTGTTGTTAACGGTACTGGCGAATAAGCAGCGACGACAGCGTGAGCTGCAGTTAAATTTGGCGAAAAGTGATAACCAAAGCCAGTTATGGCAGCAACACTATCAGCAGTTGCAGCAACAGCATCATCAGCTGCAACAACAGCACCAGCAGTTGGCGGTAGAACATGCCAGATTAGGCAGCACCTTACAGGAAAAGCAACGCCATTTTGAAGAGCAGTTACAGCTTTTACAGCAGAATAAAGCGGTGTTAAAGCAAGAGTTTGAATTGCTTGCAAATGACATTCTGGAGCGCAAAGGCGAGGTGTTTAAAAGCCAAAACCAGGAAAGTATGCGCCAGCTGCTAACACCGTTGCAGCAGGATATGCAGGGTTTCAGACAAAAGGTCGAGATGCTGCATACTGAGGAAACTAAGCAACGCTCTGAACTTAAAACAGAATTAAAGCAGCTGCAGGCACTTAACCAGCAAATTACCACCGAAGCGAGCCAATTGAGCAAAGCCTTGCAGGGTGAACGTAAAGTGCAGGGTAACTGGGGCGAGTTGATGCTGGAAAATGTGCTGGATAACAGTGGCCTTCGTGCTGGTAAAGATTATCAGCGGGAAGCCAGTTTTAATACCGACAACGGCTGGCAGCGGCCAGATGTTGTAATTTACCTGCCACAGGATAAGCATTTAATTATTGATGCTAAAACATCACTGTCAGCCTATACCCGTTATGTTAATGCTGAAGATGACGCTAGCCGGTTGCTTGCCTTAAAAGCACATATTGCTGCGGTAAAAGACCGGATAACCGAATTAGCAGACAAAAACTATTACCAGATAGCGGGGCTGAATTCTCCGGAAGTGGTTTTTATGTTTATTCCGATAGAGTCGGCCTATGTAGCGGCATTACAACATGACAGCCAGCTGTTCCAGCAAGCACTGGAACGCAATATTCTAGTGACCACCCCAACGACGTTACTTACCAGCCTGAATATTGTTCGTCAGTTGTGGCGCTTCGAGGATCAGAACAAGCACACGGCTGAACTGGCTAATCGGGCAGAAAAGTTTTATCAGAAATTGAAAACTTTTCTGGACAGTATGCAGGGTGTCGGTAAGCAATTAGACAAAGCGCGTGAGAGTTACGACAAAGCTCTGGGGCAATTGGTAACAGGCAAAGGTAACCTGATAAAACAGGCCGCCGAATTCAAGGATTTGGGCGTCGCTGTGAAAACGGAATTAGATCAGGAGTTGGTGGAGCGGGCCAGACTTGAACTGGATACCAGCAGTCATACCAGTGATTAGCCAGAGCTAGTTTGGTTGCTGCCAGATTGCAGCCGCCAGTTCAGATACTGGTGTCGTACATCCTTGCTTTAACCAGCTGGCGATTGCCGACGCAGGGTCGGGTAATGGGTAAGGTTCTGCAGCCGGTTTATACAGCCAGTTTAATAGTGGTTCAGGCGTAAATTGATTAAATTGGTCCGCTTTACCCATTTTAACCAACGTGTAGGTATTGTAAGCCTGCTCAATCTGGCCTTGCAGCGGTTTAACCAGTAACTTCTTGCCGGCAATCATTGCTTCACTGCACAATCCAAAACCACTATTACAAATAACACCGCTACATTGCTGCAGATCGACAGGGAATGCAGTACGACTAAGCGGTAATATCGTAACATTTTCTTCTGTACGCAGCTCATTTACGTGGGCATAAAGTTTAAACTGCCAGCTGGGACATTGTTTTAACCAGTTAATTACCCGGCGGGTTTGCTCAAAGGGCAAGTACACCAGAATAAATGGTGGCTGGTTGTTACTCTTTGCTGTTTGCTGCGCTGCTACAACAGAAGTAAGTAGTGGTGGCAGTAAGTCAGGAAACGCAGGCTGCCAGTGCACGCCTAGCAGATGTGTTGCCGGGGCAAAGCAGGAAATTGCAGTTTTCAGCCAACTTGCCGACTGCTTACCGGCCAGTGGATACCTTAGCGAATATTGTCTGGCCAGGCCTACTGATAGTTTTCCCTGACGCTTTGCTGCCCAGGCAGAAACCGGCTCAAAGTCCGTCAGGACGAGATCATAGCTGCTTAAATTTAACTGGCTAACATCACGATAAAATTGCCAAGGCTGCAATTTGCTTAGTGTCTTTAACTTTTGAACTTTACCGTTGGCGGTTGAAAACGTAAAGCCATTTGCCCAGCGATAATCGCCAAACATGTCCATATCAAACAATTGTTGCTTTGGCCGGCCACTGAATAAAAAATCAACTGCAATACCCTGTTGTTGCAATGCGGGTAACAATGCCCGGGCCCGGGTGATATGACCGTTACCGGTAGCCTGTACGCCGTAAAGTATTTTCATTAACGATTAGCTGCAATCATAGGGTGGCAAAGCCACTGTTAAGAACGATTAACGCAATCACACTGCCAAGAGCGGCACCTGCCAGGATGTCAGTCGGGTAATGCACACCCAGTAAAACTCTGGACAAGCCAATGCCAGACGCCATTAAAAGATAATAACCGGTATATTCGGGATAATACGCAGCCAGAAGCCAGGCAAACATAAAAGCGGCGGCGGTATGGCCAGAGGGGAAACTAAAACGGTCTGATGGTCTTATCCCCGGCGCCCAGCCATGATGCAAAGGGCCTTTGGGCCTTTCACGTTGAATGGCATTTTTCAGTAACAGATAAAGTGGTAGTTCGATAGCAAACGCCAGCAGAGCATGTTGCATAAACTGGCCGCCGCGATTGTGATCAAATTGCCATAACAATATGGCGATAATGAGATACAAAGGCCCGTCACCACAGCGGGATAAACCCAGACTCAGCTTTTTTACCGATGGCAGCTGGCCAATAAGATTAACCTGAAAAAACAACCTGGTATCGAGTAAAGTCAGTTTTTGCAGTGTATTCATCAGTCTTATCTCTGGCGAAACCTGCTGCCATTACAGGCTTTAAAGATGACATCACCATGAAAATAAAATGAAACATTTATGACTATCAGCGCCGTAACAGGCATTCTGGCGCCATTTTAACCTGCAAATAACAGTATTAAGTACCACAAAACGTCTGGTTTACCCGTTCAGCAGCAGTTGCAGGCTGGCTGAAAGCCAGATGCTCTGGTTTACTGACAAAAGGATGCTGCCAGGCGTGTTTAAGGTCGTTAAATAAACTAAGGTCGCCATGCTCAGTTGCCTGATTAATGGCTTGCTGTATCAGATGATTACGCGGGATCAGTGCCGGATTTACTTGTTGCATTGCCTTTACCCTTTGCGTATTCGTTAAGCTCTGTTCACTTGTGCGCACTTGCCAGGTTTGCAGCCAGCTTTGCCAGCTGGACTTATTGTTGAACAGCTCTCCTGCACTTGCCGGATCCTGCTGACTAAGTTGACTGAAAAACTGACTATAATCGACTTTATCCTGCTGCAATAATTGCAGCAAACCCGTGACAAGTTGATCGTCATCTTGCGCCGGATTAGTGAGCCCCAGCTTAGCAGCCATTCTTTGCCGGTAATTCAGATGATATAACTGGCTGAAGTTTTCCAGCGCCGCAGTAGCCAACTGGATAGCTTCAGCTTGCTCAGTATTCAGTAACGGCAGCATTGCTTCAGCCAAACGGGTCAAGTTCCACTGTGCTACAGCGGGCTGGTTGCCAAATGCATAGCGGCCACGCCGGTCAATAGCGCTGAACACGGTTTTTTCATCATAAGCTTCCATAAACGCACAGGGGCCGTAATCGATAGTTTCGCCACTGATAGTCATGTTATCGGTATTCATCACGCCGTGAATAAAGCCAAGGCTCATCCAGTGGGCAACTGTGGCGGCCTGGGCAGCAATAATGGCGTCCAGTAACGCCAGATAAGGTTGTGATTGCGTAACACAGTGCGGGTAGTGGCGGGCAATAACATAATCGGTAAATTCTGTAAGTAACTCAGGGTCGTTTAAGGAGGCGACATACTGAAAAGTACCAATCCTGATATGGCTTTTAGCAACCCGGCATAAGATAGCGCCGGGTTGGGGTTCATCCCGATATACTGTTTCGCCGGTACTCACCGCCGCAAGCGCCCGGGTGGTCGGCACGCCCAGCGCATGCATAGCTTCACTTACCAGATATTCACGGATCACCGGCCCCAATGGTGAGCGGCCATCTCCACCACGCGAAAAGGGAGTAGGACCAGCACCTTTTAATTGCAAATCATACCGCTGACCGCCGCAGCTGATTATTTCAGCAAGTAACAAGGCGCGGCCATCACCTAACCGTGGTACATAATTGGCAAACTGATGGCCGGCATAAGCCATCGCCAGCGGCTGACACCAGTCAGGCAAGTTGTTACCAGAAAATAACTGTAACCCCGCTTCAGTTGCCCTATATTGCTCAGGTAAACCCAGGTCATCAGCGAGTGGTTGATTAAAAGCCAGCCATTCTGGCGCCGAAACAACCGTAGGCTGACAAGCTGTGAATAGCGAGGCAGGTAACTGCTGATAACTGTGTTCAACGATAAAAGGAGTAATAGTGGCAGACATTGCAGACTCAATTGTAGCGGTAGTATGTGTCTACTTTACCTGTCATCGATATACTTGCAAAGGACAGCGTGCTAATGGTTAGCTTTTTGCCGCTTCCTTGTCATACCTGAATTGGCTTTGACTGGTTTTCCTTCAGCTTTGTTTTTCTTGGTTTCTTTTCTGGCCTCTTGCTTGGCTTCTTTTTTGGATTTTTTTTAGCCTTTTTGCTCAGCTTATCAGCCACCGCTATTGCAGCCTTTTTAGTGGTTTTCTTGTCGCTGTTCCGATCTTTTTTCTTTGACTTAGCTGCACCGGCATTCTTATCTTTTTTCACTTTCGGCTTGGTCACCGGCAATTGTTTGGGAAGTGGGGTATGCAAAAGTGCTGCTGCGGCGGCAGTTAACTCTGCAGCAATTCGCGGTGAAACGCCACGAATGCTGATTAATGTAGCTTCCTTAGCCGCGGCCAGAGCTTCAACGGAGTTGATACCCAAGTCTTTAAGTTGCTTAGCTCTAACTTCACCTACGCCACGAACATCCATAATTACAGCTTTAACAGACATACATTATCCTTGATAGAAAAATTACCCATCCAGAGAAATAACTTAAGAGATAAAGTTTTATTCACCTGGTAACAGTATTAATAACTCTAGTACAGCAGACGTTATTAACAATAGCTGCGGTAACTAAAGCTAAGTTTGCGGGCGTTCTGTAGTTGCCCACGCTCAATGTCCTGCTTTATGTCACCCGTTAAACAGGCCGAGTTGCAAATTCCTTTAGAACGCTATTAACCAGGCATTGATTGAGGCTATTGAAAGTAGCCAAAATGCGCGGGTGGAAACGCCGGTGAAAACGCGGGTAGAAATGCCAGCAAAAACGCCGGTGCAAATATTACAATTACTACAGCGCCAACCAGAATTATCGATGAGTGAAATTGCAGCCTTGCTGGGTAAATCTACCAGCACGATTGAGTGTGCCATTGCCAAACTTAAACAACAGCATAAATTGGTGTTTGAAGGGCCTAAAAAAGCAGGGCGCTGGCGGGTACTATAAATTTCAGGCACAAAAAACCAGCACTTGGCTGGTTAAAATGTTGGTTGCGGCAGCCGGATTTGTCGACCTTCGCCCCGCGGTTATAGAGAGGAACCCAAGGGCGATTCACTAAACCATATGTAAAACTTAATTGGTTGCGGGAGCCCTGATCTTGGTGAAAAGTGAACCGACGACCTTCGGGTTACCCGAAATTCAGATACAAAAAAACCAGCACATGGCTGGTTAAAATGTTGGTTGCGGGAGCCCTGATCTTGGTGAAAAGTGAACCGACGACCTTCGGGTTACCCGAAATTCAGATACAAAAAAACCGACTATAAAGTCGGCTAATTTGGTTGCGGGAGCCGGATTTGTCGACCTTCGCCCCGCGGTTATAAAGGGGAGCCCGAGGGTGAATAACAGACACAAAAAAACCGACTATAAAGTCGGCTAATTTGGTTGCGGGAGCCGGATTTGAACCGACGACCTTCGGGTTATGAGCCCGACGAGCTACCAGGCTGCTCCATCCCGCGTCCGTGTATTATCCCTGAGCAGTAGAGATAATAAGCTGTTTTGCAATGTCGTGTTGTGTTGGTTGCGGCAGCAGGATTTAGACCTTCGCCCCGTGGTTATAAAGAGGAGCCCGAGGGCGCTTTTCTATAATCACTTTTACACAATCAATTTTGGTTGCGGGAGCCGGATTTGAACCGACGACCTTCGGGTTATGAGCCCGACGAGCTACCAGACTGCTCCATCCCGCGTCCGTCATTGCGGGGCGCATCTTAGTGTTTTTAACAGGGCTATGCAAGATGTTAATCGCTTTATTTTTGCTTAATTAGCCTGACTGCTGGTTAAAGCAGCGCTCTGCAGCATTAAGCAGCAATAATAGCTGCTATTACAATTCTTCAACCGTGTTTAAAGTACATTCTGTTATACTGTCGGCCATTTTATTTGAAGGTTGGGTGTTATGCTGGAATTCTGGGCTTTAACGTCAAAAGGCGTCGAAGAGCTGTTGGCTGATGAAATACGACATCATCAGGGCGAAGTTATCAAAGTATCTATGGGTGTGGTGCGGTTTAAAGCGGAGCTAAGCAGTGCTTATCAGCTTTGTTTATGGTCGCGCCTGGCTACCCGGATCATGCGCCTTATTCAGTCGGAGCCGGTAACAGCAGACTCAGATTTATATCAGATAGCCCGTAAAATTGACTGGCCGCAACTGATGACTATTCGCCAGACGCTGGCGGTCGATTGTGTGGGTAAACATGCCACTATTGATAACAGTCAGTTTGGTGGCATGCGCTTAAAAGATGCCATTGTTGACCAGTTCCGGGAAGAAACCGGTCAGCGGCCAGATGTTGACCGCTTAAACCCGGATATGCGCTTTCAGGTGCGGCTGGAAAAAAACTACTTTCACTTTTTGCAGGATTTCTCTGGCCCATCATTACATCAGCGGGGTTACAGGGCAGGCCAGGGCGAAGCACCGTTAAAAGAACACTTAGCCGCGGCGTTATTAAAGCGTTCAGGCTGGACGCCGGATAAACCATTATTTGACCCGTTCTGCGGCAGCGGCACCATAGTAATTGAGGCGGCACTGATTGCCTTAAATAAAGCCCCGGGTTTAAACCGGGAACGCTTTGCTTTTGAAGGCTGGCCTGGCCATAGGGCCAGTGTCTGGCAGCAGCTAAAAGAGGCCGCTAAAGCCGAAGAACGTAGCTTAGCGCCACAAATTATCTGTTATGGCAGCGATACCGATGAACGCGCCCTGGCAAAAGCGCGCCAGAATATCGCCCGGGCCGGGGTCGCAGACTATGTAAAAGTTGATTACGCCGATGCAACTGAATTAACAGGCAGCGTTGCGTTAACACCAGGCGTGATTGTTACCAACCCACCTTATGGCGAGCGGCTCGGTGATTTACCCAGTTTAATTCCGTTGTACAGCAAATTCTCGCTGGCGTTAAAGCAGCATTACCAGGGGTGGCGCCTGGCAATAATTACCTCTAATGCTGATTTATTGCGCTCGCTACGCCTATCAAAAAGCAAAACCTATAAATTCACCAATGGCCCGTTGGACTGTGAATTTACCCTGTTTGAGCTCACCGAAAAACAGGTTGCCGTTAGTTCAGATGCGCCATCATTATTCTTTAATGAAAGCAGCTCCTTTGGTAATCGCCTGGCAAAAAATCTGAAGCAATTGCAAAAGTGGGCCAAGCGGGAGGGAATAAGCTGCTACCGCATATATGATGCTGATATTCCGGAATATAACGTGGCGGTTGATTGGTACGATGGTGAAGTGGTAGTGCATGAATATGCTGCGCCAGCCACGGTTGACGAGCAGATTGCCCAGAAGCGCTTATTTGATGTGGTTAATCAGGTGCCATCGGTACTTGGCATCAGCTCAGATAAGATGATCTTAAAAGTGCGGGAAAAACAAAAAGGCACTAAGCAGTATCAGGCGATGGCCAAAGCAGGGCAATATAAAGAAGTTGTGGAATACGGTGCTAAGTTTCTGGTGAATTTGCGCGATTATCTGGATACCGGCTTGTTCTTAGACCACCGCTTAACCCGGCGGATGATTCAGCAGCAGGCCAAAGATAAAACCGTGCTTAACTTATTTGCATACACCGGCACTGCCTCGGTGCACGCAGCTATTGGTGGTGCTAAAGCAGTTACCACAGTTGATATGTCTAATACTTATTTAGATTGGGCCAAACGCAACTTTACCTTAAATGGTTTGCTGGTTAGCGGCCCGCAGGCTAAGCAGTATCAGTTTGAACAAGCTGACTGTTTGCAGTGGCTGGCTCGGTGTCGTGAGCAATTCGATTTGATTTTTGTTGACCCGCCAACTTTTTCTAATTCAAAACGGATGGAAGATAACTGGGATGTGCAACGGGATCATGTCAAATTGCTTAACATGTTGATTGGCCGCTTAAACCCGGGTGGCAAAGTGGTTTTTTCCAATAACAAACGTCGTTTTAAAATTGATAAAACAGCACTGGAAGAGGCGGGCTGGCAGGTGAATGATATTTCTGCTGCTACCTTACCAGAAGACTTTAAACGTAACCCGAATATTCATGTTTGTTTTGAGTTAAGCCGCTAATGACGCAGTACACTTTATATAGTACCTGGGGCTGCCATTTATGTGAGCAAGCTGAAGCGTTACTGACAGAAGCAGGCTTAGCGGTTCAGGTGGTTGATATTATAGATGACGAGCAGTTATTGCAGCAGTTCCGGCTGCATATACCGGTGCTGGCTGCCGGAGACAAACTGCTGTATTGGCCGTTTGACAAAACCACTGTGGCAAGTTGGCTACAGGACAATGTTGGTTAAAAGTATTAAGTGTTAAGGGATACAAATTAGTGGAATTATTACGTTTTCAGCAGGCTTGTTTAGCCTTTGGTACCAATCCGATTTTGGATCATGTTGATTTTAGCCTGTTTAGTGGCGAGCGGGTTTGTCTGGTTGGCCGTAATGGTGCCGGTAAATCGTCATTTTTAAAATTGCTGACCGGTCAGCAAAATCTGGATGATGGCCAGGTAGTTGTAAACTCAGGGGTGGTGCTAAGCCGCCTGGAACAAGACCCTCCGGCTAAAATGCAAACCAAAATTGCTGATTTTATCCGGGAAGGCGCAGGTGATCTGGCTGACAAACTACAACAGTTCTATACCTTATCAGAAAATCTGGATGGGGCAGGTGATGCTGAATATCGCCTGTTCGAACAGTTACAAAATGAAATGGATACCCGTGATGGTTGGTCCTTAGAAGCCAGGGTTAGTGATATTTGTCAGCAGTTTGAAATGGACCCGGATGCCAGTTTGGCAACATTATCGGGTGGCTGGCTGCGCAAAGCTGCTTTGGCCAGAGCACTGATAGCCAAGCCAGATATTTTACTGCTGGATGAGCCTACTAACCACCTGGATTTAGCAGCAATTCAGTGGCTTGAACAGTTTTTACTGAATTTTAACGGTGCTATTATTTTTATCTCGCACGACCGGGCATTTATCCGGGCGCTGGCGACCCGGATTGTTGACTTAGATCGCGGCGAACTTACCTCTCATCCCGGCAATTATCAGGAATACCTCGACCGTAAGCAAAAAATGCTGGAGGACGAGCAAAAGCACAATGCGTTGTTTGATAAACGGTTAGCCGAAGAAGAAGTGTGGATCCGCCAGGGGATCAAAGCCCGGCGTACCCGTAATGAAGGGCGGGTCAGGGCACTAAAAGCATTGCGACAAGAGCGGGCTGCCCGGCTGGAACAACAAGGCAAAGTCGATTTTAACATCGAGCAGGCTAATCGCTCTGGCAAACTGGTGTTTGAAGGTAAAGGAATTAGCCTGGCTTTTAATGGCAAGCCGGTAATGGATAAGCTGGATTTACTGGTAATGCGTGGCGACCGTATCGCTCTGGTGGGGCCGAACGGTGTGGGCAAGTCTAGTTTAATTAAAGTATTATTGAATGATTATCAGGTTGACAGTGGTGAAGTGAAACGCGGTACCAATCTGGAAGTGGCTTATTTTGATCAGCACCGGATAGCACTCGATTTAGAAGCGACCGTGCAGGATAACGTGGCTGACGGCAAGCAGGAAGTGCAGCATAATGGCCAGAGCCGGCATGTATTAAGTTACCTGCAGGATTTTCTGTTTGCGCCGGCCAGGGCTCGTACCCCGGTAAAAGCGCTGTCAGGTGGTGAGAAAAACCGGTTATTGCTGGCTAAATTATTTGCCAGACCCAGTAATTTATTGATCCTCGATGAGCCGACTAACGATTTAGATGTGGAAACCCTCGAGTTGCTGGAAGACATTTTACAGCAATATCAAGGCACGGTATTACTGGTCAGTCACGACAGGGAATTTGTAAATAACACGGTCACCAGCTCACTGTTGTTTGCCGGCAATGGCCGGATCATTGAAATTGCCGGCGGTTATGATGATGTAACTGCCTATCAGGCCAGACAAGCGACTAAAGCTAAAGTCACGTCGGAGAAAACAGTTGCAGCTAGTCAGTCAGTAGCTGCTGAAATGCCAACTGAACCTGCAGATAAGCCGTTAGTTAACGCTTTAGTTAATAATCCGAAGAAGTTATCATATAAAGAGAAACGTGAACTCGAACTGTTACCTCAGCAGATTGAACAGCTTGACGCTGAGCTAAGCGCTTTGCAGTTACAGGTTAACGATCCTGAATTCTTCAAACAAAATGCCGCCGACAGTCAACAGACGTTGAACCTATTGCAGCAAACTGAGTCGAAGTTGGCGCTGGCATATGCGCGCTGGGAACAATTAGAAGCATTAAATTCATAGTATTTTATAAGTACAGTAGACGTACATCAGAAGTACATTAGGGGCTTGAATGAAATTATCTCGAATCAGTTTGGCGGTATTGCCACTGCTAACTGCATTTTCCACTGCGGCTGCCGTATATCAGGTAGCAGAGCTTGAACCGAATACTATTTCCACGGCGACTTTTGCTGCGGCGTTAAATGACCAGGGTAATGCTGTGACTACCGGTCAGGGTTTTATTCAGTGGCAGTTGCGGGATCAACAAGGTTCAAGGCGCACTGCTGTTAATTTTATTAATTTTCCACTTGATGTCAGTACCATTAATTTTGAAAGTGAAACGATTACCGGTATTCTGACTCCTGAACAGATAGAAGATGCCAAGTTAGGCATTTATGATGCTAATGTCTTAAATACTCTGGCAGTGTTGCTTGGCGCCAATCCAAACCTCAGAAATCAACCTGTAGGCCGGGCAGTCGCTATTTCTCAGCCTAATTCCAGTCCACCTGCCGTAATACCTATGCGTGATTTAGATCAACTTCGCTCTAATAGTGAATATGTTTACGATTTAAATGAGCAAGGTATTGTTGTAGGTATTGCCACTGCTCCCTATAGTAAGCAGCAATTTACTCCGGCGCCGGATCCAGAGGATGAGGATGCTGAAACACCGGAGACCTTTACGGTTTGGCAACCAGAAGCCGGGTTTCAGTATGGCGTGGCAGTGTCTGACACTGGCCCGGTAAATCTGTTACCGCCTTATACTGAATTGGGAGGTGGTTTTAGTCGGGCGTTTTCGATTAATAACCAGGGACTGATTGCCGGTTCTGGCTCGATAGGTCTGGATGAAGAGTCTTATGAACAGATTGAAGACGGTTGTGATGGCGTTGATGAGCCAGTAGTAGCGTGTCTGAATGCCAGACAGCAGTCAGGTGTTTACACACTGGCTGGGCTACTTGCTGATGTCAGAAATTTTGAAACCTTCTTTTCTTACAGAGATGGTTATCAGGAAAGGGCAATGCTGTGGCAACTTCAGCCTGATGGCAGTGCTTCAATCAGTCAGACTTACGGCTTTTTGGGTGAGAAGGGAACCGGTGGGGCTTATGTTCCGGAAAATGAGCATCCTGAAGTATCCTATTACAGTGCCGCTACAGCGGTAAATGATAACGGCATTGCAGTCGGTCATTCTTTATATACTGATGGTGACAGAGTTCTCCGGTTACGTGACCAGTTTAGAGAATATACCCGGATCTATGCAGCTCCCCATGCAACATTGTTCCGAGGCGAACAAGTAAGTGGTATTGTTGACCCGGCAGAATGGCTGGCTAGTACTGCTGTCGCTATTAACAACAGCGATATTGCAACGGGTTATGCGATGAAAACGATTAACGGAGTGAAACGGAATAAATTCTTTTATTACGATGTCGCCGCTGATGACGTCGTTTTTCCAAACGATTTTTTTGCCAGTTCAACGTCAATACCCACTGCGATTAATGACAATGGCCAGATTGTTGGTCGGGCTGAAATTATCATCGGTGGTACCACCGACCGTCGTCAACACGGTTTTGTTTATGACATTGCCAGTGATACATTTCAGGATTTAAATGCCTTGGTTGGCTGCAATGCAGATTTTACCGTGGTAGATGCCAATGCCATTAATAATAATGGTGAAATCCTCGCAACAGTGATACAAGTTTTACCACAGCTTGATGCCAAGGGTGAGCCAGTTCTGGACGATAGTGGTAACCCGCTGATGACTGAGCAGGCAAAAGCGGTGAAGTTGCTGCCAGTTGCCAATGGTGAACCGGACAACTGCAATACCGATCAGGATACTTATGAGCGAAATGCAGGTGGTTTAGGAAGTGTCGGCCTGATATTACTAGCAGGCTTTGGTTTGTTATTTCGCCGCCGGCGTTAACGACCCGGGATTTTAAATCCGCTGTTAATAAGCTGCTTCGGCAGCTTTTTTTATGGCCATTTCTGATACGTACAAAAGTTATCAAAAAAAATTTTTAAGCGTAATAAAATATAAATAAAAATGTCTTTAAAAGGCAAACAACTTCAGTTCCTTAGCTTTTGTCAAGCAGTATATCTGTTAATTTCGTTTGAACCTTACCGCGCTGTCAGCTATCAATTAATAAGTACGTTGTTGCCGTTTACCGACTTGCTGAGTCAGGCTCGCTTAAGACAACAAGTGTACTTTTAACCAATAAAAAATGTTGAGGAAGACTGCCGTATGAAAAGACAAAAACGTGATCGTCTGGAACGTGCTCATGCTCAAGGTTATCGTGCCGGTGTAACCGGACGCTCCAAAGAAATTTGTCCCTATCAAAATTTAGATGCCCGCTCACAATGGCTCGGAGGTTGGCGGGAAGCAATGGAAGACCGGAATGTCGGTTTATTTAACAAAGGCCTTTAATTGGATTCAGTAGACAATCTTAACGATTAGAAAAACAAACCCCGCTCGTTCTGCGGGGTTTGTTTTAAGTATGGTTCAACATATCAGAAACTTGATGTATCCTGAAATAAGCCGACTTTTAAATCGGTTGCCGCATAGATATCACGGCCATCAACACTGACCACACCGTCGCCAATACCCATAAACAGTTTACGTTTTATCACTCTTTTCATATTAATGGTGTACGTAACTTTTTTCGCAGTTGGCAATATCTGGCCAGTGAATTTCACTTCACCGACGCCAAGCGCTCTGCCTTTGCCGGGGCCACCACACCAGCCCAGAAAAAAACCAACCAGTTGCCACATCGCATCCAAACCCAGGCATCCAGGCATTACCGGATCGCCTTTAAAGTGGCAGGCAAAGAACCAAAGTTCAGGAGTAATGTCCAGTTCTGCAATAATCTGGCCTTTACCGTACAGGCCACCTTCTTCAGAAATATGAACGATACGGTCCATCATTAACATGTTGTCAGATGGTAACTGACTGTTACCTTCGCCGAATAAATCACCGTTTGCGCAGGCGATTAAATCTTCTTTTGTAAAGCTATTCTTAGTCATGTATGTTTAACCCATTATAATTGCTGCGCCACTTTAGCGAACACTTGTACGCCAGACAAGTCCGATTTGTCGGTTCGCCGTTATTTTAATCAAGTCTGTTAATAGTAGGCGGGCAGTGTTCACCTGACAAATAATTAAGTAATGAGTATAGCTATGAACAGTGACAATAAGCGGGCACTGAGTAATGCCGAAAAACAGCAACGATACCGGCAGCGTCAGCAAGCGTCAGGTAAGAAAGAGCTACGGGGATATTTGACACCGGAAGCGTTAAGTTGTTATCAGGAAATTCAGGAAAAAACCCAGTGGAACGATAGCACGCTGCTAAGTAATGCCATCCGTCTGATGTATGCAGCCCATAAATGTGGCCAGATTGGCATTCTGAATAGCTGGTTAACTGAACATAAGCGCTAAAAGCTGCGGCTTTACCCTTACTGCCAAAGCGCTGAACGGGTATACTGAGCACTAGCTGCAACTGCCTTAGACTGGACCATCTGATGATCTTATTTGTAAATTCTTTAACCGTCATTGATTTTTCTTATCTGGACCTGCAACGGGGCATGGTGGGAGAGAGTTATATTGTTGACGTTGAACTGCATGGCAGTTTAGACGATACCGCCATGGTATTTGATTTTTCCAAAGTTAAAAAAGTGATTAAGCAGGCAATAGATCAGTCGGTGGACCACAAGCTTGCCTTGCCATCGGACTGTGATGCGCTGACCCTGAAAGATGACTCAACTTGCAGCATGGTAAATTACAAAAGTTTGCGCGGCACGATAAGTCTGGCCTCACCCGCAGAGGCTTTTGCCTGTATACCGACCAAGCAGATTAATGAGCAAAGTGTTGCTCATTATCTTGAACAACTGATAAAACCTTTGTTACCTGATAATGTCGACGCTCTGAAGATAGCATTGCGGCCTGAAGCCAGTACCGGGTTTTATTATCATTACAGTCATGGCTTAAAAAAGCACGATGGAAACTGCCAGCGCATTGCCCATGGTCATCGCTCGACTATTCAAATCTATACGGATGGCATGCTATCACCGCGCTTAAATAAAATGTGGAGTGAGCGTTGGCAAGATAGTTACCTTGGCAGTGAAGCTGATTTATGTGACGCCGCAGCACTCCAGCTCCTGAACGCTGAGGAAGATGCATATTGTTTCCGGTATAAAGCAACTCAAGGTTGGTTTGAATTGGTCATTCCTCGCAGTCACTGTGACATTGTACCTTGTGATACCACAGTTGAGTGTCTGGCAGACTTTATTGCCAGTGAATTAAAAACGCTTGATAACTCTAAAACTTATAAGGTTGTGGCTTATGAAGGGGTGGCAAAAGGGGCTATTGCTCAGCGCTAGTCTGTTTGCAGCATTAAATGCATCAGGGGCTATGAACGTGACTCTTGATGGCAAGCTGACTCAGGGTAGTCTGATCCGGGGGCAGGCCCCGGCAGAAGCGAAAATACTGTTTAACGGAGAGCCGTTAAGTGTTGCTGAAGACGGCCGGTTCGTATTTGGTATTGGCCGCGATGCCAGTTTAGCGCATCAACTGACAATCATCACTGCTGATGGCAAGCAGCAAGTTTTGCCTCTGACTTTCAGCAGCCGTGAATATGATATTCAGCGAATTACCGGCGTTGCACAAAAATACGTGACACCACCTGCCGATGTAACTGAACGCATACAGAACGACAACCGGAAAGTAAGTTCCGTTCGTAAAACATTAACAGCAAAGACTGCAATTTTTGCAGCGCCAATACGTCCGGCTGAAGGGCGTATATCCGGTGTGTACGGTAGTCAGCGGGTGTTCAATGGTGAGCCTCGTAACCCCCATTACGGTCTTGATATCGCCGCACCCGTTGGCGCGCCCGTGCTGGCACCTTGGGATGGGGAAGTGCTGCTGGCAGAAGACCTGTATTATTCGGGTCTGACTTTAATTATTGACCATGGTATGGGTGTTACTTCAACGCTTTTGCACTTACATGCGATTGATGTGAAAGTAGGCCAACACATTCGCCAGGGTGACAAAGTTGCGGAAGTAGGGGCTACCGGTCGGGTAACCGGGCCCCATCTGGATTGGCGGATTAACTGGTTCCAGGAGCGGTTGGATCCGCAATTACTGTTGGCAGAGTAGCGATATTACGTTGCAACCAGCGGCTGGCCTTATCGTTGTCAGTAAACTGCAAACAGGCTATTTTCGCTGGTGCAACCTGAAGAGGTAGCTGCAATGTCAGCAAGCGATCTTTGCGGTAAATCGTAAGCATCTGCTCAGTCCCTGCTGCTGCCCGACGTAACAGCTGTGGCAGGCTTTGTTCTGTTATTTTTAACCCTGCCAGCGCCAGCAACTGATCGCCCACCATTAAGCCAGCCTGATGTGCAGCACCGCCATCTATTATCTGGGTAATAGTTAATAAACCTTGTTGCACCTTTACACCCGCGGCCAGGCTTGCGGGAAAAGCTATACTATCGCTGTTGTCGCCAGAGCCGCTCAAATCGTTATGGTCAATTGCCGGCCGGAAGTTAAGCGTCAGTCCAAGTTGCGATGCCGCATGCTGTATCGGTAGCGGCTTGCTCTGGGTTACCCAGTCACGGGCCGAATCAGCCAGTTCGGCAAACCCCAGGGCGCTCAGGCTGTCAAACACGCTGTGCTCATCAGTACCACTAGCCAGATAGTGCTGGTACATATAGTGACAAAGACTTTGCAACGAGCTTCCTTGCTGGCGCATAGCACCTTCCAGACATAAGGCCAGCAAAGCGCCTTTTGCGTAATAACTGACTACAGCATTTATTGCATTCTCATCTTGTTTATAAAACTTGGTCCAGGCATTAAAACTACTGTCTTCGAGGCTTTGCAGGCTATCGGACGGACTTCGGGTTACCCGGCTGATGAGTTTCTCCAGCACCAGCAAATAACGATCAGGACTGATTAAACCACCTTGTACCAGGGCTAAGTCATCAAAGTATGAGGTGAAACCTTCATATACCCACAACTGTTTGCTGTATTGTTCCGCTGCCAGCTGATACGGCTTAAACTCTGCGGGCATTAAACGTTTTACCCACCAGGTATGAAAGTACTCATGACTACACAGCCCGAGTAGTTGCTGATAGTTGTCATCGGGTTGCTGACTGTTCGCGGCGGGTAAATCATAACGATTACATAGCAGCAAGGTCGAAAACTTATGTTCCAGGCCGCCATAGCCTTGCTCGGTTACCCAGAGTAAAAACCAGTATTGGTCCAAATCCGCCGGCAGGCCACCGAAGACATTGCGTTGTTGTTGGCAAATTTGCTGTAAGTCTGTAGCAAGTCGTGAAAAATCGGCAAGATTATTGCCGGTAACCACTAAATAATGTGGCATGCCATCAACCATAAATTGTTGCAGGTTAAAAACGCCGGCCAGCAGTGGACTATCAACTAAACTGGCATAGTCAGCAGCCTGGTATGCACCGAACCCCAGCTCCAACGTGCCATCAACCGGGGTTAACGCTGTCGCAACCCGCCAGCTTTCTGCGGCAGCAGACTGTGGTTTGGCTAGAGTAATCTGTTGCGGCAGTGAATTTAAGTTGCTGACGCCTAAGCATAATGCTGCAGGATTTAATACTGCTAATTCATCATCAACATAAGCGGCCCGAACCGACAAATCATAAGCATAAACCTGATAGATAACGGTTACTGGTTGCTGCCGGCATGTCAGTTGCCAGCTCTGTTTATCAAGTTGCTGTAAAGTAAGCGAACCGGTTGCATCAAACGCTGAAATTGTCAGCAGATGTTTGGCAAAGTCGCGGATCATGTAACTGCCTGGGATCCAGGCTGGCATGCTTAACAGGTGAATATTCTGGCACGGCACAAAGTTTAAGGTGACTTCAATCCGATGAGCGGTAACATCTTGTATTTCTAATTGATAACTAACTCGGTTCATTAAGGTCTCATTGCAATAATCTAATTAAATGGCTGGTGATTAACTGTTTATTCTGGCAGAGAAAATACCGATGATTTGTTAAGGCCTGTTATAATAACGGGCATTCTGCTGCATTCTGCGTCAGAGATATTATTTATATTTTCATTTAAAAGGTGAATAGCTTATGTCAAACACTGCACCCAGTGAAGCCCTTATCGCCAAAAGAACCGCGCATGCCGTTACCCGGGTAACTAAAACGGTTTTTCCGGGCCGGACAAATCATCACAATACCTTATTTGGCGGAGAGGCCTTAGCCTGGATGGATGAAGCGGCGTTTATTGCCGCAACCCGTTTTTGTCGCAAGCCACTGGTCACTGTTTGTTCTGACCGGGTTGACTTTAAAGAGTCAATTCCTGCAGGTACTATTATCGAACTGGTTGCCAGAATTGAACAGGTAGGGCGGACCAGTATCAAAGTTCACGTCGATATCTTTGTTGAAAATATGTATAACGACGATCAGCATAAGGCAATTTCCGGTAATTTCACTTTTGTTGCTTTAGATGCAGATCGCAAACCCACTCCGGTACTGGCTGATTTCTGAACGTTGACAGTTTAAGACTATCTGAAGTGTAATTGCGATTAATGTCTGCTGAAATCAGTTCAAGCGGCAAGGATTTAGGCTCGATGTTAGTTATACTTTGCGCAGAGTAATAACGCGGAATTTTATCTTGTACAAAGTGTTTGAAGATCGCAACCGGCAGTTTTGGATTCTGCACAGTCTGGGATGGCTTGGTTTTGCCATTGTCAATTATCTTGGGTCTTTAGTACAGGAAACCCGTGATGCCTATTTAATTGTCGTCGCGCTGGACGCTTACGTGGGCTGGCTTATCACGATCCCGTTACGTTATATTTATCAGCGGATCTGGTTCTGGCAACCCTGGCGAATGATTTTATTGGTATTTGTTTCAGCGCTATTGATCGCAGCGGTCTGGACCAGCGTAAGAAATTTCAATTATTGGGAGATCTACCGGCATGGCTATCGGCCAGATGACTGGCTGCAGTATATAAAGGATACCCCGGTTGCGTTTTACGTGATGCTTAGTTGGAGCGGATTATATTTTGGCATTAAATACTATCAAACCCTGCAACTTGAAAAACAAAAATCGTTAACGGCAACAAACAAGGCACACGAAGCACAGTTGAAAATGTTGCGGTACCAGCTGAACCCACATTTTTTATTCAACACCTTAAATGCAATTTCAACTTTGGTATTGATTAACGAAGCTGATACTGCAAATAAAATGGTAACCAGATTAAGTGACTTTTTAAGATACTCACTTTACAAGGACCCGATAAATCGGGTGCCGCTTGAACAGGAACTGTATGCGGCTAAATTATACCTGGAAATTGAAAAGGTCCGTTTTTCTGAACGCTTAACCATAGAATTCAATATAGAGCAGGGCACAGAACGGGCACTGGTGCCAAGTTTAATTCTGCAGCCACTGATTGAGAACGCCATTAAATACGCGGTAGCCAGCCAGGTAAACGGTGGCGCTATTTCCATAACGGCGAAAAAATTCGGGCACGATTTATTGCTTGAAGTGTCTGACAATGGTCCTGGTATGTCAATTAGTGATGGTATACCAAAAAGCACTGCCTGCGGTGTAGGCTTAGTAAATACGAAAGAGCGTCTGGCCGCGCTTTATGACAACGACTTTGCTCTGGTGCTGACTCACAACGAGCCCACTGGGCTGAAAGTCAATATCCGGATCCCATTACAGTTAGAGCAATTGGAAACAAACCATGTTGAAGGTAATAGTAGTAGACGATGAGCCCCTGGCGCGTAAAGGCATGCTGGTCAGACTGGCGGCATTTAATGAGCTGGAAGTGGTTGCCCAGTGCAGTAATGGCGATGAAGCGGTCAGCCGTATTCTGGAGTTAAAACCTGACGTGGTATTTCTGGACGTTGAAATGCCAGGTATGGATGGATTTGCTGTACTGAAAAGCTTGCAAAAACAACAAGTTAAACTGCCATATATCGTATTTGTTACAGCCTATGACCATTATGCCTTTAATGCGTTTGAAGTAAATGCGCTCGACTATGTCCTGAAGCCCGTGGAACCTGAACGCTTAAAAGCTGCAATTGACAAGGTACTCAAATTTCATGCCGCAGCTGACAGCCACAAGCATACAGGCCAACTCGCCGCTGCCGTAGCTAAGCTTACCGGCGACGAGACGGGTAATATTTTACAGCGTCTGAATAAATCTGAGCCGGTTGTTAATGACCGCTTTCCGGAAGCCATCAGTATTAAAGACAGTGGTGAAATTACCCGGGTTCCGGTTGCTGAAATTGACTGGGTAGATGCGGCTGGCGATTATATGTGTATCCATACCAAAGATGGTCAAACTCATATACTGCGTCGTACCATGAAAGAACTCGAGCAAGAGCTCGATCCAAGATTGTTTGTCCGGGTACATCGCTCTGCTATTGTCAATGTCCATACCATTGCAAAACTACAAATGCTTTCCAATGGTGAGCATCAACTGATGTTGACAAATGGCCAGGCGGTTAAAGTAAGCCGTAGTTATAAAGACCGGGTAAAGCAGGTCTTCAGCCACTAAAATTTCCACATCCATAGCAACAAATCGGCGGCTTAGTAGCTGCCGATTTGTTGCTGCCATCGCACTAAAAAAGGATCGATTTGCTTGGTTCCGTCTCCGGTTTTCTCAAGCGGATATAAACAGGTTTCACCATTCACTTCGCCAGCCATCATCAGGGTAGCGCCCTGCAATAATTGCTCTACTGCATACGCTCCCAGCTTTGTCGCAAGGATCCGGTCGGCGCCCACCGGGCTGCCACCACGCTGGATATGCCCCAGGATGCAGGCCCGGCATTCTATGCCTATTGCCTTAGTTAACGCTTCAGCCAGTGCGGTAGCGCCCCCCGGATAGCTATGTTCAGCAACCACTATTAAGTAACTGGATTTGCCTTTCAGCAATTGGGCATGCTGGATGGGTTTAATGATCGCTCTTAAATTATCAGGGCTGAGTGGACCAAACTCGGGGCAGATAATTTGTTCAGCACCGCCGGCAATACCGGCCGCCAGGCTTATATAACCACTATGGCGCCCCATTAACTCGACTAAGAATATTCGTTCAAACGCATCCGCTGTGTCACGAATTTTATCGATAGCGTCTAATGCTGTATCAATCGCCGTAGCAAAACCAATAGTATGGTCAGTGCCATCAACGTCATTGTCGATAGTACCGGGAACGCCAATCAGCTGACCATCATAGTGTTTACTGATAGCCATGGTGCCGCGAAAACTGCCATCCCCGCCAATAACAATCAGCGCATCTATATTTAGTTCTTTCAAGCTTGCAGCGGCTCTGGCCGGACCGTCTGCCTGTTCCAATGCCGGGCAACGGGCACTTTTTAAAATAGTGCCACCACGCTGAATAATATTGTCGACATGCTGGGGGTGGAGTGTCTGATATTCCTGTTCCAGTAAACCATTAAAGCCATGTTTAAAACCAATGACCTCAATATTGCATGCCGCAGCGGTAAGCAAAATTGCCCTGATGCAGGCGTTCATCCCTGGTGCATCACCACCAGAGGTCAGTACCGCTATTCGTTTAAGATTACTCATTGATTGTCCTTAACTGACACTAAACGCAGCATGATTAGCTTAGTATAGTTTCTGAGCCGTTAAAGCACTTGATTTGTCGCAAACTTACCTAAATTAAAAGACAGATGAACTTAAAATAAGCGACAATAGCAGCCGCTGAATTGTCAGCTTCTGCCTGTTCAAGGAAACGTTGCTTTATGCACCAAATTACCGGGAAAAGCCTGGTCGGCTTGCTGTTGGCGCTGACAACCGCTATTTTATGGGGCATTTTACCCATAGCGCTTAAAATTGTGCTGGATGTTCTGTCAGCCAATACGATTACGGCAATCCGGTTTCTGGCCGCTGCTGTTATTGTCGGACTATGGCTGGCTGCCCGAGGCAAGTTACCAGCCCTGCGCATATTGTATAACCGTAAAGTCGCCTGGCTGATGCTGATAGCTGTGGTTGGCTTGTTATCAAACTACATTATGTATTTAAGCGGATTAAATTATTTAACCGCTGAAACTGGCCAGGTGGTAATTCAGCTGGCGCCATTTTTAATGATGCTAGGTGGTATTTTAATCTTCAAGGAGAAACTACTGCTGTGGCAAAAAATAGGCGCTTTTACCTTGTTAGGCGGCTTATTGCTGTTTTTTAATGAGCGCCTGGTTCAGCTGGTTCTGCAGGCCAGTTCAGAAACCCTTGGCGTGCTGCTGGTAATTGCCGCTGGTATCACCTGGGCGGCCTATGCTTTGGCACAGAAGCAATTGCTGGTGAATTACAGCTCAAAACAAATTATGTACCTGCTGTATGTAGCCGGTACTATCTGTTTTATCCCCGTGTCAGACTTTTCACCATTGCAAACAATGAGTTATTTACATTGGGCGTTACTGGTTTTTTGCTGTTTAAATACTGTGGTAGCTTACGGCGCTTTTGCTGAGGCATTGCACCACTGGGAAGCGTCCAAGGTTAGTGCAGTGCTGGCTGTCACGCCGTTATTCACAATTTTGTTTGCTAATATTACCGGTTGGTTATTTCCAGATTTTTTGCAAGCTCAGCAACTTAATCTCTGGTCCTGGCTGGGCGCATTGATGGTGGTAACCGGCTCTGCCTTAACGGCTCTGGCGCCACAGTTTGTCGAATACCGGGCAGCGAAACGGGTCAGAAAATTACAAAGGGATGTATTTTAACAATTACAGAACTTTTACCAATAAAAAAGGGCCTGTCCGGCCCTTTATTATTATCAAAACAGTAATCTGAAACTATTTTACCTGGACAATTTTACAGGTATTAGATGCACCAATCGTTTCCATAGCATCACCATGGGTCATAATGACCAGATCACCGCTTTTCAGGCCGGCCTGTTTACGGATGGCATCAATAGCGGCATCTGCCAGTGACTGGGCTGATTGCGCTGTGCTATCAAAAAACGCCGGATATACGCCACGGTACAGCGCCATTTTATTCAACGTTTTATCATGGCGGGACAAAGCGTAAATAGGTTGAGGTGAGGTTATCCGCGACATTAACTTCGCAGTGTAGCCTGACTCTGTTAAAGCAATAATCGCCTTAATATCGGCTAAATGATTGGCTGCATACATCGCTGACAGGGCAATGGTTTCACTGATCTCGGTAAAAGCAACATCCATCCGGTGTTTGGAGATTTGCACACTTGGATGCTTCTCTGCGCCGTCACAGACCCGGGCCATCGCTTTAACCGTTTCTGTCGGATACTTACCCGCGGCGGTTTCAGCAGACAGCATCACCGCGTCAGTGCCATCAAGCACCGCATTAGCCACGTCCATTACTTCAGCCCGGGTTGGCATCGGGCTTTCTATCATACTTTCCATCATTTGCGTGGCGGTGATGACTACCCGGTTAAGCTGACGAGAGCGGGCAATAATCCGTTTTTGCTGCCCAACCAGCTCAGCGTCACCAATTTCAACCCCTAAATCACCACGGGCAACCATTACTGCATCCGACGCCCGGATGATGTCGTCCAGAGTTTCGTTGTCAGCGACGGCTTCTGCCCGTTCAATTTTTGCCATTAAGCGTGCTTCAGAACCCGCTGCCCGGGCTAACTCCCGAGCCAGACGCATATCATCGCCGCTGCGCGGGAATGACACCGCCAGAAAATCTACATCAATCTCCGCAGCGGTAATAATATCGGCTTTATCTTTTTCAGTCAGGGCAGGGGCCGTCAACCCGCCGCCCTGGCGGTTAATGCCTTTATTATTGCTAAGCTTACCACCGACAGTAACTTTGGTATAAACCCTGTCACCATCAACCCGCTCAACCTGCAGTTGGATCCTGCCATCGTCCAGTAACAGCAAATCGCCGTCGCTAACATCCTGTGGCAGGGCTTTATAATCAATACCCACCTGGTGATGATCACCTTCACCTTTGGCCAGGCTGGCATCCAGCACAAACTGCTGGCCTTCGGCTAGCAGTACCGCACCTTCTTTAAAAGTAGATACCCGGATTTTCGGACCCTGCAAGTCGCCAAGAATGGCTACGTGCGCTCCCAGTTTAGTGGCAGCAGCACGCACCATACCAGCTCGCTCACGGTGATCATCAGCAGTACCATGGGAGAAATTCAGCCTGAACACGGTGGCACCCGCACTGATAAGCTTTTCGATTGATTGCTGGGTATTAGTAGCGGGGCCGAGAGTAGCGACTATTTTGGTTCTTCTTGGCATCAGATGCTCCTGCTGTTGAACGCGGATCTAACAATGCAATTAGTGTAATGTAATTTTATTACAGAATACAGCGACAATAATATTAAAAGCGACAGGTTGGTGCAGTTAACCAACCTGAGAGGAAACTGTACTACAATTTAGTTGGCGAAATCTTTCTTTTCAAATCGCGAGCCGCGCAGACTATCTTTTACTTTTTTCAGATTTTCCCGGAATTTACTGCCGCGTCGCAACGTAAAGCCTGTGGCCAGAATATCAATAAGCACCAACTGAGCTACCCGTGATGCCATCGGCATATACATATCGGTGTCTTCAGGGACGTCCAGTGACAACACCAGGGTGCATTCACGGGCTAACGGGCTGTCATAAGCGGTAATGCCAATCACTGTGGCATCGTTTTCCCGGGCGATGGCCGCAATATCACAGAGGTTTTTCGTACGGCCGGTGTGGCTGATACATACCACTACATCACCATCAGAACTGTTGATCGCGGACATTCGCTGCATCACAATGTCGTCAAAACAGACCACGGGCACATTAAAACGGAAAAACTTATTCTGCGCATCGTGCGCTACAGAAGCAGACGCGCCCAAACCGAAAAACGAAATTTTCTTGGCCTGAGTCAGTACGTCAACCGCACGATTAATGGTATTAATATCGACTCTTTGCCTTGCAGTATCTAACGCCGCCATAGTCGATTCGAAAATCTTAGCGGTGTAGGCTTCAGGGCCATCTTCTTCTTCAACATGACGGTTTACATAAGGTGTGCCATTAGCCAGACTTTGCGCCAAATGCAGTTTAAAATCAGGAAAACCTTTAGTATCAAGACGGCGACAGAACCGGTTAACCGTAGGTTCGCTAACATCAGCCATTTTGGCCAGTGCTGCTATACTACTGTGAATAGTAATTTGTGGATTAGCCAGAATAACATCAGCAACCTTGCGCTCAGATTTGCTGAAGCTGGTAACACTACCTACGATTTTTTCCAGTACGTTCATCCGCTAATTCCTGATCTCAATAAATTGTAGTGGCGGCAAAAATTGTTGCCAGCTTGGTTATACACCAAGTAAGACGACAAAACAGTATTAAATTTACCACAAAACTGTAATTACATTGCTAAGGCTGCCTTAATATGTAAGATTAGTCAAAATATAAGTTCTTATGTAATTAAATTACAACAAATCGGGTTTACAGCGGCTTTTCAGCGCGCTAGTATGGCTTAAGTGTTGTAAAATTACGTATTATTGCAAGGGTCAGATATGACAACAACAGCACAAAATGCCCAGAATAACGCCTGCGATTTAATCTTATTCGGCACTAAAGGCGACTTAGCCCGGCGTAAGTTGCTACCTGCGTTATATCAGTTAGAAAAAGCAGGGTTGCTGGCAGCAGACTCACGCATTATCGGCGTCGCCCGCGATGCGATGGATAACAGCGGCTACCTGGACATGGTAAAAACAAACCTCACAACGTTTTTGAAAAAAGAACCGTTAGACGAGGCAATCTGGCAGCAACTGGCTGCAAAGCTGTTATATGTGCAACTTGATTTGACCCAAACCAGTGATTATAAAAAGCTGGGTAAACTGGTGGATGCGTCTAAACGAACACCAGTTAGCTATTTCGCCACGCCGCCTGCGTTATTTGGTGATCTGTGTAAAGGTCTGGCCGCTGCAGGTTTAGCGGCAGAACCGTCCAGAGTCGTGCTGGAAAAACCCATCGGCCATGATTTAGCCTCTTCTATTGTTATTAATGATCAGGTCGCTGAACACTTTAAAGAATGTCAGATTTACCGGATAGATCATTACCTGGGTAAAGAAACAGTATTAAACTTACTGGCACTGCGCTTCGCAAACGCTATTTTTGCGTCTAACTGGGATCACAATGCCATAGATCATGTGCAAATTACCGTGGCTGAAGAAGTCGGGGTGGAAGGACGGTGGAGTTACTATGACGATGCCGGTCAGATGCGCGATATGGTGCAAAATCACTTATTGCAGGTATTGTCACTGATTGCGATGGAGCCCCCTGCCAGACTCGATGCAGACAGTATTCGTGATGAAAAACTAAAAGTATTAAAAGCATTGCGTCGGATAGACAGTAGCAACGTCCAGGAAAAAACAGTCCGGGGCCAATATGCCAGCGGTTTTGTCAGTGGCAAACAAGTGCCGGGATACCTGGAAGAAGAGGGCGCTCGTTCCGGTAGCCGGACAGAGACTTTTGTGGCAATAAAAGTCGATATTGATAACTGGCGCTGGGCAGGTGTGCCGTTTTACCTGCGTACCGGAAAGCGTATGCCGAAAAAACACAGTGAAGTGGTTATCTGCTTCAAGCCACAGCCGCATAATATCTTTCACGAAACCTATAATGAATTGCCCGCCAACAAGTTAATTATCCGCTTACAACCTGACGAAGGGGTGGAAGTGCAGGTAATGAATAAAATACCGGGCCTTGGCGAACATATGCGCCTGCAGCAGAGCAAACTTGATTTAAGTTTCGATGAAACCTTTAAGTCACAGCGAATTGCTGATGCTTATGAGCGTTTATTGCTTGAAGCCATGCTGGGTAATCAGTATTTGTTCGTACGCCGTGATGAAGTTGAACAAGCATGGCAATGGGTTGATGGCATCCTTAATGCCTGGAAAAACAACAATGAGCCAGCCAAAACCTATCAGGCCGGCACCTGGGGTCCTGTTGCCTCGATTTCAATGCTGGCGCGCGATGAGCGCAACTGGGACGAATAAACAGATTAGGCGATTAATTATGCAACTTCATCAATACTCCGATACCAAGGCGTTAAACACGGATTTTGCCAACCGATTGGTTACTCTGCTGAATGAAGCAATTTCCCAGCGTGGCCGGGCTTATTTAGTCGTATCTGGGGGCAGAACACCCACAGCGCTGTTTAATGCGCTATCTGAAACTGATTTAGCCTGGCAAAACGTGACCATTTTATTAGCTGACGAACGTTTTGTACCGGTCGACTCTGCGGATAGTAACGAGCGACTGGTGAAAGCCAACTTGTTAAAAGGGAAGGCGGCAAAAGCTGAATTTATCAGCTTGTATGCACCTGCAGCGAAAGCTGAAGCTGCGGTTGCCACCATTTTGCCACGAATAGCCGCAATACCGGCGTTTGATGCCGTTATTCTGGGTATGGGTGAAGATGGCCATACTGCGTCGCTGTTTCCGTGCAGTGCTGAACTTAATAGCGGTTTAGCCGCTGATGCGCCGGCAGTGCTGGCGGTTAATCCGACAACAGCACCCCATCAGCGTATATCACTCAGTTTACCAAGGCTGCTCAATGCCGGGCAGATATTTATTCACCTGGTTGGCCAGAGCAAACTTGATGTGCTTAACAAAGCTCAGGCAGGTACTGATGTAACCAGCATGCCAATCCGCGCTATTTTGCAACAGCCAGATGTTGATGTGGCCGTTATGTACGCCGCTAATTAGAGGAACTGTTATGAATCCTGTTATTCAACGGGTCACCGACCGCATTATTGCCCGCAGCAACAAAAGCCGGGCTATTTATCTTGCCCGGATAGACGAAGCTGGCCAAAGCGGCCCCCATCGTGGCGTATTAAGTTGCGGCAATCTGGCGCATGGCTTTGCTGCCTGTAATAAACAGGATAAAGCAGATTTACGCAGCCTGACCAAAGCCAATATTGGCATTGTCTCGTCTTATAACGACATGTTGTCGGCACATCAGCCCTATGAAACTTATCCTCAAACCATTAAGCAGGCCATCAATGAAGTTGGTAGCGTGGCGCAGTTTGCCGGTGGTGTACCCGCCATGTGCGACGGCGTAACTCAGGGCCAGCCAGGCATGGAATTAAGTTTACTTAGCCGGGATATTATTGCGATGTCGGCGGCGGTGGGGTTATCTCACAATATGTTTGATGGCGGCCTGATGCTGGGTATTTGTGACAAAATAGTCCCGGGTTTATTAATGGCCGCATTGAGCTTTGGTCATCTGCCATTTGTCTTTGTACCTGCAGGCCCTATGCCTTCAGGCATTCCTAATAAGGAAAAAGCCAGAGTACGCCAGCTGTTTGCTGAAGGTAAGGTAGGCAAAGAAGAATTACTGGAAGCAGAGTCTGCATCTTATCACTCGGCCGGCACCTGTACTTTTTATGGCACCGCTAACTCTAACCAGCTGGTCGTTGAAATGATGGGCCTGCATTTACCCGGTTCTTCATTTGTTAACCCGGGTAGCGCGTTACGGGACGAACTGACTAAAGCGGCAGCGCGTCAGGTAACCCGCTTAACTCAGCTGGGTGATAATTATTTACCAATAGGTAAGCTGGTTGACGCCAAAGCCATTGTTAATGGCATTGTTGGCTTACTGGCAACAGGTGGCTCTACTAACCACACTATGCACCTGGTTGCTGTCGCCCGGTCTGCCGGTTTTATTGTTAACTGGGACGACTTTGCCGAATTATCAGCTGCCACACCGCTGCTAACCCGGATTTACCCGAATGGCCAGGCTGATATTAACCATTTTCAACATGCAGGCGGCATGGCATTGTTGATCCGTGAGTTACTGGATGCTGGCTTACTGCACGAGGATGTACAAACGATTGCCGGTCCGGGCTTGCGTCGTTATACCCAGCAACCGCTGTTAAAAGACGGCAAGCTGCATTGGGTTGATGCGCCGGCACAATCACTGGACCCTGATGTCTTAGCGACAGTGACCAAACCGTTCAAAAGCCATGGCGGCTTAGAAGTGCTGTCTGGCAATATCGGCCGGGCTATCTTGAAAACATCAGCACTGCGTGATGGCACTGAAGTAATAAAAGCGCCAGCTGTGGTATTCCAGAGCCAGCATGAGCTGGATGCCGCTTTTAAAGCCGGTGAGCTGAATAAAGATTGTATAGTGGTTGTCAGGTTTCAAGGCCCGAAGGCTTGTGGTATGCCAGAACTGCATAAACTGACACCACCGCTTGGCGTGTTGCAGGATAAGGGCTTTAAAGTTGCGCTGGTAACCGATGGCCGGATGTCTGGCGCGTCAGGTAAAGTGCCTGCAGCTATTCATGTCACTCCGGAAGCCGTTGATGGCGGCGCTATTGGCCGGATTAAAACCGGCGACATGATGCTGGTTGATGGCAACAGTGGCAAACTGGAAGTGTTGGTTGACGCTGCCGAATTTAATGCCCGCGAACTGGCGCAAAGTGATTTAAGCCATAACTTTTATGGTATGGGCCGGGAAATGTTCGGCGCCATGCGTGCTCAGTTAAGCGGTGCCGAGCAGGGGGCTTGTAGTTTGTTCGTAACTGAGGAGCATTTGCATGGCTAATGCGGTTGATTACGCCATCGTTGCGGATATTGGTGGCACTAACGCCCGGTTCAGCCGGGTAAATTTAGCCAGCCTGGCGCTGGATAAAGTAGCAGTGTATCCCTGTGCTACCTTCGCCAGCCTGGCAGATGCCTTACAGCATTATCAGCTGGAGCAGCAACTGACCGCACTGAAGCACGTGGCTATTGCCATTGCCTGTCCGGTAACCGGTGATAACGTCAGCATGACTAATTTCCACTGGCATTTTTCGATCAGTGCTATGCAGCGCCAGTTAGGCTTAAAGCGCTTACTGGTGATGAACGATTTTACCGCGGTAGCGATGTGTTTACCTGCACTAAGCAGCAATGACAAAGTTCAGATTGGCCAGGGAGCTGCGCAGCACAATCAACCGATGGCGGTACTTGGTGCAGGTACCGGCCTGGGCGTTGCTCATTTAGTTAATGTTGATAACAAGTTTATCCCGCTACCCGGCGAAGGTGGCCATGTAGACTGGGCGGCGCAGACCGAACAGGAATGGTTTATTCAGCAGGTGCTGAGTAAAGAGTATGGACATGTCTCGCCGGAACGTTTGTTATCAGGCCCCGGGCTTGAAGCTATCTACCGGGCGTTGGCGTTGCACCGTCGTTTAGATGTTGCACCACTGTCGGCAGGTGAAATTGGTAACCTGGCACTGGCAGGTAGTTCTGAGCTTGCTACTGCAACGGTAGCCCAGTTCTTCGCAAGCCTGGGTAGTATAGCGGGTAATTTGGCGCTGACGCTCAGTACATTTGGTGGCGTTTACGTCGCTGGTGGCATAGCCCCGAAATTACTGCCGCTTATGGCAGCCAGTGAATTCAGAACCCGTTTTGAAGCAAAAGGTCGGTTTAGTGCGTTCAATCGCCAGATCGCCACTTATATCGTGACTGCCCCACAGCCTGGCTTGCTGGGCGCGGCAGTTTACCTAAAACAATCTTTGGCGAGTTAATTTATGGCATTTGAAAATTGGCAACTCCAACCGGCTGAATTATTTGCACAAGGTGCAGTAGTTCCGGTTATTGTAATTAAAGATCTGGCTGACGCCGTGCCGATGGCAAAAGCCCTGCTGGCTGGGGGTATCCGGGTTTTGGAAGTCACCTTGCGCACGCCTGTTGCAATGGATGCGATTAAACTACTGGCTGAACAAGTACCCGAGGCCATTGTAGGGGCGGGTACTGTTACTACCGCTGCACAACTGGAGCAGGTTATTGCTGCCGGCGCTAAGTTTGCCATTAGTCCTGGCCTGACCCGGGAATTACTGCAGGCTGGCAAAGACTCGGCCATTCCGCTTATTCCGGGTATTGCCAGCATTTCAGAACTGATGGAAGGAACCGGCCTCGGCTATACTCATTTTAAATTCTTCCCTGCTGAAGCCGCTGGCGGTGTTAAAACCCTGAAGTCGATCCATGGCCCGTTTTCGGATATTCGTTTTTGTCCCACCGGTGGCATTAATGAAAATAATTATCTGGACTATCTGGCGTTACCTAATGTCAGTTGTGTTGGTGGTTCCTGGATCGTGCCAGATCAGGCAGTCAGTGACAAAGACTGGCCGAAAATAACCGAGTTAACCCGCACCGCTGTTGCCGTTGCGGCACAAGCTCGCTGACAGTAGTCGTCATACCGCAACAACCAACAACATTAAACCGGCTTACAAGCCGGTTTTTTTGAATTTATAGCGCAAAGCGCGTATAGTGGCGCACCTTTTTCATCCAGTACAATCTGTAGCGGACCTTTTAGTGATCTCAACTGCCAATATTACAATGCAATTCGGCGCCAAGCCGTTGTTTGAAAACATTTCTATCAAATTCGGTGAGGGTAACCGCTATGGTCTGATCGGGGCCAATGGTTGTGGTAAATCGACCTTTATGAAAATCCTCAGTCGCGAACTTGAGCCGACTGCCGGCAATGTGTCGGTTGAACCAAACCACCGGGTTGCGAAATTGCATCAGGATCAGTTTGCCTTTGAGCAGTATTCAGTCATTGATACGGTGATTATGGGCCACGCTGAATTGTGGGCAGTAAAAGAAGAACGCGATCGGATTTATGCCAGTAGCGAGATGAGCGAAGAAGATGGCATGAAAGTGGCCGATCTGGAAGTCGCTTTTGGTGAAATGGATGGATACACTGCGGAATCCCGTGCCGGTGAATTACTGATTGGAGTAGGGATCCCGGTTGAACAGCATTTCGGTCCGATGTCTGCTATCGCGCCGGGTTTTAAACTTCGGGTGTTACTGGCTCAGGTATTGTTTGCCGATCCGGAAATAATGCTGCTGGACGAACCGACCAACAACCTGGATATTAATACCATTCGCTGGTTAGAGAACGTGCTGGCCGAGCGCAACAGCACTATGGTGATTATTTCGCATGACCGCCATTTTTTAAACAGTGTCTGCACCCATATGGCTGATCTGGATTATGGTGAACTGCGCCTGTATCCGGGCAATTATGATGAATATATGTTTGCCGCCACTCAGGCCCGCGAACGACTGCTGTCTGATAACGCCAAGAAAAAGGCCCAGATTGCTGAATTGCAGACTTTTGTCAGTCGTTTTTCTGCCAATGCGTCGAAAGCGAAGCAGGCAACGTCACGTGCCAAGCAAATAGATAAAATTCAGCTGGAAGAAGTGAAAGCGTCCAGCCGGGTTAATCCATTTATCCGCTTTGAACAGCAAAAGCAACTTTATCGCCTGGCACTTGAAGTTGAAGGTCTGAATAAAAGCTTTGCTGAGCTGCAACTTTTAAAAAACCTGAATATGACCATTGAAGTTGGTGAGAAAGTGGCCATTTTAGGCGCCAACGGTATCGGTAAAACGACTTTGTTAAAATGCCTGATGGGCGATTTAACCCCGGAATCCGGCACAGTTAAGTGGTCTGAGAACGTTAAAATTGGTTACTATGCGCAGGATCATGCCCATGAATTTGCAGCGCCTATGACGTTGTTTGACTGGATGAGCCAATGGAAGCAGCCATCTGATGACGAACAGGCCATTCGCGGCATCCTGGGTCGGTTATTATTTTCACAGGATGAAATTAAAAAGTCGGTTAAGGTGTTGTCGGGTGGTGAAAAGGGCAGGATGCTATTTGGCAAACTGATGCTGCAGCGGCCCAATATTCTGGTGATGGATGAGCCGACTAACCACTTAGATATGGAGTCGATCGAATCATTAAATATGGCACTGGAACATTACAAAGGTACGCTGATATTCGTTAGCCACGACCGTGAATTTGTATCTTCACTGGCCAGCCGGATCATAGAAATTACCGGTCAGGACGTGCGTAACTTTGCCGGTACTTACGAAGAGTACCTGATTGCTCAGGCCAGCTAACGACCGCCATATCCATACACTGTATCGCAATTTTGATAAATAGCCGGTAGCTCGTTGAGTAACCGGCTTGTTTTTTTCTGTAGCGCCCCCATTTGATTGTTATAACATTATGTTTCTGACGCAAAAGCAAAACAGGCAGAGCATTAAATTGTGCCATGTTATAGTTTTGTTAGTAGCTCAATTAAATTAGGAGACGGTAATATGAAAGTTAATATAGGTATAGAGGAAAACGAACGTAAAGCCATTTGTGAAGGTTTGGCAGTTCTTCTTGCCGACACCTACACCCTTTATCTGAAAACGCATAATTATCATTGGAATGTTACCGGCCCGATGTTTCAAACTTTGCATACTTTATTTGAAACCCAGTACAATGAATTGGCTTTGGCGGTCGACGAGATTGCCGAGCGGATCCGGGCGCTTGGCGAGTTTGCACCAGGTTCCTATAAAGAGTTCGCTAAATTAACCAGTATTAAAGAGGCTGACGGTATACCAACTGCTGAAGAGATGATTAAAGATCTGGTTAAAGGCCAGGAAGCTATTGCTAAGACAGCGCGTTCAATTGTGCCGGTAGCAGATAAAGCGTCAGACGAGGTCAGCCTTGATCTGCTCACGCAGCGGATGACAGTGCACGAAAAAACAGCCTGGATGTTGCGTAGTCTGGTAGCCTGATAACACGCAATTGTCTCAGTTCATTAAAGCAGCGCAAAAGCGCTGCTTTTTTATGCGTATGGAACTGAAAATCAGCTTTCATAACATTGACACAAAAAAGTACTAAGTTTTTCCGGCAAAAACTTGTAAAATCGGCGTCAGCAGTAACACTTAAAAGCCTCAGTTGCTTTTGGTGCTGAGAGACCCAACCGGAGATGTCCCCGATGAACGCCTTGCAATATGCGCAAAATGCTGTCGAATTATTTGCCTTTCCTGATAGCTATATCCGCGTAAAAGAACTAATGGAATCGGATACTGCCAGTCTGGACGACATCGCTGAAGTTATTCTGCTTGACCCTGTTCTTACCTCTAAATTACTGAAATTGGCTAATAGTGCTGTTTATCGGTTACCTTATCAGGTTGAATCGGTAAGCAAAGCATTGTTGGTACTTGGAAAAGCTCAGCTTTATAATCTCGTCGTCAGTATCGCCGTCAGCTCGGCCTGTAGCAAATTCAGCTCATCCTCTATTGATTTGGAACGGTTTTGGGAGCAGAGTATTAATGCGGCCCTGATTGGTAAATACCTGGCAAATTTTTGTGGGTTGCGCCAGCCTGATCGGCTATACGTTACTGGTTTACTACATAACATCGGTGAACTGGTAGTAATGCAACAAGCCCCCGAGCAAGCTGCGCAATGTCAAAACTATACTGATGAAACTAAACCCTGGCAGTTGCAACAAGCCACGCTGGGTTTTACCTATGCAGCCTGCGGTGCAGAGCTGTTAAACCTTTGGCAGTTGCCCGACAGTATTGTTGAACCTCTTGCCAGGCAACATAGCACCCAGTTCAATGCCTCAGAACCAGACGTATTAATCAGTTATCTTACGGTTCGGCTGGCCTTAGCAAACCAGCATCCGGACCTTTACAGTATTAAAACGCTGGTTGATCCTTTTGTGCTGGAATTATTACATCTGGAACAAGCTGATTTAATTAAAGCAATCGACTTTTGCAACACTGAAGGTTTGTTTATCCTGTCTGTTCTGAACCCACGTATCAGCACTATTTATTAATCCAGTCTGTTACCGGCACTGTCAGCAGTGCCGGCGCTATTATTTGGAATATTGTTATGCCTGAAGCAAAAGAAAAAGCCTCGTTGTACACTGCCTATTCCGGCTCAGCGTTATTAGAAACGCCATTGCTGAACAAAGGCAGTGCGTTTAGTAAGGAGGAGCGGGCAGCATTTAATCTGACCGGATTACTGCCCCCGCGGTTTGAAACCATTGAAGAGCAGGTCAGCCGGGCTTATCTGCAATACAGAAGCTTTGATACCGCCATCAACAAGCATATTTATTTGCGGGCCATTCAGGACAACAATGAAACGTTGTTTTACCGTCTGGTGCAGCAACATTTAGAGGAAATGATCCCGATTATCTACACTCCGACGGTAGGTGATGCCTGTGAACAATTTTCTGATATTTATCGCAGTGCCCGCGGGTTATTTATCAGTTTTGAAGACCGCTACAATCTGGATGACGTGCTGCGTAACGCGACCAAAGCAAAAGTAAAAGTCATAGTAGTGACCGACGGTGAGCGGGTGCTGGGGCTTGGCGATCAGGGCATTGGTGGTATGGGTATTTCAATTGGCAAACTCTCGCTGTATACCGCCTGCGGTGGCATTAGCCCGGCTTATACTTTGCCAGTAATGCTTGATGTCGGCACAAATAATGAAAAACTATTAAATGACCCGATGTACATGGGCTTGCGCCAGAAGCGGATAGGGCAGGACGACTACAACGAGTTTATAGAGTTGTTTATAAAAGCGGTGAAACGACGCTGGCCGGAAGCGATAATTCAGTTTGAGGACTTTGCCCAGCCCAATGCGATGCCGTTATTGCAGCGTTATCGGGAGCAAATTTGCTGTTTTAACGATGATATTCAGGGAACTGCTGCCGTAACAGTCGGTACCTTGCTGGCAGCGTGTTTAAGCAAAGGCGTTAAACTCAGCACGCAGAAGGTGGTGTTTGTAGGGGCGGGCTCTGCCGGTTGTGGCATTGCTGAGCAAGTGATTAGTCAGATGGTGGCCGAGGGGATTACTGAACAGCAGGCCCGCCAGCAAATATTTATGATGGACCGCTTTGGCCTGCTTACAGATGCGATGCCGGACTTACGTGATTTTCAACAGGTGTTGACCCAGAGTACCGCAGCTATCGCAGAATGGAACTATAGCGGCGATTACCCAAGTTTGCTGGACGTGATGAATTGCGCTGCGCCAGATATATTGATTGGTGTCTCAGGCCAGGCCGGACTTTTTACCGAGCAGGTCGTGCGGGCCATGAAGAAGGGGTGTGATAAACCTATTATTTTCCCGCTGAGCAACCCATCGCGTCAGGTGGAAGCGACACCTCAGCAGGTAATTGAGTGGACTGGTGGTGATGTTATTGTTGCTACCGGCAGCCCTTTTGCCCCGGTTGAATACCAGGGTAAACAACATCTGGTTGCCCAGTGCAATAACAGTTACATATTTCCGGGTATTGGCCTGGGGGTAATTGCCGTGAAAGCGCGGTTAATCAGCGACGAAATGCTCCGTGCTGCCAGTAAAACTCTGGCGGCAACCTCGCCACTGGCAAATACCGGTAAAGGCGGCTTATTACCACCGTTTACGGCACTGGCCGAACTGAGTAAAAAAATTGCCTTTGCGGTGGCTAAAGTTGCCCAACAACAGGGTTTAGCGCTGGAAATTGATGATAATGTACTGCAGCAACGGATAGAGGATAACTTCTGGAAACCACAATATCGGCATTATAAAAGGGTGAGCGGTTAAGTCAGTGTGGTCAGTTAGTTACACTGATAAACCTTGTTACATTTAGTTTTAGACTACGCTTCTTATTAACGGTACGCTGAGGTCAATGTCCGTCCGTTAATAAGGATCCGTAATGCGTAAATCTCTGTTATGTCTTGCTGTCGCCGGTGTGTTGACCGGTTGTAACCCCGCCCCGGAAAATACTACTAATAATACCAGCCAAAACCCGGCTGCTGAGCAAATGGCCAGTCAGCAGTCTGCTGCCGATGCAACATCTGCTACCGAGCGTTTGAACCAATGGTTTGAAGATAAATTCGAACAGCAATTGCAGCAAAGTCCCATTCAGATGACTTTTATGGGCCGCAAAGACAAATACGACCAGATTGATGAGGTTACGCTTGAGGCCGAGCAACAACAACTTGAATGGCTGGAAGGCACAGTTGCTGAACTTAAAGCTAATTTCGACTACGAACAGCTTGATTTGGAAGCGCAGACATCTTATGACGTTTGGGTTTACCAGTATGAAATGGCTAAAGCGGGTGCCAGGTTCAGGAATAATCAATATGTATTTACCCAAATGCAGGGGATCCACGCTTTACTGCCACAAATTCTTATCAATTTTCATAAAGTAGACAATGCAGACGATATGCAGGCTTATGTCAGCCGCATTGAAGGGATCAGCAAAGCGATTAGCGATTTGCTGGTGCGGGCCCAACACAATGCTGAGCAGGGTGTAAGACCGCCACGCTTCGCCTATGAAGGCGTACTGAGCCAATTAGACAGTTTACTGACCGGCGCACCTTTATCAGACAGTGAGCAGGATATTCCGCTGTGGGCTGACACTAAATCGAAAATCAACAGTCTGATTGAAGCAGATAAGCTAAGCGATGAACAAGCGAAAGAGCTCACTAATGCCGCTAAAATTGCATTGCAACAGCATTTTCAGCCTGCTTACGCTGGCCTGAAGCAGTGGCTGCAAGATGACATTACTAATACTGAAGACAATGCGACGGGCGTGGGTAAGCATCCGGACGGTGTAGCCTACTACAACCATCAGTTAAAAGTGTCTACCACCACAGATTTAACTGCCGATCAAATCCACCAGATTGGTCTGAAAGAAGTTGAACGGCTGACCGCTGAAATGAAGGCTATAAAAGACCAGGTGGGTTTTCCCGGCGATTTGCAGGCATTTTTCGAGTTTATTAAGAAAGACGATCAGTTTTATTACCCTGATACCGATGCCGGACGACAGGCTTATATTGATGACTCACAGCAATACCTGGATTTTATCAATAGTCGTCTGCCGGAGTTTTTCGGCACGTTGCCCAAGGCTGGCCTGGTGGTTAAAAGAGTAGAGCCATTTAGGGAGCAACCCGGCGCAGCGCAACATTACTTCCCCGGAACACCTGACGGTAGCAGGCCAGGTGTTTACTACGCCCATTTGTCCGATATGCGCTCGATGCCAAAGAATGAGATGGAAGCCATCGCGTATCACGAAGGCAGTCCTGGCCATCATATGCAAATTTCGATAGCTCAGGAGTTAACGTCAGTGCCAACCTTCCGCACTCAGGCCCGCTTTACCGTCTATTCAGAAGGCTGGGCGTTATACGCGGAACTGCTGGCAAAAGAAATGGGCGCTTATCAGAACCCCTATTCGGATTTTGGCCGGTTGATCACTGAAATGTGGCGGGCCGTCCGGTTGGTGGTTGATACCGGTTTACACAGTAAAGGCTGGACTGAACAACAAGCGATCGATTACTTCCTGGAAAAAACCCCGATAGCCGAAGGCGCAGTGCTGTCTGAAGTGCGGCGTTATCTTGTGATCCCGGGCCAGGCAACAGCCTATAAAATAGGGATGATTAAAATTCTGGAATTGCGCCGGTTTGCTGAGCAACAGCTGGGCGACCGCTTTGACATCCGTGAGTTTCACGACACCATTCTAACGGGCGGTGCCTTGCCACTTAGCGTGTTAGAGCGGCGGGTACAGAACTGGGTAAACCAGGTTAAAACCAGGCCGCTGGCCTGATTTTCGTTAGCACTACCGATATTGGTTGATTAATTTCAACCAATAACAATGTAATCATTTTCGAAGTAACAATCCTGATGAGGAGCCGGCCGCAGCTGAATATAGCGCCCGGCGACCTCTTCAATTGCCACGCATTGCTCTATTTCAAATATATTGTCGGTGTGGGGCTTGTCCCACTTCAGGCTCAGCTGCTGCTTTGCCGCCTGTTTAGCCTGAGCCTTACTTTCAGCAGCCAGCACCAGATAACGGTGATCTTCCCCAAACACACTGCCGACATAACCGCCCAGATTAATAAAATATAAGTGCGGGCCTGATTCAGCCGGACTATCGGTGAGAGTGACTGCGTAAGGACCAACCCCTGATATCGCCATCCAGGCATCAATATGCAGCCCTTTCGGATCGGCAAACCACAAGGCTTGCAATTGCGGATATGTTTGCTCAAGCGTGTCACCCGCTACAAACACCACATCATGTACTTCAACACTGGCTTTCGGGTGGTTACCACCGAGCATCACCATATACAGCATGGCTAAAATCCCTTCATTAAAAAACCGATATTAGCCGTTAACCGGTTGCCTTGTCACGCTCGGATTAATGCGCCATATCAGTCGGAACCCTTTGTTCAGTAGATATAAAAACAGCAATGGCAATAGCAGGGTTTTCAGGAAAAACAAGGCCATAACATTTAGAATATTATTGACTGCGTCGTCCAGCCGCTGTTTTAGCTGGTATACCTGCCGTGGATTGACCGTATCTTTAATGGCGGCGATCCCATCTCCCAACGAGCTGAAGCTATTGCTGATTGCGGCGAAGAATCCTGGCGTTTTACCTTCTAATGCCAGTTCAGCAAGCTGAATTTGATTGTTAATACCGGCTTGTTGCCGTAGCAAAGCCTGTTGCTGACTTTGCCAGCTTTGTAAGGCGGTTTGACGCTGTTTTATTTTGTCATTCAGTTGTTGTACTCTGGGATCCGGATTCAAAAAATTTAAGCGTTGGCTGGTACCCAGTTCCCGCACCAGATTTTCCAATTGTTGCTGAAGGCGCTGGAGTTCCTGCTGACCTTGTCGTTGGCGTTGTTGTAAGCCATCCAAATCTTGGCTTATTTTGGTCAGCTGGAGCTGCAACTCGCTAATATTGTCGGTAAGTTCGCGGTTAAATGCCGGATTTACCAGCTGCTCGCTCTGCTCTTTTACACCCTCGATAGTTTCCAGAATTTGCATTTGGTTTTCAGTGCGGTCATGCAAAAACGCGTTGTCTACCAAACCATTTGCTGCAACAACTAGTACCAGGGCAAACCTTAAAAATAATAAGGCCAGAAAAAGGCGAAGTAATACCAGTTTGGCAAAATTATTAGTAAATAAATTGGAAAACAATGAGCTAAGCACCACCGACAAGGCTGAAATTGTCAGTACAGCTTTAAAAAAGGTATCGCTGACAATCTCCAGTAACACTTTCTGAATAACCAGCGAACCAATCGCCAGTTTCATCGCTGATGAATACTGTTCGACCAGATCGTTTAGTGGGTCCAGTACCTGACCCGCACCGACCGAACCACCAATGCCAACGCTAAACTCAAAAGTAACCGATTGTAAAAATGAGATGAGTGCATTCATCCCTCTGGCGATTAAAAATGCAGAACTGGCCTGAACCAACGCTTCGTCAAGGTACGCTGTCGTATAATGATCAATCACACCGCTCCAGGACAACACGACGGTAAATACGATAGTGCTTAACATAAACCAGCGCATTTTGACGGACCAACACACTTTATCGTAATAGTTGCCGGGATTATTATGCGTTGCAACATCTGGCATGCTCAGCCTCATTTGACAGTAAACGGTGAAATGATGCTAGCAGCCGTCCGCATTGCTGTCGATGCATATACGCCGCTCAACTCAAATTACCGCAGCTGGTCGCCAATTGAGCGAGTTTAGTGATCATTGTTGCGCAAAAACCGTATATTGACGGTCTGTATCTTGAGATACAACGATTTGCAGCTTGAGAAACACTCAACGGCTGACGTTAAATTAAGTGTTTCCAGAAAATAGTGGCATCAGTGCCACAAAAGGACAATAAATGACAACAGCATGGCAAAAAGCGGTATGCCTGGCCGTATCAGTTTTAGTTAGTGGGATCAGTTACAGCGCTCAGGCTCAGGGCCGTGGTGAGGGGCGTGCGGCGCAAGTCATTAGTATGCCGGTAGAGTTTGAACGGGTGAGCAATCGGATTGAAGCGGTCGGCTCCGCAGAGGCTGTACAATCAGTCGTGATTTATCCCGCTGTTGCCGACAAAGTTACCGCAATTAACTTTATTCCCGGCCAGAAAGTTCAACGTGGCGACATTTTGCTGGAGTTGGACGCACGCCGGCAGCGGGTGGCTGTCGATCGCGCCCGCATTCAACTGGCAGATGCTGAACGCACCGTTGAGCGCCTGACAACCAGTCGCCGGCAGGGTGCGATAGCGCAGAGTGAATTAGATGATGCGATTACTGCGCGTGATTTAATTAATGTGGCACTGACAGAAGCAGAAACTGAACTGGAAGACCGCACAGTCAGAGCCCCCTTCGCCGGTGTGGTCGGTTTGACCGACGTTGAGGTCGGCGACAGAATTACCCTGCAGACTGCCATTACCACCCTGGACAACCGCGAGCAGCTGCTTATTAATTTCCGGGCACCGGAAACTGCACTGGCAATGCTGCAACAACAACCTGAACTTACTCTGCAACCCTGGCAGGGCGCTGCTATTAACCTGCAGGCTGAGATCAGCCAGGTTGACTCACGAATTGATGATGTTAACCGGACTATCAGGGTTCGGGCATTACTCGATAACAGTGCAGATCGCTACCGGCCTGGCATGAGCTTCAGGGTTAAACTTGAAGTAAGGGGCGAAGCTTACGCTGTGATACCCGAAGCTGCTTTACTGTGGGGAGCGACCGGTGCCTATGTCTGGTTAGAGCTTGACAATAAAGCTAAAAAAGTGGACGTTCAGATTAAACAACGACTGAGTGGCCGGTTGCTGGTCTCGGCGGAACTGAACGAAGGTGATATGTTAATTACCGAAGGCGTACAAAGCCTGCGGGCAGGTCAGCCAGTGCAGGCTGCAAACGTGCAACGGGCTGGCTTATGAACAATAATCCTGTTCACAACGATTTACCGTCGCTGTCTATCCGGCGGCCGGTGCTGATTGTTGTTCTGAATCTGCTTATTATCATTGCCGGTATCGCTGCCATTAATGGTCTGGAAGTAAGGGAGTTACCCGATGTTGACCGGCCTATAGTTTCAGTGACAGCCAGTTTTCCGGGCGGCTCGCCGGAAACTGTTGATACCGAAGTTACCAGTAAGCTTGAAGGCGCTGTAGCACGGGTGTCCGGGGTTAAGTCTATTAATGCCTCCAGTGAAGAGGGCAGCTCACGGGTTCGGGTCGAGTTTCGTCCCGGTACTAATTTAGATGATGCCGCCAATGAGACGCGTGAAGCAGTAAGCCGGGTGCAACGTGAGTTACCTGACGGGGTGGAGCGCTTAGCCATTATAAAAGCCGATAATGATGCTCAGTCAGTTGTCAGTATCGCGGTATCGAGTACCACGCTCGATTTAGAAACGTTGACGGAGCGGATTGAAACCGACCTGGCGCCTTTGTTTTTAACCATACCAGGGGTGGCTGACGTCAGACTAAATGGTGACAGGGAGCGGGTGCTGCGGGTTATTCTGGACCCGCTTCGTCTGACAAGCTTTAATCTGGCAGTGACCGATGTTGCTGCTGCGCTGCGCCAGGCACCTTTTGATGTGCCGGCTGGCAGTATGCGCTCAACGGATCAACAGCTTATCGTCCGGGCCGATGCCACGTCAGTCAGTGCGGAACAGGTGGAAGACATTATCGTTAGTGGTAACACGAGGATTGGCGATGTCGCCACCGTCTATTTTGGGCCGGCAGATGCTAACAGTATGGTGCGGCTGGACGGCAGGCCGGTTATTGGCCTGGGCATTATTCGTCAGGCCCGCTCTAATACCATCGAAATTTCTGATGAAGTACTGGCGTTGGTGAAGCAGGTAGAGAGCCGTTTTCCAGAGCTGCAATTGCAGGTAACCTCTGATGATGCCGAATTTATCCGCGGCTCGGTGCGCGAAGTTATTACCTCACTGGCGCTTACTGTTTTGCTGGTTATTTTTACCCTTTGGCTGTTTATTGGTTCCTGGCGCGCCACCATTGTCCCAGCCTTATCTATACCGGTGTCGCTGATTGGGGCACTGGCCGCCATCTGGTTGATGGGCTTTTCAATAAATATTCTGACATTGCTGGCATTGGTTCTGGCAACCGGTTTAATTGTGGATGACGCCATTGTAGTTTCAGAGAACATTCAGCGCCGGCGCAGTATGGGCTTAGGCGCACGCGCAGCTGCAGTTATCGGCACCCGGGAAGTATTTTTCGCGGTGGTGGCCACTACTGCAGTACTGGTCGCTGTGTTTGTGCCAATTGCATTTTTACCGTCAACTGCTGGCCGCTTATTCCGTGAATTTGGTGGTGTGTTGGCTGCGGCTGTTATTATTTCTTCCTTTGTCGCCTTGTCACTGGTACCGGCATTAACGGCCCGTCTGCCCATTAAAGAGGGCGCCAGAAATATGTTTGGTGGCATAGGTAACCGGCTGCTTGCTATTTACAGCCGCAGCCTGCACTGGACCCTGGACCACGCTATCATTGTTTTTATTGCTTGTTTGCTGGCCGCCGGTGGTGCAGGTGCCTTATATCTGGTGCTTGATAATGAACTGATGCCAAGTGAAGACCGCGGTACTATCAGAGTATTCGCCCGTGGCCCTGATGGCGTTGGTTTAAACTTTATGGACCGCCAGGCAGATAAAATGGAGGAAATTCTGCTCCCTTATGTTGATGATGGCGATATTGACTCTATTTATACGGTCGTGGGCCAATGGGACCCTAATCTGGTATTTATCACGGTGCCACTGAAAAACTGGAGTGAACGTAGTAAGTCGCAGCAGGAGATAATTAATCAGATTAGTCCGCAACTTGCCGCGATTCCGGGGGCGCCGGCGCGGGCCTTTGGTTCTAACAGCCTGAACCTGCGCGGCCAGGGCGGTGGCCTGGAACTGGCACTTACCGGTGAGTCTTATGCCGGTATCTTTGCCGCCGCTCAGGCATTCTCAAAAGCTATTCAGCAGCAAATGCCTGAACTGGGGATGCCGCGCATTTCTTATCAGCCAACCCAGCCACAGCTAAGAGTTAATATTGACCGGCGCCGCGCTGAAGAATTAGGTGTGCCGCTGTCTGATATTGCCGCAACCTTGCGGGTAGCGATAAACGGTGATGACTTAGCCGATTTAAATGTGGGCGACCAATCAATACCCATTATTTTGCAAGCGGCGGCTACCTCAGTGACCGATCCTTCTGATCTGGCAAATCTTTATGTGGGCTCCCGAACCGGCGGCTTAGTGCCGTTATCCAGCCTGGCTTATATTTCAGAGGAGGGAGTTGCGGCTGAGCTTGAGCGTCAGGCGCAGCGCAGGGCTATTGAAATGGAAATGGAGTTGCCGGCAGATTACCCACTGGATCAGGCAGTAGAACAACTGCGGGCGCTGGCCCAACAGGAGCTTCCTGCTAATATCGGCCTGGTATTTCTGGGTGAGGCGCTAACCTTCGAGGAAACTGCGCGTGAAGTCACCCTGACTTATGTGTTGGCTTTTGTCATTGTCTTGCTGGTATTAGCGGCCCAGTTTGAAAGCGCCAACAGCGCAGTTGTGGTAATGGCGACGGTACCATTTGGTATTGCCGCCGCTTTATTTGCGCTGTTTTTAACCGGCACATCTATTAATATCTATTCCCAGATTGGCCTGGTAATGCTGATTGGCCTGTTGGCTAAAAATGCCATTTTGCTGGTTGAATTCGCTGACCAGTTGCGGGACCGCGGCTATACCGTCAGAAAAGCGGTAGAAGAAGCGGCGCAAATCCGCTTACGGCCAATTGCCATGACATTACTGTCAACTTTACTGGGTGGTTTACCACTTATTTTATCCAGTGGCGCTGGCGCAGAAGCACGAAATGCCATTGGTTGGGTGGTGTTTGGTGGTTTGGGTATTGCGGTAGTATTTACCCTGTATCTGACACCAGTACTTTATCTGGCATTGGCCCGCTTTGCTAAACCCCGGGCAGACGAAAGTAACCGTCTGGAAAAAGAATTAGAGGCAGCGCAAAAGCTTGATTAATATCTGGCGCATAAAAGGGCTGATGACAGCAATTAGCAACGAATGATAGAAATAAAGCTGTGCGACCAGTTAGCAAACATTGGTGCAGCGGCATGGGACAGCTTATTTACTGCTGACATGCCGTTTTGCCGCCACGCTTTTCTGACAGCGTTAGAGCAGGGGGGCAGTGTTGGCGAAGGCACTGGCTGGCTGCCGCAACATTTGCTGCTGTATCGCGACGGTTGCTTAATTGCAGCTATGCCGCTGTATCTGAAGTTACATTCCTATGGCGAATACTTATTTGACTGGGCAATAGCGGAAGCTTATCAGCATTATCAGTTAAGCTATTACCCCAAATTACTCTGCGCTATTCCATTTACGCCGGCCGAGGGGCCCAGGCTTGGCGTAGCTACTGGCGAAAACCCGGACCAGCTTTTCCCGTTACTTTTGCAGGCAGTTAAACAGCGTCAGCAGCAACTGGCATGCAGTAACTTTCAATGTTTATACCCGGATCTGCCAAGCCAGCAACTTATGCGCCAGCACGGCATGCTGCCGCGCATAGATATCCAGTTTCAGTGGCACAACCATAACTACACCGGCTTTGCTGGCTTTTTAGCTGCGCTGCCCGCCCGTAAACGTAAACAAATCAATAAAGAGCGGCGCCAGGTAACACAGCAGGGTATCGTGATTAAATGTCACACGGGTGCTGAGCTTAGCCCTGACTTCTGGCAGAAATTCAGTCAGTTCTACAGCGCGACTTATCAGAAAAGAGCGGGACACAATGGCTATTTAACACCAGAAACCTTCATGCTTTGGGGCCTGAATGTGCCTGACAGCATAGTGGTGTTTGCAGCATACGCCGACAATGAACTGGTCGCCGCAGCATTGTGTTTTAAGTCAGACAGTTGCTTATATGGCCGTTATTGGGGCTGTCTGGCCGAGTTTGATAAGTTACATTTTGAATGCTGTTATTACGCGGGTATCGAATATTGCATCAACCACAATATGGCGCGGTTTGATGCCGGCGCTCAGGGGGAGCACAAACTTAAGCGTGGCTTTGTCCCTGTTATCCGGTATGGCTTTTATCATTTCAGCCCCAGCCCGCTTAAAAATGCCATTACCGATTATTGTCAGCGGGAACGCCTGGCATTTTTGCAACACTATCAGCTGACGCCTTAAACGCCCGCATTTTATTCAGTGTTAAAGTGAATTTATTTGGTTTTTTAGTATCAATATTCTGATTTCAAAAAAAATAATAAGGTGCCAATATGAATACAAAAGGCTTATTAGACCAATTATTAAAATCAGGCTCGGGTTTACTTGGCAATAGTACTGCGGGTGGCAACAGAACCAGCGGTTCGACAGCTATGGGCGGGCTTAGCGGTATGTTGTCAGGTAAAGGCGGTGCGGCCATGGCAGGTGGCGCCCTGGGCCTGCTGCTCGGCAGCAAAAAAGGCCGCAAACTAGGCGGGAAAGTATTAACATATGGCGGCATGGCAGCACTTGGCCTTGTCGCCTATAAAGCCTACAGCAACTGGCAGCAGAACCAGCAACAGCAAAATCAGCAATCGCAGAACTACAGTCCGGCAACGATAGATCGGGTTCCGGAAGCTGACGTTGAAATGCACACTAAAGCAATTCTGATTGCAGTTATCGCGGCGGCCAAATCTGATGGTCACATTGATGACCGGGAGCGGGAAATTATTGATGCTGAAGTGGCGAAATTTACCCGCGACGCCAGTTTGTTACGCTGGATTGATGCTGAACTGCAAAAGCCCCTGGATCCTGTGACTATCGCCTCAGCTGCCAGCAGCCAGGAAATCGCCGCAGAAATGTATCTGGTCAGTGTACTGGTTATTGACGAGGAAAGTTTTATGGAACGTAGTTACCTGAATGAGCTGGCGAAACAGCTGAAGTTACCCGTTGAATTACAGCAGGAAATAAAAAAGCAGGCGGTTGCGGCAGAGCAAATGGCAGCCTCCTGATCTAACACGGCTGAATTATTCCGGTTGTCACTGAGCTTATCCTGAGCCTGCTGCGTAACTCAGTTATCTGTCTATTATCCAAGGGACATAATGACTGACAATTCATCTCAGGTACCAACCAACCGGCTAAGCCGCTTTGGCGGTCTGGCATCACTTGCTACAAAGGTTGCCGGCGGTATGCTGGCAGAGGGTGTCAGACAACTGGCGCAGGGCAATCGTCCAGACAGCAAAACTATGCTGCTGACCCCGGCGAATATTAAGCGGGTTGCTGACAAACTGGCCCATATGCGCGGTGCGGCAATGAAAATGGGCCAGCTGTTGTCGATGGATGCTGGTGATTTACTACCCGCAGAACTGACGGAACTGCTGGCCCGGCTGCGCGCCAATGCCAACCCGATGCCATTTAAACAATTGTCCATGGTGCTGCGGCAGGAATTGGGCGAGCAATGGCAGCAGCACTTTGCTGATTTCAGCTTTAAACCAATGGCCGCCGCGTCAATAGGTCAGGTACATCAGGCTTATCATGATAACGGCGATAAACTGGCCGTTAAAATTCAGTACCCCGGTGTAAAAACCAGTATCGACAGTGATGTGGACAATGTGGCGTCGCTGCTGAAAATAAGCGGCTTGATCCCTGCTGGAGTTGAATATCAAAGTTTACTGGCTGAGGCTAAAAAACAATTAAAAATTGAAGCTGATTACCTGCAGGAGGCCGTCTATATGCAACGTTATCGTCAGCATTTGGCAGCTGACACCGCTTATTTGCTGCCGCAGGTATACCCACAACTAAGTACTGCAAATATCCTTAGCATGTCTTTTGTCGCAGGTGAGCCCATTGAAAACCTGCACACAGCGCCGCAGGCAGAGCGGGACAGGGTACTTGGGCTGATGTTCAGTTTGTTCTTTCGCGAGTTATTCGAGTTCAGACTGGTACAAACTGACCCCAATTTCGCTAATTACCTGTATAACCCGCAAAGCCAGCAGCTGGTATTATTGGATTTTGGTGCGTGCCGGGATTACTCGGAACAAATCAGTGACGGTTATCGGGCTTTATTTAACAGCGCCTGTCAGGATGATCGACTGGCTATGGAAAATGCGCTGACAACGATTGGTTTTTTCAGCCAGACCATTTTGCCTGCACAAAAAACAGCGGTATTACATTTAGTGGAGTTAGCTTGCGAGCCGTTGCGCTGTAACGACGTCTTCGATTTTGGTAGCAGTGATTTAGCAATCCGCCTGCGCCAGGCAGGCACAGCGTTAAGTATGGAGCAAAATTATTGGCACAGCCCGCCCGCTGATGCGCTGTTTCTGCATCGTAAAATTGCTGGTTTATATTTACTGGCGGCAAGATTAGGCGCCAGGGTTAATATAAGGCAGTTGCTTGAACCTTATCTCCAACAGTTTGTTACTAAACAGGAAAAGCATGGTTAAGCCTATAAAAAAGTTACAACTGGTCGGTACGGTTTTGGTTGCCGGTGTGTTTGCTGCTGTAGTAAAAGCCGAGCCCGCCACCGAATTGCCGCTATGGGAGGCGGGCATAATAGGCCTGAGCATTGAACAACTGGCGTATCCGGGTTCAAGCGAGCAGGTGCAACGCAATTTTGTGCTGCCCTACCTGATTTACCGCGGCGATTTTTTGCGCGCAGATCGTGATAATGTTGGCTTGCGTGCTTATAAAAGTGACACCCTTGAGCTGGATGTCGGTTTTGCCGCAGCGCTGGGTTCGTCCGAAAGTGATATACCCCAGCGTGATGGCATGCCAGAACTTGGCACCCTGGTCGAAGCTGGCCCGCGATTGCGCTGGACTATCAGCGATAATATCTGGGGCAGCCGGCTGCGCCTTGATTTGCCGGTTCGGGCCGTGTTCGATATTGAAGAGGGTATGCGTTACAGTGGTGTCAGCTTTGAACCGGCACTTTTTGCAGATGTTACCACTGCGGCTGAGTTAAGCTATACCTTTGGCGTCAGTGCGCTGTTTGGTAGTGAGAAACTTACCGATCGCTTCTATCAGGTGGCGGGTCAGTATGCCAATGCCGGGCGGCCAGAATTTGATGCCCAACCCGGGCTGATAGCGCTACGGGTATCCGGCGCAATAAGTAAAAAGTTTTCATCCAAATGGCGCGGTTTTGGTTTTGCCCGTTATGAGACAGTAACCATGGCCAGGAATCGTCGCAGCCCCTTAGTCGTTGATAATGGTGGCTGGTCTGTGGGCATAGGTGTAACGTATATCTGGGCCACATCGGCCCAGACCGTCACGGGTTGGTAAGTGTTGCCCGAACCTTAACGCACATGTTTTTCAAGGCTGGCAAAGTCGTCACTGCTATGGCGCTCTGGCAACTGCGGGCCATCACCCCAGTTGCGGTTAACCATTACCCCGCGTTGTACCGCCGGGCGGGCATCGAGCTGTTTCGCCCAACGCTGCAGGTTAGGGTAGTCCTGTACCTGTAAGAACTCTGCTGCATCGTACAGTCGACCCAACGCCAGGGCACCATACCAGGGCCAGATCGCCATATCGGCAATAGTGTAGTCGTCGCCGACAATATACTCATGCTGAGCCAGTTGCTTATCTAACAAGTCAAGCTGACGCTTGGCTTCCATGGCGTAACGGTTTATCGGGTACTCAAGTTTCTCCGGGGCATAAGCATAAAAGTGCCCAAAGCCGCCACCTAAAAACGGTGCACTCCCCATTTGCCAGAACAGCCAGTTTAACGTTTCGGCTCGTTTGGCTGGATCTGCAGGGATAAAAGCACCGAATTTTTCAGCCAGATATAATAAAATTGAACCAGATTCAAACACCCTGCTGCCTGTTGTGGTATCAAGCAGCGCCGGAATTTTTGAATTCGGGTTTAGTTCGACAAAACCGCTGCCAAACTGGTCGCCGTCTTTAATGCTGATTAGCCAGGCATCATATTCTGCGCCGCTGAAGCCCGCTTCCAGTAACTCTTCGAGTAAAATAGTTACCTTGACGCCGTTGGGTGTTGCCAGCGAATGTAACTGTAAGGGCTGTTTGCCTGTTGGCAACAGCTTTTCATGAGTAGCGCCGGCCACCGGGCGGTTAATGCTGGCAAACTGGCCGCCGCTTTTGGTATCGGGGTGCCAGACTTTGGGTGGGGTATAGCTATTACTCATAAATGCCTCCGGATAATAGTTAATGGCTGAAAATGATCTTGTTAAAAGATATTGGCGTCTGCTGCCATTAACTCAAGCCATATCATGCGCTGTGAAAAAAGAATTTAGTACTAAGCCAGATTAAATTTGAATATGCTGATTGCGATTGCGCTAATACACTGTTTAAACAATAAGCTTAGCGCCTGACCAACAGTATGAATAAACCACTAATAACCTTTTTAACCGGGGTAACATTGTTGCTTGGCGGTTGTGCTCAATATCAACCAAACCCGGTAATAACAACAAATCAGACTGAACTGCCAAAGCTTGCCAACGTCAGCTACGCCAGCCTGCTCAGTTTGCCATATACCGATAACAGTCTAAAGCTGCAGTACGGGGAGAGTACATTGCAGTATGGCCGCTTATACTTGCCGCAGACAGCACATATCCAAACCACATCACAGACAAAAGCACCGCTTGTGGTTTTTATTCACGGCGGCTGCTGGTTAAACGCCTATGATATCAGCCATAGCCGGGCGTTTAGTCAGGCAGTCGCGGCACAGGGTTTTGCGGTCTGGTCGTTAGAATACCGACGCATTGGTGATGAGGGTGGAGGCTGGCCGGGCAGTTTGCATGATGTGTTGCAGGGTCTTAGCTTTGTCAAAAACGGGCTTAATGGCTTTGTAGTAGATAACACCAATATTGTAATCGCCGGTCACTCTGCAGGCGGACAACTGGCCTTGCTGGCGGGAGGCCATAGTTATGTTCAGCCACAAGCCACTGCATTACCTGCGGTAAAAGCTGTAGTCGGATTAGCAGCTATAACCGATATGTTTGCCTATGCCAGCGGTGATAACAGCTGTCAGCGCGCAACCAACCAATTTATGGGTGGTAGCCCCACTGAGCAGCCGGCACGATATCAGCAGGCCAACCCACAACAGCAAAGGCTGCACCCGGCAACTTTGCTTTTACATGGCAGCGAAGATAGTATTGTGCCGTTAACTCAGGCCAGCGCCAGTGGTTTGTCATTTAAAACAATAACCAACGCCGGCCATTTTGATTGGATCCATCCGCACACACTGGCGTATAAGCAGTTTATTGAAACCTTGCAGGAGCTTTTTGCACAGTGACTAACCCCCTGGAATTTTTTGAAACAAACACCAGCCCATTAAGCCGGCAATTATTACAACATTGGGATAGTCAGGATCTTCTGGCGGCTAAAAGGGATGCTTTTGTTTTGCCAGAAAATACGGTTTATCTGGATGGAAATTCGCTTGGCGCCATGCCCAGAATGGCGGCAGAGCGTGCGCAACAGGTGTTGGCTCAGCAATGGTCACAGGATTTAATTAAAAGCTGGAACCAGCATAGCTGGATTGACTTACCCGGGAATGTCGGGGAAAAGATAGCCCGTTTAGTGGGTGCGGCCAGTGGTCAGGTCATTTGTTGCGATTCCACCTCGGTCAATTTATTTAAAGTTCTCAGCAGTGCCATGTTAATGCAGCCAGACCGCAAGGTGGTGTTATCTCAGGCTGGTAATTTTCCGACCGATCTTTATATGGTTGAGGGCCTGGCCAGTTTACTGGGTGAGCAAAATTGCCGCTTAAAACTGGTAGAGGATAGCGAGAATGACCAGTTATTGCGCCAGGCATTAACCGAAGAAGTCGCCGTACTAATGTTAACCCAGGTTGACTTTCGTAGCGGCCGCTTACTCGATATGCAGCGGCTAACCGAACTGGCGCACGGCAAAGGTATTCTGGTTATCTGGGATTTAGCACACAGTGCCGGTGCATTACCCATTGAACTCGATGCCTGTCAGGTAGATTTTGCGATAGGCTGTGGTTATAAGTATCTTAACGGCGGCCCGGGCGCCCCGGCCTTTATTTATGCGGCGACACGTCATCATAATGCTGTGCGGCAGCCATTGTCTGGCTGGATGGGGCACAGCTCGCCTTTCAGTTTTGATAAGCAGTACCAGAAAGCGCCGGGTATTAGTCAGTTTTTAACCGGCACGCCGGCAATAATATCAATGAGCGTGTTAGATGCGGCGCTGGATGTGTTTGCAGATGTTGATATGGCGCAGCTGCGCCTGAAATCACTGGCGCTTAGTAACTGTTTCCAGCAACTGGTGCAGCAACACAATAGTTTAAAACAGCTGACGCTGTTGACACCAATACGGCGGGCAGAGCGGGGTAGTCAGCTGGCTTATCAGCACCCTGCTGCTTATGCCTTGTGTCAGGCACTGATTCAGCATGGGGTAATTGCTGATTTTCGGGCGCCGGATATTCTGCGGCTGGGGTTTACGCCACTTTATTTAAGGTATGTGGATATCTGGCAGGCAGTAACCACGCTGGCGGAGTTGGTGCAAAGTGGTGAGTACTCAAAACCAGCATACGCAGTGAAGAACAAAGTTACTTAGCCCTGCAGGGTTTTAGTAAACCAAAGTAAGCGATTATTGGCTGGCATGGCGTAATCCTGCTGTAAATTAAAGCCTTGCTGCTGCGCCAGCATTAACACCTGCTCACTATTCCGGATGCCCATTGCCGGGTCGCGACTTTTTAAACTGGCATCAAACGCCTGGTTACTGGCGCTGCTGAACTGACCATTGTAATTAAAAGGGCCATAAATACATAAACTGGCCCGTGCTGCAGTCAATTCACTTAGGCGACTAAAAAAGTGATTAACCACCGGCCAGGGCATAATATGCAGGGTATTGGCAGTAAATAAGCCTTCTGCCACAACGACTGGAGGCGGATCTGTGCAGATATCTAACGGTAGCGGTAGCGGCAAATTTGGTAACGCGGCACGACGGATGCGCTCTTTTAACGCAGGAAGATAGACCGGCTGATCAGACGCCTGCCAGCACAGATGCGGTAAATGCTCAGCAAAATGCAGCGCATGCTGGCCAGTACCGCTACCGACTTCCAGTACGTTGTTGCAGCCGGCAAAAGCCTGCTGCAGCACAGTTAAAATAGGTGATTTGTTATTTTCACATGCTTGTGAAAACGGTAAGTCAGAATCCATATTCATATCTATTTTAAAATCTCTGTTACTTAGTATTAGTTACCAACGGTCACGCCACCAATAATCAATGGGTCAAGTGTTCCCAAGCGCTTAAGATCTTTATTGGCATAATGAAATTGCTGCAATACATAGCGCATCGCATTTAAGCGGGCACGTTTCTTACAATCAGATTTAATCACTATCCAGGGCGCATGTTGACTGTTGGTTTTGGCAAACATCGCGTCTTTTGCGTTGGTATAGTCATCCCAGCGGTCAAGTGAGGCCCGGTCAATCGGGCTTAATTTCCACTGTTTAAGCGGGTGTGATTCACGCTCCAGAAAACGTCTTTTTTGCTCTGCACGGCTGACTGAAAACCAAAACTTAATCAGATGGATCCCCGAGTCAGTAAGACTTTTCTCAAAATCAGGTACCTGCTGCATAAAGTTATGGTATTGCTGTTCGGTACAAAAATTCATTACCCGCTCCACCCCGGCGCGGTTGTACCAGGAGCGGTCAAACAGGACAATTTCGCCGGCCGTAGGTAAATGCTGAACGTAGCGCTGAAAATACCACTGTCCCTGTTCAACATGCGTCGGTTTTTCCAAAGCTACCACTCGCGCACCACGAGGGTTAAGGTGTTCCATAAAGCGTTTAATGGTACCACCTTTGCCGGCGGCATCACGTCCTTCAAACAGCACAACCAGACGGGTGCCGGTATCCTTAAGCCAGTGTTGCAGCTTTAATAACTCAACCTGTAAATCATATTTCTGCTTTTCATAAGTTTTACGCTGCAAGCGGTTTTTATAAGGGTAGGGGCTGTCACTGTCATTGGCAAAGCGCTCAGTATCAAGCTCAACGCTATTCGTTGCTTGTTTGTTCAGATGCTCCAGTCGCAAAGACTTACCGAGCAACGCGATATCATCTGGTGATGCACCTTGTAAAATTGCTCTGAACTGTGCGCTAAAACCGGCAATAGTTTCAGCATCGGCATCATCAACACTGCGACTAATAATATCTTCCAGCACTACTTCTAATGACTGCTGCCCAGCAAGCATCCGCTGTTTAACAGTAGTTTGAGCAATTGCAGCAGGGGTAAGCTCTTTCAAAACGCCTGTATCAGCAAGGGATTGCTGTTTTTCAGATGTGATGGGCGGCTGCTTAGGTTCAGTTTTGACCATTAATCTTTCCTGTTTATCAGCTGCAAAAAAAACCAGCAAACGTCAACACGTCATAGTATAGATAAGTCGAGTTTTCATTATTTACTAAGGATAGCTTGCGCTAACATCTGTGCCCAGATGCCGCTACCTTTGGCTGAGGGATGAAAGCCATCTGCTGCCAGCAGATCGGTTGTTAAAGGAGTCTCGCTATTAACCATTTGTGCTTTTGGCCAGTGCTTTAATTCGGCAGCCAAAGCCTGGTTAAGTATACTGGCTTTTAAACCTAGCCAATAATTAAGGGGCGAGGGCAAGGCAGTGAAATCCTGCATCGGAGGTATGGCGCTAAATAGCACGTAAGGATTTGTAAAATCAGTGGCCAGTCTGGTTAATAATGCTCTGATCTGCTGTTTAAACTCAGCCTTGCTGCGACGTGCAGTAACATCATTTACGCCAATTGACACCACGACCACATCTAGCCGGTAAACCGCATTATTATGGGCATAAAGCTGGTGTAATAAGTTGTTTAACCCAATGCTATCAAGCCCGGTTTTCGCGGCTAGCTGCCAGTTCACCTGGTACTGCTTTGCCAGTAACTCAACTAATTGCCCGGAAAAAGCCTGTTGTTGCTGCTCAATACCCACACCCGCAGCGGCCGAATCACCACATATCAATAAGCGGAGCGATTCGCCGTTGCCCAACATACCACTGCGCCGCCCGGCAGCTTCAGGCAAGCGCAATGCTAATTTGCATACCCGCTTACCTTGCCACCATAACAAAGGCCAGCAGAGCAGGGTTAAAAGTAGCCATCTTATGGTCATCAGTTAGGATTTAAGCCTTAACAGCCCGCTCCATCAAAGTATAGTAATCACCATATCATGTATTTTGATTTTAGGATAAATGACGTTTTATTTTAGCTATAATCGATATTTATCCATGTACTTGAACTGTTCCTTGGGTATGATCGCAAACTAATTTTGTCATAAGGATTTTTCCTCTTTTGCCAGTGCCAGAAAATTCCAGTAAAAACGCTGCGGTCGCCAAATTCGCCTTAATTATTGTCTGTCTGGGCTCCATTATTGGGCCTCTGGGAATGGCTTCTGTAAATATTGCGATTCCAGATTTGGCAGCTGATTTACAGGCAAATGCCAAGATGGTCTCGTGGCTACCGACACTATTTATCTTGAGCAGTGTAATCTTCATGCTGCCTGCTGGAAAATTAGCAGACAACTATGGAAGAAAGCGCATCTATTCTTACGGCCTGGCCTTAAACGCCTTCTCTTCTTTTATGTGTGGAGTTGGCTCCAGCATTGAGTGGATCCTGTTTTGGCGATTTGTACAAGGAGCTGCAGCGTCGATGATATTTGGTACTGGTGTTGCAATCATTACATCAGTTACCCCTTCTTACAAAAGGGGGGCAGCGTTAGGGATCACTGCAGCATGTATTTATGTTGGATTGACCATTGCGCCAGCAGTTGGAGGCTGGCTTACGGAACTGTGGGGCTGGCGCTCGGTGTTTTTCTTTCAGGTACCGATCGTCCTTGCACTTCTACTGTTAATTAAAATGCGCCTGACCGGTGAATGGAAGAATGATGAGAAAACTAAATACGATTGGTGGGGAACTGGTATTTTTGCATTATTCTCTGCAACCTTAGTTTACGGTTTAAGCATATTACCCAACAATTTGGGATGGGGGATGCTAGGACTATCTGCTATCAGTTTAGCGCTGTTCATCTTGCATCAGAGTCGAAGTCATCGGCCGCTTATTCGGGTACAAATGTTTCGCGAGAGCAGAGTGTTCTCTATGTCATTGACTACGTCACTGTTGATGTATGCCAGTAATTTTCCGCTGGTTTTTCTGATGAGTTTATATTTGCAATATGTAAAAGGCCTGAGTCCTTCCCATGCTGGGCAGGTTTTATTGGTTCAGGCCTTCTCGATGGCTATAATGGCCCCGTTGTCTGGCAAGCTAGCCGACAGATTCCAGCCAAGGCTGGTGGCTACTTTGGGTTGTGTAATTGTTGCTTGTGGATTACTGGTATTGAGCTTTATGAACACAGCAACCAGTGTGGCTTATATTGCCAGTTCGCTGCTACTGATTGGTATCGGATTTGGCTTATTTTCTACGCCTAACAACAACGCTATTATGGGAGACGCTAGGCCTCAAGAAGTAGGGGTGGCTTCTGCTTCGATGAATCTTGCACGAACGATAGGCAATCTTTTAGGAATGAGTCTGGTAAACCTTATGGTGCATTACTATTTAGGTAACGCACAATTTACTCCAGGGCAAAACCCCGCACTTATTAAGACGGTTGAGATGGCACTCAATATGTCTCTTGCATTTGTTGTAGTAGCCTGTGGAATATCAGTTTTGCGTGGTAAGTCGAGAGCAGCGTAAACTGGACAAAGTAAACTTTTAAATTCAGTGCGAGAAAAAAATTCTTTTAAAAAAACGGCAGCTAATAATCCAATTTAACATAATATACATTAGCGGCTATATATTAAGGCCAGTTAATATTAGCTGATTTAAAGTTAATACCAAGGCCAGCTGACTCTGTGTTCGATCTGAAGCCTTCCCTTAAGCGTATAAAAATTAATTACCGGAACTGCCTAATACCGGTTTAAAGTTTCGGAGGTTATCATGCGAGTTTATCTAATCTATGTTCTGTTCACGTTATCTGGAGTCCTTACAATGAATGCTGAGTCTGAGCCTTTAGAACAACCGGCAACAGCATTAATGCCAGGTACAGTAGCGCTGGAGTTTTACAACCCGGAGCACTTTAGTCTGGTGCAACTGGTGCACGATACTGTTATGGGCGGACGTTCTGAAGGTTCAGTAAAAGCAGTATCAGAGCCTGCAGGCCTGCGCTTCTTTGGTAACTTATCACTGGCAAACAATGGTGGTTTTGCTTCTGCTGAATTCAAGCTCGCAAAAGCACTAGCTCCTCATATTTACCGAAGTATTAAGCTAAACATTGCAGCTGATGGCAGACAATATCAGTTAAGATTGAAAACGCCCTATATCCCGCAAGGTGTAGCCTATGTTGCTGACTTTAACAGCACTAAAGATAAGCAAAGTTACTATTTTACACCCGCTGATTTTAATGGTCGCTATCGTGGCCGGCTGGTGACTAATCTGCCAGAACTCAGGCTTGCCGATGTTAGCCATGTCAGCGTAATGCTGGCAGACCAGACCAGCGGCGCTTTTAGTATTGTGTTGTACTCAATCAGCTTATCACCGGCACAAGCCATATAGTGGCTCTAATTTAAAAAATCAGGGTTCAAGTGCCTTAATACCAACCTGAATTATAAGGCCATTTTCATCAAGTTCCCTTACCGTCAGCACTAATTGGTCAAGCCTGACCTGGTCACCTATTACCACACGGCGGTGAAACCGCTCGCTGATATAGGATGACAAGCTCTGCTGCTTGTTTTGATCAGCCATATTGATGGTATAAAACGCATCTAAGTCTGCAAGGCTTACTTCGCCATTTAGTACGAAGTCACCAAAGAAGTTACTGTTACTTAAGCCTGAACTGTCTGCATCACTGGCCAGTACTTCACTTATTTTCTTCACGTCTTTCAGCTTTGCCAATACCATTACCGTATCACGGCTGTTAAATACCGGTTCTTTGTCAGGTAACTGCCATTCGCCATCCCGGATAATGCCGAGAAACTGTACTGATACGCTAAACTTTAAATCCTGCCAACAAACACCGCGGATTGGTGACTGTTCTTCAACATTAAAAGCTAATACCTCCATTACATCTTTGCTGGGGATTGCGTCCAGCGGCATGGCCTGATCCGGTTCTAATTCGCCCGGTACTTCAAGTTTTAACCAGCGGGCTACAGGTACCAGCGTCCAACCTTGCAGAACCAATGATACAATCACAACGACAAAGGCTACGTCGAAATATAGATGTTCGTTCGGAACCCCGGCCAACCAGGGAAATAACGCCAGAATAATCGGCACGGCGCCACGTAAACCAACCCAGCTGATAAAAACCTGGTCTTTAATAGGAAAGCGGAATGGAATTAAACTGACTAGCACGGCAAGTGGCCGGGCAATAAATATTAAAATGCCCGCCAGAATTAACGCATCAATTAAATGCTCTTTCAGATTACTGGGAACGACAAGCAAACCCAACATCAGAAACATACTTATCTGACTTATCCAGGCTAAGCCATCATGCATTCGAAGGATATGAATAATTTGCGGCAGTCTGGCATTACCTACCAGATAGCCCATTAAATACACGGCCAAAAAACCGCTACCACCAAAGCTGTTGGTAATGGCATAGATAAAAATACTACTGGCTACAGCCAGTAAAGGGAAAAAAGCGAAACTTAACGGCAATTTCCGACATAAAAATACGAATACCCGCCCTGCTCCGTACCCCATGGCGCCGCCAACCACAGCCTGCTGCAAAAATGATATTAATACTATCCAGTCCAGCTTGGCGTCCTGGGCTAATACACTTACCAAAGTCAGTGTCAGCATTACTGCCATCGGGTCATTACTACCCGACTCAATTTCCAGGGTCGAGGCGACTCGCTGTTTAATTCTAAGCCGTTGCGATTGGAATATTGAAAAAACCGCAGCAGCATCGGTAGAGCTTAAAATTGCGCCTAACAGCAGTCCTTCGACGAAAGAAAGGTTTAGCAAATAAGCGGCAGATACCCCCACTACCCCACAGGTAATGACAACGCCCAGCGTCGCCAGCATTGATGCTGGTGCTAATGCCACCCGGAAACGTTCCGGATGAGTACGCATACCACCGTCAAATAAGATAATAACTAAGGCAATAGAGCCTATCAGAAACGCGGTTTGTGGGTCATCAAACTGAATGCCGACAATGCCATCTTCGCCGGCTATCATACCGATGATGAGAAAGATAAGCAGCATAGGCGCACCTAAGCGCGCCGATATTAGTGTGGCAATAATACTGACGAAAAATAATAAGCCGCCAATCAAAATAGAGAGGTTTATCGCATCCAAAAAAACCTCCTGTCGTTATAAATACTAGGCTCTGGCGTTGATAACTTCGTTTACCACAGTCTGTAATGCCACTAATGGCGACGTTGCCTGAGTGATTGGCCGGCCAATCACCAGATAATCTACTCCGGCTTTAATTGCCGCCGCCGGTGTCATAATCCGCTTCTGATCATCAGCGCTGCTACTAGCAGGGCGGATCCCAGGGGTAACTAATTGAAAATTATTACCAAATTGCTGTTTTAATGCAACCGCTTCCTGTGCAGAACATACTACGCCATCTAAACCACTTGCGGCAGCCAACCCGGCGAGTTTCTGCACTTGTTGTGCCGGGCTAAGTGTAATACCCAGCTCAGTTAAATCGCTTTGTTCCATACTGGTCAGCACGGTCACCGCAATAAGTTTTGGTTTATTAATGCCGTAGCGCGCTATTGCTTCCCGGGCAGCGGTCATCATTTTACTTCCGCCACTGGCATGGACGTTAACCATCCAAACCCCAAGATCAGCAGCTGCCTGTACCGCTTTGGCTACCGTGTTCGGTATATCATGAAATTTCAGATCGAGAAAAACTTCAAAATTTCGTTGTTGCAACTCAGTGACAAAAGCCGGACCAAAATGAGTAAACATTTCCTTGCCAACCTTCAAACGACATAAAGCCGGGTCAAGTTGTGCCACTAAATTAAGTGCTTCAGTTTGATTGGCATAGTCAAGCGCAACAACAACAGGCGTGTTACAAGACATCGATATTCCTTATGCACAGGTAAATTACTAACGGCCGTCAATACCAGTAATTGGCTCTACGGTTTCCCATTGCTGACAAGATGGACATAACCAGTATTGTTGACGGGTCTTAAAACCGCAATTGCGGCAACTATACAACACTTTATTAGCCAGGTAGGCTTGTACCAGCTCTTCCACTGAAAAAAGCGCTTCTGCCGCGGCAGTGGATTGATGCTGTCGTACCTGTAACAATTTTTGAAAAAGACGAATACTGGGTTGCTGCTGCAATTTGTCCAGTAAAAACTGTTCAGCTGCCTTTGGCGAGCCATGCTCTGCCAACCAGTCTGCCAGTAAGCCACTAGCTGTTACATTGTGTTGCTTATTCGCCAGCTGGCTGAGTAGCTGATACCATTGATCACCGTTGAAGTCACACTGTTGTAACAGCGGCAATACTTCAGCACTCCATTGCGGCTTTTGTTTGATGATACTGAGTAGTGGCACCTTTGCCTGCTCACTCTGCTCTTGCGCCAGATAAAATTTGGCCTGGGCAAAGCGCGGGCGGATAGCCAGCGGGCTACTATCAACTAACTGCTGTAAACGTTTAACATCGGGCTGGTCTTGCATTGCCTCCACGGCCATATTTGCCAGCGCAATTTTTAAGGATCGGGACTGGCTGTTATTGACTTCTTCTTCCAGCGCTAACGCTTTATGCCAGTCATGACTGGCGGTGAAAATACTAAATAATTGTTTTAATGCCGGTTCACGCCAACGGGTGGTATTAACCAACGGCGTGGCAAGACTTTCAGCCCGGTCATATAAACCGGCAGAAAAGTAATCCTTTGCGAGTTCGTACTGAATTTGCTGAGCTTGGGGTTTTGCTAACTTCAGCTGATGTAGCTTTTCATGAATACGTATAGCTTTGTCCCAATCGCCTTTACGCCGGAACAAGTTTGCCAGGGCCAAATAAGTTTCGATAGTGGCTGCTTCAATATCCAGCAGCTCCAATAACTGCTCAATTGCTTTGTCTTCTTGATCAGTCAGTAAAAAGTTAAGACCGGAAGAGAGATTACGGGTAACGCTGGCGCGATCTTTGAGTTCAGTATGTTTAACGCTATTTCTACCCATAAACCAACCGTAAGCAGCAGCAACAGGGAGCAACAAAAATAGCAATTCCAACATAAAAGTCAGGTTTTCTCTGCGGAAGGTTTAAGCCAGTTTTTAGTGCGTCGGGCCATACTTAACCAGGCAGCAATTATTAATCCTAACAGTACGCCGGTTATTAGGAAAATAATGGCAATATCAACAACGCGTAATTGCAGCTTTACGACAAGAAAGTGAATATCGGTAAGCTGTTGGTTAATAGCACCAAACACAAAACCTACTACCAGAAAAGCAATAATCAGTATCAGATACAGTAATCTGCTCAAAAGACTCTCCGTGTACTGCAATTGACCTGATTAGGGATCAGGTATTATCTTTTACCCGATCGCGTAATTCTTTTCCTGGCTTAAAGTGTGGGACGTATTTACCGTCTAACTCAACTTTGTCACCGGTTTTCGGATTGCGACCAATACGGGGAGCACGATAGTGCAGCGAAAAACTGCCAAAACCGCGAATTTCGATACGTTCATTCGATGACAGTGACTGGGCCATCTGTTCCAGAATTTCTTTAACAGATGCTTCGACATCCTTGACTTGAATATGCGGGAAATCGGTTGCTAATTTTTCAATCAATTCAGACTTGGTCATAGACCCTCCTGCAAAACCCAAATGATAAAGCAAGGGGCAGATGCCCCCTGCTTTGCTAGCAATTAATCCTGCTTCTGAGCAGCTTTAAATGCTTCGGCCATAGCATTACCACCGAAGTCAGCTTCTTGCTGCTTGGTATTAACGGTATCCATAGCTTCTTTTTCTTCAGCTTCGAATTTCGCTTTGATTGACAGGCTGATTACGCGGTTTTTGCGATCAACACCCATTAAACGAGCTTCAACTTCTTCGCCTACTTTCAGTACTGTTGAGGCATCTTCTATCCGCTCACGCGCGATATCAGAAACCCGGATGTAACCTTCTACAGCACCTTCTAACATTACAGCAGCGCCTTTAGCGTCAACGGCAGTAACTTCACCTTTAACGATAGCACCTTTTTTGTTGTCAGCAAGGTAACCATTGAACGGATCTTCATCCAGTTGTTTGATACCTAAAGAAATACGCTCGCGCTCTGGGTCAACTTGTAACACAACTGCGTGTACTTCGTCGCCTTTCTTAAACTCACGTACCGCTTCTTCGCCAGTAGCGTTCCAGCTGATATCTGATAAGTGAACCAGGCCGTCAATGCCGCCATCTAAGCCGATAAAGATACCGAAGTCAGTGATTGACTTGATCTTACCGCTTACGCGATCATTTTTGTTAAAGCCTTTAGCAAACTCTTCCCAAGGGTTAGCTTTACACTGTTTCAGGCCTAAAGAAATACGACGACGCTCTTCGTCAATTTCTAATACCATTACTTCAACAGAGTCACCTAAGTTAACCACTTTAGATGGGTGAATGTTTTTGTTAGTCCAGTCCATTTCTGAAACGTGAACCAGACCTTCAACGCCTTCTTCGATTTCCACGAAGCAGCCGTAGTCAGTTAAGTTGGTTACGCGACCAGTGATGCGGGCACCTTCTGGGTAACGTGAGGCGATAGCGGCCCATGGATCTTCACCCATTTGCTTCAGACCTAATGAAACACGTTGCTTCTCGCGGTCAAATTTCAGTACTTTTACTGGAATTTCGTCGCCAACATTAACAATTTCACTTGGGTGCTTAACGCGCTTCCATGCCATATCAGTGATATGCAGTAAGCCGTCTACGCCACCTAAATCTACGAAAGCACCGTAGTCAGTAAGGTTCTTAACGATACCTTTCACTTCCATGCCTTCTTCTAAAGTTTCTAACAGCTGATCACGTTCCTGGCTGCTTTCTGACTCGATCACCGCACGACGTGATACAACCACGTTGTTACGCTTCTGATCCAGCTTGATAACTTTGAATTCAAGTTCTTTGTTTTCCAGGTGTAAGGTGTCACGTACCGGACGCACATCTACTAATGAACCTGGCAGGAAGGCACGAATACCGTCGACTTCAACCGTAAAACCACCTTTGACTTTACCGGTAATAACACCGATAACAGTTTCTTTATCTTCGCAAGCTTTTTCCAGGCGAACCCAGGCCTCATGGCGCTTAGCTTTTTCACGAGATAACAAGGTCTCACCGAAACCATCTTCAATAGCATCTAACGCTACATCAATGATATCACCAACGCTAACTTCGATTTCACCGCTTAGCGATTTGAACTGCTCAACAGGGATCGCAGCTTCTGATTTAAGACCGGCGTCAACCATAACAACGTCTTTCAGAACAGCAACAACGGTACCTTTAACAATGGCACCCGGGCGGGTTTCGATGGTCTTGAGGCTTTCCTCAAATAATTGTGCAAAATTTTCAGTCATAGTCACTTTTTCAGTTAAGTGCTCCACTTCGCATCATGCGTTATGGGGTTGCTAAGTTTACCAGCAACAATCCTTGTTACCGGCTGTCCAAAATGCAGTTGTGGTATTTAGCCCACATTCAGCAGCGCATTGCTGTTGATGTGGTTAAGTACCTCTTCCAACACTTGTTCAATGGGTTTATTGGTCGAATCCAGCATATAAGCGTCGGTAGCAGGTTTTAAAGGCGCTGCTGCCCGGTTCATATCGCGCTCATCACGCGCCCGGATTTCGTTCAAAAGGTCGCCGATATTAACATCCACACCCTTTTGTTTCAACTCTAAATATCTACGGTTGGCGCGTTCTGCAGGGTCAGCTGTTAAAAATATTTTAACTTGGGCCTGTGGGAACACCACAGTGCCCATGTCGCGGCCATCAGCTACCAGGCCAGGTGCCTCTGCAAACGCCCTCTGCCGGCGTAACAGTGCTTCGCGTACCCGTGGTAAAGACGCTATCTTAGACGCTTCATCGGCTACTTCCTGAGTGCGAATAGTGTGCGAGACGTTTTCGCCTTCCAGTGTTACCTTGGTATTGCCCTGTTCATCTGCACTGAACTGCACATCCAGGTGCGCTGCCAGCGGCTGTAATGCTTCTTCGTCATCAGCAGCAATTTGATGATGCATCGCAGCCAGTGCCAGCACCCGGTAGATAGCGCCACTGTCAAGTAATTGCCATCCTAACTTCTGAGCCAGCAAACGGCTTAAGGTGCCTTTACCTGAGCCTCCCGGGCCATCAATGGTAATTACTGGTGCATGTTGCGGCATCCTACCTCCTAAAGAGCATTAATTTGCTAACTCAAATTTTTAAACCGCCATATTATACAGGTTTTTGCGACAAAAGCTGTGTTTAGTTGCGATAAAGATGCTGGCTAAGACGCAGCCAGGATGACTGCGTCAGTTGTAAGAAGAGATATTTCAGGCTTGCAGGCTTTGAAACAGGGCAAAATAGCCAGGGAAAGTTTTTGCTGTACAATCTGGATCTTCAATGGTGACCGGCGTATCGCCCAGCGCAACCAACGAAAAACACATTGCCATTCTATGGTCGTTATAGGTAGCAATGCTGGCATGCTTTAATTGCGCAGGTGGCGTGACTTTAAGGTAATCATGTCCCTCTTCCACTGTGGCCCCAACCTTTCTGAGCTCGGCAGCCATCGCGGACAACCGGTCGGTCTCTTTAACCCGCCAGTTATAGACATTACGGATAACGGTCGGCCCTTTGGCAAATAATGCGGTAGTGGCGATGGTCATAGCCGCATCAGGAATAGCGTTATAATCACGATCTATGCCGGCCAGTGTGTTACGCGTTACTTTAATATAGTCGTCGCCCCATTCCACGTTGGCGCCCATCGCTTCCAGAGCATCGGCAAAATGAATATCGCCCTGTACAGCATGTTTACCAATACCCGTCACTGTAATGCTGCCACCTTTAATGGCCGCGGCTGCCAGAAAATAAGAAGCCGAGGAAGCATCCCCCTCCACCAGCCAGTTGCCTGGGGATCGATACTGCTGATTGCCGCGGATAATAAAACGCTGGTAATCATTATTCTGCACAGTCACCCCAAAGCGTTGCATCAGCGCCAGAGTGATATCAATATAGGGTTTGGATACCAGCTCACCGATAATTTCAATATCGCTATCGCCGTCGAGTAACGGCGCTACCATTAAAATCGCGGTTAAAAACTGGCTGGAAATGCTGCCGTCTATCTGAACTTTTCCTCCTTGCAGCGCTTTGCCTTTGATTCGCAATGGTGGAAAGCCGTCGTTGTCCAGATAGCGAATATCGGCCTGCAACTGCTGCAGCGCTTCAACTAAATGACCAATCGGTCGCTCGTACATTCGCGGCTCACCTGTCAAGGTGACATCAACGTTAGAGGCGGCCAATGCAGCGGTTAATGGCCGCATTGCTGTACCGGCGTTACCAAGGAACATTGTAATAGCCTTGGGCTGCTTAAACAGGCCGCCCACCCCATGCACTGCGCACTTGGTGCGACAGGCTGACAACTGATAACTGACACCTAATGCCGTTAATGCATTGAGCATATGCCGGACATCATCACTGTCCAGTAAGTTGGAAATGTCAGTCGTACCTTCAGCCAGCGCTGCCAGTAACAGGACCCGGTTAGAAATACTTTTGGAGCCCGGTAAATGCACTTCGCCCGCCACTTTAGCAATGGGTTCTATGGTTAATGTTTTCATCCGTTTACCCGCTCAAATTCCTGCATAAAGCTAACCAGTGTCTGCACGCCTTCAAGTGGCATCGCGTTGTAAATACTGGCCCGCATGCCACCGACCATCCGGTGACCTTTTAAGGCAAGCAAGCCGTGCAACTGTGCCTGCTCAACGAACATATCGTTCAGGCGCTCGTCGGCTAAGAAGAAAGGTATATTCATCCACGAGCGACAGGCTTTAGCGACGTCATTACTGTAAAAGTCACTTTTATCAATATAATCATAGAGTAAACTGGCTTTAATTTGGTTACGCGTTGCCATTTCGGTTACGCCACCCTGCTGTTTCAGCCACTTAAACACCAGGCCTGCCAGATACCAGGCAAAGGTTGGCGGTGTATTAAACATGCTGTCGTTTTCTGCTGCCAGCCGGTAATCCAGCACTGCCGGAATAGCAGCGCCTGCCACTGGCAGCAGATCTTCCCGTACGATTGCCAGGGTTAAACCTGATGGGCCGATATTTTTCTGAGCTCCGGCATAAATAACCCCGTAGCGACTAACATCAATCGGGCGCGATAAAATGGTTGACGATAAGTCAGCCACGATTGGCGCGTTGGTTTGCGGCAGGTCAGTGAATTCGATGCCATCTACTGTTTCATTCGGGCAACAATGCACGAAGGCAGCGTTTTTGCTGAGATGCCACTGCTCAGGTCCAGTAATCGTCCGCAGGCCCTCTGCCGTTTTTTGGCGAATATCCAATACGCTCAGGTTACCGTATTTATGCCCTTCCTCTACTGCTGCCTTAGACCAGGCACCGGAAATCACATAATCGGCACCACTTTTGCCGGAGTTAGTCTCTGCGTTAAACAAATTAAGTGGTACAGCGGAAAACTGACCCCGGCCACCACCATGCATAAACAGCACTTTGTAATTAGCTGGAATATTCAGTAAATCGCGTAAGTCTTGTTCGGCCTCTGCCGCTACCTTAATAAACGGCTTGCTGCGATGACTGATTTCCATTACCGAGCAACCCTGCTGTTGCCAGTTGATAAACTCCTGCTGCGCTTGTTGCATCACTGCCGTTGGCAACATGGCCGGGCCGGCACAAAAATTAAAGGTGGTCATGTATTACTACTCTCAACTATTTAAATCAGTAATTCTTAAAAATCAGCTAAAAAAAACGAGCGCTACTGCGCCCGTTTTCGGATGAATTATGACTGCTCAGTATCGTTGTCCTGAGCCAGCTGGCTGTCCTGCAGATCCGTGCCGGGAATATCAGCACTGTCAGCGCTGGCTGTCGCGTCTGCCGCGTCTGCCGCGACTACTTCACCCTCAACATCATGAGGCAGGTCTTGCTCCTGAATCTCATCGACTTTCGCTACCCCAACCACTTTCTCCTGTTCCTGAGTGCGGATCAGAATAACGCCCTGGGTGTTACGGCCTACTTCAGAAACTTCTTTTACCCGGGTCCGTACCAGGGTGCCACGGTTTGAAATCATCATAATTTCATCCGTTTCACTGACCTGTACTGCGCCAACAACCAGACCATTACGCTCAGATACTTTAATTGACACCACGCCCTGAGTTGCCCGGCTCTTGGCTGGGTACTCGGTTAACGCCGTCCGTTTACCATAACCATTTTCGGTTACTGTCAGTACGGCACCATCGCCTTTCGGAATGATCAGTGAAACCACTGAACCACCCTCACGTAAGCGGATACCACGAACACCGGTAGCAGTACGGCCCATGCCACGAACCTGATCTTCGGTAAAGCGTACGACTTTACCATCATCTGAGAACAGCATAATTTCATTGCTGCCATCAGTAATGTCAACGCCAATAAGGTGATCGCCCTCATTCAGATTTACGGCAATAATACCGTTTGCCCGCGGCCGCGAGTAATCGGTAAGCGCAGTTTTCTTCACAGTACCGTTAGCGGTCGCCATAAACACGTATTTACCTTCTTCATACTCTCGAACCGGTAAAATAGCGTTAATTCGCTCGCCCTGCTCCAGTGGCAGCAGGTTGACGATGGGCTTACCTCGCGCAGTGCGGCTGGCCAGTGGCAACTGATAAACTTTCATCCAGTACAACCGGCCGCGATTAGAGAAACACAGAATGGTGTCATGGGTACTGGCAACCAGCAGTTTATCGACAAAGTCTTCGTCTTTAACCGTGGTGGCTGCTTTACCTTTACCGCCGCGGCGCTGGGCTTCATAGTCAGACAATGGCTGATACTTGGCATAACCAAGGTGTGACAGGGTTACGACCACATCTTCTTCGGTAATTAAGTCTTCCATATTGATATCCAGCATATTGTCCTGGATATCGGTGCGCCGGGCATCACCATACTGGGCTTTTGCCGCTTCTAACTCTTCGCAAATTACTTCCATTAACCGTTCAGGACTACCCAGAATATGCAGCAATTCGGCGATTAACTCTAACAGCTGTTTGTATTCGTCCAGAATTTTTTCATGCTCTAAGCCGGTAAGCTTGTGCAGACGTAAATCCAGAATGGCCTGAGCTTGCTGCTCCGTTAAGAAATACAGATTATCGCGAATACCAAAATGCTCTTCCAGCCACTCTGGCCGGGCAGCATCTTTGCCCGCACGCTCTAACATGGTACTGACATCGCCTAACTGCCAGCCGCGCTCAACCAGGCCCGCTTTCGCTTCCGCCGGGCTGGCTGAGGTTTTAATCAGCTCAATAATTTCATCAATGTTGGCCAGTGCTATCGCCAGGCCTTCCAGGATATGGGCGCGGTCCCGTGCTTTACGTAAGTCGTAAACAGTACGGCGGGTTACCACTTCACGGCGGTGCAGGACAAAGCATTCCAGCATTTGCTTTAAGCTAAGCAACTTAGGCTGGCCGTCGTCCAGTGCTACCATGTTAATACCAAACACCGTTTGCATCTGAGTGTTAGAATACAACTGGTTCAGCATGACATCTGACGACTCACCACGTTTCAGCTCGATAACAATCCGCATACCGTCTTTATCAGACTCATCGCGCAGCGCTGAAATACCTTCAATCCGTTTTTCTTTTACCAGCTCGGCAATTTTTTCAATTAAGCGGGCTTTGTTAACCTGGTACGGCAATTCGTTAACGATAATGGTCTCGCGACCGGTTTTCTCGTCAGTCTCGATACAGGTTTTGCTGCGGATATATACCTTGCCACGACCGGTACGATACGCTTCTTCAATGCCTTTTCGACCATTAATAATGGCTGCAGTCGGGAAGTCCGGGCCTGGAATGAATTGCATTAATTCATGCAGTTCAATATCCGGGTTAGCAATTAATGCCAGACAGCCATCGATAACTTCATTTAAGTTATGCGGCGGAATATTGGTGGCCATGCCCACGGCGATACCGGAGGAGCCGTTAATCAATAAATTTGGGATCTTAGTAGGTAATACTGCCGGGATTTGCTCAGTGCCATCATAGTTAGGCACAAAATCGACCGTTTCTTTATCAAGATCGGCCAATAATTCATGGGCAATGCGGGCCATTCTGACTTCGGTGTAACGCATTGCTGCTGCAGAGTCGCCATCGATAGAACCGAAGTTACCCTGACCATCAACCAACATATAACGCAATGAAAACGGCTGAGCCATCCGGACGATAGTGTCGTATACCGCACTGTCACCATGCGGGTGGTATTTACCAATAACGTCACCCACTACCCGGGCCGACTTTTTATAGGCCTTGTTCCAGTCATTGCCTAACTCTTTCATGGCAAACAGAACGCGACGGTGAACAGGCTTTAAACCGTCCCTTACATCGGGTAAAGCCCGGCCAACAATTACGCTCATAGCGTAATCGAGGTAGGAGTTTTTTAATTCCTCTTCGATATTAATCGGAACTATTTCTTTGGCCAGATCTGTCATAAAACGCTAATTTCCCTTAAATCAGATAGATAACTCGCTTTTTTCGATGTTATAGAGCGCGAGACAACGCAGGATTCTACCACATAAAATGGCAGTTGCCATGCCTGTTATGCATGCCAAAACCTGTCGGCTATTTGCTGAAACAGATCAAGGCTTTATAATGGCAAAAATTTTAAAGGCCTGAACCATGACACAAAATATAAATGTTGATCCAGCTGAAATTGCAAAATTTAATGATATTGCCGCCCGCTGGTGGGATCAGGACGGTGAATTCAAACCATTGCATCTGTTAAACCCTACCCGACTGGGCTATATCAGCGATATTGCAGGCGGCGTTTTTGGCAAGTCTGTGGTCGATGTTGGTTGTGGCGGCGGTATTTTGGCTGAAAGCCTGGCCCGCAGTGGTGCTGAGGTAACTGGCATTGATATGGCTGACGATGCCCTGGCTGTAGCCAGATTACACGCACTTGAAACTGGTGTTACCCTGAATTATCAGCAAAGCACCGCTGAAGATTTTGCCACCAGTCAAGCCGCTACTTATGACATTGTTACCTGTATGGAAATGCTGGAACATGTGCCAGAACCCGCGTCGGTGGTAAAGGCGTGTGCAGATTTAGCCAAGCCTGGTGGTTTACTGTTTTTTTCTACCATTAATAAAACGGTAAAAGCTTACGCTATGGCGATAGTAGGTGCTGAATATATCCTGCGGCTGGTACCCAGAGGCACACATCAGTTCAGCAAGTTTATCCGCCCATCGCAGCTCATGCGTGATATCGAGCAGGCGGGGCTGGAGCTGGTTGATGCCACCGGCTTGCACTTTAACCCACTGAATAACAGCTTTAAAACCGGCCCAGGGCTGGATGTAAATTACTTTGTTGTAGCACGTAAGCCCCTAAACTGATCAATTGCCAACTTTTTATCTGGCAGGCAAATTGACGCCTGCCAAATAGCCAGTTGCACTTAAAAGCAGCTGCTTAGAACAAATAATTTTATAACCAAGAAAAAGCTTGCTTCATTTTTGCGATTTCTCTGACAGGCGTTATCAGGTTAGTAGCTACTAACCGACAACTATTACGGTTTTTTTTTCAACAAATTGCGCCCTTGCAAAAGCCGTCAATCCACACTATCTTGTGATCAGTTTTAAATTTACACCTATATGTTGTGCAAAACGCCAGCAAGCAGGTGCGTGTAATGGGCCGTGCGCTAACGGGCTGTCAGTTAATAATAACTATTGAAACGGAACTCTTCAGCGATGACGCAAAATCTCTTTGTCACCAAACGTGACGGACGCCGTGAACCTCTCGATTTAGATAAAATTCACCGGGTCATTACCTGGGCCGCCGAAGGCTTGCATAATGTGTCAGTTTCTCAGGTTGAACTGAAGTCACATATTCAGTTTTATGATGGCATAAAGTCGGCTGATATTCATGAAACCATTATTAAAGCCGCAGCCGATCTGATTTCTAAAGACAGCCCGGACTATCAGTATCTGGCTGCCAGATTAGCCGTATTCCACCTGCGCAAAAAAGCCTATGGCCAGTTTGAACCGCCGCATCTGTATGACCATCTGGTTAAGATGGTAGAAGCCAAGCGTTACGATCAGCACATACTGGCTGACTACAGCCGGGAAGAGTTGGAGACAATCAACGGTTTTATCGATCATAGCCGCGATTTAAACTTCAGTTATGCTGCTGTTAAGCAGCTGGAAGGTAAGTATCTGGTACAAAACCGGGTAAGCGGTGAGATCTACGAAAGTGCCCAGTTTTTATATATTCTGGTGGCAGCTTGTCTGTTTGCCAATTATCCGAAAAGCACAAGACTAGACTTTGTCCGCCGTTTCTACGATGCGACGTCGATGTTCAAATTATCTCTGCCGACGCCAATTATGTCTGGTGTGCGTACCCCTACCCGTCAGTTCAGTTCTTGCGTGCTAATTGAATGCGGCGACAGCCTGGATTCAATTAATGCCACCTCCAGTGCCATTGTTAAGTATGTATCGCAGCGCGCTGGTATTGGAATTAACGCGGGCCGTATTCGCGCGCTGGGCAGTCCAATTCGCAACGGTGAAGCCTTCCATACTGGCTGTATTCCTTTCTATAAACATTTTCAGACCGCTGTAAAAAGCTGTTCTCAAGGTGGTGTACGCGGTGGTGCGGCAACTTTATTCTTCCCACTGTGGCATTTGGAAGTTGAATCGCTGCTGGTGTTGAAAAACAATCGGGGAGTGGAAGAGAACCGGGTGCGCCATTTAGATTACGGTGTACAGTTTAATCGGCTGATGTATACCCGGTTAATTAAGGATGACTACATTACGCTGTTCAGCCCGTCAGACGTACCTGGCCTATACGATGCGTTTTTCCAGGATCAGGAACAGTTTGATAAGTTGTATGTAAAATATGAAGCAGATAGTAGTATTCGTAAAAAACGCATTAAAGCGTTAGAACTATTTACCCTGTTTATGCAGGAACGGGCCAGCACCGGCCGTATTTATCTGCAGAACGTTGATCACTGTAATACTCATAGCCCGTTTAATCCGAAACTGGCGCCGGTCCGGCAAAGTAATTTGTGTCTGGAAATCGCCTTGCCAACTAAACCGTTAGAACATGTTAACGATCCGAACGGTGAAATTGCGCTATGTACCTTATCGGCCTTTAACCTTGGCGCCATAACCGAGCTTGACGAGCTGGAAGAACTGGCCGAGTTAGCCGTACGCTCATTAGACAGTTTACTGGATTATCAGGATTACCCTATTCCGGCAGCTTACCATGCCTCGATTAGCCGTCGTACCCTGGGTGTTGGGGTAATTAACTATGCGTACTATCTGGCGAAAAATGGTGTTAAGTATTCTGATGGCTCTGCTAATGGTTTAACCCACCGTACTTTTGAGGCTATTCAGTACTACCTGTTAAAAGCGTCAAACAAGCTGGCACAGGAGCAAGGCCCCTGCCCTAAATTTAATGAAACAACCTATGCCGAAGGTATCTTGCCTATCGACAGCTACAAAAAAGATCTCGATAAAGTCTGTGCAGAACCATTGCAGCTGAACTGGGAACAATTGCGTAAAGATATTTTGCAGTTCGGTTTGCGTAACTCGACGTTATCCGCGCTGATGCCATCAGAAACGTCATCGCAAATTTCTAATGCCACTAATGGCATTGAACCCCCGCGCGGTCATATCAGTGTTAAAGCCAGTAAAGACGGCATTTTAAAACAGGTAGTGCCTGAGTATGAGCGCTTAAAAAACCAGTATGAACTGCTGTGGGATATTCCATCAAATGATGGCTATCTGAGCCTGGTGGCGATTATGCAGAAGTTTGTCGACCAGACCATTTCGGCTAATACCAATTATGACCCCAACAAATTCGATGGTGGCCGGGTACCGATGAAGCTGTTATTAAAAGACCTGCTTACCGCATATAAGCTGGGGGTGAAAACCATGTACTACCATAACACCCGCGATGGTGCAGCTGATATGCAGGAAGATATTAAACCTGAGCAGGAAGACGACGGCTGTGCCGGCGGGGCCTGCAAAATTTAACACGGAAAAGTCATCGCTCCGCTCTGGCGGAGCGTAGTAACAACAGGTTTTGAATCAGGATATATACAGCAATGGCGTATACTACCTTTAATCGCGAAATTAATAATCAACTGAAAGAACCGATGTTCTTTGGTAATGCAGTCAATGTGTCACGCTATGATCAGCAAAAGTACCCTATCTTTGAAAAACTGATTGAAAAGCAACTGAGTTTCTTCTGGCGGCCTGAAGAAATTGACGTTAGCAAAGATCGGATAGATTTCCAGAACCTGCCTGATCATGAAAAACATATTTTCCTGAGCAATCTGAAATATCAGACCTTGCTTGACTCCGTGCAGGGTCGCTCGCCCAATGTGGCATTTTTGCCAATAGTCTCTATTCCTGAACTGGAGACCTGGATTGAAACCTGGGCATTCAGCGAGACTATCCATAGTCGTAGTTACACCCATATTGTCCGCAATATTACGTCAGAGCCGCATAAAGTGTTTGACGACATTATGCTTAATGAAAAGATTCTGGAGCGCGCTGATGATGTAACCCGCTATTATGATAGCCTGATTGACGGCATTAACCTATATCAGCGCTGTGGTGAGGGTGATCACCAGATTAATGGTCAGACAGAAAGTATCAGCCTGCGGGAACTGAAAAAACGTTTGTATATTTGCATGCTGTCAGTCAACGTGCTGGAAGCCATTCGGTTTTACGTCAGTTTCGCTTGTAGCTTTGCCTTTGCTGAACGAGAACTGATGGAAGGCAACGCTAAAATCATTAAGCTGATTGCCCGTGATGAAGCGCTGCACCTTACCGGTACCCAGCATATGCTGAATATTATGGCAGCCGGTGAAGACGATCCACAGATGGCGGAGATTGCCAAAGAATGCGAAGAGCAAGCCTATGCCATTTTCTTAAAGGCTGCAGAGCAGGAAAAAGACTGGGCTCAATACTTATTTAAAGATGGTTCAATGATTGGCCTGAATAAAGATATCCTGTGCCAGTATGTTGAATACATCACCAATAGCCGGATGCAGGCAGTTGGCTTAAAAGCCCGTTTCAGTACCACTCAGAACCCTATCCCCTGGATTAACGCCTGGCTGGTGTCAGATAATGTTCAGGTTGCGCCACAAGAGTCTGAAATCAGCTCGTATCTGGTTGGCCAGATAGATAATGAAGTCGACGGCGCTGAATTCGGCGATTTCGATCTCTAATCAGGAATGCCACAAATAATAATTACAGGGCGAGCTGCTATCAACTTTGATGGCAGCCAACCTACCATTTTACATAGCCTGGAACAACAGCAACAAGATGTCAGCTACCAGTGTCGCGAAGGATACTGCGGTGCCTGTCGCTGTAAATTAATTAGTGGTCACATTCAGTATTTACATGAACCATTGGCGTTTGTTCGCCAGGGCGAGTTTTTACCCTGTTGTAGCATTCCTGCTACAGATATTAAAATTGAAATCCCCTGAACCACTGGTGTTTTCTCACGATATATCGCACACTTACCTGGTGTTTTTGCTAAAAGGCTGGTTGCAATGAAGATAGCGTTGTTTGGGTTATTATTCAGTTTCACGGCTTTTGCCATCGAGCTTGAACAGGCAAACAGCTGGTATGAACAAGCTCAATATCGGAAAATAATCACTGAAATTGAGCAGCAGCCAACGTTTCAACAAAACCCCGATCTCACTGCGTTTTATGTACAGGCAATGTTTAATTTACGCCAGCGCGAAGAAGCCAATACCTTACTGAACCAGCTAATCATTAAACACCCGCAGCACAGCGAGTTGCTGTACCTGGCGGGGATAAACAAAATCGTGCTTGCCTCAGGAGGCAATATTTTCAACGCCCGCCAACGAACCAGTGACGGTCTGCAGCTAATTGTCCGGGCAGTGACTGTCGATCCTCATAATTATCCGGCACAGCAAGCTCTAATCAGTTTCTATCAGACCGCCCCGGCTACAGCAGGTGGTAGCAAAGAATTAGCGGCTGAACAGGCTACCTTGCTGGCCGCGCTGGACCCGCTGCAGGGTGCACTGGCCCAGGTGCAAATGTTAATACTGGAAGAACGGCTTAGTGAAGCGGTAGCGCTTATCGATAAACACTTAACTGCAACACCAAACCAACCCGACTTGTTAGCCAGCAAAGCCAGTATTCTGGCAAGACAAGATGCGTTTCTGGTAGCACAACAACTGTACAGCAAAACGGCTGAGTTCAGCGTCAAACCAAACCAGCGATACAGCGCCTTATATCAGGTCGGCCGCCTGGCAGTTCTCACTGAAAACAATGTGTTAGAGGGTATTACCTCACTGTCTGAATATATTGGCTATTACAAAGACTCCGATCAAAGCCGGCTAAACTGGGCAAAATTGCGTTTAGTACAGTTATTTATGTTGGCGGGTAGTGAAGCACGAGCTGAATTATTATTTGCCGACATTGCCAATACCACCAGCGCAGACCAAGATTTTATGAATTTAAAAGAACAGGTTAAACTGCAGCTGGCACCACCACTGTGACACAGGCGCCAACCACAGGCTGTATTTATTGTAAGGTTTTAGTCAACAAAGGCTGTTTACTACTGACGGATACCTTCAACCGTCAGGTCCAGATAAACCGTGGATGATGCAGGCCCTAAGTCATAATTGATACCAAAATCTTTCAATTCAAATGACGTTGTGCCGGCGAAACCAGCGCGATAACCGCCCCAGGGATCACTGCCTTCCCCCAGTTTTTCTGCAGCAATCATTACTTCTTTAGTGACGCCGTTCAGAGTCAGGTTACCGTACAAATCAAAATTGTCGCCCTCTTTTGCAACAATTCTGGTGCTGGTAAAGCTTGCTTTGGGGTGCTTGGATACGTTTAGAAAATCAGCACTGCGTAAATGTTTATCTCGCTCAGCGTGGTTTGAATCAATACTGGCTGTATCAATTACTAAATTTATTTCTGAGTCAGCTAGCTTAGCCGCATCATAACTGAACTGACCCTCAAAGGTGTTAAACCGGCCATATAACCAGCTATAACCAAGATGGCTTATTTTAAACTGGACAAACGCATGAGCGCCGTCGGTATCAACTTTATAGTCAGCAGCGTTGGCTGTAAGGCTTAATGTAGCGGCTATCGCCGCGGCAAGTAGTTGTATTTTCATTCTATGGCTCCTTGGATTGCAAAGTTAACGGGCAGAGCGCCCAAACATTCGTTTCAGGGTAAAATCTTTATCAATAAAATGATGTTTAAGCGCTGCCAAAGCGTGCAGCAGACTAAGTGCAATGACAACATAGGCCAGGTACTTATGTACGATACCGGCCCTGTCTGCCTGTTGCGGGAATAATTCGCCAAAGCCAGGGACGTCAAACCAGCCAAATACCGAAATTGGCCGGCCGTCGGCGGTGGAAATAAGATACCCGGACAACATAATCAGCAGCATCAGCAGGTATAGCAATGTGTGTGTCAATTTGGCGAGCCGTTTTTCGACTAAGCTATGCGACTTAAGTGGCGCCGGGGTTATGGAAGAGTAACGCCACAGTAATCTGAGCATTACGACCCCAAATAGTAAAATTCCCACACTTTTATGCCAGTAAGGCGCTGTACGGTACCAATTACTGTAATAAGTGAGATCTACCATCCAGTAACCCAAAGCAAATAGCGAGTATATGCTTAGAGCAACCAGCCAGTGTAAACTGATACTGATGATACCGTAGCGGGATGAAGAGTTAGTGAGCATACTGCCCTCCTTGCATAAGGGCAGAATAGCTCAACTAAAGAGAATTAAAATTGCATTTAACAACAAAAATATATCTATTTTATAGAACGATTAGCGATCACTTGTCCAACTTGCCATCACGAATATGTTTTTCGCCACGGGCGTTAGCCAGCGCTACCTGCTTTTGCCGCTCAGCAAATGCCGCTTTTTGCTCCGCAGTGGTATGACTGACACAATGCGGGCAACTCAAGCCTTTGACATAATCATTTGAGGCCATTTCCGCAGCTGACAATGGCATTCGACAAGCATAGCACTGGTCATAACTGCCCTGCTCAAGGCCATGTTTAACCGCAACCCGTTGATCGAATACAAAGCACTCACCCTGCCACAAACTTTGTTCAGCCGGCACTTCTTCCAGATACTTTAAAATGCCACCGTCAAGATGATACACCTCATCAAAGCCCTGCTCTTTTAAAAACGCGGTGGATTTTTCACAACGAATACCGCCGGTACAAAACATGGCAACTTTTTTATGTTTGGTTTTATCGAGATTTTCAGCCGCCCAGGCTGGAAACTCCCGGAAAGAGGTTGTATTGGGATTAACAGCGTTTTTAAAGGTACCAATAGCAACTTCATAGTCATTGCGGGTATCAATCAGCAAGGTATCCGGATCGCTGATTAACTGATTCCAGTCATCGCCTTTAACATAGGTACCGACAATGTGTGCTGGATTGATGCCTGCAACGCCCATAGTAACAATTTCGTTTTTCAGTTTTACCTTAGTACGGTAAAACGCAGGCTCATCGGCAAAGGACTCTTTATAACTGAGATTGGCAAAACGAGGATCGTCAGCAAACCAACGATTTACAGCGTCTATTCCTTCACGTAAACCACAAATAGTGCCATTTATGCCCTCAGCAGCCAGTAACAAGGTACCTTTAACCCCATTGACCGCCATCACATCATACAATGGCTGACGCAGCGCCTGATAATCAGGCAGATTAACAAATTTATATAAAGCAGCAACAACGTACATAGTTCACCTCTTGCAACGCCGGACCGTAAATCCGGAGCAAATTAACAACGGCCGGCATTATACCGATCATCCGCCTGCTGGCAAAGGTTACAAGCTTAACTTAATTAACCACCTACGTTGTTGCCAAAGCTACTCAATAGAAGTTGCGCAGCCAACGCCACTAATAACACCCCCATTAATCTGTCAAACCAGTAGCCCTTCAACAACAAAAAACCACGAACCTTAGTGTTGGTCAGTGCAAAAGATAACAAACAAAACCAGGCCGCCGTCGCCACTGCCATATATAAACCATAAATAAGTTTATAACTAAACGGCGTATCAGCAGAAATAACAACAGCAAACAACGACAGAAAAAATAGCGTGGCTTTAGGGTTTAAGCCATTCGTGATAAAACCGGCGCTGAATGCTTTAAAACCCGCAGGCCTGACTTGTTGCTCCAGCGCAATAGCGTCAGCAGTAGCCGGGGCTTTAGCGCGCAATGCGCCCTGGGCCAGATAAAGCAGATAACAGGCGGATAACACCGTTAGTAGTTGAAAAAGCCAGGGGGTAGTTTTAATTAATACTCCTATTCCGACCAATGAATAGGTGACATGCAGCAGAATTGCCAGACCAATCCCCAGACTGGCATACACTGCCGCGCGACGGCCGAACCGCACAGCGTAGCGCAATACAATCGCAAAATCCGGCCCGGGGCTGGCTACTGCCAGTAAATGCACGGACGCAATAATAAGAAATTCTGGCCAGAACGACATAGTTAATCAGCCTTAAAAAAGCATCATTGTAGCAAGGCGTCAGACATACGCCAGTAGCAGCTACTACTGTTACAGAAAATGATCTTTAAAACGGCCCCACTGATAATACAATTGCTGGCCCTGGCGACGAAATGCAGTCATCGGAAATTCTTTTAAGCCACTTTGATAGATTGGTAATGCAGGCAGCACCTTACCGGTTACCAGTTGCGCCAACCGCTTGCCGGCATGTGCACTGAACGACAAACCACTGCCACAATAACCAGCAGCATAAAATAAATTAGGCTCTGGCGAATAAATCCTAGGTAAATCATCAAATGATACCCCTACCCAGCCGCTCCATTGGTATTGGTAATTAAGCTGTTCCAGCCCGGCAAAACTGAGTTTCAATGCTGCCAGTAATCGCCGCGCATACAATGGATCGGCGGCGGCTTTGCCTGTTATAGCACCTCTGCCACCAAACAATATGCGGTTATCGGGAAGCAGTCGATAGTAATATTTCAGCGTTCGGGTATCCATCATAATACTGTGTTGCTGCCAATTAACTTGTTGTAACTGTTGACTATTAAGCGGCTCGGTCACTATTATACTGCTCAGCACGGGCAAACAACTGTTATTAAGCGCGGGATACAAGCCTCTGGCAGTATAGGCATTGGTAGCCAGCACCAGATTGCTGGATCTGATAACAGCCTGCGGTGTGACAACTTCAAAGCCTGTTTGACACCGTTTAAAGCTCAATACCGGGCTTCGTCCATACAGTTTTGCTCCCGCTTCTACAGCCATTCTGCTGTAACCCTGAGCAAGCGCTAACGGATTTAAGCCATAACAATCAGGGAATGACAAAGCCGCATAGGCTTGCTGGTGGTTAACTACCGTCTGTTGCAGCTCTGACTTATCAAGATATCGCACCGGATAGGCGAAATGTTGTTGCAGAAATTCGGCCTGACGGGCCAGATCTTTTGCTATGCCGGGCTTATGGGCTAACTTATAGTAGCCAACCGGCTGAGGCTGACAATTTATATTACCCACTTCAATCAGCTGATTCACTCTTGCAATTGCTTCACCGTATTCCTGATGAAAAAGCCTCGCCGTATCCAGACCAAATTTGTCAGCTAATTGAGCAAGCCCTAATCTGCCGGTACCTCTGAGCACAAAGCCGCCGTTACGACCACTGCAACCCCAGCCGGGTTGCAAAGCTTCTATTACCACAACGTCACGTTGGTGATTTGCTGCCAGCTCGTAGCCACAGTTTAAACCTGTATATCCTGCACCAACTACCACGGTATCACAGCTTATATCCTGAACAATTGCAGGATAATTGACCTGTTCAGGTGTCTCAGCTTGCCAGTAGCTGGCAACATCAGCTTGATTACTGTTCAGCTGAGAGTCGACATAGGGATCGTACATCAGCAATTACCAGCAAAAGTCAGTGCCATCTCTGCCGCAGTACAGTGGCACTCGCTACCACAAATTGGACAAACATATCCTTCAGTCTTGCACAGATGTAACCAACGATCAGGGTGAATTGTAATCAGTTTAGCACCGGCCTTACTGAAATAACGCTGAGCGGCATTACCCGGGCTTTCCCGCCAGATATGGGCCAGGCCTGCTGTAGCACCTTGTTGACACAATGCAGACACAGAAACTTTTAATAATGCTGACCCCAGGCCTTGTCCCTGTAATTCCGGGGCAACGGCAACTGACTTAAAATATGCCATCTTCTCGGGCGTGACAGGCCATAATTTGACGGTACACCATTCGTCCTGAGGCCATTGACCCGCAGCAAAACTTAGTCGATACCCCACTACTCTGCTTTCAGATAACGCAACAAAACTTGCATTTATGCCATGTTTAATTCCACGTTGGTACAACCCCGTTAACTTAGCCAGATCCAGGTAGTTATCACCGTGTACCCGGTTCGCAAGTTGCATAACATCCGCAAAGTGAGCAGGCTGCATTTTTGCAATCGATTTCATAAACCCCCGTTACAGCTGGCTTGCAGCTGCTATTTGTAACAATTTGTCCCCATATAATCGACCAATGTCGATAAAACTGCGATGGACAACCGCTTGATTTTAAAATAAGGTTAATTTGGCGCTTATGAACAATAAGCGTTATCTAGTGATAATCAAAAAAATAATCCAGGAAAACACTATGAAACACAACAATAAATATCATCCCGTTGCGCATGCAGTTAAGTATGCCATAGCAACCACTTTTGCGTTAGGTATAGCAAGTGGTGCAGCTGTCGCTCAGGAAGAGAGTGATACGGCGAGTAAAGAGCAAAATATCGAAAAAATTGCTGTGGTAGGTAGTCGTTCTGCACCGCGTTCTATTGGTGATTCACCGGTGCCAGTAGACATTATCGGTGGTGATGAACTGGCTAAAAGCGGTAGTTCAGACATGCTGAACATGATAACCACCGCCGTACCTTCTTTAAACGTCCATTCAAACCCGATTAGTGATGCAGCTACCCTGATAAGGCCCGCCAACCTGCGCGGTTTGTCTGCAGACAGCACCTTAATTCTGACAAATGGTAAACGGCGACATAAAGCCTCTGTTATTGCCTTTTTAGGTGGTGGTATTAACGATGGTGCCCAGGGCGCCGATATTTCTGTTATCCCGGGTATTGCACTGAAGCAGGTAGAAATATTACGTGATGGCGCTGCTGCACAGTACGGCTCTGATGCTATTGCTGGTGTTATCAACTTTGTCTTAAAAGATGCTGCTGACGGCGGTAGTTTTGAAGTTAAACACGGTGAATATTATGAGGGCGATGGCACTTCAACCGAATATGCTGCCAATATTGGTATGCCATTAACTGACGATGGCTTTGTTAATATCAGCGCTCAGTACAAAAATTCTGATGCCACCAGTCGTAGTGTGCAACGCGCTGATGCCCTAGGTTTCATTGCCGCCGGCAATAATTTTATCGCTCCGATTACCCAGGTTTGGGGTTCGCCGGAAATTAAAGATGACATTACCATTTTCGTTAACTCAGGCCTTGACCTCGGTAATGGTGGCGAAGCCTATATGTTTGGTAACTACTCCGAACGTGACGTTACCGGCGGTTTTTACTACCGCAACCCGCATAACCGGCCAGGCGTATTCTCAAATGATGGCGGTGAGACATTGCTGGTTGCGCAGTTAGATCCAAACATTGCCTGCCCGACTGTCAATATCACCAGCGGTAATGTACTGGATCAGGCCGATTATGCCCTGATAGCAGATCCAAACACCGCAGTTGGCCAGAACTGTTTTGCCTTCAACGAGCTGTTCCCTGGCGGTTTTACCCCAACTTTCGGTGGTAATGTAACGGATACTGCACTTGCCATTGGTACCAAAGGCGAATTTAAGGATGGTTGGTTTAAAGATATTATGTACGATTTCAGTGGCTCTGTTGGCCGCAATGAATCGACCTACAAGATGACCAACACAGTCAATGCTTCTCTCGGCCCAGAAAGCCCAACTGAATTCAACCCGGGTAAATATATTCAGTTAGAAAAAACCTTCAGCGCCGATTTTGTAAAATTTGTTCCTGCGGGTTTGTATGAAGATTTAACGGTAGCCTTTGGTGCCCAGTGGACTGAGGAAAGCTTTGAAGTTGTTGCCGGCGATGTCGCCTCCTTCGCCGTTGGCCCTTATGTAGATCAGGGTTTCAGTATTGGTTCAAATGGTTTTCCAGGCTTTAAACCAGAAGATGCCGGGGTGTATACCCGTCGTAATTACGCCGCGTATGTTGATATGGAAGCAGAAGTATCTGAAGCATTATTACTTGGTCTGGCGCTTCGCTACGAAGATTATGACACCTTTGGTGACACCACCAATTACAAACTGACCGGTCAGTATCGGTTAAATGATGATTGGGCACTCCGCGCCTCTACCAGCAGTGGCTTCAGGGCACCGACAGTGGGTCAGTCAAACGTCAGTAACGTCCAGACCAACCTGGAGTCAGGTGTACTGGTTGACTCAGCGTTGCTGCCACCAACTAACCCTATTTCATTGCAATTAGGCGGCCAGGAGCTAACGCCGGAAGAATCAACCAGCTATGCTTTTGGTATGGTTTACAGTTACAACAGCTTCTTTGTTACCCTCGACTATTACAACATCGAAGTTACTGATCGGATAAGCCAGTCCAGCAAAATTAACCTGACAGATGCTGATCGTGATGCACTGCGCGCTGCGGGTGTCAGAAATATTGATTCTATCCAGCAGGTCAGCTTCTTTACTAATGACTTTGATACCACTACTCAGGGTATCGATTTAGTCGCCAATTATGCAATGGATATTCTAAACGGTCGCGGTACCTTCAGCCTGGCGTATAACTGGAATGAGACAGAAGTTGACCGGATCAGCACCCCACCTGAAGGACGGCCAGCCATTACCGGTCCGGACAAGGTTTCCCGCTTAGAGAATGACCTGCCTAACCACCGGGCAACACTGAGCTGGAACCAAAGCTGGGATGACTGGAGCTTCTTCGCACGGGCTAACTACTATGGTGAGTACCAGGGCGTGCACGTCGACTGGGTTGGCTCACCTGCCGAGCCGGGTACTGAGGTTAATGCCGCAGCAAAAGTCACCTTCGATGCTGAAGTAAGCTACTACGTTACTGATAATTTCGTATTGGCCGCAGGTGCGCAGAACCTGTTTGATGCTGAGCCGGAGAAACTGCAGCTAACCCAGGCGGGTGTTGCCAATAATGAATTTGGTGGTAAGTACTATGAAACCTCGCCAATGGGTATTAATGGGGGTTACTATTACGTCAGAGCAAGCTATAAGTTCTGATTAAATGTGTTAGCAGTATGTAAAACTGCCCTCAATTGAGGGCGTTTTTTTTAGATTTTTCACAGGCTACGCAGTAACGCCTGTAACGGGTGCTTTGGTTTATTACCAACCAGGCGTTTAACCTGACTACGACAGGAAAATCCGGTCACTAAAATATTCGGCACACCAAAACGCTCTACCGGTGCGCGCCAACTCATGTCAAACAGCGCTTTACTGTTATCCAGGTTCTGGGCTTCGTGACCATAAGTACCGGCCATCCCACAACAGCCAACCGGTACAGCTTGCAAACTCAGGCCTGCATCACTGAATATTTGTTGCCAGGCCTTTTCCGTTGCTGGTAATGCCGTTTTCTCAGTGCAATGTGCTAGTAATGCAAAGTCGGCTGCGTTTCCCGCCCTTGGTATTGACTGTTGTATCAGCCACTCATGCAGCAATTGCACCTGAAACTCACCGCGCTTATCGCCCAATGCTTTATTATACTCATCGCGGTATGCCAGCACTAACGAGGCATCCAATCCCAGCATTGGCATGTTAAGCTGTTGCAGCTGATTTAAAAACCGGGCGGCGGTTGCCGCTGTTTCAGAAAACTGCCGTAAAAAGCCTTTGACATGTTGTGGCTTGCCGTTTGGTACAAATGGCAACAAAACCGCTCTGAAACCAATCTTTTCAAGTAATTTCAACGCATCGGCCACCAACTCCGCATCGTAAAAGCTGGTAAACGGATCCTGCACTAACAATACCGTTCTGGCTTGTTCAGCGGCCGACAACTGTTGTAACACTGTCAGATCAAACTGATACTGTTTAGCTGTCAGTTGGGCCAGGGTAGGAACAGATAGCAAAGGCGTATCAACGTAGCCTACCGTTTTTTTCAGAACAGCAGCGGTGACCTTACGTTTGAGCACGAAGTTTACCAGTTTAGGCGCTTTGGCCAGCATTGGTGCGGTTCGCTCAATATTGCCAACAATATAATCTTTGGCCGGCCGTAAATAGCGACTATAGTAAAGCTGCAGAAACCGCGAACGAAAGGATGGCACATCTACTTTAACCGGACATTGACTGGCACAGGCTTTACACGCCAGGCAACCTTCCATTGCTTCCATTACTTCATGTGAGAAGTCCTGTTCACCTTGCCGTTTTGCCAGACTATTTTTTACCTTTTGCCATAACGCACTAAAACCTGGTTTTTTATCAATTAGTTGCTGTTCTTTTGCCAACACATCAAAACCCTGCAGCTCGGTTAAGCGTAACCATTCCCGCATTAACCCTGCCCGACCTTTCGGGCTATGGCGCCGGTCTTTGGTTACTTTGCTGGACGGACACATTGGCGAGCTTTCATCAAAGTTAAAACACTGGCCATTGCCGTTGCAGTTAAGACTGCTGTCAAAACTTGTTTTCACCGCTACGGGGATTTGCCGGTCAAACCAAGCGCGTTTCTGACCATCTACCGATACCAGTTGATCAGCGCTCGAATAAGGCGTACAGATTTTTCCAGGGTTAACTCTGTTGCGCGGATCAAAAGCCGCTTTAATTTTTCGTAATTCATTAAAAAGTTCATCGCCGAAAAATGCCGGGCCATATTCACTACGATAGCCCTTGCCATGCTCGCCCCACATCAGGCCGTTATACTTGGCTGTTAAGGCAACAACTTGATCTGATATGGTACGCAGCAGTTTTTCCTGCTCAGGATCACATAAATCTAACGCAGGCCGCACATGTAGCACACCGGCATCAACATGGCCGAACATGCCGTAATGCAAACCATGGCTGTCCAGCAATGCTCTGAATTCCATAATAAAATCGGCCAGATTCTCCGGCGGTACTGCGGTATCTTCGGCAAAGGCAATTGGCTTCTGCGCGCCCTGGGTATTACCTAATAATCCCACAGCTTTTTTCCGCATTGCATAAATATTACTGATGGCTGCAGCATCGTAGGTTAACTGATAACCGATTATTCCGTCGGTTTTATCAGCAATGGCAGCGTCTAATTTAGTCGTCAACACTGAGATTTTCTGTTCAATTTCTGCCTGGTCTTCACTGTTGTACTCGACCATGTTCAGGCCCTGCATCTCAACACCGGGTACATCAGTAATTAACTCTTTAACCTGATGCCAGATAATATCATTGCGGGCCAGATCCAGTACTTTACTATCGACGGTCTCTACCGAGGTTGCCTGTGCCGCAACTAAGAAAGGGGCATTTCTGAGCGCACTTTCAAAACTGTCGTATTTTACATTTAGCAGGCACTTAAACCGGGCAATCGGGGTGATATTCAGTTTTGCTTCTGTGACAAAACCAAGTGAACCTTCTGAGCCGGTGATTATCCGGGATAAATCAAACTCGGATAAATCGTCATTAAACACATGCTCCAGATCATAGCCGGTTAGAAAACGGTTTAAGCGCGGAAATTTGTCAAGGATCTGCGGTCTGAAATCACGGCAGCTGTCCAGTACCTGTCGGTAAATCCGGCCAATACTGTTCGGCATTCCGGCTCGGTGCTCTGCTTCAAACGTGGCCATTTTATGGGTTTTCAGAATATTACCGTCAATCAAAACCGTTTTTAGCGCCAGCACATGGTCACTGGTTTTGCCATACACCAGTGAGCCCTGGCCTGAAGCATCGGTATTAATCATGCCGCCAATGGTGGCACGATTAGACGTTGATAAATCCGGTGCAAAGAAAAAGCCATAGGGTCTTAAAAATGCATTCAGCTGGTCTTTAATCACGCCGGCCTGCACTCTGACCCAACGCTGCTCTACATTAATTTCCAGAATACCCCGCATATGCCGCGATAAGTCGACCACAACATGCTCAGTCAGGGCCTGGCCATTAGTGCCTGTGCCCCCACCCCTCGGGCTAAACTTAATATGAGAGAAACTTGAAGTTTGTGCCAGAGAAGTCAGCACAACCAGATCATCAGTGCTTTTAGGTAACAATACTGCTTGCGGCAACGCCTGGTAAACACTATTGTCGGTTGCCACTGCCAGGCGGCTACTATAACTGGTTTCAATATCGCCGCTAAAGCCAGCAGCTATCAGGGCTTTATTAAAAGCGACGATGCTGGCATCCAGCGTCAATTCAGGCGTAAGTTTAGGGATCATAGCCATTTTTCTACTCCATATGGCCCATTTTTGCGGCTTTTGTCGCCAGATATCGATGGCTATGTGCCGTGGTTTTCACCCGGTGCTGTACTCGCTCCAGAATATTCACACCGACATCTGTTAGTGCTTTTAACTTCCTTGGATTATTTGTCAGTAAGCGAATTTGCTGCACGCCTAATTGCTCAAACATTTTTGCGGCAATATCGTACTCTCGCATATCAGGCAAAAAGCCCAGAATTTCATTTGCCTCAACGGTGTCCAGACCTTTGTCCTGTTCCGCATAAGCCCGGATTTTGTTGATCAGGCCTATACCCCGCCCTTCCTGACGCAGATACAAAATACAACCCCGGCCCAGATCTGCAATTTTGCGCATCGCAGACTCCAGCTGGGGCCCACAATCACAGCGCAGACTAAATAGCGCATCGCCCGTTAAACATTCGGAATGAACCCGCGCTAACACCGGCTCGCTGGTTGTAATATCGCCAAGCGTCAGAGCAACATGTTCTTTACCATTGTCAGCTAAAAAGCCATGCAGCCTGAATTCAGCGAAAGGTGTGGGTAATACAGTGGAGGTGACAAGTTTAATGGTCATTTTACTTCTCAGCTATTAAGGCGCACTACTACTTTAAGAAAATTGGGCCTGAGCTTCGTTAAAACAAGTTATAATATACGCCGATTATAACAGGCTGGTTTGACGTGGCTACAGCAATATTTTGTGATAATATCACATTTGCTTGAGCTGTCGCCGAATTGTGCTTGCAGCCAACCCCTGGATAGTTGTCAATTAACTGATTGTCCTGAACCTTCGCGGCAAAATCGGCTACACTATGCGCGCTTAAACTTCTTCTTGCATTCAGGACTCTATATGTTGCGTTTCTTCGAACGACTTACTAAACCTTTCCCAGCTGCAGAACCCGGCCAACCGCCACGTGGCTTACTGGCATTTTGCCGCCACTACACGAGGGGTATGGAGCGCTCTTTGATATTTATGTCGCTATCATCAGCGATCCTGGCCGTTCTGGAAGTGTCATTATTCAGCTTTATGGGGCAGTTAGTCGACTGGCTTGTGGCGAACGACCCGGACAATTTTTTTTCTGATGAGCGGGCAACGCTTATTTGGATGGCACTGGTTACCTTAGTTCTATTACCCCTGATGACATTTATTCACTCGGCAATAGTACACCAGACCCTACTGGGTAATTACCCGATGTCAATCCGCTGGCTGGCGCACCGCTATTTACTGCGGCAGAGTGTTAGCTTTTACCAGAACGACTTTGCCGGTCGAATTGCTACCAAAGTGATGCAAACTGCGTTGTCAGTCCGGGAAACAGTAATGAAATTGCTTGATGTTATGGTGTATGTCTTGGTCTATTTCAGCGCCATGCTTTTTTTCGTGGCAGATGCAGATGTGCGGTTAATAGTGCCGATGCTAGTCTGGCTGGTGTTGTATATTGCCCTGCAATTTTACTTTGTGCCCCGTCTTAAACGGGTATCGACCGCCCAGGCGGATGCACGCTCTGAAATGACCGGCCGGATTGTCGATAGCTACACTAACATTACCACTATAAAGCTGTTCTCCCATACTAACCGCGAAGAAGGTTATGCTAAAGACAGTATGGATGTATTCTTGCAACCTGTATATCAGCAAATGCGGCTGGCTACCGGCCTGAGTGTCTCAGTGCAAAGCCTGAATTATATACTGGTGTTCAGCGTTGCTGCCTTATCCTTGTACTTATGGGCAGGCAGCGCGATTACCGTTGGTGCTATTGCCATAGCCATTAGTCTGGCACTACGTTTAAATGGTATGGCACAGTGGATTATGTGGGAAGTCAGTAGCTTGTTTGAAAACATTGGCACCGTTGCAGATGGTATCGCCACCCTATCCCGACCTATTGATGTAAAAGATAACGCCAATGCCAGTAAATTAACGGTATCAGCGGGTAAAATAGAATTTCAGCAGGTGAGTTTTAACTATGGTAAAACCGCGGTTGAAGGCGGGAAAGCGGCAATACTGCAACAACTTAACCTTAGCATTAAACCGGGCGAAAAGGTTGGCCTGGTAGGCCGCTCCGGCGCCGGCAAGTCAACGCTGGTCAATCTGCTGCTGCGTTTTTACGACATTGAAAGCGGAAAAATTTTAATTGATGGTCAGGACATTAGCACCGTAAGCCAGGAAAGTTTGCGCCAACATATTGCCATGGTCACCCAGGATACGTCTTTGCTGCACCGCTCAGTACGCGAGAATATCGCCTATGGCAGACCTGACGCTACTGAAGCAGAGCTGCTATTAGCAGCTGAACAAGCTGAAGCCAGCGACTTTATTAATGATTTAACCGACCCCAAAGGCAATAGCGGCTTTGACGCCCAGGTTGGTGAGCGCGGTGTGAAATTATCGGGCGGTCAGCGTCAGCGTATCGCTATTGCCCGGGTTCTGCTGAAAAACGCCCCTATTCTAATTCTGGACGAAGCCACTTCGGCACTTGATTCAGAAGTAGAGGCCGCCATTCAGGCCAGTTTAAATAAATTGATGGATGGCAAAACGGTTATCGCTATCGCCCACCGTTTGTCTACCATAGCTCAGATGGACCGGCTGATAGTGCTGGACCAGGGCACTATCGTAGAGCAAGGTACCCATAACGAATTAATTGCCTCCGGTGGTATTTATGCCCAGCTATGGGCCCATCAAACCGGCGGCTTTATAGGGGTTGAATAATAGCGGTTGAATAAACCGCTGCGGACGCCGCCCTATTTATTGCGACGGTGTCCCGATAACTTTCAAATCATTGTTAACAGCATGCACGCCGGGCGTACCTGCAGCAATATTTTCTGCCAACTCTCGCTGCTCTTCGGTTGCAACTTCTCCGCTTAGCTGCACATCGCCTTTGCTGGTTTCAACCAGAATATTCACGTTATTTAAACGTTGTTCTTCTCTGATTGCAGTATGCACTGCAGTGGTAATATTTAAATCATCTCCAGCGCCATCTTCACTTTTGATCGTCATACCTGCTTCATCGGTCTGAGATTCAATGCTTTGACGCTCACAGCCCGCCAGAAACAAACCTGCAGCCAGAAACGCCCCTGTAGCTAATAATTTTCTTTTAACATCATTGTTCATAATCTGCTCCTGCTTATGGTTTAAATTGCAGTACCAATAAAGAATTGTCTTATAAGAGTGTAGTTCCGACCAAATCATGTCGCAATAAATACCAAAAGTCTGTGCGCTGGCATACATATAAAAAACCCGGCATATTGGCCGGGTTTTTGGTTGGGTTATTGATTAGCGTTGGCGCAACTTGGCTTATGGCTTTAAGTCTTGTTGCTGTTTTGCCAAACGTTTTTCCCAGAAAGTCGCATTTTTAATGCCAAGCTTAACCGGGTCGAAATTAATCGGCCCACCTGATTTCTTTTGCTCCTCATAATCACGTAGACACAATATAGCTGGTTTAGCGACAAAGAAAATTGCCAGGATACCCAGAATATTAATCCAGGCCATCAAGCCTACTCCGATATCACCAATTCCCCAGATGTAGCCGGAGGTGTTTACCATGCCATACGACACCATTGCCATAATAATAATTTTCACCAATACCAGAGGGATCTTGCCCTTAAAGTAGCGGTTTAAGTAAGCCACGTTAGTTTCAGCAATATAGTAGTAGGCCAGAATGGTGGTAAAAGCGAAAAAGAAAATGGCGATGCCCACAAACGCCTGACCAAATTGGCCAAACACGCTGTTTAATGCCATTTGGGTAAAGGCGGGTGAGGCAACCTCGGTAGCAGCATCGATATTCTGCACGATAATAGTACCCGCACCGGTTGCCGCATTAAAGTCTTCTGTCTGAATGTTGTACTGTGAAGTCAGCAAAATCATTAGCGCAGTAGCAGTACAGACAAACAACGTATCAACATACACCGAGAAGGCCTGCACGAGACCTTGCTGGGCAGGATGATCGACTTCAGCAGCTGCCGCGGCATGTGGTCCGGTGCCCTGACCGGCCTCATTGGAGTAAATACCTCGTTTCACGCCCCAACCAATCGCAGCGCCCATTCCTGCCTGCGCCGTAAATGCATCAGAGATAATTAAACTGAAAATGCCCGGTACTTTATCCAGGTTGAGGAAAACCACAATTAATGCCATTACAATATAACCCAGCGCCATAAAAGGTACGACAATCTGGGTAAAATGGGCAATCCTTCTGATACCACCAAAAATAATAAAGGCCAGGACAATAAGAATGATTGCCAGCGCGACCAATTTTAAACTGGCTACCTCACCAAAACTGGTCACTACCATGTTGCCTTCACCGAACACCTGGGTAAACGCATTACCCACTGCATTTGCCTGCACACCCGGAAGGAAGACCCCACAGGCAACAATTGCTGATACTGCAAATAAAATGGCTAACCATTTCTGGCCCAGGCAACGCTCAAAATAATACGCCGGGCCACCACGATACTGGCCGTCTTCTTCCACTTTATAAACCTGACCCAATGTTGACTCTGCATAGGCAGTGCTGGCACCAAGAAATGCGACTACCCACATCCAGAACACAGCGCCAGGCCCGCCAAAACCAATGGCGGCAGCTACGCCGGCAATATTACCTACCCCAACCCGGCCAGACAGCGATACCGCCAACGCCTGAAATGACGAAATACCTTTATCAGATTCATTGCCGCTGAGCAGCAGTTTACACATTTCTTTAAAATGCCGGACCTGAGCAAAACGGGTAATGATGGAGTAAAATAAACCGGCGCCAAGACACAAAAATATCAGTGCCGGGCTCCAGATAATACTATTGACGGTGCTGACCAAGGCTTCCATTAGCTTCCCCTGTAATTATTGTTGTTGGTTTTTATTGAGTTATAGTTGTAATTTGCCACAACAAGCAGTTAATAGCTACGTTTGGCACCGCCGCAGTGGCGTGTTTAATGGTTTTTTAAACGATTTTAATATAGCAAAGCGGGACAATGCGTAAAAGATAATAAAAAGCCCCGCATTGCGGGGCTCTACTGAACTTTAAATTTAGTGTTTGCCAAATTTTTCAGCCAGATATAACCAGGTTTCAAGCACGGTATCCGGGTTCAACGACACGCTATCTATGCCCTGTTGCATCAACCAACCGGCAAAATCTTCATGATCAGACGGGCCCTGGCCACAAATACCGATGTACTTCCCTTTGGCTTTGCAGGTTTTAATCGCCATTTCCAATAGTTTATAAATGGCCGGATTACGTTCATCAAACAAGTGAGCAATTAAACCACTGTCCCGATCTAAGCCCAGGGTTAACTGAGTTAAATCGTTTGAGCCTATTGAAAAGCCGTCAAAGTACTCCAGAAACTCTTCAGCAAGTAAGGCGTTTGACGGCAATTCACACATCATAATAACTCTTAAGCCATTATCACCGCGTTTCAGACCATGCTCCGCCAGTAAATCAATTACTGCTGCCGCTTCTTCCAGAGTGCGAACAAAAGGGATCATTACTTCAACATTGGTAAAGCCCATCACGTTGCGCACGCGTTTCAATGCTTCAACCTCAAGCGCAAAGCAATCACGGAAGTCTTTTGAGATATAGCGCGACGCACCACGAAAGCCAATCATCGGATTTTCTTCGTGCGGTTCATATTGCCTGCCGCCGACCAGGTTAGCGTACTCGTTCGATTTAAAATCAGACATTCGCACTATGACTTTTTGCGGCGCGAAGGCGCAGGCCAATGTGGCGATCCCTTCGGTTAGCTTGGCAATATAGAACTCAACCGGATTAGCATAGCCCGCGATCATCTCGCTGATAGTTGCTTTAAGTTCAGGCGTTTGCTTATCGAAATTAAGTAAGGCTTTAGGGTGAACACCTATCATCCGGTTAATAATAAACTCGAGCCTGGCCAGACCAATACCAGCATGTGGTAATTTAGCGAATGAAAATGCCCGCTCCGGATTACCCACGTTCATCATAATTTTTAAATCAAGTGCCGGCATCTGATCAACCCGGCTGCTGACAACTTTATAGTCCAGCTTGCCGTCATAAATAAAACCGGTGTCCCCTTCGGCACAGGATACCGTGACTGGCTGGCCTGTTTTTAGTTTGCTGGTAGCATCACCGCACCCCACTACGGCAGGAATCCCCAATTCTCTGGCAATAATTGCTGCGTGGCAGGTACGGCCGCCACGATTGGTGACAATAGCTGAGGCCCTTTTCATAATGGGTTCCCAGTCCGGATCGGTCATATCTGTCACCAGCACGTCACCTGGCATAATCTGGTCCATCTGCTCTATGCCTTTAAGCACTTTTGCGGTACCGGCGCCAATCCGTTGGCCAATCGCCCGCCCTTCCACCAGCACGGGTGCCGAACCCTGCAACTGGAAACGCTCCATGCTGTTGCTGTCCTCCCGGCTTTTCACTGTTTCCGGCCTGGCCTGTACGATATAGAGTTTGCCGTCGTTACCGTCTTTAGCCCATTCAATGTCCATTGCCCGGCCATAATGCTCAGCAATAATGACTGCTTGGCTCGCCAGTTCTTCAACTTCTGCATCGGTTAACGAAAACTGCTGACTTCGTCCGGCATCAATATCAACAATTTTTACCTGCTTACCATGGCTTTGCTCGGCCGAGTAAACCATTTCTACTTTTTTACTGCCTAAATTACGCTTCACTACCGCGGGCCGGCCTGCTGCCAGGGTGGGTTTATGAACATAAAATTCATCGGGATTTACCGCGCCCTGCACCACCATTTCACCCAATCCATATGAGGATGTGATAAATACCACATCTTCAAAACCAGATTCGGTATCAATGCTGAACATTACGCCTGACGATGCAATATCAGAACGCACCATCTTCTGTACACCTGCAGATAACGCCACCCCACGATGGTCGTAGCCCTGATGCACGCGATATGAGATAGCACGGTCATTAAATAAAGAAGCAAAAACATGCTTAATAGCAATAATTACTGCATCATAACCACGCACATTTAAGAAGGTTTCCTGCTGGCCGGCAAATGATGCATCGGGCATATCTTCTGCTGTTGCCGATGAGCGAACGGCGAAAGAAACATCGTGAGTAGGATCAGCATGTAATTGCTGGTATGCCTCGCGAATAGCCTGTTCAAGTTCGGGTTGAAAAGGCGTGTCAATAACCCACTGTCGAATCTGAGCACCGGCTTTACCGAGCGCGGTGACATCATCCACATCCAGGCCATCAAGCAGCTGGTATATCCGTTCATTAACCCCGCTTTGCTCAAGAAACTGATTAAAGGCATCAGCTGTGGTGGCAAAACCGCCCGGCACCTGCACCCCGGCATTGGCCAGGTTACTGATCATTTCTCCAAGGGAAGCATTTTTGCCCCCTACCCGATCCACATCGTGCATACCCAGCTTTTCATACCAAATCACAAATTCTTGCACAGTTCGTCTCCATTTTTTGTCGTAGGGCGTGTAAGCTTACAACCAGCGTTACATAGCATAATGATTTTACACTCTGGCCGAGGTTATTTAAAACCTTAATTTTCATGTAATTATATAACAACAAAACGGAGTTTACGGTGCGGACTGCTTTCTATGTTTCTGATGGTACGGCCATTACAGCTGAGGTATTCGGCCATGCCTTACTTACTCTTTTTCCAGCACAATTTGAACACATCACCATACCTTTTGTAGAAACCGCTGATATGGCGCAGCAAGTAAAACAGCGAATTAATGATCGGTATAAAACAACGGGGGTGAAACCACTTATTTTCCAGACGTTTGTTGATGACAACTTGCGCCATATTATTAACAGCAGCAATGGCATTTGCTATGACTTTCTGAATACCTTCGTTGAACCCATTCAGCGCGAGTTAGGCATCGCGCCAGTGCCCAAAACCCATCGAACACATAGCATGCATGAAAAAACCTACGATTTTCGGATTGATGCTGTTAATTATGCGTTGGCCAATGACGATGGCGCTAATATGAAAAACTTTGACCAGGCTGATATTATTTTAGTGGGGGTCAGCCGTTCAGGTAAAACGCCCACCAGCCTTTATCTGGCGCTGCAATATGGCATTAAGGCGGCCAACTACCCCTTTGTGGAAGAGGATATGGACGCCTTGCGACTACCGGCAGAGCTGATGCGCAATAAAGATAAGCTGTTTGGCCTGAGTATAACTGCTGAACGGCTAAGTCAGATCCGCCAGCAGCGCCGGCCAGACAGCCGTTATGCATCTATCCGGCAGTGTGCTGTTGAGCTAAATGAAGTAGAAGCATTGTACCGTCAGGAACAGATCCCGTTTTTAAATTCAACCCATCTTTCTATTGAAGAAATATCGGCAAAAATTATCGCTAAAACAGGTTTAAAGCGGCATAAATACTAAAGAAAAAGGCCCTTTCAGGCCTTTTCATATTTTATCGTAATTCCGATTGAGCAGATGAACTCTGCTTGCGCTGTTATTTGCGGCTGGCGCTTAACGTATCAGCAATTAAGAAAGCCAACTCCAGCACCTGGTCAGCATTTAACCTGGGATCGCACTGGGTAAAATAGCGCTTACCCAAATCATGCTCACTTAAACCGTAGGCCCCGCCGGTGCACTCGGTTACATGCTCACCCGTCATCTCAAGATGTATACCACCCGCATGAGTGCCTTCAGCCTTATGCACGGCAAAAAAGTTCCGGATCTCCCGCAAAATAGCTTCAAAATCCCGGGTTTTAAAGTCGTTACTGGCCTTAACGGTATTACCATGCATCGGATCTGAACTCCAGACTACGGTCCGGCCCTCTGCTTTAACCTTACGCACTAAAGCTGGTAATTTATCAGCCAACTTATCGGCACCCATTCGGGTGATCAGAGTTAACCTGCCGGGTGTATTATCCGGATTCAGCGCATCAATCAGCCTGATTAATTCATCCGGTTGCATGCCAGGGCCAACTTTAACGCCAACAGGATTGTGAATGCCGCGGAAAAACTCCAGATGCGCATGATCTAATTGGCGGGTGCGCTCACCTATCCATACCATATGCGCCGAACAATCATACCAGTCACCGGTCAGTGAATCACGTCGGGTCAGCGCTTCCTCATAATTAAGTAATAAGGCTTCATGTGAGGTATATAGCTGCGTCTCACGAATGGAAGGCGAGTTTTGCGCGGTTATACCGCATATCTCCATAAAGCGTAATGCTTCCTGGATCCGCTGCGCGACATTATGATAGCGGTCTTTTAACGGGTTAGACTCAACAAAGCCCATGTTCCATTTACTGACCTGATGCAAGTCTGCTAAGCCCCCCTGGGCAAACGCTCGCAGCAAGTTCAGGGTAGCAGCAGAGTGATGATAAGCGGTTACCAGACGATTTGGGTCTGGCTGGCGGGCGCTCTCGGTAAATTCAAAACTATTGACGATATCACCACGATAACTTGGTAGTGTGACGCCGTTTATCGTTTCAAGATCGCTGGAACGCGGCTTGGCATATTGGCCTGCCATCCGCGCAACTTTAACCACTGGCAAACCACCGGCATAGGTTAAAACCACCGCCATCTGCAGCAACACTTTAAAGGTGTCACGAATTTTCGGCGCATTGAAATCGTTAAAGCTTTCGGCGCAATCACCACCTTGCAATAAGAAACCTTCGCCTTTAGCGACCTGGCCTAATTGAGTATGCAGATCACGGGTTTCCTGAGCAAATACCAGCGGCGGATACCGATGTAGTTGCTGTTCAATTTGCTTAAGCAGTTGCGGGTCCTGGTAGGACGGCTGTTGTTGAATGGGCAGAGCTCGCCAGCTGTCTGGCGTCCAGGTGGTCACAATGGTTTTCCTATACAAAGTAATAATATTAAGTCGTCTGCAAAGTTATAGACTTCCGGACGTAAATTCAATGTTGTTTTCAGAGTTTTTCGCACTAATTCAACTTATAAAGTAATAAGCGGCAATAATGACTAATGCTTGGTCAACTCAGGCGCCAAAAGCAACTGGTCACAGGCTTGTTCAATTAAATCCAGCACCAGCTCAAACCCTTTACTGCCGCTGTAGTAAGGATCGGGAACTTCGTTTATCGTCGGATACTCTGGATGAAAAGACAGAAACAGTTTAATTTTGTGTGAATGCTCTGCAGGGCAACGTCTGTTAAGTTCAGCCAGGTTTTCACTATCCATTGCCAGAATAAGATCATAATCAGCAAAATCCTGCTCGAATACCGGACGAGAATAAATTCCGGAAAAATTGTAGCCTCTGCCGCTGCCTGCGTTAACGCTCCGGCTGTCTGGTCGCTCCCCTTTGTGGGAAGCACTGGTACCGGCCGAATCAATTTTAATATCAATACTTTGCAGTTGAGCTTTGTGTCTTAGTACAGCCTGTGCTGTTGGTGAGCGACAAATATTTCCTAAACAGACAATCAATATTTTCTTTGCAAGCATGATATTTCCCTGACGTTATTCCCTATAGTAAATTCAGAATTATTATCCTGAAGTTATTTTTTAAACTCGGCAGCTGCAAGGTAGCTTTATTTTGACTTTACAGCCATCAATAGTTGCAATTGACAACAGCGCGGTACAGTATACCTAATGTTGTTTTAGTCTGCGAACCAGACTAAAGTCGTTTGGAGGTGGAAACAATGGAACGGTTTTCCAGACTGATAATATTGTCAGAGCGTGAGCAGTTGCACAATACAGCGATGTTAGCCCAGTCTGTTGGAATAAAAGTCCAGCAATGTAGTCGCACTGATTTTATGCAACAACCTATTAAATCAGGTGTGTTGGTTGGCTGTCAGTTTAACAGTCACGATTTGACAAAAAAAGGCGTTTCAAGTGAGTTAGCAATGTTAATGCAGCGTTGTCCGGTATTTATTTTTCAGGCCGAACGAGCGCTCATCGACCCATCCATTGCCGTGCACAGCGGGCTAAGAGGTTTAATTTACCGCGATGAACAGCTGGATAGAGTATTGACAGCGCTTAAAACCCTGATGTCCGGTCAGCTTTATTACTCACGGACAGTAATGTCTGACGTCGTTGATTTGCTAATCAATAAACCTAAAAAATTAAATTCAGAAGTCACCGCTGCGGCGACAGCCCAATTGACCAGACAAGAAAAGCGGATAATAGGTCTGGTGGCCGAGGGCGCCCGTAACAAAGAAATAGCAGAATTATTAAATATCAGCGCCCACACTGTAAAAGCGCATTTGTCGGCAATCTTTCGTAAAACTCAGGCCCGCAATCGGGTTGAATTGCTGCGCTGGTTACAACAATCCAATCTGATAATTGATACTCAGCCTGAGGTAGCCAGATTCGCCTGATCATCTGTTCGCCAGAAGCCACGCTCCAAACCAACATTTATCAATTCAACAACAGCACTTTCCATTGCTTGTTTTACACAGTATTGTACAGGTTCGTTGGTAGAGTATCCGCCTTCCATTTCAACCAGCCTGTTTAATGATACATAGCGGAACAAGCCTGCTCGCAGTTCCTGAGAAAATACTTTTTTGGTAGTCGAAACAGACAACAACACCTGACCACTGTGAACATCAATAGCCCGCAGATAAACGGTAACCTGGTCTTCCCGGTACAATTCCGATAAACCCAGACCAAAGTACTCTGCGCCGATGCCGCCGGTTGTTAAATTAGTTTCATAGCCAATAATGCCACCTTCAAACACCAGGCGAGCTTCTTTTAACGGCGGTAAGTCGGTTAACTTTTTATTAGAACCATAAATTTTCCGTTCAGTAAGCAAGTTCTGCAGCCCTTCACGTTCCAACGGCGCAAACCAGCCGCTATCTAGCAGGATTTGGGTTAGCATCGACGTTGCGCCTTGCGTGACAGCGGTAGAAAAACTGGAAACGTTGGCCTGAGGTTTGTACTGACCCGTCTGATCCCGAAACGCATAGACCGATACCGGGATCTGCGTGCGTGGTTTTGCCTGCTGTTGTAAATTCAGCATAGTAGTGCTGATTGAGTCGACACTGGCGGGAGTAATATTCAGCTCGGGTTTTGATACCAAAGAACATCCTGTTAAAGCTGATATCACTGTTAAAAGAATTACTGCTCTCATCATTACCCCCCTATCACAGGAATAGTAATAATAGTGACTTCACCTGTATCGAGGTTAGTAATGTTTACAATAACACTGCCATCAGTACCGGTTGTGATTTCCACCAGAAACTCACCGGTGTTGTACACACCATCAACCAGTTCACCATCGGCAATTCGCCTGGTAAGCGAATTTATAATATTACGCTCCAGCGCTTCCTGAAACTTATCAATGAATGATAACGTCGGCCGCTCTTCAGTATAACCATTTTGGCTCTGGGCTTTTTGCAGTAAAAAATTACCATTTAGCGGATTGCCACCAAAACTGGGATTTATAGGGGTATAAACTAGCTCAGTCGCACTGGCAACGGTAGTTGCCAGCAGGAATAGCAGTACTACATATTTCTTCATTATTATTCCCTTTTAGAATATTTCTTGATCCTGTTCACCTAACAGCATACTGGCCTGGATATTGGCCAACTCATTAATACTGCGCAGAATGGCTTGTTCGGCCATCTCTTTTACATTGTTGTAGCGCCGACCAAAGTACGTCTGATATACACGTTGCTGATTCATTTCCACCCATAGAAAGGTGCCCGCCTGTGGGTACACTTGCTCGTAAATAACAACAGACACGCCTTCAGTAGCTGGCATATCCCGCCAGTGCCCTGAATAGTAAAACATGAAGTCTTTGCCAAAACGTGAGATGGTGCGGTCAATAACTAAGCCGCTTAATTCGATGTCATTTGCTGCTACCTTTACTGGTAGCAGCAATATTATTAACAGAAAAAATAGTTTCATATACCGTTGGCGGCCAAAGGCCGCCCTTCAAGTTAGTTTTGGGTAACAATTGCGGTATTGAAATCACCAAGCTGGGTAATATTCATGATATTACCATTACCATACTGCTCACCAAGAACCAGGTTATCATTACCTACCTGACTAATGCTTACAGTGCCATTCTCACCTGAAAGTGCAAAGTAACCGTCATTACCGGCTACCCAGTTACCGTCACCTTCCTGCAAAATATCTGCAATATTGCCGCTACCTTCCACCAGGATATCTACCAGGTTTAAATCACCGCTCTGTTCAACATCAATAGTATTCATGGCCACAGCAACATCACTGGTAATCAGCGTTTCGTTGAGGTTACCATCCTGCTCCACGCCAATTTCATTGTCATCGCCCAGCACATCAATCAACGCGAAGTTTTCATCACCCAGCTGACGTATTTCCGCACTGTTATCTGCACCAAATAATATGATGCCCGCGGAGTTGTCGTTACCGAAGCTGTAGATGTCTCCCTGGTTGCTATCACCACCTAAAATCATTTCTGCGGTGTTAACATCACCATTTTGGTAAATGGTCAGATTATGGCCATCACCATCGGTTGCAACTAATGCATTATTCAGGCTGCCGTCCTGGCGCATATCAATTAGGTTGTCATTACCGACCAGGCCAATAGGCGCTTCTACTAAATTGCTATCGCCAGTTTGATCAACAAGCACCATATTGTCATTGCCACTTAAGGGTTCAACTAAAAATACGTTATCAAAGCCTTCTTGCTTGATATCGATAAAATTATCGTTGCCCGATACTCCGGTTGCAATAAATACGTTTGCCAGACCATCTTGCTGCACATACACAGCATTGTCGTCGCCTGTTAAACCAACTACACCACCAACATTTTGATCGCCAAACTGCTCAGCTTCAAATTCATTAAAGCTTCCCGCCGCATCCAGCATGGCAGCTTCATTGTCATTACCTTCCTGGAAGCTGTAAAACATATTTTCATTGCCAGCGAAACTGGCATTAGCCCAGTTTGCATTACCATTCTGTTCTATTTCGGCCACATTCATGTCACCGGTCAGGGTAATAACTGCCTCGTTCAAATCGCCGGCTTGAAATATAACTGCATCATTAACATTACCATTAATAACAGCGTCTGCCTGGTTAAAGAACCCGTCCTGGGTGACAGTTACGATGTTTTCGTCACCAACAATATCACTGGAAGCAATATGCCAATCTGCAAATTGTTCCATACGCACGCTGTTATCACTGCCAGAGTTAAAGCTGTAGCCTTCAAGCCACAATCCATTTTGTAAAATGCTGCTATAGTTCAGTTCACCAATCTGCTCAACCCTAGCGAGGTTAGCAGTACCGCCAGTATTAGTCTGTGTAACTTCTGCTGTGTTACCTTCCAGTGAACCAGCACCAGAACTTTGGATAATGATTGCTTCATTCTCTGCCATAACGTTGCCAGCAAAACATAAAGCGATTGCCATACTTAATAGATGTTTACGTGATTTAATAAGGTTCATGTGAATCTCCCTGAGTCTCTTATTAGTATTGAATTATTGAGATTTCCGCTCCGTTGCCAATTTGTTCAATAGCGAAACTACGGTTTCCCCATTGCTCAAGCTGGATCAGATTGCTCTCTCCCTGCTGTAAAATATCAGCAACATTGTTATTACCAAACTGACTGATTTGTGCTTCATTGCCACTGCCATACTGCTGCAGGTATATCTGATTAAGCACGCCTTGCTGCAGCAATACAGCATAGTTAGCGTCGCCACCTTGCGTTACATCAGCGACATTAAGATCACCCAACTGAGTGATATCAACCCCGTTAGCCAAAGCATGACGCTCTAACAATGAAGTTAACTGTACAGAAACATCTGCAAACGCACATCCGCCGGACGCCAATCCAAAAAAACACACCAACGCCTTGTAGTTTACATTACGCACATTTATTCCTTCATTTTTTATTACATCATTCAGACTAAAGACATATCAGAAAGCTACAATAGGACAAATGTTTTATTTTATATTTTACATAAAAGCGTTTTATTAATTTTATTTTCAATTAAAAAACAGATATATAACCAGTTTAATTAACATTTAACCGTCCTAAGCTACTAACCCATTTGTACTATTTTATAGTTAAATATGAGCAAATTGTTAATATACATGCTAATGCTTAGGTGTGCTTCGTCGAGCATGCGTTTACAAATAATTAAAATAGGAACTGATATGTCCAAGCAAAAAATACTAGCGCTGGCGGTTGCCGCGGCGCTATCTTCCGGTTCAGCTTTCGCGTCCAATAAGGTAGCCGAAGCTGATGATTCTATTCTTGTTATGTTTAAACCTGGGGTATCAAAACAAGAGCGTGTAGCTGCGGTTAAACGCAGTGGTGCCAGTCTCCGACAGCTCGATAATCAGGGGCGTGACATTAAAATGCGCCATATTGCTAACGGTCGCATTGCTAAAGTTATCGTACCAAAAGGAATTAACCATGATTTTCTGATTAAACAGTTGGCTACTGATCCTGCTGTTGAAGTTGCAGAACCCAACTATCTGGTGAAAGCGCTGAATGTGCCTCTTGCAGTGCCAAATGACCCTAGTTTTGGTGAAATGTGGGCACTTGATAATACCGGGCAAAATGGTGGTACTGCCGGAGCAGATATAAGTGCAACTGAAGCCTGGGATATTACAACTGGCAGCCGGGATATCGTTATTGGCGTAATCGATTCTGGTATGGACTATAATCATCCGGATCTTATCCCAAATCGCTGGGAAAACGATGGCAGCTATCCTGGCCACCCTCATGGTTATTCGACCCTTAATGAAAACAACGATCCGATGGACAGTGACAGTCACGGTACCCATGTTGCCGGTACAATTGGTGCCAGCGGCGACAATGGTGTTGGTATAACTGGCGTTAACTGGAATGTGACATTGTTACCTTGCCAGTTTCTGGGCCCAACCGGCGGCAGTACCGCTGGCGCGATTGAATGTATTGACTATTTTACTGATTTAAAAACAAATTACGGCGTCAATGTCAAAGCGACTAACAATTCGTGGGGTGGCGGAGGTTTCTCTGAAACCCTCAGAGCAGCTATTCAGTCAGGTGGCGACGCCGGTATTCTGTTTATTGCCGCTTCTGGTAACGATGGTGCAGACGCAGATGTCAGTCCGATGTATCCGGCGGCATACGACTTAGACGTGATAGTGTCAGTTGCTTCAACTGACAGGAATGACGATTTGTCGGTATTTGCTGTTGGCGCCTCGAATTATGGTGCAACGACAGTAGACCTGGGCGCGCCGGGTTCAGCTATTCAGTCTACTATTCCGGGAAATGGTTATGCCTCCTATTCTGGCACTTCAATGGCTTCACCGCACGTTGCGGGCGCAGCGGCATTGTTATGGTCAATTAATCCGGAAATTACCCCGCTGGAAATGAAAACCATTCTGATGGATAGCGGCGATGAACTCGCCTCGCTGGATGGTAAAACGGTCTCTGGTAAACGCTTAAACCTGGTCAATGCATTGGCAGACGCTGATCCTACCCCAAGTTTCCGCTTGTCGTTATCACCTGGCAGCCAGCAAATTGTTGCTGGCGAAACAGCTGAGTTTACCTTAGACGTGGGTAATCTGGCGGATTGGATGGGAACAGTGGAACTTAGTGTCAGTACCGACCCAAGCTTGGAAGGTGTTAGCTTATCAGCAGATACTGCTGAACCGGGTGATACTGTCACCGTAACGGTACCCACAATGGCTGATACTGCCTGGGGTGATTACTTAGTTACGGTAACAGGTATTGATGCCGCAGATCCTGAAGTAGTTAAGAGTGTGTCGGCGACACTTGACTTGCTGCCACAAGGCCTGGCTGATTTCAGCTTTGACAATACCACTCCGGTAGACATCCCTGATAACGATGCAGAGGGTATTGAAAGTGTTATCAACGTACCAAATGAAGGCACAGTGTTTAGTGTTGAAGCCGGCGTCGATATTACTCATACCTGGCGCGGTGACTTAATTGTGACCCTTACCTCACCACAGGGAACCGAGCATACGTTGCAAAACCGCAGTGGTGGCAGCGAAGATGATTTAGTGGAGAGCTGGACCGTCGACACCTTCAATGGTGAAGCGATGCAGGGTGACTGGACGCTTAATGTATCAGACAATGCAGGTGCTGACGTCGGCACTCTGAACAGCTGGAGCTTAACGATCACTGCTCTTGGTGGCGATGTTGTTGACCCGGATCCGGAAGCACCTGTAGCAGGCTTTAGCTACGTTGCATCTGGCCTCGATGTAGATTTTTCCGACACCTCAACCGATGCCAATGATGATATCGCAAGTTGGAGCTGGGATTTTGGTGACGGTACTATGTCTGATCAACAAAACCCAAGTCATAGTTATGCAGCAGAGGGCTCTTATACCGTCAGCCTGACGGTTACTGATGACACCGGCTTAACTGACATGACCAGTCAATCGGTTGCTGTGGTGGCAAGTGATATTAGTCTTACCCTGCACCGCGCCATCCGGGCTCGTACCGGCTCAACCATAGTTGATTTACGCTGGACCGGGGCAACCGGCAATGTCGACCTGTATCGTGATGGCGAATATATCGAAACTATCGAAAACGATGGCAGACATCGCGATCGGTTTAACTCGATGGCCCCATCAGCAACTTACAGCCTGTGTCTTGAAGGCACTACAGTATGTTCCGCTGACTTGGTCGTAAACTTCTGATCTATCGTCAGTCAATCTGAATAAGGCAGCTTCGGCTGCCTTATTGTTTTTGTTGATCCCCTCACCAGAGCAGCTAGTATAGATATCTGAAGCAAAAAAATTTAGTAACCGTATTCGTGAAAGCCCACCCGATTGAGTGGCAACAGCCGCTTAACAATACCAGCAGTAAGGAGATGGCGTGTTAGCGCAACTACATCAAGTCGAACAAAGCCTTAATCAGGTTATTCTTGGCAAACAACAGCAAATTCGACTTTCACTCTGCTGTTTACTGGCCGAAGGCCATTTATTGCTGGAAGATTTGCCGGGGCTGGGCAAAACCACCCTCGCCCACGCACTGGCCAACAGCCTTGGTTTAAGTTATCGCCGGGTCCAATTTACCAGTGACCTGCTGCCGGCCGATTTAACCGGGATTAGCATTTATGATGCCCGGTCACAACAATTTCATTTTCAACCGGGGCCGGTGTTTTCGCAAGTATTACTTGCTGATGAAATAAACCGGGCAAGCCCGAAAACTCAGAGCGCATTATTAGAAGCAATGGAAGAACGTCAGGTCAGTACTGACGGAGAAACCCGGCCGCTACCCAGCCCGTTTTTTGTGATAGCAACTCAGAACCCATTGTTTCATGCCGGTACCTCTGCGTTACCTGAATCACAGCTGGATCGCTTTTTAATGCGTTTATCATTGGGTTTTCCTGAACGTGCAGCTGAACATCAACTACTGGTCGAAGACAGCAAAGGCTCGCGGTTACAATTTTTAACCCAGCAGCTGGACAGTGATACGCTTAAGAACCTGCAAAAACAGGTAACCGCAGTACACGTCAGCGATGCCGTTATCGATTATCTGCTGAGTCTGGTTGATGCCAGTCGCAACCGCAACGACATGCTACCGTTGTCACCCAGGGCGTCAAAAGCATTACTTCGTGCCAGTAAAGCCCATGCCCTGCTTGCCGGCAGAGACTTTACCAGTGCTGATGATGTGCAACAGGTATTTCCATCAGTAGCCGAGCATCGTTTAGATCCACGCTCCAGCGCGGCCAGTCACAGTCTTAGTCAGATACTACTTGAGCAAACTGATTGTCCGCTATGAAAAGCCTCAAAAACCTGGCAACCCGGTGGTTTAATAACTGGCTGGATAAGCGACAGCCCAAAGCCAGAGTAGTGACATTAACTCAGAAGATTATTTACATTCTGCCAAGCCGGTTTGGTCTGTGGTACATATTATTACTGATTCTGCTTTATTTACTCGGCACCAATTACCAAAATAATTTGATCCTGTTGATGAGTTACATGCTGGTGTCGGTATTGTTATTAGCGCTTACGCTAGCCTGGCGTAATTTGCATAACATAACGGTGAGTTGTGCCCCGGTTCTCAGCGCTTATGCTGAAGAGACACTAATGGTACCGGTAACATTGCAAGCCCCCCTGCCGCGTCAACAACTACAATGCTATTTTTATCATCAGCAACAACCAGCATTTACCGATAACAGTCAGCAGATTATGGTGCCGCTTATCACTGAGCGCCGCGGCTATTTTTCATTGCCCCGACTTACCGTTCATAGCTATTATCCTTTTGGTTTGTTCAATTGCAAAAGTATGCTCAATCTTGATTATCATTACTGGGTATTTCCAAAACCCTTGGCTACTGATGCAATAAACAGCCTTGGTGAGAACAGTGGCAACAAAAATCAGCTAGCAGATGATTACGATACAATTCGCAGCTATCAGTCTGGTGACAGCCTCAAATTAATGTTGTGGAAACGGCTGGCCCGTGACCCGACGAGCCCGGTCGTAAAACATGCACCTAGCAGTCCACAACCCGAGCCAGACTGGATCACCATACCCGCAGTCAGTGGCGCAGCACTGGAAGTTGCCCTGTCAAAAGCCTGTTACCTTATGTTGCAACTGGAGCAACGCGGCAAGCCGTACGGCCTGCGAATAAATAAAAAAAGCGTTGACCCATCCTGTGGCCAACAGCATCTGGAACGCTGCCTTCGCGAGATGGCACTATGTTAGTGTTATTAAGCCGGCAGGCCTTACTCTTTTTTTACGTCATTCTGCTAGCCGTGATAATGCTGCTACATCAGGCACTACCGCTATGGTACAGCGCCATCTTACTATTATTGCTGTTATACCGCTGGCCATTGCAGCAAAGCAGTTCAAAAGTTAATAAGCTAAAACGCATTAATATTATTGCTGCGTTGATCCTGCTGCTGTTGCTAATCAGCATTCGGCAAAGTGGCGTATTCCATTTTATGATCCAAATATTGCTGCTATCAGTCACCTGTCGCCTGGTGCTGATCCGCCAGCGCCACGACAGTCATCAGCTGTTATGGGTACTGTATTTTCTGCTGGCTTGCTGTTTTATTTTCTATCAGAGTATTTTGGTCAGCCTGCTTATTCTGGCACTGCTCCTATTAACGCTCTACAGCCATTATCAATTGTATGCCAGCAAGCAACATCAACTGCAGTTGCTGCAACTGGGCAAAGCCATCCTGATAACGCTGCCAATCTGGATCTCGTTGTTCCTGTTATTTCCACGCTTACAACCATTATGGCGGATCCCAACCGCAGAAGCTGCGGTCACCGGCCTCGCCGACAGTCTGGATCCCGGTAGTATTGAAAATCTGGTACAAAGTGACAAATTAGCCTTTCGGGCGATATTCAGCGGTTCGCTGCCACCGCGCCAACAATTGTATTGGCGGGCAAAAGTTTATGAAGATTTTGATGGTCGTAGCTGGAACGTAAATCAACGCTTTGACCGGCGACAACCGGGTAGCAGACAATCAGCTAACCCCAACATTGAACAGACAGTCAGCTATCAGATCATTGCTGAAGTCAGTAATCAGCGCAGTCTGTTTGCACTGGGTATGCCGGTGCAATATGCCAATTCAGTGCGACCAGCGTCAGCCTATTTAGTTGAAGCCCGGCGTCCTGTCAGTCAGCGGCTTAGCTATCAGCTGGTAAGTGAACTACAGGCAATACCGCAAGATATTGCGCTGGAACAACAGTTAAATAGTCGTACTGTAAGTGCGAATCCAAAAACCAAAGTCCTCGCTGCAGAGCTTGTCGCTAATGCCGGTTCTACTGCCGGGTTGATTGAGCAGATAAGCGAAATGTTCCGACAACAGCCTTATTTCTATAGTTTAAACCCGCCGCGCCTTGGCGATAACAGTATTGATGCTTTCTTGTTTGACAGTCGCACCGGTTTTTGCAGTCATTATGCCTCTGCGACAGCGGTTTTGCTAAGGGAAGCAGGTGTGCCCGCCAGAGTCGTCGGGGGTTATCAGGGCGGGGTCTGGCATGAAGAACAACAATATCTGGAAGTACGACAACGTGAAGCGCATGCCTGGGTAGAATATTACGCTAACAATGGTTGGCAGCGGTTTGATCCCACTGCTGTTATAGCGCCTGAAAGGGTGTTGGATGGTCTGGATGCGGCGCTTTCTGCCGATGAGCAAAATCAGTTGCAAGCCAGCTGGCGTCGCTTCTCCGCCTTTAATTATATTAATCAACAATTGCTGCATCTGGATTATTACTGGTCGGTATGGGTACTCGGTTTCGATGAAAGTCAGCAGCTTAATCTGTGGCAGCAGCTTAAAGCCGCTGGCAAGTTGTTGGCATTGCTCGGTTCGCTGTTAGTAGCGGCATTGTTATTATGGTGGTTTCTGCGTTTGCAAAGACAACCGCCAAAATTTGCAGCACCTGTGCTACTCATCAGACGCTACTTTGGCAAGGTGTTAGTCAATAAACCCGCAGGTCAGCATTTCAGCCAGTTTATTGCTGAACTGAAAACACATAACGCGGCAAACACTACGTTGCTTGGCAAAATAGACTCATTATATCAGCGCGCAGTGTATGCCGATGATCAGCAAGCGTTATTGCTGTTAGAGCAACATTTAAAACAAAACGCTAAAACGCTGGCAAAGTTGAACTGGCCTGAAAAACAGGCCAGTGCGCGATAATTCAGGGAACTGTTAACAGTTTAACGATTGGTTAAAATACGCATGGCTGTCTGAATATGCTCCGCGCAGTGTACGCCTAAATCAGTCAGATAGCCCCCGTCATTCTGGGTAAGCAATCCTTTCTGATGCAGGCGGGCAATCGCTGCCCGGGTCTCGCTATCGGCGTCTTTGTGTACTTTTAACCCTTCCATCTGTGAATCGAGATTATATAAATTAAGAATTTTTATCTCAGCATTAAGCTCAGCTGTTACTGGCATAGCGTACGTCCTCTGTTATTAACAGATTTAAGATAGCTGTTATCAACGAATATTGGCAGCCTTTTCTGTAGAAAATTGGCCTGACTGCGCCGGAATATCCTCAGCTGCTGGCAAGTTGCTCACTGAGTGCCTGAATACACAATGCTACATTTTCACGACGGGCGCCATAGCCCATTAATCCCAAACGCCAGGCTCTGCCAGAAAGTTCGCCAAGGCCTGCACCAATTTCCAGATTATATTCATTTAGTAAGGTACTACGAAGCCTTACATCATCTGCCCCAGCCGGAATATAAACACTATTTAGCTGCGGCAACCGGTAAGGCTCTGCCACCACGAACTCCAGCCCAAGCGATGTTAAACCTTTCGCCAACAATTGATGCATAGCGCGGTGACGCTGCCAGGCATGCTCCAGCCCTTCAGTAGCGAGCAAGCGCAAGGCTTCATGCAGCGCATATAAACTGTTTACCGGCGCCGTGTGATGATAACTGCGCTTACCCTGACCGCTCCAATAAGCCATTACCAGGCTTTGATCTAAAAACCAGCTTTGCACCGGTCTTTTGCGCTGCTGAATTTTCGCGACCGCCTTTTCAGAAAACGACACTGGTGACAAACCCGGCACGCACGACAGGCATTTCTGGCTACCAGAATAAATGGCATCAATACCCCACTCGTCTACCCGCAGCTCCACCCCACCTAACGATGTCACAGCATCGACGATAGAGATACAATCATATTGTGTTGCCAGCGCACAGAGAGCTTTCGCATCACTCAATGCGCCGGTAGACGTTTCGGCGTGAACAAATGCCAGAAAGCGGGCGTCAGGGTGCTGTTTAAGCGTATCCTCAACCTGTTCCGGGCTTACTGGTTCACCCCAGGCATTATCAACACATACTGCAACACCGCCACATCGTTCTACATTCTGGCGCATTCGCTCACCAAACACGCCGTTACGGCAAACAATAACTTTCTCGCCCGGCTCAACCAGATTGACAAAACAGGTTTCCATGCCGGCAGAACCCGGTGCAGACACTGCTATGGTCATCGGGTTCGTAGTTTGAAACGCATACTGTAACAGTTGCTTCAGCTCGTCCATCATACCGATAAACAGTGGATCTAAATGGCCGATAGTCGGCTTGGCCTGCGCGGCCAGTACTTGTGGATATACATCTGATGGCCCCGGGCCCATCAGAATGCGGCGAGGTGGATTAAAACTGGTAAATTGCGGTGCTGTTAGCATGCTGACTCCAATCTGTTGGCGCTTAAGGCGTTACCTTAGCAAAAATTATTATCGTTGCCCTGCAAGGCGGTAAAATATCCACTATTCAGCGCGTTGATAGTGGCAAAACACTGTCGACACGCCCCGGCGTTTAAAATGTTTTTGTCTGTTACCAGGCTGGCATTGGGCTATAATACTGCCGGATCTAAACTGGCCAGCTTACTTGTTACAGGAATTACATTATGTCTGCGTTACCCGCCTGCCCTCAATGCCAATCTGAATTCGTTTATCAGGATGCCAACTTACTTATTTGCCCGGAATGCGGCCATGAATTTAATCAAGAAAGCTCTGTCGCGACAGCTGTTCCTACTGAGAGCATCATTCGGGACAGTGCTGGCAATACCTTACAGGATGGTGACAGTGTTACGGTCATCAAAGACCTTAAAGTTAAGGGCTCGTCGTCTGTGGTTAAAATAGGCACCAAAGTTAAAAACATCCGCTTGGTGACAGGTGATCACGATATCGATTGTAAAATTGATGGCTTTGGTGCCATGAGCCTGAAGTCAGAATTTGTCAGGAAAGTGACTGACTAATCAAAATAAAAAAGCCCCGTTACCGGGGCTTCAATTTAAAACTCACGTCTGCTACGCAGCGCTTCAATCCGTTTTTCCAGTGGGGGGTGGGTTAACAGCAGCTCAGATTTTGCTTTCTTACTGGCAATACCAAAGGCCATCATGCTGCCCTCTAACCGGCTTTCATGGTTGTGTTTCAACCGCTCCAGCGCCGCAATCATTTTGTCAGGCCCTGAAAGGCGCGCCGCGCCAGCATCTGCTCGGTATTCCCGTTGACGCGAGAACCACATCACGATAATACTGGCCAGGAAACCAAACACGATTTCCAGCACAATGACGATACCAAAATAAGCAAAAGTACCTAATTGCTGGTTGTTATTACGAATTGCACCGGCAATCAAGCGGGCAAAGAAAATGACAAAGGTATTGACCACACCCTGAATTAACGTCAGCGTGACCATATCACCATTGGCAACATGCGATACCTCGTGCGCCAGTACCGCCTCTACTTCATCTTCTTTCATATTACGCAGCAAGCCAGTACTAACCGCCACCAGGGCATTGTTCCGGCTCATACCGGTGGCAAAGGCATTCATCTCCGGCGAGTCATAAACTGCCACCTCAGGCATGCCAATGCCTGCTTGTTTGGCCTGCCGGGCCACGGTATTCATCAACCAATGCTCGGTGGCATTGCGCGGTTGGGTAATCACCACAGCGCCAGTTGATCGTTTCGCCATCCATTTTGACAATGCTAACGAGATAAACGAGCCACCAAAGCCAAAAATGGCTGCAAATACCAGTAAGCCGCCAATACTACTGTGATCTATCCCAAAAAAGCTGAAGACAATATTCAGTACAATACTCAGTACTAAAATTACCGCCAGGTTAGTTGCCAGAAATAGCAAAACTCTTTTCATATACGCTTACCTCAGTGACTTAACTGACATTAATATATGGCCAGTAAGCTGAATTTCAAATTACCAAAGGCGGTATTTAGTAAGCTAAAGTGTAAGAAAACATGTGTCGCTGCGCACTTTTCGCTACAATAGCGAGTTGTTACAGCAGGTTAAAACCAGAGGATTTCATGCAATTACTTTTACTTAGTAGCTCCCGCGCCAATAACAGTGCTTATCTGGCACCCTATATGTCCTGGCTTGAAACCCAGCTACAAGGCATCGATGAGCTGTTATTTGTATCCTATGCCGGCGTTACTATCACTGACGACAACTACTTTCAACAAGTGGCCAGCGCACTGGCCCCGCTATCAATAAAAGTGACCAGCTTGCACCAGTACGCTGATCCGAAAGCAGCGATTAGCGAGGCCCAGGCAATAGCAGTAGGTGGTGGTAACACTTTTCAGCTACTTAACAAGCTATATCAACAAGATACCGTGCAATTAATCAGGCAACGCGTAACTGATGGCATGCCCTATATTGGCTGGAGTGCCGGCTCCAACATCGCAGGCGCCACTATTCGCACCACTAATGATATGCCGATTGTCGAACCTGCATCGTTTAATGGATTAAACCTGTTGCCAGTGCAGTTAAACCCGCACTACAGTGACTATAAACCAGAGGGTTTTCATGGTGAAACACGGGATATGCGCCTGGCCGAATTTATGGTGTTAAACCCCACCACGCCGATTATTGCCTTACCAGAAGGTACTGCCCTTAAATGCAGTGGTGATAAACTAACACTGCTGGGCAGTGGCGGCGGTTATTTATTTAAAGGTGGTGATAAAACGGCGATAGCTGAGAATAGTGATTTATCAGATTGTTTTTTTAACAATATCTAACTGCGACATGCAGAGCCCTTCAAAACGAAGGTTGGAACACATGCTCAGTCGCCACAGAGTGTCTGAGCCGACGCGCCAGCGGTAGCGACAAATTCGTATGGAACGAATTTGAACAGCTTTAGCTGGCCCACAGGGCGACAAACAGGATGTTTGAAGTAGTTGCTGTGGCGAGCTTAGCGTGTGTTGCAACCTGAAGTCTTAAGGAGATCCTTGGCTAAACTCAACGCAACTTGCTCCGCGTTATCCGGTGCATAAGGCACCACACCCAGACAAGGTGCTGGGATCCGTTGTTTTAGATCAGCGATATTCTGCTCACGCAATGCCATGGCCGGGTCGACACAATTGGCTACCCAGCCCACCAGGTTACAGCCACTGCGGGCAATCTCCCGCACGGTTAACATGGCGTGGTTTAAACACCCCAGCTTCATGCCAACAACCAGCAGTACCGGTAACTGCTGTTTCGCTACCCAGTCAGCCAGATAGCGCTTATCGCTGATGGGTAATAACCAACCGCCCGCACCTTCAATTAATAGTTGCTGTAGTGGTAATTGTTGCCAGCTGTTAAGCGCATTATCAAGCGTTGCTTCACTGATCGGTTGCTGTTCAATTAGCGCCGCCAGATGTGGCGCTACCGGTGCCTGATAACATATCGGGTTTACCAGCTTATACGGTAACGCGATACCAGAATGGCGCTGCAGTAGTAACGCGTCACCATTCTGATAGTGCTCGTCAGCTCCGGCTGCTATGGGCTTCACCCCCGCAGCAGCCACACCGAGCTTGGCGAAACCCTGTAACAACAGACAGCTGACAAAGGTTTTGCCGGCATCGGTGTCAGTGGCAGTAACAAACAACGATTTAACCGCCATACTTTTCTCCGCGAATAAACAGTACCTGATAAGTGGCTGGCAAGCCCTCGCGGGTACGATGCCTCTCATAAGCAGCGGCCAGTTTTTGCCAGTAGCCTTTTCCGGTTAGGCCTGTCTGGCTGCGTCCGGCAACCTGATTCGCCCCCAACGCTTTTAACTCGCGGGCTAAACTCTGCACATCCGGGTAATACAAAGGGTAACTAAGGCGTTCAAACTGCCAGTGAATACCCGGTAACTGGTTAGCGGCAGCAATAAGCGCTGCTTCAGGTAAAAATGGGTGGATATGCGAATGCTGATCCAGGGTTGCGAAGGCGCCTTGCAGCTCATATAAGGTGCCCTGCACCAGCGTACTGATAACCAGCTGGCCGTTGGGTGCCAGCACCCGGGCTGCTTCTGCTAATACTGCAGCAGGCCTGGGACACCACTGTAACATTAGGCTGGAGAACACCTTGTCAAACTGCTTAGTGGCCAACGGCAGTGCCGCCGCGTCAGCCTGAATATACGCCCTTGCCCGTTGCTGACTACTGGCTTTGGCCAGCATACCTTTGCTCAAATCAACCGCAGTAAAAGCAGTACAATACTTGCTGAATTCAGGGTGGATCCAACCCGGGCCACAGCCTAAATCGAGCAACTGGCCTTGTTGAACCCCAGGCAACAGGGCCAGCGCATCCCGCGCTACCTGCTGTTGCAACCTGGCAGCAGCTAAGTAACTGTCACAGGCTTTACCAAAACTGGCTGCGACCTGTTTCACAAAGTGAGTTTCATGCGGCGCCTGATGTGCAGCCACTGGCGGTGTAATTAACTCAGAGGTCATCATGCTATCTGCCTTAACTGCTGCACCAGTAACCTGATGTCCTGCGCAGTATGCTGAGCGCTAAGGGTTATTCTTAAGCGGGCACTGCCAGCAGGCACGGTTGGCGGCCGGATAGCGCTCAGCCAGACGCCGGCCAGCTTCAGCTGCTTGCTGGCAGCAAGTGCGCGCTCATTATCACCCAGCACCACGCCCTGAATCGCCGTGTCGGACACTAATAGCGGCAGCTCTGCTGCTAACTGGCGAAACAAGCTGATATTTTGCTGCAGTTGCTCGCGTCGCCAGTTCTGGCTGCGGCACAGTTCGATACTTTTTAACACCGCTGCACAAAGGGCCGGCGATAAGCCCGTGCTGTAAATATAATGGCGGCCAAATTGTTCCAGATAATCTATTACAGTTTTACTACCGGCAATAAAAGCGCCGCCAATCCCCAGGGCTTTACCAAAATTGGCCATCAGGCAAAACAGGTCGTTAATGGCAATGCCTTGTGCTGTCGCACTGCCGCTGCCCTCAGGTCCAAGCACACCCAGGCCATGAGCATCATCCAGCAATAACGGCGCCTTATATTGCTGACATAGTGCCAGTAATGCCGGTAAATCCGGGCTGTCGCCATCCATGCTGAACACGCCCTCTGTTACCACCATCGGCTGTAAAGCCCCTGCCGTTTGTTGCTTAAGCAGACTACTAAGCGAGTTTAAATCATTGTGAGCAAAGCGTTTTAAGTCAGCCTTGCTACAAAGGGCGGCATCAATCAAAGACGCATGACTCAGTTTATCCAGCAGTAGCAGATCCTGCTTATCGGCCAGGGTTAACAGCATTGCCTGATTCGCCGCAAAACCGGACGAAAACAACAGCGCCCGCTCTACCCCCAGCCAGTCGCAAAGCGTATCGCATAATTGCTGATGCACTTTATGCTGGCCGGTCACCAATGGCGAGCCACTGCTGCCAGCACCATAGTGTGTCGCACCTTCAGCAAGGGCTTGCAGCACCTCTGGCGCTGTCGCCAGCCCTAAGTAATCATTACCGGAGAAATTCAGATACTGCTGGCCGTTAATGGTGATTAAACGGCCGTTGTAATTGTCCAGCGTCACAGGTTGGCGTAATAAGTGTTTGGCAGCACGCTCAGCAAGAGCGTACTGCAACTGCGCCAGCTTAGCTTCCGACATGGCTACTGCGCCGCATTTTACTGAGCTGCTTTCTACTGAGCTGCATGATACAGCGGCGGATTGGTCTGCTCGTTAAGAGCATCCGCTAACGCCAGCTCATGGGCTTCGTCTGACACATCGGCACGCTGCTCTGGCTTAATCCCCAGCTTGGCGAAAAGCTGCATATCAGCGTTAGCTTCCGGGTTATCGGTGGTCAGTAATTTATCGCCATAAAAAATCGAGTTGGCGCCGGCAAAGAAACATAACGCCTGCATTTGCTCGTTCATCCGCGAGCGGCCAGCTGACAGCCGGACATGGCTTTGCGGCAGCATGATCCGGGCAACGGCGATGGTACGGATAAACTCAAAACCGTCTAAATCTTCAACATTTTCCAGTGGCGTACCCTGTACTTTAACCAGCATATTAATTGGCACACTTTGCGGATGCTCTGGCAGGTTAGCCAGTTGCATCAGCAGCGCTGAGCGGTCATTAGCACTTTCCCCCATACCCACAATACCACCGCAGCAAACTTTCATACCGGCATCGCGCACATGGCTCAGTGTGTCTAAGCGGTCCTGATAAGTGCGGGTGGTGATAATTTCACCATAAAATTCCGGTGAAGTATCCAGGTTATGGTTGTAGTAATCCAGGCCTGCCTGCGCCAGGGTCTGAGCCTGGCTGTTATCAAGCATGCCAAGGGTCATACAGGTTTCCAGCCCCATTTCTTTAACACCTTTAACCATTTCAATAATGTAAGGCATATCACGCTGCTTCGGGTTGCTCCAGGCAGCGCCCATACAAAAGCGACTGGCTCCTTGTGCTTTCGCGGCGGCAGCCTGAGTCAGTACCTTTTCAACTTCCAGCAAGCGCTCGCGCTCCAGCCCGGTATTGTAATGACCGCTTTGCGGGCAATACTTACAGTCTTCGGCACAGGCACCGGTTTTAATTGATAACAAGGTGCTGATTTGCACCTCATTAGGGGTAAAAAACTGACGGTGCACAGTTTGCGCCTGAAACAGTAAATCATTAAACGGTAACGCATACAGCGCGTTAACTTCAGCGAGGGTCCAGTTATGGCGTACCTGAGTGGTGGTGGCAGCTTGCATAAGGGGTATCCATTGTTGTTATGCGGTTTTTCGGCTAGTCTAACCGCCGGTGACAGCTTGTCAACGCTAACCACGCTATAAACTTTACTACTGGTTATTTTATGAGCATGAATTATGGCCGTTAACTTAGAATTTGATCGCGACCACATCTGGCACCCTTATACTTCAATGCTGGACCCGCTACCGGTTTATCCGGTCAGCCGGGCCGAGGGCTGTGAATTAATGCTGGAAAATGGCCAGCGACTTATTGACGGCACCTCATCCTGGTGGGCCGCTGCCCATGGCTATAACCATCCGGCACTAAACGCCGCAGTAACCGACCAACTGCAACAAATGGCCCATGTGATGTTTGGCGGTATAACCCACCAGCCAGCGGTCAGTTTGTGTCAGCAGTTGGTAGAAATAACCCCTGCTGCATTAACTAAAGTGTTTCTGGCCGACAGTGGCTCGGTAGCGGTTGAAGTGGCGATTAAAATGGCGCTGCAATACTGGCTGGCCAGCGACACCCCGGCCAAAACCAAACTGATCAGCCTGCGTAAGGGTTATCATGGTGATACCTTTGCCGCGATGGCGGTATGCGATCCGGTGGATGGCATGCACGACATGTTTAGCGGCATTTTAAGCCAGCATTTTTTTCTGCCGCCGCCGCAAAGTAGCTTTGATGCAGCGTTTAATCCGGCCGATATGCAACCACTCGCTGAACTGCTGGCACAGGAGCATAGCCAGATTGCCGCACTTATTCTGGAACCCATTGTTCAGGGTTATGGCGGTATGCGTTTTTATCATCCGGAGTATCTGCGTCAGGCCCGGGCCTTGTGCGATCAATTCAATGTATTGCTGATTGCCGATGAAATTGCCACAGGTTTTGGCCGCACCGGCAAACTCTTTGCCTGCGAACATGCCGGTATTACACCGGATATTATGTGTCTGGGTAAGGCTTTGAGTGGCGGCTACATTACACTGGCTGCCACCCTGTGCACCGATGAAGTGGCCAGGGGCATCAGCCAGAGTGCCGCCGGCGGTTTAATGCATGGCCCGACTTTTATGGCCAACCCGCTGGCCTGTGCGGTGGCCAATGCCAGTGTTCAGCTTATCCGTGAGAATAACTGGCCGGCCCAGGTAGCGGCAATAGAACAGCAGCTGCAGCGGGAACTGGCGGCCTGTAAGAGCTTGCCGGCCGTTAAGGATGTGCGGGTGTTGGGCGCTATTGGCGTGCTGGAAATGCAGCAGAAAGTAAATGTTGCTAAGTTACAGCAGCAGTTTGTTGAGCTGGGGGTATGGATCAGGCCATTTAACAACCTGATTTATATTATGCCGCCCTTTATCATCAGCCCGGCGCAACTAAGCAAGCTTAGCGCAGCCATGGTGAGCGTGGCTGCCAGCAGTGTCAGTAATTAATATAGATTCAGTAATTAAAATGCCGAGAGAAAGGTTTAGCGCAGTATGTAAAACAGCATACCGCTGGCGCTAAGCAGCAATATAATAATATTGAAATGCATATGATCGCCACGGCGTCTTAACCTCATCCGATTGAGTAGCAAACTGGCGACACTAACCAGTACACTGCCCCACAGCAGGTATACTAGCCAGAAGGTTAACCGGGGCCGCCAGTAGTCACGAATATCCAGCCCCAGATAACGCACTAAACCCGAATCCATTTCCGGCCGGGCATAATGGCTGACAACCAGTGCCGCAAAAAACAGCAACCAGGCAATTACGGCAAGATACTTAAATGCCCGGCAGAGTAAGTCAGGCCCTTCCCGCCGTTCAAAATCCGGCCCTCCCTTATCTGGCCCGGCCTTATTATATGCTGTCATTTTTGGCTTCCTTCCAACTTTTACTTGTGTTCAGCTTCTGGCTAAGTATGATTACAGCTTTCATAAATATAGCCTAGTTATAACACCATCTGGAGTTTGTTGCATGACGCACGCCGTAGTTAAAGATGTGTTGGCCGGTAAGTACGACACCGGTTCACAGATCACCGTTAAAGGCTGGATCCGCACCCGTCGCGATTCCAAAGCCGGTATTTCTTTTTTAGCTGTGCACGATGGCAGCTGTTTTGATGCGGTGCAGGCCGTTGTGCCGTCAAATCTGGCTAATTATGAAAATGAGATTAAGCGCTTAACCACCGCCTGTTCAGTGATTGTCAGCGGCACCGTCGCCCGCTCGGAGGGGCAAGGCCAGGCTTTTGAAATTCAGGCAGAAAATGTCACCGTAGTTGGCTGGGTGGAAAACCCGGATACGTATCCGATGGCACCCAAGCGCCATAGCATGGAATATCTGCGGGAACACGCCCATTTGCGCCCGCGGACCAACGTGGTTGGCGCCGTTACCCGGGTAAGGCATTGTTTAGCGCAAGCCGTTCACCGGTTTTTCCATGAGCAGGGTTATTACTGGATCAGTACCCCTATTATTACCGGCTCAGACACTGAAGGCGCCGGTGAGATGTTCCGGGTCAGCACCCTTGATTTTGAAAACCTGCCCCGCACCGACACGGGCAAGGTTGATTTCAGTGAAGATTTCTTCGGCAAGGAAACCTATCTGACCGTTTCCGGCCAGCTAAACGGCGAAACCTACGCCTGTGCCATGTCAAAGATTTACACTTTCGGTCCCACCTTCCGGGCTGAAAACTCTAACACCAGCCGCCATCTGGCGGAGTTCTGGATGATTGAACCGGAAGTGGCTTTTGCCGAATTAAAGGACATCGCTCAGTTAGCAGAAGATATGCTGAAGTATGTTTGCAAAGCCGTGCTGAGCGAGCGTGCCGATGATATGGCGTTTTTTGCCGAGCGTATCGACCCGACTGCCATCAGCCGCTTACAAAAGCTGATTGACTCATCCTTCGTGCGGATGGATTACACCGACGCCATTGAAATTCTGCAAAACTGTGGCAAAACGTTCCAGTACCCGGTTGAATGGGGTGTGGATCTGCAATCTGAGCACGAGCGGTACCTGGCAGAAGAACATGTGGGCGCGCCCATTATTATGCAGAACTACCCAAAAGACATTAAAGCCTTTTATATGCGCTTAAATGACGATGGTAAAACCGTTGCTGCCATGGATGTACTAGCCCCCGGCATTGGCGAGATTATCGGCGGCAGTCAGCGGGAAGAGCGGCTGGAGCAATTCGATAAGCGCCTGGATGAAATGGGCCTGAACAAAGAAGATTACAGCTGGTATCGCGACCTGCGCCGCTACGGCACGGTACCCCATGCCGGTTTTGGTCTGGGTTTTGAGCGCTTAGTGTCTTATGTGACTGGTGTCGGCAATGTGCGCGATGTTATTGCCTTCCCCCGCACCCCGGGCAACGCTGAGTTCTAACAAAGCAGCTTAGCTTAAAACAACAAACCCGCCTTTGGCGGGTTTGTTGTTACTGAAAACGGTTGCCACTGGCAACGCTTAAAAATACGAGAAAAACGCCTCCGGATCCGGATCGTTGCGCACCGGTGCATTAGCTGCTGCGGTACCTAAATATAAAAAACCGACAATTTCATCATCTTCGCCGACATCCAGAGATTGTTTTACAAAATCCTGCTGGGCATAGCTGCCGGTGCGCCAGATACCGCCGAAACCCTGAGCAAATGCCGCTTGTTGCATCGCCATTACCGCACAGGCAGCAGATTGTACCTGTTCATGGGCTGGTACTTTAGCATGTTCCGTTACCCTGGCAATACATACAATCACCATCGGCGCACGCAGCGGTAGCTGTCTGGCGCGCTCGTGCATTTCCGGAGAAATACCGGGCGCATCTTCAATCGCCGCTTCGGCAAACACATCCCCCAACCGGTTAAGGGCCTCTTTACCGGTGACAATAACAAAACGCCATGGTTTTAAACCACCATGGTCCGGCACTTTTAACGCCGCTTTTTTAATAAGCTGCAGCGCCTCGCCCCTGGGCGCCGGCTCGGTTAAACGCGGCGTGGAGAATCGTGTCGTTAATAGTGTCAACGCATCCATAACTTAACCTCAGTAAACAACTCAGTGAACTTTTAACCAATCGTCTCAGTAAACTTTTCAGTAAACATTCTGGCCAGCAGGCTAACAAAGATTATCTACAATGCCCACGACAAACTACCACCAGCACGGCTGTTTGCTCAGCCACTCGCCATATCGCTTAAAATAGCGCCGTAAATTGGCTTAAACGGCTTGCCTCGCCTGCTGATAGAGCGTCAGATACTGCTTAGCAGCTTCGGCCCAGCCAAAGCTCTGCGCCATTGCATTTTGCTGAACTTCTTTATACATCTTCTGGTCCTGATACAACGCCAGGGCCTGACGTAACGCCTGCTGTAAAGCATCAACCGTTGGTTCAGTAAAACCAATCCCGGTTGCCCCCTTATCAGGCCAGGGCACCACCGTGTCTTTTAGGCCACCGGTTAACCGCACCAGTGGCAAGGTGCCATAGCGCAAGCTGTACAGCTGATTCAGGCCACAGGGTTCAAATAAACTCGGCATCAGAAAAAAATCACCGGCCGCTTCCACCTGATGGGCCAATTGCTCATTAAAGCCTTCTATAAAGCGGAATTTATCAGCAAAGCTTACCGTTAGCTGATGTAACTGTTGACAGTAACGCGCCTCGCCACTGCCGACAATCACAACTTGCAGCGAATAGTTTGCCAGCAGATGTTTAAGCGCCGGGATCAGTATATCGTAACCCTTCTGACCGGTAACCCGGCTTACCGCTACCAGCAAAGGCTGGTCGGTTTCGGCTAACTGATAATCCCGTTGCAATTGTTGTTTACACAGCGCTTTGCCGGTTAAATCAGCCGCCTGATAGTTTGCCGGCAATGCCGTGTCCGTGGCCGGGTCCCATTGCTGGTAATCACAGCCATTTAAAATTCCGCTGAAATCCTGCTGGCGCTGCTGATACCAGGCCGAGAGGCCATTGGCGGCAGGCTCAGTTAATAGCTCATCCCGGTAGCCCTGACTGACGGTATTGATCTTCGTTGCATACTGCAGTGCTATCTGCAGAAAATTAACGCTATTGCCATCAAGCGGCAGGTCGAGCTGCTCGGCCCAGTGCGGCTCAGATTGTTGCTGGTAGGCACCATTATGAATGGTAAATACAAAAGGTGTTTTAGCCAGTTTAGGATGCTGCCGGTAGTTATTTGTCAGATAATACGCCGTCGGCGCAGTCTGCCAGTCATGGCCATGTAAAATGTCAAATGCAGGCTGCTCGGTACACCACTGCAGTACCGCCTTGCAGAAAAACGCAAACCGCAGCGGATTGTCCGGATAGCCATGCTCGCCATCGTCATACGGCCGGCTTCTGGCAAAAAAGTCATGATGCTCCAGCAGGTAAACCGACACACCGGCTATCTCAGTATTTCGTACCGCACAGCCAAGAGTACGCCCGCCCAGCTCAACAAATACTGAGTCTGCAGCCGTTGTTTCAACCTGATACAAGGCGCCGTACCTGGGCAGGATCACACTAACCTGATGGCCGCTGGCCAGTAAGCTACTGGCCAGACCGCGACAGGCATCTGCCAGACCACCTGTTTTTATTAACCCTTCATATTCACTACAAATAAACAGAATACGCAACACAAGTTCCTTAACAGTTTAATCGGCGTCATCAAAACCAATTTTCGCCCCTTTCGGGATCACCACCACACCACCTGGCGAAATATGGAAGCGGGCCTTATCCTGCACCGGATCTTCGCCAATAATGGTGCCAGGGGCTATTTTAACGTCTTTATCAATAATAGCGCGGCGAATTCGACAACCGCGGCCAATATCATTGTTGCCCATCAGCACACACTTCTCTATATAACTGTGGCTATGCACATGCACGTTGTACCCCAGAATAGACTGATAAACGATAGCGCCACTGACAATACAGCCCGACGCCACCATCGAGCTGATAGCCTGACCGGTACGGTTGGTTTCGTCGTGGACAAATTTGGCCGGTGGCATTGGCGGCGTATAGCTGCGTAGCGGCCAGTAGCGGTTATAAACATCAAATGGCGGGTTAATCGAAATTAAGTCCATATTGGCTTCATAGTAGGAATCTATGGTGCCAACATCACGCCAGTAGCCGGCGCTGCTTTCAGACTCGCCACGAATGCGGTTGCTGGAAAAGTCATAGACGTACACTTCGCCCTGCGGATACAAACCCGGAATAATATTATGGCCAAAGTCGTGTTTGGAATCAGCTTGTTTCGCGTCCTCTTGCAGCACATCAACCAGACATTTGGCTTCAAAAATATAGTTGCCCATCGACGCCAGCACAAAATCCGGCCGGCCTGGGATAGTTTTCGGGTTCTCTTTGGGCTTTTCTTCAAAACCAATCATTTTGCCGTGTTCATCAACCTCTATCACCCCAAATTCATGGGCCTGACTTACCGGCACCGGTATCGCCGCCACGGTAAGCTTAGCTTTGTTATGGCGATGAAAGTCGAGCATTTGCCGCACGTCCATTTTATAAATATGGTCGCCACCGAATACGCAAACATGCTCCGGGTCCAGCCCTTCGATTAAGTGCAAATTCTGATAAATGGCATCGGCAGTCCCTAAATACCAGTGCTTACCCGTCTGCATTTGCGCCGGTATCGGGTCAATAAAGCGGTTGGTTAAACCACTTACCCGCCAGGCGCGGCCTAAATGCTTCATTAACGAGTGCGATTTAAACTGAGTGATCACAAAAATCTGCAGCAAGTCAGAATTTACAAAGTTGTTTAAAACAAAATCGACAATCCGATAGTTGCCGCCAAATGGCACAGCCGGTTTAGCGCGAATGCCGGTAAGCGGCGCCAAACGGGTCCCCTCGCCCCCGGCCAGCACCATGGTTAACACTCCTGACATAAAGACTCCCTGTATTGATTTTCTGATAGTAGAGCTACTATCACGATAGCAGCATTAACAAATAAAGCACCAGAAATGTGACTTGCCAATAGCAAAATCAGACTTAAGTCGGTGATCTTTCGCTATAGCATGGTCAGCAACAGATTTTAACGGTGAGAAACGAAAATTGGGTTACAGCAGGATGACAAAATAAAACCGCACCATGTTGGTGCGGTTGACTTAACATAAAAAAGTAGCGGACTGAATTCAGCTAGATTTGCGCTGCCAGCTCTGCGCCCTGGCGGATGGCGCGTTTAGCATCTAACTCGGCGGCTACATCGGCGCCGCCAATCAGGTGGTGGCGAATGCCGAGGTCGGTCAGGCCTTGTTGCAACGCGCGCTGTGGCACCTGGCCGGCGCAGATAATAACGTTGTCGACATCCAGACAACGCTCTTCACCGTTAACTTCCAGCCACAGGCCGCTGTCGTCTACTTTCAGATAATTAACGCCGGCCATCGACTCGACACCCTTTTTCTTTAGAGAAGCACGGTGGGTCCAGCCGGTGGTTTTACCTAAACCCGCGCCTACTTTACTGTCTTTACGCTGCATTAAATAAATTTTACGGGCAGCTGGCTCTGGCATACTGTCGGGCAACAGCGCACCACGACTTTGATAGCTTTTATCTACGCCCCACTCTTTTAACCAGGCATCGGGCTGCAGGGTTAAGGAGTTATCTTCAGTCAGGTATTCCGCCACATCAAACCCAATACCGCCGGCACCAATAATAGCGACATTTTTACCGACCGATTTATGATCGCGTAATACATCAAGGTAACTCAGAACTTTCGGGTGGTCCTGCCCCGGCAGGGCAATATCACGTGGCAAAATACCACTGGCCAGAATAACTTCATCAAAGCCGGCTTCGGCCAGGCTTGCTGCAGTTTGCTCCGAGTTTAAATGCAGCTTAATCGCATGCAGTTCAATCATTTTGCCAAAATAACGCAGGGTTTCATGAAACTCTTCTTTGCCCGGAATTTGTTTAGCGTAATTAAACTGACCGCCAATTTGATGCGACTTATCAAATAAATGCACCTGATGGCCGCGCTGCGCTGCATACACGCTAAAAGCTAAGCCAGCAGGGCCGGCACCGACCACGGCCAGTTTTTTCGGCTGCGCTGCCGGGGTAAAGTTAAGTTCGGTTTCATAACAGGCTCTGGGATTAACCAGACAGCTGGCCCGTTTGTTCTGAAATACATGGTCCAGACAGGCCTGATTACAGGCAATGCAAGTATTAATTAAATCGGCATTATCAGCCGCGGCTTTATTGACAAAATCGGCATCCGCTAAAAACGGCCGCGCCATACACACCATATCGGCCTGACCATTAGCCAGAATATCTTCGGCAACTTGCGGGTCGTTAATCCGGTTGGTGGCGATAACCGGAATACTCAGCTCTTTTTTCACCCGCTCAGTAATCCAGCTGAACGCTGCACGCGGCACCCGGGTGGTAATAGTAGGCACCCGCGCCTCATGCCAGCCAATGCCAGTGTTAATTAAGGTGGCACCGGCCTCGGCTATGGCTTTGCCCAGCTCGACCACTTCCTCAAAGCTGTTGCCATCTTCGACTAAGTCCAGCATCGATAAGCGGTAGATAATGATAAAGTCAGTGCCGCATTGCTCGCGCACGGCTTTTACCGTCTCAATGGCAAAGCGGCTGCGGTTGGCAAAACTGCCACCCCACTCGTCCTGACGGCGGTTTGTGCGCTGACAAACAAACTGGTTAATTAAATAGCCTTCAGAGCCCATGACCTCAACCCCGTCGTAACCGGCTTTTTTCGCCAGTTTAGCGGCATAGGCAAAATCTTTGATGGTGCTGTTAATTTGCCGCTTTGACATCTCGGCAGGCTTAAACGGGGTGATGGGCGATTTAATTTTACTGGGCGCAACATTAAACGGGTGATAACCATAGCGACCGGCATGCAAGAGCTGCAAGCAGATTTTTGCATCGTGCTGATGGACGGCTTCAGTTACCTGGTAATGTTTTTTTACCTGCCACCAGTGGCTGAGCTGGCTGCCAAAAGGCACCAGATTGCCACGAAAGTTCGGGCTGATGCCGCCGGTAATAATCAGGCCAACCCCGCCTTTGGCGCGTTCAGCATAAAATGCCGCCAGTTTGGCGAAGCCATTTTTTTCTTCTTCCAGGCCGGTATGCATTGAGCCCATAATGACGCGGTTTTTCAGCGTCGTAAAACCTAAATCCAGTGGTTGTAATAATCGTTGGTATGCCACTGCAGCCTCTCTGGTCGTACCTGTTAAATAGGAAGAATGTAGCCGCTTTGGCTGCCGATAGCAAGTGCTAAACATTTACTTACAAATTCAATTTAGTCTTTGCAGCTAAATTGGTTAGCATAGCGATAATAAATCTATCATTTCGCTTCCGTTACAGGAACTCATACAGGAACTTATTATGTCCGAACCGAAAAAAGGTCCAATTCGCCGCTTCTTTGGCGCTATCTGGCGGGTCTATAAAGGCTTCCGCTCTACCGTACTAAACCTGCTGTTTATCTTGATTGTCGGTACTATAGTTATCGCGATGTTCAGCGGCGAGGATGAAGTTAAAATTGCTGACACCGCAGCGTTAGTATTGAACCTGAACGGTGATTTGGTAGAAGAAAAGCGCTGGGTAGACCCGGTGTCTGCAGCCGTTAATGAAAGCCTGGGCGCTGGTGAAGAATCACCGGAAATGCTGGTGTCTGATGTGGTTAAAGTGATTGAAACCGCCACAACCGATAACCGAATTCAGGCAATGGTGTTAGATGTATCTGGTTTACGTTCAGGCTCACTGGATAAAATGCAGCGGGTTGGCGCCGCTATCGAAGATTTTAAAGCCGCCGGTAAAAAAGTATTCAGCCATGGCGCATATTTTGGCCAGACCCAGTACTACCTGGCGAGCTACGCTGATGAAATCAGCTTAAGCCCAATGGGTGCGGTTATTCTGGAAGGTTACGGCAGCTATCCGATGTACTACAAAGAAGCATTAGAGAAGCTGAAAATTAATACTCATGTCTTCCGGGTCGGTACCTATAAGTCGGCGGTAGAGCCATTCCTGCGTAACGATATGTCTGAAGCGGCTAAAGAAGCCAATATTGCCTGGTTATCTGATTTGTGGAACACCTACAAACAGGACGTCAGCAGCCGTCGCGGCTTTGATATCAGTAATTTTGATGAAACCTATGAAGCTTTGTTTCAGAAATTGCAGGCAGCAGATGGCGACACCGCCCAGTATGCTATTAACAACAAGTTCGCTGATAACATTGCTACCCGTGAGCAGTTCCGCCAGAAACTGATTGGCATTGTCGGTGAAAATGACAAGCATGTTTATAACCACGTCGGCTTTGATGACTACGCTAAGTACGCCATTGCCAACAGCAACTTTGTTAACCCGTTAACCTCAAAAGTCGCGGTAGTGGTTGCGCGGGGCATGATTGTCGATGGAAGTGCCAAGTCAGGCACCATTGGCGGTGATTCAACTGCTGCCCTGCTACGCCGGGCACGCTTTGATGACAAAGTTAAAGCAGTGGTACTGCGGATTGATAGTGGCGGCGGCAGTGCCTTTGCCTCAGAAGTGATTGGCCAGGAAATAACCCTGCTGCGCGAAGCGGGCAAGCCGGTTATCGCCTCTATGGGTGCCGTGGCTGCCTCAGGTGGTTACTGGATAGCGGCACCAGCCAATGAGATCTGGGCGTCCCCTACTACCATTACCGGCTCCATTGGCATTTTCGGCCTGTTGCACACTGCTGAAAATTCATTGGCCACACTGGGTTTGAACGTAGATGGTGTTGGTACCACTGAACTGGCCGGTTTATCTTCTGGTTTGCCGCTGTATCAGGGCCTTACCGACAAGGCTAAAGACATTATGCAGTTACTGATTGAACGTGGTTACACTGAGTTTTTAACCATGGTTGGCAGCAACCGCAATATGTCAGTGACTGAAGTTGATGCCGTGGCGCAGGGCCGGGTATGGACTGGCAGCACAGCGCTTGAGCTGGGCCTGGTAGATAAGCTGGGTACCTTTGACGAGGCCATCGCAGCGGCAGCTGAAAAAGCGGGCCTGGATAACTATGACGTACAGGTTATTACTCAGGAATTAAGCCCGACCGAGCAGATGCTGAAAGAACTGTTTGGCAGTGCTCAGGCAAATGGCTGGTTACCACAGACACAAGCGTCGCCAGAGCAACAGATGCTGCAGCGGGTTAGCAAGCAACTGCGCCAGGACTTTGTTATTCTGAACCAGTTTAACGACCCTAACGGCATATATTCATACTGTGTAACCTGCACCGTTAACTGACAGTTACCTTAATATCTACTACAATGCCCGCCATCCCGCGGGCATTTTTTATGGTAAGCATGGCTTTTTAGTCATCTAAGAATAAGAACAAAAGCATATGAATAGAAAACGCATTTATGTCGCCTATACCGGCGGTACCATCGGCATGCAACAATCCAGTCAGGGCTTTGTGCCGGTACCAGGCTTTTTAAGCAGCACGGTAAAGCAGATGCCGGAGTTCTTTCATCCCGACATGCCCCTGTTTGATATTCATGAGTATCATCCGGTTATCGACTCTTCCGATATGACCCCGGCTCACTGGCAGCATATTGCCAGCGACATTCAGCAACATTATCAGCAGTACGATGGTTTTGTGGTACTGCATGGCACCGACACCATGGCGTACACCGCCTCGGCGTTATCTTTTATGCTGGAAAATCTGCAAAAACCGGTAATTATCACCGGCTCGCAAATTCCGTTGGCCCAGCTTCGCTCTGATGGTCAGGTGAACTTATTAAATGCGCTGTATCTGGCAGCAAATTACCCTATTGCCGAAGTAGCGTTATTTTTTAATAACCAGCTGTTTCGTGGTAATCGCGCCACCAAGGCCGATGCCGATGGTTTTAACGCCTTTGCCTCACCCAACTTTTTGCCGCTGCTCGAAGCCGGGATTAATATCGATTTAATTGAAGGTAAAGTAAGCCCTGCCCCAGCACAGGTGGCTGATTTGCAGGTTGCTGATATTACCCCGCAACCGATCAGCGTTGTTACGCTGTACCCCGGGATCAGCACCGATGTTATCAGCAATATGTTGAATGCCCCGGTACGGGCGCTGATCATTAAATCATTCGGAGTAGGTAATGCGCCACAACGGCCGGACCTGCTGAAAGTACTGCAGGCGGCGACAGAGCGCGGGCAAATTCTGGTTAACTGCACTCAGTGTTTTAAAGGCAAGGTAAATATGGATGGCTATGCCACCGGCAATGCCCTGAAAACCAGTGGCGTGATCAGTGGCTTTGATATGACCCTTGAAGCGACATTGACTAAGCTGCATTACTTGCTGAGCCAGCCGTTAGATGCATTACAGATCCGGCAGAAAATGCAGCAGAACTTGCGTGGTGAGCTCAGTAATGCAGAATAACGCCAGCCGGATCAAAAATACAGTCTAAAAATAAGGGCGCCAATGCGCCCTGTGCTGTTACTCAGTTAAGAAGATAATGTTAAGCCGCTGTACTAAACTTTGCTCTGCTTCGGTTACCGGCCCAAACGCCAGCCAGTGCCTTAGCAGGCTGTGTTTATCAGTCACTTCACCCGCATTGTGCTTTAACGTCAGCAAAGTTAGCTGTACCTGCTGACGTTCACTGCGTTCCTGCTCCGGGCTATCTATGCCACTGACGATCTCAAGGGCCTGGGTTAAGCCTTTGCGATCCAACCCCAGCGCACCAGCCAGCTCAGCTTGCGGTTTAAATTGCGCCGGCCAGTTGTCACAACTACTGTCTGGTTTAACTAACTGTGCAAATAACACTTTGGTATCGTGCTGTGCCGCCTGACTGGCCTGTTGCTGTATTAATGCCGCCAGTTGTTGCTGTAAGTTATCGCGCTGCTTGCGGGCACTGGCTATCACCCCGACGTCCAGTTGTTGCAGCTGCTCTTTCACTGCGGCAAATTCAGTACTGGCACTGGCCGACGTTAATGAATGCAGCTTTTGGGCTATCGCGGTAAGCTCGGTGCTAAGGGCTTGTTCCTGAGCCAGTTGCTGTTGTTGCTGCTCGGCAAACGCGGCCTGACGCTGATTAAAGAAACCATCACAAAGCTGGCGGAACTGCTGCCACAGTTGCTGATCATGTTTCTTCCCGGCATAACCCAGTGTTTTCCAGCGTTGCTGCAATTCTTTTAATATTTTGCTGCTCTGGTTGCTGTCGCTAAGTGCCACCGCAGCCTGTGCCTCGTTAATCAACGCCTGCTTTTGCTCGGCAACCTGCTGCTGAAACTCAGTGGCCCTGGCTTTTAACGGCTCAAGTGCTGCCTGATAACGCGCCTGTAAGGCAAGATAATCCTGGCGTTTAACCGGCCCGGCTTGTTGCCAGGCCTGAGTGAGCGATTTTAGCCCGCTGTCCAGCGCTGCTGCTTCCGGCTGCGTTGCGGCCAGCTGTTCTAACTGGGCAATAATCTGTTCGCGCACTGTTACATTTGCCGTTTTTATTGCGTCCTGTTCAGCAAAGTAGGCCCGGCACGGTGCATAAGCTTGCTCGCAAGCAACGTCAAAGGCTGCATTTAACTCTGCTTCCTGCTCTGCTCCCGCTTTACCAAAACTGGCCCATTGCTGCCGGGCTTGTTTTACCTGCTCGGCCCGGGCCGGAATATCATCTGGCGTTACTGCTGCAAGTTGCTGCAGTTGCGCCAGCAATTCCTGTTTGCGAGGGGTGGCGATATATTCCTGCCAGTCGGCCAGCTCTGCAATTCGGTTACTGGCAAACTCATAGTCAGTGGCCAGCTTCTGCTGCTCGGCCTCGCTCAGCACAGCATAATCTGCGCTGATACCTTTGAACAAACCAAATAACACTTTGAAGCGGCCTTGCTGGTCCAGCCGTTTAAACTCAGCAATTTTACTACGACACTGGCGCACCGCACGTTCGCTCTGACTGTTAATAGCAGCAATAGCCTGCTGCCATTGCTGCTGCAACTGTTGCTTTGCAGTGGCTAGCGAGGCCGGCACGGCCAACGGCAAATCTGCGGTAATACTGCGCCAGTTATTTTTATACTGAGTTAACTGCTCTTTTGCTGCAGCAAGCTGCGCCGGCTCAGCCGGTAAGGCCTGGGCTGCCCAGTCACTGACCAATCTCGAAGCCTGACTAAGCTTTTCGGCAGTTTGCGGCAAACTGGTTAACTGACTGGTCAATGACTTGTATTGCTTTGTCAGATTGTTTCGTTGCGACTCGTTGATAATGGCATTTTGTGCTATCTGAGCAGAGAGTTCGGCTAACTGCTCTGCAATAGTTTCCGCTGCGCTGATATCAACATTGGCTAACACCTCGGATAATTGGCCAGCCAGTTTAGTAATAGCATCAGAAAGCTGCTGATAATTTTCGGCAGCTGCCGCCTGTTGCTCAGCTTCTGCTTGTGCTTTTGCCAGTTGCGCCAATTGCGGCGTTAACCAGCTTTCTAACTTGCTTACCAGTTGCTGATATTTGCCAGCAACGCTGGCAGCCTCGGTGGCAGGCAGGCAATCCAGCTCGTTATGCAGTTGCTGCCACTGGCGCTGCAGTTCAGCAAGTTGCGCCGGGATCTCGGCCGCTGAATAGCGTTCCCGCAGGGCATTTAATCTGGCCAGTAGCAGGGTTACGTCTTTACGAAGTTTTAATGGCTTTTGTTTTTGCTCAGCCTGCTCGGTCATTTTTTGCTGCAGTTGCTGGGCCAGCTCGCCAGTTAACACTTTACTTAGCTTTTCCAGTTGTTTCTGGTCGTCCAGCTGCGCCAGCAACTGCTGTTTCTGGGCAATGGTCAGCACCTGGCCGGTTAATGCGGCTATATTTAGCTCCGGCTTATTCAACCGCTGTAACACACTAAACAGGATTTCAGCGTCAGTTTCCCGCTCGGCTAATTGTTCAAGTAGTGCCAAGCGGTTGCATTGGGTCACAAACTGTTGTTTTAACGGCGCAGAAATTTGCTGTCGTAACAGCATGGTCAGCAATTGCTGCTCAGCATGCTGGCGCAATCTGTCGCTGCTGTCCTGTTTACTGGCCTGCCACCACAACGAAAAGTCGTTCAGGTGTTCCAGGGCACTGCGTCGCACCGTTTCACTGCTGTCGTTAAACGCCAGTTCGTGCAAAATTTCTTTATGCTCGCGCTGGCCGGCAGACAGGCTGGCAATAGCTTGCTGACGTGTGGCACTATCAGGGTGTTGCCACTTCGGTTTAAACCAGTTTTTAAATATCATCGTGTCCGAACCTTGCTATTGCATCATTGTTGTCAAATTGCTTTTTCAGTTCAGCTTTGGTTTTTTGAATAAGCTGACCATCGGCACCCACAGTAAATAATTCATCTGACTTCAGCACCGTAGCCTGATAGGCCATTACCAGTTGCAAGGTTTGGGCTTTCTGCTGTTCAGTAAGTGCAGTGCCGTCGGCCCAGCGGCCAGTGGCGACCGCATCAGCCAGTTTTTGATAGGTTTCTGGCGCCATAGCGCTGACCAGCGCTTTAAAGTCCATACGGCTATTTTCGCTTTAACATAATAATACGGGCCCGGGTTACCACATACCAGCAAAACCCAAGGGCAATAGCGGCATTGGACAGGTATTGGTTATAACTGTGATTAGCTGGTTGCCACCAGTATAAAATACCAAAGCCACCCAGAAACAATACCATGGCCAGCATTGACTGATTCATCAGTGACTGCATCTTGCGGTTTTTCTTCTCCCGTTCAATGGCGGCCAGTTGTTCCGGGGTATTACTGCTAAGATCACCACCACATTTACTGCACGCAGTTGCTTTATCGGAAATTCGTTGCCCGCAGTACGGGCAGGAAATAATTGCCATAATACTTACCTTTAATTCTAAACTTCTATTCCAGGCTTTACTTCTTTGGCTTAAAACCAGCATGCCTTAACGCAGTTTATCTACCACCTGTAAAATGGCGCTCAGGCTATCCTGGCCCAGTTTCATTGAGCGAATATCAGACCAGCCGAACGCCGCGTCGGGTAAATCGGCATTATCTTTAAATGGCATTTCTACAGTGTAGGCCAGGCATTTAAACTGCTCCGCCACCCAATTGGTGGCCACAGTTAAATTGGCGTTACCCGGTTCATCTTTGTCGTAGCCATGTTTAACCTGAAACTCAGGTGTTACCGTTAATAACGCGGCTTTAAAATCCTGCTCTAACTGACGCATATGGTCGTTATATGACGGCACGCCTTCCGAGCCGGCAACAAAGTTATACGGCAGGTTTTCATCGCCATGAATATCTAAAAACATGTCCAGGCCGGTTTCCAGCATTTTCTGGCGTACCAGATACACTTCCGGGCTGCGGTCCAGCGTTGGGCTCTGCCATTCGCGGTTCAGGTTAGCGCCAGCGGCATTGGTCCGTAAATTGCCGCGGACACTGCCATCCGGGTTCATATTTGGCACTATGTAAAATACCGCTTTAGCCAGCAGGCTACGGGCTACACCGTCGTCCTCGTCCAGCAATCTGTCCAGCAGGCCTTCAATAAACCATTCCGCCATGGTTTCACCGGGGTGCTGGCGGGCGGTGATCCAGATTTTCTTTTTGGTGTCATCCGGCTCACCCACTACCAACAGGCTCATATCACGGCCGTCCAGGGTTTCGCCTAAATCAATCAGCTGGCAGTTATAGTCATTTTGTGCCTGATGCAGTAAGTCCTGATGCCGCTCGTAGCTGTAAGGGGCAAAGTATGCAAAATATACCGACTCTGCTTCCGGGTAATGATTAATCGTTAGTGCCTGACCATCGTACTCTGTTTCCACCCGAAACCAGGTTTGCCGGTCGTAGGAGGCTACCGCCTGGTAATCCTGCCAGCCATCGGGGTACGCTGAACCAGCAGCATTGGTGAGGGTAATTTTATGCAGCTGTGGGTGTGGGCTGTTCAGCCGGAAATGAAACCATTGATAAAAATCTGACTGATTGTCTTTGCGAATGGCCAGTTGAATATCGGCCGGATCATCGGCTTTTATTATGTCGATATTACCACTATCAAAGTTGCTGGTGATTTTCATAATTCAGTTCCTGTTTTTTTAAATGCTGAAAGCCTAACATAGCCACCCCGGGCTGAACATGGGCTTCAGCTTTCGTCGCGGAGAAAAGTAATATTACTAAAACCCATTTTGGTAAAGGCTTGCTGCCGGAAGTTTTTAATAGCCGCTTTATCTTTGGCCGTTTTTGCTACCTGCTGCTCCATTGCCAGAAAACCGGCAAGATCGACACCTTCCGCAGCAGCAACCGCCTCGTATAAATCAACGAACCGATCATAGCTAAAAGCGATAACTTTCGTGGTGCCTTTAAAGGTGTACTGTACTTGTCTTGCCACTTAACCTCCCTGCCCGGCTGGCCTGCGGCACAACCAGATTGAAAAACCGATCATAGCGCAGCCAATGCTTAAGCGCACTATATCCGTATCACGTTGCCAGATAATCACATTGACCAGCAGCCCGGCCGGGATAAGGGCATTATTCATTACCGCCAGCATGCCACTGGAAACCTGAGTGGCACCTTTATTCCAACCGTAATACCCCAGGCCCGATGCAACCAATCCCAGCCAGAGTAATACTGTCCAATGCACCGTAGTAGACGGGTAATGCTCGTTCCCCAGCAGCAACCAGGCTGGAATGGCTATTAACGCGGCACCGACATAAAACCAGCCAAAGAGCTGATACTGTTTAATATCCGGATGGCCGGCCAGTAACCTTTTGTACCCCACCTGGCCCAGAGCGAAGCATAAATTAGCCCCCTGCACCACGGAAAAACCGGTCCAGTAATGTTCACTTAACGACTGGTAGCGCATTATGGCGGCGGCCAGCACCGCAATAAGCGCCGCCAGCAAAAATTGTGGATTAAAGCGTTTGGCCAGCACATCATGCAGCAGGGTGATGTATAGCGGCGTAAAAATAGTAAAAACTAACACTTCCGCCACGCTAAGCAGCAAAAAAGACTGATAATAAAATAAATACATCAGTCCCAGTTGCAACGCACCCAGGCCAATCACCGGCAGCACCAGGTTGCTGGCAAAACGGTAGCGCAGCAACAAAGGGCTGAATAACAATAACGCTAATAGTATCCGGCTAAGCACGGCAAAATAAGGGTCGACCTGGCCTGCCAGGTACACCCCAATCAGGCTGAACGAAAATGCCCACAGCACGGTGACACTGACTAAATAGCCCATTATTGCAGAGTTTTTAGCACAGGGGTCGCATACAACGCCGTCATCATCTCATTAGCGCCCGGCGGCACACTTTGCAGCCGTTGCTGCCATTGCTCGGTCGCTTTTTCGGTTGCGGCCGGTTCACTTGTACCGGCAGCTAACGCATTAATGGGGTAAAGACGATATTGTTGCCAGATTTGCTGATCAATAAAGTCTGCTGCAGCGTCCGGGTTATCCGGTAGTGCTTGCAACGGGCTGGCAAAAGCCACATGCACCCGGCCTTTGTAACCGACAATGCCTTTTATAATGGCATCAATATCTTCAAATTCGGTTTTCTGATAACTACCCTGAGTTTTCTTCTGCCACAACTCATTAATTTTGTCACTGTCGCAAGGATCGTATTCGTATGAAATACATACCGGCACGATGTTCAGGCTTTGCAGGTACTCATTAAAACTCAGCCCTTGCTTCTTACCCTGCATATAAAACATTTTCAGAATAGTCGGATCGGTTTGGTCGTTTCCGTCTTTAGCCCGCCCCTCACGTTGCGCTATCCACACGGAATGATTGTCATCCAGCGAGTGTTTAATATAGGCAGACAGTTGTGTCAGATTCTTCAGCATCTCACGCGGGCCCCTGGCGCCACGTTTTACAATAAAGCTTTTATTTAGCTTCATTAGCTCGGTGGCACAGGCTTTACGCAGCAAGTTATCACCAATGGCAATGCGCACCGTACTAAAGCCCTGCTGATGCAGGCACCAGTTAACCAGCGCCGGGTCCATCGCAATGTCCCGGTGATTCGATAAAAATAAATAAGATTGCTTCGGGTCTAACTGCTCCAGCCCGGAATAAGTCACTTTATCAGTGGTGCTGGCAATCATCCGGTCCATAAAACCGGCTACCTGCAACTGAACCGCCCTTACCGACTTTAATCTGGCCCAACGGCGCTTCAACCACAAACGAACCAACGGCGACAACAACCAGCCAAAAGGCCCGGATAAGCGTGGAAAGCGATAATGCAAAATGGCGTGAATAAATTCGCGATCAGCAATTAAGCGCGCAATAGCAGGCGCAACTTCGTTATCATGATATGGCCGGATGTCGGCGAAAGGATCCTGCTCCACTTGCTCCACGTCTACTCAGTTCGGTTGCTTAAAACAGCGGCCTATTTTACTGAGTTAGCAAAAATTCACCAGTAAAGAACGCATTTAATTCTGGCTGAATTGCCCCAGCGGCTCTGAGCCATCAACCTGTCAGGCCCACATAACACAAATAGCCGCTACTACGATCAACGCCAAGCCCAGGTGATCATTTCGTACTAACTTCTCTTTTAAAATAAATGACGAAATAAGTAACATAAATAGCACTTCTACCTGGCCCAGGGTTTTCACCAATGCCACCGACTCCAGGCTCATCGCGGTAAACCAGCCCACAGAGCCAACACAACTGCACACGCTCACCAGCAAGGTTAACTTTGGCCGTTGCCATAATGCCCGCAAGGTTGGCTGATCTTTTAAACCTAACCACAGCAGCAGAAGCACAGTTTGCAATACGATCACCAGCAGCAAAACCCAGGCAGCACCATGCGGAAATGGTAAACCTAACACCAGGCTGGCCTGCCGCACCCATAACGAGGTCAGCGCAAAGGCTAAACCGCTCCCTAAGCCAAGCAACATTACCGGCCAGGATAACTGGCGAAGACTGGCACCACTTAATAAAAATACCGCCCCGCCGCCAAGTGCCACACCAAGCCAGGCAAGTGGGCTTAGCACTTCGCTAAAAAATATCACGCCAAGTACTGCCGCCAGCACGGCTTCACTTTTCGCCAGCCCCGCACCAATGGCGTAGTTTCTAAGCATAAACAATTTAACCATTAATCCGGTGGCCAGAATTTGCGCCAGCGCCGCACCAATAACAAAGCCGGCGAAGCGCTCATCAAACTGTGGTAACGGAGCCGGTTGCCACTGATACAACGCCCATAAATAAAGCGCTGCCAACGGCGATGCCCAGATAAAGCGCGCCAGGGTAACCCCGGCCACTTTTACCTCTTTACTTAATTGTTTTTGAAACGCATTGCGCCAGGCCTGCATAAACGCGGCCAGCAAGGTAAATGGGATCCACAACACGGCAAGCACCAGAAGACGTAAAGACGGCTATGCTAGCAAGGAAGCGGCGGTTTTAATAGCAGGTGATCAAAATAACGGCCATCCAAAAAGGTGATAGTAGCTGGCATCAAGTCGACAGGCCTTACTAGCTTACTTTATGGTAACTGGCGAAAATTGCTGCAGTTAACCATTCCGGCATTGCATTCTGGCGGGGAATCATTATGATACGCGCTACGTCGGTACGTAGCGCAGCTTGGTAGCGCACTTCGCTGGGGGTGAAGGGGTCGGAGGTTCGAATCCTCTCGTACCGACCATTAAATTCCAACAAAAAGCTGTTAAGTTTTGCTTAGCGGCTTTTTTATTATCTTTAACCTGGTAACTGCAATTATTTCTATGGCTGGCTATCGCTCCTGCGACCTAACAAAAATATTCAGCGCTTATAATATTCAGCTGTCAAAGCCGTCTTAACTGTTTTGATAACCTGTCTAGCTCGCTATCTACCGACCGGATATCGCTATCGTATTTGGCTGTAATCGCTGCCATCTCTTTTGACAGACTGTTTTCCCATACCGCGCCAGCCAGATTATTATTAGCCTGAAGCTTGGATTGCCGCAATTTTGTGATCTCAATATCACGCCGGCTTTGTAACCTGGCCTTATCACCCTTAAGTCTGGTTATTTGCAGCTGCATATCTCGCTTAGTTAATGCATCGCGCACCCGCACTAACGTTTCTGATGGGCTTTCAGTTTGCGCTGCAGGCTTTTGTTGTTTGGCCGGACTGTCAACTTCGTCGGTGGTATATTCAGTAAGTTCAGCATCATGACTGCATGGGATCTGGCTGTAAGTTACTACACCGTCAACTTCACATTTAAATACTGTAGCCATTGCAGAAAGTGGTAAAAGCCAGAGCAGGCTGCTGATAACGATGAATTTCATTAACAATCCTTTCGAGTCACTTCATTGAACCAATCATAAACGATAGAACGTAAACATCCAGCGGCTGATGTCTGGAAAATTGTTAAGAACTGTTTGGCACTAACTCATCAGACATAATTGTTCCTTTCACTGTTAATAGCTATTCCGTTGTCTTATGTTTATAGTATCTTTGCCTTTAAATATAAGCTGTTAACTCAGCATCAGCGCTTCAATACACTATTTTCAGTCTTATTTTAATGTTTAACAGGAGTTATCCATGATCGTAAAAACCGCCAAATCCTTGCTGGTTGCCACCCTTATTACACTGGTCGCAGCGGCCACAGTCAGTGCCGAGCCCTTTACCCTGGCACCACTACCCTACGCGGCTGATGCGCTGGCGCCGGTTATTGATAAAGAAACTATGCAAATTCATCACGGTAAACACCACCAGGCTTATGTGAATAATTTAAATGGTCAGGTTGCAACCTTTCCGGATTTAGCGCAACTGCCGCTGGAAGCTATTATGTCGCGGATGTCCCGATACAATGATGCGGTTCGCAACAACGCCGGTGGCCATTACAACCATCAGTTGTTCTGGCAAATCATGGCCCCAGCCGGCCAGGGTGGCGAGCCCTCGGTAGAGCTGCATGCTGCGATAAAGCGAGATTTCGGCTCTTTAGTCGCGTTACAAAACGCTTTTAATCAGGCGGCGGCAACCCGGTTTGGCTCTGGCTGGGCCTGGCTTATTCTGGATGAAAATAACAAGCTGGTGGTAACCTCAACCGCGAATCAGGATAACCCGCTAATGGACGTCGTTGAGGTTCAGGGCACGCCAATATTGGCACTGGATGTCTGGGAGCATGCTTATTATCTGCAATATCAGAATAAGCGTGGGGACTACGCCACTGCCTGGTGGAAACTGGTAAACTGGCACAAAGTTAATGAATTACATCGTTCAGCCACTAACTAAGTGCTGTCAGTAACATAGCGTCGGAAACTGTTTTTAATGCGATAGCCGCAGTGCTGCGTTACACTGCGGCTTTTTTACGGCTGGAATATCCCTATGGCACTTAAGGCAACTGTTTTTAAAGTTCAGCTGCAAATCGCGGACATGGATCGTAACTATTATCAGGATCACAGTTTAACCCTGGCTCAGCATCCTTCTGAAAACGATGAACGAATGATGGTTCGCTTACTGGCATTTATCATTAATGCCTCAGATAGTCTGACCTTTACCAAAGGCTTAAGTGCAGAGGAAGATCAGGCAGAGCTTTGGGATTGCGATTTGACTGGCAATATTAATTTATGGGTTGAATTCGGCCAGAGTGACGAGAAATGGCTACGCAAAGCCTGTGGCCGGGCGCGGCAGGTGCAGTTGTTCTGTTATGGTGGGCGCAGTGTGCCGGTGTGGTGGAAAAATATTGAACCAGCACTGCAGCGTTATCAGAACCTGCAGGTTACTGAAATACCGGAAACAGCAGTAAAAGAAATGGCCACGCTGGTTAATCGTAATATGCAGCTGCAGTGCAATATCAGCGAAAGCCAGATCTGGTTATCTGATGCCAGTCAAAGTGTGCTGATTGAACCGGTTGTGTTAAAACAAGCACAGCAACCGGTATAAGGGCAACGGCTGAGCTACCCCAGCCGTGGATCTGATTCAGCAACCATCGGCTGCTGCTGGTTCTGGTTGGCAAAAGCCAATAGCGCCGGATAGTCATCCAGCTCAAGCAGCTCGCGGAACATAATCCAGTCAAGCAGGCTGTATAGTGCCATCGCCGGATAGCGCCAGTTAGCGAACTCGGCATTGGCTGCTTGTTGCTCCAGTACAAATAAGGATGTGACAATCCGCTCTCGCTGCAAATTGTAAAATAGCTTATCTTCGTTAGTGTCGAGGCCACTGCGGCTGCACTGAAATAGCATGACCAGTGAATCATTCACCGCATTGATTACGGTTAACTGGTTTTCCTGATACCAGCTAAGCGCCGGCTCCTCCTGCTTTGCCGCCAGATAGCGGTATATCACCCCTGAATCAAAAATAGTCTGCTCAGCGTCAGCCAGCATCGGAATGCGCAAGGTCGGATTCATCGCTGCCAGAATTTCGCGATCTGCATCCTCCAGAATATTCAGCTTAATAAACTGACAATTCGTGTCAGCAAGGAATAAGCGGATCCGCCTGACATAGGGTGAAGTTTGTGAACCATAAAGTTTCATTATTGCTCCTTTAACTCTTGTTCTTTTAAAACGGCTGCCGCACGAAAAGCTCTGACGCTGAAACCGGTAACCAGCATAGTACCGGCAATAACAATAGTGGCACCCGCCAGAGTGTGCCAGCCAATTATTTCATCTAAAAACAGGTGGCCCCAGACTACGCCAAATACCGGGATCAGAAAAGTAACAGTCAGGGTAGGCGTTGCCCCTAAATCCTGCACCAGCCGAAAATACAATAAATACGCCACGCCCGTGCAAACTATACCCAATGCCAGCACCGCCAGAATGCTTTGTGTTGCAGGCTCTGCTACCGGCATGGGTATAAACCATAACAGGGGCGCTAACCATAATGTTGCCCCCCACATGTTGCCGTGAGCATTGATAAAAGCCGGCACCGGTCTCGCCAGCCGGGTGTACCAGGTCGCAATGCCATAACAACAGGCCGCACCGGCAGCTGCAGCAACAGCAGGTAAGGCAGCGCTGTTGGCAACCACATCATCAAACCCTACCAGAATTGCTACGCCACTGATCCCAAGCGCCAAACCCAGTACTACTTTTATCGTCATTAGCTGGCGGAAAAACAGCCAGCCAATTAAGGCGCCCCATAACGGCGCAGTGGCATTTAGTACCGCCAGTAACGATGCTGTCAGCGTTTGCGCGGCATAAGCAAAGAGTAGAAAAGGCAACGCAGTATTAAACAGACTCAGCAGCATAAAGTGGCCGGCATACTGGCGGATTGGCAAACTACGCTGATACGCCAGCGCAACCGCGGCCAGGAACAATGACGCCAGTAGCACCCGGCCAAACATCAGCCAGGCCGGGCCAAACTCTGCCACCGCTACCCGCATAAATAAAAAAGAAGCGCCCCAGATGGCGGCCAGAGTTAATAATCGGATAATACTGCCAGGCGTCATGGCTTGGTTCCCTGCTCCAGACTCTCTATAAAGAAAAAACAATCAATAACAGCAAAAAATTAACAGCTTGATCTTGCCAAGCTATGCAGTTTTATTGCATAATCATCCCGCTTCATTTTTGCTTTATAGCTTTTTGACCCACGCTTAGTCGTGGGTTTTTTAATTTCTGGTCGCCCTTAATATCTCAGCTTTTATCGTCATGGCCAATACGGCTGGCATCAGCGCCGGTTTGCTGCCGGTATTTAGCGTCGGGCCGGGTGTTATAAGGCCGGTCTGCCGGTGTGGTCATTAATTCAAAATTAAGCGCACCAATTTTCATATGTGGCCGCAACGCCAGCGGTAACTTACCGCTGTTATAGAATTCCAGCACAATATTACCTGACCAGCCCGGATCTATCCGGTGTGCGGTAACATGCACCATTAAGCCTAAACGAGCCAGTGACGAGCGACCATCCAGCCAGCCGACAATATCTGCTGGCAATCTTACTGACTCCTGAGTGACACCCAGCGCTAATTCACTCGGGTGTAAAATAAATACCTGATCATCGGCAATGTAGATTTCATCACTCATCACTGAGTTCAGCGCCGCATCAACCTGCGCCCGGGGCCCGCTTAAATCGATATAGGGCGCCGCGTGCGCCTGAAAAACTCTGAATTTATTACCAAGGCGGATATCAACGCTGACCCCACTGATCATATCGGCATCGGGCGCCGGGGTGATACCAATTTTACCTTCAGCCAGGTAGCGCTCTATATCGCGGTCACTCAATCTCATGCTTAATCATCCGTTATTATTATTTCAACCTGATGCGCCGTAGCGCCGGTCATGTTAGTTAACATTTTGTGGCAGATTGTACGGTAAATTTCTGCGATTGGCTGCAGCTTTAACACTGCCGGTTTACCCTTATCGGCATACTCGCGGATCTGGCGCTCCAGTGGCAACTGGCCAAGCACCGGTACCTGATAACGCTCAGCCAGTCGCAGCCCGCCCGCAGTGCCAAAAATATCATCAGCCTCGCCACAATGCGGACACAGGTAGTAACTCATATTTTCAATCAGCCCCAGAACCGGAATTTTTACCTGATTAAACATAGTAATTGCTTTACCGGCATCGCTCAGGGCAACGTCCTGTGGCGTAGTAACAATCACTGCACCACTCACTTTTAATTTCTGAGCCAGCGTAAGCTGGATATCCCCGGTACCCGGTGGCATATCAACAATTAAAATATCAAGCTCTGGCCACAGGGTTTCATTAATCAGCTGCAACAACGCCTGACTGGCCATCGGGCCGCGCCAGACTGAGGCTTTATCCGGATCGACTAAAAAACCAATAGACTGCAAACTTAAACCAAAGGCTTGCTTGGGGTTTAGCAGTTTATTGTCGGGTGAATCGGCTCTTGCCCCTTCCAGCCCCAACATTAACGGAATGGAAGGCCCGTAAATATCCGCATCCAGTAAGCCCGTGCGTAGTCCCATCTGTGCCAGTGTCGCAGCCAGATTAACCGCGGTCGTTGACTTGCCAACGCCGCCTTTGCCAGAGGCAACCAGTACAATATGCTGAATATTCCGCATTACCGGCTCAGTTGCAGCGAGCAGCGTCAACAAATCACCGAGTTCAGTTACCGGCGGTGTTGCCTCAGCATCAGGATGGTTAATATTTTCATCCGTTGTAGTGGCCTTTTCAGCCGGTTTTTTCAACCAATTAAACATTGTTGCTCCAAACATTCCTGCAGATAACAGAGAATTCGCAGTTATCTGCCACATTTTTGCCGCATCAAGGCTTTGGCGGATGCGATTTAATGCTGGCTATTGTATCATTAAGCAACATTTTTTCAGTTATTTATGCAAAGAGCCCACCCGATGTCGCAACGGAAAATTTTAATCACCAGCGCTTTACCTTACGCCAACGGCCCTATCCATTTAGGCCACCTGCTTGAATATATTCAAACCGATATCTGGTCGCGTTTTCAAAAAGCCCGTGGGCATGAATGCTACTATGTATGTGCTGATGATGCGCATGGCACCCCAATAATGCTGAAGGCTCAGCAGCAAGGTATTGCTCCGGAGCAAATGATTGCTCAGACCAAAATTGAACATGAAGCCGACTTTGCCGGTTTCGCTATTGGCTTTGACAACTACTATTCTACCCACAGCGAAGAGAACCGCGAATTTGCCAGCCTGATATATCAACGTCTGGATCAAGCCGGCTACATCAAACGCAAAACTATCAGCCAATTGTATGACCCTCAGAAAAACATGTTTTTGCCTGATCGTTTTGTTAAAGGCGATTGCCCGAAATGCGGAGCCCTCGATCAAAATGGCGATAGCTGTGATGTCTGTGGCGCGACCTACAGCCCGACCGATGTAAAAAACCCCCGCTCTGTGGTGTCAGGTGCTACGCCGGTATTAAAAGACTCTGAGCATTACTTTTTCGATTTACCCGCCTTCAGCCAGATGTTACAAGACTGGACCCGCAGCGGCGCCCTGCAGGAGGAAATGGCCAATAAACTGCAGGAATGGTTTACCGACGGCTTGCAGATGTGGGATATCAGCCGCGATGCCCCCTATTTTGGCTTTGAAATACCCGGCGCACCAGGCAAGTTTTTCTATGTCTGGTTGGATGCCCCTATTGGCTATCTTGCCAGTTTTAAAAACTATTGTGATACCAACAATATCGACTTTGACAGCTTCTGGCAGCCAGACTCGAACGCGGAGGTCTATCACTTCATCGGCAAAGACATTATTTATTTCCACAGCCTGTTCTGGCCAGCAATGCTGGAAGGTGCGGGTTTTCGAAAACCGAACGCCGTTTACGCTCATGGCTTTGTCACCGTAAATGGTGCCAAAATGTCGAAGTCTCGCGGTACTTTTATTAAAGCGCGTTCCTATCTGGACAATTTAAACCCGGAGTATTTACGCTATTACTTTGCCTCGAAACTGACTTCAGGCATTACTGATCTGGATTTAAACCTGGATGACTTTACTCAGAAGGTAAATGCTGACCTGGTTGGCAAAGTGGTGAATATTGCCAGCCGTTGTGCCGGTTTTATCAGTAAACGCTTTGACGGCAAGCTATCTGCCACTGTCGCGGAACCTGCCTTGCTAAAGGAGTTTGTGGCCGCAGGTAACAGCATTGCTGATAGCTTTGAGAAACGGGAATTTGCCCGCGCTATTCGCGATATTATGGCGTTGGCCGACAAAGCAAACCAGTACATTGACAATAAAGCGCCCTGGGTATTGGTGAAAGACGACGCGCGCCAGCAGGAAGCTCATGATGTTTGCTCAATGGGCCTGAATTTATTCCGGGTACTAATGCACTATTTAAAGCCGGTATTACCGGTAATGGCCGGCGACGTTGAAGCTTTTTTAAATACTGAGCTTAGCTGGCAGAACTATCAGACCCCGCTGGTAAACCATGCCATTAATCCATTTAAGGCGTTAATGCAGCGGGTTGATCCGGCGAAAGTCGCGGCGATGGTGGAGGCGTCAACCGACAATCTGCAAGCGACACCGCAAACACAGGTGCCTGCTGGGGCCAAACAAGCTAAAACAACTGAGAAGTCCGCTGCTCCGGCCGGCCGCGAACCCATCAGCGACACGATCAGCATTGAGGATTTTGCCAAAATAGATTTACGGGTGGCCAAAATAGTCAGTGCCAGTGCAGTGGAAGGTGCCGATAAACTGGTGCAATTGCAGTTGGATATTGGTAATGGTGAAACCCGTCAGGTATTTGCCGGAATTAAGGCTGCTTATACTCCTGAAGATTTAGTCGGGCGCAGTACAGTGATGGTGGCAAATCTGGCGCCACGCAAAATGCGCTTTGGCTTGTCCGAAGGTATGGTACTTGCTGCAGGCCCAGGTGGTGGAGATTTGTTTATTTTAAGCCCCGATGACGGCGCATTGCCGGGTATGCGGGTAAAATAAACTGATGCTGACGCCGTTTCGTAGTTTCTCATCACTATTTGCCACTACGCTGGTAATGGTACTGGGTGCCGGCCTGTTAACCACTTATCTGGGGTTATCACTGGCGGCAGATGGCGTTGAGCAGCTGTGGATTGGCGGCATGATGTCAGCTTATTACCTTGGGCTGGTGGTTGGCTCTAAACTGGGCCACAAACTGATTGGCCGGGTTGGCCATATCCGTACTTTTGTCGCCAGTGCGGGTATGGTGACCGCTTCAGCCCTGGGTCACGCCTTAACTGATGACTTGCAAGTCTGGCTGGCACTGCGCTTACTGGTTGGTACCGGTATGATGTGCCAGTATATGGTGCTGGAGAGCTGGTTGAACGAACAAGCTGACACCAACCAGCGTGGTACGGTATTCGCCAGTTATATGATTGTGTCTTATGTCGGCATGGTTGGCGGCCAGACCGTTTTATCTTTCTTCCCTGAGTTAGGCTTGCAGCCATTATTACTGGTGGGTATCTGTTATGCGCTTTGTATCGTTCCCATAGCGCTAACCAAGCGGATCCACCCTGCACCGTTGCATCCTGCGCCGCTGAAAATTCTGCCGTTCTGGCGTCAGGTACCGCAATCGCTCACAACCGTGTTGATGGCCGGCGGCATCTCAGGGTCTTTCTATGGCCTGGCTCCTGCTTTTGCAGCGGGTTCCGGTTTATCGACCAAAGAAATTGCGGTATTTATGTCGGCCACCATTTTTGCCGGTTTACTGGCCCAATGGCCGATGGGTAAGCTGTCTGATAGGATACCCCGCAGCCGGTTATTGCGGGTCAACAGTGCCCTTTTAGGGATTTTGGTGCTGACAATGGCTATTTTGCCAGTGAAAGGCCCGCTGCTAATTGGCTTAACATTCTGCTTTGGTATTCTGGCCTTTACCCTGTACCCACTGGCAACCGCACTGGCCAATCAACATATTGAACCAGAAGAGCGGGTAGCACTGTCTGCCACCATTTTATTAACCTTTGGTATTGGCGCGACCATCGGCCCGTTAATAGCTTCTGGCCTGATGCAATTATTGGGTAACAGCATGCTGTACGGCTACATGTCACTGGCCTGTTTAATTCTGTTCATCCGGCTGCAACGGGTTAACTATAATCAGAAAATGGCAAAGAGGATGTTGTCACAGCAACATTCTTCAGATTATCAGGTAGCATCGGGTGATTTAGTGTCCTCGCCTCTGGCGGCGGCACTCGACCCGCGGGTAAATGAAGAATTGGTGCAACAACAAATGCGTGATGAGGTTACCGGGGAAGCGACTGTAGAGGAGACGTCTGAGGTGACGACCGAACAAGAAGCTGAACCGGATCCTGAAACCGAGACGCTGGTAAAAACGGATGAAACTCCATCAACTAAACCAGAGTAACCGCTAATTTTGGTTCATTAATGCTTTATTCCACAGATTCTGGTTTTTGGTATAAGAGAAATACTCGTCGGGATGCCAGCATTTTGGCAGCAGCGCCATGCTTTTTCGCTCTTCGAAATTAGAGACCAGCTTGCTTAAAATTTCCAGTAAACGCTCTTCACTAATCCGCTCCAGTTTTTTACGGGCAGCTGGATAATATAAATTATTGTCGACACTAACAACGCAGCCTTGCGCAGAGACGTTATAAGTAAGATTACGGGTAACCATCCTACATACCGGCATCCGGGGATCCTCCGGATATAAACCCGTAACAATGGCATATTCGTAGCGGTCTAAATCCTGGCGGTCGGAATCTTTCGGAATATAGGTAACCCCAAAGCCCTGAGGAAATACACCAGTAATTTTCAGGAGTCCTGCAACAGCTACCGGACTATAAACCCCTTTTTCAACACCTTTTTCCAGTACCAGGCCTACTTTAGGCAAGGACTCATAACTATAGTTTGCTTTGGTAGATAACACGACTGAGGTATATATTTGCGGGATTTTCAGTAAATTGCCGACGCCATGCTCAGGTTTAATAGCGTTTTTTAACAGGAATATCAGAAATGCCTGTTTTTCACGCTCATTCTGCAGATACCTATCCCGTTGCTCTTTGGAATTTCCCTGATAAGCACCGATGCCAACCGCTTGCACCACAAAATTCAGGCTTTCCCGATAGCTTATTTTCAGCAGCTCAGTGCGCTCATCGTTCTCAAGCACCCGGAATTCATCCAGTTCGCCTGCAGGCCCTTTCAGGATGCGCTGCGCATCCGGATGGCAACTACCAATATCTTGCAACAAAGCCGCCATTAACAGCGGAACCTGGACATCATCCCGAAATGGCTGATACTCGTCTTCTGACGCAGTATCAGCACTGGCCTGATAGCGGTTTACTATAAACGGGTGGCTGATATTTCCGTCCAGTAACAGCCGGTCCAGTAAACGTAAACTTAGCAATGCTTTATACAGATGCTTACTTTTTTGATTAGAAGGCGCAACATTTTTACCATCGGTTGGCGACATCAGCTGGATAGTACCAAGTATTTTTGCGGTCTGAATATTGGTTTCTGCAAAAGAGTCGCTTTCGGATAACATCAGAATGTCTAAACACAACAGCCGTAACGACTCGTAACGACTCAGCTTATTTTGTTGCTGTTCTTTGTCGAATACTTCCTGCGCATTTTGCGCTTGCTGCAAGTTGCGCTCGATCAGCGCCTGGTCCCCCTTATTTGCCTGAGCCTGGCGGTTTTTAAATAAAAATACTTGCTGCTCGTGCTCTGCCCTTTGTTGTTCACGCTCAGCATAAGTAGCAAACCATAGTGCAGCCTGCTCGAACAGGGAATCGGCCACCACAGTATCATCATAAATACGGTTTAACAGTGCTTTAACAGCTTTAGTAAAATTGGATTTACCTACATTTCCAATTGGCATTGTTCGTATTTATCCTTGTTTAAATTCACTATTCCGGCATTTTTAACATTGTTTTAAACGTTATAATTTTTAGAATGTTAAAACCAATTTGCCAATGTTGTTATTGTTTGCCATGACATCGTGCGCTTGCTGCGCATTGCGCCAATCGACACTGTCACTAAGTACAGCTGCAAATTTACCATCCCGCATGGCCTGACCAAATGTCTTGCTGAAACTGGCGGTTAACTCAGCTTTATATTGATGACTCCTGTTGCGTAAAGTACTACATACCAGACGGCCCCGCTTTTTAAATAGCGGCGCAAAATCAAATTTATCAACCGAACGCCCCCCCATCAGCGCGTAGATGATAATAATGCCATCTTCGGCCAATACTGTAACATTATCTTTCAGGTAAGCACCGGCAACGGGATCAAGAATGATATCAACACCTGTCGGCCAGCAAGCAGTCAGCTCATCGGCAAAGTTACTGTTGCGGTAATTTATAGCCATATCGGCGCCAAGTTTCAGGCAAGCTTCTGCTTTATCAGCTCGTCCGACCGTGACCGCCACTTTTGCGCCGGCAAGTTTTGCGAGTTGTAAGGCACTGGTCCCTACGCCACTGGCACCTGCGTGCAACAAAACCTGTTGCCCGGCCGTTAACCCGCCCAGGCTGAACAATAATTGGTAAGCCGTTAAAAACGTTTCTGCCGCTGCTCCGGCTTGCTGCCAGCTCCAATGCCCGGGCTTGTTAATCGCATGAGCCGTTTGCAACAGCGCATATTCGGCATAGCCACCACCTGCAACAATGCCAAACACGTCACGTCCAAGCCATTGTTCATCAGCGTTACTGCCAACCTGGACAACGATACCTGCCACTTCTAACCCTAAAATATCACTTTCACCAGCTGGCGGTGGATAATGCCCCTGGCGTTGCATTAGATCAGCCCGATTCACCCCTGCCGCTTTAACTTTTACCAGTAACTGGCCGGACGCTGGCTGTGGTACAGGCCGTTGTTCAATAACAAGTGTACTGTTTTTACCTGGCTGCTGCACAGCAACAACCTGCATTTGCAACGGAACATCTGCCATATTCATCCTAATTATTAGTAAAAGACAGTTTTTGCTTTAGCTTTGCTGCCAGCTTCTCTAAAATGCGACTTTTAGTCTAGCACAGTGTAACCGAGCGTATGAGTAAGCAAACTGCAAGTCCAGCCATTATTCTGGCCCCTGGCCGCGAGAAAGCGCTGAAACGGCAGCATCCCTGGATTTTTTCTAACGCGATAGCTCAGGTTATCAGTACCCCAAACAGCGGGGATATTGTCGATGTGTTAAGCAGCAAGGGAGAATGGCTGGCGACTGCCGCATATTCGCCACGCTCTCAGATCAGAGCCAGGGTATGGAGCTTCGTCCAGGGCCAGGCAATTAATGAAGCGTTTTTCTATTCCCGTTTAGCCGAGGCCTGGCAACTACGGCAAAGTCTGTTTAATCAGACAACGACCAATGCCGTCAGACTGATAGCCGGTGAGTCTGATGGCCTGCCTGGTATTACTATCGACAAATATGCAGATGTGCTGGTTTGTCAGCTGTTGTCAGCTGGCGCAGAAGCCAGCCGTAAACCACTACTGGCAGCGTTAATTAAGCTATTCCCTGAGCACAGTATTTATGAGCGCTCTGATGTTGATGTCCGGAAAAAAGAAGGGTTAGAACCCACCACCGGTTGGTTACATCTGCCACGCGACTCAGCTGAGTTAGTGATTCAGGAACATGGCATGACCTTACTGGTCGACGTAATTAATGGCCATAAAACAGGGTTTTATCTGGACCAGCGTGCCAGCCGTCAGGCTGTTAAGCGCTATGCTAAAACTAAGACCGTTTTAAATTGTTTTAGTTATACCGGCACCTTTGCTGTTGCCGCATTGCAAGGTGGCGCCAGCAAGGTGACTAATGTTGACTTATCTGAATTGGCGCTCAACACCGCTGAGCGAAATGCCGAATTAAATAAGCTGGATATGAGCTGTGTCGAACAGGTAAAAGGCGATGTGTTTAAGTTGCTGCGCCAATACCGGGAACAAGGCAGACAATTTGACATAGTGATTCTGGACCCGCCAAAATTTGCTGATAATAAATCACAATTGGTCGGCGCATGTCGCGGGTATAAAGATATCAATATGATAGCGATGCAACTGGTGAAACCGGGGGGGTTACTGTTTACTTTCTCCTGCTCAGGTTTAATGGAAGATAGTTTATTTCAAAAAATAGTTGCTGATGCAGCACTGGATGCCAGGCGGCAATGTCAGTTTTTAGAACGACTACAGCAAGATAGTGACCACCCGGTTTTAAGCACATTCCCGGAAGGGCATTATCTGAAAGGGCTGGTTTGCAAAATAACCTAAGCTGCGCGTGTTGCCACCACTATTAACCCGCTTTACTTAGCGGGTTAATTCAGCTCCATAAACGCCAGGCCAATCTGGTAGCCATCTTCACTCTCCTGGGCACAACGGACCACCTTAGCCGTGGCGTCCAATGGCGGAATACTGGCGTTGTTCGACTCTAACCGTATCTTTATTAACGTTCCCATCTCTAACGGCTCATCAATATCTACCGACATGCCAGATGCGCTCAAGTCACGACAAATACCATCTATCATCCGGCCTGCTTCAGGATCATTGAGCAGTAATTGCACATCAGCATTTACCATCATTCTGAAATAATGCCGTCCATCGCCCTTCGTTAACATAACTTACCCCTGTTAGTACTACTGTGTTAGTTATAGAACTTTCCTGTCAACGTGTAAAGTACCACAGATACTCACGCAATTTGCAACGTATGAGTGGCACCAATTCATGATGTTACAACTAATTTGTTTTAATTTCTGCTACGGCGTGCAGTACCCGCTTCACAGAAATCGGATAAGGCGTGCCCAGCTGCTGAGCGTGTAACGACACTTTTAACTCTTCCAGCATCCAGTAAATTGCGGTAACCGGCTGCGGAATAACAGCAGAGCCGGCAAATTTACCCAGCAGATTCATGTAAGCATCAGCCGCTTTCTGATACTCGTGCATCAGTAAGCGGTCACGCTGCGGATCTACCGCCAGCTTCTCCAATCTTTTGTGCATCGCCTGCAAATATCGCAGTATATCTGCCAGCCTGCCGGCACCATGCTTACTGACAAATCCCTTGAACACCAGCTCAGTTAAGTGCTGTTTTATATCGCCCTGAGATTGAATATGCGCCAGGTCAACTTTGCCTTTTAACCGCTTCTGAATATCGTGACCCAGGGTTAAAATTTGTTCAACCTTTAGTGCTATTGCCACCACAGTGTCACCCAACTCAGCCCGAACTTTTTCCTTTAGCCGATTGAAATCCTCCGTATTCTGAGGGATCTCATACTGTGCAATAAGTGCATCCACCCCTGCCGCAATACAATCATCTATCAGTTCCAGCACCCGGCCAAAGGGATTAAAATAAAGTCCCAATTTCGCTTTATTCGGTAACGATTCCTGCAGATACTTCACTGGCGATGGCACATTTAACAATATTAAACGTCGTAGTCCCAGTCTGGTTGTCTGCAATGCCTGCTGTGGATTATCCAAAAGTTTAATCGCTACAGAGTTTTTTTCGTCCACCAATGCCGGAAACGCTTTGATCTCATAGCCAGCCTGGATTTTGACATATTCCCGCGGTAGTTCTCCAAAGCTCCAGTCAGTCAGTTCTGTTTGCTCTATGCCCCGCTCCGCCACCAGGCTAAGACTTTGTTGTACTTCGCCCTGCAAACCTTGCTTTAACACACTCAACGAGCGGCCCTGTTGCAACGTCTTGCCATAGTCATCGACGATTTTAAAGTTGATGGTTAAATGCACAGGCAAAGCGGATAAATCCCAGGCATCATCCGGAATGGTTACTCCGGACATTCGCTTTAATCGCTGACTGATCACCTCGAGTAACGTCCCCTGCTCCGGGGCAATCAGTTGCAACAGGGCATCAGCATAGTTCGGCGCCGGCACAAAGTTACGCCGGTATTGTTTAGGCAGAGATTTAATTAATGCGACCAGTAATTCATGACGAAGTGCCGGTATCAACCAGTCAAAACCGCTATCGTCAATTTGATTCAACATGGCCAGTGGGATGATGACACTGACCCCATCGTCTGGCTCGCCAGGAGCAAAGTGATATTCCAGTGGCAGGGTTAAGTTGCCCTGGCGCCAGCTTTCAGGAAATTTTTCAGCAGTAATATCAGTGGCATCTCGGTTAAGCAGGCTATCGGGATCAAAATTTAAAAACTCTGGCTGGCTGGCGCGCTGCTTTTTCCACCATTTCGCAAAGTCTGTGCGGTTATTAGCCCATACCGGAATTTTTTCCGCATAAAACGCCGCCAGCGTCTCTTCATCAACCAGAATATCCCGTCGCCGTGACTTTTCCTCAAGCGCCGTAACGCCGTCAATCAGCCGCTGGTTGTGCGTTAAAAAGGCTTCGTTACTGCCCAACTCCTGATTAACCAGTGCTTCGCGGACAAAAATCTGATGGCTGACGACTTCATCAATTTTGCTGTACAGCACTGCGCGTTTTGGCACTATGACCAAACCGTACAGCGACACCTGCTCAAAGGCCACGACCGCGCCCCGTTTCTTCTCCCAGTGCGGCTCGCTGTAACTGCGGCTAACTAAATGCGCTGCCAGCGGCTCTATCCATTCCGGCTCAATTTTAGCAAGACTACGCGCATACAATTTGCTTGTTTCAACCCATTCCGCAGCGACCACCCATTTGGGTTTGCGTTTAAACAAGTGACTACCGGGAAATGCGTAAAACCGGGTCTGCCTGGGCCCTAAATAATCAGCATCGGTATCTTTAAAGCCAACCTGCCCCAACAACCCGGTTAACAGCGCGCTGTGCAGTTGCTGATAGTTTGCACTGCTGTTATTAAATGTCATGCTCTGCTCTTTTGCTAACTGGCTTAGCTGACTAACCAAGTCCTGCCATTCTCTTACCCGCAGATAATTTAAAAATTCCTGACGACAGAGGCGTCGGAACTGGTTGTTGCTCAAATCTTGCTGCTGTTGTTGTAAATATGACCACAGTTTTAACCAGCTACTAAAGTCAGAATCAGTGTCGGCAAAACGGCCATGACTCTCATCTGCTTTTTGTTGCTTGTCCAAAGGCCGTTCACGCGGATCCTGAACAGAGAGTGCCGCAACCACGACCAACACTTCATTTAATGCCCCGTTGCTACTTGCCGCAACAACCATTCGCGCTAACCGGGGGTCAATCGGCAGCCTGGCAAGTTGTTTACCCAGTGCCGTTAAACTTAATTTTTGCCGGCCCCGTTGTGGCTCTATGGCACCCAGCTCTTCCAGTAACTTAATCCCATCGTTGACAAAGCGACTGTCTGGTTTTTGTAAAAACGGGAACGCATCAATGTCTCCCAGGCCCAGTGCCAACATTTGCATAATGACCGAGGCTAAATTAGTGCGCAAAATTTCAGGATCAGTAAATTCCGGCCGGCCAATAAAATCCTCTTCACTGTATAGCCGGATGCAAATACCGGCAGCTACCCGGCCACAGCGGCCTTTACGCTGATTAGCACTGGCCTGACTAATAGCTTCTATTGGCAGCTGCTGCACTTTTGAGCGATAACTGTAACGCGATAACCGGGCGGTACCAGGGTCAATAACGTAACGAATACCCGGTACTGTTAACGACGTCTCTGCGACGTTGGTAGCAAGAACAATCCGCCGCCCGGCGTGGCTTTGAAATATGCGATTTTGCTCGGCAGCGCTTAATCTGGCATACAGCGGCAGCACTTCGGTATGGGGTAGCTTCAGCTTTTCTAAAGCATCCGCGGTATCCCTGATTTCCCGCTCACCATTTAAGAATATAAGAATGTCGCCGCGGGGCTCGCGGTATAGTTCTTCAACCGCATCAAAAATCCCCTGCAACTGGTCAGCATCTTTATCATCCTGATCGGTGTATGGCCGGTAACGTGTTTCTACCGGGTAAGTACGGCCTGAGACTTCAATCACCGGCGCATCAAAAAAATGTTTGGAGAACCGCTGCGGATCAATGGTAGCGGAGGTGATAATCAGCTTTAAATCCGGCCGCTTTGGTAGAAGCTGCTTCAGGTAACCTAACAAAAAGTCGATATTAAGACTGCGCTCATGCGCTTCGTCAATAATGATGGTGTCATATTGATTTAAAAACCGGTCCTGCTGCATTTCGGCCAGTAGCACACCGTCAGTCATTAGTTTAATCAAAGTCTGGCTTGTGGTGTGATCGCCAAAGCGGATTTTGTATCCCACCTGCTGTCCGGCCTGACAACCCAGCTCTTCCGCAATCCTGTCAGCAACACTACGCGCCGCCAACCGCCGGGGCTGAGTGTGACCAATGGTACCAGCCACACCGCGGCCAAGCTCCAGACATATTTTTGGGATTTGCGTCGTTTTACCTGAACCCGTTTCACCGGCAATTATCACGACCTGATTAGCGGCTATGGCTGCTTTAATGTCATCTTTCTTGGCTGCTACCGGCAGTTCCATCGGATAGCTAACAGTTGGCATGGCAGCGAGGCGTTGCTGTCGTTGCGCTACTGAACGTTGTATATCCGCCGAGATTTTCAGTAAGAGTTGCTGTTGAGCTGCCGGCTCAGCAATTTTTTTACTGTTTGCTAAACGACGGCGCAACCGGAATTGGTCCTGTAACAGACAATCAGTTAATTTAGAGTAGAGTGATGAAACGTTTATTACGGGCTCAACAGACAAAATAACACCCTCAGAAATCAGAGGGCGCCATGCTACCAAGCTAGCGGGGTAAAGGTCTAGCGTTAAACAACCCGCCGGTAATGAGAATGCAGTTCTTTGTCAATTGCAGCTAACACATCTGAACGGGTTATAATGCCCAACAGATAGCCATCATCATCAACCACCGGATACAGTTTCGGTTTTATTTTCAGCATCATTTGCGCTAAATCGATAACGCCATCATAAGGTTTTACTGTCAATACCTGAGTATTCATTACCTCAGCGACCCGGGCAGCTTGCTGGTCGTGATAAGTTGACATTAACATTCTCGCCAGACAATCCTGCTCAGAAACAAAACCAACAATTTTATTGTTAATATCAACAACCGGCCCCCCCGTCTGCCGGCCTTTTATTAACCGGTCTACAGCCAGCTCAACTGGCATATCAACGGTGAAGGTTACCGGGTGACGATGCATATAGTCGGCGACTTTCAGTAAGTCCATCTATTCCCCTCCAAAACATCCAACAGCAACCAGTCTGTTCTTAATCAGTTTAGCCAACAATAGCTTATTTGCCCGCTTTTTCACTTTGATCGGCGAAAATTTCAACAACCGTGCCGGCTTCACTGCGCTTGGCCCGATACATTCCCGGCGTATTAAAAGCCCAGCTAAGTTCCCCTTTATTATCAACAACAATAACCCCCCCTGTACCACCGACCTGCAGCAGCTCGTCAATTACCTCGCGGGCGGCAGAAGCAGCGGATTTACCCTGATATTTTACCCTGGCACAGATATCAGCCGCGACATTGTAGCGAATAAAATACTCGCCATGGCCAGTTCCCGATACAGCGCAACTGCTGTTGTCAGCAAAATTACCGGCACCAATTACCGGTACATCACCTACCCGGCCCCAGCGTTTAGCAGTCATACCACCCGTTGAAGTAGCGGCCGCTAAATTTCCACTGTTATCAATAGCTACCGCGCCTACTGTACCCATTTTCCAATTAGGATCTGCCACAATAGCTGCCTGATGAGGTAACTTTTGCTGTGCCTGTTTTGCCCGTTTTAATGCCTCGTAACGAAACTCACTATTAAAATAGCTGTTCTCAACCAGATCCAGTTGCTGGGCAGCAGCAAATTGCTCCGCCCCTTTACCGGTTAACATGACATGTTCAGATTGCTCCATTATTGCCCGGGCTAATAAGATTGGATTTTTTACATTGGTTACACTGGCCACTGCGCCGGCGTTGCGCTTCTGGCCTGTCATAATGGCGGCATCCAGCTCATGGGTTTCATCCCAGGTATACACTGCACCCTTGCCAGCGTTAAACAGTGGTGAATCTTCCAGCACAGTTACAGCCAACGTCACTGCGTCCAGACTGCTACCGCCAGCCGCCAATAGCTCGTAACCTTTGTTTACCGCATCAGCCAACGTGACTTCATAGTTTTTTTGCTGCTCTTCTGTCATTTTACTGCGCTCAATGGTGCCGGCCCCGCCGTGAATAACAATACCTACCGGGGCATTTGCACTGGCAAAACCTGTTGTTGCAACCAGTATGCTTAACGTAATGACTTGTAGTGTTAATAATTTCATAGCAAACCTTACTGTAATTTGTTTAAGCGTGAACTATGCCGGGTTAGCCGATTACTAACAGCTAAACTCGGTAAAACCGCATAGTGCTGCGACGGACGTGAAGTTGATTTATAGCACTTTACGGGTGCAGCAAGGTAGCAACTTGCTATAATGTCTGAAATTTTTATACCTAAGTATCTATTTATGACCAACGCCAGCCTGTATTTTTATGATTTTGAAACCTGGGGAGCAGATCCAAAGCGTGACCGCCCGGCCCAATTTGCAGGCATTCGTACCGATCTTGATTTAAATATCATCAGTGAACCTGATGTCTGGTACTGCCAGCTGGCAAATGATTATTTGCCTCATCCGCAGGCGGCGCTTATTACTGGTTTAACGCCACAACTCTGTAATAAAAAAGGCCTGAACGAAACGGATTTTATGAGAAAAATCGTTGAGCGGTTTAGTGAGGCAAATACCTGTGTGCTCGGCTACAACAGCCTGCGCTTTGATGACGAAGTGACCCGTTACAGTTTATATCGTAATTTTTATGAGCCTTATGGTCGTGAATGGCAAAATGGAAACAGCCGCTGGGATTTAATTGATGTCGTTCGCGCTTGTTATGCATTGCGGCCTGACGGCATTAATTGGCCACTACGGGAAGATGGTAGCCCCAGCTTTAAGCTGGAGCATTTAACTAAAGCTAATGGTTTAGCGCATGAGCAGGCCCACGATGCGTTATCTGATGTGTATGCCACTATCGCTATTGCCAAACTGATTAAACAACACCAGCCCAAATTATTCAGCTATTTATTTGAATTACGTAAAAAAACGAAAGTTGCCGAACAAATAGACGTTGCCGGACTAACTCCACTGGTCCATGTGTCGTCAAAGTTTCCTGCTAGTTCCGGCTGTGTTAGCTGGGTGGTACCATTGGCTTTTCATCCGACTAATAAAAATGCTGTAATTTGCTATAACCTGCAAGCTGATCCCACGCCTTTACAGACAGACGATATTGAGACGCTGACCAGTAAATTATATACCCGAACTTCGGATCTGGCTGAAGGTGAAGAACGGCTTGGCCTGAAGTTAATTCATTTAAATAAGTGCCCGGTGCTGGCAAATGCGAAAACACTTAGTGGCGAACGCGCTACTGAACTGGGTATTGATCGGGCGCGTTGCCTGGAGCATCTGGAATGGTTTAAACAGCACAGGGAATTACAACAGAAAGTCATCGGACTTTATCAGCAAAGCACAGATTATCCAGCGGAAACTAATCCGGATTATCTGTTGTACAGTGGCTTTATCAGTGATGCTGATAAACATAAAATGAATCAGCTTCATCAATTATCACCAGAACAACTTGCTGTAAACGCACCGGTATTTAGTGATGAACGGTTGAACAGCTTGTTGTTTTTATATCGGGCCCGAAATTATCCGCAAAGTTTAAGCGATAGTGAGCAACAAAAGTGGCAACGTTACCGTACTGATAAACTGATGCATGGCCTGGATAACCCTAACCTGACCATGGAAGATTTTAGCCTCGCCCTTGAAAATCTGGCCCATGAGCATGCCAGTGACGAACAGAAAATGAAAATACTAAAAGCCCTTTATTTGTACGTGCAAAGTTTATAGTTTAAGCAAATTCTCCAAATCCCCTTCATTCCCCCCTTTTGCAAAGGGGGAGGCTATTCAGCGCGCCGTAGTAGCATGGCGACAAATTCGTCAGGAACGAATTTGGACTGCCGCAGGCAGGTCCCAACGGGACGAGCCCCAGGGATGGGGCGAGCACTAAAACGCCGGGAGCGTTTTAGGACGTTGCGAAGCGACGGCCCGTAGGGCAGTGGACAGGGATAGTCCACTGCAATGCCACACCCCGCAGGGGCTGTGGCTGCCACGCGAGTGTAGTGCGCCGCAGGCGCTTCAATGCAAAAAGGCCCACCCGTTAGGGTAGGCCTTTTGCTTGAATTGGGAGCCTGGCGGTGTACTACTCTCGCATGGCGAATGCCACACTACCATCGTCGCAGCTGCGTTTCACTTCTGAGTTCGGAATGGGATCAGGTGGGTCCACAGCGCTATTGCCACCAGGCAAAAAACTGTATGGAACATGCTTTAACGCCCTTCAGTGCGGCACTCTTGTGCTTTTTTGTCTGGTCAATTCCATGACAGGAATTGATAAAAACATGTTCCTATATTTAGCAAGCTGATTAAGTTCTCACACTGTACTTCTAAAACATCTTGGGCGTTGTATGGTTAAGCCTCTCGGGCAATTAGTATGAGTTAGCTTAACGTGTCACCACGCTTCCACACCTCACCTATCAACGTTGTGGTCTCCAACGACCCTTTAGTAGACTCGAAGTCTAAGGGATGACTCATCTTGTGGCCGGCTTC
>NZ_OBEB01000004.1 GCF_900215315.1 Arsukibacterium tuosuense | reverse complement strand
AGGTTATTGGTTTACAAGGAATAAAAGAGACGCGCACTTAACCGTGCGCGCGGGTTTGGTTACGCTGTTGACTCCGAGAGGCTAATGGGTGACCCCATTGATTCCTGACCCCATTGATTCGACCCCATTGATTCTTGATGACACTACAGCGGTTTTAGCTTATTTACAATAACTTGGGTACAGATGGACTGATGGATAAAAAGGTTTACCGATAGCGCATCGCCTCAACCAATAGAGGATAGAACCTCTTTTGAGCGAACCGGGGAGTGTCTGAGCCCCTGCCGCCAGGCAACGGGCGAGTTGCCCCGGCGAGTGAGGAAGAGCGTTGTATCCGGCGTGCAAGGAGAGGACTTACCGGATTCGTGAAGTGCTGTTGCTTGAGATTAGAAATACAAGCGGCGCGCTTTTAGGTATCAGCGCTAACAGTTATGACTATTCTTTGTAACTAACCGTTATAAATCTCACCGCCGCCAGTGGCATAGTGCTGCAGTACTGCATTAGCCTCATCGCGCTGCACCAAACGCACTACTTCTATGCCGGCATCGGCCAGGTACTGGTAACTGCTGGAGTCAACCGGGCCTTCATCAAAGCCGATAGCACGGGCATCGTCGGCGGTAGCGGCGCATACCAGCCGTTTTACCCCGCTCCACAGCGTGCCACCTAAACACATAGCGCACGGCTCACAGGACGTAAACAGCTCGCGCTTAACGCCATCGGCATTAAGGCTAAAGCTTTGTAACTGCTGCCCGGCCAGCATAATGGCAACCATTTCGCCATGCGCCGCCGAGTTGTGCATTGGCATAACCCGGTTAACCCCTACGCTTAACAGCTTGCCGCTGTCACAAGCAAAAATAGCGCTACCAAAAGGACCGCCGGTGCCACGCAGCACGTTTTGCTTGGATAGCTCTACTGCTAAGGCCATTTTTTCGTCGTCATCAGCATAGGTTTTCTGCCAGTCGACAACCTCGTTTATCCAGTCCGGCAAGCTAATAGTAAGTTGTTGTGCGGCTGCCATAGAGTTAATGCTCCGCCAACGGTTTGCTGTAGGCCAGTTCCATGTCCCATGGCAGTTGGATCCAGGTATCCTGTTCGATGTCAGTAACATAATGATCCACTAACGGCTTACCCTGGGGCTTAGCATACACAGTGACAAAGCAGGCCTTTGGGAAATGCTCGCGCAGGGCGCGGGCGGTTTCCCCGGTATCGACTAAATCGTCAACAATCAATAGCTTGGCGTTATCCTGCAGGCTGGCATCTTTTAAAATGCGTAAGCTGCCTTGTTTGTCGTGGTCATAGCTGGCGACACAAATACTGTCAACTACCCGGATATTCAGCTCGCGGGCCAGAATAGCGGCCGGTACCAGACCGCCACGGCTAACCGCCACTATGGCACTGAAATCCCGGCCTAACAGCTGCTGCGCCAGTTCTTTAGTGGCACGATGAAACGCTTCCCAGGACACATAAAACATTTTGTTGGTGGTAAGAGACATAATTTTTCCGGCCACTTTTAAAGTAAATGATTAAACAGATGATTAAATTAATGACAAAGCAATTTCAACCATTTCATTAAAACTGGTCTGGCGTAAATCCGCATCCAGCGCCTCACCGGTGCGGATATGGTCACTGACCGTTAAAATGGCCAGGGCATTAATGCCATACTCAGCCGCAACGCCATATAAACCAGCGGCTTCCATCTCTACCGCTAACACACCGTATTTTTCCAGGGTATTAAACAGCGTTTCACTTGGGTTGTAGAATAAGTCAGAGGTAAAAACGTTACCTACTTTAACGTTGATTTGCTTGGCGCGGGCGGCATGTACTGCTTTTTCTAACAGCTCATAGTTTGCGATTGCCGCAAAATCCATCCCGTCCAGACGATTGCGGTTAACATTTGAATCGGTGCTGGCGCCCATGGCGATGACCACATCACGCACCTTCACCTCCAGCGGTAATGCGCCGCAGGAACCAATCCGGATAATATTTTTCACGCCATAGAACTTGGCTAATTCAGTGGCATACAGTGACATGGACGGCACGCCCATGCCCGAGCCTAACACGCTTACCGGCTTACCCTGATAAGTCCCGGTATAGCCGAACATATTGCGCACGGTATTAACACAAACCGCATCAGTTAAAAAAGTTTCAGCAATATGCTTGGCCCGCAGCGGGTCACCTGGCATTAAAACGGTTTCTGCAAAAGCATCATCAGCGGCGTTAATATGAGGAGTAGCCATAATTCTCTCTTAATGTAATTTAGTCATAAAAGAATCGCCGTGCGCCATAGCGTCCAGCTTAAAATAATCAGCCAGGGTCTGGCCTATATCGGCAAAGCTCATCCGCTCGCCTAAATCCGTACTGGCCAGCCCCGGCTGATAAGCCAGTACTGGAATATACTCGCGGGTATGCTCGGTACCGGGCCAGGTTGGGTCACAACCGTGGTCTGCTGTCATCAGCAGCAAGGTATCGTCGCCGCAGGCCTCAAGCAGCTCAGGCAAGCGGCTGTCAAAGTATTCCAGGGCTTCGCCATAGCCAATGGCATCGCGGCGGTGGCCATAATTCTGGTCAAAGTCAACCAGATTAGTGAATACCAGGCTGCGCTCAGGCTGTTTTGCCATCTGAGCTAAGGTGGTATCAACTAGTGCGGCCAGGCCTGTGGCTTTAATATTTTCACTGATCCCCTGATGGGCATAGATATCAGCAATTTTACCAATACTGATTACCGTGCCACCCGCTTCAGTTAACTTGTCCAGTAAGGTTGGCGCCGGCGGTAATACCGAATAATCACGACGATTACCGGTGCGGGCGAAATTGTCCGGGCTGTCTCCGAGAAATGGCCGGGCGATGACCCGGCCGATGTTGTAATCATCCAGCAGCTCGCGGGCTACCCGGCAAAAGCTCAGCAGTTTTTCCAGACCAAAATGCTCTTCATGCGCGGCCACCTGAAACACGCTGTCGGCTGAGGTATAGCAGATGGGTTTGCCGGTTTTAATATGTTCATCACCCAGTTTACGCAGAATATCGGTGCCAGAGGCGTGGCAATTACCTAAAATACCGCTAACACCGGTGCGCTGACACAGCTCTGCTATCAGCTCTGGCGGGAAACTGTCGGTTTTCTGCTCAAAATAGCCCCAATCAAACAACACGGGTACCCCGGCTATTTCCCAGTGACCACTGGGCGTATCCTTGCCGCTGCTCAGCTCACGGGCAAAGCCATAAGCTCCAACCGGCTCAGCGCTGTCAGCAACAGCAGGCGCGCTGCCTGCAGCAGCCGTGGCGGCTTTTACCAGACCCAGCCGAGCCAGATTAGGCAACGCCAGCTGGCGGCCTTTTTGTTTAACGAATTCACGGGCAATACTGCCAAAGGTATTGGCGCCGACATCACCAAACTTTTCTGCATCAGGCGCACTACCAATACCAAAACTGTCCAGAACCAGGATCACTGCTTTTGCCATAATGTGGGCTCCCACTGCAAAAATGCATCAGCCAGATCTGAGCCGCACCGGTTTTACCAGCATTGCTCTAACCAGGAAAAATAAAAAGGGCACGCACTTTAATACGCTACCCGGCGTTTTACAAGTTTAACTATTACTTTGGGGTCTTCGCCGGCTTTTAGCAAGGTTTCGCACTGGCAAACTGCCGATAAAAAAACGGCGCAGTAAGCGCCGTTTTGTCAGTCAGCTAACCAATGCTATTGCGGTAGTTGCTGATAGCCCATGTTGTACAGAGTAAAGCTGAAAATATCCGCCGCCTGATCAATAACCATTGATACCGGCATACCAGCACCATGGCCAGCGTTAACGTCTATCCGGATCAACTGCGGATTAACCTGAGTTGCTTTATCTTGCAGCTCAGCAGCAAATTTAAAGGAATGCGCCGGCACCACCCGATCGTCATGATCAGCGGTGGTTACCATGGTCGCCGGGTAAGTTACGCCCTGTTTCACGTTGTGCACCGGTGAATAGCCTTTTAAATACTGAAACATGGCGGCAGACTGTTCGGCCGTGCCATAGTCATAAGCCCAACCGGCACCAGCGGTGAAAGTATGGTAGCGCAGCATGTCCAGTACGCCTACCGCAGGCAGCGCCACTTTAAACAACTCAGGGCGCTGAGTCATAGCCGCCCCTACCAGCAAACCGCCGTTAGAGCCACCACGAATTGCCAGCTTGTCGGTAGAAGTATATTGTTGCTGCTGCAAGTATTCAGCGGCGGCAATAAAGTCGTCAAACACATTTTGTTTCAGTTGCTGTACGCCGGCATTGTGCCAGGCTTTACCATATTCACCGCCACCGCGCAGATTGGCCACAGCGTAAACGCCGCCCATTTCCATCCATACCGCATTCGCTACGCTGAATGACGGGGTCAGGCTGACATTAAAACCACCATAGCCATATAAAATGGTTGGGTTGCTGCCGTCTTTTTTCAGGCCTTTTTTATAGCTGATAATCATTGGCACCTTAGTGCCATCTTTTGAGGTATAAAACACCTGCTCAGAGGTGTAGTTATCCGGGTTAAAATCAATTTTCGGGCTGTTATACAAGTCCGACTTACCACTTTGCGGCTCAAACGCATAAATGCTGGATGGCGTGGTGTAATTAGCAAACGAATAATACAGTGTTGCAGCGTCTTTCTTACCACTGAAACCACCCGCACTGCCAATTCCCGGTAAGTTGATGTCTCGTACCAGCTTGCCGCTGTAATCGTATTGTTTAACCTGGGCAATAGCATCTACCATGTAGTTGGCAAACAGGTAGCCCGCGCCTTTACTGATCCGCAGGACATTCTCAGTTTCCGGGATCAGCTCCTGCCAGTTTTCAGGCGTTGGCTTAGCTGCAGTCGTGACCACAACTTTGCGGTTAGGGGCATTCAGGTTGGTTACCAGATACAGCTTGTCGCCATTGTTATCCAGTAAATCAGTATCTGAATCGGTGTGATCCAGAATAGTAACGAACTCACTGTCTTTCTTGGTTAAATCTTTTAAGAACAGCTTGTTACCCGAGGTGGATACCGCCGCTGAAACCAGCAGGTATTTATCGTCCTCTGTGACAGAAGCGCCGACATAACGATGCTTCTGCTCGCTAGTGCCACCAAACACCACGTTATCGTCGCTTTGTGCTGTACCCAGTTTATGGTAGTAGAGCTTATGCTGGTCAGTCATTGCCGATAATTCACTGCCCTCTGGCTTGTCGTAACTGGAGTAAAAGAACCCGTCGTTACCTACCCAGGAAATACCACTGAATTTCACATCAATTAACGTTGGCTCGAGCTGCTCTTTCGTTTCGGCATCAATCACAATGATTTTACGCCAGTCACTGCCGCCTTCCGAGATGGCATAGGCTGCCAGGCTGCCATCGCGAGAAAACTCAATATCTGCCAGGGAGGTAGTGCCATCTTCGCTGAAAGTATTCGGGTCCAGAAATACTTCAGCTTCGCCGCCCTCTTTTTGCCGGTACAACACAAACTGATTCTGCAAACCATCATTCTTATAAAAGTACTGGTAGTCACCTTCTTTAAACGGTGCGCCAATCCGCTCAAAATTCCAGGACTTTTCTAACTTAGCCCGCACTTCATCACGAAACGAAATTTGCTCAAGATAAGAGAATGTGACCTCGTTCTGGGCTTTTACCCAGGCTTCAGTTTCGCTGCTGCGATCATCTTCCAGCCAGCGATACGGGTCGGCAACATCGGTACCGAAATAGTTATCGACGGTCTCACCCTTGCGACTGACAGGGTAGTTAAGTTTCTGTTGTTGCTCTGTGCTCACACTGACATCCTGGCTGGTTGTTACGTCTTGTTTAGCGCCGCCACATGCGCTTAGCATGGCCGCCGCTAACAAGGTAATAGCATATTTCATGGAAACTCCGATGTTGATGTTTTTGAAATTGTTATTAGATTTATTTTTTGAAAACGGGCTTGAGCTTAGCAAACTTAAAGCTGGCTGCCTATTTCAACTGACTGAAATTTATGTAGACTCAAAGCGAAATAGCAGTGCCATAAAACAAAAACCCCGGCCTAGGCCAGGGTTTGTTGTTATGGTGCCCAGAGGCGGAATCGAACCACCGACACGCGGATTTTCAATCCGCTGCTCTACCGACTGAGCTATCTGGGCAAAAACGTTGTGCTGGTATAATTATGCTGCGCTTTGCAGTAACTGAACAAGACACCAAAAAGATGGTGCCCAGAGGCGGAATCGAACCACCGACACGCGGATTTTCAATCCGCTGCTCTACCGACTGAGCTATCTGGGCAATGCGGGTCGTATTAAACGGATTTTGCCAAGCTAAGTCAACAGATTTTTTCTAAAAGCCGCCTGAGCGAACAGGGATTAACCAAAGGGCGCTGTTTTGTTCGCCATCTGTTAAAATTAACACTGCGCCAGCTATCGAAAACTTGTTACACTATATTTAGTTAACCGACACGCCGTACAATGCATTTAAATGGACAGCTGATGGAAAAAACCTCTTACACTAAACCAATGTTTCGCCGCCTGGCATTAATGGCCGTGCTTATTCTGCTATTGCAAGCAGCATTGTTCACGTTGTTTACTCTGCCAGAACAAAACCGGGATGAAAACCAATTAGCCCGTTTAACTGCCGAAACCACGATTCTTGCCAGTGCATTAAGTGCTCCACTTCGCAATGATAATACCCAGGCCGCCGAGCAGTTACTGCTGCAAGCGCGCAATGCTGACAGCAACCGTGCTGTTTATTTGTACCGTCAGAGCAACCAACAACTGGAGCTGATTGCCAATACGGTTAATCTGGCTAATTTTGTACCGCAGCCGGAACTGGCCGATCGTGAAGTACGCCAGGGCAATTATCTGATTGTCAGCAGAATCGTCAGCAACGATATTAAAACGCTGCTGGTTAATGTGCAATATATTCAGCCAACCAGTCAGTTACCTATGCTGCTGGCTTTCATTTGCAGCGCCATTGCCGGCATATTACTCAGTTTAAGCTTTGCTTACGCTATTTCAGTTTATTTCAACCGCAAACTGACGCCCCTGGTAAGTAACACTAAAACAGCGCTGGATAAAAACCAGTTCGACGGCAGCGTTGAGAGTCATGCCCACGATGGTTTCGGGGTGTTAGGTAGCTACATTAACCAATTGTTCCGGCGAATTGAGCAAGGACAGCAGGCACTTCGAAGCTCAGAAACCGATATTGCCCAGCTAAAGCAGGAAGTGGATACCCGGATCAAAGAGCGCACCGATGCCCTGGAAACGGCCAAATTAACTGCCGAACGGGCTAATGAAGCTAAATCGACCTTCTTAGCTACCATGAGCCATGAAATCCGCACGCCGATGAACGGCATTATCGGCACTATCGATTTACTCAGGAAAACCCAGTTATCCACCTCCCAGTTCCGGATGACGGATACTATCCGCGAGTCTTCTTTTTCACTGCTGCGCATTCTGGATGATATTCTGGATTTCTCGAAAATTGAGGCCGGCAAACTGGAGCTGGAAAATATTCCGGTGTCGCTGGTCGATATTATTGAAGCGGTTGGCCGCATTCTGGTCTCTGTGGCCTATCAACGCCAAATCGATTTAAAATTGTACATAGACCCGAGAATTCCTGACGGTTTATTTGGTGATCCGGTGCGTCTACGGCAAATACTTTACAATCTGGCAGGCAACGCGATTAAGTTTACCGAGACCACACCACAAAAAACCGGTGTAGTGGTTATTAGGGCTGACTTGCTGGAAGAGAACATGGAGTTCAGCCAAATTCAGTTTACCATTGTCGACAATGGCCGGGGCATGACCCAGCGACAGATAAACTACGTGTTTCATCCATTTAATCAGGCAGAAGGTTCAATCACCCGTAAATTTGGTGGTACCGGCCTTGGTTTATCAATTTGTCAGCGTCTGACCTCACTGATGTACGGTGATATTGACGTCCAGAGCGAAGTAGGTAAAGGCACTGAGTTTAAAGTGCGGATCCCGATGCGCCGCTCCGATGAAATTGAGTATGTCGGTTCTGAACTGTTGCGTGATGTGCATATTTGCTTATTTACCCAGGACAGCGACAACCAGGAACATTTAACCAGCTATTTTCGCCATACCCACGCTGAGCTTGACGTTATAAACAGTATCGAGGCCCTTTATCAACGGGCATCCCAGCAAAAACCATTGCCTCCTAAGCAGGCCGCGGTCTGGGTGCTTGACGCCACCTATGAGCAAATTTCCGCCGAGCACATTAAGAAATTACAGTTAGTGCCAGAGCTGGAGCGGGTGCAGTTTATCGTTATTACCAATCAGGTGGAGTTGTCAGAGCACAGCAATGAGCGGACCTACTACCTGCACAGTTCACCTATCTGTCGCAGCCATTTATACGACGCTATTTTAGTTGCAGCCAGGCGCAAAGAAAAACCTACGCCACAACAAACCTCCAATTTGAATTTGAGTAAGGGTGCACCTGATATTGAAACCGCGCGGCGCAACCGCCAGCTAATTCTGTTGGCTGAAGACAATATGATGAACCAAAGGGTCATAGTTGATCAGCTGAATGCGCTGGGCTACGCGGTCGAAGTTGCTGACGATGGCGCTATAGCACTCGATATGTGGCGGCGTTATCACTATCCGCTGGTGCTTACCGACTTACATATGCCTAATATGAGTGGCTATGATTTAGCCATCGCTATTCGTAAAGAAAGCCTGCACCGCCAGGATGACAGTAACTTCAGCCGGATAGTCGCCGTTACCGCCAATGCGTTAAAAGGTGAAGAGCAAAAATGTATCAGTATTGGTATGGATGGTTATATTACCAAGCCACTGGAGCTGGTTACCCTGGAAACGATGCTTAAACGTTGGTTGCCCGCTACTGAGCAAAAAACAGCTGCCGACAATGGCAAGACTAATGGCAAAAACGCTGAACCGGCGCAACAGCCGTCGCCAATTTGTTTTACCACTATTGCTAATTTCCTGGGTAACGATCCGGTTAAGCACGAGGAATACCTGAATTACTTTGTCAAGCACGGCAAGGAACTGCTGACCGAGCTGACAACACAGGCTCAGGCCCAGAATCGCAGTGGCGTAAGAGCGGTAGCGCATCAGTTTAAATCGGTCGCTAAAAGTGTCGGCGCGTTAAGCTTATCGGCTGAAGCACTGAAACTGGAACAGGCTGCGGAAAACAGTGACTGGTCAGTCATTAATGAATATGTACGGGTGATGCAGGATAAATATCAGGATGTGGTAAATTACGTGCGCCAGCGTTATTGATCCTCAGCCAGATCATGTAGAAGATTGTGCAGCATGCTGCTAATGCTTCAAGATTAAAAAAACCGGTAATTGTTACCGGTTTTTTAATGACCCGCTAATAAACTAGCTGGCAGAGGTGTCAAGTGGCGCAAAGCTCTTAACCAGCTGATCAAGCTGTTGCATCTGACTCAGGTAGCCCTCCAGTTTCGTTAATGGTAACGCGCAGGGCCCGTCACACTTTGCCTGATCAGGATCAGGGTGCGCCTCAATAAATAACCCGGCTAAACCCAGCGCCATACCCGAGCGGGCTAACTGTGCAGCCTGGGCCCGCCTGCCGTCAGCAGAGTCTGTGCGGCCACCTGGTTTTTGTAAGGCATGCGTCGCATCAAAAATAACCGGCGCATACTGCTTCATTTCGTCCATACCCAGCATATCAACGACCAGGTTGTTGTAGCCAAAACTGCTACCGCGCTCACACAAAATAATCTGGTCGTTACCCGCTTCACTAAACTTGGTAATAATATGGCGCATCTCGTGCGGAGCGAGAAATTGCGGTTTCTTGACATTAATGACAGCGCCGGTTTTAGCCATCGCTACCACCAAGTCAGTCTGCCTGGCCAAAAAAGCCGGCAGTTGAATGACATCCACCACTTCTGCCACGGGGGCGGCTTGCCAGGGTTCATGCACGTCGGTAATCAACGGTACATTAAAGGTACTTTTAATCTCAGCAAAGATCTTTAACCCCTCATCCAGTCCGGGTCCGCGGTAAGAATGAACTGATGAGCGATTAGCTTTGTCAAAAGAGGCTTTAAACACAAAAGGTATGCCCAATTTAGCGCATACCGTGACGTAGTGCTCGGCAATACGCATTGCCATATCCCGTGACTCCAGCACATTCATACCACCAAACAACACGAATTGTTGTTGGTTATTGACTGTAAGGTTACCGACCCTGACGGTTTTATGTTCCATAGTATTCCAGCAATCTCGTTTTATTAAAGCGGTAAAAATACCGGTTGTTTACTTAGGGCAACCCTAACCATTAACCCGAGCCAGCCCAATGAGCCCAGAAAGCATAGCCAGCGAATTGCAATGGTACGGCCGCGCAATGCCATCACTGCCAGCGCGATATAAGCCAACAAAGCGATAAACTTCTCGGTAAGCCAGCTATTTACAAAAGGATACTGATTAATGGTCAGCATTAAGGCAATCGCCGATAAAATTAGCAAAGTATCCACCAGATGAGGGCCTACTTTCAGTAATTTTGTCTGCAATAACGGCGAGCCTTTGAGCATCATACCAAACCGAATAAATAGCAAAATAACACTTAATACCACCATCAGCAGGTGCAGGTGTTTAAACGCCATATACATACAACAGGGTCCTTAATTTATTCAATGCAGTATCATCAATACGCTGGGTACTAATCCTGATCATCGGGATATTTTTGTAAAATCGCCTCAAGCCTTTCAACCCGCTGCTGAAACAATTCGACCAATTTGGGTTCAAACTGCCTGCCTGATTCGGCCACAATATTTGCCACCACTTCTTCCAGGCTCCAGGCTTGCTTGTAACAACGACGATGACGCAACGCATCATACACATCGGCTAAGGCAGCAATCCGGCCAAAAATATGGATTTCCTCACCTTTTTTACCGGCAGGGTAGCCCGTCCCGTCCCATTTCTCATGATGGTCCTGAGCAATGATGGCACCGGCCTGAATAATAACACGTTTTGAGTCTTTCAAAATGTCGTAACCAATTTGGGCATGGGTTTTCATTACCTCCCATTCACCGCCGTTAAGCTTCGCTGGTTTATTTAAAATACCATCCGGGATCCCCACTTTGCCAACATCATGCAGTGGTGAAGCATACATTAATCGCTCTGCCTCTTCCTCACTCAAACCATAGGCTTTGGCCAGGTCATAACAAATAAAGGCCACCCGCCGCACATGATTACCGGTTTCAACAGAACGGTGCTCTACCGCTTCACTGAGCCGGTAAACAATTTCCCGTTGAGTATCTTCAATTTCATGCTGTAACTGCACATTTTCGTAGGCTATTTGTACATTCTGAGCGAACAATTCAATCAGTTTCTTCTGGTTATCGCTGATTTGCCCGGGTAAGCCGGAAATATACAACAGCGAACCATGGGTAAATTTACTGCAGCAATAAGCCACCAGATAGTTATCGCGATAAACAATACTGCGGCTGTCCAGGGCACATTCAAACGCCGCCAGCAAATCAGTATTCAGTACTTCCTGCACCGGCTTGCCCTCTTTCTTGGCAAACTGGCCCTGTCCGGCAAATACCACTAAATCATGGGGGTCGGCGTCAGACCGCACATTTCCTGCAACCATTGAAGAGCTGGCCAGCAACGCATTTTCATGGCTACCCAGAATAGAGGTCAGTTGCTGCAGCACCCCGTCGATAAACTGCTCCATAGAATGAGAGGAGAATAAATCGATAGAAGCATTAATGATTTTCTCCAGCCCCTTTCGGCTTTGCTCCAGCGATAAAATATCCCGGTATGAGCGCAGGCTGGACATAATAACGGTAAATAACTTTTGCGCAGTCAATTCAGTTTTTGATTTGTAATCGTTGATATCGTAGTTAACTATCACCTGGCGTTCCGGGGCCTGCCCCGGCTGGCCGGTTCGCAGAATAATTCGCACGTGATCATTTTTCAGCTCTTCCCGCACATGCCGGGCAACCAGTAAACCGGCATCATCTGTTTCCATAACCACATCAAGCAGAATGATAGCGGTATCAGGGTTAGCAGCTATTAGCTCCCTGGCCTGGGCCCCGGAATAAGCACTGATAAACTCCAGGCTTTTATTATTGAAGCTGAAATCACTCAGTGCCAGCTTGGTGACAGTATGGACTTCCGGTTCATCATCGACAATTAACACTTTCCAGTGCCCGTGGTTAACCACTTCGGTCGGTTCAGACTCGTCAGCAAACAGAAAAGTGTCATTCATAAGGCGGGCTCCGAAAATCAGATAGCTATCACTAGAAACTAGCAGAAGAAACTACAAATAGTTATATGCGCTAATGGCTTGCCGGTCAAAACTTTGTTGTTAAAACCTTCAACTACTCAGAATACCGCCACTGATCCGCCAGTTGCCACCGTAATCTTTGCGTGACTGCACCTGACTAAAGCCAGCAGCAGTTAGTAACTGTTGCACCGCATCAGCCTGGTTATAACCGTGCTCCAGCCACAACCACCCTTGCCGGGTCAAATAAGCGGGTGCCTGCTGACAAATCGCCGCTAAATCAGCCAGGCCCTGCTCTGCGGCAACCAACGCACTGACAGGCTCATGCTGCAGTGCTGCCAGATGCGGGTCATCAGGTTCGATATAAGGGGGGTTACTGACAATCAGCTCAAATTGCTGGCCTGCAACTGCTTCAAACCAGTCACTCTGCACCACAGTACAATTATTTGCTGCCAGACGCCTGGCATTGCGCCGGGCCAGTTCAACTGCTGCGGTAATCTTCTCGGCTGCCGTTACCTGCCATGAAGGCTTATTACAGGCCAGCGCCAGAGCAATAGCACCGGAGCCGGTGCCCAGGTCCAGTACTCTGGCCGTTGCCGGCAAGGGTAATGCAAGCGCCTGCTCTACCAATAATTCGGTATCGGGCCTTGGGATCAAGGTGCAGGGCGCAACCTCAAGTTCAATATTCCAGAACGGCCAGCTGCCAATAATATAGGCGATGGGTTCGTCCTGCACCGCCCTGCTGAGCAGCTGGTTTAGTGTGTGCAGATCAGCATCGCTTAGCTTGACGTCACCATGGCTATACAAATAGCTGCTGCTGACGTTTAGCTGATGACATAGCAGTAACCTGGCGTCATCAGCCGCCAGTACCGATATATCGCTAAGTTGCCGGGTTGCCTGCTGCAGCCATTGCGCCAGGGTCATATCAGCGGTTTTCGTCAGCCAGTGCTGCCAGTAAGTCAGCCTGATGTTCCTGATTAAGCGGTTCCAGCACCAGTTCCAGATCGCCCTCCATCACTTCGTTTAAACGATAAATAGTCAAGTTAATCCGATGATCGGTTAGCCGCCCCTGCGGGAAGTTATAAGTACGGATCCGCTCCGAGCGATCACCACTGCCCACCAGCGAGCGCCGGGTAGACTCTTCGGTCAGCCGGCGTTTTTCATCTTCAGCAGCCTGAATGCGCGATTGTAATACACTCATCGCCCGCGCCCGGTTTTTATGCTGTGAGCGCTCATCCTGACATTCAACAACAATACCGGTAGGTAAGTGGGTTATCCGGATAGCTGAATCGGTACGGTTTACGTGCTGGCCACCCGCGCCCGAGGCCCGGTAGGTATCCACCTTTAAGTCAGCCGGGTTAATTTCAATCGCTTCGCTTTCCGGGATCTCCGGCATAATGGCTACGGTACAGGCCGAAGTATGTACCCGGCCCTGCGATTCCGTCGCCGGTACCCGCTGTACCCGGTGGCCACCGGACTCAAACTTTAAAATACCGTAAGCGCCGTCGCCCTGCACGCTGGCAATCACCTCTTTAAAACCACCATGTTCACCTTCACTGGCACTTATTACTTCCAGTTTCCAGCGCTGACGTTCGGCAAAACGACTGTACATCCGGAACACATCGCCGGCAAAAATGGCAGCTTCATCACCACCGGCTCCGGCTCTGATTTCTAAAAAGCAGTTATTGCTGTCGTTAGGATCTTTGGGCAGCAACAATAATTGCAGCTCTTTTTCCAGCTGTTCGATAGCTGCCCGGGCACTTTTATATTCTTCCTGGGCCATTTCGCGCATATCAGGGTCGCTGTCTTTCTGCATTTCTTCCGCAGCCGCTAAATCCTGCTGGGCCTGACGAAAGCGATTGAATGCTTTGCTGACATCTTCCAGCTGACTGTATTCTTTAGACAGCTCGCGAAAGCGCTTCTGATCGCCAATCACACCCGGGTCGCTTAACAACGCCTGTACTTCTTCATGCCGTTCCACCAGGCCTTCCAGCTTGCGGTATACCGATTCTTTCATGTTAGGTCTGTTACCTGTTTAAATATCTAATAAACTGTTGATCAGTGCCTGCGGCTCACTAGCCTCTTGTTGCAGTAACTGACGAATGGTTTTAGTGGGGCTATGCATCAGCCGGTTACTCAGTTTGTTGGCCAGTTCAGCCAGCACCTTCTCAGCATCCTGGCCTGCTGCCAGCTGATTCAGCGCCCGGCCCAGCAATTCAGTTTTAATTTGCTCACAACGCTGACGATAATCGCGCACCCAATCAACGTTGCCTTGTAGCTGCAGCCACTGCAGAAAATCTTCTGCCCCCAGCCGGATCATGTCGCCCGCCTGCTCCGCCGCTTGCTGACGTGAGCTGACATTTTGCGCCACTATACTTTGCAAGTCGTCTACCGTATATAAATAAGCGTCTTCCAGCTCAGCGACCTGTTGCTCAATATCTCGTGGCACCGCTAAATCGACCAGAAACATCGGTTTATGCCGGCGTTTCTTCAATGCCTGTTCTACCATGCCTTTGCCGACAATTGGCAGGGTACTGGCGGTAGAGCTGATCACAATATCTGCCTGCGGTAATTGCGCTGGCACCTGCGATAGGGTAATGACTTTGGCATTAAACTGCTCTGCCAACAGCACTGCCCGCTCATAGGTGCGGTTTGCGACGGTAAGCTCGCGTGCGCCCTGCTCGGCCAGATGACGGGCAACTAATTCAATGGTTTCACCGGCGCCAATCAATAACACCTGGACTTTTTCCAGCTTACCAAATATCTGTTTGGCTAAACTGACCGCAGCAAAAGCGACTGATACCGCATTGGCACCAATATCGGTGTTGGTGCGGACATCTTTGGCGACGGCAAAGGTTTTCTGAAATAGACGTTCAAATTGCGGATTGATAGTACCGGCCTGACGAGACTGATTATAAGCCTGCTTTACCTGGCCTAAGATCTGCGGTTCACCCAGCACCAGCGAATCGAGCCCGGCTGCCACCCGCATCAGGTGTTCCGTAGCCTGGCGATCATGATGCAGATACAGATGAGGTTGCAAGTCATTTACGTTTAACTGATGAAATTGTGCTAACCAGGCAATAACCTGTTCCGCCTGGCTGTTTGTACCGTTAAAATATAACTCAGTACGATTGCAGGTCGACAAAATAACGGCATCGGTTACCGCCGTGGCTGTAGCCAGTTCACGCAAGGCTTCATGCACCTGTTCCGGGGCAAATGCCACCTTTTCCCGTAAGCCAACCGGTGCTGTTTTATGATTAATGCCTAGTGCAAAGATGGCCATCACCTGTATCATCAAGTTTGTCAGGGGCGAATTGTACGAAAAACCCCATATTAAGAAAAGCGTAACTAAGGACTTTCAGCGTGTCTGTAACAATTAAGTGGTTAACTCTGGTCGCATTACTGTTACTAACCAGTGGTTGCAGCCTGCTTTCCCAGCCCACACCGGTAAAAGCTTTGGACAATAAAAGCCGGCTGAGCCGGATTAACGCTATTGAGCAATATACCGTGCAGGCTTCTGTTGGCATTAAAACCCCGGATGAATCAGTCAGTGGTAACCTGACCTGGCAACAGCATAACACTGAACACTATAAAGCGCGGCTGGCTAATTTCCTCGGGTTCAGTTTATTTGAGCTGACCAATAACGCTGATGGCAGTAGTATTCTGCTGCGCGGTGAGCATTATCAGGCTGTCGATACCAGCAGCTTATTGTGGCAACTTGCCGGCTGGTCTATGCCGCTGGCCGATATGCCGCTGTGGCTTAAAGGCATGCCAGGACAGGCGGCAACGGCCATCGAGTATGACGAACTTGGTCGGGTTAAGGCCTTTCAGCTGGTGGATAGCACCGGCATTGTCTGGCAACTGCGCTATCAGAGCTTTTTTGCAGATAAACTGGCCTTACCGCAAAAAATTAATTTAACCAGCGATGATACCAACATTAGTTTTCATATCCGGAGCTGGCAATTATGACCTTAAGTCTGCCTGCGGTGGCGAAGCTTAATTTATTTTTGCATATTACTGGTCGTCGGGATGATGGCTATCATAATTTACAAACGCTATTTCAGTTGCTGGATGTCGGTGATGAACTACAGTTCAGCCCACGTGCCGACAACCAGTTAAACCTGCAGTGTAATGACCTGAGCCTGCAGGGGCCGGACAACCTGATCATTAAAGCCGGCCGTTTGTTGCAGCAGCAAACCGGTTGTCAGCTTGGCTGCGATATTGTGCTGGATAAAAAACTGCCGATGGGTGGCGGCCTGGGTGGCGGCTCATCAGATGCAGCCACCACCTTGCTGGCGTTAAACGCCTTATGGCAACTTAAGCTTAGCCAGGAGCAACTGGCAGCACTGGCGCTGCAACTCGGCGCCGATGTGCCTCTGTTTGTCAGGGGCTTCAGCGCTTTTGCCGAAGGTGTAGGCGAAAAATTAGTACCGGTGCAATTACCGCAGAAAACCTATTTAGTGGTGACACCACCTTGCCATGTCAGTACTGCCGAAATTTTTCAGCATCCTGATTTAATCCGCAACAGCGCCCCCCTTAGTCTGGATACGTTGTTTAGCAGTCCATGGCGCAATGATTGTCAGCCACTGGTCGAACAGCTGCAGCCGATTGTTGCATTAACCTTACAGTGGTTGGTAGAATATGCGCCGTGTCGAATGACGGGTACTGGCGCCAGTGTGTTCGCCGAATTTCCGGACGCGGCCAGTGCTCAGCATGCCCTAACTCATCTGCCGGCAAGCTGTCGCGGATTTATTGCAAAGGGAGTCAACCAGTCGCCGGTAATGGCGGCGTTGGCAGATACGGAATTCAACGCCTGATGCCTGTAACAACGGCATTTAATGATTTAACCGGACTCACCACCGCCCTGAGGATCCTACTGTGCCCGACATGAAGGTTTTCGCTGGTAACGCCATACCAGATCTAGCTAACAAAATTGCCAGCCGTCTCTACATTAAACTGGGAGATGCCGACGTTGGCCGTTTCAGTGATGGCGAAGTTAGCGTACAAATCAATGAGAATGTTCGTGGTTCTGATGTTTTTATTATTCAGTCAACCTGCGCCCCAACCAATGACAATTTAATGGAGTTAATTGTCATGGTAGATGCATTACGGCGCGCTTCAGCCGGCCGGATCACTGCCGTTATCCCTTATTTTGGTTATGCCCGTCAGGATCGCCGGGTACGCTCAGCCCGGGTGCCTATCACCGCTAAAGTGGTTGCGGACTTCTTGTCCAGTGTTGGGGTAGATCGGGTTCTTACTGTTGATCTCCATGCTGAACAAATTCAGGGCTTCTTCGATGTGCCGGTTGATAACGTGTTTGCCAGCCCGGTATTGCTGGAAGACATGCGCAAAAAATCTCTGGTGTCTCCGGTTGTCGTATCGCCGGATATTGGTGGTGTTGTGCGGGCCCGCGCCGTGGCTAAATTACTGAACGACGCCGACTTAGCTATTATTGATAAACGCCGGCCAAAAGCCAACGTGTCGCAGGTTATGCATATTATTGGTGATGTCAAAGACCGTGACTGCATTATCGTTGACGATATGATAGATACCGGTGGTACCCTATGTAAGGCAGCTGAAGCATTAAAAGAGCAAGGCGCAAAACGGGTATTTGCGTATGCTACCCACGCGGTATTCTCGGGCAACGCGCCGGAAATTATCAGCAATTCGGTAATTGATGAGCTGATAATTACTGACACTATTCCACTGTCTGAAGCGATGAAAGCGGTTAGCAAAGTGCGCCAGCTTACCTTGAGTGAACTGATGGCAGAGTGTATCCGCCGGATCAGTAACGAAGAGTCTATTTCGTCAATGTTTGATTAATTCCGACAGTCGTTTGTATTGAGGCGCCTGTCGGCGCCTTTTTCATTTGCAGCTATCCGGTGCCGGTGGTAATATGTCGCGCCTTTTGAAGGGGCAATCAGGTTGGGGCTGGTCGCAAGCCGCAACAAAAATCACTTTATTGGAGTACATCATGTCTGATGCAATTTTCACGTTAACTGCAGAAGTCCGTACTGACCTGGGGAAAGGTGCGAGCCGCCGCCTGCGTCACGAAGACAAAGTTCCAGCCATCATTTATGGCGGACACAAAGATGCCTTATCTGTTACTTTAGAGCACTCTAAGCTGTTAAAAGCGCAAAGCTTTGAAGCATTCTACTCTCACATCCTGACCATCACAGTAGGTAAAGAGAAGATCCAGGCTATCGTTAAAGATATGCAACGTCACCCGTACAAGCCAAAAATCATGCACGTTGACTTCCAACGCGTTGAAGCTGGCCACGAACTGACCACTATCGTTCCGATCCACTTCTTAAACGAAGAAATGCCAATCAAAAAAGGCGGCGTAGTTATTCACGCTCTGAACGAGATTGAAATCAGCGTATTACCAAAAGACTTACCAGAGTTTATCGAAGTAGACCTGGCAGATGTTGAAGTAGGTACTACTCTGCACCTGACTGACATTAAAGCACCTAAAGGTGTTAGCTTTGTTCAGTTACACAAAGGTGAAGGCCATGACCTGCCAGTAGTATCTGTTAACAAGCCTGCTGGTAAAGCCGTTGATACAGAAGAAGAAACTGAAACTGCTGAGTAATGTCTGACACATTACCTGCCAATGTTCAGTTAATCGTGGGCCTGGGTAACCCGGGCCCCGAGTACCAGCATACCCGGCACAATGCCGGGGTCTGGTTTGTAGAAAAGCTGGCTCATGCCTTCAATGTCAGCCTGAAAAATGACAGTAAGTTCTTCGGTTATACCGGTAAATTCATTTGTGCCGGCCAGGAATATAAACTGCTTATCCCCTCTACTTATATGAATCTCAGTGGTAAAGCCGTACTGGCTATGGCCCAGTTTTATAAACTGGCACCGGAAAATATTCTGGTGGCGCATGATGAGCTGGCGCTGGAGCCCGGTATCGCCAAATTTAAACTGGGTGGTGGCCATGCTGGTCACAACGGTTTACGCGATATTATGGCGCGCTTTAGTAACAACCCGAATTTTTACCGGTTACGCCTGGGCATTGGCCATCCCGGCCATAAAGATCAGGTGACCGGTTTTGTGCTGGGCAAAGCCCCGGCCAGTGAACAAAAATTAATAGATGCCAGCATTGATGAGGCAGTAAGTTGCTTTGACATTCTGGCGCGCGACGGCTTAATTAAAGCCCAGCATCGCTTACACAGTTTTAAAGCCAGCTAGCCTCGCGGCCAGCAACACAGCCTGAAGGAAAATTATTATGGGTTTCAAATGTGGTATTGTCGGCCTGCCAAACGTCGGTAAGTCTACCTTGTTTAATGCGTTAACCAAGGCAGGCATTGAAGCGGCCAACTTCCCGTTTTGTACCATAGAGCCTAATACCGGCGTGGTACCGGTACCTGACTTACGGCTGGACAAACTGGCTGAAATTGTTAAACCGCAACGGGTCATTCCTACCACCATGGAATTCGTCGACATTGCCGGTCTGGTCAAAGGCGCCTCCAGAGGTGAAGGTCTTGGCAATAAATTTCTGGCCAATATTCGTGAAACAGACGCCATCGGCCATGTGGTGCGTTGCTTTGACGATGAAAACATTATTCACGTTGCTGGCAAAATAGACCCGGCCGATGATATCGATACCATTAATATGGAGTTGGTACTGTCTGACATGGACAGCGCTGAGCGCGCTATTTTCCGGGTAAGTAAAAAAGCTAAAGGTGGTGATAAAGACGCCAAAGCCGAAATACTGGTACTGGAGAAAGTAAAAGCGCATTTAGAACAAGGCAACACGTTGCGTCAGCTGGAGCTGGACAAGGACGAAAAAGCCTTAATTGCCTATATGAACTTTTTAACCATTAAACCGACCATGTACATTGCCAACGTGACCGACGATGGCTTTGAAAACAATCCTTACCTGGATATCGTGCAGGCTATAGCTGAGAAAGAAGGCGCCATCGTAGTGCCGGTTTGCGCGGCGATCGAATCTGAAATTGCTGAGCTGGAAGATGACGAGAAGGCCGAATTTATGGCAGATATGGGTCTGGAAGAGCCAGGTTTAAACCGGGTTATTCGCGGTGGTTATTCTCTGCTGAGCTTACATACCTACTTTACCGCCGGGGTGAAAGAAGTTCGGGCCTGGACTGTCGCCATTGGTGCCACGGCACCGCAGGCAGCCGGCGTTATTCACACCGACTTCGAGAAGGGCTTTATTCGTGCCGAAGTGGTGGGCTACGATGACTTTGTCAGCTTTAAAGGCGAAGCGGGTGCCAAAGAAGCCGGCAAATGGCGGCTGGAAGGCAAAGATTACATTGTTAAAGATGGCGATGTTATGCATTTCCGCTTTAACGTATAAAGCTGTTATTACGCTGAAAAAACCGCTGCCTGTGCAGCGGTTTTTTGTTTTAAGGCGCGGCTTGCTGCTAATTGCCGACTATTATTGGCATTGCCGCTGAAAATAAGGCAGCCGATTTGCGTATAAAAACAGCAAACACGCCCGCACAGCTCACTAAACGCAAAAAAACGGTTGACGCTAATATGTCAGATCAGCATAATACGCGCCACTTGCTTAGGACAAGTTAGCGTGGCTACATAGCTCAGCTGGTTAGAGCACAGCACTCATAATGCTGGGGTCGCAGGTTCGATTCCCGCTGTAGCCACCACTTAATTTTCCTATATGTATGCGGGAATGGCGGAATTGGTAGACGCACTGGATTTAGGTTCCAGCGCCGCGAGGCGTGAGAGTTCGAGTCTCTCTTTCCGCACCATAACAAGCAAGTAAGCAGTTTCTGCAGGGGCGTAGCCAAGCGGTAAGGCAGCGGGTTTTGATCCCGCCATGCCCAGGTTCGAATCCTGGCGCCCCTGCCATTAACTCAGGCAGTTGATTTTATCTCTCCTTGTGTTTACCTGAACTGCCATCCACCTTTTAGGGGCGTAGCCAAGCGGTAAGGCAGCGGGTTTTGATCCCGCCATGCCCAGGTTCGAATCCTGGCGCCCCTGCCATATTTTGAAAACCCAGCCCAGGCTGGGTTTTTGCTTTTAGTCTTCATTAAAAATGGCCGTCACGGAGATGCGAGGTTGGAACCCTGTAGCGCACAGCCACAGAGTGTCTGAGTGGACGCGCAGCGTTCGCGAGTTGCTGTGGCGAGCACAACAGGCGTTGCAACCGGAGTATACTAAGCCAAAAGAGTTCTAACCTATCGTGATAGAACTTCTTAGTTATTCGCTTCCAACTGCATAGCGGGCAACCAGGGTTTTCAGCATGCTACTGCGCGAGGCAACAGTCAGGGCCAGCTGGCGCAGGTTGCGCAGCGGGGCGATATCATTGCCAAACAGCTGATAAAAGCCATCCATAGTACTCATCATCAGTAAATTAGCCGGCTTACGTTTGCGCTGATAGCGGCTTAGCAATACAGCACTACCAATATCCTGCTGTTGCTGGTGAGCGCTGTTAATCAGTTCTGTCAGCAGCTTTGCATCGGCAAAGCCGAGGTTTACCCCCTGGCCCGCTAACGGGTTAATGGTGTGGGCGGCATCACCTGCCAACACGACTCTGCCTGAGTAATAACTGTTGGCATCCATCCGCGCTAACGGAAACCAGCTGCTACTCACAACCTCTACCTCACCCAACTGAGCAGGAAAAGCCTTTAGCAACTCCCGGGTAAGTTGCTCAGGCTTAAGGGCTGCCAGCTGTTTTACCCGTGGCGCATCTTCATACCAGACTATCGACCCCTGCTGCCCTGACAGTGGTAAAAACGCTTTCGGGCCAGTTGGCGTAAATTGCTGCCAGGTGACATCCTGTTGTGGATAAGGCGTATTGACCAGTGCCACTAAACAGGCTTGCTGATACTGCCAGCCATTAGTGCCTATGCCGGCTAACTGGCGCAATTGCGAGTTGCCACCATCAGCAGCGATGACTAACTTGCTTTCAAGCTGCTCACCGCTATCTAAAGTGAGCAAGGCACTGTCATAAGTTTGACTCAGCGTTGCAACCGAAGCCGGACAAAACAGTGTCAGATTAGCCGGGAATTGCTGCCACAATGCCAGCTGCAATAAATTATTCTCAACAATATGGCCAAGATGGCTGCGTTTTATATCTGCCGCCGCAAAGGTAACCACACTTTGCGGCTGTTCAAATGCCTGTAGCCGCTGATAGGGGCACAACCGCATTTGTTGCAATGTCTGCCAGGCGCCAAGGCTGCTTAACCAGGCTTCACTTGCCAGGTTAATTGACGATACCCGCAAATCCGGCGCACTGTTTGGGTCAAATTCCACAGGGGCCTGCTTTTCAATCAACGCCACTTGTAAACCAGCCTGGCTAAGGCTCAGCGCAATAGCGGCGCCAACCATGCCGCCGCCAACGACACTGATATCAAATTGCTGTACCGGGGTGTTACTGCTCATGACAGGTAACCTTCTCTGTGCTTTGCTTGCATGTACTACTATCTATTCTACGCCAGTAAGCGCCGGCTTGTCCGCAACAGCGGCCAGAAAACCATAACGCGATTTTACCGTGGACTGAAAGTAAACCTGTACTACGCCGGTCTGTGTTGCAGTGCTTTCTATACACAACAGATAATTACTGCAGTATCAACCATTGTCACGACTAACAGGAAAACCCTATGAAACTCTATCAAATCGCTGTTATCGCCAGCTTGTTCAGCATCAAACTTATGGCAGCCCCCGCTATTGCTCCTTCGCCGGAACAGGTAACCCCGTTACTGAATGGCCTGGCCATTCCTGACGTGACCCTGACAACAGCTGACAACACTGCGGTCGACTTGAACCAACTGGTAAAGAAGCAACCCAGCGTTCTGGTATTTTACCGGGGTGGCTGGTGCCCTTATTGCAACGCCCAGTTAGCCGCGCTGCGCACTATTGAACCGGCGCTGACCGAGCTGGGCTATCAGATCATCGCCATTACCCCGGACAGCGTCGGGTCAATCAGCAAGAGCATCAACGACACCGGCGGTCAGCGTTTGAATTACCTGTTGCTGTCAGACAACCAATTTAAAGCCAGTAGTGCCTTTGGTCTGGCCTACTATCTGGACGATGAAACGGCGGCCATTTACAAAGGAAAATTGGGACGTCTGATTACCACCGAAGCCGGTACTGAGAAGGTGGTATTGCCGGTACCTGCGGTCTATATCCTGAATACTGACGGCGAAGTTGTTTTTAATTATGTGCATATTAATTATAAAACCCGGCTAGAAAGCGAATTGCTGTTAAAGGCTGCTGAACTGGCGCTGCAATAACCACTTTTATTTCTGATAAAAAGCGTTGACGACAGCACAAAAATACGGCATTTTGCGCGCCCTGTTTGGCAAGTATTCTTATGAATGCTAGCCTGTTGGTTTAAACCTTCTGCTGGAGATAACTGATGCGTAATGTAACCGTTGCTGCGACTCAAATGGTGGGCGGCTGGAATGTTGAAGAAAACATTGCCCGTGGCGAAAAGCTGGTGCGCGATGCGGCCGCTAAAGGCGCCCAGGTCATTCTGCTGCAGGAGCTGTTTGAACGTAATTACTTTTGCCAGAAGCAAAAGCCGGCTTACCTGGAATTTGCCACCACGGTAGAGGAAAACCCGGCGGTTAAGCATTTCGCTAAAATTGCCAAAGAGCTTAATGTGGTGTTGCCAATCAGTATCTACGAGCGAGCCGGTAACTGCCTGTATAACAGTGTAGTGATTATCGACGCCGATGGTGAAAACCTGGGCACCTACCGCAAAAGCCATATTCCGGATGGCCCGGGTTACAGCGAAAAGTATTATTTCACCCCGGGTGATACCGGTTTTAAGGTATGGCAAACCCGCTACGCCAAAATTGGCGTGGGCATTTGCTGGGATCAATGGTTTCCGGAGTGCGCCCGCAGCATGGCACTAATGGGGGCTGAGTTGCTGTTTTACCCCACTGCTATTGGCAGCGAGCCACATGATGCCACGATTAATTCACGGGATCACTGGCAGCGCACCCAGCAGGGTCATGCCGCAGCTAATTTAATGCCACTGATTGCGTCCAACCGGATTGGAACTGAAACCGAAGGCGACTTCCATATCACCTTTTATGGTAGCTCCTTTATTGCTGATGCCACCGGCGCTAAAGTGCAGGAAGCGGGGGAAACCGACGAGGCTGTGCTGGTACACACCTTCGATTTAGACAAAGTGGCCGCAGATCGCCGGGCCTGGGGCCTGTTCCGCGACCGTCGTATCGACATTTATGACACCATCCTGACCAAAGACGGCAAAGTTAACCCGGAGAACAGCAAGTGAGCCGCTTACTGCCAACCACACCTAAACATGATGGTTTTAGCATGCCAGCCGAATGGGCAGCGCATAAACAAACCTGGATGGTCTGGCCGGAGCGTACCGACAGCTGGCGGATGGGTGCCAAGCCGGCCCAGCAGGCTTTTTGCGCGGTTATTGCCGCCATAGCCCGCTTTGAGCCGGTAACGGTTGGGGTGTCGGCTGCGCAATATGCCAATGCCGAAGCCCAGCTGAGCAAAGCTGGCGCACTGTATCCGGTACGGGTGGTAGAAATATCCAATAATGACGCCTGGTGCCGCGACACCGGCCCGACTTTTGTTACGAATGGCAAAGGCGAAGTGCGTGGTATCGACTGGACCTTCAATGCCTGGGGTGGCCTGAATGGTGGTTTGTATTTCCCGTGGCAATTTGATGATCAGGTCGCCAGTAAAATTCTGGGTATTGAGCACCTGCCCCGCTACCGCACCGAGGGCTTTGTGCTGGAAGGCGGCGCAATTCACGTTGATGGCGAAGGTACCTTGTTAACCACCGAAGAGTGTTTACTTAATACCAACCGCAACCCGCATTTAAGCCGCGAGCAGATTGAAGAAATACTGACGCAGTATTTGGGGATCAGCAAAGTATTGTGGTTAAAAGAAGGTATTTTTAACGACGAAACTGATGGTCACGTTGATAACATGGCCTGCTTTGTAAAACCCGGCGAAGTGGTATTAGCCTGGACTGACGATCAAAATGACCCGCAGTATGCGCGCAGCAAAGCGGCCCTGGATTATTTAGAAGCCAGCATGGACGCCAAAGGCCGCAAAATTAAAGTGCATAAACTGCCGCTGCCAAAGCCAATAATTGCCAATGCCGATGAATACGCTACGGTAGATGCTACCTTAAGCGCTATTCCGCGCGAGGCAAATGCCCGGCTGGCCGGTTCTTACATCAACTTTTATTTGTGTAATGGCGGCCTGGTAATGCCAACCTTTGACGACCCAAATGATAAAGTTGCCGCTGAAATATTACAGCAGCTATATCCGGATCATCAGGTTGTTACCGTGCCTGGCCGGGAAATTTTACTGGGCGGTGGTAATATTCACTGTATTACCCAGCAGCAGCCTGCTGGTTAACTCTGCGGAAAGGGTGTAGCTGCGATTGCAACACCCGCCCCGGCTCGCCACAGCAACTCGCGAGTGTCTGCGCACTCGCTCAGACACTCTGTGTCGACCGAAACGGGGTTCCAATCTTCGCTTTTAACTATCAAGGAAATGACAATGTCTAAAGCCTGCGCCTTACATATCTTAGTTAAAACCCGGGAAGAAGCCGAAAAACTGAAACAGCAATTAGCAAAAGGCGCCGATTTCGGCAAATTAGCTAAGCAACACTCGCTCTGTCCGTCAGGCAAAAAAGGTGGCGATTTAGGCGAGTTTCGCAAAGGCCAGATGGTTAAAGCCTTTGATGATGTCGTATTTAAACTGGCGGTGTTAGAAGTACATGGCCCGGTGAAAACCCAGTTTGGTTTTCACCTGATTAAAACGTTGTATCGCAGTTAAGCTTGCGGCAATCTGTCGTCACTAAAAGGCGTTTTCATACCCGGCAAAATGCGCAGTTAACTACCAGAAATATCCGGAAAATAACTGATGATATCCATTTCCTTATGGGGCACACCAATAACCTCAATTCCGCTATCACCTATCAGGTAAAATATCACATGCTGCCCCTGAGGATAACTGTAGTAGCCTTGCTGAAGATCCGCTCTGTGCTTGCCAAGCAATGGCTTTTCAGCAAGCCAGGCAAAACGTCGTTCAATATCTTTTAAATAGGTGTTACGTTGCTCCCTACCCCAGGTTTTTTCAGTGTATCGGCCGATATTTTTCAAGTCATCCCTGGCTCGCGGGGTAACCCGGTAGTGTATTCGGGGTGTTTTTGTCATCAGGATCCGGCATCCAAATCTTTAATCAGCGAATCCATCGTGAAACTATCGACAAACTCACCATTGCGGGCCTGAGCCGCGCCCTCAGCTAAATGCGCTCGCAAGGCTTCTACTTTACTCTTACGTTCCTCCATGGCTCTTAGCGCATCGCGCACCACCTCACTGGCAGAGCCGTAGCGGCCGCTGGCTATTTCATTCTTAATAAACACTTCCCAATGTTCACCCAGGCTCAAACTTGTAGTTGCCATTACCCTTACCAACCAAAATATTCAAAATTAACAAATATGAATATAGTTTGCGTCATTGATCAAAGCAAGCTAAAAAGGGGTCGGAGACAATTAAAGACACGCTAAGTTAACCCTTTTTATTTCAGTGTATTGTAAAGGAAAGGCGATTATTAACTCCGACCCCTTTTTTCTAACTGCAGCTGACAATCTGGTTAATAGCGCTGATTTTGCCGTTTTGCCAGATCATTTCATAGTGTGCATGTTGCACCATCTGCGTAACATACTTTGGGCTGAACAAGCCCCAGCACAGCGCTCCCTGGTTTCGCACCGAGTTATATTGCACGCCGGCACTGCCCTGCAGCCGTAAGTTACCGCCCAGCGCCCTGGCAGCAGTGTAGTCCTCTGAGTGGTAAATGGCATGCTGTGGCGATAGGCTGGTCAGATCGCTCAGGCTGACATCAGCAAATTCGCAGCTGAGCGCCCGAAATACGAAACGCTCATACGAAAGCTCTGGCACCCGGCTCCAGTACCGGTTCTGATGATAGGCAACCTCGTTGATAGCAGTTTGTACATTCTCTGCCAGATACAGCACGCCGAAACGGCCGTCAGAAAAACGGCTGCCCGCCGGGTTAACATGGGTGAAAGGTGCTACTGCATAAGAGCAGCCGGCAATACCAAAGGGGATCTCAGTGCGGGGCAGTAAACTTAAATTCCCCGCCAGCGCCTGTAACCGGGGGTTGGTTAATGCCTGCAACTCAAATAAGGTATCAAATTCATCGGCATCGGCGACATCGTCAAACACCGACACCGGCGGAAATTTTGAATTAATCAGCCGATAGCTTTGTTGGCGTAGCAGCTTTACCTGCTCGAAGTCATCCGGTTTGGTACTTACGTTCGCTATGGACTTTGCTTCTGACTTTGTTACCACATGCCACCGCGCAGCGCATCGATATGTTTGAAGGTCTCATACAATGCGGCAAACTGACCACTGCTGACAATCTGTAGTGGGCTTTTACCATTAAAATACGGGTTATGATTTGGCAGCGCCATAAACCCATACAGGTTTTGCGGATTATCAAATAGCAACCGCAGGCTACTGTGTATGTTCAATAGATAGCTTATCCGCTCTATCTGGTCCTGGGTTAAGCTGGCGCAATAGGGATCGTTGCGGTATTTATAATAGGCCGCTTTAGAGATTTGTAAAATACGCTGTATTTGCTCGGGCGAGCATTGCCATTTATCCAGAATAGTAAATACCGTTTTAAGCCCTGTGCCAGCGGCTTGCCGTTGGCTTTGCCTGTCTAGCTGTAATGCCTGCATAACAACCTCGTGCCTGCTTAAATTACAATCAATGTAGACCAATTATAAATAAAAGTCCACACGAAGACCATTCAGCGCATAAAAAAGCAGACGAAAAGTCTGCTCTTTGGCCTGTTGCATGACTTGCTTAACGTTATGCCTTACCCAGTGCCTTTGCTCTAAGCTTAGCTTTTAACTTACCCTGCGCCTGGCGTTTGGCGGCACCATCGTTGCGCCCGGGCCGCTGGCCTGGTGTGCGGGCAATGACTTCGTTCGGTGCTTTATAACTTGGGTCGTGCTCGTAACCTGGCAGCACTTCAGTGCTTAACACTTGCTGAGTTAACTTTTCAATCTCCTGCAAGGCACCTGCATCCTCCGGCGTTACCAGGGTTACCGCAATACCACTCATGCCGGCGCGGCCGGTGCGGCCTATTCGGTGCACATAGTCTTCGGCGATTTGTGGTAAATCGTAGTTAACCACATAAGGCAACTCACTGATATCGAGGCCACGGGCGGCGATATCAGTCGCCACTAACACCCGTACCGAACCCGCTTTAAAATCGGCTAAGGCTTTGGTGCGGGCGCCCTGGCTCTTGTCGCCATGAATAGCCGCGGTTTTTAAACCGTCTTTCTGCAATTGTTTGGCTAAGCGGTCAGCGCCGTGCTTGGTGCGGACAAACACCAGCACCTGTGGCCAGTTACGGGCGCCAATTAAATGCGACAGCATCTCCCGCTTACGGTGTTTATCGACCAGATACACCTGCTGGCTTACCCGATCGGCAGTGGCGTTGGCAGCGGCCACTTCCACCAGTACCGGGCTGTCTAACAATTCATCGGCCAGTTGCTTAATGTCGTTAGAATAAGTGGCCGAAAATAACAAGGTTTGTCTCTTGGCCGGCAGCTTGGCCATGATCCGTTTAATGTCTACCACGAACCCCATATCCAGCATGCGGTCGGCTTCATCCAGTACCAGCACTTCCAGCTGGCTTAAATCGATAGTTTGCTGATGCAAATGATCAATCAACCGCCCCGGTGTCGCCACCAGAATATCCAGCCCCAGCTCTGCGTCATCATACTGCGGCCGGATCGACACGCCGCCGTAAAACACTGCACTGCGGCAACTGACATGACGACTGTAAGTCAGCACACTGTCATGCACCTGCTGCGCCAGCTCACGGGTCGGGGTAAGTACTAAAACTCTTACCTGACCGGCAGTTAACACTTTCGGCGCATTGAGCAAGTGCTGCAGCAGTGGTAAAGTAAACGCTGCAGTTTTACCGGTGCCGGTTTGCGCTCCGGCCAGCACATCTTTACCGGAGCGAATAAGCGGAATACTGTGTTGTTGCACGGGTGTAGCCTCGGTATAACCCTGCTCGGTTAATACCCGTAAAATAGGCTCTGCCAGCCCTAAAGATTGAAACGACATTTGTGATCCTGACTGCGCCGGCGTCAGGAAGGCACCGGCTAATTAAAGTGCGATTATAACAGAAGCACGCAAAACAAGATATTCAGCACCATGACAGCAATACCCTGGTTTCTCTATATGATACGCACCGCTACTGGCCAGTTGTATACAGGTATTAGCACCGATCCGGCGCGGCGATTGCGCCAGCATAATGGTGAGCTGCGCGGTGGTGCCAAGGCGTTGCGCGGCAAGGGCCCCTTAAAACTGGTTTACCAGCAAGCGATGGCAGACCGGGCAACAGCCAGTAAAGCAGAATATCAGCTTAAACAACTTTCAAAAGCTGCAAAAGAGCAGCGGATAAGCGAGCAGTAATGGATAATTTTTACCTGGTACTGGCGTATCTGGTTATCGGCTTTGGCTTGCGCCGGCTGCCGGCGATGCCGGAAAATAGCGGTATCGTGCTGAATATCTATGTGCTTTATGTGGCATTGCCAGCACTGATTTTAAAAAACGTACCGCTACTGCAGTTTTCCAGCGAGTTACTGATCCCGGCACTCACTCCCTGGTTACTGCTGCTTGCGGTAGTCGCCGCAGTGCTATTGTTAAGTAAATTATTTGGCTGGTCGCGGGAAGTCACCGGCGCCCTGCTGATTGTGTTGCCGCTTGGTAATACCTCATTTTTGGGCTTTCCGATGACTCAGGCCTTGTTTGGCAGCGATGCCATGCCTTACGCCGTAGTGTATGACCAGGTTGGTTCTTTTATTGCCCTGGCTACCTACGTCACGATAGTGGCAGCCATTTACAGTCCGCAAATCAGCAAACCGACAGCGAAAAGCATCATCATTAAAATTGTCAGCTTTCCATCTTTTATTGCGCTTGCAGCAGGACTGCTACTAAGAAACGTTAGTTTCCCGCCTTTGGCCGATGCCCTGATTAACAACCTTGCCGCTACTTTGGTGCCGGTGGTGATGATTGCGGTTGGTTTTCAGCTAAGCTTTCGGTTTAGTAGAAGTGAAATATCACCCTTGGTATCAGCACTGACTATTAAATTGCTGATGATGCCTCTACTGGCCTGGGCTATCTGGCGCGGCCTTGGTCAAAGTGGTCTGGCGGTTGATATCAGTATTTTTCAGGCAGCAATGCCGCCAATGATCTCTGCCGGCGCTATCGCTATTATGGCTGGCCTGGCCCCCAGACTGGTAAGTGGTATTATCGGTTTTGGAATACTGATCGGGCTGGTAAGCTTGCCGGTAGTATTTTTGTTATTGCACTAGTTTTTGCTCTAGTCACTGCCTTAAGGATAGTTATGGAAAAGTTTAATGAAATCAGTGCTGCCATGTTAGTTCAGGTACAACAATTTGATTTCTGGTGGCAATTACTGGCACTGGCAGCAGCACTAATACTGGCTTCGTTAACTAACCGCCGTTTACAGCGCTTAATGGAGCGACAGAATACCCAGGATACCGGCTTGCGCCATCTGGCGGTGCGCAGTATTCAGCGCTTGCTTTGGCCGTTGACCGCACTGGCCGTATTGATACCGGCGAAAATACTATTTGAGTTAAATGGTCTGCCTGTGCAAATTCTGGCTGTAGCGGTCCCGGTGCTGGTGGCGCTGGCAGTGATCCGACTGGCGGTGTATATCCTGCGTAAAGCTTTTAATGTCAGCCCGCTGTTAAAATCATCTGAAAACCTGCTGGCAGGTATTATCTGGATCGGCGTGCTGCTGCATCTTGCCGGCTGGTTACCCGGTTTACTGGCCGTATTGGATAGCCGGGCCATGACAGTAGGTGAAACTCGAATTTCAGTGCTGGCTGTGTTCAAACTGGTGTTTATGGTCGCCCTGGCGTTTACCCTGGCGATCTGGCTGGCAGACCTTATCAGCCAGCGGGTGCAGCGCTCAGCTCATATCAGCCCGAGTATGCAGGTCGGTTTTGCCAAGTTCAGTAAGTTTATTTTAATTACTATCGCTTTTCTGGTGGCACTAAATGCAGTAGGCATTAATTTAAGTTCGCTGGCAGTATTTGGCGGGGCACTTGGCGTGGGTCTTGGCTTTGGCTTGCAACGCATTGCCTCTAACTTTATCAGCGGTTTTATTCTGGTATTCGACCGCTCTATTAAACCGGGCGATATTATTACCGTCGGCGAAAACTTTGGCTGGGTTGAGCAATTAAATGCCCGCTATGTGGTCGTGCGTAACCGCGAGGGAGTTGATACGTTAATCCCTAATGAGAATCTGATTACCTCTGAAGTCATCAACTGGAGCTACGCCGATACTAATGTCCGGATGATTATCAAAGTGCAAATTAGTTATGATGATGACCCGGAACAGGCGTTAGCATTAATGCTGGAATGCGCCAAAGTCTCGCCAAGAGTGCTGGACGAGCCAATGCCAACAGTGCGTCTGATGGAATTTGCCGACAGTGGCATCGCGCTGGAATTACGGGTTTGGATAACTGATATGGAAAAAGGTACAGCAGAAATCCGCTCGGCCATTAACCTGGCTATCTGGCGGGCTTTTAAGCAAAACAAGATCACTATCCCCTATCCACAGCGTGATTTACATATTAAATCAGGTTGGCCGACTGCGCCTGAACAGCTGACTAAAGATGCGGATTAAATGACAAATATCTTATTGGTCGGCCTTGGTGATCTCGGGTCAATAATTGCGTCAGAGGCTCTGCAACAAGGGATGACGGTGCAAGCAATGCGCCGTCAAGCCAAAGGTTTGCCAGGGGTTAAGCTGATCCGGCACGATGCAACGAGCCCCTGGCCCGTTATATCAGATAACATAACAGATGTTGTCCTGTGCGTTGCGCCGGACAGCCGCACTGATGAAGCCTACCGGCAGGCCTATCTGGTTATTGGCGAGCAAGCGTTATGCTGGCTTAGCAAACAGCCTGTGCTACCTCATGTCTGGTTGGTGTCTTCCACCAGTGTTTACGGCCAGCAGCACGGCGAATGGGTTGATGAAGACAGCCCGCGTTTACCCGAACGCAGCACAGCGAAAATTCTGGTCGCCGCAGAAGATCGCTGGCTGCAAAGTGGCCTGCCCTGCACTATGCTGCGTCCGGCAGGCTTGTATGGTCCTGGTAGGGACATGATGTTGCGTATCGCTAAAAACGCTCAGCACATTGTCGAAAAGCAACCGGTTTATACCAATCGGATTGAAATATCAGACTGTGCCCGCGCTATCGTCCATTTAATAATGCGCCGACAGCAGGGTCTCGGTACAGAAAATGCCTACAATCTTACCGATCTGAACCCGGCCCGGTACAGTGACGTTATTCAGTTCCTGCAACAACAACTGCAAATTGCTGCCGATCAGCCACACGTTGTTCAGCGCGGAAGTAAAAGAGTCAGTGTCCGGCGCTTGCAGCAAACTGGTTTCAGCTGGCAATACCCTGATTATAAGACGGGCTATCTGGCAATGTTGTAACGGCTTACTGCATTGTGTAATTAAGCGTAACCAACTGTTTGCAATAGTAAAGCACCATAGCTATCCCGCTACTAATTCCTTAGGCTGTGCCGGTTTAACTCACCAGCATGGAACCTGATATGAAAACATCTTTATCGATATTGTTGTCGTCATTTACCCCGGTAGTTGCCCGCAGCCTGACTCTCGGTGCAGCGTTAACCCTTGCCGCATGTGGCAGCAGCAGCGACGAGCCGGAACAAAGTAAAAGTTATGTTCAGTTTTACAATGGCGCGACAGCTACTGCCAACCCTACTTTTAAATTAGATGATACCAGTATCAGCAGTGCAAGCTTTGCTGAGGCCAGCAATGTTATCAGTGTCGATACCGCCGACTATACCCTGGACGTCACCGAAACGGGCAGCAACAGCCCGCTGCTCAGTGACGAAATCAGCCTGAGTCAGGATCAGAAGCATCTGTTTATTATGACCAGTGCCGACGAGCAATTCGATTATCTGAGCCTGAGTTTTGCGCGGGAGAAAGAACTGGAAGACCAGTTTGACCTGTATCTGACCAATTTAGCCGCCAGCCAGCCGCAGTTGGACATTTACCTGAGCGAGGCGACTGAAAGCTTTGCAGACGCCACCCTGCTAGACAGCGTAACGCTGCACGAAATCAGCAACGACGCCAGTCGCAATGCCACTGGTAAATACAATGTCTACCTGGCCGAGGCGGGCGCCGATGCACCACTGTTTGTTGGCAAAAACCTCGATTTTAGCTTTGAAAATACCTATGTACTGGTGGTGCGCGACCAACACGGCCCTATTGCAGAGCAATTAGCGGTAGATGTGATCTTAAACTCAAGCAGTGTTGCCCATTATGCGCATCAGGACGCTCAGGCTCAGTTCCGGCTGTATAACAGCCTGACACAACCGGTTCAGGTTGCGCTTGATAACAGTAACATTGCCAGTCTGGCCACAGCTGAGCTGGGTACTTACTATCAACTGGCAAAAGGCGATTACAGTTTGTCAGTGCGCGATACAAATGACCAGTTATTACTCAATAGCGCCTTACTAACCGCGGCTGCCGGCGAAAGCCAGTTGGTGCTGCTATACCAGAACGAGAATAATCAGCTGGAAGCGCTGGCCATCAAAGAAAGCGACAAACCGCAAATTCAGGCAAACGATGTTATTGTCAGCAACTTAGTCGCTGACTTCAGCAGGCTGAATATTTATTTTATCCGCGAGGATGAAACCATTGCTACTGCCAGGCACAATATTAAAAACCTGGAGTTTAAAAAACAGCACAGCCTGAATCTGCCAAAAGACTACTATGCCATCGCTCTGGTGCATGTCGCTGAAAACGGTAGCACTACCCTGCTGGATAAAACCGATAGTCTGATGCTGCAAGCCGATGCCCGTTACCTGCTTACTGCAGAACAGGACGACTCAGCCCCTTCGGGTTACCGTGTTAATCTGACATTCTGATTTTATAATTTTCTTATTTTCCAGCCTGCCCCCGGAAATAATCCGGGGGTGTCACCAAAAAGCTGACAATCTGCTTTTTTTAGTAAATACTTAGCAGTTTACCGAACTCATTTTTATAGTAAGGTTTACTCAGCATTTATGGCTTCACTAAAAGCAGTAGTCCAGGTTTTACTAATAGCCAGTGTTACAACGATCTCAGCGACAACGGTTGCCAAACCGCAAAAACTACAGGGAGGCGTCGTCCAGTCATTTCCGGGGATCAGTGTTGTCAACGGCAAGGTGCAGCCAGAGCCAGCCTATGGCCATGCCGAAATCATTGCATGCATTGAGGATGAATTGAATGCCCGGATTGAGTGGCAAAGCCTGCCGACAGACCGCTTGTTAAAACTCACCCACGAAAATCAGTTAGATTTAATCTATCCGATGGGCTTTACCTCAGAGCGTAACAGTTACCTGCAGGCCAGTGTCTGGCTGACTAAAGATGACGATTACTTTGTATTCAAGACTACAACGATACAGCAAGCGACCCTGCAGGATGAGCAGCTTAAAAGCCGGCCTGTTGGAGTAAAGCGTGGCTCACCGCAACTGCACTATCTGCAAAGCAATGGTTTTCAACATGTGCATCAGGTGTACGAATATCAGCAGTTGTTGCCTTTACTTAACATGGACCGGGTTGACATGCTGGCCGTTCCACAACCACTGGCTGAGCAACTGCAGGCTGAAATGAAAGCCGATCCGATGACCGGTAATTTGCAGCTTTATAATTACTATACCCGTGATGCGGGTTTTTATCTGTCACCAGATTTCGCCCGGACTACGTTAGACAAAACGAACAAAGCCGTGATTCAATGTCGTCAGCATACTAAAACAACCACTGCCATTAAACAAAAAAGCTGACAATGTGTCAGCTTTTTGGCATTTAAGCGGCTTTAATGCTCAGGCACTGCCGATCATCCGCCGCAACACATAATGTAAAATACCGCCGTGCTGGTAGTATGCCAGTTCGTTTCCGGTATCAATACGACACAGCATATCAATTTTTTGCTGATCACCGTCCGGGTAAGTAATCATTACCTGCACTTTCTGCTTTGGCTTTAAGTTATTCAGGCCAGTGATAGTAAAGGTTTCAGCTCCGGTAAGTTGCAAATGCTTACGATCAACGCCAGCCAGAAATTGCAGCGGCAACACGCCCATACCAATTAAGTTAGAACGGTGGATCCGCTCATACGACTCAGCCAGCACGGCTCTTACCCCGAGCAATAACGTTCCTTTGGCAGCCCAGTCGCGGGATGAGCCTGTACCGTATTCCTTGCCAGCCACAACCACCAACGGCGTTTTCTGCTGACGGTAGCGCTCTGCCGCATCATAAATATCCATTTGTTCAGCAGACGGCTGGTGCAGCGTTACTCCCCCCTCAGTGCCAGGCACCATTTCATTGCGAATACGCACATTGGCAAAGGTGCCCCGCACCATAACCTCATGGTTACCCCGGCGTGAGCCATAAGAGTTAAAGTCAGCCTGACTTATGCCCAGCTCTTTCAGATAACGTCCCGCCGGACTACTGGCTTTTATGCTGCCTGCCGGTGAAATATGATCTGTGGTAACCGAATCCCCCAGTAGTGCAAGCACCCTGGCTTGATTAATATCCTGTACCGGCTCAGGCTCGCGCCCCATGCCCTGGAAAAAACTGGGTTGCCGAATATAGCTCGACTCGGGCCAGGTATAAGTTTTGTCCTTTGGCACGTCAATCGCTTGCCAGGTATCATCGCCACTGAACACATCGGCATATTCACTTTTAAACATGCTGCTCTGTACTTTAGCTACTTCGTTGGCAATTTCCTGATTACTGGGCCAGATATCTTTAAGATATACCGGATTACCCGCTTTATCTTTACCAACCGGCTCTTCGCTCAAATCAATATTAACAGTGCCCGCCAATGCAAACGCCACGACCAGTGGCGGTGAAGCCAGCCAGTTAGATTGCACCAGCGGATGAATACGCCCTTCGAAATTCCGATTGCCTGACAACACCGCAGAGACATTCAGATTATTAGCACTGATCGCCTGTTCCAATTGCTTCGCTAACGGCCCGGAGTTACCAATACAAGTGGTACAACCATAACCAACCAGATGGAAGCCCAGTTGTTCTAACGGTTGCATCAGACCGGCTTTCTCAAGATAGCGACTGACTACCTTAGAGCCAGGCGCCAGAGAACTCTTCACCCAGGGCTTGCGGGTCAGCCCCTTTGCCAAAGCATTTTTAGCCAGTAAACCGGCCGCCATTAAGACACTTGGGTTAGAGGTATTAGTACAGGATGTAATAGCAGCAATAACGACAGCATGGTGATCAAGTTTAATTCTCTGACCATCCAGCTCCAGATGATCGTCATGATCTTCCGGCTGAGGTTGCCCTCCCCCTTCATCAACCATTTTTGCTTCGCGTTCTGCGGCGGCTTTTAATTCCAGCGCCAGAATATCATCACAGTGCTGCTTCAACGCTGGCAGGCTGACTTTGTCCTGCGGCCTTTTCGGACCGGCCAGTGATGGCACAACTTTCGATAAATCCAGGTGTAAAACATCAGTATATGTGGCTTTATGGCCGGGCTTGCGCCACAGGCCCTGCGCCTGACAATAGGCTTTAACCCGGGCAATTACCTGCTCATCACGGCCGGTTAATGCCATATAGTCCAGGGTAATCTGGTCGACCGGGAAAAAGCCACAGGTTGCACCATACTCCGGTGCCATATTAGCGATAGTGGCGCGGTCAGCCAGACTCAGATGGTCCAGGCCGTCACCAAAAAATTCAACAAATTTACCCACAACACCGTGCTTGCGCAGCAACTCGGTGACGGTTAACACTAAATCGGTCGCGGTAATTCCGGCAGCTAGTTTACCGGTAAACTCCAACCCGACCACTTCCGGAATTAACATCGATACTGGCTGGCCCAGCATGGCGGCTTCGGCTTCAATACCACCTACACCCCAACCCAAAACACCCAGCGCATTAATCATCGTGGTGTGAGAATCAGTACCAACCAACGTATCAGGGTAGGCCTCTGTGCCACTATCTGTGTCCTTAGCCCAGACACTTTGCCCCAGGTACTCCAGGTTCACCTGATGGCAGATACCGGTACCCGGCGGCACCACTTTAAAGTTGGCGAAGGCCTGCTGGCCCCAACGTAAAAAAGTATAGCGCTCAAAGTTGCGCTCCATTTCAATGGCTACATTCTGTTTAAACGCCTCATCGCTGGCGAAATGGTCAACCATAACCGAGTGGTCAATCACCAGATCAACCGGTGACAGTGGGTTAATTTTCTGCGGGTCTTCTCCGAGCTCAGCGACCGCGGCACGCATTGCCGCTAAATCAACAACGGCAGGTACGCCGGTAAAGTCCTGCATTAGTACCCGCGCTGGTCTGAAGGCAATTTCCCGGTCGGCATGACCATGCTTCTGCCAGTCAATCAGTGCCTGAATATCTTGTTCGGTTACCGTATCAGCATCAAGATTACGCAGCAGGTTTTCCAGCAACACTTTTAAACTGAAAGGTAAACGGTCAACGGTGCCATGCTTGGTTGCAGCCTTCGCTAAACTGAAGATATGGTAGTCCTTATCGGCAACAGTCAGTTTATCGGCATAGGGGTTGGTCTGGCTCATAACATTCCTCGTTGATTACGTATTCTCCAAGTGTAGTGCATCGGGGCGCAGATGCGAAAATGCAAGCCAAAGCTTTTCGCAAATTTCGTCCGGCAATGGCACAATAACGAGAAAGGCCGCGCAATGGCGGCCTTTTAACAGGACAAGTTAAACCGTTGAATTTTTGATTAATTCAGGGTTATTCTGGCGAACTTGCGTTTGCCAACCTGATAAATGCCACTACTGCCTTTGTCAACGTCCAGTTTAGGGTCATCAATTTTGATGTCACCGTTTAATTTAACCGCCCCTTGCTTAATCATTCGCAGCGCCTCAGAGGTACTTACTACCAGACCCGCTTCTTTTAGCAGGTTGGCAATGGGCATAGTGTTGCCGGTACAACTCAGGGTCAGCTCAGGAATATCATCCGGCAGCGCATTTTTGCTAAAACGCTGTACAAAGTCCTGATGCGCGGCTTCTGCGGCTGCCTCGTTATGAAAGCGGGCAATAATTTCTTTTGCCAGGCTTATTTTAATATCCCGCGGGTTAGCGCCCTGGGCCATCTGCTGTTTTAATTCGGCTATTTCAGCCAGTGGCCTGAAGCTGAGCAAGTCGTAATAGCGCCACATCAAGTCGTCTGAAATTGACATGATTTTGCCAAACATTTCGCTCGGGGCATCGGTAATACCGACATAATTACCCAACGACTTCGACATTTTCTGCACACCGTCCAGCCCTTCGAGCAGCGGCACCATCATTACCGTTTGGGGACGCTGGCCTTCGTCTTTCTGCAACTCACGGCCCATCAGCAAATTAAAACGCTGATCGGTGCCCCCCATTTCAATGTCGGCTTCAAGCGCTACAGAATCCCAGCCCTGGACTAACGGGTATAAAAACTCATGAATCGCAATTGACTGATTATTAGCAAAACGCTTTTTAAAATCGTCCCGCTCCAGCATCCGGGCCACCGTCTGGCGGGAAGCGAGTTTAATCATACCGGCGGCACCAAGCTCACCCATCCACTCAGAGTTAAATGCCACTCTGGTTTTCGCCGGGTCCAGTATTTTGAACACCTGCTCTTTATAGGTTTCAGCGTTAGCCAACACATCTTCCCGGCTTAATGGTTTACGGGTGACATTTTTGCCACTGGGGTCGCCAATCATGCCGGTAAAATCACCGATCAGAAAAATAACCTCATGCCCCAACTGCTGAAAGGTCCGCAATTTATTGATCAATACCGTATGGCCTAAATGCAGATCGGGCGCTGTCGGGTCGAAGCCAGCCTTTACTTTAAGCGGCTTACCCGTTTTCAACTTGGCAATTAGCTCGTCTTCCAGCAAGATTTCCTCGCAGCCGCGTTTTAGTTCAGCTAATGCCTGTGCCCAATCGGCCATTTTAAACTCCTGACTTAATGCTGTATTGTCTAAACAAACGCCATTCTATAGCATGTTCCAGCCAGGGGAAACGCACAAAACTCTGGTATCTTCGAAAAAAAACGTTTATGCTCGGTTTTTGTGCATTTTCAACAGATGACGGGGCTTATGCGGCAACTGGTAGCAAAAATTCCTTCTCAACACCGGGCATTAATCCTTGCAGTGTCGGTATGTTTAGCCATTATTTTGTTACTACCGTCCGAGCAGGCTGCGGCGTCAAAAAGCAGTAACAGCAGTGCACTGGAAGTAGGTAAACGCTACAGCCTCGATATTCCTCATAATGAACAGCCAGTTACTGAAGGTGTGTCAGATTACACCTTTGAATCTGATGTTACTGATCTGCCTGCTGAAGACAATCTGCAATGGTCAAGCCTGCAGGTGCAACGTGGAGACGTGCTGTCCAATCTGTTTAAAAAAGCTAATGTCAGTCAACAAACCATGCTGGCTATTCTGGCGTTGGGCGACAGTACCAAAACCCTGACCAGATTATTTCCGGGTGAAACGCTCGAGTTTGGTGTGAACGAACAGGGTGAGCTGGCTGAATTACGATATGCCATTAATAAGCTGAAAACATTAAAAGTGAGCCGCGACCTGGCAGGCAAGTTTGTCGCTGAAGAGCTGGAAAAAACCGTAGAGCACCGCCAGCAATTTGCCAGTGCCGAAATTAAATCCAGCTTCTGGAGCGCCGGTATTGAAGCCGGTTTGTCGGAAGCCCAGATAATGAATCTGGCTGGAATTTTTGGCTGGGACATCGACTTTGGCCTGGATTTACGTGCTGGCGACAGCTTCAGCGTACTTTACCAGGCTAATTATGTTGATGGTGATTTTGTTGGCTATGGCACCATTATCGCAGCGCAATTTCAGAACCAGGGCCAGGTCATTCAGGCAGTGCGTCACACCGACGGCAATTACTACAAACCAGATGGCGCCAGTATGCGTCAGGCATTTTTGCGGGCGCCGGTTAGTTTTCAGTATGTCAGCTCCAATTTTAACCCACGCCGCTTGCATCCGGTACTGGGCAAAGTACGGGCACATAATGGCGTAGACTATGTTGCGCCGGTAGGCACACCCATTATGGCGGCAGGTGACGGTAGGGTTACCCACTCTGGCTATAACAACCTGAATGGCAACTATGTTTTTATTAAACACGCTAATAATATCGTCACCAAATATCTGCACTTATCACGGCGCAATGTGAAAAACGGCGATAAAGTAAAACAGGGCGAAACCATCGGCCGGCTCGGTGCGACGGGTCGGGTAACCGGCGCCCACCTGCATTATGAGTTTTTGTTAAATGGCGTACATCGCAACCCCCGAACTGTAAAGCTGCCGCAAGCGACGCCATTGCAGGGCGAGGAACGCGATTTATTTATTGCCAGTGCTACCCCCGTGTTAGCTGAGCTGCAAACCAAAGAACGGGTGTTGTTAGCGAAAATTGCGCCCTGAGGCCGCAACCTTATGTTTTATATTGGTATAATGTCCGGCACCAGTCTTGATGGTATTGATCTGGTGCTTGTCAGCTTCACTCCGCAACCAAAGCTAATTAGCAGCCTGCTTCACCCTTTCCCTACCGAATTGAAACAACAGCTCCAACAACTGAGCCAGCCTGGCAACAACGAAATCGAATTACTGGGTCCGACCGAGCAACAACTGGCCCAATGTTATGCAGCTGGCGTCGCAGCGTTATTAGCGCGCGCAAACTTTACTGCAAGCTCGGTTGCTGCTATTGGCTGCCATGGCCAGACCATCCGCCACCGGCCCGATGGCCCTTATCCGTTCAGTATGCAGATTGGCGATATGCACAAGTTAGCGATGCTTTGCCAGATCCCGGTGATTGCCGATTTTCGGCGTAAAGACATCGCCTATGGCGGCCAGGGCGCACCGTTGGTGCCAGCCTTTCACCAGGCCGTTTTTCAGCAAGCCGCCAGCCACCGCGCTATTGTCAACATAGGCGGCATCGCCAATGTTACCCTGCTGGCAGCTGAGCTGCCGGTAATGGGTTTTGATACCGGCCCCGGCAATGCGCTAATGGATAACTGGGTGATGCATTGCCAGGCAAAGCCTTATGATGAAAACGGCGAATTCTGTAGCCAGGGACAGCTAATACCGGAAATGCTGAGCGCCATGCTGGCCGATCCTTATTTTTTAAAGTCTGCGCCGAAAAGCACCGGCCGGGAGTATTTTAACCTGCAGTGGCTGCAACAATTCCATCCTGAGCACTACAAGGCAGCCGATGTGCAACGTACCCTCTGCCATTTGACAGCGCAAAGCATTGCTGACAGCTTGCGTGGCAGCAAAATACAGCAGGTATATGTTTGTGGTGGTGGCGTACATAACCCGGTTTTAATGGCTGATTTAGCCTCACTGCTAGCTGAAAGTACTGTTAGCAGCACCAATGTACTGGGCGTAGATGCAGATTGGGTGGAAGCCATCGCTTTCGCCTGGCTGGCCTGGGCGTTTCAGCATCAGATTACCGGCAACCTGCCAGAAGTTACCGGTGCCAGTAAAGCTTGTGTGTTAGGGGTGGCTTACCTGCCTTAACCGCTATCAACGCACTACCACCTTACTGCTTTGGCCTGCTGTGTTAACCAACCAGTGCCAGTAAAATGCCGGCCGCTACTGCCGAGCCGATAACCCCTGCCACATTCGGTCCCATCGCATGCATTAACAGGAAGTTGTGTGGATTAGCCTGCAACCCGACTTTATTCACCACCCGCGCCGCCATCGGCACAGCCGATACACCAGCAGCACCAATTAGCGGATTAATCGGTTGTTTCGACAGCTTAGCCATCAGTTTTGCCATCAACACACCCGCAGCAGTACCAATAGCGAAAGCGACCATTCCCAGGATCAGGATCCCCAGAGTCTGAGTGGTCAAAAACTTGTCAGCGCTGAGTCTTGACCCCACTGCCAGGCCAAGGAAAATAGTGACAATATTGATAAGCTCATTTTGTGCCGTTTTGCTTAACCGCTCTACCACGCCACATTCACGCATCAGGTTGCCCAGACAGAACATGCCGATTAACGGCGCAGCAGTCGGCAGTAACAAAATGGTAAGCAACACCAGCATCAACGGAAAGAAAATTTTCTCCCGTTTACCGACAGAGCGCAGCTGAGTCATCTGAATTTCCCGCTCGGCTTTGTTAGTCAGGGCCCGCATTATCGGCGGCTGAATAATCGGCACCAGCGCCATATAAGAGTATGCAGCTACGGCAATAGCACCTAGCAAATCAGGTGCCAGCTTAGATGCCAGGAAAATAGCCGTCGGGCCATCGGCACCGCCAATAATGGCAATAGCGGAGGCTTCTTTCAGGGTAAAACTTAAACCCGGCACCCAATTCAGGGCAATGGCACCAAATAAAGTAGCAAAAATACCAAATTGTGCTGCGGCGCCCAGCAATAACATTCTGGGATTAGCAATTAATGCGCTGAAATCGGTCATGGCACCGACCCCCATAAAAATAAGCAACGGGAAAATACCGGTACCAATTCCCACTTCATAAATCATATACAGCAGGCCACCCGGATCCCCCATTCCCGCCAGCGGTATATTGGTTAAAATGGCGCCAAAGCCAATTGGTAGCAGTAACAGTGGCTCAAAGCCACGGGCAATCGCCAGATACAATAGCAAAAAGCCCACCAGCATCATCACCACCTGACCCACAGTAAAATGCACTATGCCGGTCGAAGCAATCAGGGTATTAAGCGCGTCCATGTAAATTCCTTAAGCCGGTCGTACTACTCAAAACTAATCAGTACGTCACCGGTACTGACCGCATCACCCGCCGCAATATGAATCCTGGCAATGGTGCCATCAGCAACGGCCCGCACCTCGGTTTCCATTTTCATGGCTTCCATAATAATGACCACGTCACCCCGTTTGACCGTGTCGCCGACTTTGGTAGTAATTTTCCAGATATTGCCTGCCAGCGGCGCGTTTAAGGTAGCACCCCCCGTTACCGAGGCACTGCCGGGAATGTTTTCCGAAACCACAGGCCGGACGCTTTTAAGTTCACCCGTTGGGGCCACTTCAACCTCGTATACCTTACCGTCGACCCGCACACTGTAAGCGGCTGGCCCAGACGCCACGGCTGCAGGTTTACTGCCCCCGCCACTGCTCTGCTCTGCCTCTTCTTCAGGCGCCGGCTCAAATGCTGCCGGGTTATTGCGGTTTTTCAGAAACTTAAGCCCAACCTGTGGGAATAAGGCATAGGTCAGCACATCATCGATGGTATCTTTTGCTAAATCTATTGATTCAGCTTTCGCTATATCCAGCAATTCACTGTTTAACTTATCCAGCTCAGGTTCCAGTAAATCGGCCGGCCGGCAGGTTATAGGTTCAGCTCCGTTCAGCACTTTTTGCTGTAGCTCAGCATTTACCGGGGCAGGTGTCGCGCCGTATTCACCTTTTAAGACACCAGCAGTCTCTTTGGTAATACTTTTATAGCGCTCCCCGGTTAATATATTGAGCACCGCCTGAGTGCCCACTATTTGCGACGTTGGGGTAACCAGCGGTAAAAAGCCTAAATCTTCCCGCACCCGTGGTATTTCTTTAAGTACTTCATCCAGCTTGTCCAGCGCCCCCTGCTCTTTTAGCTGGCTCTCCATATTGGTTAACATACCTCCTGGCACCTGGGCTAGCAGAATGCGGGCATCGACACCTTTCAGTGAGCCTTCAAACCGGGCATATTTTTTCCGGACATCCCTGAAGTAGGCCGCTATCTCTGCCAACAGTTCCAGGTTAAGACCGGTATCCCGTTCAGTGCCCTCTGTTATCGCCACTATCGTCTCGGTCGCACTGTGACCATAGGTCATACTCATTGACGAAATCGCGGTATCAAGCATATCAATGCCGGCATCGATCGATTTCTGATAGGTCGCGGTACTCAGGCCCGTGGTAGCATGACATTGCATTGCCAGTGGAATATTAGTCGCTTCTTTAATCCGGGTAACCAGCTCTTCTGCCACATAAGGTTTGAGCAAGCCAGCCATATCTTTGATGAAAATTGAGTCACAGCCCATGTCTTCCAGTTGCCGGGCCATATCAACCCACATATCAATGGTATGAACCGGGCTGACGGTATAAGAAATAGTACCCTGGGCGTGCGCACCGACACTGATTGCAGCCTGCACTGCCGTTTGCAGATTGCGAATATCATTCATCGCATCAAAAATGCGGAAAACATCTACACCATTAGCATGGGCCCGCTCGACAAAGGCTTTCACCACATCGTCAGCATAATGGCGATAGCCCAGCAGATTCTGACCACGCAGCAGCATTTGCTGTTTGGTATTTGGCATGGCCTTTTTTAACTCGCGAATGCGGTGCCAGGGGTCCTCGCCCAGATAACGAATACAGGAGTCAAAAGTCGCACCACCCCAGGATTCCATCGACCAGTAGCCAACCTGATCAAGCTTGCTGGCAATGGGTAACATATCTTCCAGACGCAGGCGGGTAGCCAGTAATGACTGGTGCGCATCGCGCAAAACTAACTCAGTTAATAACAAAGGCTTCGTCATGCCAGCTTCCTCTTATTTATGTTGTTGGCGATACTGGTGTACTGCAGCGCTGATGGCCGCTACCACGGCAGGTGATACACCGTTAGTGGCAGCATCAATTTTGTTGGCTTTGTCCGCCACCTTCACTGGCGCATAACGACGTAATAAGTTACTCATTACTGTCATTAGCAACACCAGCAGTAGTAAAAACGTAAACACACTTGCCATGCCAATCAGCATTAATGTCGCCGACTCAAGCAATAAATCAGTTACCATCTGCGTGTTCTCCTTTACTCGCCCGTGTTTTCACGACCAGTGTTTCATGACAATAAAACCAATGCAAACAGCATAGTTCAGCAATCGCGGCGCTGCCGCCCTAAATACAGGCATTATGGAGGGTCGCGAGCCAGCTGAATAATAAAACTGCGTGATAGCAGCCATTTCGACTGCGAATCACCAAAGACTTATCAACGTCTAGCCGTCTGGAAAGATATCGTGAAGCGTTATTAATTACAAGTCCTGCTGGTTAATATCAGTTATCAGACCGGTTATTACTTGTTGCCAGCCCAGGCTGAGTGCATTGACCAGCGCCGGATAACCGTCGGCAGTCAGAGGTTGCTGATAGCTGAACGCCTGAGTAGCGTGCTTGCCACCTGAACCTAAGGTGTAATGACCACTGATAATGGCCACGCCATTTGCCTGAGCATGAAAACGATCGACTGTCAGTTGCAGCTGCAGATCGCCGGCGCCACTGGCTGGCGCCAGCTGAAATGCCGGCAACCGCGCCTGCAATTGTTCAGCCAGCAAACGATATAATTGCTGATCCAGCGCATCGGCCCACAAATTACGGCTGGCGATAACCAGCTCCACATCCGAACGTTCCATTACCAGGCCAGCACCATTCAAGTAGTTAGCAACCTTAACTGGCTGCAACTGTAATTGGGTTTTAGCCACTGACTGCGCAACGGAATTTGTTTGCTCCGGCACTGGCATCGTCAGCTGATAATAGGTTACCGGCGGCGCGCTGCTGCAGGCAGATAAGCCAATGAAAAAGACAATCAACGATAATAACTTCATAATCTGGCTTTCCTTGGTTCAGGTTCAGGTTCGTCGCTGGCATTAAATATTAACGAATTACTTTGCTGGTTCAGGGTTTTAATTACCGGTTGCAGTTCTCTTAACACCTGCTCCAGCGCCTGCAAGTTGGCGCTGACACTGCTATAAGCTTCTGCTTCCGGACTAAACCCTTGTAAAGTGCTGCGCAGCTGCTGCAGACTCAGCTGGATGTCTGAGGGCAATTGTTGTAGTTGTGGCTGATCGATTAACGCCTGCATGCTCAGCATCAGTTGCTCGGCGTTCTGCATCACGTCGTTAGTGGCGGCAAGGGTTTGCTCACCTTGTGCCAGCATCGATTCAACCGGTAAGTTGTTAATTTTGTCTAACGCCATCAGCAGCTTTTGCTCCATATTGCTAAAGCCACTGCGTGCTGACGGCAGCGCCGGGTAACCCACCGACGTACTCAGCTGTTGCTGCTCACTGAATAACTGCTGCAAGGCAGTGTCTTCCCGCCAGCTACTGTTGATATCAAGATCAATGTATAACGCGCCGGTTATCAAATTGCCGGTTTTTAACACCGCATGCAAGCCGTCCTCGATAGCTTGCTTTAACTCAATATCCAGCTGCGATAAGTTTAACTTTTCATACAGCCGAGCAGACTCGATCCTGATTAATACCGGAACTCCCTGTTGCAACGACACTTCAAAAGGCTTATCAATGGCAAAGAAAAATGGCACTGTGGCAACGGTACCGACCCGCACTCCACGATACTCGACCGGCGCGCCGGCTTTCAGGCCCCGGACCGACTCATCAAAAAATACCAGGTATTCGATGTACTGACTGTACAACCCCTCCTGAATACTCTGTTTGTCTGGAAACAACTGAAATTCGGTGCCATCCGCAGCACGCTCGCCCGCCGGCCAGCCGTCCATCAAATCAAAACTGACACCACCGGTTAACAACGTAGTGGCCGAGCCAATATCTACGCTTAAGCCTTCAGCAGAAAGATCAAAAGCCAGCCCGCTGCTTAACCAGAAGCGGACATTGTCAGTAACCAGCTCATCATAGGGTTCACGGATAAACAACTGAAAATGCGTGCGCCGCTCTGAAACATTAAAATCGCTTAATTCCACAGTCCCCACTTCATACCCACGGTATAGCACCGGATCGCCAACAGCCAGGCCGGTCGTGTCGGCAGAATTCAGATTAACGCGGACGCCCGGTGCGTCTGCCGGGGCAACAGGGGGCGAATTTAATAACGGATAGCTAAGCTGCGTTTCACCGTTGTCCCCAGGTTGCAGCTCAATATATACACCGGACAACAGGGTATTCAGCCCGGTGACACCGCCGCGTCCGACCTGAGGCTTTACCACCCAGAACTGTGAGCCGGCGTTTAGCAGTGGTGTCATATTGGGTTTCATCCGGGCCTGAATCAGCACCTGGGTTAAGTCATCACTTAGTTCAACCGATACCACCTGACCGACATCGACGCTGCGATTTTTAATCTGGGTTTTGCCAGCGATAATGCCCTCTGCATCCTCTGCAACCAACAGCAGCATAACCCCCTGATTCTGAAAATGACTGAACAGCATCCACAGGCCAATCAGTACCGCCGCTATTGGCACCACCCAGATAGGTGACCACTGCTTAATTACCCGGACGTTAGCTTTAACCTGTGCCGACTCTGTCACGTTGTACTTCCTTCTGCTCGGTATTGAAACGGTTGATCTGTAGTCTGCTCTTGTTTATCCCACAGCAACCGCGGATCGAAACTGACTGCTGCCAGCATCGTGGTGATAACAACGGCTGCAAACAGCACTGCAGCTATCCCAGGATAAACGCTGGCGAGCAGGCCAAAACGCACCAGCGCAGCCATAAAAGCAACCACCAGCACATCCACCATCGACCAGCGTCCAACCCAGTCAACCAGCCGGTAAACATTGCCGCTGCGTTTGCCACCAGCTTGTTTAGATGTAGTGGCCAGATAACATAACCAGAACATGACAACAATCTTAACAATCGGAATAACCACGCTGGCCAGAAAGATAATTATCGCCACCGGATACTCGCCATCCTGCCACATTAAAATAAAGCCACTGATGATAGTCGAATCAATAACTTCGCCAAAAGATACTGTACGCATAATCGGCAGAATATTGGCCGGTATGTAAAGCACACAGGCGGTAACCAGCAAGGCCAGTGTTTTCTGAATACTGGCTGGTAAGCGGCTGGTCACCCTGGTATGACAACGACTGCAGTGACGTTGCTGCAGTGGCAGCACAGCGGTACAACAATGGCATAATTTTAACTGTTGGTCCAAACCGGTGCTACCGGCGCTGATTTTTTTATCAGGTTGCGGAGCTGGCGCGATACTGGCCCACAATGCATGACGGTCCAGCACCTGAAAGGTGCGCAAATGCAATAAACAAAACAGACAAAACGCCCAGAAACTCATGCCCAGTGAAATTTCTGCGGTTGCCACCAGTTTTACAAAGCTGATCAGTAACCCCATCAGAAAGATATCGACCATACTCCAGGGTTTAAGCATATACAGCACCCTGGCCACCCAAATCCGGGCAGGTAAGCGATAGCGCATGCCCACTTTTAAATAAATAACAGCCAACATACAAAAGGCCGGCACTGCCTGAATAAATAGCCAGATTAGGATGGCTAACACCTGCTGATATTCCGTGAACAGCACAGCAGACGTATCAAAAAAATGAATTTCGCTGCGATTACCAGCAATTGCCATACTGACAAAGGGAAACAAATTCGCCAGTACTAACATCAATAACGCAGACGCAGCATATAACGCGGGCCGCATTACCGGGTTATGCTGCCTTGCATCCAACTGATGCTGACAGCGCAGACAATGTGCTTCCTCGCCCGGCGCCAACGGCGGCAGGTACTGCAGCAAATCACAGTGCGGGCACAATACCAGCTCGTCAGCAGCTGTATTGCTATTCATAGCTGAAACCTTAGTTTGCTGGGCTGAAGTGTCGGCAGTCGTATTCACGGGATACCCTAAGCTGCTTTGTATAGGTAAAAGTTTTAACAAGTTACCTTATATAATCAGCAGTATATATCACTTTAAAGATAAGCCGGGGCTGAACAACAAAGAAAAATTTTTGCCCAAAAGCAAAAACCCGCTATGGCGTTAGCCGTAGCGGGTTCTTCGTATATGGTGGACGCAGGAGGATTACAGGCGGCTTTCCTGCCGCCTGCCCTGCGGGCCGCACTAAAGTGCGTTCCGGTTTGCTCCCGGCAAACCGGTCGAACCTTACGGAGCTTCTCACCTCCAGCGTCAGTGTGGTGTCAACTCCATAAGCAAAAACCCGCTATGGCGTTAGCCGTAGCGGGTTCTTCGTATATGGTGGACGCAGGAGGATTCGAACCTCCGACCGCTCGGTTCGTAGCCGAGTACTCTATCCAGCTGAGCTATGCGTCCATGGGTACTGCTTGTGTGACTATTTGTACGACTCATCCAGAATTTTATAGATGGTGGACGCAGGAGGATTCGAACCTCCGACCGCTCGGTTCGTAGCCGAGTACTCTATCCAGCTGAGCTATGCGTCCGCTCTATAAAAAAATGGCGGAGAAAGAGGGATTCGAACCCTCGATAGAGTTTCCCCTATACACCCTTAGCAGGGGTGCGCCTTCAGCCACTCGGCCATTTCTCCGCGCTATGTTGCGGCGTGTATATTAATGTCTCAGGAAAATAAGTCAAACAATTTTTAGGACAGTAAAGACTGTTTGCCGACCTTTTAAACAATTAGCTCACTATTTACCAGCTATTGGTTAAAACAGGCAATTTGGTTACCAGCATCCTGCCGGTAGTTTTTCTAATCGGCCTCGTTGAAGCCGCCACCAGAGGTATCTTTTTCAGCCTGGATCCGCATGTAAATTTCTTCACGATGAACAGACACTTCTTTTGGTGCATTAACACCAATCCGAACCTGATTTCCTTTTACACCTAACACGGTGACGGTGACTTCGTCTCCGATCATCAGAGTCTCACCAACACGACGGGTAAGAATTAGCATTCGCTTGCTCCTTTTCCTTGCAATTACAGTGACCTTTCACCGTTGTTTTCGATAAAACGCCGTATAGTAACTCAGCTGGCCCCTGCTTGAAAAGCCAACACCTGATATTTATAAAACACCCCACGGCACTATCCGACAAATTGTAGCAAGTTCGCCGGTTGCGCGCGGGGTTTCGCGACATAAAACAGATTTAAAACGGCGAAGCGTCATATTTAATGCAATACGCCGCAATCGTTCGCTGCGATCAGCTGTTTAGCTTATCGCGGATATATTGTTGCGCACTTTCCAGTACCGCTGGTAGCGCACTGGCATCAGTGCCGCCAGCCTGCGCCATATCAGGCCGGCCGCCGCCTTTACCACCAAGTTGTTGCGCGGCCCATGCGACTAACTGTCCGGCATGCACTTTACCGGTTATTTCAGCGCTAACGCCGGCAATTAAACTAACTTTAGCATCATTCACGGTCGCCAGCAGGATAACCGCGGGGTTAAGTTTATTTTTCAGCTCATCGAGCATCGTTCTTAAACTTTTCGGATCTGCCTGCTCAACAGCACTGATTAACACATTAACCCCGACAATTTGCTGAACCTGGCTTTCCAGCGACGAACCGGCCTGACTGGCTAACTTTGCCTTTAACTGTTCTACATCTTTTTCCAGAGCCCGGCTTTTATCCAGTGTCTGCTGTACTTTGTCAGCCAGGCTTAACATATCGCCTTTTAATAAGGCTGCCGCCTGCGAGGCCTGTTGTTCAAGCTGCTGCATATACTGCAGGGCGCCATTACCACTTACTGCTTCAATCCGGCGCACGCCAGAGGCGATACCAGCTTCTGCAACTATTTTGAACATGCCAATATCACCGGTACGGCTGACATGGGTACCACCGCAAAGCTCAATTGAAAACTCGCCCATCGACAGTACCCGCACCTCTTCGTCATATTTCTCGCCAAACAGCGCCATAGCGCCAGCAGCTTTCGCTTGCTCTATTGGCATCAGACGAGTTTGCAGTGGGTTATTCAACTGAATTTGCTGGTTTACCAGCAGCTCTATTTGCCGCAGCTCACTGGCTTTAACCGCTTCAAAATGACTGAAATCGAACCGTAAGCGCTCTGGCCCCACCAGCGAACCTTTCTGGGTAACATGTTCACCCAAAACCTGACGCAGCGCAGCATGTAATAAGTGAGTGGCAGAGTGATTCTGTTTTATTGCTGCACGTCGCTCGCTGTCAATTCTGGCAGCAACTTTATCACCAACCCTGAAATCAGCCGTTGCCTGCCCCTGATGAGCAAAGGCTTTACCTAACTTAATAGTGTCTGCCACCACGAACTCGCCACCCGTTGCCAGCAACAGCTTACCGCTATCCCCTATCTGGCCACCCGACTCGGCATAAAACGGTGTTTTATCCAGCACCACTAAACCACTGGCGCCGGCCGCCAGAGTCTCTGCCGCTTCACCTTCGCTAAAAATTTCAACAACTGTGGCATCACCAAATTCATGCTCGTAGCCGGTAAACGCGGTCTGCTGGTGTGAGCTTAACGTCGCGTTATAATCTGCACCAAAGTTTGAAGCCTGCTGCGCGCGCTTACGTTGTGCCGCCATGGCCGCATCGAAACCCTGCTGGTCAATGGTCAGATTACGCTCACGCGCGACATCGTTAGTTAAATCGACCGGAAAGCCATAGGTGTCGTACAATTTGAATACTAAATCGCCTGGTATCACGCTGCCCGACAAGCCCGCCAGCTCTTCATCCAGAATGCTCAGGCCGCGCTCCAGCGTTTTGCCGAACTGCTCTTCTTCCAGCCGCAGGGCCTTTTCAATCACGGCTTGTTTTTCTGCCAGTTCAGGGTAAGCCTCACCCATTTGCGCCACTAAAGCACCGACTAATTTATAGAAAAACGCGCCCTTTGCGCCCAGTTTATTACCATGACGCACCGCGCGGCGGATTATCCGGCGCAGCACATAACCACGCCCCTCATTGGCTGGCAATACGCCATCGACAATTAAAAAGGCGCAGCTACGGATATGATCGCTCACCACCCGCAGTGATTTATCAGCTAAGTCGGTTGCACCGGTAATCTCTGCTGCCGCTTTGATCAGCGCAACAAAGGTATCTATTTCATAGTTGCTGTGCACGCCCTGTAAAATAGCGGCAATCCGCTCCAATCCCATGCCGGTATCAATACTTGGCTTGGCCAGCGGCTGCATTTCGCCATTTGCCTGGCGATTAAACTGCATAAAGACAATGTTCCAAATCTCAATAAAGCGATCGCCATCTTCTTCCGGTGAGCCTGGTGGCCCACCCCAGATATGTTCACCATGGTCATAAAAAATCTCGGTGCATGGTCCACAGGGGCCGGTATCGCCCATCGCCCAGAAGTTGTCTGAAGCATAAGGCGCGCCTTTATTATCACCAATCCGGACAATCCGCTCCGCCGGTACACCAATTTCAGTTAACCAGATATCGTAAGCTTCATCATCTGTGGCATACACGGTAACCAGCAGTTTTTCTTTCGGCAGCTTCACGACTTCAGTTAAAAACTGCCAGGCATAGTTAATCGCTTCACGTTTAAAATAATCGCCAAAACTAAAGTTACCGAGCATTTCAAAAAAGGTGTGATGCCGTGCTGTGTAGCCTACATTTTCCAGATCATTGTGTTTACCGCCGGCCCGCACACAGCGCTGAGCGGAGACCGCCCGGCTGTAACTGCGCTTATCCTGCCCCAGAAACACATCTTTAAACTGCACCATCCCGGCGTTAGTGAACAATAAAGTGGCATCGTTACCGGGAATGAGCGAACTGCTGGCGACTACCTGATGTTGTTTACTGGCGAAATAATCAAAAAAAGCCTGCCTGATCTTGGCCGAAGTCATCGTCATGAAACTATCCTGTCCGGTTGGGTTGGTTCGTTAATTCAGTAAAGACCGCCTTAATCTGCTCGCTGCTAAAACCACGCCGCTGCAAAAAGGCCATCCGTTTCGTTTTTTCTTTATAGTCAGCTATCGGGCTGTCGCCATATTTCTTCTGATATGAGGCACTTGCCAACGCCCACCAATCAATCGCCAACGCATTAATACAATTGTTTAACTGCTCTGCACTGATTTTCTGCGCCCGGCATTCCTGCAGCAAATAGTTATAGCCATACCCCTGGCGTATTCTGCTGCGTACCAGCATACTTAAAAATCGGCTTTCATCAAGATACTGCTGTGCTTTACACCAGCTGATAACCTGCGCCAGCTGCTCGGGTAAAGCCCCTTTCTGCCGCAATTTCTGGCTCAACTGGGCTTCACTGTAATCGCGCCGACTAAGCCAGTTTAACGCGTTTTTTTTCAGCTCAGCGAGTTCAGCCATCGCTACACCTCTAACACACCGTCATCAGACGGCTTAACCTGCAGCGCAAACACATCATTAAATGACAAAAAGAACGCAATATTAAGCAGCGGTAACACCACCACTAAGCCAATAAAAAAAGTGGGCAGCGTTAGCAGGACCAGTACGGTACTCAGTAACCCGAACAGCATTAGTGCGGTAACATTGCGCCAGCTGGCAATAAAACTGGTTTGCAGTACCACCAGGAAACGCTGCTCTTTTAAAAAGTAAGCAATAGCCACTGCATAGGCAAACAGCATAAACACCAGGGTAAACAGCGCGACCATTACTATCAGTTGTAATATAACAGCGGTATCAATTCCGCTCTCTGCTGCAACGGCAACTGACATGGTCTGGAACAAATGTTGATGAAAACTTAGCAGCGGCGCCAACAATAAAAACTTAATGGCACCAATAGCTAACAGAATCAGCCGGCACGATGGCTCCGCCAATGGCTGAAACAACCAATCGACAGCAATTTTCTGCTGTTGCTGAGCACCAACAACAGCCTTATAAAAGCCAGCGGTTAAAAACGGATTCAGAAAAATCCAGGCGATAGCCGTCAGTTGGTTAAACTGTAACAAGAAGCTGATACCAGCTGTCAGTAAAAACATCGCAATAAATACCAACGGTGCCTGCTTGAACAGCTGCCAGGCAGCAGTCAGCCATTGCAGTGAGGCAGTTGGCCTGACCCGCCTGATAATCAGTTTCAGTTGAAACGGCTTTTCCACAGTTACCTCTTGCTTACACCTGCAGCTTTTGCTGCCGTTAAGGCACGCTATCATACTGCAAAACCACTGAAAATAAGAGAGCTGAGACAAAACTTCAGCAACTGATGGAAAAAAAGTCCGAATGGCGGGTTTCAGGCTTGCTTTGCTGCAATGTGACCGCATAATAGCAGCATCATAGAAGTGAGGCTGTCGCATGGAAAAGTTTGTTGAAAATCTTATTTATTCTGCCCGTTGGATTATGGCACCCATTTATCTGGGGCTCAGTCTGGCGTTAATCGCCTTGGCAATTAAGTTTTTTCAGGAAATTATCCATATTATTCCGATTATTTTCAGCATGAAAGAAGTCGAGCTGATTTTAGTGGTGTTATCGTTAATTGATATTGCGCTGGTTGGTGGTTTGCTGGTAATGGTGATGTTTTCCGGCTACGAGAATTTTGTTTCCAGGCTCGATCTGGAAGGTAATGACGATAAACTAAGCTGGTTAGGGAAACTTGACGCGGGTTCGTTAAAAAATAAAGTCGCAGCCTCCATTGTGGCCATTTCTTCTATTCATTTGCTGAAAGTATTTATGAACACCGAAGTTATCGCCAATGATAAAATTAAGTGGTACCTGCTAATCCACATTACCTTTGTGCTGTCAGCTTTTGCTATGGGCTATCTGGACAAAATACTGCGCGACGACAAAGTGAAGTCTCTCTAAGGTTCATCACACAACAAGTTATGCCGCAAAGTCTGGTTTTCTTCACCAAAATATTTGCGTTGTAGCCGCTGATACCAGCTATCCAGCATAACACTGAGTAACGCCCGGTCAAAAGCACGTTGCATTTCCGCATCCCGAAACGCCGCCCGGTAAAGTGTGGTACTAAATAAAGGGTGGATAGTCAGGTGCTCGTTACTGTCATGTTGGAGCCGGTAATGGTTAAAAATATTACGGTCCATCACCAGCACCTGCACCCGGCGCGACAGCAACATTTTCAGCTGTGCCTGCTGATCAACCGTTTCCCGATAATCGGCAGAAATTCTGGCCATATCGGTATAATCCGGCCCCAGCACGGTGCGGGCATTTTGAAACGCCAGCACTGAATACCGGCCCAGATCACTGCTATGGCTAATTACCAGTTCGTCATCAGACCGGCTAATGGCAATATTCTGATACCGGATATAAGGGTTGGAATAAAACAATCCCGTTTCGTTACTTAAAACAGGCTGCAGACTGGCGATATCGCCCTCGCCCTGTTCCAGCAAAGACTTAATCCGGGCATTTGGCACAAACACAAATACCGGCTCGTAGCCCATCCGGCTGATCACTTCCGCCAGCAGCTCTACTTCATAGCCTGAAATATTCGCAGTATTTATATAAGGCGGTTTATGCTGGCCTACCAGCACGGTTAATGGTGCTGCCGTCACCACAGCACTGGTTATCAGCAACAACAAACTGACCAGCCAACTTTGCCGCATAGGTCTAATCCTCAACCTGTTTTTATTCAGCATAACGGCTTTTCGACAAACTGACAGAAAATTTGTTAACCTTTTCAGGCCGTAGCACCCTGTCCCCTCCGTTATAGCTTTTTACCCTGACCACGTTAGCCCGGGTACTTGGCGAGGCTGGCTACAGCAGGTAAGATAGTCTGTTAGTCAGCCTGCCGGCGACGGCAAAGAAATGGAGTTCACTGTGTCCGACGTTAATCTGTCCCGCTACCACAGGCATGGGCTGCTGTGCATTACGTTGCTAGTTATTACTGCTATAGCGCTGCAGCTCTGTGCCCGGGCGGCAACTTTTGAACATGGTATGCCGATGCTGCATAACCTGAAGCCAAAAGATTATCATGCCGGCACCCAAAACTGGGCATTGCTGCAGGACCAACGTGGTGTGCTGTATGTTGGCAATAATGTTGGTGTAATTGAATACGATGGCCAAAGCTGGCGCACCTTGCAAACCAGTAATAAATCGGTTGCCCGCTCTCTTGCGTTATCAGCTGATGGCCGGGTTTATGTCGGTGCAAAAGGGGATATTGGCTATATCGATCACAGCGAGGGCCAATCCCGTTTTCAGTCGCTGCTGCACCTGGTCCCTGAGAGCTTCCGGGATTTTCGCGATGTCAGGCAAACCTTTGTCAGTGACGACAGTGTTTACTTTGCCAGTCGCGACTATGTATTCCGGTTACGCAACGAAAAAATAGATGTCTGGCGCAGCAACAGCAGTTTTTTAAAAGCATTTTGGGTCAATCAGCAGCTTTACATCCGGGAAGAAGGCACCGGCCTGCTGGTACTGCAGCAGGATAATTTTCAGTTAGTGCCTGGCGGCGAGCATTTTGCAAAGGAAAGCCTTTTTGTGCTCGAGGCATTCGACGACACCACACTGCTGGCAGGTAGCCGGGAAACCGGTTTGTACCTGCTTAGTTCCGACGGCGTTACGCGTTTTACTACGGCATATGATCAGCAAATAAAAGAAGCTGTACTTTACAGCGGCCTGACCCTGAATAATGGCGATATTGCGCTGGGAACCGTGCAAAACGGCGTGTTTATTCTGAACAAGCAAGGCAAACTGGTGGGTCACTACAACCGCAATTCCGGTTTACTCGACCAGAATGTCCGGGCCTTATATCAGGATCATCAGGGCGGACTCTGGCTGGGTCTGGACCATGGCCTCTCCCGGATCGACCTGAACTCGGCTATTACCGCCCATCACGGTGCCAGTGGTCTGGCCGGTAATGTGCTTGCGCTGACCCGCTATCAACAACAACTCTACGCCGGCACCAGCCTGGGATTGTTCAGGCTAGAGGCCCGGGAAGATGGTAGTGGCCATTTTATCCGAATAGCTCCGCTGCAAAAACAAACCTGGGGCTTTGCCGAGTTCGGCCAGCATCTCCTGATCGCAAATAATGACGGCGTGTACCAGCTGGCTGATGAGCAGGTTACCCTTGTCCGACCGTCTAACCAGGCCAGCAAGATTCTGCAGGTATCCAGCCTCGACCCGAACCGGGTGTATGTTGGCTTGCAGGATGGCCTGGCAACCATGCGCTATGTTGACGGCCAGTGGCAGGACGAAGGCCGGGTGCCTGGGGTTGAAGGTAACTTAAACAGTATTGTCGAACTGGCCAATGGCCAGCTCTGGCTGGGCACCCTGGCCCATGGGGTATACCGGCTGCAACTGCCGGCTTCCTGGCAAGGCGGCGCGTCAGTACCACTGGCAATAAAGCGGTTTACCAAAGAGCAGGGGCTGCCCAGCCTTAACAGAAATACCGTCCATCTGTTTAATGAAAAACTGGTTATCGCTTCTGTTCGCGGTATCCTTAGCTATAACGCCGCGTTACAGCAATTTGAACAGGCCAGTGCTTTTAACGGCCTGTTTAGTGGCGAGCAACCCTGGGTTCGCAACCCAACCATCGACCAGCAAGGCCGGGTCTGGATGTTGTTATGGGATAACGTCAATGGTAAACGCTCAGCGGGCGTTGCCACCCCCGATGCTAACGGCCAATACCAATGGCAAGGCAGTGCCCTGCAACCTTTAGCCGATATTCCGCTGGACACGATGCTGGTTGAACTGCCACTAGTCTGGTTTGGTGGGGCTGAGGGCATTTTCCGCTTTGCCGATGATCAGTACCAGCAACACCAGCCAAAGCCGCCATTACTGCGCAAAATATTGGTTGACCAACAGCAGGCGATCTACGCTGGCGGTGAACTACCCGAGTTAATCCAACTTAGCAGCGAGCAGCGAAACCTGCGGTTTCAGTTCAGTAGCCCTAATTACAACCCGCTCCAGCCCGACCAGTTGCAAGTGCGTCTGCTGGGCCACGATGATGACTGGTCCAGCTGGCGGCATGAACATTATCGGGACTACACCAATTTAAAAAGTGGCCGCTACCAGTTCCAGCTCAGAGCAAGAAATGTCACAGGCCAGGTCAGTGTTGCAGACAGCCTGCACTTTCAGATAGCCAGCCCCTGGTACTGGCACTGGAGCATGCTGCTAGCTTACCTGTTACTGGCCATAACCCTGCTGTATTTATTGCACCGCTGGCGGATGCACAGCGCTATTGTTGAACAGCAGCGCCTGACTCAGCAGGTCAATATCCGCACTGAACATCTCGAGCAGGCGATGCAACAACTTCAACAGGCCCGGGAAACAGCAGAAAACGCCAACATGGCCAAAGCACAATTTCTGGCGAATATGAGCCACGAATTACGCACGCCACTGAATGCCGTGCTGGGCTTCGCCGAGCTGGCCGAGGCCACACCTGCGGTAAGCCAAAAACAGCATTATCTGCAGAAAATCCGCTCTGCCGGAAAAATTCTGCTGAGTATTATTAATGACATCCTCGACTTCTCGAAAATTGAGGCCGGTAAACTGCAGCTGGAACAAACGGACTTTTCGCTACGCGAAACCCTTAGTCAGGTAGAAGATTTATTCAGTAACCAGATAACGGCTAAGGGCCTGAGTTATCAACGCCTGCTGCCGGACGACATACCCGACTGGCGCTGTGGCGATCCGCTGCGTTTAAGTCAGGTACTAATGAACCTGCTGAGCAATGCGATTAAGTTTACTGATCAAGGCAGTATCCGCTTGCAGATCGCGGCGCCAGGCACCGACCAGCTGCATTTTGCGATTAGCGACACCGGTATTGGCATCAGTGCGGCGGCGCAAGCCCAGTTATTTCAGCCATTTCAGCAAGCAGATAATTCGGTCAGTCGCAAATATGGTGGTACCGGCCTGGGCCTGACGATTTGTCAGCGACTGTTACAAATAATGGACTCTGAACTTAAGCTAACCAGCCAGCCTGGCGCAGGCAGTACCTTTAGTTTTAGTCTATCCCTGCCACTTGCCAGCAGTAGCGAGCCAGCCCAGCCATCGGAAGAGCCAGCAGAACCCGCCGCCGTAAATTCTCAGATCCTGGTGATTGATGATAACTATTTTAATCAGAATCTGTTGCAACTGATGCTGGAAAAACTGGATTATCAGGCACATGTGGTCAGCGGTGGTCAGCTTGCGTTAGACTGGCTGCAACAGCATGAACCCGCGCTTATTTTGCTGGATATTGAAATGCCTGAGATGGATGGCTTCGCCACCCTGCAGGCGTTACGCCAGCAGCCAACGCTGAATGGGATTCCTGTTATCGCCCTGACCGCCCATCACTCTGCTGAGCTGATGAGCCGGATTAGGCAAAGTGGCTTTACCGATATTATTACCAAACCTGTTGAGCTGGCCGGGTTGGCCGCCAAACTGCAACAGGTACTCGGCCATTAGCGAATATTGGGTGCCAGCCAGCTTTCTGCCTGCTGGCGGCTCCAGCCTTTTTTGCTGGCATAATCGGTTAGTTGATCTTCACCAATTTTACTGACCGCAAAGTACTTGCTGTCCGGGTGACCAAAGTACCAGCCGCTGACTGCGGCGCCCGGCCACATAGCATAACTTTCAGTCAGTACTATACCGGTTTGTGCTTCGACATCCAGCAACTGCCACAAGGACCCTTTTTCGGTGTGCTCCGGACAGGCCGGATAACCCGGTGCCGGCCGGATGCCCTTGTACAGTTCACGAATAAGCTGCTCGTTGCTCAGCTCTTCATCCGCAGCATAGCCCCAGTACTCACGCCGTACTTTTAAATGCAGGTATTCCGCTAAGGCTTCAGCCAGACGGTCTGCCAGCGCCTTTACCATAATGCTGTTGTAATCATCGTGCTCGGCAGCAAATTTAGCGGCAAACTCGTCCGCGCCAAAGCCGGTGCTGACAGCAAAGCCGCCGATATAATCTTTTACCCCACTGTCAATCGGGGCAATAAAGTCAGCCAGACTGCAGTTAGGTGCATTATTTCTAAGCTGTAACTGCTGGCGCAGGTTATATAACCGGACTTTTTCGACACTGCGGCTCTCGTCGGTATAAACCACGATATCGTCACCATCACTATTGGCCGGAAATAACCCAAATACCGCTTTGCCTTTAACATGGCCATCGTTAATCATGCTATCGAGCATGGCGTTGGCGTCCTTAAATAATTTGCGCGCCTCAATGCCCACTTCGGCATGGTTTAAAATGGCCGGGTATTTGCCCGACAACTGCCAGGTTAAAAAGAACGGCGTCCAGTCAATATAGTCGCGCAAAATATTGAGATCAACATCCGGCCATAAGTGCACGCCGGGCTGCTTAGGTGCCGGCGCCACTTTGCTTAAATCAAGCTGAAATTTATTCGCTTTAGCCTCAGCTAAACTGAGCAGCTTTTCACCGGGGCGCGAACGGGCATGTTGCTCGCGCGCCACCACATATTCGCCTTTAATTCGGGCTAAATAATCGGTTTTACTCTCCGGAGTAATAAGAGATTGCACCACCGAGACACTGCGCGAGGCATTGGGGACATATACTACGCCATTGGCGTAATTAGGCTCAATTTTTACTGCGGTGTGCGCCTTAGAGGTAGTGGCACCACCAATTAACAGCGGCTGGGTAAAGCCTAAGCGGGTCATCTCTTTGGCGACATGGACCATTTCATCCAGCGACGGGGTAATCAGGCCGGATAAACCAATGACATCAACGTCACGCTCTTTCGCTACCCTTAATAGCTCAGCGCAGGGCACCATCACGCCTAAATCTATTACTTCAAAGTTATTACATTGCAGCACTACACCGACGATGTTTTTACCGATATCGTGCACATCGCCTTTTACTGTGGCCAACAGAACCTTGCCCTGAGCCCGGCCACCTTCTTTTTCCAGCTCGATAAAAGGTTGCAAATAGGCCACGGCTTTTTTCATCACCCGGGCCGATTTAACCACTTGCGGCAGAAACATTTTGCCTTCACCGAATAAATCCCCTACCACGTTCATGCCGTCCATTAACGGCCCTTCAATCACATGCAGTGGCTTTGCCGCCTGCTGGCGTGCTTCTTCGGTATCAACATCAATAAAGTCGGTAATGCCTTTAACCAATGCATGTTCAAGCCGCTTATTTACCGGCAGGCTGCGCCAGGCGTCATCGATTTTTTCGGCGACGCTGCCATCGCCTTTAAACTGGGCAGCAATCTCCAGCAGCCGCTCGGTGGCGTCATCGCGCCGGTTCAGAATAACGTCTTCGACCCGTTCTTTTAACAGCGGCGGAATATCGTCATACACCGTTAGCTGGCCGGCATTAACAATACCCATATCCATACCAGCAGCGACAGCGTGATATAAAAATACTGAATGAATGGCTTCACGCACCGCATCATTACCACGGAACGAGAACGACACATTCGACACGCCACCAGAGATTTTGGCATGCGGGCATAAACGCTTTATCTCGCGGGTGGCTTCAATAAAGTCGACCGCGTAATTGTTATGCTCTTCAATGCCGGTAGCGACCGCAAAAATATTCGGGTCAAAAATAATGTCCTGCGGCGGGAAACCAATTTGTTCGGTCAGAATTTTATAAGCACGCTGGCATATCTCGACCTTCCGTATTTTGGTATCAGCCTGGCCCTGCTCATCAAAGGCCATTACCACCACTGCCGCACCATAACGGCGCAACAAACGGGCCTGTTGTAAGAACGGAGCTTCACCTTCTTTCAGGGAAATAGAGTTCACCACTGCCTTACCCTGAATACATTTCAGCGCCGCTTCAATCACTTCCCATTTCGACGAGTCGACCATAATCGGCACCCGCGAAATGTCCGGCTCTGATGCCAGCAAACTTAAATAGCGCACCATGGCAGCCTTGCTGTCGAGCATAGCCTCATCCATGTTGATATCGATGATCTGGGCACCGTTTTCCACTTGCTGGCGCGCGACATCAAGCGCCGCTTCATAATCGCCGTTTAAAATCAGTTTTTTAAATCTGGCTGAGCCAGTTACATTAGTCCGCTCGCCTACATTGATAAATCGGGCCTGTTGTCGCATTACCACTCCACAGAAAAGGCTTCAAGGCCGGCTAAGTTAAAACTATGGCTCGGTGCTTTGGGCTGGCGCGGCGGCGCAGCTTTTACCGCATCCGCTATGGCTTTAATATGCTCTGGCGTGGTGCCACAGCAGCCGCCGACAATATTGAGAAAGCCCTGCGCTGCCCAATCGGCAATTTCGGCCGCCATCTCTACAGCACCCAAATCATATTCGCCAAACTCATTTGGCAAGCCGGCATTCGGGTGTACCGATACATAAGCTTCTGATACGCCGGACAAGGTTTCGACGTAAGGGCGCAATAAATCCGGGCCCAGCGCGCAATTCAGGCCAAAACACACCGGCTCAACATGAGCCAGGCTATGGTAAAAGGCTTCGGTGGTCTGGCCCGATAAAGTCCGGCCGGAGGCATCGGTAATAGTGCCAGAGATCATCACCGGCAGTTTAAAGCCCACTTCATCAAACACTTTCAGCACCGCAAATGCCGCCGCCTTGGCGTTTAAGGTATCGAAAATGGTTTCCAGCATAATAATATCGGCGCCGCCCTCTATCAGAGCATGGGTCGACTCGGTATAGGCCTCGACTAACTCATCAAAGCTGACATTACGAAAACCTGGGTCATTAACATCGGGCGATATCGACGCCGTGCGGTTAGTGGGCCCCAATACGCCGGCGACAAAGCGCGGTTTGTGTGGCTCCAGCGCGGTGACTTCATCACAGACTTTCCTTGCTATTGCTGCCGCTTCGCGGTTAATCCGGGCCGACAAGCCTTCCATCTGATAATCCGCCATCGCGATGGTGGTAGCATTAAAGCTGTTGGTTTCAACAATATCGGCCCCGGCAAGCAGATACTGGCGGTGAATATCGGCAATTAAATCCGGCTGACTTAACACCAGTAAATCGTTGTTACCTTTAACGTCGCTCGGCCATTGTGCAAACTCTTCGCCGCGGTAGTCGGCTTCTTCCAGCCGGTGCTGCTGGATCATGGTACCCATGGCGCCATCCAGCACCAGAATGCGTTCGGCAAGCAGCTTACGAAAATGTTCAGGCGTCAATCTTGCGGTCATAAAATACTCTTTTCTGTAATCTGTCTGGTTGGCTTACGCCGAACGGCCAATCTGCTGCAGTTCAAATGGCGTAGCCTGATATACATAATAATTCAGCCAGTTGCTGAACAATAGAAAAGCATGGCTTTGCCACAGCTTTTGCGGCCCCTGTAACGGGTCGTTATTACGATAATAATTTTCCGGCAGTTTAGGCGTAGCGCCGGTAGCAATATCACGCTGGTATTCTTCATCCAGGGTGGTTAAGTCATACTCCGGATGGCCGGTAACAAACACCCGGCTGCCGCTGCTGTTCTGCAGCAAATAAGCACCGGTAACATCTGCTTCGGCCAGAATATGTAAGTCATCATGCTGCTGGTACTTTTGTTTCGGCACCTGGGCATAACGCGAGTGCGGTACTAAAAACTCATCATCAAAACCACGCACTAATGGGCACAGTGGCTGGGTTACCTGCTGCCAGTAGACACCGGACAGCTTCTGACCGCGAATTTCCCGCTGCAAGCCGTAGTATTGATAAAGCGCGGCATGGGCGGCCCAACATAAAAATAAGGTGGAAGTAACGTTGTTATCAGCCCAGCGCAAAATGTCGCCAAACTGGTTCCAGTAGGTAACATCTTCGTAATCGACCAGCCCCAGCGGCGCGCCGGTAATAATCAGGCCATCATACTTTTGCTGTTGTACTTCAGAGAAATAGCGATAAAAGCAGTTTAAATGACTCGGTGGGGTATTCTTACTGACATGATCATCAATCCGCAGTAAATCGACATCCACCTGCAGCGGGCTGTTCGCCAGCAAGCGCAGCAATTGCACCTCAGTGGCAATTTTATTGGGCATCAGGTTTAAAATGGCAATTTTCAGCGGCCGGATATCCTGCGACTGCGCCCGGCTCTCGGTCATCACAAACACATTTTCTGCCGACAGCGCTTCCACCGCCGGCAACTGATCGATCACTTTAATAGGCATAGCCACACCTGGTTAACTGACATAACCGCTATGGTGCGCAAAACAGCCGGCAAAGTCAACTTCTATACGTTTAGATGGCTAAATAAGAGGTGTGGAATTCTAACTTTTCACTGAAGAGTAACTGGTTAGCTTAGTCAGTTCACGGATGATGATATACACATATTTCTTTTGCTCAACATTCATATTTTGAAACATCTCTAAAATAGAGTGCTCCAAATCGTTTTCTGTCGGCTCAAGAAAAAAGTCGTACACCGGGCGATGTAGTAACGATGCTATTTGTTCAATTCTGTCCAAAGACGGTGAGATTTTTCCGGTTTCAATCCGGCTTAGGGTCTCTTTTTCAACCTGCATCATTTCCGATAGCTTCGCCTGCGTGAGGCCTTCACTCTTACGATGTTCAGCTATCAGCCGACCAACACGTATTGACAGTGAGGGTTTCTCTATACTATTCATCAGCACCGCAATATTCTGTTGACACAAACTTTGCCATTTTCGTTGAAAAGCCCAATCAGTAGAATGACGCAATAAATCACTTTAAATTGATTTATTACGTCATTTTTTTTGACTCAGCTCATTGCAAAGTCAAAAAATTAGCGTTAAGTTGCATAAAATTCTCAAGCCATAGCCTCTCTGCTGCCAAGTCCGTAGTGGACCCTAAGGACTACCATGCGCAACAATGCTCCTGTTACTGCTGTAGAAAGAACATTTGGTCAGGCCACTAAACTGATCTCAGTAACAAATAAAGACGGCACCATTGAGCAGTGTAATGACGCTTTTGTCGAAATAAGCGGCTTTAAAAAAACTGAATTAATCGGCCAACCACACAACATTGTCCGACATCCGGATATGCCAACTGAAGCATTTAAAGTGATGTGGGCGCATCTTAAAGCGGGTAAGCCCTGGATGGGGCTGGTTAAAAATCGTTGCAAAAATGGCGATTATTACTGGGTCGATGCGTATGTTACGCCGGTTACCGTGCATGGCGAAATTGTCGGATATGAATCAGTTCGCTCCTGCCCTGCCAGACAAGACGTTGAGCGCGCTACCAGCCTGTACCAAAGCATCAATGCTGGTAAGGGGCAGACGACCTCTCTGGCGGTGTCAGCTGAAAACATTTTCCTGATTGTCTCCATTGCTGTTTGCTTTGTTATTTTCATGCTGGGCTTTAAACAACTATCGGAAGGGGTGCTGTTAGCGACGGTAGTGATTTTTGCCATTTGGGTGTCACTTAACAGGCAGAAAACGCTGGCGACGTTAAACAAGATGCTCAGCCATGCATTTTCAGATGAGCTTGCCGTCAGAAGTTATACCGACGAATCCGGAGCTTTAGGCAAGCTGCAAGTCGCAATACTCAGTCAGTTAGCCCATTTGGGTACTGTTATCACCCGCATTGAAAGTGCAGCGCTGACTGTTGCCAAGCAGTCAGAAGCAGGTGCTGCTCTGACAGTCCAAACCCGCAAAGATATTGAGAGCCAGCAGGCTGAAACTATGCAGGTTGCGACAGCCATGAATGAAATGACCACCACTATTGCTGAAGTGGCCCGCCATGTCAGCGACACTGCAACTAATGCAGATACCGCGAATGAACTTGCAAGGCGGGGTACCAATGTTGCCAACGTGACCCATGGGTCTATTCAACAATTAAAAAATACCGTACTGAAGATTGGTAGTTCTGTACGGGGCGTATCCGAACAAACAACAAAAATTGCTGAGGCAGCACAGATGATCGAGCAAATTGCCGATCAGACCAATCTGCTGGCGTTAAATGCCGCTATCGAAGCCGCCAGAGCGGGCGAGCAAGGAAGGGGTTTCGCGGTGGTGGCGGAGGAGGTCAGAAATCTGGCTCGCCGCACTCAGCAATCCACCAAAGAAATTTACACCATCGTCACCGAATTGACCGGCCGCGCCAGCGAAGCAGTTGACATAGCTGATGCAGGAGCGAAAGACGCAGAGGATGGTCTGTTGCACGTGGTTGAAAGTGGCACCATGTTATCCGGCATTTCAGAGGCCGTTAATCAGATAGCCCAGATGTCCACACATATGGCTTCGGCTGTAGAGGAGCAGGCTCATGTCGCAGAAGATATTAACAAACAAATTGTTAGCATCTCAACACTTGCCGACGCCAGTACTGAAAGCTCAGTAAAGTTGTCAGACACCATAACTTACCTGAACAAAATAGCCGATGAACTGCATGAGCTGGTGGTACGCTTTAAGAGATAATTAATTATGCAAGAAATGCCAGAAGACTTAGGCCTGCTGTATCGCGCAATGATGACATCCGCCACGGATGCGATCGTCGTGATTGACCACAACGGGATTATCCTACATTTTTCCAGTTCTGCCGAAGTATTGTTTAACTGCAAGGCCAATGAATGTATTGGCAAAAGTGTCAATATGCTGATGCCGGAGCCATTCCGCACAGAATACGTCTCATACCTGAATAATCACCAAAAAACTGGCAATGCATCGATTATTGGTCGTGGCCGGGATGTTATCGGCTTAAAAAGCGATGGCACTGAGTTTCCAATGCACTTGTCTGCCTGTCCGGCCCGTATTAAACAATCGCTGTATTACATTGGCATTTATCACGATTTATCCGATTACAGCAAAAAACTGTCAGAAAAACTGCAAATAGAGTCTTTGCACAATGCGCTGTTCGATGCCGCAGTTGACGGCATTATCACGATTAATAAAACCGGCATTATAGACAGCTTTAATAAAGCGGCGGAACGGCTGTTTGGCTACATGAAAGAAGAGGTTATCGGCCAGAATATTAAGGTTTTAATGCCGTCGCCCTACCGCGAGGCGCATGATGGTTACCTGCATAACTACGCCATGGGTGGTACCGCGCAAATAATCGGCATTGGCCGTGACGTGTCCGGCTTGAAAAAAAATGGTGATATCTTTCCAATGCGGTTGTCTGTTGGCAAAGCACTTACCGAAGACGGCGACTTTTATATCGGCGTGTGTCACGACTTAACCAGCTATCAGGATGCACTGCTGCAGCTAGCCACAGCCGAGCAGCGCTATAAAAGCATTGTCGAGTGCCAAGGTCAGATTATCTGCAGGTTGGACAGCAACTATAACATCACCTTCGCCAATCAAACTTTTCAAACCGTTTTTAACTGCAATGAAGACGAAATGCTCGGTCTGAAATTAATTAATTTTATACCGGATGACAAAATTGAGATGCAACAAGTATTGCTCGAGGTCGCCAACAGTGAAGCCATGCAGCAGACCCATTTCAAGAGCGTCATGCTTCGCAAAGGTAGCAAGTTTAACATTGAGTGGTGGTTTACCCGGGTTCAAGACAATACAGGTTCAACTGAAATTCAGGGATTTGGCATTGATATTTCTGAAAAAGAAGAAGCTATCCGTCAGGCGACATTTTTAAAGAACCATGATGCCCTAACCGGCCTGCTAAATATCGATGCATTTACCCAATCATTTGATAATTGGACGACAGCAGAGCACTACGCCATTTTTTATCTCGATTACAATCATCTCAATCTTATCAACAACCGCTTCGGCTTTAACATTGGCGATAAGATCTTGGTTGAAACCGCAAAGCGCTTAAAAATAGCGCTGCCGCAGCCTGCTTTGTTATGTCGCCCTGGTGCAGATGAATTCATTGTGGCCGTTGAAATTGCAACGTCAACTGCAGCAAAACAATTAGCGCAGAGCATACTGGACAGCCTTAAGCAGCCTTATTTTATTGGTGAGCACAAAATAAAAGTCAACGCTAAAATTGGCATCGCTTTGTTCCCGGACGACGCTGTTGATATCGGTACGGTTATCCGCCAGGCTGAGTCAGCGCTACCCAAAGCTAAGCAAAGCCAAAACAACGTGGCCTTTTACGATCTGGATTTTCATTCGTCTTTACAGCGGCGGCTTGACGTGGAGCAACGTTTGGGCGTTGCACTGGACGAAAATTTACTACAAGTTTTTTTACAGCCTAAAGTGGATTTACTCAGTAATCAAACCATTGGTTATGAAGCACTACTGCGCTGGCAAGACCCCATTCTTGGCAGCGTATCACCCATTGAATTTATTAAAATTGCTGAAGAAATGTCATTAGCAATACAAGTTGACCGCTACGTCTTAAAAACTGTTTTTCAAACTATTCGGCGTTCGATAGACCAAGATATCCGTCTCTTACCCATCGCTGTCAATATCACCTCTTGCCACTTTGGCGATGCCGCGCTGATAGATTACATTTTTACATTATCAAACAAGCTAGATGTGCCGCTGGAATTACTTGATTTAGAGGTAACCGAAAGTGTCCTGCTGGAAATGAGTCCGCAAGTTGAGAAAAACCTGCAATGGCTGCGGCAAAGCGGCATTAAAATCTCAATTGATGATTTCGGTACCGGATACTCGTCATTAAGTTATATCCGCAAACTGGCCGTTGATACATTAAAAATTGATAAAAGTTTTATTGATGAAATTACCGATGAGACAGGTCAAAAGTTAGTTGCCGCCGTAATAGCAATCGCCCAGGCTGTTAATCTGGATGTTATTGCTGAAGGGGTGGAAACAAAGCAGCAACTGGACATTCTAAGTAAGCTCGGCTGCAAAAAGGGACAAGGCTATTACTTTGCCAGGCCCAAATTTATTGATGATGTGCTCTTTTAAAAAAATTCGCTAATTAGCAGTTGCTTCTTATGGCGGCCAACTTTGTTGCGGTATTTTTTAAATCTCTGCATATCACCAGGCAATAAGATACTGGGAAAGTAATCGGATGAAAAACTGGCGAGACCAACCTTCAACGTTCAAGTTGTATCTATATTCAATGCTGGTAATTGTCTTTTTACTAGGGCTCAGTTTTATTGTGTTGGTATATGAGCAACTCAGATATGAAGCTGCAATCGAAAACCGCGAGCAATCTATTCGGCTGGCAGCAGAGCTTCGTCAGTCGTCAAACGATTTAGCCAGACTTGTCCGCACTTATATTATTACCGGAAACCCGTTATACAAGGAGCAATTCAGAGCAGTTGTTGAAATAAGAGACGGTATCAGGCCCCGGCCAAAAAATTACAGCTTAGCTTATTGGGACTTAAAAGCATTAGATACTGACCAATTTGGTTCGTCCACTACCGAAACTGGCGAAGCCATTTCACTACTTGACTTGATGCACCAGGCAGGCATTACCGACGCTGAGCTGGCCAATCTGCAACTGTCCAAACAAAAATCAGATATGTTGGTTACCGTTGAAAACAAGGCCATTTCGCTGGTAGAAGAGGATACACCAACAAATCCGCTAAAACGTGAACAAGCACTCGCTATGCTGGCAGATAATTACTTCACGTCGATGAAAAGCGAAATAATGCGACCTATAATTGCAACCGAACAAATGATCATTGAACGAACTCAACGAGCCGTAAATTTGGCCAATCAGAGACTTATTTTTGTTACTGTTTGTCTGTTTGTACTAGGTGGATTACTGCTACTGCTAATCATTAAAATAGGCCAGCAACTTAAACGGATCATAGGTTGCTCGGTGCGGGAACTACAAAACAGGATACACGAATTGGGGAAAGGTAATTTTCTCACGCCTATTCACGTCACAGATACAAATTCTGAAAGTGTGCTTGGCTGGCTGGCCAAGACACAACGCAAGCTGGCTGAGCTTAACATGGAGCATTTCAAGTCGATAATTGAGTCTTCAGATGATGCGATCATCAGTAAAAACATGCAGAGTATCGTCGCTAGTTGGAATCTGGGCGCGGAAAAAATTTTTGGTTACACCGCAGAAGAAATGATTGGTCAATCCATGACTATAATCATTCCACCGAACCGTCTGCACGAAGAACCTGCGATACTGAAACGGATAGCCAACGGTGAGAAAGTTGATCATTTTGAAACTCAGCGACTGCACAAAAATGGTACTTTGATTGACATCTCAGTTACCATTTCACCGATTAGCAACCAACACGGGAAAGTTATTGGTGCCTCCAAGATTGCCAGAGATATTACCAAAGCTAAAACAGCCGAGGCGGAAATCAGGCGTTTAGCCTTCTTTGACAGCTTGACCGGGTTAGCCAACAGAAGATTATTGCTCGACAGACTAAATCAACTGTATGCAACAGCAGTGCGGGACAAGCTGATGTTTGCGGTCATTTTTTTGGATCTGGACAATTTCAAATCACTGAATGATAGTAAAGGCCACCAAGCTGGCGATGTGCTGTTAAAGCAAACAGCGGAACGTTTAGTAAGTTGCATCAGGGAGTCAGATACCGCAGCACGTTTTGGTGGCGATGAGTTTGTCGTGGTATTACAAGGGCCAAAGGTACAAAGCAACCCGAATAACGAATGGCTGAACACTGTGCTTTCTAAAATTATTACTGAACTCGGTACCCCATATCAATTTGGTAACGACTATCATTTTTGCACACCAAGTATTGGCGTTAGCGTGTTTAAAGGTCAGCAATACACAGCCGAGCAGCTGATCAAGCAAGCAGATCATGCAATGTATCAGGCAAAATCGGTTGGTAAAAATTGCTACAAAGTCTTTGGAGAATAGCGAAAAAAACCATTTATAGTGCCTGCCTGAGCAAAGTTTATCTCCGCTTGTCTGAGGTTCATTTACCTGACGCTACTCATAAATAGTCATTTCTAAGCCATCGACACGACCGGAAATTTCTGGGAAAAACCAGAAGCAATGCCCCCCCTCACAAGTCTGTGATGGCTAAATAAAGACCTACCTGAACCTGAATTAAAAAACCAGCGACACCTGCGCGCCAACTTTGGTGCGGCTAAAGCTGCGGCTTTCCCCATCAGGCTGATAATCAATAGGTGTAATTGGGGTATGCCGTGTCTGATAGCGTATGTTGTAACAATTACCGTATAACTCAAGCCGGATTCACAATCAACGAAGGTCGCAGATATTACTGGAAAGACTCAATCGGAGGAAAGAGATCATGCTCAATAAATGAAAAAGCAACACATTAAGCGTTGCCTTTTTCAAGAGTTTCAAAACTTACTTTTCCAGCAGTGACCAGTCGGCAGTCCAGTCTGCGTCTGAAATTACCGCCCCTATATAGTCTGTTTGTTCAAAAAACGTATTAACGACTGATAAATCAATCGCCGTGGCATTAACGGAACTAAAGTAGCCGTTTAGCACCGTATCGCGCTCAGACTCGACAGCATTGCCGGCTTGAGCCAAAAACCATGACTCAATGTCAAAGTTTGCCGGCGATTTGAAGTTTTCGCCATTTTCGCATGCCATCACTGTGTGAGTTATGGTTAAGAATCCAGAATTGGCCGATTCAACAGTGTTGCCGTCTATTTCAAGACACTCCCCCATTCCTGAAGGCCCGGTAACAATAGCATTGCTGATATAACCGCGGCTTCCATGGCGAAGAAAAATCCCCTCAGAGTCATCATCCCCGTCAAAATTGTTACCAATTATCGTTAGATTGGCAATCGTCGGGTTAGACACAGGTATGGCATTAACATCGTATGATGCATTATCGGCTTCAATGGCTCTGTTGGCTTTAGAGTGGTCTGCAGCGTGCTGAAGCAATACAAATTGCATGTCCCCGGTATAACCAGAACTCCAATCTAAGCTGTCGTCTGCTGCTCCAGTCACAATTAGCCGCTTTAACTTCGCATTACCACCGTCAAGTGCCAAACCATCACCTGCAACACTATCAATATGAATATGGCTCAATACAGTACTGGCACCAACACTGTATAGTCCCAATCCGGCATGGGTATCGCTGGTGAAATTATTGGAGGAACCTGCATTTTTAATCCGAAGATATTCAAGGATGCCTGAGTTGTCGTCAGCTTGATTGCCGCCATGATAATTATCGATTTGCAGACCAGGCGCGACAATCGTGCACAAATCGTCCGGACTACAGCGATTGTTTTTAGCTTTACCAAGAACTGTTAAGCCACCCCATTGACCCGGCATTGCTTCAAGGCCTTCAACATCTTCAACAGATGTCAGGGTAATAGGGCTTTGACGGTAACCAAAGGCGATAATTTTTGACCCCCGGCTAACGACCAAAGAGCTTTTGGCATTTTGAACCGCTAAAAGTGTACCGGGGCTTAGCCGTAAAGTTGCATGGGCCTCATTATCTAAACCAACTTGCAGCGTTTTTTGCAATAAATACCAGGCATTCTCGGCTGTTGGTGGTAGGTGTACTTCTCCACCGGTGATGATTATACGATCATCATCTTCGCTAACTGACATGCCAACGGCTGCAATACTTTGCAGAAACGCTACATCGATACTGATTACCTGATCGCGATAAATCAGCGAATTTAAATCATCATCCTCAATATCCTGAATCCCATCATTATCACGGTCGGGATCACTGTTATCACCAATACCATCACTGTCATAATCCGCAGATTCACTGGGATCTAACGGAAAAAGATCGTCTACATCAGCAACGCCATCACTATCATCATCCGGATCAGCATTGTTACCAATGCCATCACCATCAGTATCCAGCCATTCGCTGGCATCCAGAGGAAACGCATCCTCGTTGTCTGGGTAGCCATCATTATCATCATCCGGATCGGCATTATTCCCAATACCATCTCCGTCGGTATCCAGCCACTCGGTTGCGTCTAATGGAAACGCGTCTTGCGCATCTGTATAGCCGTCGTTATCGTCATCCGGATCAGCATTATTACCAATGCCATCGCCGTCAGTATCCAGCCATTCAGTCGGGTCCAGTGGAAATGCATCCTCGTTGTCTGGGTAGCCATCGTTGTCATCATCAGCATCGGCATTATTACCGATACCATCTCCGTCGGTATCCAGCCACTCGGTTGCGTCTAATGGAAACGCGTCTTGCGCATCTGTATAGCCGTCGTTATCGTCATCCGGATCAGCATTATTACCAATGCCATCGCCGTCAGTATCCAGCCATTCAGTCGGGTCCAGTGGAAATGCATCCTCGTTGTCTGGGTAGCCATCGTTATCATCATCTGCATCCGCATTATTGCCAAGACCATCACCATCGGTATCCAGCCACTCCGTTGCATCTCTGGGGAAAGCATCATTTGCATTGAGATAGCCGTCGCCATCAATATCATCATCGACAACATCCGGATAGCCATCACTATCCAGGTCAGGACCAAAAGATTTTATCCGATTTTCAAAGGCAACCGTATTGATATCGCTCAGCATAACAGAACCGCCTGACGCCGATGCTTCGGCGTGCAGCAAGAGAGGCAGTTGATCCAACGTAATATCTTTGCCATCGTCTGTTAGTAATGACGTCCCGGGAACAGATAAATGCCGTACAGCCAAAGCCTGCCATCTTGCGACTAAATCAGGTAATTGAGCAAACGTGGCAACGGGTTCACCATTTCTCTGGCTATCAACAATGCCATCAGATATATCCTCAGCCAGCGCAGCAAGAGCCTCGTCAAAATTGATTTCAGTATTAACCGTTAAATGGAAAAGTATTACCGCAAGTGCCTCGCTTGCCTGGCGAAAGCGGAAATCACTTTGTAGTGTTGCACTGTCGGTAATCAGCGGAGACGCTGAAAGCAAGTCAGCTGTTTCGTTCAGATTAAACCCAACTGTGGCCAGAATATTTTCTAAAGCGTCAGCCATTATCGAAGAGACAATGGCATCGCTGTCATCCACTAAATCAATTATTACCATATGGGTAAGTAAAGTCGAAAACGGAGTGACATTAACTTTGCTGTTAGACTCAACCTGAGCACGACTAACAATAGCCATCATTGATTTGGCATAGGGCACCTGCTCAGTCACCAGTTCCGTCGTCGCGGTATCGACGCTGGCGACAAGCAAATAATACTCAGCTTTTGGTGCCACAACTTTCAGATTTTTGAATCGGCCATCATTACCCGTGCGGGTGCTTGCGACCTGGGAGCCTTTAAATTCCGGGGCTGTCCTGCTCAACTCGTATAACCGGATATTGGCATTCAGCCATGGTCCTTTTACCACTTCGCCGGCAAGCGTATAACTGACTGGTTCAGGAGGAGACGTAGAACTGTTGTTTTCGGTACTTGAACCACCACAACCAATAAGTAACAAACTTAAGGCAACTGCCAGCGACCGCAATAACACCATTCTAAAATATCCCTATAATTTCAAAGCAGATATCTTGTGAATAGTTGATGACAGTAAGATGACAGAAAACGTCGATTTTTGGTTTTTTATTTACTTTCCAAGGTACTGAACGTTGGGAATAGGAGGTCGGAGAATAAGGGATCGAAGCTAATCCTATTAATGTCGCATGGAAAGCAATAAACAAATCATGGCGATGTTGGCAATTCTGACTGCAATGGATCTGGGTAAATCAGGCGGTTTATCAGGATTTCTGCATCTGCTGCTGGAAGCTAATTTCGATAAACTCGGCCGGCCGGATCAGCGCCACCATTACCCTAACCCGCAAAATGCCTTCGAGAATATCGTTTGAGGTCATGGTTTCACCCAGCCCCACGCTGACGCTGAAGGCATCTTCCGGCGAGGCGCCGGCTAAACCGCCGCGCTGCCAGATCCCGCTAAGGAAATTACCGATCACGTTTTTAACGGTGGCCCAGGTACTGGCATTGTTGTTTTCAAACACATAGGCTTTAGTGCCCAGCCGGATGGACTGTTCCAGCATTATCATGGTGCGCCGTACATTGATGTAGCGCCAGTCCGGGCTGTTGCCATCCAGCGTCCGAGCCCCCCAGACCAGGGTGCCTTCGCCGGCAAAGCTACGAATAGCGTTTACCGATTTACCCTGGGTACTGACATTTAGATCTTCCTGTTCTTCATGGCTGATAGTTACTGCAGGGGATACCACAGCACTTAAACTGACATTGGCTGGTGCTTTCCATACGCCCCTGGTGTTATCTACCATGGTATAAATCCCGGCCATTGCCGCTGCCGGCGGCAATAAATTTATCATGGCCCTCATCTGGCCAAGTAACTGTCCATACAATGGGCTGATAGCTTTTAAGCTTTTGTGCAGCAGCATTTGCTTAGCGACCCGCTCAGCACTGTCCAGTTTGCTCCAATCGGCACTGATTTCGCCGATGGCCTCCAGTTGCTGCTGCAATTTCAGCTGAGCGGCTTGATCAGCAGCAGAAGCGTTGTCATCCAGCTTAGGTAGTTCATCAGGCAGGTTACGCTCTTGTTTTAGCAGTTGCTGCAGCAGTTCAGCCGGTGCCAGATTCTGATAGCTCAGCTCGTGCTGCTGCACTATGCTGGTGTTCAACCACGGATAATAGGCCGTCGCAAAATCAAGGTAGTTAATGCCCAGCTTATCGCGGAAATTATCAATGCAATCGCCTGCCGGATGCTGGCGCGGTTTATAGCCCTGCCAGATATCCAAAATGGCCACCCGGTTGCGCATCTTGCCGCCGCAGTGCGCCAGTGCTGCCTGCTGTACGGCAATGCAGTCGTCTTCGGTCAGCAACACCGCTTCAGGGATCACCAGTATGGTCGGCTCTTGCTCTTTAATCAGCAGATCAATACCGGCCATTAATTTTTCGCCTGTCACCTCATCGGTGTAACTGCCGACCGATACGATATAGCAAGGGCCTCCGCCGTTCTGGTAAAACAGCATCATGGCGTAATACAGCAGGTTCTTGCCGCTATCGTGACTGAGCTGATAAGACTTAGCAGCAACACTAACGGTGTTGTCATCTGCTGCGGCCGCTTCAGTCAAACCAAATAGTGGTGTTGGTGCTAAACCAAAGTAATGTTGAAACTCTGCCATTGCGCTGATACGCATCGGGCGATTAATCAGTGATTTAGCGCCATGCATTGCCTTTTCGGTATAGCCGATAAAAGCCGGCACTGCCGTTGCCACTTCTATCACCGAATTGGGAAAGGCATTTTTTTCTACAATATAAACCCCAGGGGTTTTCATCCTTCAGCCTCATAAACGTCAAGCCTGTTTCGGCCCTAAACATTGAGTAAGTTAAGCAGCTCTGTAACAATAGCTGCATTCGCTATACGCAGTGGCTTATTTCCATGCATATCATCCGATTTACCGTCACATTCTCATTTTTTTTGCTTATCAGTGCTGTTTTATGCAGCAATGCCCTGGGTCAATGGCAGCGCATGCCCTTTCAGACCATGGGCACTCAGGCCTATGTCGAGCTTTGGGCTGAAGATGACAAGCGGGGTAAAGACTTGCTTGTTGCCGTGCAAAATGAATTTGAGCGGATTAACCAACTGATGAGCCCGTATATCGACAGTAGTGAACTGAGCCTGCTAAACCGTGAAGCGGCGGATGGCCCGGTTACGGTCAGCGCTGAGCTTTACCAGCTGTTACAGCAGGCCGAGCAGTTGGCAACCTTAAGTGACGGTGCTTTTGATATCAGCTTTGCGTCAGTGGGCTTTAGTTATGACTACCGGCAACATATTAAACCCAGCACGGAACTACTGGATACCCAGCGCCCGCTTATTAATTACCGGCATATCAAACTACTGGCAGATAATCAGGTACAGTTTGCCAAAGCCGGCGTAAAAATTGATTTAGGCGGCATTGCTAAAGGCTATGCGGTCGAGCAAGCCATTGACCTGCTGGCGGAAGCGGGGGTTAAACATGCGCTGGTGACCGCCGGCGGTGATACCCGCCTATTGGGCGATAAACGCGGTCGTCCCTGGCTGGTGGCCATAAAACACCCACGTAAAAGCGACGATATCGTCGCGCAGCTGCCACTGACCAACAGTGCCATCAGCACTTCAGGTGATTATGAGCGGTTCTTTATTGAAGACGGCGTGCGCTATCATCACATACTGGATCCAAAAAGCGGCCAAAGCCCATCAGGCTTAATGAGCGTCACAGTGCTGGGACCGGACACTACCCGCACTGATGCGCTGTCTACCACCTTATTTGTAATGGGGCTGGAGCGTGGGATGGCATTTATTGAGCAACAAACTCAGTTTGAAGCCATTTTTATCAGCAGCGAGCATCAGCTATATTTTTCATCGGGTTTAGCGCAATAGCACTTGGCACAATAAAGCACAGCCTAAATTAGCGGTATCCTGACGACAAAAAGCCCTTTATACTGACATGATTGCTGAAAATTTAAACAACTAAAGCAGCAGTCTTATTGGGATAATAACGACAATGGAAACCCGATGCTCAGAACAGTGTTAAACGCTTTTGTTATTGCCGTTGTGTTGCCAGCCATTTGGCTGTCACAGGCCATGGCATGTACACTACGTCTGGGAGTAGAAACACACTTCCCACCCCATATTATTAAAACTGAAAAGGGCTGGAGCGGGCTTAGTGTCGAGCTGGCGCAGCGCCTGGCAAGAGAAGTAGATTGCGACGTTATCCTGATTGAAAGCCCCTGGCTGCGGGCGATGCGCCAAATCGATAAAGGCGAACTGGATATTGTCAGTCATCTGACATTTAGTCCGGAGCGTCAACAACGTTTTGCTTTTATTGGCCCACACCATCTGGAACAAATTTATCTGGTGGCCGATCCTACCGCCATTCCCGCATTAAGTTCAGTAGAGCAACTGGCCAACGACGTTGACCTGACGGCCATTGCTATGCTGGATGGCGCCTATTACGGCGAAGACTTCGCCAGACTGCAAGCGCAGCCCGGCCTTAAGAGACAACTGGTTTATATCAACAATAATCTGGATAAAATGGCGTTGCTGAACGCCGGCAGGGTCAATGCGGTACTGGAAGATATATCTGTGCTGCGCTATTGGCAAAGCACTCATAACAATGTTTCTATGCGCTACCGGCCATTGCTGGCAATTCACAAGGGGCCGGTGTATTTTGGTTTTAATAAAAAGACGCTTTCGGCAGCACAGCTGCAGCAACTTGAAAGTGCCTGGCAAAAACTTCACTCAAGTGGCGAATTAGCGGCCATTGTCAGCCGTTACCAGCAAGCTGATAGCGAACTTGGCGTACCGCCACCCCAACCTCATTTGTAAACCATTAACCTTTATACTATGGGCGCAAATGCCGTTAACCTGTCCTGACTGGCAGCGTTGCCCAGGCCATGAAATGGTGCGACCTCAGCCAGCCGGCCTTGCTCACCATGTAATGCCAGATAATTCAGCATAACGGTTTGCACCAGCAGGTTAACGTTATTGGCGGCCATGGAAGAGCCGGTTTCCACTGAGGCGTCCGGCCGCATAAAGCCAATTTGCTGGTGGCGGGCCTGCTCAACCGTGCTGCCTCCCAGTAGCGCAGGCCGGCCGTTCGGGTTATATACCAGAATAGCTGATGCGGCAGTTGATGAGTTATCCCCGGTCCACTCCCCTTTACCCCGGCCATTCTCACTGTCGTCAATCCGGCCGTTACTGGCAACCGAACCATCAGAGTATAAATAAATCATCAGTGGCTGGTTACGTCTGGCAGCATATTCCAGACAAGCACCAATGCAGCGACCGGCCCGCAAATCGCGAAGCTCACCAGTGCCCCGCTCGCCGGTGTGGTAGTCATAACCGCCAATCGTCACGGTGCCGGCACCGGCAAAACCATTTACCACTAATTTCATGACCGATGCCGTTTTACGAAACTCGGCATCGCTGTTAAATTCCGCACTGCTGAAAATAGCGCCTTCGCCAACGATATCGGTGTCAGCCGCCGGGTCCAGCGTTGCCGGGTTACCAAAACGATCTGCCAGATCAGCACTTTTCACGTAGCCACAACGCACCAGATCTTTAATGACATCGTCGCGGGTAACACCACTGTTTACTCTGGCCAGCTTTTTGTCACTTAAGCGCTGAATAGATTCCATTACCGCCACCGCGTCATTTTGATCGAGCAGTCCGAACAAATCACCTACGTCGACTAAACCGGTAACATCACTGGGCCGGTCAATTTTAGTCGGCCGCCACTCCGGGTTATAAAACTCGGCTGGCGCCATTGAATTAGCACCAGAGTCGGAGTTACGTGAGCCAATTAATGGCATCAGCGAGCCATTAGCGCCGGCCTTAGCAATCGCAAACATCGGGTTATGCGGGTTATTACCGGTATCATTTTCTGAGCGTGAAGGTATAACAGCACCATTGATCATAGCCTGAGTTGCCATACTGGTGCGTTCAAGAATACCGGCCAGCATTTGCGAATCGCTGTGAAAAGCCAGCCCCAGCTGATCGTTGACAAAGCCCGTTGCCGGGTCCGCCGCATTTACCGCGGTTGGCACCATATCGGCCGGCAGCCCCAGTTTGCTGTAACCCTGGGTAGACAGAAAATCGAGCTGGCCACCGGCCCCTCCAACCAGAATGTTAGAACCGGCAATGTTAGCGCCACCGGCTAAATCAAAGCAGATAAACGGAATTTTCCCGGCGCCTTCCACGTTAATGCCACACTGGTTTTTTAATAACTCCAGATCCGGCGATAAATCGGCAAAAGCCTTCGTTGGGTTGGCAAATAAGCTGAATACCGAGCCGGTCGTCAGAATACCTGCTCCAACACTCAGGCCGCAGGCAATAAAGTCGCGCCGGCTTACCGGCCGGCTATGGCAGGCGTGTAGTAAGGGCGCATCCGGATGTAGTGCTTTTTTCAATTTCATAATGGGTTAGCTCCTTTATACTCGCAAGAGTAAGCCTGCATCAGTACACCAGCATCTGGGCGCTGGCCAATACGGCAGTGCAGGCTGCTTTGGCAATGGTTTCAGTACGCTGGCTATCGCAAGCACCGTCGCACTGGCTTAGCCGGTCGATCAGATTATTCAGCTCAGCCCTGGCATCGGGGTCTGGCAGCGCTGTCAGCGGTTGTAACGGAGCAAACCGCGCCAGCAACGGACTAATCAAGGCATCACGGTTGGCCGGGCTTAACGCCTCCGCCGGGCTGGCATTAAAATTAACGGTTGGAAACCATTGGCTGCGCAGCATCGGGTCATTTATTGCCGCGTTACAATAGGCAATACCCAGCTGGGTAATTGCCATTTGTTGCGCTGAAATAAAGGTTTCAATATCACTCAGTGCCGGCAGCTGACGGGTGATTGTCTGATAGGTATTGGCTATGGCAGGAGAGGCCTGCGATACGCCGGTTAATTCGCTCATACTGGCATGGATAGCAGCAAAAGGCCGGATGCCAATGTCACTGCTATTAGTGTTAGCCTGACTAACCTGCTGAGCCGGAAAAGCCGGCTGGCTTCGTACATTGCTGTACTGGCCTATCTGCCCAAAAGACAAGAAGAATTCATCGCTGGCAGCGCCTGCCTCAGCAGCAATAATGGTACCCAGTTCTGACATAGGTACGGCTTCGCTCAGGTTAGTGCCGCTGGCAAAGTTGAAATCCTGACGGATCCAGGCCTGACCTGAATTCACTTCCCGGCCATTAATTGCCAACGCCATGTCACTGATCTCCAGGTTGGCCGGCAGTGCAGCGTCATCCAGATTAATCAGGTAAGGCTGACTAAACAGGTACGAATAATTGTCAAATTGCGCCACTTCAAACACAATATAACTCTGCGGCAGGTCAATTAAATGACCAATTGCAAAGGGCAGATAAAACTTCTGGCCAACCCCGATACTGAAATTCTGGGCAATTTGCGCCGGGCTTAGCGCCCGGTTGTGGATAGCCAGTAACCGGATGCTACCCTGCCATTGCCGGCTACCATCCGCTTCATTACCCAGCATCAGCGCAAAACTGTCATCCCAGCTGCTAATTGCTGCAGGCTCGCTCTGCACACCGCTGTCTTCGCCGTTAACGTAAATACGCTGGCCATTTACCGGGTCCTGGGTCAGCACCACGTGCTGCAAACTGGCTTGCAGTAATTCATCGGCATCGGCAGTGCTCAGCGCAGGCATCCCGGCAAAATCACTGTTGGCGCTACGCAGTAAAAAGTCGTAGTTATACTGGCTCTGGCCCAGGGTAAAATTACGGCTGATGGCACTACCGGCATAACTGACTATCGCTGCCGGCCCTTCCTGCACCACATTTGCCGGGATTACCCAGGCTTCAATGCTCATCTCACCGGTGGCACCAATCAGCGAGGCAAGCTTGGCGCTGCTCAGCGTGCTGGCTTGCGCCCGGCCACTGTTAATCTGCAAGCCCCAACCGGTCAACCAGGCAAAGTCGCCCTGCAACGTCAGGTTAGCAGCAGGCTCAACCCCGGAGGTATCAAATGCCTGATTACCCTGGCCCTCTTTAAACTGGTAAAAAGCAATCTGGTTGCTCTCAAAACGGCCGCCACTGGATGCAACAACACCATCTTCTAAGCGTAACGCTTTGGAGGGCACTAACTGCGGGTCCAGCTCAGTCACCGGAACTGCCTCACTTATTGCCACAACGGCGGCCAGCATTGCCGCCGCATCGTTACTGCAATCTGACCAGCAGTTATGAAACTCGCCACCCAGGCGGGCCACCAGTCTGGATAACTCCGGCCGGTCCAGATTGATTAAATTACGGCTGGCCTGGTACGCTGTATCGACATCGCCGGCAGCGAAAAACGGAGCCTGGGCCACAGCGACATCCGGGGCATGACAATTAGCACAATATTGGCGCAGCAATGGATAAACTTCTGCCGCAAATAGGCCCGGACTTTCCGGCAACGCTTTACTGGCACCGGGGTCGCGGATCACCGGCGCGACCAGTGCAACTGCGGCCTGCTCTGCATCAGTGGTATTACCCCAGTTGCGTAACCACTGGCTAATCGTGTCGGCGCAGGCCGTGTTGCTGCTGAGCCAGCAGTTATGGCCACCGGCAACTTTCTGCACCATGACTGATTGCGCCGGATCAGCTAAATTAACCAGTGGTAATACTGCGGCATACGCCTGATTAATGTCATCGCGTCTGACAAAAAACGGTGCTGTGTTCCCTTGCTGGTGGCAACTACCGCAACGGTTATCAGCCACCAGATTGTCCCACAGGTTTAATTTAAATTGTTGTATATCATCAGTTTGTGGCGCAGGGCCATTATAGTTAGTCGAGTTATCCTGCACCGGCGGTGGTGGGTTCTGTTCCACCTCAGCGCCACCGCAACCTATCAGCAAGATACTAAGCACAACCAGTAGCAAAGATCTCATGGTTACTCTCCCATACAGTAAGTGGCGGTGTCGGCGAACACCTGTTTTAAGTTATAACCGCTCTGGCTGAACCGCTCGGTGGTTTGCTGAATAAGATTGACATCCGCCAGGGTCTCAGCCGGGCGCAGGCAGGTTGTTTTAAACGCTTTTTTCACCTGACACTGGGCAAATGCGACCGAGTGGGCTAACTCCTGGCCTAAGCTTTTTGCGCCCTGGCCCTCACCCGGCAAGCTGTTATCCCAGCCCAATGCCTGATTGCGGCCTTCACGCCAGTAGTTTTGCCAGTGATCATCCTCTGTTTTATAGCCGAACGGGAAATTACCGGCGTTGATATGATATTTCGGCTGAACCCGGCTGCCGGTCTGGCTGTTGGTACTGCCCGTTTCCTGGTAGAACAGCTGGCCATTGTCACCATTCTCGTCAGTGAACTGATAGTCGTAATAAGCAAAAGCCTGCGCTAACGGGTCCATACCGGCATGACAGCCGATACAGCGATTATGAAAAATCCGGCTGTCACCACCGGGACTGCGGCTGACATCCTGCCGGATCCGATCTGCCGTGGTAGTGCTGTCTTTTAAGGGCTCTAAATCGGTGCACAACTGGCTCATCAGAGTGAAGCGCAACATCGCCCTGTTTGTGCCAAGATAGAAAAACGCCTTGGCACCTGCCCGGCTGGTCATCACACCGGCACTGGCTTCTGCCGGGATCCCCAGCAAGCTACTTTGTGCCCGGGGTTCCAGGTATTGTTGCAAATCTATACCTTGTTGATCCAATGCCAGATAGTGCGCATTATTATTGGCTGCGTACGGCGGCAGGCCTAAACTGTCAGCCCCGACATACAGCACATCGGTTTGCAAAATCTGCCGAAAATCGGCATCGTCCCGCACCAGGCCAATAATGGTCGCGCTATAATCATTCAGCGGCTCAAAAATATCCAAATCACGGTTAGTGGCCGGGGCCGCAAATAATTTTAACGTAGTGCGGTAAAAGTCCGGATGTTGCATCGCGAGATCCGCTGCACCGTGTTCATTCCCCTGGGCTATCAGATCAGCCATCTGTTGCAACGTCACTGCATCGGCTGGCACCCCAGCCAGGCGATCGTGCAGCCGTTTAGCCTGTTCCAGTGGCCCGGCAGACAGGGCGCCACTATACAAGACGGCAAAGGCGGCAACCAGCAGGCCTGGTAACAGCGACTTTATATAGTTATGCATATTTCTCTCCTGCCCGGCTAGCCGGGTAAAAACGCGATTGTCCACTTCGAACGGGTCGGCAAAACATCTGCCGCGCCGAAATTAACGGCCTGTAAGCGCAGTTGTAACTGCCGCTCCAGTCGCTCGTCATTTAATTCACTTTCAACGATATTCACCTGCTGCAAGCTGCCATCCGGGTTAATGATCAGCTCAAATACAACCTTGCCTTTCAGCAACGGGTTGGCACGTAACGCCCGGTTGTAGAGGGTATATAAACTACTTTTATTGGCTTCCAGTGTTTGCCGGATACTGGCTTCTGAACGTCCGCCCTGGCTTGCCGGGTCATTATCTGAGCCGCGGCCTGTGTTAGCTGAGACAGGTGCCGACGACGCCAGCCCACGCAGGCTGGCATCTGCCAGAGTGGTGCTTTCTGCCCGGTTTAAATCGGCTCTGGCAACGTCAGCGCTGACGGCGGCAGCCGCTTTCGCCGCCGTTTTTGCCAGCTCAGGGTTAGCGATAACTTCCGGTTCAGGCGCGGCGGCGCTTTGCTGGCCGTCACGTTGCAACTGTGGCGCCTGTTGATTAACGGTAAAAGTCTGGCGCAGCGCCGCAAGTTCATCCTGCATAGCCAGTAACCCGGCCTCTTGCGCCTGGGCACGAGCCTGCTCCGTCGTTACCGGGCTGGCTTCCACGACCTGTTGCTCAGGCTCAGGTTCTGGTTCTGGCTCGGGTTCAGGTTCCGGCAGCACTATCGGTTCTGGCGGGGTAATTTCCCGCTCTTCAAGCATTACCCGCGCCAGTTGCGGCGGCAATTGTTCAAGTTGCGCCCGGCTGCGCTCAGGTACCTGATAAAGTGGCACCACTATCGACAATACGACCAACAATAACAAACCGCCAATAACGACCTTGCTGAAAAACTGATCTTCCTGTTGCCAGTTTGCGCTGGCGTCTAAGCTCAGCGTTGTCATGGCTTCGCCTCCAGGGCACTGCTGCGCTGCTCTACTGCCAGCGATACATCCCGGTACTCAGTGGCGGCACAGATTGCCATTAACCGACGTAATACCGCATATGATGTCGCAGCATCGGCCAGAATAGTCAGCGGCCGGCCCACAGCTTGTTGCTCTGCCGGCAGTGGCGCTGCCCGACTGGCCAGATACTGCAATTCCTGCTGTACCGCTGTAGTCAATGCTTCCTGCCACAGCTCCGGTGCTTGTTGCCAATCGCCACGCCAGACCGGTTTGCCTTGCACTAATACGCCGTTGCCTGTCACCGTGAGCAGCACCTGCTCCCGGGGCAATTGTTCTGAAACGGATTGCGGCAGACTCATGTCTTTATTGCTGGGCAACACCACCACATCAGATTGATTCACCATCAGGAAAAAGACCAGAATGGTAAAAATATCCATCAGCGCTACCAGATTTAACTTAGAGCTTTGGGCCAGCCGCTGATTCTGCTTCAACATTCGTTTCGCTCGGAATGACTGCTTCATTCAGGGCCCTCACTGTCGTCGGCGGGTAACTGGCCCAGTGAAATTAACGGAAACAATTCTGCATCCACCACTGAGGCAGCTACTACCGTTTTAAAAGCGCGCACGGTGTCCATCGCGCTAACCAGCGTCTGATAATCCAGGGTTTCCGGCGCCAGAATGCTGATATCCCGCTTTTCTATTTGCTGCTGTTGCCAGGTCAGCTTTAAATCCTGTAAAAATGCTGATAACGCGGCAAAGTCAGGTTGGCCCTGCTCGTTGTGGCTGAACTCACGCAGTAACTGACCTGCCGGGTAATTCAGCCGCAGCCGATCGTCCCGCATTTCCAACTCCAGAGTTTGCGGATTGTCCTGCTCTTGCTGCATTAACTGCTCAGTTTGCGCCGGCAGCTGAATATTCAGCACCCTTATCTGGGTAAACACCAGACTGAGCAACAAAACCGGTACCAATACAATCATCAGATTCATAAAGGAGGTAATGTCGAGCTCGGCCTCGTTCTGACTGATTTTATGCTTTCTGATCATCCCGGCCACCCGCAAAACGTTGTCCGATACTGTTCATTAGCTTAATGCCGGCCATTTCCATGGTATCAACAATACTGGCCGTCTTGCTTTGCAATAAAGCGTGCACAAACACCAGCGGTATTGCGGTCATTAAGCCAAAAGCGGTGGTGTTCATGGCCACAGAAATACTGGATGACAGCAAACTGGCCTTTTCTGACGGATCAGCATTGGCTACGGCAGAGAAGGCCGCGATTAAACCAACGATGGTGCCAAGTAAGCCCAGCAACGTCGCTACATTCGCCAGCGTTGCTAAAAACGGCGTGCGCTTTTGCAGGCGCAGGCTGTATTCCAGTACCACCTCTTCCATCGCATATTCCATATCTTCGCGCCGGTGCGACGAGGTTAAGCGGTTTACCCCACTGGCCAGCATTAAACTCAGCGGGGTCTGGTTACTGTCAGCCTGTTGTAAAATGGCTTTGGTATCAGCCGCCGCTATCGCAGGCTGCAGCTCACGATAGGCGCGCTGATTACTGGCATAAACCGAGCGTAAAAACCACCAGCGCTCTATGGTAATGGCAATACCCAGGATCAGAATAAAAGCGATAGGAAATATAAAGTAGCCGCCTTCCTGCAAAAACCGCACTATGCTGTTAACGAAATCCATACTGTAAACCTCTTAATTATTTTTTGATGATGCTGTAGCGACAGGTTGCTGGTTTAGCGACTGTGCCTCAATAAAACGTAAAAATTGCTGGCGGTCCAGCGGCTTTAATGGCTCCGGCGCCGGATTAATCTCCGGCGCCGGAATACGAATTTGAGCAATACTGTCCTGCCACGGTAAAACATATAAGGTTCGTGGCTGCTCCTGATTACCACTGATAGTGGTACTGATATCAACCTGCACCGTGGCAGCAGGTTGGCGCATAGCAGCCATATTTTCTGGCATTGCCGGCCCAGCTTGCCTGGCTGGCGCATCCGGCTCAGCCTGCTGCGCCTGAGCCTGCTGCGTCTGACAAACCCCGGCCAGCAACAACAGGCTCAGGCTCAATCCTTTAATAGTGAACTGATCCATCTGTTACTCCTGTTGCTCAAGTAAACTCAACCAGGCTTCAGCCATTGGATCGGCCGTCAGTTGCTGATATTGCTGATAGTGGTATCGGGCTTGCTCGGGCTGCGCCAGGTAGAGCTCGTATAGAAAACCCAGATTTTTATGGCCACTGGCAAAATCGTTGTTTTGGGCCAGCGCGTCCAGCCAGTAGCGCCGGGCCTGATTAAAGTTACCGGCCTGACGGGCCATTATTGCCAGTAAGTTTGCCGCTTCAATATAATCTGGCTGCCGCTCAAGCAGCGCAGTTAACTGCTGCTGGGCCAGTGCAGTTTGTTGCAATTGCCAGTAACACATAGCCAGATTGTAATGAATACCCGCGGCATCTTGCAGGCGCTGCGCTAACGGCTCCAGCAAAGTTAATGCCTGCTGATAGTCTTCGCTGCGCATCAACTCTGCCGCCTGCTGAAACTGCGCCTGCTGCTCAGGCTGCAGTACCGGTTTAGCCAGAACCGGCGCCGCGCTGCTGGCTGTTACAGCGGCCTGCTCTGCGGTTGCTGCTTGCTCAGCCTGGTTTTTTTCTGGCTGTTGTTGCTTGGTGACAGGTGGCGTGTCCGCCACTTGTGAGCTGTCCTCGGTGGACAACTGAGCACAATGACTTAACGACAATGCCAGCAGCAAGGCACTAATACACCGCAAAAAATTAAAACGCCCTGTTATTTTGGCAGGCATCTCAGGCAACCTTCGTATGTGGCGGTTAGTAAGCTTCATCAGCCAGCTCCAGATAAACTTCAGGTTTGCGGTAACGGGCCGGAAATAACTCCGCCAATTTATTAAAGCTTGCTGCAACCCACTGGTCATACAGCGGCTGCACCACCAGCGCAGCATTTTGCTGATATATCTCTATTGCCAGCTCTTCAAACGGATACGCCTGCTCTTCTAACAGCAACTCATATTGTTCCAGAGCCAATGGATCCAGGCCTTTTGGCCGCTCCGAATTTAGCAGCGCACTGGCCATCTGTTGATATAAACTGGCGACCTGATACTGCGCCTGACTATAAAAATCAGCGACCTGCCAGCTCATACTGGTTTGCAACAGCGTAATAGCAGCCGCCATATGGGTTTGCTTTTTCTTTAAATTATCTCGCAGTGGCTGGCGCAGTGAAACGCCATTAAAGAGTCCGCTGTTATGCAGCCCCAGTTGTAATGCCGCATCAGCGGCGAGATAGCGGGTGCGTTCGCTGCCGCTATCTGGCTGGTCTGCATTTTGTTGATCAGCACGTTGCTGTTCAGCAGTGACAATGCGTTGATACCAGAAATTACGCCGGCTGACATCGTTCTGCGCCTGATACAGTTGTACCAACCTGGCCCGGGCTTCCTGTGCCGGTAAATGTGGCTCAGTATATTGATTGGCATAGCTGCGATAAGCCAGCCGGGCCGCTTCACTATTGCCGGCTTGCCAGTAATATCCTGCCGCTTTGTACAATAATGCTTGCTGCTCAGCGCCTGTGGGCAACTGCGCTACTTGCTGGCTGATTAAATCGGCAGCACGTTGCCAGTCCTCTAACTGCTCGTAGCTATTTAACATAGCCGTGGTAATTGCCGGCTGTTCAGCGCTGTCCGGATAGCGCTGCTGGTAGGTTTGCATCAGCCTGATTGCTTCGGGCAGGTCCTGCTGTTCAAGCTGCAGACTGATTTGCTGATAAGCCGCACTTTGATGGTATTCCGATTCCGGCAGATTTAATAAGCGCTGCAAATGAGCCAGCTGCGCACTAACAGTTAAGCCCGTTTGCTGCGCCTGCTGATAAACCGCAGAGGCCAGTTGCTGGCTGAGTAACTGCCGCCTTTCTGTCGCAACAGTGCTGTCATCGGCCTGATAAATACTCAGCAGATGCTGGATGCTTTGTTCTGCCTGCGCATAATCGCCTACAGCCAGTTCAGTCTGGCTGACAATAAATAAAGCTTCGTTCACCAGCTGTGGTTTACTGTCCTGTGGATGCGGCCAGTCTGTGACCCGGCTGGCATAGCTTACAATCTCTGAATACGCCTGTTGCTGATAAAGCTCGGTCAGCTGATTTAACGCCACCTGTTGTGCTGCCGGGTGGCGACTGTGCCAGCGGACAAACTGCTGTTGCTGCTGCCACCATATATCCGCTGCTGCCCCACTGGCACCGGTTGCAGTGGCTAACGCTTCACTTAGCAGCAGCGCCCGGTAGGCTGCTTGCTCCGCAGTAAAGCTGCGGGCGTTTAGTTCTGTTGTGGGATAACCCAGTTGCTGATACGCGTCCAGTGCGGCCTCTTGTTCACCACTGCCTGCCAGTGCCTCTGCCAGCAAATAGCGCACATCATCTGCCAACAGCAAACTATCGTCGCTCTGCTCCGGCGCTAACAGCGGCTGCACCAGTAGCAGTTGCTGCCAGTATTGCACCAGTCTGGCAAACTGCGCTGGCTTGTCTTCCCCGCTGGCTTGCTGCGCCTGCTGATAACCCTTGCGACCGAAATAATCGAGATACTGGGCTAATTGCGGTGCCAGTTCAGCCTGTTCTGTTGGTCGGGCTTGTTGCCAGAACGCCGTTGCCGGGCCAAACAGCTGGATAAACTCCTGCTGGGCCAGCTCGGCGTTGTCAGCTTCTGCATAATCCAGGTGGTATTGCACCAATTGCAGTTGCATGCGGGCGGCTTCAATAGCCAGTGGCTGATAAGCAATAAACAGCCGGTAACTCTGCAGCGCCGCCTGATTTAACTCTTTTTCAAATAAAAAGTCGGCCAGAGCCTGAAACAATGCCGCCTGGTAGGGTAGCGGTCGCTGCTCTGGCGGTCCGTCACGATAATCTGCCCGTTTCAGCAGCGCCAGTAAACTCGCTGCCTGCTGCTGATAACTGAGTGAAATACTTAGTATTCGCTGCAACTCCTGCCGCAGACTTTGTTGCTGATCTTCACTCAGCCGCTGATGATAGGTTAAATCGAGCGCCTTTAAAAAGGCATCATCAGCAGACGGGTATTGCTGCAGCTGAAAATGACTCCAGCCTGCCATATACAACGCATGCTGACTCAGCTCTGGCCCTGCCAGACTTAACACCTGTTCAAAAGCACTGAGCGCTTCAGGATAACTGGCCCGACTGTAATAAATATCACCCACCCTGAACCAGAGTTCGGCCGCAAAATCGCTTTGTGGATAGTGCTGCAGCAGCTGCTGCATCTGGTGTTGTGCAGCCTGGCTGTCGCCAGTCAGGTCAAGCGCCCGTGCTAGCTGATAATGGATAAGTTCGTTGTTAGGATCGTCCGGAAACTGCTGTAACAAGTCCCGGTATTGTGCAATCAACTGCGCTAAGGCCTGCTGTTCCTGTTCCGGCCCAAGCTCGCTTAACTCAAGTTGCCGGGTATTCAGTTGCGACAAGCGATAAAGTACTTTTTGGCGCACGTCTAAGGCCGGGGCAAGTGCCAGCAACTCCTGATATACCTGCTGCAACTGTGCGGCTGTCACCAGTTCTGGCTCAGGTAATGCCGCCGGATCAAAGGAAGCTAACTCAGCCAGAGTCTGCCGGCGCACTGTTTTATCCGGGGCAGTGCTACAGGCTGCCAGCAGGCTGAGCGTCAGCAATGAGATAACGGCATAAGGAATCTGATTGCGCATTACTGCCCCTCCTGAGTGGTCAGCAATACCTGCTCCATTACCCGGGCAATAGCCTGCGTATTTAAGCGGCGCATTTCCTGCAGTTGGGCATGTTCGGCCTGACGCAGTTGCTGCAGCCCCTGATTCAGCTGCGCCAACAGCTGTTGCTGCTGCGTCGCTAATCCGGCAGTAAACTGGTTTTCCCGGTTTGTCAGCGTCGCCAGTTGCTGTTGTTGGCTCAATAAACGCTCGGTTTTGCCATCAAGCCGGGTAAGCCGCACCAGTGCGTCGTTAATCCGGGTAAGCTCTGCAGTCAGTTGCTGCTGCTGTTTAGTCAGCTGCCAGCGACGCTCGGCACTGTTATATTGATAATGCCATTGCAAAATGCCGCGTAACCGGCTCAGACGTTCTGCTGCCTGGCTGACATCACGGCCAGCGGCAGTCAGTGCCGCCACCCGCTCTTCTGCCCTGCCAAGCATGCGTTGCAACTGAGCAAAGTGTTGTTCTGTGTCATCCAGCCACAACTGACCGGCCATCGGCTGTTGTGCTGCAGCGGCAATTAACGAGTTCAGTTGCGCGGCCTGCTGTTGCAATTGTTGCTGCTTAGCCGTTAATCCCGGCAAGGTGCTGGTCAGTAATTGTTGTTGCTGCACCAGCTTAATCTGCACCACGTCATTAAGGCGTTCAATCTGACTCAGCCGCTGCTGATGCAGCTGTTGTAATTGTTGTAACGACGCGAGCTGTTTATTTAAGCGGAATAGTGATGCTTGCTGACGCAATTGATAACGCTGCCAACCACTTAACCCGGCAGGGTCAGCCAATTGCCCAAGCTGCACAGGACTGGCATGATCGCTATTGGCAGCCAGTTGTTGCTGATAATACTGATCGGCCCAGCGATAAGCAGCCAGCGCATCTTGCTGGGCCAGGGCACGTTCAAACTGGTTGCCCAACTGATGCGCTGCCAGCCAGCTGGCCGGAGCATAGGGAAAGCGCTCAATCAGCTGTTGCAGTAACGATAGCAGGGTTGGGATTTGCCGGTTTTCCGTCAGCACATCCCGGTATAAGATCATTGCTGACAATGTCAACACACTGCTACTGGCAAACTCGCTTAGCACCTGCTGGGCATCGGCCCATTGTAATTGGTCAACCAACAGCCCGGCTTTTAGCAAATGTAAATAATCAGCCAGCGCCTCGCGCTCGGTGGCATCACTAAGTAACGGTTCTGCGGCCCCCCAACTGAAAAGCCGCTGCCAGAAACCCGCTTGCGGTTCCACCTGCAACTGCTGACTCAGTTGGCTCAGTAACGCCAGCGCCTGAGCTGGTTGCTGTTGCTGGCGTAATGCCAGAATTTGATTAATAACTACGTAAGGCAGTTCACTCTGCCCCGCCAACCGACTGAATACCTCACCCTCACTGGCCGCAGTTGCCGGCCAGTTAAGCAGTTGCTGCAGCAGCTCTGCCTGGCCGGCCAGTTCTGCCAGCGGCGGGCTAAGCTGGTTAAGATAGTAACGGGCCTGCTCAGTATGCTGTTGTTCATACTGATAACGGCTGAACTGCAGCAAAGCAATATTGCGCAGCTGCCGCGGCAGTTTGCCACTGAGCGTCTGATCATTTAATAAGCGTTTTAACAAATTGGCAGTTGCGGCCGGCATATCCAGTTGCAACAGCAACCCTGCCTGAAACAGGCTGGCTTTTGCCGGTTCATCTGCTGCCAGAGATAACTGCAACAGCGCCTGGTAGTAATCTTCCTGATAAAAATGCCAGGCCGCCAACCGGTATTGCTTTTCACTTTGTGCTAACGACCCGGCAGCTGTCGATTCCAACGCTGCAGGCTCTGCCGTTACCGGCGCTGTAGTAACAAATAGCAGTAACCACAACGCCAATACCGACGTTGCCAGTTTGCTGCCTTGAAACGGCATTATTCGTTGCCTGACCATACTTCTACACTGAAATCAGGTTGGTAATTGGCGCTGCTGTCGGTAATTTTCAACTCAAGCAGCATTGCCTCGTCAGCTTTGGTAAAACGGTGGCTGATTGCCCGGCGGTAATCTTTGTCTGCCGGGCCTTTACCAACAAATACTACGGTTAGTGTGTGTTCTCCGGCGCGGATGTTGCCTTTGTATAACGGCTGCACAGCACCGCGTGCCAGACCGGCCAGCTCATTTTCGGTGTAAAGGTGGGCGCCAATAGCGTCATCATTTAACTTCAGTTGAATACTGTCCAGCCGGAAAAAATGCCCTGCATCAACCGAAACAAATACCGCAAGTTGCGTTTGTGGCGGGAACAATAATTCCTCTTCCAGAATAAAAAGTTCCCGGTTCAGGGCAATAGCCTGCTGCTTTAACTGTTCCAGTTGCTGCTGGGCTGATTGCTCTGTTGTCGCTGCAGTTGATTGCGATGGCACTGCCAGCAACATCATGCTAAGCACTACGGATATAACAAACTGAAATCTCATGCTGCAACCCCACTAAAAGTAAACACTGAAAAAGGCCCGGTAAACATTGGCAGTTAACCGGTACAAAGGCTCGGCACCAGCCTCTGTGCCGGGGACTGTGACGTTACGAAAATTGTTATAGTTGAACCGGATATGATCCCACTCCAGATTTAACTCTGGTTTAGCGGCCGGCCACCACGACCAGCTGGCAAAGCGGTAGCTTGCCCCCACTCCAATACTCAGATTGTTGAAATCGCTCAGCTCTTTATCCCTGGCCATAAAATTCTGTTGGTCAGCAAACTCAAATAAGTCAGCATAAAACGAGGCCTGTCCCTGCTGATACCAGCGTACGTGACTATCCAGCACCCAACGCTCACCCAGCGGGTGCACATACTCCAGTTCAGCATCAAACGCCTGAATATCCCAGCTGTCCTGGTAGTGACGCAGCGAGGCCGTCAGTGCCGCCCGGTAGGGTAAATAAAACTTGTTAACTAACCCCAGTGCAAAACTGTTGCGGGTATTGGGATATATCTCAAACTGATAACCATAACCCAGCTCAGACAAGGGGTCACGAAAGCGCACACTGCGATAAGGGTTATTCAGAAACCCCTGCTCCATATCCACTTCGGCATTCAGCGCACTGATCCAGCGGGTGGTCAGCACCTGGGTAATGCCCAGGCTGTAGCTGTAGCGACGCAATTCTTCGCTGAAACTTTCATCGCCGTTACGGCCAATTTCGTCATCACCCACCGCAGCATTCAGACTTAAGGTCGTCATGCCGCCAAACGTATCGTGGGCAACGCCAAAGGATACCGACCTGGCGTTATAATCATCCTCATCACTCTGCGCGTAATTAAGCGACAAAATACTGTTTCCGGTCAGGTAATCCAGGCCAACCCGGCTTTCTATCCGGGTTTCGCTGTAGGCTGACGCCGTTGCAATCACGTCAATTGAGGCACCGGACACTGTATCGACATAATAAAAACCTGACACCGAGACCTGCTCGCCAATTTTGCTACGTAGCATCAGTGCCGGACCATCAATCGATACCCCGCCCCCCTGATAACTATGCTGCATCAGGTCAATCCGGTTATCTGGCAGCACCGCGGCACTCAGCGACGTACTGAACAACAGCACCGATAGCGCCAGTAACTGGCGCTTAGTTACAGCCACAACCGCCTCCACCACTGCCATCAGCACCCTTTGCTGCTTCCCGCGAATCCCGCACATGGGCACTGTGCTGCAACGCAACCGGATGACGGCCAAAGGCCATAATCGGGTCAGCAAGTTCTGCCCGTTCATACGGCTTAACCCACGGCTCTATACTGGCGCAGCCAGCCAGGCTGAATAACACCAGCATGGCGCTCAGCAGCTTAATTGCGCAGCAGGGTTTTAATATCATTTTCATACTTTTGCTCAAAGCCCGGTTTATAACCCCGATGCACACTGTGCACGTCACCATCCTGATTGATGATTACTGTGGTCGGCATCGCCTGCACCTGGTAACTTTCTGATACGCTGTTTTCGGTATCAAACAATATGGGGAATTCGACCCGGGTCTTGCTCAGATATTTCTGAGCGGCACTGCTGTCGGCTTCAACATTAACGCCCCACACCTGAACACCTAATGGCTGATATTTGCTGGCCAGTTTATCCAGCGCAGGCATTTCCTGAAGACAGGGACCGCACCAGCTGGCCCAGAAATTCAGCACAATAATGTCTCCCCGTTGCTCAGCCAGCCGCAGATTTACGCCGCTTAATGCTTTCAGCGTAAAATCAGGTGCTAATGCACGCTGTCCGCCACTACCAGTGTCAATGACACTGGCACTCTGGGCACTTAATGGCAGCACAGTTAACAACAAACTCAATAACAGTGTTTTCATACAACATTCCCATTATTTAAAAATAGACAGCAAAACCCAGTGCCATACTCAGGTTATGGGTCGTTTTACTTTCAGCTAAAATAGTGGTTTCAAACACATAGTCGGCCACTACCAGATCTACTGCCAGCCAATCGCTCAGATACAACCTGAACTGGCTACCGAATTTAACCGCAAAGACTTTATCGCCGGCAAAATCAACATTGCCGGCACCGGCAAATAATGACCAGCCGGTGTTGAGCGCATAATCGCTACCCAAATATACCTGGCCGGGAAGCAGCACATAGCCAAGCTCAGCACCATAGTAGTGCCACTGCCGCTCATCATCGGTTAACAGTGGCGCGGCGCCACTTAACCGCTCATAAGAGGTCAGGCCGGCTTTAGCCAGCGCGTATTCAGCACTAACATAAAAATCTTCATTAATATGATAACTAAGCTGCAATGCGGCCAGGCCGCTGGTGCCGAAATCCTCGATTGCCAATGCGCCACCACGTAATGCCACCACAAAGTTTTCAGTGTCAAGCTTTGCCGGTATCACTTCAGACTGATCTATCTGTGGCGCTATCCGGGCATCATTGTCATTACTTTGCTGAGCAACAGCCAGCGGGCTGAGCACGAGTAAAGCTCCAGCTAAAATGCCAGGCGTAATCCAATTAACCATGTATTCGTCTCTTCGTTAATATCGCGATCGGTACTGACCAGCGCTCTGCGATAACGCAGGTTAGCTTGCACCCGCTCAGTCAGCGGGTAATTTAACCCCAGTTCCATTGTTGCCAGCGGACTATTGCGCTCAGCTGTTTGTACCAGGACGGTTCGGGGCCGGGTTAGCAGCACACCACCACCAAGGGCAATATAGGGAGACAGCTGCCAATGTGGCCACGGGCTTACACTTAGTTGCAGCAAATACTGCTGGCTACTGGCTTGCTGGCCACTGCCCTGTCCCGCGCTCAGCTCCAGTGCCACCACATCTGAAAACAGATAGCTGCCACTTAACTGGTAATAACTGGTGCCGGCGAAATCACCCGCTGCCAGGCCAAGTTGCCAGTGACGCGGTCTCTGCTCTGTCTGCCACAATGCAGTGATGCTTTGTTCTGCGCCATCCGGATATAAATAGTCCAGCTCTGACGCTGCCAACCATAATTGCTGCTGACGGTACTGCACCTTTACCCAGCCGGTACGTTGTTTTAATAGCTGTAAACTGTCATTGTTCAGCGCAACTTGCACTACCGGGTAGCCACGGCCCGGCCCGGTGCGCAAGTCGATATACTCTTTCTGGACAATAACCCGCTTGCCAGCGTCAGCAACCTGTTGGGCCAGAGCAGGGGCAGCTAACAGCGCAAACAACACTAACCAGCCAGCGCGCATCTAATCAGGCTCCACAGCAAAGGGCGAGTTGTAGTATTGGCCACCCATGTCCAGCCAGTGACTGATCAGCCTTAATTCTGCTGCAGATAAATAACCCTGGTGGCTAGCGCCCTGAATGAATTGCTGAAAAAACCGCTGACTGGCCAGGGCGCTGCCAGCACGCATGCTGGCACCAATATTAACCGTCACCATCACCGGTATCGGGTCGCCATTTTCATCCAGAATTAACTCGCCATCGGCATCTGTCAGAAATAACAAATTGCCAGCGCCATCCACGGCCTGCACTAACCGGTCAACCAGCACCCCACCAATTAACTCCTGTTCATTGTCATTGCTCAGTAATTCCCGGTAACTGGTCATCTGTTCTGCCTGTAAATCTGACGCCTGCTCAGTCAGTTCCAGCTGGGCAGCGGGGACTATAGCATTGCCTGCAGCATCGGTACGGCTATGACAACTGACACAACTGTTGTCCCGCAGCAGCTCATTGGTCACCGGATCAAACTGGCGACGATCCAGTTGCCACAACGGCTGGATATGGCTCGGGTAGTCAATCCGCAACCGGCAGGCAGCCTGCCAGCTGTCAAAGCAATCAAGACCCACCGGTGGCGATGTCAGCAGATCAGCAAACTGATTCAGCTCTGCCGGGTCGGGTTCTCTTAGTGCCGGATCTGTCCACAAATCCTCAAAATCCAGTGCCGCACTTAAGGTTTGTTCGCCCAGCAACCGCGCCATGGTCTGCGCCATGGTTTCACCAGCGTTTGGCGGCAGCAACGGGTTAGTGTTGGTAAAAGAGACCGAGGCAGTGGCCGGGCCCGGATTAATCGTTGGCCATTCACCACTCAGCCGGCCATGGGGGCGGGTATTGTTGGCAGCATGACAGCCATTACAACTGAGGGTTTCGCCGGCGGCCAGGGTGATCCATTGCTGATGTTGTGGTGATACCGCCTGGCCATCACTATTCAGTAAACTCAGGGCTAATGGCACATTGGCAGGCACTTTCACCCGCACCGAACCATCAGGTTGCACTGGTGTAATGCCTACTAACTCCCGCATTAATTGCCGGCGGTTGACCCCAAATGCAAAATTGGGTACTTCACGTACCTCTTCCGGTGGAATTGGCACGCCGCGCACCAGACTTAAATACCGCACCGGTCGCTCGGCCGCACTGGTTTGCATCGGGTCTGCCAACTGGTCAATCGGTAACACCGCTTCGCCACCGATATCATAGACGCTGCGAATATCTAAAATTGCTTCGCCAGTTTGGGCTAGCTCAGGATCGGCGTCTGGGTTAGCTGGCAAAAATACGGGTCGTGGGTACTGCTGCATCACCACAGGCTCAGTCAATAATTGTTGCTCACTTCCAAGCTTAACCGGCACCTGAGTTTGCTTCGTTAAATCAAACAGCCACAAGCCAAAACGGGGACTCGCCGGCAGATATTCAGCGGGCTCATCAACCAATTCACAGCTGGTTACCTGCTCATCCACCAACACCTGGCAGGGCGACCAGCTGACAAGAAAGCGTTCAGAACCATCCTGTAACGCAAACACGCTCTGCACCGAACCAGCCGGTTCCGGCCGGGCTGAATTATCAAAATTCCATGGTAGCAGTGGGGTTTGCGCAGGTAAATTCAGTACCTCCTGATACAGCGGCTGCTCGTTGTCGCTGGCCAGCGCCAGGGCAATTTGCACTGGCATGGCATTTAAGCCATCTTGCTGGCGGCTTCGCAATAACGTCGCCACCTCGTCATTGGCCAGTACCAGAGGTTTTGTAAATTCGACCGGGCTGTTGTCTGGGCCGGTCTGATGGGAATGCCAGCCATATACCAGCTGATTTGCTGAGCCGTCCGGCCGCATCTGATACCAGTTAAACATATTACGATCGCTTTGGTTGTCCCAGCGACTGTATAAGATATGACCATCGGCCAGCACTACCGGATACAAATCATGGCTCAGGTTAAAGCTGATTTGCTCAATGCCGGTACCATCGGCATTCATGACGTGCAGATTAAAAGCCGGCCCTTGTAAGTCTTCATGTAAACCACTGTATTGCGGTTTAAATTCATCAAGTAAAATCTGCCGGGCTTTTTGCTGCCGGCTGGAGCTGAAAATAATACGACCGTCGGCCAAAAAGCCCGGGGTTACATCATGGCCCTGCTCGGCCAGCAATGGGTCAGCGATCACTGGCTCAATAGTCTCGCTGCTGCGACTGTAGCGCCAGATACTCCAACGGGGTTGCAATTCTTCAGCAACATCGGCCAGCTCAGGTGGTCGCAACGCAAATAGCAAGGTGTCACCATCAGGTGATACCACTAAGTCTTTTACGTCGTATGCTTCACTGGCAAATACCCCGGCCAGCAACTCACGCTCTGCCGACTCGGCGAAGGCGTTTTGCTTAAGAATAAGCTGCGCGCCCGGATTGAATTCCTCCGGTGCAGCCAGATTATTCTGGTAGGGATTACCGTCTTCATCCAATAAGGGTCTGGCAACGAATGCCAGTGGATATTCCTGGGCAACCGGGTCCTTTGGTTCATCTTGGACACTGATATCGGTATCACAACCAACCAGACAGTATATACAGGCCAGCAACAGTAAAGTGTGTTTAATCATTATTAGCGGTACCGGCCACCTACAGCGATGACAACATTATTAACAACGTAAATGTTAAAAAAATAGGTTTTTTAGTAAAAAACAGACGTACCAGATTAACTCTGGCTATCCGACAGGGCAAGACAAAATTTCCCCGCTAATCATGATGCTGCTAACCGCGTAGCGATTATATAAACAATAGCTGACTGGTTGTTTTTAAGTTTACCTGCTGCCTCAACGATTTAAATTAAGGACTCACCATCCTGACCAGCGAAATACAGAGGTCTTGCTGGTTATTCAAAAGCAAAAAAGCCAGCAAAAATGCCGGCTTTTTTCTAGTATGAAAGTATTATAAATCGGCTTCGAATTCTGCCGGAATCGCTTCTTCAATCACTTTTTCACCCGGTTTCAGTAACAAACGGGTGCGCAGTTCCTTTTCAATTTCATCGGCTATCGCCGGGTTCTCGGTAAGAAACTTCATGGCGTTGGCTTTGCCCTGGCCAATTTTATTACCCTGATAGGCATACCATGCCCCGGATTTATCAACCAGGCCCTGCGCTACGCCCAGGTCAATCAATTCGCCATTTTTGTTAATACCCGCGCCATACTGAATAATAAACTCGGCTTGCTTAAACGGCGGTGCCACTTTATTTTTCACGACTTTTACCCGGGTTTCGTTACCGGTAATTTCATCGCCTTCCTTAACCGAGCCAATCCGGCGGATATCCAGCCGCACTGACGCGTAAAATTTCAGGGCATTACCACCCGTAGTGGTTTCCGGGTTACCGAACATCACACCAATTTTCATCCGGATTTGGTTAATGAAAATACAGAGTGTGTTAGAGCGCTTAATATTACCGGTAAGTTTACGCAATGCCTGTGACATTAAACGGGCTTGTAAACCCATATGGCTGTCGCCCATGTCACCTTCAATTTCTGCTTTTGGCGTTAATGCCGCTACGGAGTCGACTACTACTACATCTACCGCTGCAGAACGTACCAGCATGTCACAAATTTCCAGCGCCTGCTCACCGGTATCGGGTTGCGACACCAATAAGTCTTCCACTTTAACGCCTAGCTTTTTGGCATATACCGGATCCAGCGCGTGCTCGGCATCAATAAAGGCACAGGTTTTACCGGCTTTTTGCGCTTCGGCAATCACCTGCAGGGTTAAGGTCGTTTTACCTGATGATTCAGGACCGTAAATTTCGACAATCCGGCCATACGGCAAGCCGCCTATACCAAGCGCAATATCCAGGCCCAGAGAGCCGGTGGATACTGAGGCAATATCCAGGGCTGTGCTGTCACCGAGGCGCATAATAGAGCCTTTACCAAACTGACGTTCGATTTGAGTAAGGGCAGCACCCAGGGCTTTTTGCTTATTGTCGTCCATTGTTCACTCCAGAAAATTCGGCTTGCATAAACACTGTATGCTCGTACAGTAGTCTAGTTTGGCAAGGCTGTCAATAATAAGATGCTGTGCTGAAGGGCAAAATCTATCGCCTGCTGGCGCACCTGCTCGCGGTCACCAGTAAACTGTTGCAGCTGGCTGCTAAGCTGGCCATTCAGCCAGAAACTAAACCAGACGGTACCTACCGGCTTAGCCGCAGAACCGCCACCCGGCCCGGCGATACCTGATACCGCGATGGCCAGCTGGGCATTGGCTGCATTTGCCGCTCCGACAGCCATTTCTTTAACCGTTTCATCGCTTACCGCGCCAAATTGTAATAAAGTGGCACTGCGCACGCCAAGCAACTGCTGTTTTGCTTTGTTGCTATAGGTAACAAAACTGCGATCCAGATAAGCGGAACTACCGGCTATGGCGGTTAAATAGTAGGCAATGCCACCACCAGTGCAGGATTCAGCAGTGGTGACGAACCATTTTTTCCGTGATAATAACGCACCCAGCTCTGCAGCCAGCTGCTGAGTATCGGTTGCAGGTACCATAGCCAATCCAACAGGGAATTCAGAGTTACATTATGCCGTCAGACCAGAAACCAGAGCAAGTCCTAAGCAGCCACACCCCGATGATGCAGCAATATCTGGCACTGAAAAGTGAACATCCGGCTATTTTACTGTTTTACCGGATGGGTGATTTTTACGAGTTATTTTTTGATGACGCCAAAAAAGCGGCGGCCCTGCTGGATATTTCGCTGACTAAACGTGGCCAGAGCGCCGGCCAGCCGATCCCGATGGCTGGCGTGCCCTATCATGCGGTTGAAGGTTACCTGGCCCGTTTAGTCCAACTGGGCGAGTCGGCAGCCATTTGCGAGCAGATTGGCGACCCGGCTACCAGCAAAGGGCCGGTTGAGCGCAAAGTGGTGCGAATTGTTACCCCGGGTACGGTAACCGATGAAGCGCTGCTAAACGAGCGGCAGGACAATTTACTCTGTGCCATCTATGAGCAACGCGGCCAGTTTGGTCTGGCCCAACTGGATTTAAGTGCCGGCCGTTTTTTAATTAATCAGGTCGCTAATAGCAGTGATCTGGCGGCGTTGTTGCAACGGCTTAACCCGGCCGAAATACTCTATCCGGAGCTGTTCAGCCAGCCGGATTTATGTCAGCAGCGCAAAGGGGCCCGGCGCCGGCCAGAGTGGGAATTTGAACTGGCCACCGCGAAGCGCTTGCTCTGCCAGCAGTTCGGCACCAAGGATTTAATCAGTTTTGGCGTCGACGAGGCCCCGGTAGCCTTAATGGCCGCCGGCTGTCTGATGCAATATGTCAAAGATACTCAGCGTGCCAGTCTGCCGCATATCCGCGCCATCGCGCTGGAGCGGGCCGAAGATTATATCGTGCTGGATGCCGCCACCCGGCGTAATTTAGAGCTGACTCAAAACCTCAGTGGTGGCTATGAAAACACCCTGGCCTCGGTGCTTGACCGCAACCAGACGGCGATGGGCTCGCGCTTATTAAAGCGCTGGATCCACGCGCCGCTGCGTAACCAGAGTGACGTTAACGCCAGACTGGATACCGTTAATGAGCTGACTGACGACGTCGAAAGTTTACAGCCGGCATTAAAACAAATAGGTGATATAGAACGGGTTATCGCCCGGCTGGCGCTGCGCAGTGCCCGGCCGCGTGATTTCGCCAGGTTACGCCAGGCGCTGGCCCAGCTGCCGGCGTTGCAACAGGATTTAAGCTTTGCCACCACCAGTCTGTTGCAACAACTTGCCCGCGACAGCCAGCCGCTACCCGAGCTGCAACAACTGTTAACTGAGGCGATTGTTGACGCCCCCCCGGTGTTAATCCGCGATGGCGGAGTAATTGCCGACGGTTATAACAGCGAGCTCGATCACTGGCGGGCGCTGGCCACCGGCGCCACCGATTATTTACTGCAGCTTGAGCTGCGCGAGCGCGAGCGCACCGGTATCGCCTCATTAAAAGTCGGCTTTAACCGGGTGCATGGCTACTACATTGAAACCGGCCGCAGCGCGGACACCAAAGTACCGCCGGAATATGTCCGGCGCCAGACCTTAAAAAATAACGAACGCTATATTATTCCGGAATTAAAGGAATACGAAGACAAGGTTCTGGGCAGCCAAAGCCAGGCGCTGGCGCTGGAAAAACAGTTGTACGAGCAATTATTTGAGCTGGTAAGCCCTTATTTAAGCCAGTTACAGCAACTGGCCCAGGCGCTGGCTGAACTGGATGTGCTTTGCACCTTTGCCGAGCGGGCGGTGAGCCTGAATTATTGCCGGCCGCAGCTGCGCAGCAAGCCGGGCATTGAACTGGAGCTGGCCCGTCATCCGGTAGTCGAGCAGGTACTGAGCGAACCCTTTATTGCCAACCCGCTGAGCCTTAGCGCCAGCCGGCGGATGTTAATGGTCACCGGGCCGAATATGGGCGGTAAATCAACCTATATGCGCCAGACTGCGTTAATTACTCTGATGGCGTATATTGGCTGTTTTGTGCCAGCCGCCAGCGCAACACTGGGGCCCATTGACCGTATCTTCACCCGGATTGGCGCCTCAGACGATTTAGCCTCAGGCCGCTCAACCTTTATGGTGGAAATGAGCGAAACCGCAACTATATTGCACCATGCTACTTCGCACAGCCTGGTGCTGATGGATGAAATTGGCCGCGGCACCAGCACCTATGATGGCTTAAGCCTGGCCTGGGCCTGCGCCGACTACCTGGCCACCCGGATTAAAGCGCTGACCTTATTTGCCACCCATTATTTTGAGCTGACTGAACTGGCCAGCACGCTGGAAGGCGTAGTGAATGTCCATTTAGATGCAGTTGAACACGGCGATGACATCGTGTTTATGCACCATGTGCAGGACGGTGCAGCCAGCAAAAGCTTTGGGCTGCAGGTTGCTCAGCTGGCCGGGGTGCCAAAGGCAGTGATTAACCAGGCCAAACAGAAACTCAGCCAGTTAGAGCAACAAGGCCGGGCCCAGTTAAACACAGCTACTACGCCTGGCAGCAAGCAAAACCAGCCAGAAGCAGAATTGCAGCAACAGCTACCGCTAATGCCTGCTGCGCACCCACTACTGCAGCAGCTGGCAGCCATTAACCCGGATGAACTCAGTGCCCGCCAGGCGCTCGACTTATTGTACCAACTTAGCCGGGATGCGAAGGAAGTCTGATGCTAATTAAAGATTTAAGCTTATCGGCAGTCGTAGCGGGCTTTGTCGCCGTGTTGGTCGGCTTTGCCAGCTCAGTGGCTATTGTGTTTCAGGCCGCCAGTGCGGCTGGTGCCAGCAATGAGGTTATGGCCTCCTGGTTACTGGCACTGGGTATTGGCATGGCGGCGACCTGTATTGGCCTGTCGTGGTATTACAAAGCGCCGGTGATCACCGCCTGGTCAACCCCGGGCGCGGCGCTACTGGCCACCAGTTTACAGGGGCTGAGCATTGAACAGGCCACCGGCGTATTTATTTTCACCGCCGCGCTCGGGCTTATTATCGGTATTAGCGGCTGGTTTGAAAAGCTGACCAAATTAATTCCGCTGCCACTGGCCAGTGCCATGCTGGCCGGTATTTTACTGCAGTTCGGTTTTGCTATTTTCAGCTCCATGCAAAGCCAGTGGTTACTGGTCGGCTGCATGTGTCTGGTATATTTATTCGCTAAAGCATTCTGGCCACGCTATGCCATTTTGCTGGTGATGCTAAGCGGCATTCTGATCGTCATTAGCAGCGGCAACCTGGATTTATCAGCGGTAACCTTAAGTCTGGCGCAGCCGGTGTGGGTAACGCCGGAATTCTCGTTAAGTGCGTTAATCGGCGTCGGGCTACCCTTGTTGCTGGTCACCATGGCCTCACAGAATATTCCGGGGGTCGCAGTGCTGCGGGCCAGTGGCTATCAGACTCCGGTCTCACCGCTTATCAGCAGCACCGCACTTAGCACCTTGCTGCTGGCGCCCTGGGGCGCATTTTCAATAAACCTGGCAGCCATTACTGCAGCAATCTGTACCGGCACTGAAGCGCACCCTCAGCCGCAAAAGCGTTATATTGCCGGTATCGCTGCCGGAGTGTTTTATCTGCTGGCCGGCTTGGCGGGCGCCACAGTTGTTGCCCTTTTTGCTGCTTTTCCGAAAGAAATGGTGGCCGCGCTGGCAGGCCTGGCGCTTATCAGCACCATTGCCGCTAACCTGGCCACGACTACCAGCGAACCCAAATACCGTGACGCGGCAGTGATTACCTTACTGGTCACCGCCTCCGGTGCCAGCTTTTTCGGGCTGGCGTCTGCATTCTGGGGTTTAATTGCCGGCGGGCTTACGGTATTAATTCAAAAACGAGACAGCGCCGGCAGTTAAAGCTGGCGCTGTTGGTTACCGCTTAACTAGCGCAGCGGGCTGGCGTGCGCCGCACCGCGGAATATCGCGTTAATATACAGCAAATGCATGCCATCGACATAGGCACGGAAGTTCGGCTCCTGGGTAAAGCTGATCACCTGGCCGCGGCCCACTGCCTGCACCATTACCAATGGCTTATGGGCAATTTGCAGACGATTTTCATCCCAGACGAAGCCGCCTGCCAGCAGTTGCTCAGCCGGGGCGAAGCTGACCACATTGCGACCATCAGCAATGGTAAGCGGTTGATACACCTGATTACCGACATACAAGCTGTTAACGGTTTCTGGCACCCCGGCAGTCAACCAGTGCTGTTGATCAACATCGGCCCGGGCAATAAAGCCTGGCACCCAGTCCGGATAAGCCTTTTCCGGTACCAGCCACTGCTGATATTCTTCCGGGGTTTTAATCAGGCTGCCGGCAACTTTGCTTTCACTCTCCGCTTTTTTCACTTCACCCTCGCGTACTTTGTACTCACGCTTGCTGCTAAGCAGTGGCTCCTCGCCCGCCAGCAATAAATCAGTGGCATTGCCAAGAGCTATAAGTACTCCGCCGCGTTCAACAAAGCTGCGCAGGTTGGCCAGGCCAGTACTGCCCAGCGCCTGCTGATAGCTGCCACGGCTGCTGGCCGGCACCACTAACACCTGATAATGGCTTAAGTCCGCACCACGCAACTGTGCCGGCCGGATTGCGGTAACCGGATAATTTAAATTGCGCTCGACAATAAAGCGGGCACTGCCAGCACTAAGCGGGTTAGTCGGCTCATCCCACAACATGGCAATATTGGGCTTATGCAGGGTTTTGACATTGAACGAGCCAAAATTAGGGCCATCCGTTACCCAACTGCTGTCTACCCCGGTCACTTCAGCGCCGGTGTCAGTGGCAAACTGGCTGATTAACGCAGCTAACTGCGGCGCATGATCAGCATTATCGGCGTTACTGACGATTAGGGAGCCCGCCGGATATTGCTGGCCATTCTGATGGGTAAAGGGTAGATCGCTGCTTTTCAGTTTCAAACCATGCTGCAATGCCGCACTGGCAAAGCGGGCCGCTGCCATATCGCCCCAGGGTACAATATAACCATAGCCGGGCTCAGGATTGGTGACGGTACCCGGCAGAATTCGCTCGGTAGTTACCGCCGTAGTGGCAACATTAACGGCCCGGTTGCAACTTACCACCGGCAGGTTATACATCAGCGGTAGCGACCAGGCAGTGACATCGTAGATCTGATCCGGCAGGTTATTGGCCCGGCGCTGCTCTTGTTTGGCAATAAAATCCTTGTCCATCGGCACGGTATCATCCAGCAGAGTACGGATCAGATGATAAGTGGGCTGGCTGGTATTTATCAGATAGCTGCCAGCCTGGTAACTGTCACCACAGGCTTTAAAATCCTCAGTCGCTTTACCGACCGTTATACCGTGCTCGGTCAGAATAGCCCCCAGTTTGCTAAGGCCGGCACTGTCACGCCCTGCCGGAAAAATATAACTGCGAATCTGACCTGAACTGCCCTGTTTAATGGCGTCCTTACGGTATTGATAAAAACTGTTGAGTAACTGCGGGGCCCGCTGACTGGCGGTTTCTATCGTCGCCATAAAGGCGACAAAATTGCGCTGCACGCCATCGGCGAAGGTCAGAATGTCACCATCGGCTTTGCGATACTGATGGCCACGGGCTGAAGCCATCTCGTACGTCATGGCGATACTGCCCTGATACAGCGGCCAGCTGGCACCGTACCCCGGGTAAAAAGCGTCAAAAATTTCCCGGGTAAAATAGTCGTAGCCAAATTTATCGAACCAGCGGGCATTGTTCTCCCCCAGCCATTGCAGGCTCTGGCGCTGATTCGCCTGAATATGTGGATTATACGGCTCAGCTTCCGGGCTGAAGTAATAGCCCATATCGCCGCCCATTTCATGCGAGTCAACAAACACCAACGGATACATCTGCTGCAGGGCTTTCACCCGGCCCCGGGTTTCCGGCTGGGTTAACGAAATCCAGTCTCGGTTCATATCGAATAAATAGTGATTGGTGCGGCCATTAGGCCAGGGCTCGTTATGCTCAGCAGACAATCTGTCAGCCGAATGGGCTAATCCCACAGTGGCGTAATAGCGGCTGACAAAGCGGCTATGGCCATCCGGGTTTTGCAACGGGTCAATATACACCAGGGTGTTTTCCAGCAACTTAGCAGTTTGCGGGCTCTGGTCGGCCAGCAAATGATAGGCCAGCGCCATCGACGATTCGGCCGGGCTTATTTCGTTACCATGTAAGGTATTAGCAATCCAGACACTGGCTGGCAGCTGCTCGATAAGCTGCTTCGCCTGTCGATCGTCGATACGTTGCGGGTTTGCCAGTTGCTGCATTTGCTGCTGAATATCAGCCAGCTGGTTAATGTGTTGCTCATTGCCTATTACCACGTAGAACAGTGGCCGGCCCTGCCAGCTCGTAGCATACGGTACCAGTTTAATCCGGGTTGGGTGGGCTTGTGCCAGTTGCTCAAAATACTGTTGTATTGCTGCAGGTTCAGAGATTCGGCTGCCCAGTGGATATCCCAGTACTTGCTCAACAGACACGACAGCCTGGTTGTAGTCACTGTCCGGAAACACCGGTACCGCCTGACTGGCAACTGAGCATAGCCCTAATGCTGCAACCAGCGCTGAAATTTTTATTAACGTCATGAAAAACCCTATTTTAATATTACCAACTACTAATAGCTCTACGCTAAGCGGCTTAGTTAAAAGATGCAACTAGCAGACGCTGTCATTGCGACAAACTGTGTCAATGCCAAGCCGGGCGTAACGATAGCCCTTAATGTTTGTACCACTTAATGTTTGTACCAATAGAAACGGGCGCCTGAGCGCCCGTGTATTAACTGATATAGAGTGTTAGTCCTGGAACAGGGTTTCTATATTTAAGCCCTGGTGGGTAACAATTTCTTTTAAGCGACGCAGGGCTTCTACCTGAATTTGCCGTACCCGCTCCCGGGTTAAACCAATTTCATGACCTACATCTTCCAGGGTAGAAGGCTCATAGCCAAGCAAACCAAAGCGGCGCGCCAGTACTTCCCGTTGCTTCGGGTTCAGCTCATCCAGCCATAACACCAGATGTTGACGGATATCTTCGTCCTGCAGCTCACCTTCCGGCCCTTGTTCTTTCTCATCGGCAATCACATCAAGCAATTGCTTTTCAGAAGCACCGGCGACAGGCATATCTACTGAGGTTATCTTTTCGTTTAATTTTAACATTTTACGAACTTCAGCTACCGGCCGATCCAGCGCGGCAGCGATTTCTTCCGGCGTGGGCTCATGATCGAGTTTTTGCGATAATTCCCGGGCCGCCCGTAAGTAGATATTTAATTCTTTAACGACATGAATTGGCAGCCGGATGGTCCGGGTCTGGTTCATGATGGCCCGTTCAATAGTCTGGCGGATCCACCAGGTAGCGTAGGTGGAAAAACGAAAGCCGCGCTCAGGGTCAAACTTCTCAACCGCCCGGATCAGGCCAAGATTCCCTTCTTCTATCAAATCCAGTAAGGCTAAACCACGATTAATGTAACGGCGGGCTATTTTAACAACTAACCGCAGGTTACTTTCGATCATCCTTTTGCGGGCAGCGGCATCGCCTTTGAGCGATAACCGTGAAAAATAGACTTCTTCTTCGGCACTCAGCAGGGGAGAAAAACCAATCTCACCCAGGTAAATCTGGGTGGCATCCATCGATTTCTGACTATCATCCTTGGCGAATACTTCATCTGGTATCGCTTCTTCACCGGCTAACTCTGCAACATCCGGCTCCATCTCTTCGTCCAGCGTGGCTACGTCATCAGCCAGCTCGTCATCTTTTAACTCTACATCTGACTCTACTACGTCATCACTTTTAAGTCCCATATCCTTTCTCCCACGTCTGCCGGGTATCGGGCCTGACTCAGCTACCTTCCTGCCTTCGTGCTTGTGTTCAAATGCTAACCTTTATGGTTAGTCTCGTTGTCACGGTATTTGTTTGCCACGGTATATGTTTGTTACGGTAAATAGCGTAATGGATCAACCGACTTGCCTCTGAAACGAATTTCAAAATGTAGCCGGCTATCGGTCGCATCGGTACTGCCCATTTCCGCAATTTGCTGCCCTGCTTTAACCTGCTGTCGTTCTGCCACCAAGATCCGTTTGTTGTGCGCATAGGCGCTTAAGTAATCGTCGTTATGTTTTATAATTATCAAATTACCATAACCGCGTAGTGCACTGCCGGCATAGACTACCTGGCCATCAGCTGCAGCATTAATTCTGTTACCGTCCTGCCCTGCAATATCGACCCCTTTATTGCCATGCTCCCGGGTTGAAAAACGCGAAACTATTTTACCTTTCACAGGCCAGTGCCATTGCACCTTGTTTCCAAGTGAGGTATTATCCGCGGTTTTTTTGCTATTTTTTGCAGGTCGTGTCTGAACATAACGTGTTTGATTTGACGACGCAACAGGTTTAGCGGCTTTTGCTGAACTATTTGATTTTGCTTGGTTTGATTTCTCAGTTGCCCGACCAGTCTTAGCTGGTGTAGCAGGTTTTGCCGGGACAGGGCTGCGGGTCTTCGTTACTGGTCGACTTGTTTTTTTGGCGGCGACCTTTGTTGCGCTGGCAGCGCTGAGTTGCAATACCTGACCGGGATAAATGATATAGGGGCTGTTTATATTATTGCGACTGGCCAGGGTTCGCACATCCAGCCCGGCCCGAAAGGCAATGGAATAGAGGGTATCACCGCGTTGCACCACATACTTCGTGGCGGCAAGACTGCCCCGGTTCCGTTCCCGGTAAGGGTTTTCTCTGAGCTCAAGCGTAGTAACCGGTGCCGGGCCAGAGTTGGAGGTGCAGCCGCTCAGCGCCAGTAACAGCAAAGCAGACAGTACCCCCTTAAACTTCAGCTCAGTCATCCTGTTAATAGGCCATTCCTTATCTGGCGCCGTTACCGGCAGTATTAAACAGTCGCTCTAAATTCAGTAATAATGTGATAACCAGAATCCCGGCGACAACAGCGACACTTGCCAGCAGTAAATCGTGACTGGCAAACTGCTGCTGATATTGCCACGGACTCAGGACTTGCTGATTATGCTGCCATGGCCAGATCCGATATAGCGCGCCAATAACCACGCCGGTCAGCAACGCCAGGGTGGCGTCATGAAAGTGCTTTAGTAACCAGTTAAGCAGTTTTGAAAAGCTGAGTAAACCGAAAATACATCCGCTGGCAAACAGCGCCAATATCCCCAGCTGGAATTGGGTAACTGCAATCATTACCGGCCCATACATGCCGAAAATCAGCAGAATAAAACTACCGGAGATGCCAGGTAAAATCATGGCACAAATCGCGATGGCACCGGCCACGAAAAACATGTAAGGCGCGGGCTGCAGTTGCACCGGTGCCAGCATACCAACGACGACTGCAAACGCCACCCCCAGTAACAACAACACCACTCTGAGTGCTGACCAGCTGACACTGCGCAGCAATACCGGTAAGGACGCCAGAATAAGACCGTTGAAAAATGCCCATAACGGCACGGGCCGGTGTTCTAACAGGTAGCTGATGACATTCGCCAGAGAAAAGATACTGAGCAAAATACCACTGAATAAACACAGTAAAAAAGTGCCATCGATATGCTGCCACAATGCTTTAAAACGACCTTGCAATAGCAGTTTAACCGCCGCAGTATCTACCGAGCTGATAGCAGCTAACAGCCGCTCGTAAATGCCCAGAATAAACGCCAGCGTGCCACCCGATACGCCGGGTACCACATCAGCGGCCCCCATCGCCAGCCCTTTAATTATCCACTGCAAATAGTTTTTCATAATCCCTTATTGCGGCTTTTACTGCACACTTATTAACCTAACTCACCCGGGACCAGCGGCACAAAACGCACCGCTTCAATGTCCTGACTGCTGAACGAATCAGCATTGCGCTGATACACCCGCAGTATCTGCTCTTTCGCGCCAACCGGAATCACCAGCCGGCCACCGTCAGTTAACTGCTGCAACAACGCAGCCGGCACTTCCACCGGTGCAGCAGTAACAATAATACTGTCAAAAGGCGCTTTGCTGGGCCAGCCCAGCCAGCCATCGCCATGTTTCATTGAGACATTATGTAAATCGAGCTGTTGCAGCCGGCGCTTGGCCTGAAACTGCAGCGCTTTAATCCGCTCGACTGAGCAGACATGGCTGAACAAATGGGCCAGGATGGCCGTCTGATAGCCCGAACCGGTGCCAATTTCCAACACCTTGCCCGGTGCTTTGCCCTGCAGCAGTAACTGGGTCATTCTCGCCACTATGTAAGGCTGGGAAATGGTCTGGCCCTGACCAATTGGCAGGGCGGTATTTTCATATGCTTTGTGGGCCAGTACGGCTTCCACAAATAAGTGACGGGGCACCTGTGACACCGCCTGTAATACCGCATTATCGCTGATGCCTTCGCTGCGTAATTTTTGTGCTAATACCGCTGCACTGCGGGCTGTTGCTACTGCCATAATTACAACCTGATCCCCGCTAACCATTGCTCCAGCGTATCCATACTTTTATACGCCGACATATCGACATGCAGCGGCGTGATAGAGGCATAACCATTCGCTATCGCATAAAAATCGGTACCCTCACCGGCATCCAGCTCGGGCCCTAACGAGCCATACCAGTATATTTTCCGGCCCCAGGGGTCGGTATCACTGCTCATGGTTTCTGCTTTATGCCGCCGGCCCAGCCGGGTAACCATAATGCCTTTTAACTCGCTAAGGGCAATGGCTGGCACATTAATATTTAAAATCTGGTCTGCAGGCAGCGGATGCGACTTCAGTTTTTTTATCACTTCCACCGTAACATGGGCTGCAGTAGCAAAATGTGCTTCCTCCCGGCCAGCCAATGATACTGCAATAGCGGGTAAGCCCAGATGACGGCCTTCGGTGGCCGCGGCAACAGTGCCGGAATACAGCACGTCATCGCCGAGGTTAGCGCCGTGGTTAATACCGGCGACGACTAAATCAGGCGTAAAATCCAGCAACTGGCTGATAGCCAGATGGACACAGTCAGTGGGCGTGCCATTTACTGCAACGAACCCATTATCCAGGGTTTGGGTACGCAGCGGATTAAGTAAGGTTAACGAGTTGCTGGCGCCACTGCAATTGCGATCCGGGCCAACGGTAGTAACGTCGGCAATCTGACATAGCGCCTGCTGCAATACCTGAATACCCTTGGCGTAAACTCCGTCATCATTGCTTAGTAAAATTCGCATAGCGGCTCCAATTAGTTGCGCGACATAGTTACTCTAATTCGGCCAGTGGCCGGCTACCATCCCGGTAGCTTGCTAATTCTCGCAGCACGCTGGTGGCAAAACAACCCGCTGGCAGAGCAAAATTCAAGGTAATGCTGTTACCCTTTATTGCTGCGTTAAGGTGTTGCGGTACCAGCCTGATGCTGCGCCGCGCGCCCTGCAGCCGGTACTCAACCAGGCCCTGGCACCATTGCTGATGCCCGGCCAGTGCCTCTTGCTCCAATGCTTCGGCCTGCTGACTTACCTGTGCACCATCCAGCCCGACCAGCGGTGCCGTTGGATGCACATCACCATCGAGCAGCCGCTGCTGCAAGGTACTGTCAGCTGTTTCTATCTGAAAAATCGAGCCACTGCCATCCAGTTGCAGAATATCACCGTCCAGCACCTGGTTAAACAAACCCCGGGCAATCCGTTGTGATAACACGGTATTGAACAGATAAGAGCGACTGGCCGACAATGCCAGGCCACGGACTTGACGATCGGTTATCCGCTCGCCGGCAAACAAACTGTCGGCCAATGCTAAATTGCCGCCAGCACGACCAAAACGCTGCTCACCATAATAGTTCGGCACGCCGTTTTTAATCAGTTGCAGCCGTTCAAGTATCGCCTCAGGCTCGCTGACATCGGTCAGAGTCAGCTGAAAATGGTTGGCTTTTAACGCGCCCAGCCGTAACTTGCGATAATGACGCACTACCTGCAAAATGCGGCTGTCTTCAATCTGCCAATCCTGCCAGTCAAGTGCCTGTTTAATCGGCCATTTAAAACAAAACCACTGCCGGGTCAGCGCATGGCGATCTTTTAAACCGGCGTAACTGATATCGCGCATTCTAAGCCCGGTAAGCCGGGCCAGCTGTCTGGCAATGTACTGGGTATTCTGGCCACGCTTTTCAATTTGCAGTAGCAGATGCTCACCACTACCACTGGGCTGAAAATTAAGCTGCTCATCGACCATAAAATCTGCAGGGGTGCTGCGTATAGTGGCGGTGACGTCAGGTTTTCCATACAAATAGTGCCAGCTGGCTAAATCGGCGCTAAATTCTGCAGTCATTAAGGCTTCACCAACAATACGACGGCTTCAGCCGCGATGCCTTCTTTACGCCCGACAAATCCCAGTTGCTCAGTGGTGGTCGCTTTAACATTGATCTGGCTGATATCAGCGGCTAAATCGGCGGCCAGACACTGGCGCATGGCGCTGATATGCGGTGCCATTTTTGGTGCCTGCGCCATAATGGTCACATCCAGATTATTCAACTGATAACCCGCTTTGCTGACCTCAGCAAATACGTTGCGCAATAAAATCCGGCTATCAATACCTTTGAACGTAGGGTCGTTGTCAGGAAAGTGATGGCCAATATCGCCCAGTGCCAACGCCCCCAACAAGGCATCCGCCACCGCATGCAACACCACATCGCCATCCGAGTGCGCCACTAACCCCTGACTATAATCAATTTTAACACCCGCCAGGGTTACCGGGCCAGGCCCGCCAAAAGCATGGACATCAAAACCATGGCCTATCCGAAAATTCATGTTGTTGGCTGCTCCGGCTGTTGTTGTTTCAGCTGTTGTTGCTCAAGATGCTGTTGTTCAAGATGCTGTTGTTCAAGGTGCTGTTGTTCAAGAAAATAGGTCGCCAGCGTCAGGTCGGCCGGGCGGGTAATTTTAATATTGTCAGCCTGCCCCTCTACTAATAACACCGGCTGGCCGGCCCACTCCATCGCCGACGCTTCATCGGTAATGGTCACGCCCGCTGCCAGCGCTTGCTCTATCGCCTGACGCAGTTGCCTGGTCGGGAAAAACTGCGGGGTCAGCGCATGCCACAGCTGCTCACGGTCGACAGTATCGGCTACCAAAGTACCGGCACTGGTTGCTTTACCGCGTTTCATGGTGTCGCGCACCGGGCAGGCCAGAATGCCGCCATGACCTGCTTGCAGGCAACGCTCAATTAACAGGGTGATATCCGCCTCGCGGATAAGCGGCCGGGCCGCATCATGCACTAATACCCAGGGATAGCGGTCTGCGTCAATTTGCTGCAGCGCTTGTAATACTGAGTGAACCCGCTCCGTTCCGCCGTCAACCCGCTCGATGGCCGCGGCAGCTAAGGGTGTCGTGGCAAAATAGGGGTCGGCTTTATCCAGCGCCAGCCAGAGCGCAGCAACCTGTGGCTGACAGCAGATCCGGCTGACACTGTGTTCAAGAATCGTTTTGTCATTAAGGGTTAAATATTGTTTTGGCACCGCTGCCTGCATTCGTTTACCCACGCCGGCAGAGGGGATCACGGCGGCAATTGTCAGGTCAAGCGGCTGGGTCATGGCTTGTCCTTCGCCGGAACCTGCTGAGCTTCAGTTTGCACTATCCGGAAAAATACTTCGTCTTCGCCGATTAACCCCAGCTCATTGCGGGCCCGCTCTTCAATGGCTTCCAGCCCCTGTTGTAAATCGGTAACATCGGCCATCAGCATCCGGTTACGTTTCTGCAATTCCTGATTACTGGCTCGCTGGGTGGCAATTTCGTCCAGCCGTTGTAAGTAGTCGGTCACACTATACTGGCCAAACCACAAGCGATATTGCAGCAGGCAAAATAGGATCAGCAATATTCCGGTTAGCAGTCGCATAAGCCAGTATCTGTTAAAGACATAGCGTTATTATGCTGGCTTGTTACCGTGCTGCAAAGCCCTAATTGCCGCTGTAGCACGAAAAGTTAAGCCTTTTTGGCTTATTTAAGCTCGCGGGCCGCCTGATAAGGTTTGGCAAAGTTTTGCCAGTTTAAGCGACTGGTTAACAATAACTCCCGCAAACTCAGTACTCTGGGGGCTTTTTTATCGTTATTTAACCACTGATGACCACAGCTGGCAGCTGTGACGATGGCTTTATTCGGTTTTAATAAAAACTTACTGGCATTGTCGTTTTGCAACGGCGTGCCATTAAAACTAAACCAGCCATGTTCGTTGCAATGTAAGCGCTCACCAGCGCTGTCAACTTCATCCACACTGTCCAGCACAATCTGCTCCAGGGTCAGCTGTTCTATATACACCGGTACAATCAGCCCGGGTTTAGCGGCCTTCTGGTAGAAATTGGCAATCGGGTCGGCCTGCTGCTTGCGCGCCGGGCAGCGGCCAAGCTGCTTATGAAACCAGGAAGCATTCTGGCTGTCGAGCTGCAATTCAGTGCGGTAGGTAACGATATTGGCCGCAGCCCGCCGGATATAAAAAGGCAGCGCTGCCAGCCGTTTTTGCAACAACGGCAGCTGCTCCGGGCTAATGTTTGCCAGGCGCAGCAACTCGCGCTCATACAAAGCATTGCATAGCTCGGTATAAGTCTGGTTATCGCTCGATACCTGCCAGAAATGTGGCTGGTTGCTCAGGGGCTCAATCATCCGCTGATGTTAGCCAATCGGCATGCCCTTGTAAAAGCAAAAGTGGCAGCCACCTGATAAAAAATGCTAGTTTAGGCCAACAGAGAAGCGTTGTAGCGATAGCCTATGAACCGTCGTCAATTTATTAAAGCCAGTGTACTGACCCCGGTAGCCCTGGTACTGGCTTCCAAGTTGGTTGCCACCCTGCGCCAGTACCCGTTATCAGACATCCTGGTGCAACTTAAAGCACTGCCGCCTGAGCGCTTAACCAGCAGTGGCGTCTGGAATGTCAGCCAGATATTGCAACACTGTACCCAAAGTATCAGTTATTCAATTTATGGCTATCCACAAGCCCGCTCACCGTTGTTTCAATACAGTATTGGTAAACTGGCAGTTAATGCCTTTGCCGCAACAGGCAAGTTGCATCATCCGCTGGATGAACCGATACCCGGCGCGCCCGCCCTTGAGCCTGGCTTACCCAATGACGTTGCCCTGCGGGAATTAATTTACCATGTTGAGCAATTTATGGACTGGCGAGGCCAGCTGCAGCCTCATTTTGCCTTTGGCAACCTGACCAAAGCACAGTATTACAGTGTCCATAATCTGCACTTGCAAAGCCATTTAGAGCAAATCAGCATCAGCTAAAGCTGGTAGCACCAAAAACAACAAAGCCACCTTGCGGTGGCTTTTTATATTGCATTAAAACGAATTAAGAGCTTACTGGCCTTTAATTTCGCTGCGGCCTTTGTATGGGGCCTTGCTACCTAATTCCTGCTCGATACGCAGTAACTGGTTGTATTTGGCAACCCGATCAGAGCGGCACAGTGAACCGGTTTTAATCTGGCCGGCGGCGGTGCCTACGGCTAAATCAGCTATAAAGGCATCTTCGGTTTCGCCACTGCGGTGCGAGATAACGGCGGTAAAGCCGGCATCTTTGGCCATTTTAATCGCGGCCAGGGTTTCGGTTAACGAACCAATCTGGTTAAACTTAATTAAAATAGAGTTAGCAATGCCCTGCTCAATACCGCGGGTTAAAATTTTGGTATTGGTGACAAATAAATCGTCGCCGACCAGCTGTACTTTGCTGCCAATTTTATTGGTTAAGTCTTTCCAGCCGTCCCAGTCACTTTCGTCCAGGCCATCTTCAATTGAAACTATCGGATAACGCTCGGTTAAGCCGGCTAAATAGTCGTTAAAGCCAAATGAATCAAAGCTTTTATTCTCGCCGCCTAACACGTACTTGCCGTCTTTATAGAACTCAGTCGCCGCACAGTCGAGCGCCAGGGTAATGTCTTTATTCATTTCATAGCCGGCGGTTTTTACTGCTTCGACGATAACCGTCAGCGCTTCTTCGTTTGACTTCAGATCCGGCGCAAAACCACCTTCATCACCTACCGCCGTATTCAGGCCACGCTTTTGCAGCTCTTTTTTCAGGCTGTGGAAAATTTCCGCACCCATTCTAAGCGCTTCAGCAAAGGTTTTGGCGCCAACCGGCTGCACCATAAATTCCTGAATATCAACGTTGTTATCCGCGTGCTCGCCGCCGTTGATGATATTCATCATCGGTACCGGCATAGAATACTGGCCCGGAGTACCATTTAATTCAGCAATATGCTGATACAGCGGGATTTTTTTATCGGCAGCTGCGGCGCGGGCCACAGCTAATGACACCGCCAGAATGGCATTGGCGCCCAGCTTGCTTTTGGTTTCCGTGCCATCTAGATCGATCATAATCTGGTCAATTTCGGCCTGATTGTAGGCGTTTTTGCCTTTTAGTGCCGACTGAATAGCACCGTCGATATTGGCAACAGCTTTAGTAACGCCCTTACCCAGGTAGCGGCTTTTATCACCGTCACGCAGCTCTAACGCTTCACGCGAACCGGTAGAGGCACCTGATGGCGCACAGCCACGGCCCATAGCACCACTGGCTAAATACACATCGGCTTCAACCGTTGGGTTACCGCGCGAGTCCATAATTTCACGGGCAATAATTTTTACAATCTCAGACATGCTATAAATCCCCTGTTCTAAAACGAAAAAGCCGGGATATCCACCCGGCTTAGCAAAAGTTATACGCGTTGCTTTTTCTGAAATTTGTACGCCGCAGCGACAAAGGCCTGAAACAGCGGGTGACCATCACGTGGGGTCGAGTTAAATTCCGGGTGGAACTGGCCGGCAACAAAAAACGGGTGAGACGGAATTTCAATCATCTCAACCAGTTGGTTATCGGCCGATAACCCCGATACCACTAACCCTGCCTCTTCTAGTTTTGGCCGTAAGTTGTTATTCACTTCGTAGCGGTGACGATGCCGCTCCTGAATAACCGCCTTGCCATAAATCTCGCGGGCTTTGGTATTATCAATAAGGTTACAGTTCTGGCTACCCAGACGCATGGTGCCCCCTAAATCAGATTCATCTGAGCGGGTTTCCACTGAGCCGGCAGCATCCAGCCATTCGGTAATTAAACCAACAACCGGGTAAGGTGTGTCTTTGTTAAATTCAGTAGAGTGCGCTCCTGCCATGCCGGCCACATTACGGGCGTAGTCAATCAGCGCCACCTGCATGCCTAAACAAATACCTAAATAAGGCACACCTTGTTCACGGGCATGTTGCGCAGCCATTATTTTGCCTTCGACACCGCGCTCGCCAAAACCGCCAGGCACCAGAATGCCATCCAGGCCCGCCAGAATACCAACGCCTTTGCTTTCCACATCCTGGGAGTCAACATATTTAATATTCACGGTAACCCGGTTTTTCAGGCCGGCGTGGCCCAGCGCTTCGTTTACCGATTTATACGCATCTGGCAGTTCGACATATTTACCCACCATACCGATGGTGATCTCACCCATCGGGTTCGATTCCTGATACAGCACCTGTTCCCATTCCACCAAATCGGCTTCCGGTGCTTCAATATGAAAACGCCGGCAGACTAAATCGTCCAGGCTTTGCGATTTCAGCAAGGCCGGGATCTGATAAATGCTTGAAACGTCTTTTAATGAAATAACGGCTTTTTCTTCAACATTGGTAAATAACGCAATTTTGGCGCGTTCATTGGCCGGGATGGCGCGGTCGGAGCGACACACCAGAATATCCGGCTGAATACCGATAGAGCGCAGCTCTTTTACTGAATGCTGGGTAGGTTTAGTTTTAATTTCACCGGCGGTGCCTAAGTACGGCACCAGCGTCAGGTGCATAAATAAGGTGCGCTCACGGCCCACTTCGGTACCCAGCTGGCGAATGGCTTCTAAAAACGGCAGCGATTCAATATCGCCGACGGTGCCACCAATTTCCACGATAGCAATATCGTAACCTTCAGCGCCGCGCACCACCCGGTTTTTAATTTCATTGGTAATATGCGGAATAACCTGAATAGTGGCCCCCAGGTAATCACCACGGCGTTCTTTACGCAGCACTTCAGCGTAAACCCGTCCCTGGGTAAAGTTATTCAGTTTGGTCATTTTGGTGCGGATAAACCGCTCGTAATGGCCAAGATCCAGGTCAGTTTCAGCGCCATCTTCAGTAACAAATACTTCACCGTGCTGAATGGGGCTCATGGTGCCCGGGTCGACGTTAATGTAGGGGTCAAGTTTGAGGATGGTAACCTTTAAGCCACGCGCTTCCAGAATCGCTGCCAGCGACGCAGCAGCAATGCCTTTACCTAAGGAGGAAACCACACCACCCGTCACAAAGATATATCTTGTAGTCATGAGACCCCTGAGACAATGTTAATCAATAGAAAATACCAACAATGCAAAACACCAGGTCGCCGGTGACTGAACACTGGGCTACTACGGGTGTGCAAGAATTGGTATCAGGACGGGAGGAAAGTATAGCAAAGGCTTCGCAGCCACTCAATGTAAAGCTGCGGCTGGAGATGATTTATTCCGGTAGCGGCCAATATCCGAAATTAACCGGTGTAGTGTCAGCTTCAGCTTTGCGGCACGTCATCAATTAACTCCCGATGCACCCGCACCGCAGTGCTTTTAGGGCGTATGCTCTTGCCCCGGCCTTCGAGGTGCGCCCGGGTAAAGGCCGCCCCAAACAGCAAAATCATTGAAGAGTAGTTTACCCAGAGCAGCAGCAGTGCCAGAGAGCCCGCGGCGCCGTAGGCCGATGCCGTCGCCGTATAGGCCAGGTAAATGGAAATCAACGACCGCCCCACGGTGAATAAAATTGCGGTAATAACGGCACCGAGCAACACGTCGCGCCACGACAGCAGCACATCGGGCAGGATCTTAAACATCGCCGCGAACAACAGCGTAATAACCAGCAGTGACAGCACTAACTCCATCCCTACCATCGCCCAGCCGGGAATTGGCAGCCAGCTTTCGGCATAGGCCATCACGCTGCGTAAAGCCACTGACAACAGCAGCGAAACCAGCAAAATAAAGCCAATAGCCAGGATTATGGTCAGCGACAGTAAGCGGCTTTTGATAAAGATCCACAGGTTGCTTTTAGAAGGGCGCGGCGCAACGTCCCATATTTGATTCAACGACTGCTGCATCTGGGCAAAAACCGTGGTGGCACCCACTATGGTAGCGACGATCCCGATCAACGCCGGCCAGATGCCACTCTGGTCAATTTGCGAATTAACTACCGCTGTCTGCACCACACCAGCGGCTTGCGAGCCCAATGTCCCCTCAAGCTGAGTAAACAATTGCTGCTGCACTGCACTCTCGCCTATTATCAGCCCGACCAGCGCCACCACTACCACTAAAATCGGCGCGATAGAAAAAACGGTGAAAAATGCCAGTGCCGCGGCATAAATAAAGGCCTGACTGCCCAGCCAGTAGCGGCTGGTAGCCCCCAGAATACTTAACCAGTGCCGGATGCCCGCAGGCAGTTTGTTGTAGATCTTGAAAACCATAGTCAAAAATGCCTTTGTCTGTAATCCAGCCATACCGGAAGTAAAGATAGATAAATGAGGCTAACAGAAATAACAACAGGGTTGCAGCTATAACCAACGCTGTCTGGCTAAGTGAAGCTGTAGTTTCGGTCAAATCTTTGCCGCGCAACAATATAAAAAAGACGTCTGCAGACAGACATCAGCTTGACTTAAAATCCTTGTTCAGCACATCAAGTTCTTTTAGTTTTTTCTCAAGTTTATCTAGCCGGGACAATGAAATAATGCCAAAAACCAGGCCCATCGTTCCCATCGACATACCCATAATTCCAAATATAAAACCGCTATTTTCCATGTTAATCACTCCTCTTTGCATATCCAGGCCGCTAATTGCGGTATTCAAATCATTATTATAATAGTAGCTCAACCTGGCAGGCGCTCAAACGTTGGACCTTCCGCTGCCCATCCTCACGATAAAAAATGCGACACGGTGGATTCACTACCTCCCTGTATACCGAATCAGGAAGCTCTGGAGGAATCCGCCCGGATTGAGGGAATTTTCCAAACGTTCGGTCTTATCGAAAACTTCCTGGTCCAGATGAGTTGTGGCAACAGGCTTGTGGTAACAATTTCCCAGGGTTATAGAACATAGACGTTTCGCCCCAACTCGATTTTGGCACTACACCTTCAAAATCACTTGCGATTCTCTCAATGATATCGGCTACTTGCATCTTGCTATCCCCTAAACTGCTGACGCCTAAATTTAGCGCGGAAAACCGCGCAGCGGGTTGACGTCGCAGCAAGCGCTATCTGCCGGCGATAAAATTTATTATTATATTTTTTTGGCCGTTACTTCGACCTTATAAATATTTTTACCCTCAGTGCCAATCTCGATTACCGCTTGCTTATCAAGCGCTACACGCAACACTGGTTCAGCAAACTTACTAAATGAACCATTTTCAAATTTGTGTAACGATGACGTCAAAGTAACGACGTCATCATTAAGGGTTGGCGTAACATCAAACATCAGCACATCTTTTGCAGTAATGGACTGTAATTGCCCACTTTTAGTCTGCATTACGTCCGCTGCAACAAGCTCGTTATTCACGTAAACACTCACATTTAACTCTAAAGGCTCATTAGCAAAAACGGAGAAAGCAGCGACAAGTGATAAAACAGAGAGTACTTTTTTCATTAAATTATTTCCCTATAAAGCAATTGGGTTGGGTTAAGTAAAACAGCCGCCACAAAGGCGAGCAACTTGTTGCGAGTCTAGCGCCCAAAGGGCACGTTTTTGATAGCGATTGTTATACATTTATACGGTTGCTGCATAAAAAATAGTACCGATGCCACACAAAGCTGATGCAAAACCTAGAATACGAATCCGATTATTAAAAATATCCTGGTCTACGGAAAAGCGCTCAGTGCGCTGCAGCCCCACTACAAAAAGCAGAATTGACAGCGCCAATAGCCCAAACATGGCAAACGGAGCTTTATCAAAAAGTGCCACATAGCCTGCTAAAGCTACCAAAACTGACAGCGACATCCATAATGCAGCGAAGAAAATGCTTTTGGCTGGCTTTACAGAGCTCAAACTAAACTCTCCTGAATGTATAACGCATTGCTAATTGGCTGCCGCAGCGCGGCATAGGCAATCCAGTGGAGACCACGCTGTTTGTGGCCGGAACGAAATTCAGTAGCTTGTTATGGGGCATTTAATGTTTAGCAATTGTTGAATGGTGCATAACCCAATAAGCTAAAGCAACAAATACACCACCAACTAAAACGGCTAAAGACCAGAGCCAGCAGTTAACAAATGCCAAAGAACCATGCTCTGTTTGCATCTTTTTGGCATCGTTAAATACTGCCGCACTAAACGCAAGATGTACTAAAAGCGCACCTATCATTGGCAGAACATTCCACATTAAGCCAAAAGCCATTACCTGATCAGAATTGAGATTATTAAAATAGAAATCCATTTAACTACCCTTTCTTAAAGATCTGCTTGATGATGCAATCACATAAGATCCGCAGCACAAGCCGAAACTCGCGCAGCCGTTGAGGTCCAGGCCACGCAGTTGCCGATTGTGACTGCGCTTGTTACTAAGAAACTTAGTTGAGACTATGCTTGTCCCTACCTATCAAAATTCTCATAACCCCATCTTTAACTTCATGGTTAAACATTACGCTAGCACTTTTATCTCTCCAATCTTGCTCGCCGAGTGCTTTAGAAAATAAAGTGCCCAGGTTCATTGCATTATTTTCATTCGCCGTAATTTTTAACTCACAGATAGACGCCTTACAAGTTAACTCTTGAATATCGAATTTATTTTCTTCGTCTGCTAAAACTAGATCACGGATATTTGCCTCGTATTCATACGCCCAGTTTCCATCAACTTCTTCTTCCCTAAATTGTTTAAGCGCTTTATCTTCAATACTTGAAATACTCTCTCCGCTTCTGATTCTATTAGCAAAGGCCAATAGAATATCTGTATCCTTTTTCATTTCTATATTATCAGATGCAAAAGTTTCTACTTTTCTCGGGTGAGTATCAGGAACAGCTGTTCTTTCTTGTAAAACAGGAGCTCTTTTCAGCTCTAATAGCTCTTCATTCAGTGACGCAACTGATGTTTTACTAGTTTGTAACTCTAATTGATAAGCTGACATATCACTTTGTAATTTTTTTAAATCTTCAGTCAACTGGAGGTTCAGCTCGCTTAGAGCCACATAGTCCTTTACATGCCTTTCATTAGCACTATGAAATTTAAATGCAGCAAATCCAGCGGCTAATGTAGTTGCGGTAAGAATACTAATTAGTAAATTTGATAATTTCACGAAATCTCCTTATTTCTCGTTTCAATATAACGCTTTACTCACCGGAAAATGACGAGCGCCAGCGAGTTATTTTTCCGGTGTAGTAACTTGTTAGCTGCCTTGTCCAAGGGTCGAATCTAATAGTGATAACGGCACGAGATTATCGTAATCGCATTATCATCAACTGCGTACACCAACCTGTTCGTATCATCTATACGTCGGGACCAAAAACCTGCTAAGTTTTCCTTTAACGGCTCTGGCTTACCAATGCCTTCAAACGGTGAGCGTCTAACGTCGTTTATAAGCTTGTTTATTCGTTTGAGTGTTTTTTTGTCCTGAGTTTGCCAATAAAAGTAATCTCTCCAGGATTCGTCAGTCCATGACAGTAAACGACTACTCATCAATCAAGTCTCTGCAGGTTACCTTACCTGCCTTGAATTGTTCAATCGAGCGATTCAAATGCTCAGCATTGGCGGGTGAGCGCAGTAAGTGCACTGTTTCCATCAGACTATTGTAGTAGTCTAGCGACATAACAACAGCATCTTCCGAATCACGCCGAGTGATTACGGTTGTATCCGCGTCATTAACTACGGCATCCAAGACGGCTTTTAAATTATTTCTAGCTTCTGTAAAAGAAACGATTCTCATACAACCTCCACATGTACGTTTCACAGGACAAGTATAGCCTCAAACCTTAACATGTACAACATGATGAACATGTTGATTGTAACAGCTAACGAGCCTGTAGAAAAACCTGTTAAGAGCACAGCATTTCTATCCCGGCTATTCTGTTTATTATTTGTTAGCGACTTTGCATGCTTTTGGTGGGAATTTCAAGACAAGATTTATTGGATGCCATTTCACTTAAACAACTGCTTTAGTTGGCCTTGTTGGGCGCTATCGCCAGTCTGTTTATCCTAACTTACCGTATCGGCTTACCTTCTCCAGATTATGTACCATACAATACAACTGCCATTGGCCCTGCACCTTGGTTTTGCCTCGTAAACTAAACCTGTTAAGCCCCTTATTGGTGCCAATATTGCCAAACACCGGCTCTACTACCGACATTCTATGGCTGTAAATTTGTTTACCGGCTTCGCTGTCTACCCGCTGTTTCATCCAGTCGGTGTAATTCGGTGGCGCATTGGCTTTAAGGATAAACGACACCTGCCTACCGCTGCCTTTTCTATGATTGGCAGACTCTGGCGTTTGCATGCACTGTTCTTTTAAATCACAATTTCGGCATTGTAATAGTCTGCCGCTAAACAACACGCGTTCTCGGCCATTTGGCTCAGTTCTTATTCCCCAGTTTGTTAATGTATTACCCGCCGGGCAAATACAGGTCATCGCTATTGGGTCAAACTCAAAAACACTGGAGGGGAAGATGGGTTTTTGCCCCTTTGCCTTGTCCTGATGGCGCTTGCCGTATTTTTGCTTTTGCTCGCTGAATTTCGGGTCGCGTTTTCTAAACTGGTTATCCGGTACATAGCCGTTTATCTGCTGCTGATACAGGTAATGGTTGTTAGCCTCATTAGCAAAGCCGGTATCGGCTGTTACCACCGTTTTACCGGCAAAAATATTCTCGCTAATCCCCAGGTTTTTATAGCGCTGTTTTATCTTTTCCAGCACCGGCACTAAGGTGTGGTGCTCTTGCCCTTCGCCAAACGCTTGCGCATCCACGATTATCTGATGCTTCTTATCCACCGCCGCCACGCCGTTATAGCCCTGAAGTGTGCCTTTGCTGGTGGTCATTTTGGCTGATTCGTTGTCGGTGATGTTACTTTTCACTTCCGTGCGCTTTTTGCCCTGGCCCATCCGTGGACTGGCTGTCTTTAAAAAGTTAGTTATCTTGTCATGTGCCTTATTCAGCGTGTCGATACTTTGCTGGTGCCGGGCTTTACGCGCTTCATCGGCCGATGCCAGTTCATCCAGCTTCTTATGCTGCTCCAAGTGGTAGCGAATTTGCCGCTTCAGTTTATCCCGCTTCGCTGCCAACTCTTTAAAGGTGCCAGACCACTCTTTGGCAGCATTCGAGGACATTTTGCAACCGTCTATCGCGAACAACTCATTGCCTAATAACCCCTGTTGATGGCATACCAGCAATACTTGCTCAAACAGCTGCGCAATTTGCACCGACGAGCTACTGACAAAGGCTGCTATCGTCGTAAAGTGTGGCACGGTATCGCATGACAGCGCTTTAAAGATGATATTGGTTTCGCAGCACCACTGTATTTCCCGGCTGGAGGTGATGCCCTTGGAGTAGGCAAACAAAATAATCTTTAACAGCACAGCGGGGTCATACGCCGGGCGGCCGTTATCCTCATTTTGGTATTTGCTGTTAAATATCGACAGGTCCAGCTTGTTATCAATCAGGTAATGGATGGCGTGTTCAAAGGTGCCGGGTTGCAGTTGGTCGAGATAGTTAATCACCACCATGGCACTTTGGTTGTAATCGTAAGGGATGTATTTAGGCATTAGGCGTTGTCCATTTTTTAATCAGACAACGCTATTTGATCACAAACTTGATCGCGTGAAAAGAGGTTTTTCTACAGCCTCAACGCTTTGCTAATTGGCTGCCGCAGCGCAGCGTAGGCAGTCCAGTGGAGGCCACGCCGTTTGTGGCCGGAACGAAATTAAGCAACTTGTTATGTGTGTTTAAGCAAGTTTGCATATTTTTAGCTCTAACTTTTCGACGACTATTACTACCGGACGACCTTTACTATCAGTGACCGTGGCATTTTCGTTCCCATCTCTGCTATCGAACCATTCCAAGTTTGATGCAACTTCAGCGTGATCATTTAGAACCCATTTATCACCGTCTTCGTGGAAAATGACTGAGATTGGGAAACATGGCAAATCTGACTCGCTCAAAACACTTCACTCTTTACTGCGGACACATAACGCTCAAAGCAGCTGCGCGGTACGCGTCGGCTGCCTTTGCTTGTTAGCAGCCTGAACCGAACTTTCGCGGCTTGCCGCACTGGCAAACCCAAACAACGGCACGGCTGCTTTTAATTAAAAACTAAACCCGTTAACTGCGACACAGCGAGCCAACCGGAACCTGTAAAACTGTTAAGCGAAGCCAAAAAGAACAACGCTACCGCACCACCAGAGATTGCACCTAACCGACAACTTGGCTAGCTTTGACTATTTGCCAGTGCCGCCAGGAAAGCCGAACGCGAGCAAGGCCGGAACAAAACTACTGACTAAAACCGTTAAAACCCGAAAGCCTGCTAACGCTTATTCGACGGAAAGATCCATATTTAAAGACGGATTTTTCCATATTTGTAAATACTAATTCCTTGTACATTAACCAGAAACTCGCCTTCAGACAATATCGTATAGAAATTAATTTTTAACACGACGAGACAAATACGGATACATCCGCCTAACAAAGACAACTTGACTTCTCAGAAATAACTGTATACTTAAACAGTGCTTTTTTTGGGAGGTACTCAATGCCGCAATCATCACCATTTTTGCAATACATCGCTGATGAAATGTATACCCGACGCTATGCCAAGCGAACTGTAGAAACTTATCTGCATTGGATTAAGTTTTTTATTATTTTTCACAAAAAACAACATCCCAAAGATCTGCTTGAGCAGCATGTAGAGCAGTTTTTAACGCATTTGGCCGTAACCCGAAATGTTGCTGTGCAAACTCAGGCACTTGCGCTTAATGCATTAAGTTTTTTGTATAAAGAGATTCTTAAGCGGCCGCTGGCGTTAAACCTTAACTTTAATCAGGCGATTAAACCACGAAAGTTACCCGTTGTTCTGACCAAGTCTGAGATTAAGCAGCTTTTTACCTGTATTGACCCACCGTATTTACTCTTGGCGCAGTTGCTGTACGGCAGCGGCCTGCGGCTGATGGAGGCTGTGCGACTGAGGGTTAATGCCATTGATTTTGATTATTTATCTTTGATGGTGTGGCATGGTAAGGGCGGTAAACATCGCAGGGTAACGTTAGCCCCGGAATTGATTGAGCCATTGCACCGACAAATTAGGCTGGTAGACGCTTTTTACCAACAAGATATACAGACGTCTGAATTTGCAGGCGTTTGGTTGCCTTTTGCCCTGGCACGTAAGTATCCTGCTGCACCCAAAGAACTGGGGTGGCAGTATCTGTTTCCCTCTGCCCGTTTAAGTATTGATCCGCAGTTTAATGTGTTACGTCGCCACCATATTGACGAATCTGGGTTACAAAAAGCGGTGCGCGCTGCGGCAAAAAAAGCTGGCATTGCCAAAAATGTTACCTGCCATACATTACGTCATAGTTTCGCTACGCATCTACTGGAAGCGGGAATGGATATTCGAACAGTACAAGAGCAGCTTGGTCATACCGATGTTAAAACTACCCAAATATACACCCATGTACTAAAGCAAGGGGCCAGTGGAGTAAAAAGCCCGCTGTCGATGTTGGTGTAATGATGTTACCACTTTCACCATCGCTGCATTGCGTACAAGTATAAGTACAACTACAATGTGTCCTGTATTTGCCAGCACAGAGATATCACTAATGGACACCATGAGTTATTCAGCGTTTCGCGCCCAACTTGCCACAACCTTAGACAAGGTTAACGACGACCATAAGCCGGTACTTATCACCCGTCAAAACGGTAAACCAGCAGTACTGATCAGCCTTGAAGATTTTCAGGCTTACGAAGAAACGGCCTACCTGATGGCCAGTCCGAAGAATGCGGCACGTTTAAACCAGGCAATTGCCGAAGTTGAATCCGGTAAGCTGCTGGTAAAAGAGTTAATTGAAGAATGATGTTAACCTTTGCACAAACTGCATGGGAAGATTATCTGTATTGGCAGCAAACAGATAAAAAAACGCTGAAACGAATCAATACGTTAGTTAAAGAAATAGCCAGGCAGCCATTCGCAGGCATCGGCGACCCCGAGCCGTTAAAGCACAACTGGTCAGGCTATTGGTCACGACGGATAGACCGGGAGCATCGGCTGGTTTACAAAGTGACAGACAATCAGATTGTTATAGTGCAGTGTCGGTATCACTATTAGCCTTTACCTGTTTCAATGCTTTACCTGCTGCCATTCTTTACTTGTTGCCATTCTTTACCTGCTGCCACAGCGCTTCCATTTCATCCAGGTTACTTTGCTGCGGGCTTTTTCCCTGCTCGCTAAGCGCCTGCTCAACGCCACGAAAGCGCCGTTCGAATTTGTTATTGGCTGCCCGCAGTACCGCTTCCGGATCGAGTTTATGCTTGCGCACCACGTTTACCAGGGCAAACATTAAGTCGCCCAGCTCTTCTGCCAGCTGTGGGCTGCCGGCAGCAGTTTGTTCCACTTCCAGTATTTCTTCTTTTACTTTATCCCAGCAACCGTCGACTGTCGGCCAGTCGAAGCCGACAGTGGCACAGCGTTTTTGCAACTTATTAGCCCGGCTAAGGGCCGGCATGGCCTGCGGAATATTGTCCAGCACACTGTGCTGGCCACTTTGTTTGCGCTCGTCACTTTTCAGGGCTTCCCAGTTTTGCAGCACCACTTCTGCATCAGCGGCGTTTGCTGTAGCTTCTGCCTGCAAGTCGCCAAACGCATGACCAAACACATGCGGGTGGCGCCGCTCCAGTTTATCGCAAATGGCTGCCACGCAATCATCAAAGGCAAAACGGCCGTCTTCTTTAGCCAGCTGGGCATAGAACACCACCTGAAACAGCAAATCACCCAGCTCGTCTTTCAGCTCATCAAAGCTTTCGCGGGCAATAGCGTCGGCTACTTCGTAGGCCTCTTCCAGAGTGTAGGGCACTATCGTCGCGTAACTTTGTTTAAGGTCCCACGGGCAGCCGGTTTGTGGGTCGCGTAACCGGCTCATAATGGTTAAAAGGCGCTGAATATTATCTGCCACACTGCTCTCTTTTTTTGGTTAAGGCTTAATGATGAAACCGTTTGGCTTCGACTACGTCATCTATCTGGCTGACTTTACTTAGCAACTTATTCAGCGAGTCGAGGTTATACAGTTCCAGCGTCATATTAATGACCGCGGTTTGCTCTTTAATATCGGAGCTGCTGCTCATTTTCGTGACGTTGGCTTTTTCATTAGCCAGAATACTGGTGATATCACGCAGCAAGCCGTTACGGTCATGGGCAACAATCCGGATATCCACTTCATAACCCGAGGCATACTTATCGCCCCAGGTGGCATCGACTACCCGCTCCGGATGACTGTCCTGCAAGGTTTTAAACTGGTCGCAGTCGTCGCGGTGAATCGCAATGCCCCGCCCCTGGGTAATGTAACCAATAATGGCATCGCCCGGCAGCGGCTGACAACAGCCTGCCATATGGGTCAGTAAATTACCGACCCCCTGCACCACCACGTCGCTTTTGCTTTTGCTGCCAGGCAGCGGTTTAGTCTTAAGACGCGGGTCAATTTCCGGCTGTTCCAGCTTACCACTCTGGCTTTGAATAAAGTGCACCACCTGGGTGACTTTAATTTCACCGCCACCAATACCCACCAGCAGCTCGTCCATTGCGTTAACATTAAAACGGCTGAGCACCTTGGCCGGGTATTCCATCACCAGATTTAAGCGGGTTAATTCGGTGTCCAGCAGCTCTTTACCGGCTGCCAGGTTTTTATCCCTGTCCTGCAACCGGAACCAGTATTGCACTTTGGAGCGGGCCCTGCTTGATTTTAAATAGCCGAGGTTCGGGTTGAGCCAGTCACGGCTGGGGTTGGGTTCGCGCCCGGTTAAAATTTCTACCTGATCGCCGGTTTTCAGCTGATAAGTAAAGGGCACAATGCGGCCGGAAATTTTGGCGCCAATACAGCGATGGCCAACGTTTGAATGCACATAATAGGCAAAATCGAGTGGTGTCGATCCTATCGGTAAATCGACAATATCGCCTTTCGGGGTAAACACATATACCCGGTCTTCAATGACCTGGGTGCGCAGCTCTTCGGCCAAATCGGTGCCGTCGACCACATCTTCCTGCCATTGCAGTAACTTACGCAGCCAGCCAATTTTTTCATCATTGGCGACCACTTTATTGCCGCCGACGGCGCCTTCTTTATAGCGCCAGTGCGCGGCAACCCCAAGTTCTGCATCTTCATGCATTTGCCGGGTACGGATTTGAATTTCCACGGCGCGGCCCTGCGGCCCCAAAACCACGGTATGAATAGACTGATAACCGTTTTGCTTCGGGGTGGCGATATAATCATCAAACTCTTTCGGTAAATGGCGCCAGCCGGTGTGGACGATACCCAGGGCACCGTAGCAATCCTGCACCCGGTCGGTAACAATGCGCACCGCCCGGATATCAAACAGCTGGTCAAAACTCAGCTGCTTTTTCTGCATTTTTTTCCAGATACTAAAGATGTGTTTCGGCCGGCCATATACCTCAACGTCAAGTTTGGCGTCCTGCATTTTCTGGCGCACCGCAGCAACAAAATCCTGCATATACTGCTCGCGATCTAACCGCTTTTCTTCCAGTAAACTGGCCACCTGCTTGTATACACCGGGGTGCAAATAGCGAAAGGCTAAGTCTTCCAGTTCCCATTTCAGCTGACCAATACCCAGCCGGTTGGCCAGCGGGGCGAAAATCGCATTGGTTTCTTTCGCCGCCAGTACCCGGGTTTCTTCGTCAGCGTCTTTTACCTCACGCAGATAACAAATTTGCGCCGCCAGTTTCAACACCACAGCGCGCACATCTTCCACCATCGCCAGTAGCATTTTGCGCAAATTATCCGCTTGCTGCGGGTTAACACTCTGGTTGGCGCCGGTAGGAATAGTGCGAATCGCATCCATTTGCTGCACGGAGTGCAGCAGACCAATCACGGTTGGGGTAAACTCAGCAGCCAGCTTGTCTTCGCTGAGCAGATGGCCATCAAATGCCGGAAATAACAAGGCGGCCAGCAGCGAGTCATGGTCCATTTTCAAGTCAGCCAGAATTTCTACCATTTCCCAGCCGGTCCGCACCTGGGCGATGTTGTCATCTAATCCCTGCTGCTTCAGCCATAAGCCACAATTGAGCAAGGCGCTGATTTTCTTTTCAGTCAATCCCAGCGAACACAGCCACTCCAGTGTATCGCCGCCATGATAGCCACTACTGTGCGATTGACGAACCCTGACCATGAAAACTCCTTATTTTTTAACTGGCAAGCTGAATAATGCCATCAGCTCCAGGTGGCTGGTATGCGGAAACATATCAACGCCAGCCAGTTTGTCTAACTTATAGCCCTGGCCAAGCAATACCTTGGCATCGCGGGCAAAGGTGGCAGCGTTGCACGACACGTACAATATCTGTGCCGCTTTAAGTGCAGCCACCTGCTCTATTGCGCCCTGCGCGCCGGCCCGGGCCGGGTCCAGCACAACTTTAGTGTAGCGCTGGGTAACCCAGGGTGCATCAGGCCAGGGCAAGTGTAAGTCGGCCCGGGCAAAACTGGCATTGCTAAGACCATTAAGTTCGGCATTGGTTGCCGCCTGCTGCACCATTTTGGCCACCCCTTCAATGCCCTGCACTGTTTTGGCATGCCTGGCCAGCGCCAGACTGAAGTTACCAATACCGGCATATAAATCCAGAATAGTATCGTCGGCGTTTACCTTAAGCCAGGCCAGCGCCTGACTAACCATTTGCTGGTTAATGGCCTCATTTATCTGGATAAAATCACCCGGCTGAAATTGCAGCTTAATCTCCTGCGCTGCCAGGGTATACGCCGGAACAGGGGTGTCAGCCTGCCAGGGCTGCAATGTCTCTGTACCGTCATCGCCCAGAAAATACGCTTGTGGCCAACTTTGGCTGAACAGTTGCTGCTGCGCCTGAGTTAACGGTTTGACATGCCGCACCACCACATAGGGTCGCTCTGCGGCAACAAACAGCTCCAGATGGGTAATTGCTGCAGGCTCGGGCAAGGCTTTAATCACCGGTGGCAATAGCGTCAGCGCGGGTGTCAACAGCGGGCTTAACATGTTGCACTCGCCAATGGCGGTTATGGTTTTACTGCCCTCCGCGCGAAAGCCTACACTGAGCCGGCGTGTTTTTTTATCGTACCAGACACCCAACCTGACTTTACGCCGGTAATGGCTATCCGGGCCACTAAGCATCGGCTGCCAGGGCAAACTATCAAGCCCGGTCTGGTGGCGGATCAGCTGATTTACGCCGTGCTGCTTTTGCTGGCGTTGCCGGTCGTTGTCCAGATACTGCAACTGACAGCCTCCACACTGGTTGAAATGCGGGCAAAAGGGCGTTTGCCGTTCTGGTGCCGGTTGCAGTACTTTTGTGGTGCGGGCTTTCAGAAAGCCGGGCTTATCTTCCAGCACCAGCGCCTGCACTTTTTCACCCTGCAAGGCGCCGCTGACGAAGGCAATTTTTTGCTGGTAGCGGCTAAGACCATTTACTTCGTAGTCCGTACTGTCGATATCCAGGGTAAGGGTTACCCCGGCCAGGCTGGCTTTCGCCTTTGCTTTGTATAGTGTGACCATCTGAGCTCTGTGTTATAGGCAAGTAGAAATTGTTATGTCATTATGGGCGGGCCCGCAACTATTGTAACAAGCTCTGACCCTAATGACGAAAATTGCTTTACGTTACTGGATACTACTTTGCGCTCTGCTGCCCGCGGTGCTGGCCAGCGTCAGCCTGGGTAGTTACTTTGCTTTTAGCAAGGCAGAGGAATTACACGGTAACCTGGCCACTCAGGCCAGAAATATAGCAGTGCCACTGGCAATTAGCAGCGAAAAATTTCTGGCGGCCGATAATATTGCTGCCATTCAGGAATTATTAAATACCAGTCACCGCCTTAATTCACCGGTGGTCAGTAATATACTGCTGTTTGCCAACGACGGACAGGTTATAGCCAGTAGCAACCCCCAACATAAACCCGCCGCTTATCCTGCATTTAACCCTGACAACGGCAGCGCGTCCGGCCAGTTGGTGCCCTTTGAGCAAAGCCTGCTGACTTACCAGTCGTTGTTATTTAACAGTAATAAACCGGCGCAGGGCCCTTATATTCTGCTGCATTTGCAAAATGAACACATTTTGCTGCAGCAGCAACGGTATAAATTACACGTTGCCATGCTGGTGGCGGCGGTCATTATGCTATGTGTTATTTTAAGCCAGTTTGTCCGCCATAAAATTCAACCGGTGCTTAGCCGGCTGCAGTTGCAGTTGCAACAGCTGCAAGCGGGCAGTTATCAGCAGCAACAAAACGTTTCGGGCATTAAAGAGTTGGACCAGATCCAGACCGGCATTAACCAGCTCAGCGAACAGCTCACCTCGCTGGAGCAGGAAATGCAGCAGAATATTGAGCAGGTGACCAGTGACTTGCAGCTGAGTATGGAGCAGCTGGAAGTACAGAACATTCAGCTGGATTTCTCAAGGCGTAAAGCCGTGGAGGAAAACCGGCAAAAATCTGAGTTTCTGGCGAAAATGAGCCATGAGCTACGCACGCCACTAAACGGGGTTATCGGTTTTACCCGCCAGCTGCTGAAAACCCAGCTCAGCGCCAACCAGCATGATTACCTCAGTACCATACAGAAATCGGCCAACAGTTTATTGCACCTGGTAAACGATGTACTGGACTTCTCCAAGCTGGAAGAAGGCCGGATGTCGATTAATCCTGAGCCCTTTTCACTGCGTGACTTGCTGAATGATGCGACCGAGTTACTGGCTGCCAATGCCTTTGATAAGCATCTTGAACTGGTGATGATGATTGATAACGGCTGCCCGGACGACTTAGTTGCCGATCCGGGCCGGTTAATTCAGGTCCTGATGAACATTGCCGGCAATGCAATCAAGTTTACCGAACATGGCAGTATCATAATCCGGGTCAGTGCCACCTTGCTGAATGAAGACCAGCTTATTCTGCACTGCTCAGTACAGGACACCGGCCGTGGCATCAGTGAAGATAAGCAGAACCAGTTGTTTCAGGGTTTTACCAGCAGTCAGCCAACTGATCACAATAGCGGCTCTGGCCTGGGTCTGATGATTTCGCAACGCCTGGTGCAGGCCATGGGCGGCAATATTGGTTTTGAGAGTAAAGCTGCCGAAGGATCGACGTTCTGGTTTACCATTAAATGCCAGCGACACCACTTGTCGGTAGCCGAGCCGTTGCCAATTGATGTGCTTGATAGCAAAACCCTGCTGTATTTTGAGCCGCAGCAATATTCGCGCGAAGCTACCCTGAATCTATTGCACAGCTGGGGCTTACAGGTAACAGCCTGTGCTACCAAAGGTCAGCTGCAGCAGGCACTGAACCATGGTCAGCATTATGACATTGGCCTGATAGGCCGGGCGATTGCCATTAATCAGGTAAACCTGGTGATAAGTCTGGTGCAGCAAATTCAGCCCAGCTGTCACTACACCTATTTACTGATTAATACGCTGTCGCCTAATTTACGGGAAGCCATGTTAGCTTCCGGCGCCAATGCCTGTTTGCCCAAACCGACTCACCAACGCAAACTCGCCATTGCCCTGGCTAAACCATATCTGGATCAGGCTAAAAATCTGCCACTGCCGGTCGCCCAACCTAAAGCCGCCTTAAAAGTACTGACGGTTGATGACAACGAAGCCAACCTGAAACTGATTAATACCTTGCTGACTGAGCTGGTAGATCATCTGGAGTCCGCTACCAACGGTGCTGATGCCTGGCAAAAAACTACTCAGCATGTGTATGACATTATTTTTATGGATATTAACATGCCGGTAATGGATGGTATCAGTGCCTGCCAGCGGATCCGGCAAAGCTCGCTAAACGAACACACCCCGATAATTGCGGTAACGGCACATGCCGTTGCCGGCGAGCGCGCCCGACTGCTGTCGCTTGGCTTTAATGAGTTTTTGAGTAAACCATTGGATGACAAAATGCTGCATTACACCCTGCAGGAGTTTTGCCCGCTGGTAGCCCAAGGCAACCAACCGGCAGACGCTGAACAGGCTTCGACTTATCTGAGTAATAGCAGTAACGGCCTGATAGACTGGCAAATCGGCTTACAACGGGCTGGCGGCAAACCTGAGCTGGCCAAAGATATGCTGAAAATGCTGTTGAAAAGCCTGCCGGAAACCCAGCAATTACTTAACGAGGCGATTGCTGCCAATGACAGCGGTCAGCTATTGCAGCTGGTGCATAAACTGCACGGTGCCTGTTGTTATACCGGGGTACCGGGTTTAAAAAGCCTGGCAGAAACCCTGGAAACCCAGCTGAAAACCGGCACCAGCCTGCAACAGCTGGAGCCCGAACTGTTTGAACTGGATGATATTCTAACTGCCCTATGTCAGCTGGATGACGACTGGCTGGCTAAGGTTGAGCTTCCAGAATAACGGTTGCCATGGCGTAAGCCTGCTCGTCACTCAACGATAGCCAGCAATGATTCACCCCTAAGCTTGCGGCCAGTTCGGCGGCGTAGCCACTGAATTTAAGTTCAGGCCGGCCGTGCTGATCATTACTGATTTCAATATGCTGGAACGACACCCCACGGCCAATGCCGGTACCAAGGGCTTTGGCAGCCGCTTCTTTAGCAGCAAAGCGTTTGGCAAAATAGCGGCTGGCCAGCGCATGCGAGGCAAAATGCTGTTGCTCAGTGGCAGTCAGTACCCGCTTCACCAGGCCCGGCGAGCGTACCAGGCTTTGCTCTATCCGCCCTATCTCGACGATATCCGTGCCCAGGCCAATAATGGCCATTACCGCCTGGCCTCCACCATCAGCCGTTTCATCTCGGTTACTGCACCGGCCAGGCCGCTGAAAATGGCCCGGGCAACAATGGCATGACCAATGTTAAGTTCGTACATCTGCGGGATAGCCGCTATAGGCTGCACATTGTGATAATGCAGGCCATGCCCGGCATTGACGGTAATACCCAGCGATGCGGCATACGCGGCTGCCTCAGTTATTCTGCTCAGCTCTGCCTGTTGCACTTTGCTGTCGGTAGCTTCAGCATAACGACCGGTATGAATTTCAATAAAAGGCGCGCCTGCCGCAGCGGCAGCGTCAATTTGTGCTTTGTCGGCGTCAATAAATAACGACACCAGAATATTATCCGCCGCCAGTGCACTTACGGCTTCGGTCATCCGGCTCAGTTGCCCGGCGACGTCAAGGCCGCCCTCGGTGGTCAGCTCCTGGCGCTTTTCTGGTACCAGACAGCAAAACTGTGGTTTTAGCTTAGCGGCAATGCCCAGCATTTCATCGGTTACGGCCATCTCAAAATTCAGCCGGGTGCTCAGGCTCTGACGCAATAAAAAAACATCGCGGTCGATAATATGGCGGCGGTCCTCACGTAAATGTACGGTAATACCATCGGCACCGGCCTGCTCTGCCACCATTGCCGCATGCAGGGGTTCAGGGTAACTGGTACCGCGGGCCTGACGCAGGGTGGCGACGTGGTCAATATTAACACCAAGGTAAATAGGGCTCATAACGGCTCCGGTATAATGTTGTGAATGCAAATTACCAAACAAAAAAGCGAATTAAACGACTACATTACGCCGTGACAGTAAACAAGGCACGGCTATTCAGTGGTTTATCGCCAAGTAAAGGCTTTAACAGCTGGCGGCTAAGCTGCTTAGCAACCTGCAGGGTGCCACTTTGCTGCCAGTCTTGCCGGCCTATAGCCAGCAGGGCTGCACCCGGCCAGCCATTGGCCACCACGATAAAACCCTGCTCCGGCTGCCACAAGTACTGCAAATCAGCGTTAAGTGGTGTGCCAGCGGCATCGTGTTGCCAGTCGACCTGCAGCCCCAGCTCACTGAGTAGTGAAAATTCGAATTGCCGCAGGCAAGGTTCCAGCTGCTCCGGGGTGTGTTGCGCCAGATTTAACGCTGTCAGACTTTGCTGGTAATAGTTGAATAATTGCTCTGCGGCCATATCATCCGGCCACAGCCGGCATATCAGCTCATTCAGATAAAGCGCGCTGAATAAAAATTTACCATTAAATCGCACGGCAGGGGCCAGCTCATCCAGGGTTCGGATAGTTTTTAAACTGCTGCGGCCACTAAGGGCCACGGTAAATAACTGAAACGGCTGCAAGGCAAAGCGCTGTTTGCCCTGACGTTTGCGGATCACTGCCGATACTCTGCCCTGCTCAGGCATTAACAGCTGCAACAGCAGTTTTTCGTCCTGAAACGGCCGGCTATGCAAAATATAAGCTGGACATAGCGGCTGCATCTGGTTACACCTTAATCGTCATGACAGTTAATCTTCGCCATAGCCAAGGCTGCGAAGAGCGCGTTCATCGTCGGCCCAGCCCGATTTCACTTTAACCCACACCTGTAAAAAAACCGGCTGCTCCAGCATCGCTGCCATGTCCAGCCTGGCTTCAGTGGCGATGGTTTTAATCCGCTCGCCTTTATTGCCAATAACCATTCGTTTCTGACTTTCCCGCTCTACCAGTACTAAAGCAGCAATATGGAAATGCTTCTCTTCCCATTTAAAGCGTTCAATTTCGACCGTAACAGAATACGGCAGCTCATCACCCAAAAATCGCATCAGTTTTTCGCGGACAATTTCAGCCGCCATAAAACGTTGCGAGCGGTCAGTAATGTAATCTTCCGGAAAAAAGAACTCGCACAAGGGCAAGTGCCGTTGCACTACCTTGCGCAGCGCAGCCACATTGTCACCACTTTCTGCCGACAACGGCACAACATCAACGAAATTCAGCTGGCTACCCAGCCGCTGCAAATGCGGCAATAATTCTGACTTGTCTTTGTATAAATCGACTTTGTTTACCACCAGCACGACCGGCTTTTCGGAAGCAATCAGCTTATTTAACACCATCTGATCGTCGTCATTCCAGCGGGTCCCTTCCACCACAAACAGCACCAGCTCTACATCGTTTATTGAACTGGTTGCCGCCTTATTCATCAGCCGGTTGATCGCCCGCTTCTCTTCAATATGCAAACCCGGCGTGTCAACATACACCGTCTGGTAATTATCAACGGTATCAATGCCGAGGATCCGATGGCGGGTGGTTTGTGGCTTTTTTGAGGTAATACTGACTTTCTGGCCAACCAGTTTATTCAGCAGCGTAGATTTACCCACATTGGGGCGGCCAACTATCGCCACCAAACCTGCATAAGTGGTTGGCGCCGCGTGAGAGGTTGGCACAGGGTTATCGTTCATTTTTAATTTGTTCCAAAGCCGCATTAGCGGCATCTTGTTCGGCTTTACGCCGCGAACTGCCTGAGGCAGTAATAGGCTTAATACCCGGCACGGTGCAACGTACCGTGAACGTTTGCTGATGCGCTTCACCCTCTGTGGCGATCACGTCATACACTGGCAGCGGTAAGCGCAGACCCTGTAAATATTCCTGCAAGCGGGTTTTCGAATCTTTTTGCTCGCCCGGCGCAATGTGTTTTAAGCGCTCGCCGAACCAGACCAGAATACGCTCGCGGCAGGCTTCCATGCCACTGTCTAAAAAGATAGCACCTAAAATCGCTTCCAGCGCATCAGCCAGAATAGACTCGCGCCGGTGGCCACCACTTTTCAGCTCGCCCGGGCCCAGCCGCAAGTATTGGGCAATGGCCAGCTCCTGCGCTATTTCCGCCAGAGTTACCCCTTTTACCAGTGCCGAGCGCATCCGGGTTAAATCGCCCTCGCGAGTTTGCGGAAACAGTTCAAACAGCATCTGGGCAATGATCAGCCCTAATACCGCATCACCTAAAAACTCCAGCCGTTCATTATGCTTGCCTTTACAGCTGCGATGGGTAAGCGCCTGCTCCAGCAACTCAGGCCGGGTAAACTGATACCCCAGTTTATTCATTAACGGTTTAACCGGTTGTAACATCAGCCTACCTTACTCAATTTTACCCAGGCGCTCGAACCGCACGCCCACCGGCACCCAGCCGGGTAACCAGCTGTCCGGGTCTTCACTGAACTCAAAGCTCATCCAGATAAATACTGCCTTGCCTACCAGATTGTCGGCCGGCACAAAACCCCAGAACCGGCTGTCCCGGCTGTTATCGCGGTTATCACCTATGGCAAAATAGTGGCCTGCCGGCACTACAAATTCATCTATCGCCGTTCCGGGCTGCTGATGGTACTGACCTGGCCGCTCCGGCGCAGCCGGGGTCACCAGAATATGATGGCCATTTTCGCCCAGCGCTTCGTGATAACGCCGCTGCTGAAACCGGCCCTGAAAAAACTGATTATCAGGAATATGGGTCAGCGCAACCCGCTCCAGCGTGCCGCAACCGCTGGTCTGGCCCTCTGTACAGGCTTTTTCGATATACAGCTGTTTGTCGCGGTAAATAATCCGGTCACCCGGCAGACCGACAATACGCTTGATAAAGTCGACCGTCGGCTGCTCAGGGTACTTAAATACCGCCACATCACCATGTTCCGGCAGCTTGTTATGGTACAAAGTCGTGCGCCACACCGGGTCTTTTACATCGTAAGAAAACTTTTCTACCAGAATAAAATCACCGACCAGCAAGGTAGGCATCATTGAGCCAGAAGGAATTTGAAACGGTTCATATAAAAACGAGCGAAACAAGGTAATAGCGGCAATCACCGGGAAAATTGATTTTGCCGTTTCTACCACGGCCGGTTCTTTTAACAAAGTATCGCTGGTTTCTGCCGGTAGCTGAGTGCCGGCACCACTTTGCGCTAAAACCAGACGCTCACGGCGCTTAGGCGCCAGCACCAGCGCATCCAGCAGCCAGATCAGGCCACTGGTTAAGGTCAGTATCACTAATAAAATTGCAAAATAACCGGCCATGCGTTTCCCTTCTGTTTACCTGCTTTACTTGCCAACTTTCAGAATGGCCAGGAAGGCCTCTTGCGGTACTTCAACATTACCTACCTGTTTCATCCGCTTCTTACCTTCTTTCTGCTTTTGCAGCAGTTTTTTCTTGCGACTGACGTCACCACCGTAACATTTTGCTAAGACGTTTTTACGCATTTGCTTAATGGTGGTCCGGGCAATAACGTGATTACCAATTGCCGCCTGAATAGCAATATCAAACATTTGCCGTGGGATCAGTTCTTTCAGTTTTTCTGCCAGCTGCCGGCCACGGCCCTGGGCAAAATCGATATGGCTGATAATGGCCAGGGCATCAACCCGCTCGCCGTTAATCAGGATATCGACCCGCTGCATGTTCGAAGTCTGGAACCGCTTAAAGGCATAGTCCAGCGACGCATAGCCCCGGCTGGTTGATTTTAAGCGGTCGAAAAAGTCCATCACAACTTCTGCCATTGGCAGCTCGTACGTTACCGCCACCTGCCGACCGTGGTACAGCATATTAGTCTGAACACCACGTTTCTCGATACACAGGGTAATAACGTTGCCGAGATATTCCTGCGGTACCAGAATATGTGCTTCAACAATAGGCTCACGAATTTCGTCAATATCATTTACTGCCGGCAAATCGCTGGGGTTATCGACCAGCACTTTTTCGCCATCTTTTTTAATGACTTCATACACTACGGTCGGTGCCGTGGTGATTAAATCTAAATCGTACTCGCGCTCCAGCCGCTCCTGGATGATTTCCATGTGCAGCATACCGAGGAAACCAATCCGGAAACCAAAACCCAGGGCACCAGAATTTTCTGGCTCATAAAACAATGACGAGTCGTTCAGGCTGAGCTTGGCCAGCGCATCACGAAAGTCTTCGTAATCATCCGACGATACCGGGAATACACCGGCGTAAACCTGCGGCTTAATTCGCTTAAAGCCGGGCAAGGGTTTTTCAGCGCTGTTTTTTGACAGGGTCAGGGTATCGCCAACCGGTGCGCCCTTAATTTCCTTGATACCCGCGATAACAAAGCCTACCTCACCGGTTTTCAGCTCGCCGGTGTTAGTGGCTTTCGGGCTGAAGATCCCGACCTTATCAACTTCGTATACCTGACCGGTAGACATCACTTTGATTTTATCTTTGGTTTTAATGGCACCATGCTTAACCCGCACCAGTGACACCACGCCCTGGTATGCATCGAACCAGGAGTCGATAATCAGTGCCTGAGTGGGTTGGTCAGCTTCACCCTCTGGTGGCGGAATCTTTTTAACAATGGTTTCCAGCACATCTTTGATACCAAAACCGGTTTTGGCCGAGCACTGCACGGCACCAAGCGCTTCAATACCGATGATATCTTCAATTTCTTCAGCAACCCGCTCTGGCTCAGCCTGCGGTAAGTCAATTTTATTTAATACCGGAATAACTTCCAGATTCATATCCAGCGCGGTATAGCAGTTGGCAACAGTCTGTGCTTCAACCCCCTGCCCTGCATCAACCACCAGCAAAGCGCCTTCACAGGCGGCCAGCGAGCGGCTGACTTCATAGGTAAAGTCAACGTGCCCCGGGGTATCAATGAAGTTAAGCTGATAGGTATTGCCATCGTCAGCGGTATAATTCAGGGTGACACTTTGCGCTTTGATGGTAATACCACGCTCACGCTCCAGGTCCATTGAATCCAGCACCTGCTGCTGCATTTCACGATCGGCCAGACCGCCGCAATACTGAATTAGCCGGTCAGACAGGGTCGATTTACCATGGTCAATATGGGCGATGACGGAGAAGTTTCTGATGTTATTAAGTTTTGCCATGTTATCCGCAAATGTCCGAAATATACTGGGGGTACTGACAATAAGCTCAGACGCACCGGTTAACGGTACGGCTATTGTGAGACCGATGCTGTAAAAAAATTAGGGGGAATTGTACTCTATCCGCAGGCAGCTTGCTATGTGTTCTTCGTCGATGGCTCGCCAGAGGCACTGTACTGTTGTTGCACGGAGATATCCGGTAGCACAGCCAGAATACTCAGTTGCTGCTGATTGGCCATTGTTGCCCCATAATAGCGGGCAATCAGCAAGCCCGTACCCGCTCCCACAGCAGCGGCCAACATTACCCAGCCTTCTGCTGCCTGCCAGCCAAGATGAACCAGTAACGCACTGCTCATCATCAGCACCAGCGGCAGCAGATAAACCAGCAACGCCGCCGTTACCAGTTGCTGACCGGCGGTAGCGACCTTTACCTGCTCACCCGGCAGCAGTGGCAATTCAGTCGTCACAAAGAACCGATTCTGACGCGGAGTCATGGTTTTGGCGACGATACCGGTACCGCAGTCATCACTGGCATGGCAGGAATTGCATGTTGTCACCGGCGTGGTGCCCAGCCAGACACCGTCTGATTCGACGGCAAGTACCGTAGCTATTTGCTCAATCATTACACTGTTACCTGCGCGTCTCAATTATTTACTAACCTACAGTATTTACTAACAAACAGTATTTGCCAGCATCCAGCATTTGCTAGCGTACCGCAGCGGCCAGCCGCTCGGCCACATTAATACTGACCGGACCTATAACCGTTATATCATGCTGCGGTGCACTTAACATATAGATGGTGGTTGCGCCATCTCGGTACGCCTGGGTCGGCATCTGTTGACTGGGTTGAACAAATACCGATACCTGATGCAGGCCATCTGTCAACAGCCAGTAACTTAGCAGGCTTTGCTGCAACTGCGGTACAATATGCGGGTCGCTTACCAGTTGATAGCCTTCGGGTAACCAGCCAAGCTGTAATTGGTTTTCAGGCAGGACAGCGCCAGTCTGGCGGTCGGCCGGCTCAGGTAGTTCGCTGTCCAGCAGCCGTTGCAGGTTTTCAGGCAGTTCCGGACTAATTTGCATATGAGTAACCAGCCAGCGCTCCAGCGGGGCCTGTTGCTCCGACATGATATCAATCCGCAGTGGGAAACCTGATTCAACTTCAACCCACAGCCAATAACTATGCCGGCCGGCGTCATTAGCGCTGAGCCTTAGCAGTTGGGCGGTATGGCCGGACATAACAGAGCTGCTGCCTAAGACCGCAGTATACAGCTTGCGGATCTGCTCACTGTCCCGAAAAAGGATAGCGGGTAATTCTTTGATACTGTCACTGGTGGTGACCAGAGCGGGCCGGTCGGTTAAGAAATAATACACTGTGCCATCACGGCGCAATATATCAATACCGCCGGCATCAAGCGGCACAAGATGTTCAATTTCGTTGTCTCCTTTGCGGCCATGTTGCCAGCGAAAGGTTTCAACCTGGCTACCTTTAAACACCACAAAAGAGCTTTCAAAATTATACTGTTTAACGCTTAACTGAACCCGGTCAAATAAGGCCCAACCGGCCTCATCGGCCCGCAGCAAGCTGCTGCACATTAACAACAGGGTGCAACACAGACTTACTACTTTGTTCATATTACTGCTCGTTTTCTTGCTCAGTTTTTGGCTGTTGCTGTTCCATTACCCGAACTTGCTGCCGATGAGCTTGCAATAACGCCTGTAATCTGCGCTGCTGCTCCTGCATCGCCTGCTGTTCCTGCTCAGCAAAGCGGGTATCAGCAGTGGTAGAACTTAAACTGACCGGCGTGGCAAAGCCACCAATAGGGTTAGTCTGTAATACCGGGCTTGGTAACATTAAATCCTGGCCGTTGGGCTGTTGATATTGCTGCACACCCAATACCGCAAACAGTGCAACACCGGCCGCCACAGCACCCTGTGCTGCAGGTTTCAGCCAGCTACCATTTGCAGCATAACGAATACCAGAACCAATTTTTTGCAATAAATTACGACTTTGTGTCAGCCGATATGCTGGCTCATCTTGCAATAAAGCAGCAATATCTGTACTGAAATCAGCGGGTAGCGGCACCGACTTTTCCTGCCGGAAAACAGCCGCAGCGAGTTGATAGCGTTCAAGCTTCTGCTGTAACTCAGGCTGCTGTAACAACAGGTCAAGCTCAGCATCGCTGATTTGCCTGTTGTCAGTGGCGGCTGAGAGCCAATCCTGCTTTTCTGACGACATAATTTTTCCTGTCTGCTTGCTGTTCATTAATCCGGTTTAGCCTATCAATGGTTTAAGCTGAATGTCTATCGCTTCACGTGCCCGGAATATCCTGCTGCGCACGGTGCCGATTGGACACGCCATTACTTCTGCAATTTCTTCGTAACTTAACCCTTCAAGCTCTCTGAGTGTTATTGCAGTACGAAGTTCATCTGGTAACTTATCTATAGTATTAAATACCACAGCCCGAATCTCTTCCGACAGTAACAATCGCTCTGGCGAGTCCTGCTCTTTTAAGGCATCGCTACCCTCAAAATATTCGGCGTCCTCAGCATCAACATCGGTGGCTGGTGGCTTGCGGCCATTTGCGACCAGATAATTTTTTGCACTATTAACTGCTATCCGGTATAGCCAGGTGTAAAAAGCACTTTCCCCCCGGAACCCCGGCATAGCACGATACGCTTTAATAAACGCTTCCTGCGCGACGTCTGCCACATCTCCGTGATTAGAGACATAACGGGAGATTAAGTTCGCAATCCGATGCTGATATTTTTTCACCAACAGATTAAAAGCAGCTTTATCGCCTTGCTGGACCCGCTGGACAATTTGCCAATCTAATTCTTGCTCGCTCATTCTGTGAGCCTGTCCCCTGTAATACTTATTAGGTCGTCGATTTTAAATGGCCCCGGTCTGGCGTTGAAGCTCTGACCATGGCCACAATAAATAGTTCTGTATATTATGACAAAACCGCTACAATAAGCTGATCCAACAGCCCGACTGTCGGGTAATTGCAGCGGTAACCCCAAGGTTACCCAAACATTAAGGCTCAACTGGGATAAGTGTATCGCATGACACTACAAAATGAATATCATTGTGACGTATTAATTATTGGCAGCGGCGCTGCAGGCTTATCATTAGCGTTACAGTTAGCTGATCATGCAAAAGTGTTAGTGTTAAGTAAAGGGCCCTTGCGGGAAGGCTCCACCCTTTATGCCCAGGGTGGCATAGCTGCCGTATTCGATGAAAATGACAGTATCGCATCCCACGTTAACGATACCTTAATTGCCGGTGCCGGTTTATGTGAAGAGGCCGCTGTGCAATATACCGCCGAACATGCAAAAGAGGCTATGCAGTGGCTTATTGAACAAGGCGTACCTTTTGACCAGTACCATGATACCGACGGCAGCCTGAAGTATCATCTTACCCGGGAAGGCGGCCACAGCCATCGTCGTATTCTGCATGCAGCCGATGCCACCGGCCAGGCGGTGCAGATAACCCTGGTTGATCAGGTAAAACAACATCCGAATATTCAGTTGCTGGAAAATTACAACGCTATCGATTTAATCAACGGGAGTAAACTGGGCCTGGATGCTAAACGCTGCTACGGTGCTTATGTCTGGAACAAAACCCGCGCCAAAGTAGAAACCATCAAAGCCCATTTTGTGGCACTTGCCACCGGCGGCGCCAGTAAAGTCTACTTATATACCAGTAACCCTGATGTTGCCAGTGGTGACGGTATCGCCATGGCATGGCGGGCCGGTTGCCGGGTCGCCAATATGGAATTTAACCAGTTTCATCCAACCAGTTTGTATCACCCCGATGCCCCGAATTTTCTGATTTCAGAAGCAATGCGGGGGGAAGGCGCCTATTTGTGCCGGCCGGACGGTAGCCGCTTTATGCCAGAATTTGATCAGCGCGCTGAGCTGGCGCCACGGGACATTGTAGCCCGGGCAATCGACTATGAAATGAAACGCCTGGGTGCCAATTGCCTGTACCTGGATATCAGCCATCAGCCGAAAGATTTTATTATTGAGCACTTCCCTACCATTTACGCCAAATGTTTAAGCGTCGGTATTGATATCAGCCGCCAGCCAATTCCGGTGGTCCCGGCAGCACATTATACCTGCGGTGGCGTACTGACTAATCTTAACGGCCAGACCGACCTGCATAACCTGTATGCTATTGGCGAAGTCGCTTACACCGGTTTACACGGTGCCAACCGGATGGCCAGTAATTCGTTGCTGGAATGCGTGGTGTTTGCGCAGGCTGCGGCCAAACATATTGTCAGTCAGTTACCGGCCAGCGACAGTTATGCCGACATCGCGCCCTGGGATGAGAGCAGAGTAAGTGATTCTGATGAAGAAATTGTCATCACCCACAACTGGCATGAACTCAGACTGTTTATGTGGGACTATGTTGGTATTGTTCGCACTAACAAACGGTTAGAGCGAGCCTTGCACCGGGTTGAGTTGTTACAATCAGAAATTCATGATTACTACAGCCATTTCCGGTTAAGCCATAACTTGCTGGAGCTGCGTAATCTGGCTCAGGTTGCTGAACTGATTATCCGCTGCGCCATGGCGCGTAAAGAAAGCCGGGGCTTACATTATAATCTTGATTACCCCAACTTGCTCAGCAGCAGTAAGCCTACGGTACTAACACCTTAAATCTTGCACTACCCGCTTAGTTGTCCGGGTAGTTACCAGCGCCGGCTTGCCAGTTAAACTGATTAAGCTGGCGCGCCAATGCGCGGTAGTCGGCAACAGTCAGTTGGTCGGCAAGCAACCACTGCAAATGCGGCTGGTTATTATCACTTTGCCAACGCAGCAGCAGAGCAAACTCGCTGACCAGGCAGCCAGCTATCAGCTGGCCGGCAGGATAGTCGCTCTGCCACCAGCGCAGCTGGCCATTGGCCTGCAGGCTCAAGCCCGCCGCTACCGGCCCTTGCCGGTATAAGCTTACCCCATACCAATACAACAGAAAAAGTAACGGCGCAGCCAGCCAGAGGCTCACCGGCGGCAAAGGCTGGAAAGCAAATAACATAAACAGTATTAGCGCCAATGCCAGCAAACCATATTGGCGCCAGCGCGAGCGGATAATGGCGACATTACACCCGGACACGGTCAAGAATTATCGTTATCAGCGCCTGTAAAGAAGGGTCTGATGATTTAGCATGTCCCATAAACCAGGCAAACAAATCGGGATCGTCACATGCCAGTAACCGTTCAAAGTCTTGTTTCTGTTGCAGCGATAACGCATCGTAGCCTTCTTCGACAAAAGGCGCCAATAATACATCAAGCTCCAGCATGCCTCGACGACACGCCCAGCGCAGACGGGGTTTAATCATTAACTCGGTCATTCAAATTCCTTACTGCCAGCTACATTAATAAAGAAAACGGCGATGAAACAATTCTGCCGCCTTGGGGTTGAGCTTTTCACTGCAGCCCCAATGTTACATCTATCTACGCTTTGGTGATACTTCTGGTGATATAAACAATGCATACTTCCTGGTTAACCGCAAAGAGTTACGGCCAATTATCCAATCAGGTTCAGGGCCCCTTTATTGCCCCGCTGCCCGCGTTCGACATTATCAGCGTCAGTGGCACAGACAAGCACAAGTATTTACAGAGTCAGACCACCTGTGACCTTGATCAGTTAAACGATGACACCTTTTTACGCGGCGCCCATTGTGATGCAAAGGGCAAAACCTGGTCAGTTTTTCATTTGTTGCAACACCACGACGAGCTGCTTGTTGTCGCTTTTCGGGACGAGCTGAGCGCATCCGTTGCCCAATGGCAGAAATTTGGGGTCTTTTCCAAAGTAAGCTTTGCCTCCGGCCAGGATAAATTTGCCACGCTCGGTATTGGCGGCGCCGGAGCTGAGACATTAGTCAGCCGGCTTGGCTTTAAATTGCCAGGCGGCAATGGTAGGCTAAGCCGCCATAATCAAGGGGCGGTATTGCAGCTGGCTGATGAGCATTTTATGTTGATCCTGCCCAAAGCTGATGCGATAGCCCTGCTGGATAGCGACTATCCGCTGGCAGCACCAACGCTATGGTTAAAGCAGCATATTCTGCATGGGTTGTGTTATCTGGAACAGCCGCTGATTGGCGAATTTGTACCACAAATGCTTAACTTACAGGCTGTAGATGCCATCAGTTTTAGCAAAGGCTGTTACCTTGGCCAGGAAACGGTAGCCCGGATGAAGTACCTGGGCCGCAATAAGCGTGCAGCCTGGATCCTGCAGGCAGATACAGATGAAGCTCCGGCCGCAGGCTGTGATATCGAACAACAGTTTAACGAAAACTGGCGCCGGGTGGGCCAGGTTATTAACGCAGTGAATATCAATAACCAGCTTTGGTTAATTGCGGTGCTGCCTAATGATATAACGCCGGCAGACTCGTTACGGTTAAAGTCCGACAGTGCACCGGCACTGCAGTTACTGCCGTTACCTTATCCTTTAAGTTAAAGAGGTTTTCATGACCATTTCACAAGACAAAGTCGTCGCCATGCATTACACCGTTACCGATCCGGACGGTAATAAACTGGATTCATCTGTTGATGGCGAGCCTTTGGTATTTTTGTTTGGCCATGGCGCATTAATTCCCGGCCTGGAAAAAGCCTTAGCCGGCAAAGCGGTTGGTGACACCTTCACCGCAACCATTGCGCCAGAAGACGCCTACGGCGAGCGCCATGATCAATTAGTGCAATCTGTGCCTAAAAACATGTTTGAAGGCATGGAAGTTGCTCCGGGCATGCGTTTTCGCGCGGCAGGCCCTGATGGTCGTGAGCAATCCGTCATCATTCTGGATGTTACTGAAGAAGAAGTAGTCGTCGATGGCAACCATCCATTATCGGGTATTCAACTGAGCTTCGACGTTGAAGTACTGAAAGTACGTGACGCAACTGAAGAAGAATTAGCTCACGGTCATGTCCATGGCATTGAAGGCGACGAAAGTCATTAATGCATTGACATTAATGTAATTAATGTTAAAACCGCAGCTTTTTGTTGCGGTTTTGTCGTTTCTGCAAGCAATGAAAACCTTGACAGCAGCGACAAAGCACCCTATTTTGACCGCCTGTTCTGTTTTTAACCATTGTAAAAGCTGTTATATCAGATGAAAGATCGAATTATTATCTCGGTATCAAGCATCAATGGTACCCGCCATTTTAGTGTCAGCAAACTATTTAAACGCAATGCAGTAATTAGCTTGTGGTTGATCCTGTTTACCGTGATTATTACAGCTGCAGTCATTGATTATCTGCTGAAAACCGTCGACCACACGAAGAATCAACAGCAAGTGCTGGCAGTGCAGGCGGAACAATTGGCGACGGAAATCACCGAACTCAGCCAGACCCGGGAGAAATTGCAGCAGGAGCTGGCTATTAAGCAGGATGAAATGCTGCAGGTCAGCAACCGGCTGGGGGAAATTGAACTGACTCTTGGCCTGGAGCAGCAATTCCCACAGGATATTGAGGCCAGGCTGGATACAGCAACGGTTAATTCCAGTGCAAAAATGGCGATGCTACAGCTGGTTCCCAACGGCTCTCCACTGGAGTTTCGTCGCCGCTCGTCCCGCTTCGGTGTGCGAACTCATCCTATTATGGGCAAACAGCAACACCATAATGGTATAGATTTATCTGCCAATCGCGGTACACCTATATACGCCCCGGCCGATGGCGTGGTTGAAGTCGTCCGCCCCAGCAAAAATGGCTATGGCAACTTACTTAAAATTCGTCATGCCTTTGGTTTTTCAACGCTTTACGCTCACTTAGATGAGTTTAAAGTTGCCAATGGTCTGTTTGTGCATAAAGGCCAGCTAATTGCCACCTCAGGCAACACCGGTAATTCGACGGCACCACATTTGCATTACGAGATACACTTTTTAGACCGGTCACTTAACCCGCAAAACTTTATGGATTGGGATGCTAATAACTTTGACCTGGTATTCGAAAAAGAACGGAGCATTAAATGGGATTCTTTAGTAACGATGCTGCAAACCAAAGCAAGCACACAACTACAACTGTCATCGCTGCGGGATGCTCAATTATCGGAAGCCTCCGACTAAGCTGTGATATGCAGGTTGACGGCTATGTCGAAGGGGTTATCACCAGTGAAAAAACCCTGATTATCAGTGCAGCCGGCAGAGTCAAAGCCCAGGTAACCGCTGATAAAGTAATTATCAATGGCTTATTTGATGGCGAGCTTTTTGCTAATACCGTAGAAATTTTGCCTCAGGGTAAAGCAATGGGCATTGTTCATAGTGACGATTTATGTATTGAACGCGGCGGCAGTTTTATCGGTGAAACCCACCGTACCTCGCAAGATCAGGTCATTAGCCTGACCAAGCCTGAACAACAGGACGATGCTGATACTGATAACAGAATAGAGAACAAAGCCTGACCACAAAACGTCAGCATGTAAAGCTAACTTCTGCTATAATGCTGCCCCTTTGCAGGCAGCGTCCTGTTTTTTGTTACAGGATCCCAACGTGTCTGACCACTCTTTTAGCCAATTGGCGTTGCCAACGCCTTTACTGGAATGTTTAACCAGCCTCGAATACCACCAGATGACGTCGGTGCAGGCGCAGAGTCTGCCCGCCATTTTAGACGGTAAAGACGTTATCGCGCAGGCTAAAACCGGTTCAGGTAAAACAGCAGCTTTCGCGCTGGGGCTACTGGCCAGGCTGGATGTTAAGCGCTATCGGATCCAGAGCCTGGTGCTGTGCCCCACCCGCGAACTGGCTGAACAGGTAGCCGCTGAAATTCGTAAGCTGGCCCGCAATATTCACAATATAAAAGTGCTGACCCTGTGTGGCGGCGTGCCGACCCGCAGCCAGATTGTCTCGCTGGAGCATGGTGCCCATATCATTGTCGGCACCCCTGGCCGGATCCTCGATCACTTGCAGCAGCAACGGCTGGACCTGAGCAATTTAACTACTCTGGTACTGGATGAAGCAGACCGGATGCTGGAAATGGGTTTTGCTGATGCACTGAATGCCATTCTCGCTGACGTACCGGCAGTACGGCAAACTCTGCTGTTTAGCGCCACTTTCGATAAAGCCGTACGCCAGATTGCCGACTCCATTATGCAGTCGCCGGTTACAGTAACGGTGGCAAGCCCTCATACCCAAAATAGCATTGAACAACAGTTTTATCAGCTGGACGGAGTAAGCCGGGCCGACGCCGTTAAGTTACTACTACACCGGTTTCAGCCAGCCAGCACCGTGGTATTTTGTAATACCAAACGGGAAACTCAGGAGCTGGCTGATACCTTAAAGCAGGCTGGTCTCAGTGTTATCGCCCTGCATGGCGATTTAGAGCAGCGCGACCGGGAACATGCCCTGCTTAAATTCAGTAATAACAGTGTCAGCGTATTAGTTGCCACCGATGTTGCGGCCAGAGGCCTTGATATCGATAAGCTGGATTTAGTTATTAACTATCAGCTGGCCCATGATGTTGCTACCCACACCCACCGGATTGGCCGCACGGGGCGTGCCGGTAACAGTGGGCTGGCTTGTTCACTGCTAAGCGCGGATGACGGCCAGAAACTGGCGGCCTTGGCCACACAACTGGAACTTGAGATCACAGCCCAGCCGTTACCTGACAACTCGGTACTGAGCCAGAAATTAGCAGAACCGACAATGCAAACGCTGCAAATTGATGGCGGCAAAAAACACAAATTACGTCCGGGTGATATTGTCGGCGCCCTGACCAGCGGCGGCCAGATTGTGTTTGCCGACATTGGTAAAATTCAGATGCTGGATACTGTAGCCTTTGTTGCGGTTAACCGTAAGGTGGCTAAACAAGCGTTAGCACTTTTAAACGACGGCAGGATGAAAGGCAAAAAATACCGGGTCTGGCGGCTGTAACAGCAAACCCGGTTTGCTATTTACTTCGCCAGCGTTTTTTCGCTGGCGATAAACCACAAAACTACTGTGTTAACGGCTCGGCTTGCAATAAGGTATTGATCCAGCGCTGTTCAGTAATGAAATTCCAGTGCCAGTTTTGCCATTCTTCACCCAGGCCGGCCTCGACAATTTGCTCGTTAGTTAAGCCTTTTGCCTGCTGCTGCTCTACTATTGCCAGAGTTTTAACCATCATCTGATGAAAGCGCTGCAGCCCGGCTTTATCAGTCAGCTCGCCATGACCGGGGATAACCTTAGTATCATTATCGATGTTGGCCAATACATAGGCCACGTTAGCAATATAACCGCGAACCGAGCCCCCGTTATTTAAGTCAATAAAGGGAAAACGTCCCTCAAACATCATATCGCCCATATGCAGCACATTTTTATCTTCAAACCAGACGATGATATCGCCATCGGTGTGGCTGGGTGGCAGATATTCAAGGCGGATTGTCTGACCGCTCAGGTTCAGGCTTAATTGAGTTTTAAAGGTTTCAGTGGGCAAGCCGGCTCGTGGAAACGATTCATCTGCGCTCAGACGTTTAAGTACATTGGCATGCGCAACAATCCGTTTGGGTTTTAACGCACTGTTACCATTGACATGATCAGCATGCAAATGGGTGTTAATCAGAGTACCAAGCGCCTTGCCGTCGCTGAGCTCGACAAGTTTGGCATTAATTTTATCGGCCAGCTCCGCAAACTGAGCGTCAATTAATATCACTTCGTCATCACTTACCAACGCAGCCATATTGCCACCGGAACCCGTCAGCATATACAGGTCCTCTGCCAGTGGCGTGGCGTTAATTTCAACGTTGGCAAAGCGGTTAGCTAATGCAGGCAGGCTTATAATAAGTAACAGGATCAGGGTATAGGGTTGTAACCTTGGCATCGTTATTATCCTTAGTACAGGTTAAATCAACAGAATGCAGGCGGCTTGCTGTCACAAGCGCCTGTTCACTCAATAGCTTAACCTATACGCAGCGATATACCATTCAGATGATTTTATTATCTTGCCAGTACTTCTCTTTTTGCAGCCGTTTCTGTCTTTTCTCGCAGGGTTTGTCGCAATCACAGGCCTTATCAATATTAAGCTCGCCCAGGCCACCACAACTGCCAGCCAGCGTTTTACGCTGGACAATAACGCCTACTGCCATAGCTAAAACCACCACCAGGAATAAACCAAAGGTAAAAATAAATACGGCCATTGCTTACCTCACTTCGTCAGCTAAAAAGGGTTGAAACGCGTCACTGACCAGCTCAACAAAGCCGTCGTCAGTTTTAACAATCAGCAGCGCAGCAAGCTGGTGCTGGTTAGCAAATTGCAGCGCTTCTTCTGCATTCATAATATGTAGTGCTGTCGCATAACCGTCGGCAGTCATACTACTGGGATGAATAACGGTACTCGACACCGTCCGATGCTGTACGGGCGCAGCCGTGCGCGGATCGATCAGATGCGAATAGCGAATACCATCCTGCTCAAAATAATTGCGGTAATCTCCTGAGGTGGCAATCGCCATATCACCCGGAGTAATAATTCGTTGTACGGCCCGGTTACCGGCTACAGGCTTTTCAATAGCAACCCGCCAGGCACGGTCGGGCTTACTACCTTTTACCCGCATTTCCCCGCCGATATCTACCATATAATCTGTTATGCCTGATTTTTCAAGTATATCGGCTAAACGATCTACCCCATAACCTTTGGCAATGGTTGACAGGTCAAGCGCCAGCCGCGGATCTGTTTTTACCAGCTGGTTATTATCAAGGCTGATTTTATCCAGGCCTACGTAGTCAGTGATAACAGTCAGCTTGTCAGGATCAGGACGTTCAGTGATCCTGCCGCTGGCACCAAATCCCCATAGCTCAACCAGAGGTCCGACAGTAATATCCAGTACTCCACCAGTCTGCTGCCCAATTCTTATTGCTTCGGCAATAACTTTGGCCGTTTGTTCACTAATAATGTAAGGCTCAGTGGTCTGTTGCTGATTGAACTGCATTAACTCCGACTGCGGCCGGTACGTCGACATGAGTTCATTTATCAGCTCCAGCTCCTGTTCCAGCTGTTGCTGTAAAGCCTCGCTATCAACTGGCTGCAAGCTGAAAAACTTGACGCTGTAGGTCGTGCCCATGGTGCGGCCCTGCAGCTCCTGCTCCTGTGGCAACTTAGCCGCAGGTGCACAACCGCTTAGCCACAAGCTTATAAAAACTAACCAGATTAACGACAAAGGGTGAATATTTTTCATCATATTTCCTGATAACTGTCCTGACAACTTTCCTGCTTTTTAGCTAACAGCATTGCTAATAACATAAAAGGGGCAACGCAGAACGTTACCCCCTTTTGATTTAATTAGGTTGCAGTGAGTTAACCGCCGAAATCATCAAGCAGTATATTGTCGTCTTCTACACCTAAGTCTTTCAGCATGTTGATAACCGCTTTGTTCATCATTGGCGGTCCACACATGTAGAACTCGCAATCTTCCGGCGCTTTGTGGTTTTTCAGGTAGTTTTCATAAATGACGTTATGAATAAACCCGGTATAACCATCCCAGTTATCTTCCGGCTGCGGGTCTGACAACGCAACATGCCACTCGAAGTTATCGTTCTCAGCTGCAAGCATATCGAAATCTTCCACATAGAACATTTCACGCTTAGAACGGGCACCATACCAGAAGCTGATTTTACGCTTTGATTTTAAGCGGCGCAGCTGGTCGAAAAGGTGCGAACGCATCGGCGCCATACCAGCACCACCACCGATAAATACCATTTCAGCGTCAGTGTCTTTGGCAAAAAACTCACCAAATGGCCCGGAAATAGTCACTTTATCGCCTTCTTTCAGACCCCAGATGTACGATGACATCTTACCGCAAGGCAGGCTCAGATTATTTGGCGGTGGCGTGGCAATCCGCACGTTCAGCATAATAATGCCTTCTTCATCCGGATAGTTGGCCATTGAGTATGCACGAATGGTTTCCTCATCAACTTTCGACTCTAAGCTGAAGAAGTTGAAGCGTTCCCAGTCGCCACGGAATTTTTCCGGAATATCAAAGTCTTTGTACTTAACATGGTGCGGCGGCGCTTCGATCTGGATATAACCACCGGCCCGGAACGGTACTGACTCACCATCCGGAATCGCCATTTTCAGCTCTTTAATAAAGGTTGCCTTGCTATCATTAGAGATAACTTCGCAATCCCATTTTTTGATACCGAATATTTCTTCTTCAACTTCAATTTCCATATCAGATTTAACCGCAACCTGACAGGACAACCGGCAACCTTCGCGTGCTTCACCTTTAGTGATATGGCCCATTTCAGTTGGCAGGATCTCGCCACCACCTGACTTAACGTGCACCCGGCACTGACCACAGGAACCACCGCCACCACAGGCAGAGGACAGGAAAATACCATTATCTGCCAATGCACCCAGTAGTTTACCACCTGCTTTGGTTTTAATGGCTTTGTCAGGATCATGGTTGATACTAATCGTAATGTCGCCGCTTTCCACCAACTTGGATTTTGCTGCCAGGATAATAAACACCAGCATCAAAACCACTATGGTGAACATGCCAACGCCAAGATATATCTCTTGCATTATATATTCCCTCTACTGCTTTACAGTGAAACGCCAGAGAAAGACATAAAGCCTAATCCCATTAAACCCACTACCAGAAAGGTAGACCCTAAGCCGCGTAAACCAGCGGGTATATCAGCATACTTTAACTTTTCACGAATGCCTGCCAGTAAAGTAATAGCCAGTGCCCAGCCAACACCGCTGCCCAGGCCGAATACCACACTTTCACCAAAGTTATAATCCCGCTCAACCATAAAGGCGACCGCACCAAAAATAGCGCAGTTAACGGTAATCAATGGCAGGAAGATACCCAGCGCGTTATAAAGTGCAGGGAAGAATTTATCTAAGGTCATTTCCAGAATTTGCACCAGCGCGGCAATAACCCCGATATAGGTTAAAAAGCCCAGAAAGCTTAAATCAGCTTCCGGAAAGCCTGCCCAGTCCAGGGCCCCAGGCGCCAGTAACAGGTTAAACACCAGATTATTAACCGGTACCGAAATACCCAGTACCACAATTACCGCAACCCCTAAACCAAAAGCTGTTTTAATTTTCTGTGATACCGCTATGAAGGTACACATCCCCAGAAAGAACGACAACGCCAGGTTCTCAATAAAGACGGCACGCACAAATAAGCTTAAGTAATGTTCCATTCGCTGCTCCTTATGCCTTCTCTACTTGTTCCGGACGATATGCCCGCAACACCCAGATAAATAGTCCGATAATAATAAAAGCACTGGGTGCAATCAGCAGGAAACCCATTGGCTGGTACCAGCCACCTTCGCTCAGCAATGGCATAATTTGCACACCGAACAGTGAACCTGAACCACCTAACTCGCGGATAAAAGCGACGACCAGCAGCACCACGCTGTAGCCCAAACCATTACCAATGCCGTCCAGGAAGCTCATACCAGGCGAGCTCTTCATAGCGTAGGCTTCAGCGCGGCCCATTACGATACAGTTAGTAATTATCAGACCAACGAATACCGATAACTGCTTGGCCAGATCGTAAGCAAAGGCCTTCAGGAACTGGTCAACCACGATTACCAGCGAGGCAATAATGGTCATTTGCACGATAATCCGCACGCTTGATGGAATATGATTGCGTATCATCGAGATAAAAAGGTTTGAAAATGCTACTACGAAGGTCAATGCAAAACACATTACCAACGCCGTATCCATTTTAGTAGTAACAGCAAGCGCCGAACAAATACCCAATACCTGTAATGCTATCGGGTTGTTGGCGAAAACCGGCCCGAACAGGACCGTTTTAATTTCTTTTGCATTAGCCATTGTTTAAGGCTCCTTGACGCACTTTGGCTAAGAAAGGTCCGAAACCGTTCTCGCCAATCCAGAAAGTAAAGGTATTTTGCACCCCATTTGCGGTCAGAGTTGCGCCTGACAAACCGTCAACTTCGTAGTCGGAGTCTGGGTTTGCGTTACCTGGCTTTTTAACTTCCAGGCCAACAACGCCGCCGTCTTTCGTCAGCTTTTTACCTTTAAATTGCGCCTTCCAGCGCTCATTCTCAATTTCTGCACCTAAGCCCGGCGTTTCACCTTGCTCATAATAATTAAGGCCAATGATGGTATTACCATCTGGCTGTAATGCCAGAAAAGCATGCATAGTTGACCATAAACCATAGCCATGCACCGGCAGTACTACCGATTGCAGATTACGATCTTCATCATAAGTAAGGTAAACCGGGGCAAGCTCAGCAATCCGGCGAATTGACGCAACATCCGTTGCGCCATCTAATGCAGTACTTTGCTCCGGATCTTTCATTGCCCGACGATAATCATATGCTTTGGCACAGGCTTTATCGCAGTCGGCAACAATTTCACCTGTTTCCAGGTTAACCAGCCGCGACTCCACGTGCTTTTCAAACTTTTCAGCAATTTCCTGTGGCGAAGCTTTACCTTCAATCAGGCCGACGCTGCGCAATATGTTTACCTGAGAATCCAGTAGTTTATTCTGGTTCTGCTTAGGACGCAGTTGCACTGCAGCGGTAGATACCACGATAGCGCACACTAAACATAAGGAAACTACTACAATCAGCGTTTTGCTGATGGTGTCATTATTACTAGACATTGCGTGCCAGCCTCCGCTTAATATTGGCCTGAGCCACGAAGAAATCGAATAAAGGTGCAAACAGGTTAGCAAACAGGATAGCCAGCATCATGCCTTCCGGGTAAGCCGGGTTAGCAACGCGGATCATAATCACCATAAAGCCGATTAAGATACCATAGGCCCACTTGCCCTGATTGGTAAAGGATGCTGAAACCGGATCGGTTGCCATAAAGAACATCCCGATGGCAAACCCGCCCAGAACCAGATGCCAGTGCCAGGGCATAGCAAACAGTGGGTTGGTGTTTGAACCGATAGCGTTGAACAGGTAGCTGGTTAAGATCATGCCGATCATCACACCCAGCACGATACGCCAGGAGGCAATCCGGAAGTAAATAAGTGCTAAACCACCGACTAATAAGGCCAATACTGAAGTTTCACCTACTGAACCAGGAATAAAACCTAAGAATGCATCCCACCACAACTGAGTATTAGCGGCATAATCCAGATCACCCATTTGTGCTTTACTTAACCAGGTAGCACCTGAGTAACCATCGGCTACAGTCCAGACCGCGTCACCGGATATTTGTGCCGGGTACGCAAAGAACAGGAAAGCACGACCAGCAAGCGCAGGGTTTAAGAAATTACGGCCAGTACCACCGAATACCTCTTTAGCCACAACGACACCGAAAGTAATACCTAACGCGACCTGCCATAGCGGAATGGTTGCCGGCAGAATCAGTGCAAAAAGAATTGAACTGACAAAGAACCCCTCGTTGACTTCATGCTTACGCACTGAAGCAAACAAGACCTCCCAGAAACCACCAACGATGAACGTTACGGCGTATATTGGCAGAAACCAGACCGCACCATAAAACATCTTGCCGGCCCAGCCTGAGGCTTCAGTCAGATTACCGCCCAGCAGCTGGAAGATCGCCACCTGCCAGGTATCAGGTGTGCCATAACCGGCTGCCAGCGCTTCTACCGCCTGATGGCCGATATTGAACATACCGAAAAATAATGCCGGAAACAGTGCCAGCCAGACAAAAATCATGATTCGCTTCAAATCAATACTGTCGCGAACATGGGTGCCATTTTTGGTAACTAAACCAGGTGTATAAAAGATAGTCGCGGCAGCTTCATACAGCGCGTACCACTTCTCATACTTACCGCCTTTCTCAAATTGCGGTTCGATGCGCTCTAAAAAATGCTTTAAACTCATGATTAGCCTTCCTTCTGGATGGTCGTCAAGCAGCTGCGCAGAATAGTGCCGTAGTCGTATTTGCCAGGGCATACAAAAGTACACAGTGACAAATCTTCTTCGTCTAACTCCAGGCAACCCAGGGTTTGGGCGCTGTCGGTATCACCGGAAACCAGGTCCCTTAACAACAATGTTGGTAATACATCCAGCGGCATTACCCGCTCGTAATTACCAATTGGCACCATGGCGCGTGATGAGCCATTGGTGGTCGTTGTCATATTGAACAGGCGTTTTGGGCTCAAGTGCGACAGATAAGCACGCGTTACCGAGAACTTAGTAGCGCCGGGGGCAATCCAGCCAAGGAATTCTTTTTCATATCCTTCGGCCAGCACTGATACCTGATTATGGTAACGGCCTAAATAGCCATGCACACCATGCGCGCTGCTACCTGCCAGCACTGAGCCTGAAATAATACGGTTTTTACCGTCATTGAGTTCATTCGCCGTCAGTTCTGCTAATGATGCACCTAGTACTGTTTTAATCAAACGTGGTGATTTCACTACAGGACCGCACAATGCCACTACCCTGTTGGCATCCAGCTCGCCGCTTAGAAACAGCTTTGCCATGGCAATAACGTCTTGATAACCAATATGCCATACCACTTTTTTCATGCTTACCGGCTCTAAAAAGTGAATATGGGTTCCTACTAAACCGGCAGGATGCGGACCGTCAAATTCTGCGACTTCAACCGCAGAACTGGCTGGTAGCTCGCTACCGGCTTTTTTGGTCAGGAAAACTTTACCGTCGGTCAGCTTGCTCAGCAGGGTCAGCCCCTGAGTAAAGGCTTCAGATTCTGCGTTAATAATGACGGCAGGATCAGCTGCCAATGGATTGGTATCCATGGCATTAACGAAAATGGCACGTGGTGTGCTGTCAATCGCCGGGATCTGGCTGAATGGCCGGGTGCGCAATGCAGCCCACAGGCCTGACTCAACCAAATTTTCAGTGACTTGCTCACGGCTTAAACCGGCAAGCTGGTCGCTGCTATAGCGTTTGAATTGCTCTGCATCATCGCCGTTTACAGCAATGACGACCGATTGCAATACCCGCTTGGCACCACGGTTAATCTCTTTAACAGTGCCGGCAAGTGGTGCTGTAAATTTAACACCAGGGTTTTTCTTATCTTCGAAAAGCACCTGGCCTTTTTTTACGGTATCACCTACTTCGACTGCCATTGTCGGACGCATGCCCACATACTCTTCGCCCAAAACGGCGACGGTAGTAATGGCGTTACCCGTACTTATCTCTTGTTTAGGACTGCCTGCGAGGGGAATGTCCAAGCCTTTTTTGAGTTTTATCATACGTACTTGCACTACTATTTTGGGAAGAAACCGGGTCTAGTTTTTCAGCTGCAGCGAGCGCAGCACACCTGATTCTACTAATCCAGCCACTAGGGCGATTAATTTTTAACCAGATACACGTATTAAAGTCGCGAATTCTAACATTAAAGCCAGCGGCTATCCATGGTACAGCGTAAAATTATCAGCAAAATCATTGTAGCCTGCCCCGGGTAAAATTGCCGGTTCCAGTTAACAGGTTTTTGCGCCGACACAGCTTAATGACTGGCTTTGTTAGCTAGTTCCACTTAATTTAATGGCAAAATAAAGCCGCCCGGGGGCGGCTTGTCAATAAGACTAATTAGCCAGGTTGGCTAATGGCACGGCTGGCGTGACATCGGCATCGTAATCGACACCATCAAAGCCAAAGCCGAATAAATGTAAAAATTCAGTATGGTAGCCATGATAATCGGTCAGACTGTCAATGGTATCAGTAGTTACCTGCCCCCACAGTGCCGCAACTTTATCCTGCACCTGATCGGCCAGCTCTTTGCCATCCATCCGCAACCTGCCGGCATCATCCAGGGTTGGCGTGTTGCTATATAAACCCTGGCGGAATAAACCGTTAATCTGTTCAATACAGCCCTCATGACTGCCCTGCTCTTTCATCACCCGATATAGCAGCGAAATATACAACGGCATAATTGGAATGGCTGAACTGGCCTGCGTAACCAACGCTTTTAAAGAAGCGACATAAGCTTTGGCTTTAACATCGCTAAGCTTGCTGCGAATTGCCCCTGCTGCCCGATCTAAATCTTCTTTGGCGCGGCCAATAGTGGCTTTACCATAAATTGGCCAGGTAAGTTTTTTACCAATGTAAGTGTATGCCACAGTCTGACAGTTCTCTGCCAAAACACCCGCTGCATGCAGCTGATCTAACCAGCGCTCCCAGTCTTCACCGCCCATCACTTTAACGGTGTTAAATATCTCATCGTCGTTAGCCGGTTCAACCGAGACTTCTTCAATTTCCCGCTTGGTGGTATTAAGGTTTTTCGCGGTATATGCCTGGCCAATAGGTTTGAGTACTGAGCTGTAAACTTCACCACTTACCGGATCTTTACGACGTGGAGCGGCAAGGCTATACACCACTAAATCAATTTTACCCATTTCACTGCGGATAAGATTAATGGCCTCGGCTTTTAACTCATCAGTAAAGGCATCACCATTCAGATGTTTGTTCCACAAGCCTTCTGCCCCTGCGGCTTGTTCAAAGGCAGCGGTGTTATACCAGCCCGCGGAACCGGTTTTACTTTCGGTAGGCGCTTTTTCAAAAAAGATACCCAGGGTGTTAGCACCGGAACCAAACGCAGCGGTAATTCTTGATGCCAGGCCATAACCAGTAGATGCACCTATAACCAATACGTTTTTCGGGCCATTAGCTACAGGCCCCTGCTGTTTTACATAACTAATTTGTTGTCTTACATTCTCAGCACAGCCCATCGGATGAGCGTTAGTACAAATAAAACCACGAATTTTCGGTTGAATAACCATAAGAAGTCCTGCTGTTAGCTCGCTAAAAAATTACGCTAGTGTAAAACTTTAACCCAGAAAACAGGTCTGATCAGCCTGTTTATTTTATTTCAGGCTGAATTTAGCGAATAAACTGGACGATTTGGCGTATGCCAGGCTTATATTGTTGCTTTATCAACTTTACTGCCACCTAAACATTTTGGCGATGCAGGCGGTTTTTCAGCGTAGTACTCATACCACTCGCTGGGCGTATAAGTGTGCAGTGCCAGCGCGTGAATTTTCTCAGCCAGTTCTTCGGCCACCACCGCATTAACGGCCCGGTGCCGGGGAAGCAGACGCATACCATCAAACGCCGGAGTTACTATCACAACTTTAAAATGTGATTCGGAACCTGCAGGTACATTATGGTTACTACTTTCGTTAATCACCTCAAGATGCACCGGATCGAATGCACTCAGAAGTTTTTGTTCAATTACCGTTTGGATCATCATCTTTAAAATCTCAGCTCAGCTTTTCATCTGATGATAGTTAAGCAGGCCAGGATTGTCGCCTGCTATTTCGCATTTCAACTTACAGGGGAAGCTAACGAACTGGCCAGCTTACTAAAAATAATTTTATCTATCGAGGCGGTGCAATATATCGAAAAGTAAGGTTTAACCTTGGCGCGTCTACCCGGCTCTGCTTTGGTAGCCTATGCTGCCAGTGCTGCTGACAGTCCCCGGCCATCAGCAACAAACTGCCATTTTCGAGTTGTAACTGCAGTTGATGCCCTAGCGTACGGTGCTGTAAGTCGAATCGACGTGTCGCCCCCAGACTCAGTGATGCAATAGCGGGCGTATCACCCAGTTCAGGCTCGTTATCAGCATGCCAGCCCATGTGGTCCTGACCACTAGCATACAGATTAAGTAACACGCAATTAAATGGCCGGCCGATAGTATCGCTTAGCTCAGCGGCTAACTGCTGTAATGCCGGATGCCAGGGCGCAGGCATAAAGCGCGCACCGGAATACTGATAACTGCAATGCGGGTCGCCCATCCAGACCTGGCGCCGGGGTATCTTGACCGTTTTGCCATAGATGCGGATTTGCTCCTGGCGCCACGGTAAATCAGCAGTTAACTGTGCTTGCAGCAGTGACGCACCAGAGGCTGATAGCCAGGCAGGCCAGAGTGTAATAGCAGCGTCAGGTAATAAAAACTGTTGTGCTTCAGCTTTGCGGTTGTCGCTCTGCGCCTTGCGTGTCAAAATGCGGCTCTCTCTGCTTAAATGTTGTCGTTATGAATACCCAATTTCAGTTTGGTCAGATCAACCTGACGCTCCATCGCTGGCCACTAAACCAGCCCAATCACAGCTTACAAGCCTGGGATGCGGCTGACGAACTGCTGATAGACGCAGCAAACACTGCTATTGCTGACTTTACCGCGACGCACTCAGCGACGCCCAACGTATTACTGGTTAACGATAGTTTTGGCGCCCTGTCCTGCGCTCTGGCCCATTGCCGGCAAACCAGCAGCAGCGACTCTTTTCTGGCACAGCAGGCAGTACTGCATAACCGGACAGCAAATGGCATAGATAACCAGGCTTTTAGCAGCATCAACAGCCTGCAACCGCTGCCGGACAACACTGATATTGTGTTATTGAAGCTGCCAAATAACCATAGTTATCTGCGTTTTATTCTGAGTCAGCTGGCGGCTGTGGTGCGCCCCGATACTATCATTCTTGCTGCGGCGAAGGCGAAAGAGATCAACCGCAATGTGCTGGATATCTTTGCAACACAACTGGGGCAGGCCGAGGCGTCACTGGCCGTCAAAAAGTGCCGGCTAATACGCTGTCAGCCTGAACCCGGCAAACCACAACCGCACTTCCCGCTACAATGGCCACTGGAGGATACTGATTTTACTTTGATAAACCACGCCAATGTTTTCGCCCGGGAAAAACTTGATTTAGGCGCCCGGTTTTTACTACAACACTTACCCCAGGACACAACTGGCCAGCGGATTATTGATTTAGGTTGTGGTAATGGTGTGCTTGGCCTGACGTTGCTGGCTGATCAGCCCGGCAGCAACCTTGTATTTACTGATGAATCCTATATGGCCGTCGCGTCAGCAAAGGCCAATATCGAATTGAATATGCCGCAATGCTATGGCAACAGCGAGTTTGTAGTCGATGATTGTCTGGCCAGCCAACAAGACCAAAGCGCGGATCAGATTATTTGTAATCCGCCCTTTCATCAGCAGCACACGGTTACCTCGCATATTGCTACCCAAATGTTTACCGAAGCTAAGCGGGTATTGAAACAGGGAGGCCGGTTGCGTATTGTAGCTAACCGCCATCTCAATTATCAGCAGCAGTTGCAGCGGCTATTCGGCCATTGTCAGCAATTAGCAGCGAACCCAAAATTTGTGATACTCGAAGCGATAAAAAGGAGCTAACCAGATGCGTACCCTGTTGCTGTGTTTATTGTTGCTTGCCGGCTGTGCCAGCAAACCACCGCAGTTAATTGTCAGTCCACAGGTGTTCTGGCCTCAAGCCCCCACACTGAAGCAAAGTGCGTTCAGCTTTTACCTGCTGGATCAGCGTTCCAGCCTCAACACTCTGGTAATTCAGCGCGGTGATACCAGTCAGGGCTATGCTACAGCCAATGATCTGAGAGCAGAGCTGGAACAAACCGTCGCCGATGCATTAACCGCACGGGGTGCCAGCTTAACGAATCAGAGTGAGCGCTCGCTCACCATCCAGATTAACCAGCTACAGGCCAGAGTAAACCAACGGCCACTTGATCATGAAGTGGTTAACCGGGTAACCATGACGGTATTGGTGCAACATAACGGCAATAGCTTTTCTAAAGCTTACAGCGGTGACAGCCGCCAAATTGCGCCATTTCGGGCTGACGTAGCAGTAATTGAACGTGAACTCAGAGTGCTTACCGAGCAGGTGCTTACCGACTTGCTGCGCGATGAAAGCTGGCAAACCCATATCAGAGGATAAAATAATGCGACTATGGTTGATATTAGTAACACTGTGTTGTGCCATGTCAGTGCAGGCTGGTAAGTTTATGCAACCGGATAACCTGTATCCCCGCGTACAGCTGGAAACGTCGCAAGGTAATATTGTGTTAGAGCTTGATCGCAGTCGTGCGCCAGTTACCGTTAATAATTTTTTAAGTTATGTCAAAGCCAATGCTTACAACAACACGGTTTTTCACCGGCTTATCGCTGATTTCGTGGTGCAGGGCGGCGGCTACGATATGCAGTTCAGTGAAATTAAACAAGGCAAAACTATCTTTAATGAATCCGGTAATGGCTTAAAAAACCAGTTTGGTAGCGTCGCTATGGCACGCTTATCTAATCCGCACAGTGCCAGCAGCCAGTTTTATATTAATCTCGCCGACAACGCTAGTCTCGACCCGGGTTCACGATGGGGTTACGCGGTATTTGGCCGGGTAGTTAGTGGCTTTGAGGTGCTGGATAAAATTAATGTACTGGAAACCGAAACCAGCAAAAATCTGGGCTGGCCTGATGTGCCCCGCGAACCTTTACTGTTAAAAACGGTTCGCTTACTGCCAACCGAGTAAAACCCGCTATACTTGCCTTAATTGTTGTCCTCTATGCAACAGTTGAGGCAAGCGATGTCAGAGTGGTTTATTGAACTTAAATCTCAGCAGTTGGTGTACTATGTATCCCGCTTTTTGCGTGGTCGGTTGGCCCATAGCGAGCTGCATATATTTATTTGGGATACCCTGGAAGAGTGGTCGCAATTTCATTTGCTGGCCGACACCCCCGCCAGTTTGCGGGAGTGGGTGTTCTGGCACCTGATGCATCAGCTGGAATATTGGCCGGCTGATAGCCTGCAACATAACAGGCAGCTGCGCAGAAGTATTCAGGATTGTCTGAGCTTTCTGCGCGGTAAAGGCCATTGCCCGTTAGATTGCATTGGCGTCAGGCCCTAGGGCGTGTTGCTGCAAAAACAACCACCAAACGTCAACACGCCCTAATCACTTGACCAGAATTATCAGCAGCGTAAGCTAATCACACGGTTTTTTGTACGGATGTTTGCTTTGACCTCTTATTTTTCCTGGCTCTCAGGCCTGCGAATCTACTTCCAACGCCAGGTTCTCATTATTTTTGTAATGGGCTTTTCCAGTGGCTTGCCCTTAATGCTGGTGTTTGGCGTATTGTCATTCTGGTTGCGGGAAGCAGACGTGTCCCGGGCGGACATTGGCTATTTCAGCTGGGTCGCAATGGCCTATGCCATCAAATGGTTGTGGTCTCCGTTGGCTGACAACCTGAAAATCCCGCTACTGCACAACTGGCTGGGGCGACGCCGCAGCTGGTTATTGACGTCACAGGTTTTGGTCGCTATTGCAATCTGCTGTATGGCCTTGACCGATCCGCAACAAAATTTAGCGTTAATGGCTGGCTTAGCCGTATTACTGGCGTTTTCCTCTGCCACTCAGGATATTAATGTTGATGCATTCAGGATTGAGAGTGCTGCAGTTGAAATGCAGGCGGCGCTGGCCGCTGCTTATCTTACAGGCTATCGCCTGGCGATGATTCTGGCATCAGCCGGTACGTTGTGGCTGGCAGCCTTGTTTTCTGATGGCAGTGACTATGATTTATCTGGCTGGCAGCAAGCCTATCTGGTTATGGGGCTTTGTATGCTGCCCGGCATACTGACCACCTTACTAAGTAACGAGCCGGCAAGCGGTTTGCAACAACAAGTCGCTACTGAGGGTACTCTGGCGCAACGTTTCATCGCCTGGCTAAAACAAGCTGTGATAGCCCCCTTTACCGACTTTTTTAACCGTTACAAATGGCATGCACTGCTTATTCTGGCGTTAATTGCCTGCTACCGCCTTACCGATGTGGTAATGGGCGTCATGGCAAATGCTTTTTACGTCGACATGGGCTATAGCAAAGAAGAAGTAGCCAGTGTTTCAAAAGTATTCGGCGTGATAATGACATTGGTCGGAGCGGCACTTGGCGGTATATTGATTAATCAATTTGGTGTGATGAAAGTGTTGTTTGCCGGGGCAATTTTAAGCGCGGCGACTAATCTGCTGTTTTCGGCCCTGAGCCAGATTGGCTACGATCTGATGTGGCTTACCCTGGTTATTTCCGCCGACAATTTAAGTGCCGGTATAGCGACCAGCGCATTTATCGCTTATTTATCCTCGTTAGTTAATCTGGCTTTTACCGCTACCCAATATGCCATGTTCAGTTCTCTGATGCTGTTACTGCCTAAATTTACCGGCGGTTTTTCTGGTCAATGGGTCGATCAGTTCGGCTATAGCAATTTTTTTATCATGACTGCTGCAATGGGCTTACCGGTACTGGTGTTAATTATGCTATTGGCCCGGGCCAACAATCTGGTCCAGAATAAAAAAGCCGCTGAGTAGCGGCTTCCTTTATTATCTAAATTGTAAATTTATCGTAATTTAAGGGTGCTCTATGTCAGGCGCTAAGCACCTGTTTTAACCCTTCAGTAGGATCGACTTCCAGCGCCTGACAATAACGGACATACTCTATAACGTCCAGGCGGCGCTCCTGATTTTCAACTTTACCGATAAATGAATGAGGTGTCCCTAAAATTTCAGACAAACTGCGCATCGTATGTCCCTTGTCCTGACGTTGTCGCTTCAGCCAGACACAAAGACGCTTATTCTCGTCTGAAATTACACTTTTAGTACCTTTCATATTTTTTCTTCTCCCAGCGTGTTACGCTTTTATTATGATCAACCAGCCTTCCTGCGAAATAAAATCCAAACCTTATTGCCAGTGCAATAAGCAATTTAAAGCAATTAATTAAACCATAGGATGCGACGAGCGTATAGCTACATGCGTTAAAAAATGTACAACAACTTTACACTGGCGGAAATTAGTGACGAAGATAAACTGTTAAACTGTCAGGTTTTGAAGGTAACTGTGGGAATTTTGAGGTTATAAAAATGGTTAAACTATTGTTTATAATACCGTTATTAATGTGCATAATTTGGTATCTGTATCTTCGGCAAAATAACTGGACCCTGGCCCAGGGCAAAAAAGGCTTTTTGTATATTATCAGCTTCAACCTAGTTATTGCGCTGGTTCTGACCGCTTTGGTGTTTGCTACCCGTCAATAAAGTAAAACAGTGATTTTAAAGCGACTTTGCTGGATAACCCAGCAAAATTGTCTTTAAAAATTTACAAAATGTCTACTTTTACTAAACAGAAAATGAGGAGCCACAACCACAGGTTGTGGTGGCATTGGGATTCTGCACGATAAAACGGCTACCCTGCAAGCCATCAGTATAATCAACCACTCCGCCCATCAGATACTGCAGACTCATCGGATCTACAACCATAGAGACCCCTTGCTTTTCAACGGTTAAATCACCATCGTTTACTTTTTCATCAAATGTAAAACCATACTGAAAACCAGAACAGCCACCGCCAGTTATATAAACCCGCAGTTTAAGGTTAGGATTATCTTCTTCACTGACCAACATAGCGACCTTGCGCGCCGCCGCATCAGTAAACTCTAATGGTATTTGCATATCAGACATGGGAGCTCCAACAGGGTTACAACAGCGCGGATTATCTAATACCTGACTAATTTATTCAAGTATTAACCCGGCTTCAAGCAAACTTATGTTTGGTTTCAACTAATGTCAGCAATTAATATCTGCGTTCTCATATGCTTATGTTAGACTTAAACCATCGTTTAACTCATCTTATTTATTATGCGACGATGGCGAGACTGGCTGCCCGGGTTGCAGCGCCGATTAGCGTTACCGCAAACATCGTTACAGCTGTGTTTGCTTGGTATGCTTGGTGGCTTAATAGCAGCTCTGCTTATTATCATTTTCCGGCTGGCTATTGTTGCGCTTCAGCAGTTGTTTCTGACGGAATCGGATGACTTTTCCAGCGCCGACCCGGAAATTGTCTGGTTACTGCCTCTTGGCGGGGCACTGCTGATAGGGCTTATCGCCCTGGCGACCGGCTATCGCCACTACCGGATGGGTATCCCTTTTGTTATCCACCGGATAAAAACCCGTTACGGTATCATGCCCTTTCGTAATACCATGAATCAATTTTTTGGCGGCATCATTGCCCTGGTCAGCGGTTTTTCAGTTGGCCGGGAAGGGCCATCAGTGCATCTGGGCGCTTATGGTGCCAGTACAGTGGGCCGTTATCTGCAACTACCGTATAATAGCGTGCGTATTCTGGCCGGCTGTGGCATAGCAGCAGGTATTTCTGCGTCATTTAATACGCCGCTGGCTGCGGTGATTTTCGTGATGGAAGTGGTACTGCGTGAATATCGTATTCATGTCTTCATTCCTATAATGCTGGCATCTGTGGTCGGTGCGCTGGCCACCCAACTGGTGTTTGGTCACGACAGGGAACTGGCGTCACTTAATATAGTGGCAATAAACATCTGGCATTTCCCCTACCTTATTCTTTGCGGCATCGTGTTCGGTGCTGTAGCGTTTCTTTTTAACCAGAACCTGATGCGGCTGATCAGGCTGGTTAAAAACTGGCCACTATTGGTTCGCCTGGCCCTGGCTGGTACGGTAACTGCAGCCGTCGGCTATCTGATACCGCATGCCATGGGCGCTGAAACCGGCGCAATCTTTAATGCGGTAAACAATCCAACAGATGTTCAGCTATTGCTGGTGATATTTATTGGTAAACTGATCCTAACCATTTTTGCCCTGGGGCTTGGTGTGCCGGGTGGGGTAATAGGGCCGGTATTTGGTATGGGTATTGTACTGGGCACCCTGCTGGCAATCGTACCCGCGATTTTTATTGGTGACAGCAGCACCGCCGGCACTTATGCAGTACTCGGCATGGCCGGTTTAATGGCCGCGACCTTGCACGCACCATTAGCAGCGCTACTGGCGGTAATTGAACTGGCGTCAAATCAGCAGATTATTCTGCCGGCAATGGTGGTGATTATTACGGCGTACGTTACCACTGTGCAGTTTTTTAATAATAAATCCATCTTTATGATGCAGCTTGATTTTATGCAAATGCCTTACAAGTTGGCCCCTGCCGACGACATCTTGCAAAAAGTAGGGGTGCTGGCGCTGCTCAGTAAAGAGTATGTATTACTGCACAACCCTGATGACACTGCAGTGCGTCAGCAACTGGCACAGCTGCAGCCGCCGGTGCAATTGCTGCTAAAACGTACTGACGGCGACGAAACAGCGTTTGTGGCGGCAAGTTATGATGTCAGCTTATCGTTGAGTGGTGACAGTGCCATCAACTATCAGGACGTTACCGGATTGTCTCATCAGGCTACCCTGGCGGAAGTGTTTGCCTTGCTTGAAGACGAACGAGATGGTCTGGTCTACATCTATCAGGACTCGCCGACAGAGCCTATTGGCATTATCCGCTGGGACCAGGTTCGCAGCCTATTAATAAAGCAGAATAATTTACTATGACCCTGATTTTGCTATACAAAGCATTACACCTTTTTTTTATGGTTGCCTGGTTTGCCGGCATTTTTTATCTGCCACGGTTGTTTGTCTACCATGCCGAAACCCGCAGTACCGATTGTGCTGAAACTTTTAAAATCATGGAACGGCGCCTGCTTTTTTTTGTAACACCTTTTGCCGTGCTGACCCTGATATTTGGAGCGTTGCTTATTGTTGCCTATGGCAAAGCCTGGTTTGTTGCCAGTGGCTGGTTGCATATTAAACTACTGCTGGTGATATTGCTGTACGCTTACCACGGCTGGTGTTTTAAATTACTGGCAGATTTTAAGCACAATCGTAACCGGCACAGCCCGCGTTTTTACCGGATATTTAACGAGATGCCAGTGCTGCTATTACTGGCAATTATTTTACTGGCAACGCTGAAGCCGCTACTGCACTAAACTCGCTTTTAACCATCGGTTTTGCGTATAATAGGCGCCACTTTGCGCCAGCAGCGGCGCCCAATGGCAAGTGTTAAGTGAGTACTGACAATGAGCTTCAAAGGCCAGCACATCCTCTCTGTTAAGCAGTTCGACCGTGACAGCATCACCCGGATTTTTGATATTGCCCGGCAGATGGCACCTTATGCCAGCCGCAAAAAACGGACCCGGGTACTCGATGGCGCTATTCTTGGCAATCTGTTTTTCGAACCCAGCACCCGTACCCGGGTCAGCTTTGGTTGTGCGTTTAACCTGCTGGGCGGCGAAGTACGCGAAACCACAGGCATGGAGTCTTCAGCACTGTCAAAGGGGGAGTCTTTGTTCGATACTGCCCGGGTAATTAGCAGTTACAGCGATGTGATTGCCATGCGCCATCCTCAGGCCGGCTCTGTTGCTGAATTCGCTGAAGGCAGCCGGGTACCGGTACTTAACGGCGGTGACGGCGCCAATGAGCACCCGACTCAGGCGTTACTGGATCTGTTTACCATAGAACGTGAGCTGGCCGCCTCTGGCCTGCAAATTGATGGTATGCATATTGCGATGGTCGGCGATTTAAAATTTGGCCGGACCGTTCATTCACTGTCAAAGCTACTGTGTTTATATCGCAATATTAAACTGACCTTGGTGTCACCTGCCGAGTTGGCGATGCCCGATGACATTATCAGCAACCTGACCAATGCCGGCCATCAGTTAGTGATCAGTGATAAACTGGAAGGTCATTTAAATGCCGATATTGTTTATCAGACCCGGATCCAGGAAGAGCGATTCCCATCGAAAGCCGATGCAGAACAATATCGTGGTAAGTTTCGGTTAAATCAGGAAATTTATACCCGATACTGTAAATCTAACACCGTTATTATGCATCCGTTGCCACGTGATTCGCGTATTGAAGCCAACGAATTAGACAATGATTTAAACCTGAACCCTAACCTTGCTATTTTTCGTCAGGCCGATAACGGTGTGCTGGTGAGAATGGCACTGTTTGCCCTGACCCTTGGCGTGGAAAATATCGTCAAAGATTACGAATGTGCGGTGCCGTGGTATAGCAATAAATAGCATAGCAATAAGTAGTACAGCAACAAGAACTACTGCCAACAAGCACAACATCCAACAACTGCGAACGGAACTTATTATGTCTTTATCTGAAACCCTGTTTCAACGGGCCCAGCTAACTATCCCCGGTGGGGTTAACTCGCCGGTGCGTGCCTTTAAAAGTGTCGGCGGTACCCCGGTATTTATGGAGCGTGCTGATGGCGCCTACTTATTTGATGTTGATGGCAAACGCTATATTGACTATATCGGCTCCTGGGGTCCGATGTTACTGGGTCACAACCATGCAGCTATCCGCAATGCGGTCATTCAGGCAGCCGCAAATGGCCTGAGCTTCGGTGCCCCCTGCCCGGCAGAAATTGATATGGCGGAAAAAATCGCCCAACTGGTACCGTCCATGGAAATGGTACGGATGGTAAGCTCCGGCACCGAAGCCACCATGAGTGCTATTCGTTTGGCCCGGGGCTACACCAGACGCGATACCATTTTAAAGTTCGAAGGTTGTTATCATGGCCATGCCGACTCTTTGCTGGTTAAAGCAGGCTCTGGCGCGCTGACGCTTGGCGTACCCAACTCGCCAGGCGTACCGGCAGACTTTGCCAAATATACCCTGACCTGTGAATTTAACAATCTGGCGCAGGTAGAACAAATCTTCGCAGAAAAAGGCGCCGATATCGCCTGCATTATTGTCGAACCCGTCGCGGGCAATATGAACTGCATCCCGCCAGAGCCGGGTTTTCTGGAGGGGCTACGCCGGATCTGCGATCAGTATCAGAGCGTGCTGATTTTTGATGAAGTGATGACCGGCTTCCGGGTTGCGCTGGGCGGCGCGCAGGCGGTGTACAACGTAACACCAGACCTGACCACGCTTGGCAAAATCATCGGCGGCGGTATGCCGGTCGGAGCCTTTGGTGGCAGGCGGGCTATTATGGAGCATATTGCGCCATTAGGTCCGGTCTACCAGGCAGGTACTCTGTCTGGTAATCCTATCGCTATGGCAGCAGGCCTGGCCGCACTGAATGAAATCAGCAAGCCAGATGTGTTCGAAAAGCTGGCTTCTAAAACCAGTCAGCTGGTTACCGGCCTGAGTGCTGCGGCACAACAGCACGGGGTGCCAATGACTTTTAATCAGGTTGGCGGCATGTTTGGTTTTTTCTTCAGTAATGAAGCAAGAGTCAGCAATTACCAGCAGGCAACCCAGTGTGATGCCGCGGCTTTTAAACAGTTCTTCCATTCAATGCTGCAGCAAGGGATCTATCTGGCTCCCTCCGCCTTTGAGGCAGGCTTTTTGTCACTGGCACACAGTGATGATGATCTGGCCGCCACAGTCGATGCCGCGGCTAAGAGTTTTGCTGCGCTTTAACTGCGATTCTGCAGCCAGACGATGTCGGTATCGTAGTGGCGGGGCTGCACACTGAACAGGTTACCGGTATTGTCGCTATGAATTTCCAGCGGCAATGCCGTAGCCGGCCAGGGGTAACTACTGATCTCACCACTTTGCCAATCATACACCTTGAGCCGCCACTGCTGACGGTCAAGCCATAACAGTTGCCGCTCAGTACTGGTCCACTGTTCTGGCAGAATATGGTGCCAGTTCAGGCTTACCGGCAACGGACTTAACTGTTGTGGCTGACTGGCTGACCAAAATGCCAGCGTGCTGTCGTTATAAAACTGTACCACTAAGCCAGCGGGGGCACATTTCAGGTTTACCACCCCTGACAACAGCACTTCGGGTTGTTGCAGCCCCGCCATTAACTGCCAGCCATCACTGGTTTGCTCTGTCCAGTACAGGATATCATCGCAACTTTGGTAATGGCCTGATACCGGCCTGCTGTTTATTAACGAAAGGCTGCCATCCTCCAGCGCTATCTGATAAAGCTGGTTATCAATAACTGACAACAGGGTATCCTGGTGCCAGAATACCTGCTGAATGTACTGGCCACTGCTTAACCGTGACAGCTGACGACTATCCCTTCCCTGTGACAACCATACCTGATTGTCCCCGGCCCGCTCAGAAACAAACGCAATCTGCTCGCCATTGGCGGCGAACAACCGCTCGTTGCGATTACTGGTTTGCCAGCTCCGTTCACTGGTCAGCTGCTGGTTCGCCAGTGTTAACAGCACAATATCAGTAGTGTAATCAAGGTACTGAGTAGACAGAATGCGCTCCTGATACCGCTGTGGCTGGGTCAAATCCCAGGTCATTGGCCCCAGACTTAGCTGTTTTTTACTTTTTAGATTATAAAGCTGCAACTCACTGTTTTTCAGGGTCAGCAATGCGTGCTGCTTATCCCAGCTACTACTGGTGATAATTTGCTGGTCGAAATCAGCAATTTTTTCCAGCTGTTTTTGCTCCAGGTTCACCTGGTACAACCGGCTACGATAAAAATCCTGCCGGGCAACCAGATACAGTGCTGAACCCACTACCAGTAGCTGGTCAACTTTGTGCCACTTTTCCTCAAACGCCATAAGCCGTGTTGTGTTGCCATCTTCAGCCCGGCGCCATAGCTCATAACGGCGCAAGTCTGCGTCATAATCCAGCCAGTACCAGTCACGCGCTAAAATCGCCAGCCCCTGGGTCAGAACCTGCTGACACGGCATTACTTTGCTGGCAGGCATAAAGTCAGGCATCACCTGTTGCTGATAAAAGTAACAGTGTTGCTCGCTATCCTGCGCCCGGAACACAAGCTGATTGTTGTCCAGCCACAATGGTTGGCTGACAACAGGATATCGCTGCTCGTTGTAATTAACTTTTAAGCTGGTTAAGTCCTGGCGGGCCAGTTGTTGTGGCGCCGCTTCAGATTTTCGGTGCCAATAGAATGCATACTGCTGCCCGGGCTCCAGGGTGGCCCAGAACTCTTGTCCGGTTAAGGCGCTTAGCGGTTTTACTGTATCAGGTAACTGAGTTAACGGGGTGACAGTCACGCTGGCCAGCACGTATGCCAGGGCGGCGCCGCCCAGCAACAATATGTTGCATACTGCGCTGATAAATCGCCAGGGCAACCCTTTTTCTGTATCAGAGGCGGTATGTGTTAGTTCAGTAGCGGTTAGGGTTCTGGTTCCTGGCAACGGCTTACGCTGCTGGCTGGTTAGTGGCTCAATCTGACAAAGCCACTGATAGCCTTTCTTGGCGATAGTCGCAATATAGGTTGGCGACTTAACATTATCGCCCAGCACTTTACGCAGTGCACCTACGGCCCGCATTACCGCGGCATCTGTGCCCTCTGCAGGCGGCCAGACGTCATTAATAAGGGTATCTTTATCCAGAATTTGATTCGGATGTAACAAAAAGTAATTCAGCAGACTGTGGAGTCGGGGTTCTAATACGACCGGCACGGCATTGCTGACGTCGGGCTCGGCTGGCAATAACTGGCCGTAAGCCGCCTGATAGTACCAGTCGCCGATTTTTACCAGTGGTTCTAAATTTGACATTAAGGTCCGCCTGACTAAAGTGTCAGGGCGGATTATACCTTAATTAACTGAAAAGTAGAGTGTATCTGCTTTTGAAACAGCGTTAATCTGCCTCAGGCCAACTGAGTTTCATCTTTGTTATCTTTGGTAGTGTCTTTATCACCGCTTGGCTTGGGGGCTGAGCTATCTGTTGGCATAGGCTTCTGTTGATCAGGGTCGCGACATGTTGGCCACCAGTGACAAGTGTATAAATCATCGAGGAACAATTGCTCGTTATCATTCTGGGCACTGTTAAAATAGTTGATAGTTAAAGCTGAGGTAAAAACTGCAGTAACAATTGATACTTTTATCACATTTCTCATTTTCGAGTCTCCGGATGGTAGCCACACAATTGTGCTTTACCCTATTGACCTTACTCCGGTACTCGTCCAGAAACTCGATGGTTTTTCAATAAAATTCTTATAAAATCTCGATCTAGAAACTTATTTCAGCAATGTCGAAATCAGCCCTCTTAGCCTCTAAAAAATAGACTTCAGTCTCATCGGCAGACATACTAAAGCGGCTATGATACAAGTAATCGTCAATCACCTGTAGATTGATATCTTTCGTTCCCAGATTAAAATAACGAAGTTGATAATAACTATCTTCAAGCAAGTAAGTGTAATAAAAGCCGTGCTGTCGCAAATCGAACTTGAAAAACATTTGATCAGCGGTCGTATCTAATTTTAGTTCCCTAGGAGCCTCATTCGGATACTCTATGTAAAATGTTTTTGAGTTAGCATCCCTCCAAATATTGTATGGAGCGATGAATGACTCTATATATAATTCACGATCGGTCGCAAGCAAGCGCTTTTCAATCTCTACATCAGTAGAAGCGGCCATGATATCCCAACGTCCCTGCCGCGATTGCGCGTAAAACACTTCAGTACCATCCCGGCTCCAGGCAGGATTAGCAACAATCTCTTCTTTCTGTCCTACTATTTGCCTAAGCTGACCATCCAACGCCAACAGCCAGATCCCACTATTTAAATGCAACAACAATTGACTTCCATCAGGTGAGAACATCATGTTTCTGAATCGCTCCCGGGTTTCAAAGTGAGTAATTTGCTGTTGCTGTCCATCCAGATAAAATAACCAGACCTGAGGTAAGCCAGACCGACGGGATACCACAGCAGTAGGTCCATCTGTTTGCGGGTTTATTTCAACCAATGATTCATTGCGGTTGGAACTGAAAACCAGGTTTTCTGTGGGCGTGGCAGTAGCCAGCTTATTGTTAACCTTTTTGATATTGGTATGCGAGAAAAAACCGACCGACGCATAAATTTTACCACTAATTGCCCCCAGCTGAATTTCGCTGGCATGATTATCGGTATAGGCCAGTTCACGACTCTCACCAGTAGCCACGTCAACAATTCCCAATGCAGTTGGCCCGGAGGGGTAAATAATACTGCGGTCATCCAGCGTCCAGTCGATATTGCCCGGATAGGCATCATCAATCTGCACCAACAACCGGGTTGCTCTATTGGTTAAATCGAGCAGCCAGATTTGCGCAGCGCCAGCCGCATCGCGGATAAAGGCAATTTTATCGCCGGCACGGGAATAACGGCCGGCATAATCGCCAAAGCTGCTGGCCGGGGGCACGGTCAGCTGCTCAGCGGTTCCACCCGCCACCGGATACATCATCATAACCATCTGCCGTTGTTCTGGGTCGAGGCTGGGATAAACAATGTAACGGCCATCAGGCGACCAGCTAATTCTTGCAGATACCGATTCTGGCGTACAGAGTGTTAACAACTTGTCGCTTTTGACCACCATCTGGCCTGGCTCAAGTTCAAGCAGTCTGATTTCACAACTTCGGTCTGGTAGCATCCTGTGGTAAGCGATTTGCTTGCCATCCGGACTAAAGGCAGCGCCCAGGCTATTTGCACTATCGTCCGTTATCTGTACTCTTCTGTGGCTATCTAAATTCTGTAAATTTAATACAGCGATTTGCTCAGAATCTACTCTGGCATAACTAAACACCAGAAAGCGCTCATCAGGCGAAACGTTATGATAAAACTCCAGACCATCCAGTGAGGTAATAGGTGTATATCGCCAGAGCGGAATAGTGTTAACTTCTGCTGGCTGGTCTTCAGTCACTGGCTTTAACCATAGTAGCCAGACTAACAATACCAGCACGGGTGCCAATACTATCCCTGCCCAAATCGATGCCTGGCGGCGCGGACTGACAGCAGCAGGTACAGGCGCTAAGGTTACGGTGTCGTTTTCAGGCAGAGGTTTATCGGGGATTTCAGCCACATTGGCGATAAAGCGGTAACCCCGCTTGGGTATCGTTTCAATATAGGTTGGCTGTCGGGTGTCGTCGTTCAGCGCAATCCGGATAGCCCGGATCACCCGCATCACCCGGCCGTCAGACACATCCCGGATCCCCCAGACATCAGCCAGCAGTTGATCTTTCGTCACCAGGTTACCGGCATGGACAATAAAGTAGTTAACAACTTTCTGGCCCAGGTTATCTAAATCAGCCGTGGCAACAATCTGGCCCTGCTGATCCAGCTTCACCAGCTTGTCTTCTTTTGCCAGATAGTGCCATTCACCAACCAAGAGCGAACGTTCGGGTTTAATTTCCATAATAATGAGTTTGCTGCACCCTATTTACTTAAAAAGTTAACGTTAATCATCACAGGTTAATTGTTGCTGCATTTCAACTGACATTGCAGGTAATAACAATATGTTAGCGCAAGTTTCAGCCACTGGTGTACCACTGATAGCTGAAAAGGCCTGAATTCGTACCTGATCGGGCAAATACCGGATCAACGATTGCGCCCCCTGGCCCCGAAAGTAGTCAATAAACAATGGTAAGGCACCACTACTGCCGGTCAGGCCTATTGGTTTATTATCATCCCGCCCCAACCAGACGGTCACCAGAGTCTGCTGGTCAAAACCACTGAACCAACTGTCGCGATAATCACTTGAAGTTCCGGTTTTTCCGGCAAATGTAGTCATCGGTAAGGCGTGTTGCAACGCCTTTGCCGTGCCGGTTTGCGTCGCTGCTATTAATGCATGGTGCAGCAGATAAATACTTTGCGGTGAATAGCGGCTGTAGCGCTGACCAGACCGGTGATAAAGACGGTGGCCATCCTGATCTGTTACTGCTTGCACAGTCGCCAGTGTTTGATAAACCCCGTCGTTTGCCATGGTCTGATACAACTGACTGACTTCCAGCGGGCTTAGTTCAATTGCCCCCAGCAACGCCGCCGGATGCAAATTGACCCGGCGGTTTAATCCCAGCTTGCGCAAGCCATCACTTATTGCTGGCATACCCAACTGCAACCCCAGCCGCACTGTCGGCACATTCAATGAGTCCGTTAACGCTGTAAACAAATTAACCGGCCCACGGAATGTTTTATCAAAATTCTGCGGCTGCCAGTCTTCATTATTTGAACGCAAACTTAAAGGCTGGTCGTCCAGTATCGATGCCAGCGAAAACCTGCCGGGCTGATTCAGTGCCTCCAGATAAATTACCGGTTTGATAATGCTGCCAATTTGCCGCCTGGCATCCAGCGCCCGGTTAAAGCCGGCAAAACCACTTTCTTTACCGCCCACCAGCGCCTGAATCTCTGCCTGCTGGTAATTGACAACCAGCATCGCTGCCTGCAGTTGCTCGTCCTGACTTTGGAGTTGCCGGCGCACAGTCAGCTCTGCCTGCTGTTGCGCTTTCGGATCTAAAAACGTAAAGACTTTTATGCCACTACTTAACAGCTGCTGGTCAAAATTTATTTGCCGCAGTTCTTTCTTGACCGCATCCAGATAAGCCGGGAAACGCGCATTCAGATACTGACCACGCGGCACCAGTTGTAATGGTTCAGCCAGTGCTTGCTGATACTGTTCACCATCCAGCAAATGGTGTTCAAACATCAGCCTCAGCACCAGATCCCGCCGGGTAATCGCGCGCTCAGGGTAGCGCCTCGGGTCATAGTATGATGGCCCTTTCAGCAGGCCAATTAACAATGCGATTTCATCTGGCCGCAGTTCTGTTATGGGTTTGGCGAAATAGAAACGGCTGCCCAGGCCAAAACCATGCACGGCTGTGGCATGATTCTGCCCCAGAAAAATTTCGTTCAGGTACGCTTCCAGCAAATGATCTTTGCTAAAGCGGTAATCCAGAATAAGCGCTATCATCGCTTCATTAATTTTACGTAGCAGGGTCCGGTCGCTGGATAAATACATATTTTTTGCCAGCTGTTGGGTTAAAGTAGAGCCGCCCTGCACCGTTCTCCCGGCCACAATATTCGCCCATAGCGCCCGTAAAACCGACAGTGGTGACACACCGCGATGATGATAAAAATCGCGGTCTTCCACCAGTAACAGCCCCTCTTTGACCAGGCTGGGTACCTGTTCTAACCGCACCAGCTCACGGTCTTCCTGATGCGGTGACAGCATATGCTCAATTAACTGCGGTTCCAGCCGGGCAAAGTTTACTTCCTGCTGCTGCCGGTAACGGATCCGGTTAATGCCACTGCTATTAAATTCCACACTGAATAAAGCTTCGGGCTCAACGCCATCAATATAGGTAAAGGCCCGGCGGTAAATCGTAATATGATTGCGCGAGACACTGTATTGGCCGGCAGCCGTCATCGCCGGATTACGCTGATACTGCAACTGTTCCAGCTCGGCTTGTAATTGGCTGGACGTTAACGCCTTACCCGGAAAGAGCTCCAGGCTACGGGCGTATATCTGGGCCGGCACCTGCCATTTCTGGCCGGCAAAAGCCCGGGTGACTTTACCGTCAAGATAAATCAGGTAGGTAACCAGTAAAAACGACATTACTAATGCCAGTTTACCCAAGGTAAACAATAGCTTCTGCCACCATGGCCTGACTTTTACTTTGGGCGCGCGGGCGCCTTTACTTCGGGTTGACATCGCGTAACATCGCCTTTTTGGTTTTCGTTGTTGGCTGCGCATCGGCCGGGTTATCAGGCCAGTAGTGTTTCGGGTAACGCCCTTTCATTTCTTTTTTAACATCCTGCCAGCTGTTTTGCCAGAAGCTGGCTAAGTCGCGGGTGACCTGCAGTGGCTGCCGCCCTGGCGCCAGCAACGCTATGGTCAGGGCGATAGCACCATTTAACACCACGGGCGTGGTGAGTTGACCATACATTTCCTGAACTTTGACTGAAAGTTGTGGCCCGCCCGGATGAAGGTAATCAATTTTCAGCCGACTGCCGGTCGGCGTTTGCCAATAGACAGGCAATAGCTGCTGTAACCGCTGCTGTTGCTGATAACTTAGTCTGGCCAGCAATATGGGTTCCAGCTCCAATTGGGTTAACTGTATTTTTTTTCTGATATTACCAAGATGTGGCCCAAGCCAACTGGCCAGCTCTGCCAGTAACGCTGCCGGGCTGAAATCAGGAAGAATATCAGCGCCCTGATGCTGTCGGATCAACTGCACCCGGGCACATAAGCTTTGTGCTGCATCTGACCAGTTTAATTCCGCCAGACCACGCCGGCTCAGGTAATCAAGCCAGGCCTGCTGGCGTTCAGCAGCTGTGATGGCATTTTGCACCGGCTGCCGTTGCAATACCAGCTGGCCAAAACAGCGTTGACGCTCGCTGCTGAAACTGGCGGTCTTATCATTCCAGCCGGTTTTCAGCTGCCAGTTCAGGTGTTGTTGCCAGTCGGCCAGGATGTCGTCCAGTTTAATAGCGATCGCATGGCGAATGCGGTTTTGTTGTTGCCACTGCTGAATATCCAGCACCACCAGTAGTTCGGTGTCTTGCAACGGATGATCCGGCGCCAGGCTGGCCCCCACGCCATTCGCCAGCAAATAACCCTGACCACGGCGCTGCGCCAGTTGATCCGGAAAGGCTCTGAGCAGTAACATTGGCAGCCACTGCAACGGCAAGCTGGCACGGCTGTTAACACCTAAACGCCGGGCGAAAGATTGCGCTTGCTGGTACTGTGGCACATGCTTGCTATGCGCCAGCGTTTGTAATTGCTGGTCCAGATTTGCCTGCAAATTACGGCTATCTTCCAACAGCGCTGCCACTAATGCAGCCAGCCACGCCAGCCCGGGAGTTTGCGTTTCATGTTCGGCAGCATACAACAACATATTAGCCAGTCGCACTGAACTGCCGGTCTGATACAAGCGTCGGCCATAGGAGGTAATACCCCCGGCCTCGTCCAATGCCGCAAACTGTTGCAACAACCGGCTGGCAACGGCCAGATGCGCGGGCGGCGGCGGGGTTAACCAGTTAATATCATCGGGCAGACAACCCCATACCGCAATTTCCAGCCGCAGTTGGGTAAGCTCTGCCAATTCTATTTCTGCCGGCTCAAACGCCGCCCGCCTTTGCCATAATTCCAGTGTGTCTATCCGGTAACAACGCCCCGGTGCCTGCCGGCCAGCCCGTCCCGCACGCTGAATGGCCGCAGCCTGACTAACGGCCACCGTTTCCAGCTTGCTGATGCCGTGGCGCGGGTTAAAACTGGCACGCCGGCACAAGCCGGTATCTACTACCAGATTAACGCCGTCAATGGTTAAACTGGTTTCAGCCAGATTAGTTGCCAGCACAATTTTATAGTAGCCTGTTGGCGGTGCCGCTATCGCAGCCTGTTGTTCAGCCAGGCTCAGCACACCAAGCAATGAATAGACTTGCAGATTTGCCGGCAACGACTGAGTTGCTAAAAACTCCCGCGCTTTATTTATTTCTGCCTGACCCGGCAGAAAAACCAGTATATTCCCCGGTTCATCGTTAAATGCGCTTAACGCCTGCCGTGCCCCCTGAACTGCCAGCGGCTCTGAACCCGGCTTTATATATTGAATATCGACCGGATAACTGCGCCCACTGCTGCTCACCAACGGTGCCTGCAAATAATGTTCAAGCCCGGCAACATCGAGGGTGGCTGACATCACCAGTATTTTCAGGTCTTCCCTTAATTGCTGCACCTCTAAACTCAACGCCAACGCTAAATCAGCATGCAGCGAACGCTCATGAAACTCATCAAAAATCAGCAGACTAACCCCGGCAAGCTCGGGGTCCTGCTGCAGTTTTCGGGTAAGAATACCTTCAGTAACGATTAGCAGCCGGGTGGCTGCTGACTGGCAGCTGTCATGGCGGATCTGATAACCCACGGTCTGGCCCACCGGCTCATTCAGCTGCTGTGCCAGGTAACTGGCAATGGTTTTCGCCGCCAGCCGGCGCGGTTCCAGCATAATTATCTGGCCACTTGCAAAATCGGGCTGCTGCAGCAATTGCAATGGTAACCAGGTCGATTTACCGGCACCGGGCGGCGCCGACAAAATCAGCCGGTTGCCGCTTTTCAGCAATCGGCAAAGCTCCGGCAGTACCTCGGCTACCGGTAAGCCCACCTTAAGCTCTTTTTTGGTCACTGCAGTATTACTTAGCCGTCGTTTCAGTGAGTAAGGCAGCGGCAATAGTACGGATGCCATGCCCGGTAGCACCTGCTGCCCAATAACTATTGGCAGAGTTATTGAAGGCTGCTGCTAAATCGAAGTGCAGCCAGCCCTTGCCATCATCCGGCACAAACCGGCTTAAAAACCCGGCTGCATTACTGGCGCCACCTGCACCACCGCCTTTGACCGGCCGGCTGTTGGCAGTATCGGCATAAGGCGACGGACATTGTTGCTGATGCCATTTCTCTAATGGCAGCTGCCAGGTGGCTTCCTGCTCATTGGCGGCATATTGCAGTGCACGCGCAGCCAGAGGCTGGTCCAATGCAAATAATGCATTGTATTCACCGCCAACAGCTACCATAGCCGCGCCGGTCAGGGTAGCGGCGTCAATAATTAGCGGTGCTTTACTTTCAGCGGCACACATCAAGCCGTCGGCCAGCACTAAGCGGCCCTCAGCATCGGTATTAACAATTTCAACAGTAGTGCCGTTTTTGTAGGTAATGATATCGCCCAGTTTATAGGCGTGGCCACTGATCAGGTTTTCAGCACAGCATAAAATCAGTTTTACCCGTTGCTTCAGGCCTTGCGTGATCGCCAAGGCCAGCGCTGCGGTTACGGTAGCGGCTCCGCCCATATCACATTTCATGGTGGCCATGCCTTCTGTAGGCTTTATAGAGTAACCGCCGCTGTCAAAGGTAATGCCTTTGCCAACCAGTGCGGCGCTAACCGGGGCGTCAGCTGCTTTAGCCGGGTTAAAATCCAGCACCAGCAATGCGGGTGGCCGGGTACTGCCCCGACCTACCTGGTAAATACCATGCCAGCCGGCTTCGGCCAGGTCTGCGCCGGTAATCAGTTCGCTGCTTACGCTACCTGCCGGGGCAATAGTGCGGATAAAGGCTTCAGCCTGCTCTGCCAATGCGACCGGCGATAACATTTCAGGGGTATCATTGATCATTTTTTTGGCAAAGCTAAAACACTGCGCTAGTTGTTGCAGTTGTTCTGCTTCGCCATGCTCGTTGTTAAAACCTACCCCGTCATGCTTTCTGGCATTACAAAAGCCCTGATAAAACGCCCATTGCAGGTCTTTACTCCAACCTGCACCGCTTAACTGCAGTTGTGAAATACCGAGATTATCCAGACTACGACCGGCTTTTTGCATGCCACGTAGTATGTCATTTTCAGGCAAATGAATTTGATAACCGTCTGAAGCAGGACTTAATAACGCATTATTACCCCATTTTTGCGCAGCTTTAGCTGTAGCAATACTGATTTGTAATATTTCTGGTGTTGAATTAGAACTTGAATTAGAGCTTGAATCAGACATAGTAATCCCCATTTAATCGAGCTTATCAGCAGTAATGGCTAACTTTTATGGGCCAAAGTGTAACATAGCCGCGCAGCAGACAACGAGCGCAAAGCGTTAAAATGGCGTTGCAATGCACTATTGGCGTGGTTATCAGCGGCAAAACTATGCCACATTTTAGCCATTAAGGCTGACGGGGTTAAAACAGGTGACGGCTACAGCCACAATCTGTATACTTCGCCGGCTTTTTTATTAGTGATTGCGGTAGTGGCAATATTCTGCTATCTATAGCCGCCACTTTTTTTTGCTTGGCAGTATTGTACAGGAGATGATCATGCCAGAAGGCAAGAATGTTAAGACATTAGGGTTACTGGCACTGGCCGGGGTTACACCTTATCAGGAAGCGGTCGGGGAAGAGTATATGAACCCGAAGCAGCTCGAGCATTTTCGCAAAATTCTTGACGCCTGGCGCCAACAACTGCGCGAAGAAGTTGACCGCACCAAGACCCATATGGCCGATGAAGCAGCCAATTTCCCTGATCCGGTAGACCGTGCCGCTCAGGAAGAAGAGTTCAGCCTGGAATTGCGCGCCCGGGATCGTGAGCGGAAGCTATTAAAGAAAATTGAAAAAACCTTACAAAAAATCGAAAACGACGATTTCGGTTTTTGTGATACCTGTGGGATTGAAATTGGTATAAAGCGCCTGGAAGCGCGACCAACAGCTGACCAGTGTATCGACTGTAAAACGCTGGCAGAAATAAAAGAAAAGCAGTTAGGCGGCTAATTGCAGCCACTGTGGCAATGTTAGATAGCAAAAGTAAGCCAACAGCCATCGCTGTTGGCAGATTTGCCCCCTCTCCCTCCGGACCACTGCATTTTGGCTCATTGCTGGCTGCTGTCGGCAGTTATCTGTACAACAAACAGCAAGGCGGCAAATGGCTGCTGCGCATAGAAGATATCGACACGCCAAGAGTCAGCCCGGGTGCAGACAGCAGCATTATGTTTGCGCTGGAGCAGTATGGCCTGCTGTGGGATGAGCAGGTTATCTATCAAAGCCAGCGTACTGAGCGCTACCGCGAAATATTTAACCAGCTGCAGCAACAAGGCCTGGTGTATGGCTGTCAGTGCAGCCGCAAGCAAGTTAATGGCGGTGGCGGGCTGTATCAGGGCACCTGTGCAACCCTGAACCTGCATCAGCAAAAAAATAATCCGACACCGTTGAGCTGGCGCTTGCATGCAGCTGGCGTCGCCTGTCATTTTATCGATACTTTGCTCGGCCCGCAGCAGATCGAGCCGGCGCTGGCGCAGGAAGATTACATTTTGCTGCGCCGGGATGGCTTGTTCTCATATCAGTTGGCAGTGGTAGTGGACGATTGGGATCAGGGTGTTACGGAAGTGATCCGCGGTGCCGACTTACTCAGTATGACCCCACGGCAACAGCACTTGTTTCAGTTACTTGGGGCCGAACCACCGCTTTATGGCCATTTGCCGTTAGCGGTTACTGCACCCGGCCAAAAACTGAGTAAACAAAACCATGCCAGCGCTTTAAGTAACTGGCCTGTCAGTTATACCCTGGCCAGGGCGCTGGCAATATTGGGGTTGGTATTGCCGGATGAGTTACAACAAGCCCCGGCCCCGGAACAGCTAATTTACGCCCTTGCCAACTGGCGTCCTGCTAATATTCCGGCGGCACGGGAAGTAATAACCCCCGATTTTGGCTGATTTTAGCCAGATTAATTCTTTTTTGTTGTGTGCTGCGGTATTATTAGCCGTTTTTTTAAGTCAGATGCCAATGCCACTAGTCAAACAGGCAAGTGCTCAGGAGAGATATCATAATTTCGCGCGTGTTAGATTTCTGCCGCAGAACGTTAAGCGGTAAGCCTCAGGGCGACAACCAACAACAGCCTGTTGCTGCCAAATCGCTTGCAGCCGCAGCCCCTATTGCCCAGGCGTCAGCAAGCTCAATATTACCTCCCATGCAGGTTATTACCCGGGGTGAGCACAGTGTATCGCGGCGCGATATCAGCCCCAGTGCCTTAAAAGTACTGTATCGGTTAAAAGACGCCGGCTTTGAAGCCTATCTGGTAGGTGGCTGTATTCGCGATTTATTACTGGGCTTAAAACCAAAAGACTTTGATGTCGTAACCAATGCCCACCCGGAACAGGTTAAACAGGTATTTCGTAACTGTCGCCTGATTGGCCGCCGTTTTCGGCTGGCCCATGTGGTGTTTGGCCGGGAAATAATTGAAGTCGCTACCTTTCGTGGTCATCACAGCGGCGCTGATGATGAAGAAAACACCGCCCCCAAGCTAAAAACCGCCAGTTTAAGCGACCATGGCCAGATTTTGCGTGACAACGTCTATGGCAGTATTGAAGAAGACGCCGAACGGCGCGATTTCACTATAAATGCGCTGTACTACTCGGTAAAAGACTTCGCTATCTACGATTTTGCCAACGGGATGCGCGACATTGCGGCGCGGCGGATTGAGCTGATTGGCGACCCCGAAGTGCGTTACCGGGAAGATCCGGTACGGATGCTAAGAGCAATCCGCTTTGCTACCAAGCTCAATATGGAGATTGCACCTGACGCCTTAACGCCTATCAGTCAATTAGCCGTGCTGTTAAAAAACATTCCGGCACCACGCTTATTTGATGAGCTGGTAAAAATGCTGCTGGCCGGTAAGGCGTTCGACAATTTTATGTTGCTGCGCGATACCCGAATATTAAAACAGTTAATGCCGCAGCTGGAGAAAATAATAAAACAGGAACCGGAAGGTAAAGCCTTTACTCTGGTGACCCGAGCCCTGCAGGATACCGATCAACGGGTTGCGGTTGATAAACCGGTCACCCCGGCCTTTATTTTTGCCGCTATGCTGTGGTACCCGGTAGAGCTGCGCAGCCAGACCCTGTTGATTGAAAGCGGCTTAAATGAAATAGACGCGCTGAACATTGCGATGACCGAAGTGCTGGATGATATTCAGCGCACTATCGCTATTCCCAAACGCTTTAGCTTAACCATGCGCGATATCTGGGCGCTGCAGTACCGGCTAACCAAACGCGGCGGACGCCGGGCGTTTAAAATGCTTGAGCAAACCAAATTCCGCGGCGCCTTTGACTTTCTGCAATTACGCGCCGAAGCCGAAGGCGGCAGCCTGACTGAACTGGCCAGCTGGTGGCAGCAATTTCAGTTTGCGGATGATGCAGAAAAACTGGAACTGATAAACAGCCTGGGCCGCGAAGCGCATGACAGACCAAAGCGTCGTCGTAACAACTACAAGCGTAAGCGCAGCAGCACACCCGATGCCTGAGCAGCAACTCAAACAGCCTGCTGAGCAGGATGTTTTTCTGGGTTTAGGTGCTAATTTAGCCAACCCGGTCGCGCAGATACAAAACGCGGTAGCGGCGCTACGCCAGCTGCCGCAAAGCAAGCTGGTAGCAGTATCAAGCCTGTATGGTTCCAAACCAATGGGCCCGCAGGACCAGCCCGACTACGTGAATGCTGTGGCCAAAATCAGCACTGGGCTTACTCCACTGGCACTGCTGGATGCCTTGCAGCAAATTGAGCAGCAACAAGGTCGGCAGCGTAAAGCCGAGCGCTGGGGGCCACGGTCGTTAGATCTGGATATTTTGCTGTATGCCAGCCACACTATTGCCTCAGAGCGTTTAACGGTGCCACATTACGGTTTGGCTCAGCGCGAGTTTGTGCTGTATCCGCTGGCCGAAATTGCGCCACAGTTAACTCTGCCTTGTGGCACACCGCTACAGGCATTGCTGAGCAAAGTGCCGTTAAATGGCCTGCAGAAACTTGGCGAAACGTGCAGCTGGTAACTTGCAGCTGGCGGAACTTTGTGCGATCTTGCGCACCCGGAATTAATGGTCGGATGAGAACCTATGGCTAAGATCACCACAGCGGTACTGCAAAAAATGAAGCAGCAGGCTGATAAAATCAGCATGCTGACAGCGTATGACGCCAGCTTCGCCAAATTGTTTGCCGAGCAAGGCGTCGATGTGTTGTTAATTGGCGACTCGCTGGGCATGGTGCTGCAGGGCCATAGCGACACGCTGCCGGTTACCATCGCCGATATTGCTTACCATACTAAAAGCGTGCGGGCCGGTGCGCCTGACGCCTTCGTGATTGCCGACTTGCCCTTTATGAGCTACGCCACGCCCGAGCAGGCGATGCAGAGCGTGACGCCATTAATGCAGGCCGGCGCCAACATGGTGAAACTGGAAGGTGGTGATTTTTTACTGCCTACTATTAAAGCGCTGACCGAACGCGGCGTACCGGTTTGCGGTCATCTCGGGCTAACACCGCAATCGGTGCATATTTTTGGTGGCTACAAAGTACAGGGTAAAACCGATGCTGCGGCTGATGCTATGCTGGCTCAGGCTAAAGCACTGCAGGATGCCGGCGCCCAGTTGCTGGTGCTGGAATGTATTCCAACGCCACTGGCTAAAAGAATTACCGACGCACTGAGCATTCCGGTTATTGGTATTGGTGCGGGCAACGTTACCGACGGCCAGGTCCTGGTTATGCACGATTTACTGGGCATCAGCAGCGGCTACATTCCAAAATTCTCGAAAAACTATCTGGCACAAACCGGCGAGATCAGAAGTGCCATTGCCGCCTATGTCAATGAAGTAAAAAGCCAGGTATTCCCGGGCGAAGAGCATAGTTTTAACTAAATGATTATTCTTAGCACTATTGAAGAGCTGCGGGCGCAGATTGCCAGCTGGCGTCGCGCCGGTGATAAAATCGCCTTTGTACCTACCATGGGTAACCTCCATCAGGGTCATTTGCAGTTAGTGGAAGTCGCGAAAAGCCATGCTGACAGAGTAATTGTCAGCATCTTCGTCAACCCAATGCAGTTTGGCCAGAATGAAGATTTGGCTAATTATCCGCGTACCCTGGATGCTGATGTTGCCGGTTTAACCCAACACGCTGCTGATGCGATTTTTACCCCAACCCCGCAACTGATGTACCCGCGCGGGCTCGAGGTCCAAACTTTTGTTGAAGTGCCGCAACTGGGCGACTTGCACTGCGGCGCTAACCGCCCTGGCCATTTTCGTGGTGTGTCGACTATCGTTTGCAAGCTGTTTAATCTGGTGCAGCCCGATATTGCCTGTTTCGGTAAAAAAGATTTTCAGCAACTGGCGATTATCCGCCAGATGGTGATCGATTTATCCTTGCCGATTGAAGTTATTGGCGTGGCTACTGAGCGCGCAAGCGATGGCCTGGCACTGAGCTCCCGCAACGGCTATTTAACGCCGGCAGAGCGGGCCAAAGCCCCGGCGCTGTATCAGATATTGCAACAGGTTAAAGCAGCCATCGCTGCAGGTAAGCATGATTACCGGGCGCTGGAGCAGCAGGCGAAAGCAGAGCTCAGTGCAGCAGGTTTTGTGCCGGATTACGTTAATATCAGCAATCAGCACAGTCTGGCGCTGGCAATTGATGCCACCGAGCAAAAAGTCGTTCTGGCCGCAGCCAAACTGGGCACCACCCGGCTGATTGATAACCTGGAACTGTAACCCTTTGCTGTATGTTGGTTGTCCGATGTGGGCTAACGGCCGCTGGAAAGGCAGCTTATTCGCCGACAATCTGAGCAACAATGAGTTTCTGGCGGGCTACAGCCAGTACTTTAATAGCGTGGAAGGCAATACCAGCTTTTATGCTGACCCGTCAGAAAGCCAGTTAGTCCGCTGGACCACCCAGTTACCAGAGCATTTCCGCTTTGTATTTAAAGTACCCCGTCGCTTTAGCCATCAGTTAACGGAGCTCGACCACAACGCCCTGTTAGCATGGTGGCAGCACTTTGCCCCGGCCCACCCTTTTATTGGTTTAATCCACTTGCAGTTGCCAGCAACAGCGGGCCCGGCGTTGCTGGGGCAATTAACCTCTGTGCTTGAGCTATTAAGTAGCAAAATACCATTGGCAGTAGAGGTACGCCATCCGGCGTTTTTTGATAAAGCAGAGCACGAGCTGACCTTAAACCGTCTGTTGCAGCAATACGGCGCCGAACGGGTGGTGCTGGACAGCAGAGCGTTGTTTTCAGTGGCAGCCAGCAGCCCGGCGCTATTGGATGCGCAGGCGAAGAAGCCGCGCTTACCGGTGCATGCTATTTGTCTGAGTGACCGGCCGATGCTGCGCTTTATCGGCACCGATGATATGGAGCTCAACCGGCAATTCTATACCCCCTGGCTGGCGAAAATTAATAGCTGGCTGCGTGAGGGGAAAAGCCCTTACTGTTTCTTCCACACACCGGATAACACCCTGGCCCCCCAGCTGTGCCGCCAGTTTGCAGCCGATTTACAGCAGCCGCACTCGGTGTTGGCGCCATGGCCAGGCGAGCAGCAGGCACAGCTGGGTTTATGGTAGCCGCGTTTAAGAATACTAAAAATCTTAATAACCACTTAGTCTGAAGTAAGCTTGCCCATCGTTACGATGTTTCTAGCAGCATGTTTGTCGACAATACTGAAAGATATTAATCAATTTCCCGGTCTTTGAACCGTATGCAGCTAAAACGCATATAATTTTAGTAAAGGATAAATCAGGCAATGAGTATTTTAATATGAGAGCATTATATCTGGCGCTATTGCTGGCCCCCGCAGTTAGCTTTGGTGCCGACGCCCCACCCAAGGTCTCAGCGCAGCAGTTTGTCAATTTGCAACAGGGCGACAGCGCTTTTCCAGGCTTTCGGCGCGCCCATGCTAAGGGTATCTGCATCAGCGGTGAGTTTCAGGCCAACGGTCAGTTGGCAGACTATTCGCAAGCCAGCCTTTTTAAAGCCGGCAGCACAGCTTTTATTGGCCGGTTATCTATTGCCGGTAATAACCCGACTGCACCCGATCTGAAAGCGCCGGTTCGCAGTATGGCGCTGAGTTTTGCCAGCAGCCGCACCGAGCAATGGCGCTTAGCCATGAATACGCCACCGGTAATGGCAGTGGCCGATCCACACACTTTTTACCAGCAAATACAGGCTATTCAGGCTGGCCCGGCAGCAATAAAACAATTTTTTGCTGACCATCCTGAAAGTGATGAGTTCCGGGCCTGGGCAGCTCAGTATCAGCCATCCGGCAGTTTTGCTGCTGAAACCTATCACAGCATTAATGCGTTTTATTTAATCAACGCTGACGGCAAGCAACAAGCGGTGCGCTGGGCGATGCAGCCCACGGTTGCTGTTGCGGCCAATGCGTCAGATGAAGCCGATGCGCTACAGCAGGAAATAGCCGCCAGAGTAGCAGCCGGAAAGGTGGTGTTTGACTGGGTGTTTACCCTGGCAGATGCCGCCGATGATGAAACGAATCCAACCAAAGCATGGCCTGATAGCCGCCAGCAAATAACGGCAGGCCAGCTGGTTGTTACCGGCACAACCCCTCAGCTGGAAGGTGACTGCCATGCCATTAACTTCGACCCACTGGTGTTACCCAGCGGCATTGCCGCAACCCGGGATCCGATTTTACGAGCCCGCTCTGCAGCCTATGCAGAGTCATACCGGCGCCGGGCAAAAGAACAATTACAAGGTGCGTTAGAGGGCAGCAATAATGAGTAACTCAGATCGCTTTTCACTGTCTATGCGTTTGTTTCACTGGGGGATGGCAGCGTTAGTGTTATCTATGGTGGCCGCAGGCCTACTGATGGTAACTTCACTGCAGCCCTGGCAGTTAACTCTGTTAAACATCCATAAAGCATTTGGGGTTGTGGCTATTTTACTGGTAATGGCAAGGCTGATAAACCGTCTGCGGCATAAGCTGCCCGCGTTACCGCATGAATTGCCCCACTGGCAAAAAACAGTGGCCAGAGCGTCACACTGGATGCTGTACTTCCTATTATTTGCGATGCCACTGTCCGGCTACCTGATGCAGTATTATGCTGGCCGGCCGATCGATATTTTTGGCTGGTTCCGCTTACCGGCTGCGCTGCAGGTTGATATTCATTATTACGCACTGTTTCGAGAATTACATGGCTGGATGGCCGTTGCGCTGATTAGCCTGATAGCACTGCATATTGGCGCCGCCCTGTACCATCATTTTATTCGAAAAGACGATGTGCTAAAAAGCATGTTGTAAGGTGCTGGCACTAACCCCCGGTAAGCGGCCAGAATACTGGCAGCAGCAGCATGGTAATCACAAATAATAATAAGCTTAGCGGTCCGCCGACTTTTAAGTAATCGACAAAGCGATAGCCGCCCGGGCCCATGACCAGCGTATTGGCAGCATGGGATACCGGGCTGGCCAGGCTGGTGGCGGCAACAGCGACCACCATCATCGCGCTTTGGCCACTGACCCCAAGCGCACTACTTAACATTAAACCAATAGGTGCCATTATCAGCACCAGCGCTACTGTTGGTATTACCAGGGTACCAAGCGCAGTAACCAGAAATAACCCCGCCATAACGGCAAGGGGGCCGTATTGACCCAACCCGGCTTGCACGCCATTTGCCAGCCAGGCCGCAGCACCGGAATGTTGCATGGCCAGCCCCAGCGGCAACATGCCAGCAATCAGAAAGATAGAACGCCAGTCGATGGCGGCGTAGGCCTGCTCCATACTCAGGCAGCGACTCGCTACCATTAAGGTAGCAGCCAGAATTGCCGCCAGGTAAATCGGCAGTACGCCGGTCACAGTTAACAGCACCATCAGGCCCATTAAACCAGCGGCCAGCGGCGCTTTACTGGCATTGACCGGTTTCACCTGCACCGGATTCATTACAATTAAGTGTTCACTATTGGTCAGCTGGGCCAGGCGGGAACGCGGGCCGACAATCAGCAAAGCGTCGCCCGGCTGCAGCAGCATGCTGCCAAGTGCTGTGCGATATGAACGGCCTTCGCGCCAGATGGCTGCTACTTCCACCTTGTAGCGCTTATCCAGTTGCAGAGCGTTGACACTCTGGCCGATGTATTTACTGCGGGGGTGTAACGTCGCTTCTACCAGTTCCAGCTTACCTTTAGCCAGCAAGTCGAGGTAAGGCGACATATCGTCCAGCCGCTCCAGCTCTTTAAAACCACGCAGGATATCCAGATCTTCTTCCCGGCCCTGAATTAACAGTAAGTCGCCGGCTTCCAGTTTGTCGTCAGAGTGAAACTGCTGAATAATTTCGCCGTGACGGAATAAACCCAGTAAGCGAAAATCAAAGGCATCCCCCAGCCGGTTGTCAGCAAAGGTGCTGTCTACCAGCGGACTGTCTGCCGGCAAACCTAATACAAACAGCCGCTCTTCCAGTTTATATTGCCGTTTAACGTCATCTGCGCTGAGTAGCTGTACGGCACTGAATGCTTCCTGCTTTTGCATCGCCTCCAGCGCAGCCCGGCTGCCCTGCACCAGAATTTTATCGCCCCCCGCCAGCGATAAATCGGCCAGCCGGGTGCGCAAGGTCTGGCCCGGCCGTTTCACTGCCAGCACATTTAGCTGATAATTTTCCCGGAAGCGGTGATGCTCTAATATTTCGTCCGCCAACGGGCCATCGGCGGCAACTTCCAGCTCTGCCAGGCCACTGGCTGCCAGCAACTTTTCGTGCAGCATTGGCGCTTCGCGCTCGATAGTGAGTGAGTTCCAGCTACGTAGCCGTTCAAAGCGGTTAAACTTACCCTGAGCCAGCACAATATCACCGGCTTTCAATACTGTATGGCGCGATGGCAAGGTAAAGGTTTCCTTGCCCCGGGTCAGTGCTATCACCATCAGGCCGACGGTGTTAATCAGCCCTGACTCTTCCAGAGTACGACCGGCCAGTAATGAGGGCTTAGGTAAACGCAGAGCAAATATCCGCTCCTGTAAGCCATATTGATCACTCAAATTGCGGCTACCAGCTAACCCGGCGCGGCCGGGATCAGTATTGGGCAAAAAATGCCGGCCAATAAAAGCAACAAATAAGGTGCCCGCCAACAATACCGGTAAGCCAATCAGCGCAAAATCGAATAAATGAAAGCCTTGCTGATTATTCTTCTCCAGCGCAATACTGACCAGCAAATTCGGTGGCGTACCAATTAAGGTAAGCAAGCCACCCAGCATGGCACCAAAAGCCATTGGCATCAGTACTTTGGCCGGTGGAATACCACAGCGTCTGGCCGCTTCGACGGTAACAGGCAGCAATAAGGCCACAACGCCAATATTACTCATAAAGGCCGACAACAAACCGGCAACCAGCATAATAACGATGATCATCTGGGTTTCACTGTTGCCCGACAAGCGGATAACCCGCCGGCCTATGCTATCGGCAATACCGGCCCGGGTTAAACCCTCACTCATAATAAACATGGCCCAAACCGTAATTACCGCCGGGTTACTGAAGCCACTTACTGCCTCAGCAGGAGACACCAGCCCAAATAATGCCAGGGTACACAATACCAGCAGGGCTACTACGTCCATCCGCAGCCATTCGGTAATAAACAACACCAGGGCTGCCATTAACAGCAGTAACACCAGAGCGATTTCCAACGTCATAGCGGCCACACCAGTAACAGCATCGGCAAGCCTACCAGTACCACCAGTACATCCAGTGGCAAGCCCATCCGCCAGTAGTCGCCAAACCTGAAACCGCCAGGTCCCAGGATAAGGGTATTATTCTGATGACCAATAGGCGTCAGAAAAGCACAAGATGCACCGACGGCGACGGCCATTAAAAAGGTATCAGGGTTGACGCCCAGCTGATTCGCCGCGCCAAGGGCAATAGGCGCCATTACTGCAGCTGTGGCAGCATTATTCATTAAATCAGTCAGGATCAGGGTAGTGATCAGGATCACTGCCAGGCCAATTACGGCATTGCCCTGGGCCAGAGTATCGAGTAACACGCTGGCAATCAGACTGGCAGCGCCAGTGCTTTGCATCGCTCCTGCCACCGGCAACAAGGAGGCGAGCAACACCACGACTGGCCAGTCAACGGATTCATACACCAGACGCCACGGCAGGGTACGGAAAGCCATAGTCGCCAGTACCCCAGCAGCAAACGACACGGCCGCCGGTAAAATTCCCAGGGCAGCCAGCGCGACTGCCAGCAGCATAATCACTGTAGACATAATGGCATTACGTTTATTCGGGATCCGCAGCTCGCGCTCTGCCAGCGGCACACAACCGGTGTTATTGGCAAAATCCTGCAGTACGTCAGGCGCCCCCTGCATCAGCAGCAGATCGCCTGCCCTTAACCGCATTGAGCGCAGCCTTGCCATCGACCGCCGGCCATGACGTGACACAGCCAGTAAATTAATGCTGTAACGGGTGCGAAGTAACATATCGGCGGCAGACCGGTTAACCAGGCTGGATGACGGCAACACGGCCAGTTCAGCCAGCACTATTTCATCTGATTTACGCTCTTTTTCAGCTGGCTTTTCAGCTGGCTTGCCCGACTCGTCATCGCTGTCTGCCTCTTTGCTGTCCCCGGTTGCATTTGCACTAACCAGCTCTGCTTTCGAATCAGCTACCGCGGCATCCCGGCTGAGACTTCTGGCAGCATTCTCATCGATTTTTGCTGTTTGCCTACTATCTTTAGCGGCTTCTTCCTCTGCCTTAGCGTTATTTTCTGCTGTGCTATCACTTTCTTCTTTGGCGTCACTTTTCTTTTTGGCATGCGCCAGCTCTAATCCCAGATCAGACAATACCTTGGTCAGCGCATCGGCTTCAGCTTCGATAATCAGCACATCCAGCGCCCGTAAATACCGGCCAGAGCTGGGTGCCGTTACCCGCACATCATTCCGGACCAACCCGACCACCTGAGCGTCGGCGTTATCCAGCACCGCTTCAACCTCCCGCAGCTTCATACCATCAGCCTTGCTACCATCCGGGATCCGCACTTCGGTAATGTATGCACCGGTTTCAAAGCCTTCAGTTCCCGCTTGCTTTCTTTTAGGAACAAGTCGCCAGCCCAGCAAAATAATAAATATCAGGCCCACTGCGGTAATAGCAGCACCTACTGCGGTGAAGTCAAACATCTTAAAGCTTTCCAGCCCCTCCGAGCGGCGGATCCCGGAAATAATCAGGTTAGGTGGCGTCCCAATTAGGGTCATGGTACCGCCAAGAATAGAAGCAAAGGCCAACGGCATTAACACCTGGCCAGGCGCCAGTTTTAGCCTGTGCGCCAGTTGTATTGCCACAGGCATTAATAACGCCAGCGCACCGACATTATTCATAAAACCAGATAATAACGCCGCTAACACTGTTAATGCCGCAATACTGAGTGTAGGCCCGGCTTTGGCCGGCAGTACTAAGCGGGTTAACACATCTACCGCGCCGGAGCTTTGTAAAGCCCGGCTTAACACCAGCACGCAGGCCACGGTAATGACGGCGGGATGACCAAAACCATTAAATGCGGTTTCCGCTTCAATTAAGCCGGTAAAAACACAGGCCAGCATCGCACCCAGCGCCACCATGTCATGGCGCCAGCGGCCCCAGAGGAACATGCCAATAGTCACCAGTAATATTAAAATAATTATGCTTTGCGGCGTGGTCATATTGCGCTCTTCTGGTTGGCTGGACTCGCGGCTGGAGGGTTTACCCGCTTTACAATATTGAGACGCCGGTTGCTACAACCTGGCGCGGAATTTGGCCGCATCAATAATGGCCCACAAATGCGCTATAGCCGCAATAATAGCCGGAATAATAAGCCACCAAAGGGCATAACCCACTACACAAATAACAAAAAACACCAGCGCTGCCAGAATACGCCCCTGCACCAGCTGACCTAAACCCGGCACAAAAATATTACAAAGTGCGGCGATTACGTTGCCACCCGATCCCTGACCCGACATAGCACTCTCCTGTTTTAATTAAACGTTAAACGTCTTAGCAGCGCCTGAGCGCCCACCACTTTATTGTTTAAGGGTAGCAATAAATTGCTGCGATTCACTAATGGCTTTATTCATATTGCGAATAAGCAGGGTAATATCGCGCTCAATACCCGCGAATTCATCACGCAAGGCACCAATCGCCTGAGCATTCAAATTATGCTTTAAATACAAGCTATTGTCCCGCAGACTATCCAGCACGGGTGCCATAGAGCTTTCTGCCTGGCGCATAGTATTAAGCAGTTGCTTATACTGGCGTTGGGTTGATCTCAGTTTGGCCGTGCTTTCCTGTTTCAGTTTGGCGTTGGTGTACATGTCCAACTCGTCCTGCCACTCATCAAATAATGCTTCTGCTACATCTTCAATGCTGTTTATCCGCTCTGACACTAATGCGGCGGCCTCGCTGCAATCCTGGTATTGTTCATCGGTTTGCTCGTACTGTTTTTGCAAATCGCCGCCATCAAATTTTATCAGAGTACTGAATTGTTCCAATGCTGACTTAAATTGCTTCTGGGCATCTTGCTGGGCATCCTGGGCTTTATCTACCCGGTCTGCCAGAATGTCCCTTTTGTGCACCCCCACCTTCTCCATTGTCGAGTAGTAGGCGCTCTGGCAGCCTGTCAGCAGCAGCATCGATACTATTAATAAAATGACACGCATAAGTTTTCCTTAAATTTGGTTAAGCCAGACTATGGCTGCACTGCTCCGACAATAGCAATTCATCATTAGTTTACAACATAAATGCGGAAAAAATGTCGCAGATCAAGCCATAAGCTGGCAGGTAGCTATACTCTGTAGCAAATATGTTTAACAGGAGTGCTGGTTGCTAAAACAACTTTGTGGTGTTGCCCGTGTCAACTTTTTAAGCCTGACCCTGGTCTGTATTGCCCTGGCGGCTGCCGCTAGCTGGCAGGCAGGGCATCCGCTATCGCCGGGCTTACTCACTCTGATTACAGCAATCGGATTATGCGCTCATATAAGTGTCAATGCGCTGAACGAATATTTCGATTTTAAATCCGGCCTGGATTTTCTGACCAACCGCACGCCGTTCAGTGGTGGCAGTGGCACCCTGATCCAGCATCCGGCAGCTGCCAACCTTGCATTGCTGTTGGCGGTGGTCAGCCTGCTACTGGTGATAGCCGGCGGCTTATATCTGAGCTATCAGCTTAGCTGGCAACCACTATTCATCGGGATTCCCGGCGTGCTGCTGATTTACGGCTATACAAGGCACATTAACCGCTGGCCATTGCTTTGCTTACTGGCACCTGGTATTGGTTTTGGTATTTTTATGACCCTGGGCAGCTACTGGGTGCTCGCTGGCAGCATCAGCGCCGGCGCCTGGTTGCTGGCTTTTATCATCACCCTGCTGGTCAGCAATTTATTGTTATTAAATCAGTTTCCTGATGTCGATGCCGACCGTCAGGTTGGCAGGCGCCACTTGCCTATCGTTATTGGCCGGCGTCACAGTGCCAGTGTTTATACCCTACTGTTATTGCTGAGTTATCTGCTACTGCTTACAGGAGTTAGCAGCGGCATTTTACCCTGGCAGTGCTTGCTGGCACTGCTTACCCTGGGGCTGGTAGCAAAGTTGTTGCCCGGGCTATTTCACAATGCCGATAAGCCGCAGCAACTGCAGCCTTATCTGGGCATGAATGTGTTGCTATGTCATCTCTACCCACTGCTGCTGCTAGCCGGCTTGTTGTGGGCTGGCCCTGCCTGATACAAGGACAAGCTATGCAACAGTTACAACAGGATATTATTGTAGTGGGTGGCGGCGGTGCCGGCTTACGAGCTGCTATCGCTGCCGCGGAAACCAGCCCGACCTTACAGGTGGCATTGCTGTCCAAAGTATACCCGATGCGCTCGCATACCGTTGCTGCCGAGGGCGGCGCAGCGGCGGTAACCTTAGAGCAAGACAGTCTGGCCGCTCATTTTCAGGATACGGTAAGCGGCAGTGACTGGCTGGCTGAACAGGATGTGGTGGAATATTTTGTCAAACACGCTTATCAGGAGCTGGTGCAACTGGAGCGCTGGGGCTGCCCGTGGAGTCGCAAAGCCGATGGCAGTATTCAGGTGCGCCGTTTTGGTGGTATGAAGACTGAACGCACCTGGTTTGCCGCCGATAAAACCGGTTTTCATATCCTGCACACCCTGTTTCAAACTTCACTTAAGTACCCCACTATCACTCGTTTTGATGAATATTTTGTTATTGATTTATTGGTGGTTGAACAGCAAATTGCTGGCGTACTGGCTATCTGCTTCAGTACCGGCGAACTGGTACAAATTCTGGGCAAAGCGGTCATTCTGGCGACCGGTGGCGCCGGCCGGGTATTTCATTACAATACCAATGGTGGCATTGTTACCGGCGATGGTATGGCGCTGGCCTATCGGCATGGTGTGGCACTGCGGGATATGGAGTTTGTCCAATATCACCCAACGGGCTTGCCTGGCAGTGGCATTTTAATTACCGAGGCCTGTCGTGGTGAAGGTGGTATTTTACTGAATAAAGACGGCTACCGGTACTTGCAGGACTATGGCCTGGGTCCGGAAACACCCGCCGGCCAGCCAAAGAATAAATATATGGAGCTGGGACCACGCGATAAACTCTCGCAGGCGTTCTGGCAGCAACAACAGCGTGGCTTAACGGCCGATTATCACGGCCATGCTGTGGTTTACCTGGATTTACGTCATTTAGGCGAAGCCCACTTAGCCAGCCGGCTACCCTTTATCTGCGAGCTGGCAAAGTCCTATGTCAATATTGACCCGGCTACTGCCCCTATTCCAATCCGCCCGGCGGTGCATTACACCATGGGCGGCATTTTAACCGACATTAACTGCCAGACCAGCATTTCCGGTCTGTTTGCCGTCGGCGAATGTGCCTCAGTGGGCTTACATGGTGCCAACCGGCTGGGCTCTAATTCGCTATCTGAACTGCTGGTGTTCGGCAAGGTGGCTGGTGAGCAGGCGGCTGCGCGGGTACAGAAGATGAGTCTGGCGCCAGTTAGTGCTGTGGCAGCGCAATGTCAGCACCAGCAAACCTATATCAGCAGTTTATTTGCTGACAGCTGTGATGACACTGTCCATGCCATTCGCACTGAACTCACCCTGGCGATGGAACAAGGCTGCGGCATTTATCGTGACAACGCCGGCCTGCAGACGTGTCTTAGCACGCTACAGGCACTAAAAATCCGCTATCAGCAGTTAAAAGTTACCGATAACAGCAAAGCCTATAACAGCGCCTTGTTGCAACATCTGGAGCTTGGCTTTGGCTTGGATGTTGCCGACACCATTTGCCGCAGTGCGCTGGCCCGCACTGAGTCACGCGGCGCCCATCAGCGACTGGATGAGGGCATGACACAACGCAACGACAGTGATTTTTTAAAGCACAGCCTGGCAATCTGTCAGCCTGATGGCACAGCGGCAATTAGCTGGCAGTCTGTGACCATTACCAGCCTGCCACCGGCTGAGCGTCACTATGGTGCTAAAGGGAGTGGTTCAGCAGGGAGCAGCGTATGAGCAAAACCATCAATATTGCCCGCTACAATCCACAAACCGATAGCCGGCCGCAATTACAGGCGTTTCAGGTAGAAAGCGATAACAGCACCTCCGTACTCGATGCGCTGCTGCAGGTGCAACAACAGGACCCCAGCCTCGGCTTTCGCTGGTCGTGCCGGATGGCGATATGTGGTTCATGCGGTGTAATGGTTAACGGCATCCCCAAACTGGGCTGCAAAACCTTTTTACGGGATTATCCTGATGAACTGACCGTGAGCGCCCTGGCCCATTTTAACGTAGAGAAAGATCTTATCGTCGATATGCAGCCGTTTTTAACACACTTAGCGGCGGTTAAACCTTACCTGATTAATGATGACCAAAGCAGCCAGCCACACCGGCAAACCCCGGCACAACTGGCTAAATACCAGCAGTTCGCCAACTGCATAAACTGCGGATTATGTTACTCGGCCTGCCCACAATTTGGTTTAAACCCAGAATTTCTGGGGCCAGCGGCTATTACTCTGGCGCAACGCTATAACCTGGACAGCCGGGACGCCGGCAAGACAGCCAGAATGCCTGAACTTAATAGCAAAAATGGCGTATGGGGTTGCACTTTTGTCGGTTTTTGCTCAGAAGTCTGCCCGAAAAAAGTCGATCCGGCCGCCGCAGTTAATCAGGGCAAAGTGGCCTCGGCCGGCGATTTTATTATCAGCATGTTTAAACCCTGAGGATATAGTGATGAATTTAAAAAAGCCCGGCAGCAGCAAGCCAGAGCCCGGCTCTTATCAGCCGGTTATGCCACGCAACTGGTGGCTGCAGCATCGCTATTTCCAAATATATATGCTGCGAGAGGCCACGGTACTGCCGCTCCTGTTCTTTATTGGTTGCCTGCTGTACGGCCTGTATTGCCTCAGTCTGGGTGAAACACAGTGGCAACACTGGCTGGCTTTTATGGCGCAGCCCTGGGTGGTGCTGCTTAACCTGCTGGCCTTTAGCGCCAGTTTGTTTCATGCGAAAACCTTTTTTGAGTTGTTCCCAAGAGTGATGCCATTGGCACCGCCCGGCTTAATGATTGCCGGGCAATGGCTGGCCACCTTGCTGGTGGCAACGGGTTTAGTTTTACTGTTAGGGGGCTGGCTATAATGAACAATACTACCCAACCTAAACGTTCTGACGAGCCGGTCTGGTGGGCCTTATTCAGCGCCGGTGGCGTCTGTTTTGCCGTGGTTGTACCGGGTGCCATTCTGGCGTTGGCGCTGCTTCCGGCGTTCGGTGGCATTAGTGCTGACAATCTGAGCTATCCGCGAATTTCAGCCTTATTGCATGATGCACTATGGGGACTGGCCGGGCTGGCTTTTATTGGCAGTGTGATTTGCTTACCGCTGTTTCATGCCGCGCACCGTATTCACCATGGCCTGCACGATCTTAAGCTGGGCGGCGGTTTGCTTAGTAAAGTGCTGTGTTATGGCAGTGCGGCTGCACTCAGCTTACTGGCAATATACTTAGTCAGTTAACTGGTTATTGCAATTGTGCAGCTGATTTTCCAGCTGGATGTACGACTCCACTTCAGCTGGTATAAAAAACTCCAGCTCTGGCGCCAACCCCATCAGGGCGCGCTTGTGTTGCCATTCCTGAAGTAAGTTCTGAAAAATGTCATCGAACAGCTCGCGACTTTCGGCGGGTACAGGCGATTGCTGCAATTGAACACGCACAGGATACAGAAAATCATGTAACTGCGGCATTACCTCAACAGACAACGATAAATACGCCCTCATTAGCAGCTCAGTATCGATAATTTGATCGGCCAGCGTGTGTTGTTGCTGTGCTGATGTTAATTGCCGATTCAAGTCTTCCAATTCTAAAAAATACATTTCGGCTAACAGCATGAATGCTCCGCCGTATCCATGCAACGCAGCTTGTTCTGCCCAGTAGCGGGCCTGCGCCAGCGCAGAACGGTCCAGCACCGCATTTTGGGGTGGTTCAACAGGCCTGTCATAGCGCTGAAACCGGGCATAACGAAGATATTTCTCTGCTAACATGCGCATTGCGCTGATATCCGCAGCTTGTGCTTGCTGCAGCAGCTCATCCATACTAAGCCGCTGATAGTAGCTGTCATGCAGATCAGCAGACAGTTCTTTATGATACCAGCCCTTAACCTGCTCGCTGGCTGGATGGTTTGCCAATGCTTGCTCTAGTGCCTGACATTTTTGACTTGCCGCTGTCTCAGTTAACTCAGGCGAAACATCAGCAAGTAAAGTAGCGTTATCATCTTGCTCCGTCGGGCTTTCTGCTAACGGTTTGCCGGTGTGACCCGCAATAACGGGAGCAGTATCCCGGGCTGGTACTCTCTGTTCAGTTGATAGCGGCAACGATTCAGTGGCAGTTAGTGCTTTATCACGTGGATGTAGCAGCCATAACGCAACAATGGCGATAGCAATTGCGACAGCAGTCAACGCCGAAATAATCAGCGCTATAGCAATGTGGCGTCGGGATGTCGCAGGCATAACGATCAGCCGGTCAGCGTTTTAGCCAGCTGCAATAACTTTGGATAAAATTCTTTATTTTGCTGGGCTATCTGATCCTGCTCAACCAAAACATCATGCAGAATTTGTTCTGTGGTCAGCGGGTTTGCCAGTACCACCCGGAATACGATAGTTTCCTGCCGGTCGTAAGCTGCCGGGGTTAAACGGGTCCGCGATACAAACGACTTACCCTCTTCCCGTTGCCGCTTCTGAATAAATTTAGTCAGGCCATTTAGCAGTTCATTAAACTGCTGACGCTGTTCGCTGGTTGCAACCGCCATGGCTTTTTGCACCTGCGCCGGTACATAGCGGTAGGTCAGTAAACACAGCTCGGGCGCTGTAATCAGCTCAAAATCAATATTATGCTCAATTAAGGTGGCAAAATAGCGGGCTTTTTCCAGCGAGCGGTTAATCAGAATTTCATAGCCATCACGGCCAATCACCTGCAGGCAGGCATGGACCAGCATCGCCATTCCGGGACGTGAGCCTTCCAGGGTTTGACTGCCTAAATCTTTTGAACCTTTCCGCAGAATGTATTCTGCATGATGTTCAATAGCATGCGCTGATGACGGATGCTTAAACACCACCATCCCTGCGCCCATCGGCACATACATCTGTTTGTGAGCGTCGATGGTAACTGAATCGGCCCGTTCAATACCGGCCATTAAATGGCGGTACTGATCAGATAGCAAGGTGGCACCACCCCAGGCAGCATCGACATGAAAGTGACACTGAAACTGCTCTGCTAAATCGGCCAGCTGAGCTAACGGGTCTATATTGCCGGTTTCAGTGGTGCCGGCAACGCCGACAATCGCTAACACTTTAATATTTTTAGCAGCAAGCTCAGTTAACACTTGCTGCATCTGGGCGACATCGACTTTATTGTCAGCATCGGTTTTTACACTCACCACATAGTCACGACCAATACCCAGTACGTCGGCAGCTTTGCCCAAGGAATAATGGCCCCGCTCAGACACCACTATCGCCAGGCCATCGTAACCATAGTGCTTTAAGGCCCGGAATAAGCCCTCTCTGGCAATGCCTTTAAAGTCACCATCAGCCTTTAGCAGACGGTTACGGGCAATCCACAGTGCGGTAATATTCGCGACGGTACCGCCAGAGCAAAACGCGCCTAATGAGTGATTGGCGCTGTGCATCCACTTCTTGTAAAAGTTATCTTTTTCACCATAAACCAGATGGTGCATCATCCCCAATACCTGACGCTCCAACGGAGTAAAGGCTTTGGAAGTCTCGATTTTTACCAAGTTCTGGTTCAGCCCTACCATCATTTTCGACAACGGCAGCACAAAGTACGGCAAAGCTGAGGTCATATGACCGATGAAGCTGGGCGAGGCGGTATGCACTGAGTGCGCTACCAGCTTCTGCATCATGCTCTCAGCATAGTCAGAGACAAACTGCGGCGACAGTGGGATCTGATGCGCCTGAAAATCCCGCTCAATTTGCCATAACGGTTTTTCCAGCGCGACAATACTCTCACGCAGGAAGCCGGCCAGATTCTGCGACAGATTCTGTTCAATAATACTTAGGGTGGAATCCGGCGCCTCGGGTACCGTAAAAATGCGCCAAAGCGCATCTTCAGAGGCGGCAGCCAGCCGTTTTGTCGGTTCTGTCATGCGTTATGCTACTCACTGAGCCGAAACAGGCCCCACTTCAGTTATCTGCTCTCACAGCTCAGACAGGGGCGAAGAAAGGGCCTAACTCTACTGCAACTGCCCGAAAATGTCTGCAAAAATTTAACCGTGCAAACAGGCTAGCTGCGCAGGCCAACGCCCCGACTAATTAAATATAAGGCAAAGCTGAACATGACCACAATAAAACTGATCACCACCGCCAGCGCCAGCACCAGGCTGACATCACTGACCCCGAGAAAGCCATACCGGAAGGCATTAACCATATACACTATCGGATTTAACGCCGCTACATTCTGCCAGAACCCCGGCAGCATAGTTAATGAATAAAATACCCCGCCAAGATAGGTTAACGGGGTCAACACAAAGGTCGGAATAATACTGATGTCATCAAAGGTTTTGGCATAAACCGCATTAATTAGCCCACCCAGCGCAAACAGCATAGATGTCAGGATAACAGTAACAACGATGATCGCCAGATTATGGATCTGAATATCGACAAAAAACAGCGACAAAATGGTTACTATCAGCCCTACCAGGATGCCACGGGCCATGCCTCCGCCAACGTAGCCCAGCACAATAAGGTAGTTGGGTACCGGCGCGACCAGCAGCTCTTCTACGTTACGTTGAAATTTGGCACTGAAAAACGACGAGGCGACATTGGCATAGGAGTTAGTGATCACCGCCATCATAATCAGCCCGGGTACAATAAACTCCATATAACTGAAGCCGCCCATATCGCCGATGCGCGAGCCAATTAAACTGCCAAAAATAACAAAATACAGGCTCATGGTAATGGCGGGTGGTACCAGAGTTTGCACCCAAATTCGCATAAAGCGGGTAATTTCTTTGCTTAAAATACTTTGCAGGGCAATCAGATAACTGGCTCGCATCAGTTTGCCTCCCCACGACCGGTTTCGACCAGTGCCACAAATAATTCCTCTAAGCGGTTTGCTTTATTGCGCATCGACAACACATTAACCTGTTGCGTACTAAGCTGGCTGAAAATCGGGTTTAAGCCCTGGCTTTTCGGCACATCAATTTCAATGCTGTGCTCATCCAGGGTCCGCCAGCTGATATCGTCCAGCGTTATATTGGTCGGGTTCTGGTCCAAATCGAGAATAAAGGTTTCAATCGTCAGCTTATTTAACAGCGCCTTCATGCTGGTGTTTTCAATAATCCGGCCTTTATCGATAATAGCAATGTTACGACAGAGCATTTCTGCCTCTTCCAGATAATGGGTGGTCAGAATAATGGTTACCCCGGCTTTATTAATTTTGCGTAAAAACTCCCACATCGAGCGGCGCAGTTCAATATCGACCCCGGCAGTAGGCTCATCCAGGATAAGCAATTTGGGCTCATGCATCAGTGCCCGGGCGATCATCAGCCGACGCTTCATACCACCCGATAACTCACGGGCCCGGGCATGCCGTTTGTCCCATAAACCGAGCTGACTCAGGTATTTTTCAGCCCGCTCCAGCGCCAGCTTTTTCGGCACACCATAGTAACCGGCCTGATGCACCACTATTTGTAATACGGTTTCAAACTGATTGAAGTTAAACTCCTGTGGCACTAAACCCAATTGGCTTTTTGCCTGCTCCAGCTGGCTGTCGATATCAAAACCAAATACTTTGACAGAACCGCCGCTTTTATTTACCAGCGACGTTATCACCCCGATAGTGGTGCTTTTGCCGGCACCATTGGGACCAAGTAAGGCGAAAAAATCGCCCTCTGTTACCTGTAAATCAATACCACTTAGCGCCACAGTGCCACTTTTATACACTTTGTGTAACGCTGAAATATCTAACGCCAGACTCACTCGGCCTCTCCTGTCTCTGTGCTGTTTTCGTTATTGGCAGCCGCCCGCTCGCCACCATAGCCCCAACGGGCGGTAAGCTGCTGCTTCACCCCCAGCTGGTCCAAAATACGCGCCACCATGAAATCGACTAAATCACTGATTTGCTTGGGCTGATGATAAAAACCAGGCGCCGCCGGCATAATAGTCACCCCAAGCCGGGCCAGTTTCAGCAGGTTTTCCAGGTGAATAGCACTAAGCGGGCTTTCCCGTGGCACTAATATCAGTTTACCGCCCTCTTTTATCACCACATCGGCAGCGCGCTCGATCAGATTATCGCTGGCGCCACAGGCAATCGCTGCCACGGTGCCGGTCGAACAGGGACAAATTACCATCTGCTTTGGCGCCGCAGAGCCTGACGCTACCGGTGAAAACCAGTCGTCTTTACCATATACCGTTAACTGGCCGTCGGCACTGTTGAAATGGTTCTGCAATTGCGTCGTGCACTTATCCGGCGCGCCGGCCAGTTTAATGTCATGCTCGGTAGCAAATACTACCCGGGCGGCACTGGAAATAAGCAAATGCACCCTGATGCCCTGCTGCAATAACAGCTCCAGTAAACGCCAGCCATAAGGCGCACCTGAGGCACCGGTAAAGGCTAAGGTAATATCCTGCATGTTTACTCCCATTTAAGCGCCAGCGCGCGGATCAGCTTGTCGTGAATACCACCAAAACCGCCGTTACTCATAATTACGATGTTATCACCCTTTGCCGCTTGCCCGACCAGTAAACCGACCAGCGCCTCAATATCATGCGATAAATGGGCTTTCGGGCTTAAACTGCGGGTAAGCGCTTCCAGCGACCAGTTAGCATTGGCCGGCTCATATAAATACACTTTATCGGCAATGGCTAACGACACAGGCAACGCCGCTTCGTGCACGCCTATCCGCATGGTATTAGAACGTGGTTCCAGTACGGCAAGTAGGCGTCCCTGGCCCACTTTATTCCGCACCCCCTGTAACGTAGTGGCAATGGCCGTTGGGTGGTGGGCGAAATCATCATATACCTTAATGCCGGCAATATCGGCCTTCAGTTCCATCCGCCGCTTCGGTGCCACAAACTGGCTCATTGCTTGCAGTGCCACGTCTACCGGCACACCGGCATGGCGGGCAGCGGCAATCGCCATCACTGCATTGTCGACATTATGCTGGCCGCCAAGCTGCCAGTGCAGTTCACCTTGCAACTGCTGGCGGTAAAACAATTTAAAGGCGCTACCATCATTGTTAATCAGTTCTGCCCGCCAGTCCTGGCCATAGCTCTGGCGTTCACTCCAGCAGCCCATCGCCAGAGTCTGACTGACGGCCTTAGTATCTTCCGGTGATAATACCAGACCATTTGCCGGCACCATTCGCAGTAAATGATGAAACTGGCGCTGAATAGCCGCTAAATCAGGAAAAATATCGGCGTGGTCAAATTCCAGATTATTAATTACCAGAGTGCGTGGCCGGTAATGGACAAACTTTGAACGTTTGTCGAAAAAAGCGGTGTCATACTCGTCAGCTTCAATCACAAAAAACGGCGACTCGCCCAGCCGAGCCGAGGTATCAAAATTTTGCGGCACGCCACCGATCAGAAAACCCGGCTTCAGGCCAGCGGCTTCTAAAATCCAGGCCAGCATGCTGCTGGTAGTGGTTTTGCCATGAGTGCCGGCAACCGCCAGGACCCAGCGGTCCTGCAATACCTGTTCGGCCAGCCACTGCGGGCCTGAGGTATAACGTAAGCCGCGACTTAACACATACTCCACCGCCTCGTTGCCACGGGATAAGGCGTTACCAATAATCACCAAATCAGGCTCGGGAGTGAACTGGCTGCAGTCATAACCCTGCACCAGACCAATGCCCAGTTCAGTCAGCTGCTCGCTCATTGGTGGGTAAACATTTTGATCAGAGCCGGTAACCCGATGGCCCAGCGCTTTGGCAATCGCGGCAATACCGCCCATAAAGGTGCCGCAAATACCTAAAATATGAATATGCATCAGTCATTTCCTGCTATGCAGGCCCGTTGGTATCAGAAAAACAGATAAAACTACGATCAAAACTGCAATTTAACAATAAATTCTTTAAAATAGCGCTGCCCTACACATTTACTACAGCAATAAAAGGAATAACAAAATGCGCCGTATTTCCCCGGTACTGCAGCAGGACGGAGTCGAACCTGAGTTAATTGCCCTGCTTAAAACCATTCTAGCCGCCTGCCGAGAAATTTCTTTTCGGGTCAGTCAGGGTGAACTGGCTGGTGTATTAGGTTCTACCCTTGGCGAAAATATTCAAGGGGAAACCCAAAAAAAACTTGATGTAATAGCCAATGAATTACTGAAAGAAGTCATTCTGGAAACCGGCGTAGTTAAAGCAATCAGCTCAGAAGAAGAAGACACCATTGTCGCTGGTAATCCACAGGGTAAATACCTGGTCACCTTCGATCCGCTGGATGGCTCGTCAAATACTGATATTAACAGCTTAATTGGTACCATTTTTTCTATTTTGCCAGCCGACCCCGACAAAGCGCCGGACGACAGCAGTTTATTTTTACAGCCAGGCACGGCCCAGGTTGCAGCGGGTTATGTGCTGTACGGGCCATCCACTATGCTGGCCCTGACGACTGGCCATGGTACCCGCCTGTATACGCTGGACAATACTTATGGCGGTTTTTTGCTGACCGAAGATCAGGCGGCCATACCCAAGTACACCACTGAGTTTGCGCTCAATATGTCAAACCAGCGCTTCTGGCAGGAGCCGATGCAGCGCTATGTCGCCGATTTGTTGCTGGGTAAAACCGGCCCCCGCGGCAAAAACTTTAATATGCGCTGGATAGCCGCCATGGTCGGTGATGTGCACCGGGTATTGTGCCGCGGTGGGATCTTCGCTTACCCGCGGGATAGCAAAGATCCGCAGAAACCGGATAAATTGCGACTAATGTATGAAGCCAATCCAATGAGCTTTCTGGTAGAACAGGCTGGTGGCCTGAGTTCAACCGGCTACCAGAGAATTATGGACATCGTCCCGACTGATATTCATCAGCGGGTAGCGGTTATTCTGGGCTCAAAACATGAAGTGGAAACCTGTATTGGGTATCACAAAGCATAGCCATTTTTATTGCCGGCGCTATAATAAGCGCCACTTTTAACGAATCTTTTTTAAGAACCGAAGGATCAGGACATGAGCTTAAGCGATGTTGCAGCAGGTAAGAATCTGCCAGACGAAATTAATGTAATTATTGAAATTCCGGCTAATGCCGACCCGATTAAATATGAAGTGGATAAAGACACAGGTACAGTCTGGGTTGACCGCTTTATGTCAACGCCGATGTTTTATCCATGCAACTACGGCTTCGTAAACCACACCTTGTCACTGGATGGTGATCCGGTAGACGTATTAGTACCAACCCCTTATCCACTGGTGCCGGGCGCGGTGATTAAATGCCGGCCGGTTGGCGTATTAAATATGTCAGACGAAGCGGGTGAAGATGCCAAAGTTATTGCGGTACCGGTTAGCAAACTGACCAAACTGTATGATCATATTCAGGATATTAATGATGTGCCAGAGTTGTTAAAACAACAAATTCAGCATTTCTTCGAGCGCTACAAAGAGCTGGAGCCTGGTAAATGGGTTAAAGTGCTTGGCTGGGGCGACGCGGCAGCGGCCAAAGCTGAAATTATGACCTCTTTTGAGCGGGCAAAAAAGTAAAAAGTCGTTTTTGTTATAACGTTAATTTGTCATACCGCTAAAAAGCAAAGCCGCACAATGCGGCTTTGCTTTTTACGTCATGGAAGGATTTAATCGACTTTTTTCGGGTTGTTGTCAGCTAAAAATGCCAGTAACTCATTGTTAGGCATGGGTTTGGCAAACAGAAAACCCTGAACCTCATCACAGCCCATGGCTGCAACTGCCTGCTGCTGCTCAATAGTTTCCACACCTTCGGCGATGGTCGAAAGCCCCAGCCGTTTCCCCAGGTTAATAATGGTTTGAGCAATCACTTCACCTGCTGGCTCGGTGACTTCCCGCACAAAAGCACGGTCAACTTTAATCCGATCCAGAGGCAACTGTTGCAGATAGCTCAGCGAAGAGAAACCAATTCCAAAGTCATCAATTGCGACCTTAATACCCGCATTTTTCAGCTTTTGCAGGGCATCAATAACAATTTTTGGCTCGTCCATCACTACTGACTCGGTAATCTCAAGCTCCAGCAGCGCCGGATCGATATTGTAGCGATTTACGCAATCAATAACTGTCTGGACAAAGTGATGGTTTCGAAATTGCGGCATTGATACATTTACGGCAATTCGTAAGTCATCATAGCCCTGCGTGGCCAGATGTTTTATTTGCTGACAGGCCTGCTCCAGTACCCAGCTGCCAATTTCAACAATCAGCCCTGAATACTCCGCCAGCGGAATAAACACGGCGGGTGAAATATACTGACCATCGGCAACCGGCCAGCGTAACAATGCTTCCATGCCCACCACTTGTTTGCTGCTCAATGAGACCTGCGGTTGGTACCATAACTCGAGCTTATCCCGACTGAAATCACTGCGTAGCTTGCGCAGTAACGACAAACGTTCAGCCATTTCATCTTCCATTTCCGGCTGATAAAACTGGAAATTCTGACTGATACTTTTTTTAGCTTTATTCAGCGCAATATACACATGCTTTAAGATGGTCAGCCCTTGCTCCGCAGAGTCTGTCAGGCGACATAGCCCGAAGGTAGCATTAACCTGTAACGCATGCTCTGAGGCCTGAAACGGTTCATTGAACACCTCTTCTAACCGCTCGGGTGTTAACTCATGCGAAGGCCCGACTAAACCAAAAACATCGGCGCCAATCCTGCCAAGCTGGCAGCTGGTACCAAAAAAAGCAATCAGCCGTAATGTCAGGGCAATCAGCAATTCGTTACCTACATCCTGGCCCAGGCCATCATTCACATCAGAAAAATGATCAATATCGATCAATACCGCAACCATACCCTCGGCATCAAACCGACGGGTATCCTGCAAAATCTGAATAAACTCGTTACGGTTAGGTGTTTTAGTCAGCGGGTCGATATAAGCAGCATGTTTAAGTTGTTGAAAAAGCGTTACATTCTCATAGCCTATTGAAATATTGCTGAGAAACACTTCTATCAGTTGCCGGTCAAATGCTTCGATTGGCCGGTTTGTCTCTATATAAACCGCGGCGCAATGGCTATCACTGCCCAGATACAACACCGTATCCTGCTGGCCGAATATATTCTGGCGCTGGCTTAAACAGAGGTTAATTTGCTGCACGATCCGCGGATTATCTAACTTATCCAGCTGACATTTGATAAAGGGCGCGTAATGGCCTGCCGCACCCAGTACATAAATTTTATCACTGGTGCTACCGTCGTCTTCTATCTGCGCACAAAGTACACCCTCAGCATGTAAGCCAATTAACGATGCTATTTGGGTTACAACACCCTCCGAAAACTCGTGCAGCGAATGTTGCTCAAGCAAATTGGCACCGGCATTAATAATTTTTTGCAGGCCAATCCGGTTTTGATTAATAGTGCGGATTTGCTGATAAGATCGGATAGAAGCAATAATAGCGATAACTAATTTACCGCGGGTTAATTCTGTTTTAGTTTTGTAGTCGTTTATATCGTATTCTTTAATGACGCTTTCTTCCGGCGCGTAACCCGGTTGACCTGTTCTGAGAACAATGCGTAACTCTTCCAGATGCAACTCATCGCGGATCCGCTGGACAACCTTCAGACCCGCATCATCAGATTCCATCACGACATCAAGTAACACCATGGCGATATTGGTATTGTTGTGTAAGAAGCGAATGGCTTCGTCACCAGAGTAAGCATGATGAAACTGAAGTTTGCGGCCGAGGACAATAAGGTCGTTCAGAGCCAGTTTGGTAACGGTATGGATTTCTTCGTCATCGTCAACAATCAGAATATTCCAGACACCAACAGCAAGCTCCGGTTCCGACGAGGCTTGCTCGTCTTCTGCGAAAAACAGAAAATCTTCATCTGTTTCATTCGATTTCATGATTACGCCTTTATTTGTCTCTTGCCTTAAATATACATGCATACGTTAAAAAACAAAAAACGAATTGTCGTTTATTTTTATGTTATTTGATTTTTTAGTTGCCTGACAAAATTATTACCGCTACTTGCTGCTAAACCTGCTTAGTGCCAAGATAACATTTCTTTATCAATATTTACCGGATTTATTTTGAGCAAAATAACTTCAGCCTCGGGTCAGCAGCGGCTGATTAAATTGGCGCGTTATCACCTCGGAGCTCCCGTTGTAAGCAAGGCGGCTGAAACCAGTAGTGACGCTGATCCTGACATTTCGGACAATACACCGGGCAGTGCAAAGCATCAGCAACTGGCTGCCCGCTCTGGTGCACCGGATCCCGGTGGCGAGCTAAGCCTGGGCCAACGGGTAAACCGCCGCCTGCAAATGCAACGCGAACGCCAGCAGCAGAACCTGGAAAAAATCATGGCACTGGCGCTGGAATATTGCCCGGAACGGGTGTCAGCTCAGGAAGTAGACCCTGACTGGTTTTCTCAGTATTGTGAATTGGTGCTGGATATTTCTAACAACAGCATGCAACAACTTTGGGCGAAGATACTGGCAGGTGAAATTGCCACACCAGGTCGATTTTCGTTGAAAACCCTGCAAACGCTCAAGCAAATGAGCCACAAAGAAGCCCAAAGCCTGCAACTGGCTGCCAGCTTAAGCTGTCGCAGCAGGCAAGAGCAAAGCGGTCGGATTTATTTTGGCTATATTCGCAAGCCATCGCTTTGGCAACTCCTTACAGGTCGCAGCATGGCATTGCTCAACTTAAGCCAGTTTGGCTTAAATTATCCGCAAATACTTAACCTGGTTGATATTGGTATTCTGCATAATGTCGAAATCGAAAGCGGAGAACTACAACCCGGACAGCAGTTTAGCTGGCAGTTTCAAAGCCAGACTCTGGAGTGCACTGCGCTGCAGCGCGGCGTGGTGCTGCAATATTATAAATATACTGCGGTTGGCACCGAATTGTTGCCACTGTTGAACAGTCCGACCCACAATGGCTATTTAACGGCCTTGCAGCAGCAGCTTGGCTCGGTATTAGCGTTTAAGTAAAGTTACAATAATACCGAAATCCAGGCTAATTCTGGTTTGTCGTTAGCGAAAATCGGGCCAGCAGGCTGTCTAACCGGGCCGGTTCCAGCGGCTTAAACACGATATCATCCATACCTGCCTCACGATAAGTCTCTATTTCAGCAGGCATTGCATGCGCAGTGAAGGCAACAATAGGAACCTGACGATATTGCGGTATTTGGCGCAACTTTTTAGCGATATCAACACCAGACATATCCGGCAGTTGAATATCCAGCAAAATCATATCAAACCGCTGTTGCTGACAAAGCGAAAAAACCTGTATCGCTGAGGTAGCAGTATGCAACACCAGGGGTTTATTTTTTAGCAGCACCTGCACAAATGCCAGATTTGTTTCATTGTCGTCTACCACCAGGATATGCTGCAAATTAACTGGCTTGGGTAGCTGTTCAGTGGCGGCCTGAACGGCAGCCAGACAAAACTGATGACTAACTAACACCTCAGGTAGTTTCTGCTGCCAGGCTGACATCAGTTCCGGCGATGTATAACAAAGTAGCGTAGATTGTTGTCGGGCGTTGTCTATTATTTTCTGCCAGTCCGCGCTATCAGCTGTTGCTGGCAAAAACAATATAACCAGGTCAACTACCTTGCGATCAGTTAACTGCTCCAGCTCACTCAGCTTACTGCATTTGCTGATCTGAGATGCAACACCACTCAGGGCCGAACAACGTTGTTGAATACGTTCTTCATCAGCATCAAATATTAACAGGTGCTGCATCGCTTTTACTGCGCTTAGCTGTTCGGTCAGTACCGGTATTGTCAGCTGTAAAATGCAGCCCAGACCGTCGAGTGATTGCGAGCTAAAATCAGCGTCGGTAGCTTGTATCGCATTGAGCAGGGCAACATCTGCATCACTCCACTGCATATCCAGCAAATCGGTGTTTTTAAGCAGCTCCTGGCAATGACCAGGGATGCCATTACCATTACAACTTACTGTCAAGCGTAGCAGTGACTGGTGTTCTCCCTTTTCCAGCTTAATCTCAACGTTGACTTTGCTGACATCATCCCCCCTCAGGCATAGCATGATCAACGCTTGGATAAGTGATTTTAACGTTTTTTCACAAATATGCGCTGAGTACGCCAGATTGTCAGGATGTTCCTGCCAGTCCAGAACAACGGTAGCAGAGGGTATCAACTCATTAAACTCATTCAGGTGCTTACCCAGCCAGCTAACCAGTCTTACAGGTGGTCCCTTAAAGTCTTTATCGCTGAACTGATAATGCCCGGTCAACATATGCATTTGGATCAGCCGTTGCAGTTGTGCCGGCTGCAACTGTTCCCGTCGTTGCCAAAGGAGCATGCTTTGTTCAAACCAATGCCGGATTTGGCGTTGCTGTAATTGCTGGAAAGTTGTCAGGCGTTGCCGCTGTTGCTCAAGCTCAGTTAACTGTGCATTCACCTGCTGCAAACGCTGATTTAACTGCTGTACCAACTGTTCGGTTGCCTGTTGATTCTGGTCGAGGCTGCTTGCCAGATCGTTGAACGCCTGCTGCACCGGTTTTAGTGCAGGCACCAACGGCTCCGTTATCTGGCATTGTTGCCTGGCATTTTGTAAACGTCTTAAATTATGCACTAATAGTTCTGCATCGGTTGCCAGCCTTGACTGTCCCCGCTTTATCAATCCAAGACTTAACATCAGACCAACAGCCATAGCAACTGTCAGCAACGCCAGTGGAATTAATCGTAACATCCATGTCTGTTCAGTGCTGAAAACAACTGCGACATAACCATTATCCGGTATCTGGCTGGCGACAGTTGATTGCTCAACAGTCATGCCGACACTAACCGGCAAAACAGCCAGCTGATTGCCATCGGGCAGTGTTCTGACCTGATAAGCCGTAGGCGCTGAATTCAGCACAGCCACGGGCGCAGGCGAAGTACTGCTGGCAATTAATTGTAATTGCGAATTATAGGCGGCGATATGCTGCACAGCTAATGTGGAGCTGTAATGAATTTGCCGTAGCTGATTAGCCAACTGTTGGTCATCATTTACCGGTAGGTTCGCCTGGACAGCATAGTTTACGGTAACAGCCAACTGCTGAATTTGCTGCATTTGCTGGTTACGGGTTTCATTATGAAGCCAGACAATCACAAGCACCCAGGCCAACAGCAGGGCTAGCAGCCAGGGTACGATTACCTGTTTGAATATATTGGTCAAAATGATGCAGCCGTCACTCAGAATAAAGTTACTATAAAGTGATTTTGCAGTAGCAACAAGGGTTGTACCACAGCACGCCAGACCGGCGGCATTATTTTAATAGTGTTGTGCAGGATTAATTACCCAATTAAAAGTGCAGCTCAATACCAGCAAATGGACCTTTAAAATCAAGGTTACTGTATAAATTGTCGAGGTCATCCAGACGCAGATTAACTGCCCGATATCCCAGTTTCAGCCTGACATCAACGGCTAAAGAATCGATAATCTCATACGCAACGCCAGCTTGAACATCGTACATACGACTGTCACTCCAACCGATATAGCTGCCCTGAGCAAACACGTCTAAACCAGTTAGCGGCAAACCAACTTTGCTGTTGATATACAACAGGGGCAACCATTGCGACACCGACTCCTCGCCCTGTAAACCGTTCTGGGTCTGCTCCTCAACTGAAGCCGACCCTTTGATATGCTTACCATTTACCCCGATATCGAGTGCAACAATACTGTTATCGAGTATTTCGTAGTACAGCACAATATCGGTATTAGTCAGGTCGACCCGATTGGCGACGCTGGTATTCACTGTAAATTCTTCACCAGCAAAGCTAAACTGTCCGTCGATTCGTGACATACCTTCAGCTTCAAGTTGATTGTGAGCCAGTCGGATATTGGGAAGTACCGGTATTGGATGCTCAAGGGCTATGAAATATGAACCCTGCGTTTTACTGTTAAAATTAAAGTCTGGCGCTGGTTCGCTGTTGCCAAAACTTCCGGTTACATCTGTGCGCCAGCCATCACCACCAACGTAAACCCCCAGCAAGGTGTCAGCAGACGCCTGGCCCATTATCACGGCTGAACCGAGCACTAACGATAACGTGGCTTTAATGATGCTATTTTTATTCATTCTGCTTATCCTTGGGTCAATAGTTCTGATAAATCTATTAATGCGGCGTTTGCCCGGGAAATGTAGTTTGCCATTACCAGGCTATGGTTAGCCAGCAAACCAAAGCCGCTGCCATTTAAAACCATCGGACTCCAGATTGGCTGCTGAGTCGCTTCCAGCTCCCGGATAATTTGCTGCAAACTGACCATAGCATTGCGCCGGTGCAGCACTTCAGCAAAATCAACCTCGACCGCTTTCAGGTAATGCAATAATGCCCAGGCTGCGCCCCGGGCTTCGTAAAATTCATCATCAATTTTCCACCAGCTGGTTTTAACCACCTGATGACGGGGGCCAATAGTAGACTGACGGGCACTGGCGTCGCCGGCAAGATCAGTATTCAGACGATCCTGACCGACACTGGCACTTAGCCTCTGAGAGTAACTGCCTAATCGTTTTTCAACGTTCTTCAGCCAATCTCGCAGGTTATCGGCCCGGGCATAAAATTGGCTACCGGCAGTGCTGCTATCAGACAAAGCATCGCGGTATAAGTAGAGCTGCTCGACAGCTTTACGATATTCAGATTCAGCGCTGGGAATAGCCCAGCTGCGATGGTCAATATTAAATTGAGGTTGGGCAACTTTTAAAAATTCATTTTCAGCTGACTGAGATTGTGAGCGGCTGAAGTCTTTACGAAACGCCAACGCCAGATCACGGGACATCTCAAGTACGCCAAACTCCCACGCCGGCATATTATCAAGCATGCTGTAAGGTGGCAAAATATCATTAGCCAGATAACCACCAGGTTTATCCAACAAGGTTTCAGTTACTTTTATTAATGCTGTTGTCGTGGTGTAACCCACTGTTGGCGCGACATTATTAGCTTGCCGTGCCTGCTTGATTTCCTCTGCAATAACCGAAGGTTCACGGCTTACCCACCAGCTGACCACGACAAAAATAAATAGCACCAGGCCTGTAATCAGGAAGGTAATATTGCGCTTGTTCATAGTTAATCCTTAGCGACGTGGCATTTCGGTGAGCGGCATACTTAGTTCAATTTGCTGACCATTACTGAAATTTAAAGTAACAGTAACGCTTTCACCTGCAAGTAAGGGCTGTACCGGGTTAAACAGCATCAGATGTAAACCACCCGGCTGCAGGCTGACACTGGCATTAGCTGCAATTTCGATGTCGGCAACTTGCTCCATGCGCATTACGCCATCCTGATGGCTATGCTGATGCAACTCAGCACGTTCAAACGCAGTGCTTGCTGCTGACATCAGGCTGACTGCATTTGCAGTATTGTTATTGATGGTGAAGTAGCCTGCTGTGACGGTTCGCCCTGGCATAGGCACTCTGACCTGACCGTCTGTCACCGTTAACTCTGTCGCCATAGCTGGCACGCTAATCAGACAGAAAACAGCAGTCAATAATAAAGCAGCTCGTCGAATCATGTCACGCTCCCTTAACAAATTTGGTTTATCTTACACCAAATCATGGCAGCGAACAGCGACTTAGCACAAAGTTATACGCTGGTAATTGGCAAAACCCGGAACAACTACCCCCGGGCTTTTTGCCATAAAATCAAAACTGGCGTAAGAACACTCCACAACACAAACGCCGAAAAGATAGTGACAACGGGCAGTAAATACAGCAGCAATAAACTGCTTGCGGTCAGCATCGATTATTCTACCGCAGGCTTGGAATCAGCTTTGGCAACGTCATCTTTTTGCTGGGCGACCTGAGTCTCTGCCTGAAACAACTGGCGGACTTCTACCGCAGTTTTTTCCAGAGCCTGTTGTGCCTGTTGGGCGACGGTAACCTTAAGTTCAGCTAACTGACTCGCAGCAAATTGTTGTAACGCCTCAGTAGCAGGGTTAGCCTGTACTGGAGTAGCAGTCAGCATTACAGCGGCAGTTAACGAAAGGGCAGCTAAAGTTTTCATGTTATATTCCTTCATAATAGTTAAGTTAGTTGGTACTACAACTTAGCTATTACAAAGCTTATGCCAACTTTTTAATTAACTTAAGATTCTGATTTAAAAAGCTTTATTTTCAAGCCAATTAATGGCGACTTTTTAATCAAACACGCAAAACTAAAAATTAGTTAAATTAACCACCATGTTAGTCAAAATCTTCATGTCAGGTTCAGCTAGCGACTACTTAATCGTTTTATTCTGCAAGATGTTCCGGAACTAACGCCAGCGCCTGGGTCAATACCTCTGAGCTCGCGCCTGCCAGATGGCCGTTTTCACTAAGATGACGTCGCCATAGCCGGGCACCTGGCAACCCCTGAAACAAACCCAACATATGGCGGGCAATATGCCAGAAACGCGCCCCCTGCTCCATTTGCAGCTCAATATAAGGCAGCATCGCCCGCACTAATTCGTGCTGACTAAGTACCGGCTGCTCCTCGCCATAAATAAAATGGTCAACCTTGCTCAGCAGATAAGGATTAGTGTAGGCTTCACGCCCTACCATCACACCATCGACGAGTTGTAGCTGGTACCGCACATCATCCAGGGTCTTGATACCGCCGTTGATGCTGATATCAAGTTGGGGGAAATCCTGTTTCAACTGGTGCACCCTCGGATAATCCAGCTCTGGTATTTCCCGGTTTTCTTTCGGGCTTAGGCCTTTTAACCACGCTTTGCGGGCATGGACAATAAACTGCTCGCAGCCAGCATCGGCAATAGTGCCAACGAAGTCAGTTAAAAACTGATAGCTGTCGAGCTCATCAATACCGATCCGGCTTTTTACCGTAACCGGTATCGACACTGTGTCCAGCATTGCCCCAACACAACTGGCTACCAGTTCAGGCTTCGCCATTAAGCAGGCGCCAAACATGCCGTTTTGGACCCGGTCTGACGGGCAACCGACATTGATATTTACCGCGTCATAGCCACGCTGCTCCGCCATTTTTGCGCACTGCGCCATCTCAGCAGGATTAGAGCCACCCAACTGCAATACCAGCGGATGTTCCTGCTGGTTAAACGCCAGATAATCGCCTTTGCCATGGATTAGCGCGCCGGTAGTTACCATTTCGGTATACAGTACCGCATGCTTAGTCATTAACCGGTGGAAGTAACGACAATGTTTGTCGGTCCAGTCCAGCATCGGAGCAACAGAAAATTTGTGGTCCATAGGTTTAGTAGCCAAAAGTCACGTACCTGCTGTGAGTAATAAATGTAAAGCCGGATATTGTACAGCAAAGAGCACTAAAATTGACTGCCTGCAGCTAATTATCAGCCGTCTCTGTGCGTGGAACTTAAATAGCAATATGCTACACTGCCAACGACTGCTGTCAGGAGATAAGATTAAGTATGTCAACAGAATCATTAGTAACCCGGGCCAAAGCCATTTGTGAAAAAAACGGCGCACGCTTTACAGCCATTCGGGAAAAAGTATTTCGGTTAATGGCACAAACCGATGGCGGTATGGGTGCATATGACCTGTTGGAGCAATTAAAACAAACTGAGCCAGCAGCCAAACCCGCTACCATATACCGGGCACTGGAGTTTCTGACCGAGCAGGGCTTTATCCATAAAATTGAGTCGAGTAACGCCTTTCTGTTGTGCCATCACTTTGGCCACCATCACCCGGCGCAACTCCTGATCTGCGACAGTTGTGGCAGCGTAAGTGAATTACACTCTGCCCTGCTGCACCAGGAATTCAGTGCGCTGGCATCCGGACAAGGTTTTAAAATTAAGCACCAAACCATCGAAGCTCATGGTTTTTGCCATAAATGCCAGCAAGTTGCATAAATAGCGGCAAAGCCATAAGCTGGCTTGTAGGATGGGCAAAATGCTCCTAGTCTTATAAAGTCATGCTGGTATATTCCATCTTATAACTTACAGGCGCGCTCCATGAATGTTGAGTATATAAATCCATTTCTCTCTTCTCTGGTTAATGTTTTAGCAACCATGGCTAACACTACTATTATCCCGGGCCAGCCCCGGATTAAAAAAGATGAAGTAGCACGGGGTGACGTGTCCGGCCTGATTGGCATGGTCGGTACTGATATAAAAGGTTCGTTCTCAGTAAGTTTTGAAGAAGGACTGGCGCTGGAAGTCATGTACCGGATGCTCGGTGAAAAACCTAAAACGATTAATGCTGACGTTACCGACATGGTAGGTGAAATTACCAATATGGTTACTGGTGGCGCCAAACGCATTTTAGGTGATAAAGGCTACGAGTTTTCAATGGCGACACCAATAGTCGTCTCGGGTAAAGCGCATACAATTACCCATAAATGCGAAGGACCGACTATTTTAATGCCGTTCGATTCAGAGTTTGGCAAAGTACATATTGAAGTCAGTTTTGATAAGTAATCGCCAGGGTAGCAGTTAAACGGTCAGATACTGATAATCGACCCGAGGGGTAATATTACATAACAACTCGTATGGAATGGTATCGGCGCAGTGCGCCACCCGCTCAATGGCTAACTCCGGGCCCCAGAGTACCGCTTCTGCGCCGATGGACTCCATTGGCTCAGGGCCTAAATTGACAGTAATCATATCCATCGACACCCGACCTATCAGCTGTACTTCCCGCCCGGCCAGCCAGACAGGTGTACCATTCACAGCATGCCGCGGATAACCATCGCCATAACCAATGGCGATGACTCCAACCCAGGTTGCTTTTTCAGTTTGCCAGTTTGCGCCATAACCTACTGTATCCCCCGGCTGTATTTTTCGCATCGCTATCAGCCTGCTACTTAAGCGCATCACTGGCTGCAATTGATGATGCTGCCCTTGTTGATCTGGTAACGGTGAAATACCATGCAGCATTAAGCCGGGACGCACCCAGTCACCATGGCTTTGTGGCAGGCAAATGATAGCGGCACTGTTGGCCAGACTGCGTTGCTCGGCTTTATCGGCGCAAAGCTGCTGAAATTGTGCCAGTTGCTGGCCGGTTTTAGCAGAGCCCGGCATATCGGCGCAGCAGAAATGACTCATAAGCCGGATGCCCGGCTGTACCGTCGGGCATTGCCACAGCCGACGATAAAATTCATTAAACTGTTGCGGGGCGATGCCCAACCGGTGCATGCCGGTGTCTATTTTCAACCAGACTTTAAGCTGGCCTTCCAGCTCGGTTTGTTCCAGCGCCTGCAGTTGCAGCTCATTATGTACGATGGTTTGCAGGTTGTTCGCCAACAGTATTGGCAATTCAGCTGCTTCGTAAAACCCTTCCAGTAACACTATTGGCTTAACAATACCGGCAGTGCGCAGCGCCAGTGCTTCGTCTATCCGTGCCACGGCAAACGCATCAGCACCGGTTAATGCCTGAGCCACCTGTACCAGTCCATGGCCATAGGCATTGGCTTTTAATACTGCCAATATCTTACTGGCCGGTGCCAGGTGCTGTACCCGTTGTAAATTATGGCGCAGAGCAGCCAGATTAATTTGGGCTACCGGCCGGCGTGACATTAATACTCGTCCTCAAAACGGGCGCTGCCGGCATAATTGTCAAAGCGCGAGAAGTGACCGTGGAAGGTTAAACGCACTTTACCGATGGGGCCGTTCCGCTGCTTACCAATGATAATCTCAGCCAGGCCTTTTTCAGCGCTGTCCTCGTGGTACACCTCGTCCCGGTAAATAAACATAATTAAGTCAGCATCCTGCTCGATTGAACCCGACTCCCGCAAGTCAGAGTTAACCGGACGTTTGTCGGCACGTTGCTCCAGGCCACGGTTTAGCTGCGACAACGCTATAACCGGCACTTTCAGCTCTTTGGCTAACGATTTTAACGAGCGGGAAATTTCAGCAATTTCCAGGGTGCGGTTTTCACTTAAGCCCGGCACTGTCATCAGCTGTAAATAATCGACCATAATCATACTCAGACCACCATGCTCCCGCGCCACCCGCCGGGCACGCGAGCGCACCTCAGTCGGCGTCAGGCCAGAGGCGTCATCAATATACATCTTGCCTTTGCTGTTCAGAAGTTCAATAGCCGACGATAACCGCGCCCAGTCCTCGTCTTCCAGCTGGCCGGTCCGTACTTTAGTCTGGTTTATCCGGCCTAAAGATGCCAGCATCCGCATCATAATCTGATCTGAGGGCATCTCCAGACTGAATATCAGTACTGGCTTGTCACTGGTAATCGCCGCATGCTCACACAGGTTCATGGCAAAGGTGGTTTTACCCATCGATGGCCGGGCTGCGACGATAATTAAATCAGATGGCTGAAAGCCATTAGTCATTTTATCCAGGTCCATATAACCTGAAGATAAACCGGTAATACCGGTTTGCGGTGAGCGGAACAGCGCATCAATTTTGTCGATGGTTTTGGCCAGAATATTGTTAATCGGCTCCGGCCCCTCATTGGCATTAGCCCGCTGTTCAGCAATTTTAAACACCTTACTTTCCGCGAAGTCCAGCAATTCGGCACTGGTGCGACCCTGAGTATCGTAGCCGGCATCGGCGATATCATGCGCTACCGCAATCATATCGCGCACCACAGCCCGCTCCCGCACAATATCGGCGTAGGCCATAATGTTGGCGGCGCTGGGAGTATTTTTGGCAATCTCACCCAAATAAGCAAAGCCGCCGATATCGTCCAGTTGCTGGTTCGCTTCCAGTGCTTCGGATACGGTAATTAAATCGATGGGCTGATTCGCTTCGGCAATCCGCGCCATGGCGCTGAAGATAAAACGGTGCGAACGCAGGTAAAAATCCTGCTCAACGACCTTTTCTGACACCCGGTCCCAAGCCTGATTATCCAGCATTAAACCGCCCAGCACAGATTGCTCAGCTTCGATAGAGTGCGGTGGCATTTTCAGGCCGGCGACTTGCTTGTCTTTATTACTGCTCATAACACCTGACAAAATTGGAAATAACTGTGCAATGCTACCCTGCAAGCGGCAGAATAAAAAGCAACGTTGTGGTTTTTTTTAATTAAGAGGCGGTGCAGCTGAAAAGACGGGTGGCAAAGACGATGTAAACAAGATCAGGGGAAGGAAAAGAGTGGCGCACTGCGGTGCAGTGCGCCAATAGCCTTAGGCTTCTGCGATAATAACAACTTTAACAGTTGCTATTACTTCAGCGTGTAACTGCAGGTCGATATCGAACTCGCCAGTTTCACGTAAAGTACCGTTAGGTAACTTCACTTCAGCTTTAGTAACTTTTACGCCGGCTTCAGTAATGGCATCAGCGATATCGCGGGTACCTACTGAACCAAACAGCTTGCCTTCATCACCGGCTTTAGAAGCGATAGTCACTTCAGCCAGTTCTGCCAGCTTAGCAGCACGGTCGTTAGCAGCAGCTAAATCAGCAGCCAGTTTGGCTTCTAACTCAGCGCGACGCTGTTCGAACTTTTCGGTGTTAGCTTTGTTAGCCGGAACTGCTTTACCCTGTGGGAATAAGAAGTTACGAGCATAACCAGACTTAACAGTAACATTGTCACCTAAACCACCAAGGTTTGAGACTTTGTCTAACAGAATTACTTGCATACTTATACCCCTTCTGTATTAGCTGTGTGAGTCGCTGTACGGCAACAAGGCCAGGTAGCGAGCGCGCTTGATAGCACGAGCCAGCTGACGCTGATACTTAGCGCTGGTACCAGTAATACGGCTAGGTACGATTTTGCCGCTTTCTGTAACATAGTTTTTCAGAACAGCGGTATCTTTGTAATCAATCTCTACAGTGCCTTCTGCAGAAAAACGGCAGAATTTACGGCGACGGAAAAAACGTGACATTTGTCTGTCTCCTAACTTATTTGTTCAATCTGCTGGGCGTGCAGTACCAGTTTTGCCTGACCACTGCGGTTCTGGTGCCGGTTTAAAAACCCGCTAACCTTTACCATGCTACCCAACGTCAAAGTTTGAGCTTGCTGATGTAACACTGTGCCACTTAGCACTACTTGCATCCTGACATAAGCCTGACGGTTAAGGCCGGCTTCCTGCTGATTGCTGCGATGCTCTATGGTGATAACAGTGTGCGGGATACCCGCCGGACTCTCACTGCGTTCAGGGTGCCGGCATACGGCGCCACTAAGCACGATGATATTGTCCATCAAACTTACTCTTCGTTTTCAACCTGCTCTTCTGTTTCACGAGGAGCACGGTCACGAGGACGCTCGTCACGTGAACGCTCTTCACGTACCTTAGCCATTGGAGATGGCTCAACTACGGCACCGTTAGTGCGCATAATCAGGTTGCGTAAAACCGCATCGTTGTAACGGAAGTTAGTTTCCAGCTCATCAATCACTGTTTGTGGTGCTTCCACGTTAAGCAACACATAGTGTGCTTTGTGCAGTTTTTGGATTGGGTAAGCCAGTTGACGGCGGCCCCAGTCTTCTAAACGGTGGATAGTACCGCCCGCTTCTTTGATAGAGCCAGTGTAACGCTCAATCATGCCAGGCACTTGTTCACTCTGATCAGGGTGAACCATAAAAACGATTTCGTAATGACGCATTGTAGCTCCTTACGGTTAGTAAGCCTCGGGTGAGCTCGGCCGGACTCGCATAGAGGCAAGGAACGTTAGTGTATGGCCGAAGGTCGCGTATTTTACGGAGTTAGCGGGTAAATAACAAGCAGAATATACTTTTAACTGCGCTGACGAACGGCTTCGAATAGACAAATACCAGCGGCTACTGACACATTCAGGCTGGACACAGAGCCAAACATTGGTATTTTCACCAGGCTGTCACAGGTTTCGCGGGTTAAACGGCGTAAACCTTCACCCTCAGCACCTAATACTAAGGCTAACGGGCCTTTAAAATCGGCCTGATAAATAGTGGTATCGGTTTCACCGGCCGTACCTACCACCCAAACGCCGGCATCCTGCAATTCGCGCAGGGTACGGGCTAAATTAGTCACAGTAATAAAAGGGACTGCTTCCGCTGCACCACAGGCTACTTTGCGCACCACTGAAGTAAGTTTAGCCGAGCGGTCTTTTGGCGAAATAACTGCATGCACACCGGCCGCATCGGCACTGCGTAAAATAGCGCCGAGGTTGTGTGGGTCGGTTACGCCGTCCAGCACTAATAAAAACGGCTTTTCTTTTTGCTCAAGTAAGGTGGCCAGGTCACTTTCATTGCCACTGCTGGCTAAGCGCGCCTTAGCAACAATACCCTGATGCTGGCCATTGACCATGTCATCCAGAGTTCTGCGGTTACAAAACTGGATGGAAATACCATTTTGGCGCGCTTGCTGAATAAGCGGTTGCATCCGCTTATCTTCGCGGTCCTTCATAATAAACAATTCTAAAATGTCCTGCGGCGCCCGCTCTAATAAGGCATTTACCGCATGGATACCAAATACAAAATCTGCGCTCATGGTTAACTTATTCTCAAATTTTTTGTCTAGTCAGCCTGGTTAATCAGGATTTTTTCGCCCGACGCCGCGGCTTTTTCGAGCCGCCTTTCGCCGTTTTCGGTTTATCAGCTGCCTTGGCTGCGGGTTTAGCAGCGACTTTGCCACCACCTTTGCCACTGCGCCGGCCGGCACCAGCCGCTTTTGCTTCTTTTTCAGCAAAAGCTGCGTTGCGGCTGGCTTTTACTGCCCGCCCCGACACATTATGCTTTGGCTCGCCCACTACAGCTAAATCAATTTTGCGCGATTCCAAACTGACCGCCAGCACTTTTACTTTAACCTGATCGCCCATCCGGTAACTGACGCCACTGTGCTCACCGTTCAGTACCTGACGTTCGGCATCAAAGCGATAGTAATCATTTTGCAACGAGGTAACATGCACCAGGCCTTCGATATACAAATCACTTAACCGGACAAACAAGCCAAAGTTGGTCACCGTTGCCACTACACCGTCAAACTCAGCACCCAGATGGTCCTGCATGTATTCGCATTTCAGCCAGTCAGACACTTCACGGGTGGCATCATCAGCCCGGCGTTCTGTCATCGAACACTGCTCGCCAAAATGGGTGATCTCTTTCTCGCTGTAGGCCCGCTCACCATTTACTTTCTGGTTTTGCTTAACCAGAATCGCTTTAATAGCCCGGTGTAACACCAGATCCGGATAACGACGAATAGGTGAGGTAAAGTGGGCGTAAGCTTCCAGTGCCAGGCCAAAGTGGCCCTGATTATCGCCCTGATATACGGCCTGCTTCATCGAGCGCAGCATGGTGGTTTCTATCAGTTCCCGATCCGGTCGGTCAGCCAGATTAGCCAGTACTTGCGTCAGCTCCAACGGGGTAGGTTCGCTGGACAGGTTTGCTTCAATCCCTAACTCGGCTAAAAAACGCCGGAAATTAGCAAAACGATCGCCATCAGGCCGTTCATGCACCCGGAACAAGGCATGTGCTTCATGTTTTTCGACAAAACGGGCCGAGGCAACGTTGGCCATAATCATACATTCTTCAATGATTTTATGAGCCTCATTACGATGTACCGGCACTATCTGTTCTATCTTGCGATGACTGTTAAAGATAAAGCGGGTTTCCACCGTTTCAAATTCAATAGCGCCGCGTTGACCGCGCACCTTAGCCAGCTTTTTATAAAGGCTGTACAGCGTTTCCAGGTTGGTCAGGTTAGCCTGATATTGCTTACGCAGTTCCGGATCACCCTGCAAAATGGCATGCACTTTATTGTAGGTGAAGCGGGCAGCCGAGTGCATTACCGCTTCATAAAACTGGTAGCTTTCCAGTTTGCCGCTGGCGCTAATATGCATTTCAGCAACAAAACATAAGCGGTCGGTATGCGGATTTAGTGAACAGAGACCATTGGACAACGCCTCTGGCAACATTGGCACAACATGGTCGGGAAAGTATACCGAATTACCACGTTCCAGCGCACTTCGATCCAGTGGCGTGTCAGGCTTTACATAAGCACTGACATCAGCAATGGCGACCCACAGCTTCCAACCGCCGTTTTCTTTGGCTTCGGCATACACGGCATCGTCGAAATCACGGGCATCTTCGCCATCAATAGTGACCAAGGGTAATTTAGTGAGGTCGACCCGGCCCAGTTTTGCCTCTTCAGGCACCTGCTCACCGTATTTTGCAACTTGCTGTAATACCGACTCTGGAAATTCATGCGGGATCTGATGGTTACGGATAGCGACTTCAATTTCCATGCCCGGCGCCATGTGTTCGCCCAGTACTTCAATCACCTTACCAACCGCGCTTACCCGTTTTGACGGCCGCTGGGTAATTTCCACCAGCACTATCTGGCCATGGCGCGCTGCGCCCTGCTCGCCTTCCGGGATCATAATATCCTGAGTGATCCGCGGGTCATCCGGCACTACTACACACACTGCAGAATCTTTATAGTAGCGGCCGACTACCGGCTCAGTGCGGGGTTCCAGCACCCGCACTACCCGGGCTTCTACTTTGTCTTTACTCTTCATCGCCGCTGCAGTGGCCAGTACTTTATCACCTGGCAGTACCCGCTGCATTTCATGGTAAGGCAGGTACCAGTCCGGGCCACCCTGCTCCAGCTTTAAGAAACCAAAACCTTCCCGATGGCCCATCACCACGCCTTTTACCAAATCCATATGGTCTACCAGACCATAGCGCTTACTCTTGGTAAAAATAAGCTGGCCATCGCGCTCCATCGCCCGCAAGCGTTTTTTCAGGGCGAAAATAGCATCGTCATCGGTAAGGGCCAGTTCAGTAACCAGTTCTTCAAAATAGGCAGGTTGTTGCCGCTTTTCGATGTGTTCCAGGATAAATTCCCGGCTGGGGATAGGGTTGTCGTATTTTTCTTGCTCACGCGCAAGATGCGGATCATTTACCGTCATTAATTAAACTTTTATTTCCTGTTTTCATATAGTGAGTGTAACAGCTAAGCAGAAACATGGGATGAATTTCATTTGACAGGTCGTCTGGCATCGGCCACTACCCGTTCAGGCATCTTCTTGGCAAGCTGTTGCAGCAGTTGTTGTATTCTAGCATGAGTGCTGGCATCAGCACTAATAGCATGATGCAACCAACGATAGCTTTGTTCATAATCAACTGGTGAGCCATGACCATCCACCAGTAATTGGGCATAGCGCAGTTTGGCATTTAAATTACCCATTGCTGCAGCTTCATGCAGATAAACCAGTGCTCTATCAATATCCACTTGCACAAAGCGACCAATATGGTAGTAACGCCCCACCTGCTCCAGTGCTTCGGGTAAGCCTTGCGCTGCGGCCTGCAGCATTAAATCCCAGCCACGTTCAACATTACGTGGTACGCAAACGGCATAGGCCAGCATATCCCCAAACAGAAACTGATAGGCAGGAAGCTGCATAATGTCAGCGCGGGCTTCAATATCCTGCACCAGCTGACAGTCGTCCGCCCGTACTTTTTGTAAATGGCTATTAGTTTTAATTAAATCTAACAGTTCATCCTGAGTGTAGAGTTGTACCGCATCCACTTGCTGGGCACTGGCTGCCGGTGCTACCAGCCACCCAGCCAGTAGCAGAGCTGCTGGCGATATCATTGCTGTTTTCATATGGCGTCAAATAACCGTTAACTAATTCCGACGAATGTTTTTTCGTGCAAAAAACACGCCAGCAGTGATTACTGTTCGTTATAGCGCAGCCATTGTGGCTGTACCTGCTCCTGTAGCCGTTGTTGTTGTAAACTCTGACCACTTACCGCCACCCCGGTGCAACTGCCACTACTAATATAAGCCAGGGCTTCGGCATACAGCGGGTCATTGCTTACCCCCCAGTCCCCCGTTACCGATGCCGCTACCGGACAATTTGGGTTTAAACCATCAAAGTAGTCACCAAAATCTAACGCATTAACCGTTTGAAAATTAATGGCGAATAATCTGAAATCCCCTACTCGATCCGGTATCTGACCAACTGGCTTTCCACAAGTCGTTTCACCAATCTGCACCACGTCGATAAAAGGGCTAAGCGCGTTAATCACCAGTTCACTGGATGAGCAACTACCACCTGTGGTTAATACAAACACCCGCGGCAAATTAAGGTTAGTGCGGCCAGCACCCAGCGCAAAACCAACCGTGCTGTTTTTCCCGGTGTTTTTATCATTGTAGCGATATTTAACGAAAATATTGCCCTGTAACTTTGGAAAAGCAATATGTGAGCTTAGCTGGTTTGCCACCCGGATTAAGCCACCACCGTTGTAGCGGACATCCAACACCAACTCGTCAATATTTTGCTGGGAAAAATAGCTGAAGGCCTGCTCCAGCTCTGTCTCTGATAATTCGATAAAGGTATTGAACACCAGATAACCGACGGTTTTATCGCCCACCTGGGCTACTGAGCGGTGCATTACCGTATTGGTGCTGACAGTGCCTTTTACGAAGTCGGCCTGACGCTCGCTATTGTCAGGCTTACGCCAGACAAATTGCCGCACCACCCCTTCTTCATTCGGGCCATAGATATCGTCATTGGTTGCGGTACCGGCGTCCAGCCTGGCTAACCATTCGGCGACGCTAATCCCATCAATTTCAATTATTTTATCGGCCCGGCGCAAACCACGCTGCGCGGCTGAGCCTGCATCATAAACATATAACACCTGCAACGCGGTATTATTGTCAGTACGTTGAGTGGCAAAGCCGTAACCAAAGAACACAGCATTAATATAACGGTCCTGATACTGCTGTTCTGTCATCACAAAACTGTAGCGATCCCGGTCGGCCACCACCTGATCTAAATAAGCGCCAGGCGTACTGTATGCAAGCGGGTCAACACCGGTTTTCAGTTCGTCATACCACAGATAATCCGCATATAACTTACAGTACAACTGACTATTGATATCATTACGACTGCACTCGGCAACATCATTGGCAGCACTGTCATCAGAGCTATCAGAGCCGCCACAACCCACCAACAGCACGCTTAGAAAAATCACCAGAAGCTTATTCATCAGACACCTCCAACCTTCATGGCTACAGCGTATAAAAAAACGCCACCAAATGGCAGCGTTTTTTTATACGAGCGAGTTAACCAAACGGATGCGTTAACACTATTGTCTGCACCCGATCTGGTCCGGTAGAGACAATGTCAATCGGCACTCCGGTAAGCTGTTCCAACCGGCTGATATAGTCCCGTGCGGCCTGAGGTAATTGCCCCAGCTGCTGAATACCAAAGGTATTGTCAGACCAACCTGGCATAGTTTCATAAACCGGGGTTACCAGCTCGTAACCTTCTGCTGCCAGGGGTGGGGTATCCAGTACGGTGCCGTCAGGCTGCTGATAACCAACACAAATACTGATGCTCTCCAGTCCATCCAGTACATCCAGCTTGGTTAAACAAAAACCAGAAATACTGTTTAGTTGGACAGCACGACGCACAGCAACAGCATCAAACCAGCCGGTACGACGCTTGCGACCGGTAGTCGCACCAAATTCGTGGCCTTTTACACCCAGGTGCTCACCTACCGCACAATCCAGCTCCGTGGGGAATGGGCCGGAACCGACGCGGGTAGTATACGCTTTCACTATACCCAGTACATAATCCAGATAACGTGGACCAAAGCCACAACCAGTGGCAACGCCACCTGCTGTAGTGTTAGACGACGTAACATAGGGATAGGTACCGTGGTCAATATCCAGCAAGGTGCCCTGAGCGCCTTCAAACATGATGTTGTCACCATTTTTGCGGGCTCTATCCAGCAAATCGGTAACATCAACCACCATCGACTTCAGCAAATCGGCCATCGCCAACGCATTGTCCAGGGTGGTTTGATAATCCACTGCGTCAACTTTGTAATACTGAGTAAGAGTGAAGTTATGCAACTCCATTACCACTTTAAGTTTTTCGGCAAATAATTCAGGATTAAATAAGTCGCCGACCCGTAAACCACGGCGTGCTACCTTATCTTCATAAGCCGGGCCTATACCACGGCCAGTCGTGCCAATGGCTTTGTCACCACGGGCTTTCTCCCGCGCCACATCCAGTGCCACATGGAATGGCAGGATCAATGGACAGGCTTCGCTAAGCAACAACCGCTCTTTTACCGGCACACCACGCTGTTCCAGCATGGTCATTTCCTTTAAAAAAGCTTCCGGAGAAAGTACTACACCATTACCAATCACACATTTTACATTAGCGCGCAAAATACCAGATGGAATTAAATGTAATACGGTTTTCTCACCGTCGATAACCAATGTATGACCCGCATTATGACCGCCCTGATAGCGCACCACATAGCTGGCTTTATCGGTTAATAAGTCAACGATTTTACCTTTTCCTTCGTCACCCCATTGAGTGCCGAGCACAACGACGTTTTTGGCCATGGTTCCTACATCATGGAAAAAATTAGGCGAGGATTCTATCAAATCGTGGACCAACTTACAGCTGTGTTACCGAAAAAAAGCCGGTTTTTTATCCGGCTTATTCTGAATGCTCACATTTAAGGATGCTGCAGGCAGGATAAATCAAATGCATCACTGTTCTGATATAAGCCAAAACCAAAGCGTAAGCGGTCGCCCCGGTAGTCAGTAATAATGCCGTTGTTCTTCAGAAACGCTGCTAATTCAGCTACCTGGCTGGTACTGGTCAGTTTGTAGGTGAAAAAATGGCCATGCCGCTCAGGATTATCCAACAGGAGATTTTTCTGGTTAAGCTGGGGGTGATGTTGACGAGCCAACTCTGCAATAAACGCTTGCTGAAGCTGCTTAACGTACTGATGAATTCTGCCAACAGTAATGCCTTGCTGCTTAAATAACAGCATTACAGCATGCAAGCGGTACAAAGCAGTATAATCCATCGTCGCGCCTGCAAAATGATTGCCGTCATTACTGTACAATACTAACGCTGATTTTTCGGCCGCCAGGGTACCAAACTCAGCAAACCAGCCTGTATACCATGGGCGCTGATTACTCCCTGGCGGCACGGCCATAAAACAACAGCCTTCGCCACCCTGCGCATACTTATAGCTGCCGGCAAGGTAAAACGCCCGCTCGGCCACTGCAGCCAGATCAGTGGGTAGCGCCATAAAGCCATGATAGCCATCTATCACTAACATAGCGTCGGTCACGTCTGCCACCGCACCGATAAAACCAACTAAGTCAGTTATTGCATAACCAGAATTAAAAAACACCTGGCTGCAGAACACCATGTCCGGCTGTTGCGTCTCGGCTGCAGCGATAAAACGTTCAGTGAAAGTGGCAAAGGGTTCCGTTGGCACGGTAATCAGCTCTATATTTTCGAACTCAGCCAGTCTTTTTGCCTGGCGCTGAAAACTGTAAAACTCACTGTCGGTACTGAGTACTTTTAAGGGTTTGGCGATGTCAAAACAACTAAACAGCCGCATGACCAGTTCGTGGGTATTCGCTGCAAACACTATTTGCTCTGGCGCTGGCAAGTTGAGCACATCAGCAATAAGCTGCTGGGTTTGCGGGATCATCTCGCCAAAAATACGCTGCCACTTATCATCTACCAGCCGGGCGCTGTCATCCCAGTAAGCCAGGGTTGCCTCCCGGGTAACATCTGGCCAGTAATGATGCGAATGACTGGCAAAATGCTGCTTGTCTTGATTTGCCTGTAAAAAACGCTGATAAAACTGCTGGTACATAGGGTCTCCGCTACAGTTTGCTTCTGCAAAATTCGCTCTGACAAAAAAGGCCCTTCCGGGCCTTTTTATGGTGTAGATTATCTGGTTAGTTCTGCACTTTATCTGACTTCATATATTTAAAGAAGTCATTGTCAGGCTGCACCACCATAATATCGTCTTTGTCTTTAAAGCTGTTTTTATAGGCTTCCAGGCTGCGGACGAAAGAGTAAAATTCTGCATTGCGGTTATACACATCTGCATAAATTTTTGCTGCCTCGGCATCCCCCTGACCACGGACAGTCCGCGAGTTCCGTTCAGCATCGGCCAGCATAACGGTAACGCGGGCATCGACGTCAGCCCGAATAATATCCGACTCTTCCATACCTTTTGAGCGATGCTCCCGTGCTACCGCATCACGTTCTGCTCTCATACGGGCAAAGATAGAACTACTGACTTCTGTCGGCAGATTAATTTGTTTAACCCGCACATCAATCACTTCAATGCCCAGCTCATTGGCCGCCACACCAGCTTGTGCCAGCGCGCTCTCCATTAACTGAGTACGTTCACCAGAAACAATTTCCTGAATGGTACGGGCACCAAACTCAGTACGCAGACCATTATTGATATACTGTTTTAACAGCACTTCAGCTTGCGAAGTAATACCACCGGTTGACAGAAAATAAGCGCCAAAATCTTTAATCCGCCATTTTACATAACTGTCGACCAATAAATCTTTTTTCTCGGCAGTTACAAACCGATCGGGCTGGTCATCCAGGGTTTGAATTCTGGAGTCCATTTTGCGTACCATTTCAATCATCGGGAGTTTAATATGCAGGCCAGGCTCATAAACGACTACCTGACCAGCATCATCGCGCTGGATTTTACCAAACTGGGTCACGATAGCGCGTTGTCCTTCCGGCACCACAAATAATGCGGAGACGACGATAATAGCGACCACTACAACAATAGCGATAATAAAATTCTTCATAACTTAGCCCCTCCCGCTACGCGTGGTACTGCTGCGCAACGTATCCTGTTGCCGCGGCGTAGTATTGTCAGTGCTTCGAGCTGGCAGTGGCATCGGATTTGCACTACTGCTACCGCTGTTGCTTCCCGATTGATTCATGAGCTTATCCAACGGTAAATACATGATATTATTGCCATTCTTAACATCAACAACCACTTTCGACGTGTTGCTATATACCGACTCCATCGTTTCCAGATACAGGCGGTCACGGGTCACTTTTGGTGCTGCCAGATACTCGGGTAACAGCTGTTCAAAGCGGGCAACCTCACCCTGGGCTTTTAACACAATTTGTTGTTTATATGCTTCGGCTTCCTGCATTACCCGGTTAACCTGACCACGAGCCCGAGGTTCAATTTCCCGGGCATAAGCCTGGGCTTCCTGCACGAAACGTTCCTGATCTTCCTGCGCCTTAATGGCGTCATCGAAAGCGTCACGCACTTCTTCTGGCGGGCGCGCATCACGGAAGTTCACATCAACCAGAGTAAGACCCATATTGTAAGGTTCAATGACAGTTTCCAGCTCCTGGCGGGTGTTCTGTCGAACCACTTCCCGACCGCGGGTTAATACGTCATCCATAATTGAGTGTCCGATAACAAAACGCAGTGCGGCATCAGTAGCCTCACCTAAACTGCGATCAGCATCCACCACGGAAAACAGATAATCACGTGCATTGTAAATACGATACTGTACTTCAAAAGTGACCCGTACCAGGTTTTGATCCTGTGTCAGCATAAAGCCGTCTGATCGCAATGATTTAACTTCCTGTACGTTTACCGGCGTTACCGTGTCAATAAAAGTGGGCTTCCAGTGAATACCGGCACCGACTTCGGTGTGATACTGACCAAAGCGCAGTATTACCCCGCGCTCGGCATCTTTAATGGTGTAGAAACCACTGATACCCCACACGACAGCAGCAATAACCAGGATCAGGATAAACGCAGCTGAAGCACCATTACCTGATGATTTATTGCCACCACCGAAAATACCGCCAAATTTCTTACCAAAATTGCGGAATACTTCATCTAAATCGGGTGGACCCTGGTCACGACCGCCCTGTTTCCAGGGATCGTTGTTCTTACCATTGTTACCCGGCTCATTCCAAGCCATGTTTAACTCCATCTCAAGTTATAAATTAACGGTTAATGTATCAAATAACAGGCGCCATGACGATATAGTTTTCCAGCTCGCCATCGCTTTGCTTTAACATCCGGGCCCATTGTGCCAGTGAAAGCCTGATATCCAGCAAACACACGCCCTGCTCATCAAAATCTTCAGCGCTTATCACCTGTAACTCATGAAACTTTGCCCTAAGGGCTGCGCAATGTGGTGGCAGGGCCAATCTTAACTGCACATGTTCAGTTGATAACAGGTTAGCGATAGCTTGCTGCAGTAACGCCATACCCTCGCCAGTCAGTGCTGACAAGTAAACTGCCCGGGGCAGACCGTCATCACCATATTCTATACGGGCTGACTGCCCCATCTGATCTACTTTATTAAAAACCTGAAGTTGCAGCACCTCGTCAGCGTCAATATCTTTTAACACTTGTTGTACCGAGGCCATGTTTTCGTCTTTACGCGGGTCGGCGCCATCAATAACATGCAGTTGTAAATCAGCATCACGGGTTTCCTGCAACGTCGATTTAAATGCCGCGACCAGGTTGTGCGGTAAATGACGAATAAAGCCCACGGTATCTGCCAATACAATCGGCCCGAAATTATCCAGTTTTACCTGGCGTAACGTCGGGTCAAGCGTAGCAAAAAGCTGATCAGCCGCATATACGCTGGCCGAGGTTAAACGATTAAATAGCGTCGATTTACCGGCGTTAGTATAACCAACAATTGAAACAACAGGAGTCGCACTTCGTTGCCGTGACTTACGGCCCTGTTCCCGCTGCAGGCCAATTTTATCCAGACGCTGCAATAGAGCTTTCACCCGTTCCCGCAATAAACGCCGATCTGTTTCAAGCCGGGTTTCACCCGGTCCTCTTAAACCAATCCCCCCTTTTTGCCGCTCCGCATTGTCCCAGCCGCGAACCAATCGTGAGGCAAGATGCTGGAGTTGAGCCAGCTCAACCTGCAACTTGCCTTCATAAGTCCGGGCGCGCTGGGCAAAAATATCAAGAATAAGGGTAGTACGGTCAATAACCCGCGCTTGCAGCAAGTGTTCAAGGTTGCGGGTCTGGCTGGGGCTTAAAATGTGATTAAAAATAACTACTGTTGCCGTAAACTGCTCTACGACATCTTTGATTTCCTGCACTTTACCAGAGCCGACAAACAGCCGGGTATCCGGCGCGCGGCGATTAGCAGTAACAGTATGCATTGCTGTCACGTTTGCAGAAGCTACCAGCATGGTTAGCTCCTGCAAATCTTCATTGCTGTGCTCTTGCGGAAAGTTTACATGAACCAGAATGGCTTGTTCTGCAAGCTCGGCTAAATCAAACAAGCGCTATTGCTCCTGGCGTTATTCCACATCCTCACCTTCGCTGTCGCTTTGGCCAGCGCCATGGCTAACCATAGTATTGACGGCGCGAGCTGGCACAACCGTGGAAATCGCATGCTTGTAAACCATCTGGCTTACCGTATTTTTCAGTAAGATGACGAATTGATCAAAAGACTCAATCTGCCCCTGAAGTTTAATTCCATTCACCAGATAAATAGAGACCGGAATACGCTCTCGTCTTAAGGTGTTTAAAAATGGATCCTGTAAAGATTGGCCCTTTGCCATGTGCCGCTTTCCTTTTTTTATTAGTGAGCTGTATATAGGTATTATTTTTTTTATTTCAAGTTGTTAAAGCTAACTTTTTTTTCCGTCTTACTTAGCTTAGCGAAGAAAGTACCGCTTGCAAGTTTTCTGCCGGTTCTGCTTCACTTTTTAACCATTTAACATCTTGCCAGCCTCTCAACCAGGTCAGCTGCCGTTTCGCCAGTTGCCGGGTGGCTGCGATGCCTTTATCTATCATCTCGTTGTAACTAAACTCGCCATCCAGATATTGCCAGACCTGACGGTAGCCAACACAACGCATTGCCGGCAAATCTGCGTGCAACTGCGGCTGGCTTTTTAAGCGGATAACTTCCTGTTCAAAACCGTTCGCTAACATCTGCTGAAACCTGTCTGCTATACGCTGATGCAGTAATGCACGATCAGTTGGCGCAATCGCAAATTGGTGTACTTTATACGGAAAAGGTTCCCCTTTTTGTGCAGTTAATTCTGTCATGGTGTTGCCGGTAAGCCGGTAAACCTCCAGCGCGCGGTTTATCCGCTGCGGGTCATTTGGATGAATGCGTTCAGCCGCAACCGGGTCAATGTGTTGCAATTGCTGGTGCATGGCCGGCCAGCCAATCGTGTTTGCTTCAGCCTCCAACTCAGCGCGGATACCGCTATCCGCTGCCGGTAACGGCGATATACCTTCCAGCAACGCTTTAAAATACAACATAGTGCCACCAACCAATATGGGTATTTTACCACGTTGCTGAATGTCAGCTATTAAGCTCAGCGCATCATCCCGGAAATCAGCGGCCGAATAACACTGTTCAGGTTCCAGAATATCCAGCAGGTGATGTGGCGCCTGCAATAACTCTTCGCGGGTTGGTTTAGCAGTGCCAATATCCATTCCGCGGTAAATTAACGCGCTGTCGACACTGATAAGTTCTGCCGGCAACCGCTTGAACAGATCGATCGCCAGCGCAGTTTTGCCTGACGCCGTAGGCCCCATAATAAAAATAACAGGCATAGCGCTACTCATGGCAGCCCTTGCTGGCTTAACGCCTGAATACTGGTGCTTAGATCCAATGGCACTGCCAGCCAATTTTTGCTGTTAGTTAACATTGGCGCAAAATAGTTTATCAGTGCCGCACTGCTGAGCCAATTCGATGAAAGTAGCATAGACAATATGGCCTGGCCGCTGGCAACCGCTTTGTCAGGTTGCAACAAAGGTAATGAATGCAGTAACCACTGGCTTAATGAGGTTGAACGCAGCCAGGGTGCAACCGCTCTGACAATAGCGGTATTGTCCTGCAGTAAAATATCGAAGCCTAATTGCTGCAACAAACTGGCCGATGCCAGCAACAGCTGTTTTTCAGTGTTGGTAACCTGCAACCGTAACGGCAGTAGCAACGGCACTTTATTGCCATCTGCCAGCCAAAGTGGCGCAACACTGGCGGCTAAGTCCAACAGTACCAGACCATCAGGCCCCTCTGTAATGGCGAAGCCCATTCCCGCTGGCAATATAACCGCGGTTGATTCGGTAGCGACCTTACCCTCTGTATTGGCCGCAGCATACTGGCCCTGCAAATACTGCATCTGTTGGTCAGTCTGGCGAGGGGCAGTTTTTTCTGGTCTCGCAGCTGAGTTAAACGCTGGCCGACCTGTACGCTGAACTCCCCAATGCCGGCTTTCAGGATTATTGGCACCATCTTCTACCTGATACGCGGCCATATTGTCTGCTACCTTTTGCTGAGGCCTGGCCTGTTCATTAGCTAACTGTGCCAGGGCATCTGAAAGTGCACTAACCACAAAATCATGCACCAGTCGTGCCTGATGAAAACGCACTTCATGCTTCGCCGGATGAACATTAACGTCAACCTCTGCCGGGGTTATCTGCAGATACAAAACAAACCCGGGTTGCTGTTCAGCAGTCAGCCGTTCACCATATGCCTGACGAATAGCGTGGTTCAACAACTTATCACGCATCATCCGGCCATTTACGTAGCAATACTGGCAACCCGGCTGGCTCTGACAAGCTTGCGGCGCCAGGATCCAGCCGCTTAGCTTCATTACACCATAACTGTTTTCAATATAGGCAGCCTGCTCAGCAAATGCTTTGCCACACAGCAAAGCCACTCTTTTCTGGCGGGCATTGTCCGAGTTTGCCAACGGCAACCGACGCACACTCTGGCCATTGTGATTTAACTGCCAGCTGACATCGAACCGGCTAAGCGCCAATCGTTTTATTAACTCATCGATATGACTAAATTCAGTTTTGTCAGTGCGCAGAAATTTACGCCGGGCCGGGGTGTTAAAAAATAAGTCGACCACCTCAATACTGGTGCCATCGGGGTGCGCAGCGGGTTTAACCGTTACCGCCATATCGCGCCCTTCCGCCTGCGCTTGCCATGCCGCAGCTTGCCCGGCAGGTTTTGAAGTCAGGGTCAGACGTGATACAGAGCTGATACTGGCTAACGCTTCCCCACGAAAGCCAAGGCTGGTTATTTGCGCTAAGTCATCCAGATTACCGATTTTACTGGTGGCATGCCGGCTTAACGCCAGTACCAGCTCCTGTTCTGCGATGCCTGAGCCATTATCACGGATCCGGATAAGCTTGCTGCCGCCCTTTTCAATATCGATATCAATCTGGCTGGCACCCGCGTCCAGGCTGTTCTCTACCAGTTCTTTTACCACCGAGGCAGGTCTTTCTACCACTTCACCAGCGGCAATCTGATTCGCCAGTTGTGGCGGCAGGATTTTAATGGTCATGGTCAGGGTATCCGTAACACCTGACCAATCCGGATACTGTCATTGGCTAACTGATTGTGGCTGCGCAGCGCATCGACTGACACATCATAGCGCTGAGCTAGCAATGACAAGGATTCACCCGCCTGCACCTTGTGCTCCCGGGCCCGTTGCTGAGCAAACAATGAATCTGCCGGAGGTGCCAGCTCAAAATGCCGCTTCAATGCCCGATGCAACGATTGGGCTAAACGGGCCTGATGACTGGCTGACTTTAACTGCTTTTCCTCTTTCGGGTTTGAAATAAAACCCACCTCAACCAGAATTGACGGAATATCGGGCGATTTTAACACCCCCAAACTGGCGGCCTGTGGCTTTGCCTGATGCAGTGAGGTTATCTTACCGAGCTCGGCAAGCACCTGATTAGCAGCCTGATAAGCAGTTACCATAGAATGATTCATCGATAAATCCAGCACGGTTTGCGCCAGATAACGCTCATTAGCAGAGTCGCGTATTATTTCTGCCACACCACCCAGCAACTCTGAGTGGCGTTCAGTTTGCTCCAGCATCCGGCCCACTTCGGTGGTCGCCCGGCGCAATGACAATACCCATACCGAAGCGCCTTTTGGTTGCGGTGAGGTAAAGGCATCAGCGTGAATCGATACCAGCAAATCTGCCTGTTGCCCGCGGGCTACTTCAGTGCGGCGGTTAACATGAATAAAATAATCGCCGGTGCGCACCATCACCGCCCGCATGCCCGGTTCTTTGTTAATTAGTTCAGCTAATCGATTGGCGATCGGTAAGGTCAGGTTTTTTTCGAAAATACCACTGGGGCCAATCGAGCCCGGGTCTTCGCCACCATGACCGGCATCGATAGCAATAATAATATCCCGCGCAGCACGGATACTCGGTGGCGGGCGGCTCTCTGTCCGCTGTTTGTCCGGTAAATCTATCACCAGTCTGTGGCCATAGGGGGCGGTAGGTGTAAGAGAAAACACTGTCGGTTTTACCTTACTGGTCAAGTCCAGCACGATGCGCATACTGTTGTTGTCACCACTGCTGCGAATGGCTTTAATCAGCTGTGACTCACCATCAATTTTAGGCAATGCGCCGCCACCGGCAATATTACTCAGGTCAATTACCAGGCGGTCGGGGCTATCCAGACTAAAACTTTTGTATTGTGGCGCTGCTGAGAGATCAAGTACCACCCGGGTATTATCGGGCGATGGCCAGATCCGGATACTTTGTACCTGATTACTTGCATAACTAAACGCTGAAAAAAACCATAAAATGGTTAAGCCGGCGCAGTAAAGAAATTTATTATTATTCTTCATCATCTCTTATTGCATCTATTATGGCCCGGCCGGCAGCGGTACCAGCACGAATAACGACCTGTCGCTGAGTCTCAAGATAACTTAAGTGTATGTCGAGATCGGGCTCAGGTAAATAACCTTGCCCCTGCTCAGGCCATTCCAGTAAGCACAAGCTCTGGGCATTAAAATAATCCCGGATCCCCATAAACTCCAGTTCTTCAGGGTCGGCCAGCCGGTACAGATCAAAATGATTCACCGTCATCATCGCCAGCTGATAAGGTTCAACCAGGGTGTAAGTAGGGCTTTTAACATTGCCCTGATGACCCAGCGCCTGCAAAATACCGCGGCTGAATGTGGTTTTACCCGCACCCAGACTACCATGTAAAAACAGCACCAAGCCGCCGTGTAAGTGGCGTGCCAGGCGGGCTGCCAATTTCAGGGTGGCAGCTTCATCTGCCAATACTGCGGTTAAATCTTGCTCCAACCCGGTGGGTTGCTCTGTTAAATGCTCTGTAGCCACGTAACCTCTGATAACTATATTTAGCGCACTGCAGCAATTTTATTGTCATGTTAACAAACTATGGCAAAGGCCGGCCAGCAAAACTGCTGCCTGACTAGCAGTATTACTTGAATACTCTGACCCGGAAATGAATATCCGGTTCCCGGTTACTTAACCGCTATGTTAAAGTAACGCTGTTTTTTTTGATAAATACCTCGTCTGGAACCAATAGCAATGGCAATCGATTATCAGCAACTGGCCGCGCAAATAAAACAATGGGCGCGGCAGTTGGGTTTCCAGGAACTGGGGATTACCGCTACAGACTTAAGCACGGAAGAGCCGAAACTTAAGGCCTGGCTGGAGCAAGGCTATCATGGCGATATGCAGTTTATGGCCGAGCATGGCATGCTGCGGGCTCGTCCTGCTGAATTGCTGCCCGGCACGCTAAGGGTACTCAGTGTCAGAATGGATTACCTGCCAGCAGCAGCTGGCTTTGCCACCAACCTGGCTGATCCGACTAAAGCTTACATCAGTCGCTATGCACTGGGCCGGGATTATCATAAATTAGTTCGCAGTCGTCTGAAAAAACTGGCTCAGAAAATAAGCAACGAAATACCAGAACTGGGGTTCCGGCCATTTGTCGATTCAGCTCCAGTCCTGGAACGCCCCCTGGCCCAGCGCGCAGGTTTAGGCTGGGTCGGTAAACATAGTTTGTTGTTGGAACGGGGCGTTGGCTCCTGGTTTTTTCTGGGCGAACTGCTGGTCGATATTCCACTGCCGGTCGACGAACCGCATCAGGGTGATTGCGGCAGTTGTGTCGCCTGTATCACCAGTTGCCCCACCGGTGCCATCGTCGCGCCCTATGTGGTTGACGGTCGTCGCTGCATCTCCTATCTGACCATCGAACTGAAAACGGCGATTCCGGAAGAATTACGACCACTAATTGGCAACCGGATTTATGGCTGTGACGATTGCCAGCTGGTCTGTCCGGAGAACCGTGAGGCGCCCCTGAGTATTGAAAGTGATTTTCAGCGCCGGACCCAGTGGCAGGATCAGGATTTACTGCAACTGTTTGCCTGGGACGAGGAGACTTTTTTACGCTTAACCGAAGGCAGCGCAATCCGGCGCATTGGTTTTGAGCGCTGGCAACGTAATATTGCCGTGGCCCTGGGTAATGCACCCTATCAGAGCGAAATTACCGACGCTTTGCAGCAAGCGAAAGCGCATTGTTCGGTATTGGTCGCGGAACATATCGACTGGGCGCTGGCGCAACAAAAACGTAAAAGCTGGCAGGCGGCTAACTTACTGCCCCGTTCGACCGAGCGTTTGATCAGAATTATTCAGAAGGGTCTGCCGCGGGATGCTTAAAGCCGGCCTGTTCTAGCAGCAAACGCTGTTGCGCCAACTGAATAATTTGCTGTTTTCGCTGCTCTGAAGCCTGATGCCATTCCAGAATTTCCGCCAGCAGCCGGCCACAACCCAAGCAGCAGTCCTGCTGATCCAGACAACAATTACGGACACAAGGCGATTCAACCATAGCTGCTTATTTCGTTAATTTAGGTTGATTGTAGCAAAGAATAAAAAACAAAAAGCCGCTTAAAAGCGGCTTTTTGTTCAAATTTGGAGCGAGTAACGAGGTTCGAACTCGTGACCTCGACCTTGGCAAGGTCGCGCTCTACCAGCTGAGCTATACTCGCATCGGTCAACGCTGTTGCGTTGTGATGGCGCGCATTTTACAAAATCAGCAGGCTTATGCAAGCACTTTATGCCGGTAATTTGAAAAAATATTGGCGATAGGTTACTAATTCAGCAATTGAATCGCGAATATCGTCCAGCGCCAGATGTGCACCGGTTTTCTGTACTCTATTAAGGACATCCGGATGCCAGCGCCGGGCCAGTTCTTTTACAGTACTGACGTCCAGATTACGGTAATGAAAGTAGCTTTCCAAAGAGGGGGCATATTCAGCTAAAAACCGCCGGTCCTGACCAATGCTGTTACCGCACATTGGCGACTTACCCTTAGTCACATACTGGCTTATAAATTCAATGGTCTGTTTTTCTGCATCGGCCAGGCTGACATTGCTGGCCAGACAACGGGCAGTTAAGCCACTTTTGCCGTGCTGCTCAACACACCAGGGGTCCATATTATCCAGGATCTGGGCCGAGGTACTGATAGCAAATACCGGCCCTTCAGCCAGAATATTAAGCTGGCTGTCGGTGACAATGGTTGCCATTTCTAAAATAACGTCAGTTTTTGGTTCCAGCCCGGTCATTTCTAAATCAAGCCAGATTAAGTTGCTGTCATTTGTTGCCATATCCATTCCTTAAGTGCGCGCTGCTTTGTTCAAATTCAGATTGCAGGTATGATACACGCCTTAAGCTTAACACTGATAGCGCCTCGTTGCGCACAACGGTATAACCAGCACGTGACCAAAAAAAAGCACCTGACCAAACGCCAGACCGACCGGATTGCCCAGAACGAGCAAAAACGGCTGCGCGGTAATAAAAAAGTTAAAGCCGATCAATGGGATGACGATGTTTTACTGGCAGCAGAACCCGGGCTGGTACTTAGCCGCTTTGGCCAGCATGCCGACGTTGAAGATAGCAATGGTGACGTCGTGCGCTGCAGCATGCGTCGTACCATCAGCTCGGTGGTGACCGGGGATAAAGTGGTCTGGCGCCGCGCCAGGCAAAGCACCGGCAGTATCGACGGGGTTATAGACGCAGTTGAGGATCGCAGCTCAGTACTGCTGCGCCCCGACTTCTACGATGGTTTAAAACCCGTGGCGGCCAATATTGATTTAATGATTATTGTCTCAGCCATTTTACCGGCACTGTCACTGAATATCATCGACCGCTACTTAGTCGCCGCCGAAATGACTCACATTAAACCGCTGCTGGTGATCAATAAAGTAGATTTGCTGACGGATGACCAGCACCTGCAATTAAATGAGCAACTTAGCCTGTACCGGAAAATTGGCTATGATTATCTTTTGGTTAGCGCCAAAAGCGGCCAGGGCATGCCAGAGCTGCTGCAGCACATTCACAGTGGTACCAGTATTTTTGTTGGTCAGTCGGGCGTGGGCAAATCATCGTTAATGAATAATCTGATGCCGGGTCTGACTGCGGCTACCCGCGAAGTATCAGAAAATTCGGGGCTGGGCCAGCACACTACTACCGTATCAAGGCTGTATCATCTGCCAGAGGGTGGCGATTTAATAGACTCTCCCGGTATTCGCGAGTTTGCCTTGTGGCACTTAAGCGAGCAGGAAGTGACCGAAGGTTTTATCGAGTTTCAGCCCTGGCTTGGCCGCTGTAAATTCCGCGATTGTAAACATGTAAATGACCCGGGCTGTGCCATTCAGCATGCGGTGCAGCAAGGCGAAATCAGCAGCGAACGCTATGACAGCTATTTAAAAATCCTGGCCAGTATGGCGCAGGACAAACCAAATTATTTTTAAGTGAAAGGCTAGTAACCCTATGGATAAAGTAAAAATCACCCTGCAATACCTGATGCCGAAACATCTGATATCGCGTCTGGCAGGCAAAGTGGCGGCCGCTGAACTGGGCTGGTTCAGCCACTTTCTGATCAAGCGGTTTATCAAAGCCTATAAGATTGATATGAGCGAAGCACAATGGGAGCGCGCAGAAGATTACGCCAGCTTTAATGCGTTTTTTACCCGGCCATTAAAAGACGGTATCCGGCCACTGGCCAGCGAGCCTGATATTATTGCTCACCCGGTAGATGGCGCTATCAGTCAGTTAGGCCCTATTGTTGACGGCAAACTGGTGCAGGCGAAAGACCACAACTACTCGTTACAAAACCTGCTGGGCGGTCTGGAGCAAACCTCAACGCCCTTTGCCGGCGGGACTTTTGCCACTATTTACCTGGCACCAAAAGATTACCATCGTATTCATATGCCGGTAAGCGGCACCCTGCGCGAAATGATTTATATCCCGGGCGAGCTGTTCTCGGTAAATCCGTTAACAGCAGAATGCGTAAAGGACTTATTTGCGTTGAATGAGCGGGTAGTGACCATTTTTGATACCGAGTTTGGCCCGATGGCACTGGTATTAGTGGGCGCCACCATAGTGGCCAGCATTGAAACAGTCTGGGCAGGCACCATTACCCCACCAACCGGCAAAACCATTTTCCGCTGGAGCTATCCGGCAACCGGCAATACTGCGGTTAAACTGGAGAAAGGAGCTGAAATGGGCCGCTTTAAACTGGGCTCTACCGTGGTACTGGCGTTCCCGGCCGGCAAAGTTGATTTTCTGGCTGACCAGCAGCCCGGCACCGTCACCCGGATGGGTGCCCCTTTTGCTGAAATTAACTAATTTATCCTCTCCTGAGCAGGACATTGTAATGTCCTGCTCCTTTCTCTGCACTCGCGATAGCGCCGTATATTTTTTCTGCGACACGCCGTAAACCCATCCATGGGGGCTCGTTTCCGCCCGTCCAGGGCTTCAACGGTCTCAGAAAAAAATACTCTGCTCTCGCTTTTTCTGCAGTAGACTAATCCAGAACAGTTTAGAGGAGTAGCTATGCAAATCATCGCCCATCGGGGCGCCAGTGGCGAATACCCGGAGAACACCCTGCTGGCTATTGAGCAAGCCACCGTTCAGGGTGCGGACGCTGTTGAGATAGACGTATTTGCCGTGCAGGGTGAGCTGATTGTCATTCACGACCATCATTTAGCCCGCACCACCAATGGTACTGGCAGTATTTATCAATATAGTTTAGCCAAGCTGATGCAACTGGATGCTGGTCAGGGCCAGCGTATTCCTACCTTATGGCAGGTACTTGAGCTTACCCATAACAAATGCTGGCTGAATATCGAGTTAAAAGGCGATGACACGGTAGCGCCGCTATTAGCGCTGCTTAATAAAGCAGAACAGCAACTGGGGTTTGATCTGGAAAGCCTGGTTATCTCTTCTTTTAACCATCACCTGCTGTCGGCCATTAAACAACAACAGCCACAGCTGAGATTAGGGGCACTGACTGCCTCACTCCCGCTCGATTACGCCGCGTTCGCCAGCACGCTGCAAGCTTATAGCGTGCATTGCGATGTCAGTTTTATTAACCAGGCTTTTGTTGACGACGCCAAAGCCCGTGACTTAAAAGTATTTGTCTACACGGTAGATCAGCCAGATGATATCCAGCGCTTAAAAGCATATGGCGTGGATGGCATTTTTAGTAATTTCCCAGCCAGAAGCCGGAAGCTGTCAAACAAAAAACCCGCTGCTTAAGCGGGTTCGTCGGCGTGATGTTCGGTGTCGCAGCTTTCACACTGGCTGCATAAGCGCATGTTCATTATATGCGCCAGCACCACCAGTGAGGCACCGACAATTAATACAGCATGCTCATATTCATGGCCCCATACATCCCGTTGCCAGTAGATAAAGCCACCTAAAAACAATGAGTAAAAAGGGTATAGCTTGCGGTGATAACGATGAAAACCGATAAACAATGCCACAAAACCCAGCACCATGGTAAACAACAACATCACGCGCTCAAAGGCATGGTTATGATTAACCGTTAAGCCAAGTAGTGGTAACAACGGTAATAAAACCGGCAGCAGAATACAGTGAATCGCACATAGCGACGTCACGGTAATACCTACTTTGTCAAATAACACTCTGGCTCTGGCTAGCACGATTTAAACCCGCTGTGTTGAATACTGTAAAACGATATAATATAACAAATCAAAACACAAATAAACGGCCGGGCCACATTTAGTTTTAGTCGGCAGCGTTAACAGCTGCCTGCCAGAGCTGATCGGCCTTGCCGCTTGTGGCATAATGGCGCCACTTTAATTTAATCAGGCCTGTTATGGACTCCTTATTATCTCAACTTGATGAAAACCTGAAAGAGCTGTATCGCAAAGCATTAGACGCCGATGCAGTCCTGGAGCAACTGCAACAGCAGGGTCAGGCGAAACACCAGAGTATTTTTCCGACAAGCAGCGATTTCAGCGTAAACAGTAATCGTTTTATGCCTTATTTAAGCGAAGCGGCTGAGCAGGTTGCCGCGATAAGGCAAAGCCAGCAATTTAATACCGCTACCCTGGCCCGGGTGGTAAAGCAGCTACAACTGCTTCATAAGACACTGGCTGAGTTTCGAATGGTTGTTAAATAAGTAGTAATGAGTAAATAAGGACTAGTAAGCCGCTGCAAACAAGGACTGGGTTGCAAGGACGGCTGGCAAAATCAGTAAAGATTACTATGCTTAATATTGGCAACTAACGCCGTTCAGGGTAGTGAGCAGATTATGGTCGTTAATACCGTTACTACTAACAGTTTAAGTAGTGCCGCCAATGGCAGTTTAAACACTAGCCGCGCAGAGGCCGCAGCGCCTTTGCTGGCAGATACAGCTTCGCGCCAAACCAATATTGCCGCCGCTGCAACTAATGCCGTGGTTGAAAGCCCGGCAACTCAACCACAACAACCAACAGAACGTAGCTCAGAAAGTGTCAGGGTAAGCAGCAGTATAGGCCGGGCAGCTTCCGCCGGCCAACTTACCAGAGAGCAGGCACTGGAAATTTACCGTAATATTGCCCGCTTTCTGTAGTAATCACTTAACGCTCTGGATGACTAACCTTGGCAGGCAAAGCTGCGTGTTCGGTAATTTTCGGCTGTAATTCTTTTTTAAACCAGTCTTGCAGCATCACCCTCTCAAACTCAAATTCGGGAGAATTGCCTCGTGGCGACATTCTGCTCATAAAGCCCATATCGCGAAAGCGTTCCTCACCACCTGTTACTTCTTCGCCATATTGATCACGCAACAAATGGTTAAAACGAATGGCTGGTGAGTTAATTTCTTTTATTACCCGGATAGCCTGGCCGGTATTGGTAACGAAATAGTCAACTTCACCTGCCAGATCAATATCAGTAATCGTTACCTGCCAGCTATAACCTTCAGGTAATTCATTGGCCATTTCCTGAAAGAACTTTTCGAAATTGCGCTGCACCCGATCCTGAAAACGGCTGCGGGAGTCATTGGCAGCTCGGATATCAGTGAATTTTTCCGGCTCTTGCCAGCTGAGATCCAGCTCTGCCCCAGTTTCTGCCTCTGGGTTACTGTATGCAGGCACCGCTAGTATCAGAGCAAATATCGCTGTCATAAAAGTTTTCATTATTACCTCCCACTGTAGTAGCCCGAACACCTGTCAGTGTTGACAGCCAGTCTCGTTCTACAATGCTATATCAGACCACGATCATGATGTTAAGTTTAGTTCAGCATCACACTTTCACACTATAATGCACAACGGCCATCACATGCTGTGTAAATTTGTATAGATAGGCAGAGCAATATGGGTAAAGTTGTAGCAAAAAAAAAGCTCCCGCTATTACCCGGGAGCTTTTTCTGGAGCAGCGGTGCTGGTTTACATCATGCCGCCCATGCCACCCATACCGCCCATATCAGGCATCGCCGGGGCATCATCTTTCGGCAGTTCAGTGATCATCGCTTCAGTGGTGATCATCAGTGAACCAACAGACGCAGCAAACTGCAGTGCTGAACGGGTTACTTTAGTTGGATCCAGAATACCCATCTCCAGCATATCGCCGTAAACGTCGGTCGCAGCATTATAACCGTAGTTACCTGAACCTTCTTTCACCTTGTTTACTACCACTGACGGCTCTTCACCGGCATTAGCCACGATTTGACGCAGTGGTGCTTCCATGGCGCGCAGCGCAATTTTAATGCCGTGCGTCTGGTCTTCGTTAGCACCGGTTAAGCTGGTCAGCTTGGCTGCAACACGAACCAGAGCAACACCGCCACCAGGCACCACGCCTTCTTCTACTGCAGCGCGGGTGGCATGCAATGCATCTTCAACCCGGGCTTTTTTCTCTTTCATTTCCATCTCAGTGGTCGCGCCCACTTTGATGACAGCGACACCGCCAGCCAGTTTGGCCAGACGTTCCTGCAGCTTCTCTTTATCGTAATCTGAGGTTGCTTCTTCAATTTGCTGGCGAATTTGCTTCACCCGGCCATCGATACCACTTTGCTCACCTGCACCATCAATGATGGTGGTGTTGTCTTTGGTGATCACAACACGCTTGGCGGTACCTAAATCTTCCAGCGTAGCTTTTTCCAGCTCCATACCGATTTCTTCAGAAATCACGGTACCACCGGTTAAGGTCGCGATATCCTGCAGCATTGCCTTACGACGGTCACCAAAACCTGGCGCCTTAACCGCAGACACTTTAACGATGCCGCGCATATTGTTCACAACCAGCGTTGCCAGGGCTTCGCCTTCTAAATCTTCAGCGATGATCAGCAGTGGCTTGCCTGCTTTAGCAACACCTTCTAATACCGGCAGCAATTCGCGGATGTTAGAAATTTTCTTATCAACGGTCAGAATAAACGGGCTGTCCAGTTCAACCTGGCCGGCCTCCTGGTTGTTGATGAAGTACGGCGACAGGTACCCACGGTCAAACTGCATACCTTCAACCACGTCCAGCTCGTTGGCTAAACCCTGGCCTTCTTCAACCGTGATTACGCCTTCTTTGCCCACTTTATCCATGGCATCAGCAATGATTTTACCGATTTCCTCGTCAGAGTTCGCAGAAATAGTACCAACCTGAGCAATCGCCTTAGTGTCGGCACAAGGCTGAGATAAGTTTTTCAACTCTTCTACCGCGGCAATAACAGCTTTATCGATACCGCGCTTTAAATCCATCGGGTTCATGCCGGCAGCAACCGCTTTCACGCCCTCATTGATAATATTCTGGGCTAATACGGTAGCGGTAGTCGTACCATCACCGGCTTCGTCATTGGCTTTAGAAGCAACTTCTTTCACCATTTGCGCGCCCATATTTTCGAACTTGTCTTCCAGTTCAATTTCTTTGGCTACCGATACACCATCTTTGGTGATCAGAGGTGAGCCGAAAGATTTATCCAGAATAACATTGCGGCCTTTCGGGCCCAGGGTTACCCGAACCGCGTTTGCCAGAATGTTTACGCCCTTAAGCATTTTATTGCGAGCTTCGTCGCCAAAACGTACGTCTTTTGCAGCCATTTTCAAATTCCTTAATTCAGTTTCAAGTTAAACGATGCGTTAACGTGCAGCTAAACAGCACTTAATCGAGGATCACACCTAAAATGTTGTCTTCTTTGGTGATCACAAACTCTTGCCCGTCTACTTTTTCAGTGCGCTCTACATAAGCACCAAATAATACTTTGTCGCCAACTTTTACATCTAATGGCTTCACGTCACCGCTATCCAGAATGCGACCATTGCCAACCGCAACGACTTCGCCACGGCTGGATTTCTCGGCAGAAGCGCCAGTTAAGACGATGCCACCCGCTGACTTGCTTTCTGCTTCTAAGCGTTTGATGATGACACGATCATGTAATGGACGAATATTCATGCTCTAATCTCCTAAAGCGTTTTTTGAGTTTTAACATGGGTGTTAAAATGTGTGTTCGGTATATGGGGCAATAGCCAAAAAAATCCAAGGGGCAAACTAAAAAATTTGTTGTGGCCCGGCGCGACTAAGTACAGCCGAAATGGTATTTTTTAAGGCTTAATTAAGTAACTATTGAAATAATAGCCAGCCGCAGCAGGTCTATTGCCTGCAGAGGTTGATCGCAACTTGAAGACTAACCGGCGGTTAGCAACGTATGATGACGACATAAACCTGCAACAACGAACATATAATGGCGTGGTTACAGCCTGAGTTTTGCATTTAATAAGAAGGTTCAATTGATGTATAAAGTATTTTTGCTGCCCTTACTGCTGTGGTTTTCTCTGCTGGGGTTAACGCTCAGCACCGTGCCAGCCCTGGCCCAGCAAAACTCAGTACTGGGAAGCCTGTTACAGTCAGATGACGATTTTTTACCGGTAGATCAGGCTTTTGTCATGGATTTCCGGCAGCAGGACGACGAGCTTATTGTTAACTGGACTATCGCCGACGGCTATTACATGTACCGCGATAAGTTTAAATACGGCGGGGTAGCGGTTAGTTTTTCCCACCCGACCTACCCGGCCAGCATGCAGATTGAAGATGAGTTTTTCGGGGTTACCGAAGTCTATTTCCATCAGCTGACGCTGAAAATTCCGCTGTCTGATATCAGTGAAGATGCCTTTTTACGGATCCAATATATGGGCTGTGCTGAAGCAGGCTTATGCTATCCGCCAGTTAACAAAGAAATTCCGATATCCATGCCGGGTAATGCGGCAGCATCAGACGACAGTGCAACACCACAGGGTGGCACACCAACTTCCAGCCAGTATGGATTAGCAGAGCGGCTTAGCAGCGGTTCTGTCTGGTTGAATATGGGGGTGTTTTTTCTGTTAGGTCTTGGGCTGGCATTTACCCCCTGTGTATTTCCGATGTATCCCATTTTAAGTAGTATTATCGTTGGTCAGGGTAAACAACTCAGTACCCGACGCGCCTTTAGTTTGTCATTCAGTTATGTGCAGGGCATGGCTATTATGTACTCGGCCCTGGGGCTGGTGGTAGCCAGTTTAGGTGTTAAGTTCCAGGCCTGGATGCAGCACCCGGCGGTATTAATTAGCGCTGCTGTTATTTTCGTTTTACTGGCACTGGCTATGTTCGGCGGCTTTAATTTTCAGCTACCTGCCAGCTGGCAGGCAAAGGTCAGTTCAGTTAGCAATAAACAGCAAGGTGGCAGTATCAAAGGTGCCTTCGTTATGGGCGCGCTGTCTGGCCTTATTGCCTCGCCCTGCACCACAGCGCCGTTGTCGGCTGCGTTATTGTATGTGGCACAAAGTGGTGACTTAATGCTGGGCGCACTCACGTTGTATGTTCTCAGCCTGGGCATGGGCATACCATTAATTCTACTTGGTACTTCTGGCGGCAAATTACTACCAAAAGCCGGTGCCTGGATGAATATTGTTAAAACCGCCTTTGGTTTTGTGTTGTTGCTGGTGCCAATAATCCTGCTGGAACGCATTCTGCCATTTTGGCAGGTGGTAATACTGGCATCCTTACTCAGTCTGTTGATCTGTGGCTATTTATTTAAACTACTGTTTGAATTAAAAAGTAGTACAGCTAAAGCTGGCATGTTGCTAACTGGCCTTTTGTTGTTGCTGGTTACCGTATTGTTCAACTGGCAGTACTTTGGTCCGGGCCAGGCCACTGCGGCAACGGCCAGTGTTGCAAGTAATAAAGGCCAGTTTATTAATGTGGACGATTTAGCAGGCCTGGAGCAGCAACTGGCAGAGGCAAAAGCAGCCAATGAATATACATTGGTCGATCTCTATGCCGAATGGTGTGTTGCCTGCAAGGAATTTGAGCAATTTACCTTTCCGGCAGCGCAGGTGCAGGCCCATACCAGTAAAATGCGCTTAATTAAAATAGATGTGACTAAGATGACCCGCTCGGATGAAAAGTTGCTTAACCACTATCAGGTGCTGGGCTTACCCACCTTACTGTTTTTCAACCCTGCCGGCGAAGAGCTGACCAATGCCCGGGTTACCGGTTTTATGGCGGCCAGCCCTTTTGCTGAGCATTTAGCCGCATTGACTACTGAGTAATAGCCAAATACAGGCCAGTTTGCACAGACCAAATACGCGACTGGCCTGGTGTTTTTACCCGCCATCAAGCCCTTGCCATTGCACCACTTTTTAACCACTCTGGCTGATAAGACCAGTATTTTGCTGCCATTTGTCACGATTTCACTATAATAAGGCGCTTATCTGGTGATAAAGGGGCGCAGTAGTGTGCTGAATTAAGTTAACAGGTGCATTTTGGCATCTGCTCTCGTAAGATAAAGCTTATTCAATACATTTAGCGGAAATACAGCACAAATGGCGGCAAAATACCGAATTTTATTAGTAAATGGTCCAAACCTTAACATGCTGGGTGTACGAGAGCCCGGCGTGTACGGCAACGCCAGCCTGAGTAACATTGTCAGCGAACTGGAATGCCAGGCAGCCAGCATGAATGTAAGTCTGAGCCACGTTCAGTCAAACGCAGAGCATGAGCTGATTACAGCCGTTCAGCAAAGTCTGGGCCAGCAGGATTTTATACTAATAAATCCGGGGGCGTTTACCCATACCAGTATCGCACTGCGTGATGCCCTGCTTGCAGTAGCAATACCCTTTATCGAAATTCATTTATCCAACGTGCACGCCCGGGAAGCGTTCCGGCGACATTCTTATTTAGCTGATATTGCCCGTGGGGTTATCTGCGGCTTCGGCGCCAAAGGTTATCACTATGCGCTTGACGCAGCAGTAACAGCATTACAAACAACCAAATAAATTAACTAGCAAATTAACTAACATCAGGCGACAGACATGGATATTAGAAAAATTAAAAAATTAATCGAATTGCTGGAAGAATCTGGCATTTCTGAGCTGGAGATTACCGAAGGCGAAGAGTCAGTGCGGATCAGCCGCCACAGCCCGGTCCAGCACTACGCGCCAATGCAACCAATGCAGTATGCCCAGCCACAAATGCATGCGCCGGCTCCTGCGGCAGCACCTGCAGCAGTCGCCGCAGAGCCAGCCAAGCCGGTAGCCAGTGGCCAGGTTGTTAAATCTCCGATGGTGGGCTCCTTTTACCGGGCAGCATCGCCTACCTCTAAAGCCTTTGTTGAAGTAGGGCAAAGCGTTAAAGTCGGTGATACCCTGTGCATTGTTGAAGCCATGAAAATGATGAACCAAATCCAGTCTGACAAAGCGGGCGTGGTAAAAGAAATTCTGGTTGAAAACGGCGACCCAGTCGAATTTGATCAGCCGTTATTTATTCTCGAATAACCGAAAAGGCTGACCGATGCTAGAAAAAGTCCTAATTGCCAACCGGGGAGAAATTGCACTGCGCATCTTACGCGCCTGTAAAGAACTCGGTATTAAAACGGTAGCGGTGCACTCCACTGTTGACCGTAATCTTAAACACGTGCTGCTGGCCGACGAGACCATTTGTATTGGCCCGGCACCTTCACCACAAAGTTACCTGAACATTCCGGCGCTGATTGCCGCAGCAGAAGTTACTAATGCCCAGGCCATTCACCCGGGCTATGGCTTTTTAGCTGAGCGTGCCGACTTTGCCCAGCAGGTAGAAGAAAGTGGTCTGGTATTTATTGGCCCGCATCCGGATTCAATCCGCTTGATGGGCGATAAAGTATCTGCCATTGAAGCCATGAAGAAAGCCGGCGTACCCTGTGTGCCAGGTTCAGACGGCGCCGTGGGCGACGACCCGGCGACCAATAAAACCATTGCCAAGCGCATTGGTTACCCGATTATCGTTAAGGCCGCCGGTGGCGGTGGTGGTCGCGGTATGCGCGTGGTGCGCAGCGAAGAAGAACTGGTCAGGTCAATTGAAATGACCAAAGCTGAAGCGAAAGCCGCTTTTGGCAACGACATGGTGTACATGGAGAAATTCCTGGAAAACCCACGCCATATCGAAATTCAGGTATTAGCTGATGGTCAAGGCAACGCTATTCACTTAGGTGAACGCGACTGCTCAATGCAGCGCCGCCACCAGAAAGTGGTAGAGGAAGCACCTGCGCCGGGTATTACCCCTGAGCTACGGGCTTTTATTGGCGGCCGATGTGTTGATGCCTGTAAGGTCATGAATTACCGCGGCGCTGGTACCTTCGAATTCCTGTTTGAAAATGGTGAGTTCTTCTTTATCGAGATGAATACCCGTATTCAGGTAGAGCACCCGGTTACTGAAATGATCAGTGGCGTTGATCTGATTAAAGAGCAGTTGCGGGTTGCCTCTGGTATGCCGTTAACGCTGAAGCAGGAAGACATTGTGATCCGCGGCCATGCTGTGGAATGTCGGATCAATGCTGAAGATCCGGTCACCTTTATGCCCTCTCCGGGTAAGATCACCCGCTTTCACCCGGCCGGTGGTAATGGCGTGCGCTGGGATTCGCATATCTACGCTGACTACACCGTGCCGCCAAACTACGACTCTATGGTCGGTAAGCTGATAACTTACGGTGAGAGCCGCGAGATTGCTATCGCCCGGATGCGTAACGCGCTGGACGAGTTGCTGGTGGAAGGTATTAAAACCAATATTGCGCTGCACAAGGATATTATGCGCGATACTGAGTTCTGCAAAGGTGGCACTAATATTCATTACCTGGAGAAAAAACTGGGAATGAAGTAAACACAGCTGATTGCTGCTACCGCAGCTTTTAACTGAGAATAAAGGCCGCAATTGCGGCCTTTTTGCTATAATGCGCCAAAATTTGCTGCAAGAGACAATCGATGCCCTGGATCCAACTACGCGTTAGCACTACCGAAGATAAAGCCGAGCAAGTCAGCGATATGCTGCAGGGCTGGGGTGCTCAGGCAGTCAGCTTTGTCGATGCCCACGACACCCCCATTTATGAGCCCATGCCCGGTGAAGTGATTTACTGGACCAATACCGTGGTGGTCGGCTTATTTGATGCTGAACATCCAATGGAGCAGGTGGTCAGAAAGCTGCAGCAAGTGGCCTTCTTTAAAGACAATTTAGAATACAAGCTGGAACAATTGGAAGACAAAGACTGGGAACGGGAGTGGATGGATAACTTTCATCCTATAAAATTTGGCGAACGGTTGTGGGTTTGCCCCAGCTGGCGCGATATCCCGGACCCGGCTGCAGTTAATGTCATGCTGGATCCGGGGCTGGCATTTGGCACCGGCACCCACCCTACTACGGCCCTCTGTATGCAATGGCTGGATCAGCATATTCAACCAGAACAAACGGTAGTCGATTTTGGCTGTGGTTCAGGTATTTTAGGCATTGCCGCATTAAAACTGGGGGCAAAACGGGTGGTTGGCATCGATATTGACCCGCAAGCAATAGAAGCCAGTACTGCCAATGCTGCCCGTAATGATGTCAGCGGCCAGATCGAGCTGTACCTGCCCAAAGACCAGCCGCAGTTGCAGGCGGATGTGGTGGTGGCCAATATCCTGGCCGGGCCCTTGGCTGAACTTAGCCAGATAATCAGTGGCTATGTCAAACCAGGCGGTTTGCTGGCGTTATCTGGTATCTTGCAAAGCCAGGCTCAGCATGTCATCGACGCTTACAGCGACAATTTCAGCTTTGACCCCACTGCCGAGCAAGATGAATGGGTGCGGTTAAGCGCGCGAAAAAACGATGATTAAGCAACTTGCTAACTGGTGTCAAAATAAACAGCCTTACAATTATCTTTTTGCCCAGGCCATTGTTTACGGGCGGACAGTAGCAGGAAAACACGCCTTTTCAGCCTTTTAGCGAATGTCAATCCCTGAAAGCCCAAATTAATTGCAGTTTTGTTTAAATAATAACCTTTGCTTTGTTGGCAAAAATCCGTAAACTTAGCGCCCCTTGAGGGTAGAGCCTTGGATTACACGGTGCGCATAGGTCCTTATCAGTTAGCGAACAAGGTAATTTGTGCGCCGATGGCCGGAGTGACAGATCACACTTTTCGTGAGCTTTGCCGGCGGTTTGGCGCTGCTTTAGCTGTCTCTGAAATGCTGTCGAGCAATCCTCAGGTCTGGCAAAGCGAAAAGTCGCAAAACAGAATGGGCCATCGTCAGGAATCCGGGATCCGCTCAGTGCAAATTGCCGGCAGCGACCCGGCTCAGATGGCTGCGGCAGCTCAGTATAATGTGGAAATCGGTGCCGATATTATCGATATCAACATGGGCTGCCCGGCAAAAAAAGTGAATAAAAAACTGGCTGGTTCGGCGCTATTACAATACCCGGAACTGGTCGAACAAATTATTCAGGCCGTGGTAAAGGCAGTAACAGTACCGGTAACGCTGAAAATTCGTACCGGCTGGGACACCGATCATCGTAACGGTGTACAGATTGCCCGGATTGCCCAGGACAATGGCATCCAGGCGCTGGCAGTGCATGGCAGAACAAAAGCCTGCATGTATAAAGGTGAAGCCGAGTACGACACCATCAAAGCGATAAAACAAGCAGTAAGCCTGCCGGTTATTGCCAATGGTGATATTACCACGCCGGAAAAAGCACAATATGTGCTCGACTATACCGGTGCCGACGCCATTATGATTGGCCGTGCGGCACAGGGTCGCCCCTGGATATTCCGGGAAGTGGCCCATTACCTGGCAACAGGTAAAAAACTGGCTGCACCAGCTATTGCTGAAGTGCAGCAAATCATGCTGGAGCATGTGCAGGGCTTGCACCAGTTATACGGTGTGCATTTAGGGCCTAGAATTGCCCGTAAGCACGTTGGCTGGTATTTAGCTGAGCATGATGCCCAGGGTGTGTTTCGCAGCGAATTCAATGCTATTGAGCAGGCCGAGCGCCAGTTCGAAGCATTAAATGACTATTTTCATAAACTAGCAGCAACCTAACGCAAAAGAGATAAGCAATGTTTAATTCGAACGTTACTTCGCCATTTATTACTAATGCCCATGTACAAACCCAGGAAAAACCACAAGCGTTAAGCAACGCGGTACAAAAAGCCGTTGCTAACTATCTGCAACAGTTAAACGGCCAGGACGTTAACGACCTGTACGAACTGGTACTGTCAGAGTTAGAGCGGCCGTTACTGGAAGAGGTGATGAAATACACCCGCGGTAACCAGACCCGGGCGGCCAACCTGATGGGCATTAACCGCGGTACGCTGCGTAAGAAGCTGAAACAATACGGCATGAGTTAATGCCACCGCGAGGCGCCCGCCTCGCCACTAAGCACCTTCGGGTGCTTTTTTATTGGATAGGTTAAAATCTGATTTCTGCAAGCGACAAGAGAATTTAAGCATGACAACACTACGCCCTATTCGCCGCGCACTGTTAAGTGTGTCTGACAAAACCGGTATCGTCGAATTTGCCCGTGCCCTGGCTGCCCGGCAAGTAGATATTTTATCTACCGGCGGCACTGCTAAGCTGTTAGCGGAACAAGGTATTAAGGTTACTGAAGTGTCTGACTATACCGGCCACCCGGAAATTATGGACGGCCGGGTAAAAACCCTGCACCCGAAAATTCATGGCGGTATTCTGGCCCGGCGTGGTGTTGATGAAAACGTTATGGCTGACAACAGCATTGGCCCGATTGATCTGGTGGTAGTAAACCTGTATCCGTTTGCCAGCACAGTAGCCAAACCTGGCTGCACCCTGGAAGATGCAGTGGAAAACATCGATATCGGCGGCCCCACCATGGTTCGTGCCGCGGCGAAGAACCATAAAGATGTCACTATAGTGGTTAATGCCAAAGATTACAGCACGGTGCTGGCAGAAATGAACGCCAATAATGGCGCCACGACCCATGCCACCCGTTTTAGCCTGGCGATTAGTGCTTTTGAACACACCGCGCAGTACGATGGCATGATAGCTAATTACTTTGGCGCCATGTTGCCAGCCTACGACACCCCTGCCGAGCCGGTCAGCAAATTCCCACGCACTTTCAACAGCCAGTTCGTTAAAAAACAAGACTTACGCTATGGCGAGAACAGCCATCAGAGCGCGGCGTTTTATGTGCAGGATGGCGCCACGGAAGCGTCAGTCTCTACTGCCAGGCAGCTACAAGGTAAGGCATTATCCTACAACAATATCGCTGATACCGATGCGGCGCTGGAATGTGTTAAAGAGTTCGCTGAACCAGCCTGCGTTATCGTTAAACACGCTAACCCATGCGGAGTAGCTATTGGTGACTCTATTCTGGCCGCGTATAACCGCGCTTATCAGACCGACCCTACCTCGGCGTTTGGCGGCATTATTGCTTTTAACCGCGAACTGGATGAAACCACGGCCAAAGAGATTGTCAGCCGCCAGTTTGTCGAAGTGATTATTGCCCCGTCAGCGTCTGTCGCTGCCGTTGCGGTAGTTGGCAGTAAGCCAAATGTTCGTTTGCTGGTATGTGGTGAGTTCAGCCAGGCCGCTAACGCGCTCGATATGAAACAGGTTAACGGCGGCATGCTGCTGCAAGACCGCGATCAAGCCAAAGTAAGCGCAGACGATTTAAAAGTCGTGACCAAACGCCAGCCGACCGAGCAGGAATTAAAAGACTTACTGTTCTGCTGGAAAGTGGCCAAGTTTGTGAAGTCGAACGCCATTGTTTATGTCAAAGACAGCATGACCATCGGTGTTGGCGCCGGCCAGATGAGCCGGGTGTACAGCGCGAAAATCGCCGGCATTAAGGCAGCTGATGAAAACCTGGAAGTAAAAGGTTCAGTAATGGCCTCAGACGCCTTCTTCCCGTTCCGTGACGGTATCGACGCGGCTGCCGCCGCCGGCATTACTGCCGTGATCCAGCCAGGTGGTTCAATGCGCGACGCCGAAGTGATTGCCGCCGCCGATGAGCACGGCATGGCTATGGTGTTTACCGGCGTGCGCCACTTTAGACACTAAGAGCTGTCGTCAGCTTTAATTGTAAAAAAGGCCGCACTGCGGCCTTTTTCTATTTCCAGAAATGCCTCTATTTGCTCAAAATGATTTTTTTGCGTAATTCTGTTTTGCCCCCTCACATTGTATCTACCACATGAATCTGTTTCATTTATCTCTACAATATTAGTCGTCAAATAATTAAAAAAATGTCAGTATACCTTTAAATATTTATCTGATGGTCCAAGACGCGTCCTGGCACAGTGCAATACGTGCTATCGAGGGATAGCATGGCGGCATTCAACAAAAAGGATGGCTGATGATTGAAAAATGGCTTATAGATTGGGAGCAACCTATGTTTCAGTGCCTGAAACGATTACTGTGTGTTGTATTAATCGCAGGGCTTGCCGCTTGCGGTGGTGGAGGTGGCAGTGATGAAACGCAAAGCTTTACTGTTAGCATTTTTGCATACAACGGAGGCGCTGTAACCCCCGCACAGGTGCAGGTAACACGCGGACAAAGCGCTGAATTTCAGGTAACACCTGATAAGGGATTCCGCATTCAGTCTGTCAGCGGCTGCAATGCCGTGCTCAGCGGCCAGAACTACCGGACCGGTCCCATTACAGCAAACTGCACGGTAAACGTTGGGTTTGAACCTTATATTGCCGCGCCCGGAAACATTCAGGCAGAAGCGGGCGATGGCCAAATCACTTTTTCCTGGGACAGCGTAAATGGTGCCGAAGCCTACCACTTATATTATGCCACCGAGGCTGGCATTACTCCGGACAATTTCACAACGCTGGCCAACGGTACCTGGGTGGCAGAGGTCAGCTCGCCCTATGTGCTGACCGGATTAGAGAACTACACCAGCTATTACGCTACCATTAGTGCCACTCTGGGCGAGCATGAAAGCCCGTGGACCCAACAGGTGGTGGCACGCCCCCAGGCTCCCTTTTCGCCGGTTGGCGGTTTAAATGACACCGGCCTGGACTCGTGCGTGGCGGATAATGAGCTGGTAAGCGAATGTCCGGCTGTAGGCTTTCCCGGCCAGGATGGCGAACATGGCCGCGATGCACTGGCTCGTGCTGGGCAGCTGCAGAAGATAGGCGGCGGCCGGGCCGGATTCGATTTTACCAAGCTGGATGCGAATGGCGAAGTATTACCTATTCAACACCAGAACTGGAACGAACAGGGCAATGAAGCGGACGGTACCCGTTGGAGCTGTGTGCGCGACAATGTTACCGGGCTGATTTGGGAAGTTAAAGTCAACAACACCAACCACCTGCAACACTGGGAGCATAGCTACAGCTGGTACAACCCGGACAGCACAACCAACAGTGGCGATGCTGGGGTGCAAAATGACGGAGTTTGTCTCTGGTCGCAAATAGAGTGCGATACGCAGGCCTATGTGCAGGCCATCAATGAAAACGGTTTGTGCGGTGCCCAAAATTGGCGCCTGCCGACCCGGCAAGAGTTGTTATCAATCATAGATCATAACGTTATTTTGGCTGACCAAACTAATCCAGGCTCCATATTGCCAGAAGCAGCAGTGGATACGGACTACCTCCCAAATATGGTGTTTGATTGGAGCCGCACCCAATACTGGTCGTCTTCATCAAGCGCAAACTGGTTGTATGGTCGACATCAAAGCGAACAAGCCTGGTTCGTAGATTTCGCCTTTGCAACACCAGTAACATCAAACAAGGGTTGGGACTATCAACTTATTTTGGTGCGCAGCGGTTCTGAAATAAGGTGAAAGCATTTTTTGCTTAAGTAGGAATAGGACGAATGTTAATGAAGATACTTTTGCGAGTGAGCATGCTGACTGGCCTGTCTATCTCAAATGTTGGGATCTGTCAGGAGTGGCCATACCCAGACCAGTTATGCAGTAGTGATATCCCTACAACCACACCAGATAGTGATTTTGTTTTGCATGAAAACGGCACGACAACGCATCTGCCAACCGGTTTGATATGGATGCGCTGTGCTGTGGGACAAGATTGGAACGGCGAAACCTGCATTGGCGATGCGATGGGTATGGACTGGCCCCAGGCGTTACAAACTGCTAAAGATCATGATTTTGCAGGATACTCTGACTGGCGAGTTCCTGACTATAAGGAATTGAATTCCATTCTGGAATTGGCTTGTTTTAGTCCAGCAATTAACCTTACGGTGTTTCCAAACACACCCGCCAGTAATCTCACTATTGCGCCAAATAACCCTCCAAGTTGGTTTTGGTCGTCATCTGTTTCGCTTAATGCGATGTACGCTCCAAAGCCACGCTTTGTCGGCTTTAGTAACGGAACTGACGGCGTCAGTCTAATGGGGGAAGATAACCGATTGCGCTTGGTGCGTGGTGGTGTACAGCCATGAAAAAGATGGGACGTTGCAAGCTCGCACTAGTCTGGCGGGAAAAATTTAATGCGGGAATTCTGATAAATTGGTGTAGCGCAAATAAAGTCGCCGCCCTTCGTAGCTTATTTAATACGATATCCCGCAGGTAATCCCGGCTGCTGCTTACAGTATCTTCATACAGCGGCACTTCACCGCTTTACTGAAAGCACAGCAGATAACAGTCGAATTTTAGCGGCCAGTATGCGCCTGCCAATAACATTTTGTCGAAGCCACTTTGCTGGCGGCCTTTTTGCCAGCGAAACAGTTGTTTTAGCATACTCATAACGTAAGCCCACTTATAAACTTCAGGCTGCGCTGTTTAATACTAACTTCTCAACTACCGGCTGTTCGCCATGTTCGGCCTGCCAGGCATCGTAATTTGCCTGCAGGTTTATCCATAGAGCCACATTGCTGTCGGTTGCCAGGGCAATACGCTGCGCTAAATCTGCAGAGCAAGGTATATGACCGTGACAAAAATTACTCATAGTAGTACGGGATACACCTAAGGCTTTCGCAGCTTTAGTCACCGAAATACCATGTTCTTCCAGGATCTGGCTACGAAAAACCAGCCCGGGATGATTGGGGCAACGTGTCATTTTTTCCAATACTTTACCCTGATTACCTTCATGAAATGGTAAAAAGTGTAAAGCATTGCTTTACACTTATCAAATGTTGCGAGGTAAACAGGATAGTTTTAAAGGCAATGCAAAAAATCACCCGACATAATCTGCTGCAGGCCATCAATTGGGTGGTTATAGATATAGACCCAGGCGCTAATCACTTCGCCGTTTTTAAGGGTGATTTGTTGTTGCAGTCGCAGGTATTCGGTAGGCACAGCAAAGCCTGGGCCGCACGCTTCATATTGATCTGACTCAGCTAGCAATAACGCTGGCTGCTGCAGCTGATACACCTCACCCGTTACCTGCCAGTCTGGGTTGTCAGTTAAGGCTGCGCCAGGGTAATAATCGACCAGATACAACTTGGCCTGCAAATGGCCCTGCCCAAGCAGGCTGGCATGCTGCTGCAGTAACTGATAGCAGCGCTTGCCGGCGGCGCGGCGCTGGGCGCGTTGGCGAAGGGTACCGTACACAAATAAGTATTCTGGCATTAGCAAAACCCGCGTAAGCAATAGCTGGCAATTCTACATAAATTTAGCCGGAACTGACCACTCCAGCTGAAAGCTGTTGCTAACTTCGCAGTATGCCAGACAGGTTAACGAGGCTTTTCTGATTTTCAGCGCCGGCTGATGGTTACCCAACAATAAACTAAGCAATGTTGAAAAATCAGGTTCATGGCCTACCAGCAAAGTGTGTTGTGGTAGTGTTGGCAGTTGCTGATGCAGTTGGCTTAATACGCTCTGGCTGTCAGTGGCCAGCGCCAGCCAGTCACGCTCTCTGGCCTGCACCAGATCCGCTTCCTTGCATACTATTGCCGCAGTCTGGATAGCGCGTGGATAGGGGCTGCTTAATATTACTTCAGGCGAAATATTATGGCGCTGCATAAAGTGTGCAACCCGCCTCGCTTGCAAACGTCCTTTTTCTATAAGACAACGGTCAATATCCAGCTGGTTGGGCCGGATAACTTCTGCGGTGGCGTGGCGAAGAAAATATAAGTATTTATTCATAGCGGCCGCAGTTATAACACGTAGTTAAGGCACATTTATTACAATAGCTTGCTGTGAAACACACTTATAGCTTGGCATATAAACGTATTTTTTGGTGAAATGCTTAATAAAGCCATCCCTCTTTAAAATGCAGAACATTGATTTATATATATTTATATAGTGGCCTTATTTTTGCTCTTTCAGTGCTGCAGGCGGCAAAGCCGCCACTGAGCAATACTTAATAACAAAGACAAGGAGCAACTATGTTGAAACAACTATGGCTGGCTACAGCGTTGTGCTGCGCCAGCAGCGTGGTAATCGCCGCTGAGCCACTACCTGATGCCCAGGCGGTAAGCCGCTATGCCGATCAGCTGATGCAGCAACAACCAATAGATAACAACAGCCCCGGCGTGGCAGTACTGGTGGCTCGCGCTGACGAATTACTGTTTAAAAAAGCATATGGCCAGGCAAACATTGAGCTTGGTGTGCCATTAAGCCCGGAGCATAAATTCCGGATTGGCTCTGTTACCAAGCAATTTGCTGCCGCCGCGCTGTTAAGGCTGATTGATGAGGGCAAAGCGTCACTGACTGATCCCCTCAGTAAATACCTGCCAGATTACCCTGAAGGACATGCCATTACGCTGTTACAGCTACTGAACCATACGTCGGGTGTTAAAAGCTATACCGGCATTCCCGGTTATATGCATAATAAAATTCGTCGTGAGTTAACCACAGCTGAGCTGATTGACGAGTTTAAAGACTTACCAGTCGATTTCGCCCCCGGCGCAGACTTTAAATATAACAACTCTGGTTATGTGTTGCTGGGCGCAGTAATTGAAGCCATCAGTGGTAAGAGCTGGCACGACTATATTAATGATGCTTTGCTTCAACCTAACAAGTTAAATAATATTGTTTATCCTGCTGAACAGACTGTTATTGCTGGCATGGCCAGCGGTTACAGCCTGCGCCCCGGCCAGGATGTGCAAAAAGCATCGTTACTCAGTATGACCCAACCTCATGCGGCCGGCGCTCTGATAGCAGATTTGAACGCCTTATGGCAGTGGAACCGGCTGCTTCACGGCGGCAAGTTACTTAAAGCAGCGACGTATCAGCAAATGATTACTCCGGTAGATGCTGCGGCGCAAAGTGACCGCAATTATGGCTTTGGTATTAGCCGCGGCACATTGCGGGGCATGCCAGAACTGCAGCATGGTGGCGGTATTAATGGCTTTGTATCGATGTTAGTTTATTTGCCACAGCAGGACGTGACAGTGGCAATGCTGCGCAACAGTGATGGACCCGGGCCCGATTTAAACTATTTAAGCCGCAAAATTGCAGCCTTTGCCAGTGGTAACCCTTACCCGGAGTTCCAGCCTGTTACGCTGACAGAAGCCCAGTTACATGAAGTCAGCGGTGTTTATAGCAAAGGCGACGACAGTCGTACCCTGGAAGTTCGCGATGGCAAGCTATTCTCTACCCGTGCCGGTAGCCGGCCATTTGAGTTAATCGCCCAGGGCAACAACAGTTTTGGCTTTACCGATAGCGTAACCCGTATGGTGATCCAGCGCGACCAGGACGGCAACGCGAGCGGCCTCAGCATGTTTTATGATGGCGACGGCGAAGGTGAAGTCTGGCAGCGAACCGACGATATCACAGTAAAGGCCGATATTAGCTTAACGCCGGAACAGCAGCAGCCGCTGATTGGTGACTATGCTTCCGAGCAGTTGCAGCTGAAAATTTTTCAGAATGATGACAATGGTTTAATGGTGCAGGTAACAGGTCAGCCTGCGCTGGCATTAAAAGCAGCCAGTGAACGAAGCCTGTACCTTACTGTGGTGGACGCTAAACTGGAGTTTGCGCCTGCAACAGGTCAGGCAACTCAAGTTACCCTGATTCAAGGGCCCGAACGCTTTGTGTTAACCCGTCAGTAGCATAGCGCAGCGGAGCTACCAGACAGATTTGCTGGCGCTCTGCTGCTATACGCCGGGCTTTAACCTAACTTAGCACCATTCGGTACCGGGCTGTCGACCCCGACCAGCACAATGGCGCCATCGTCGCGGGCAAAGCCCGTTACCAGACACTCAGACTGAATGGGCCCGATTTGCTTGGGCGGAAAATTCACTACCGCCAGCACCTGTCTGCCCAGCAATTGCTCTTTACTGTACAAGGCGGTAATTTGGGCACTGGACTTTTTAATGCCCAGTTCACTGCCAAAATCCAACTGCAATTTATAGGCGGGTTTACGGGCCTGCGGAAAATCTTCCACGGCAATAATAGTGCCTACCCGAAGTTCTACTTTGGCAAAATCCTGCCAGCTGATAGTTTCCATCACGTCTCCCGCGTTAAGCTGTTAAGCTGCTATGCTAATATCCTGAACATAAAGCATAACTTAATCCGGAGATCTTTATGGCGCAATGGTTAAATGCAACCGTTTCTGAAACAATTTACTGGACCAGCAACTTATTTAGTCTCAAAGCCAAAACCGGGCCGCTGTCATTTATTGCCGGCCAGTTTGTGCGGCTGGCAGTTGATGGCCCTGAAGGGCGAATTCAACGCGCTTATTCACTGGTTAATCCGCCGGATAGCGAGCACCAGGAGTTTTTAATCAGTACAGTGGCTGATGGCCTGCTATCGCCGTTACTGCAGCAGCTGACACCAGGAGATACCATTGGTATCAGCCAACCTGCCACTGGCTTTTTTATTCTGGATGAAGTGCCGGATGGCGATAATTTATGGCTGATTGCTACGGGTACCGGCATAGGCCCGTATTTGTCGATGCTGGCCACAGCCGAACCTTACCGGCGTTTTGCACATATTATTCTGGTGCACAGTGTCAGCAGAGCTGCCGACTTAGCTTATAAAGAACTCATTGAGGGTTTTGTAACACAGCATCCCGGCCAATTGCACTACCAGCCCGTTGTAACCCGCGAGCCGCACCCAGGGGCATTGCAAGACCGCATTCCCAATCTTATTGCCTCACATCAACTACAACAACAATGTGGTCAGCTGCTCAATCCGAAATCACAGGTGATGCTGTGCGGCAATCCACAAATGATTACCGACACCAAAGCGCTGCTGGACAGCATGGGGTTAAAGAAAAACCTGCGCCGCACCCCGGGTAATATTACGGTAGAGCAGTACTGGTAATAACCCACTCTCAGCGGCTTGCTGTAAGCTGTTGCATTATCGGCCTGATAAAAGCGTCTTTAGCCGCGTTGTAGGCCTTTCTGTCATTGGCAAATTTCCTGGCTGCCTGTCGCTTCAGGTTGGCGTACGCCTTTGCTACTGCTGGGTTTGCTTGCAGGTGATCACGAAACTGCAGTTTTTGCCAGTCGGTTGAATCTGGTAGTAACATATGCAGATGATGGCTGCGCCGGCCATTGTTGTCGCGTTTAATAAACCAGGCATAAGCCACATCGATATCGCCGGGCGTTGCCGGCCGCCAGAACAGCTGATACCCTAACGGTGCAAGTTTAGCGGCCAGCGTATCACGTACCCAGCTTAAACTCGGCACCTCTACCAGCATATCAATAATCGGTTTAGCGGGCATACCGGTGATTGCGGTACTGCCAAAATGTTCAATCCGGCCAGCCTCGGTACCCAGCAATTGTTGTAACTGCTGTTTTTCCTGAACAAAAGCCTGCGCCCAGGCAGGTGACCACTCTGCCAGCACAACAGGTTCAAGCGCCGCCTGCTGCACCTTATCCTGGCTATTTTGGCTTGTGTCTGATGTCATAAGCAGCAATGCTTTCGTTAAAATATTATATGGATGATTTTGGCTGTTCAGCCGCTAAAAAATACCCGCTAACGAGCGCAGCAACCCCTGATGCAGCGGCTGCTCAGCATCTTCCCAGTTCAGGTTCGCTTTGTTGGCAAAACTCACGACCTTTAGCTGATACTTGCGCCGGTCGGTTGCCAGTTCCCACAACAATTCTATATTGCCGCTATCACCCTGATTAAGCTGTTGCATACTGGTTTCCTGCACCATGCCAATGCTGTCAGGCGCAATCCGCTCCGCCAGCTGAATATCAGTCAGCATAGTGTAATATTTATCCTTTACCAGCTGATTACCGACATATTCAGCACCCGCCCAGGCGGCCAGTACGACTAACGCCCTGGCAATGTCTTTACCGTTGATATCTGTGCCGTAGCTGGCATCCGCATACACGGTCACATTGTCAGCCCAACGCTGCGACGCAATCCGTTCTGGCTCGGGGTCCGGCAAAGCCCTACCCGGATATAGCAACTGATGAATTTGCTCCGGGCTCATGTTGTACTCACCACTGGACAGTACCACTTCAGGCCGTTCTTTTAATACCGTTCGTACATTCACCTGTAACCAGTACTGGGCCAGCTGCGGTGAGTCGACTACCTGATAACCGCGACTCAGTAACAAATCCCGCACGTCATCTGCTAATGGTAGCTGGTACTCAGCTGCAGTCTGGCGAATATCAATAAAAATGGTGCGAAACTCAGGTTCAACCGGATCAAGATAAACGGTTTCACTCATCCGGGTTTGCACATCAAGCTTACCCTTCACCACCGAGGTATGCAGTGCCATGCAACCAGACAACGGTAACAGCACTAACAAACACAGCAACAGGCGCATTTAAAACAAACCTGCCAGTGAGCGCGCCACACCATCAGTAAGCTGGGGCGCCGCCTCCGGCCACTTCAGGTTAGCCTGATTAGCATAACTCATAACCCTGCTTTGATATTTACGCATATCAGTCTGGCGCTGATAGCTCGAGGTAGTGCTGCCACTGTCACCCTGTAATAACTGATGCTCAGAGCGCTCGCTGACGGTACCACTGTAACGCTCCATTACCTGAATATCTGTAATAGCGGTGTAGTAAACATCTTCAACCAGGGCATCAACGATGGTACCGGCTGCGGCCCCTGCTACTGCTGCACCCAGGCCGGCCGCACCGGAACCACCGGTGGCCCGGTGAATGGCATAACCGGTAACGGCGCCACCTGCCATACCAGGGCCAGCTGCGAAGGCACTGTTAGCATCCCGGCCATTGGCCCGCCCTACCTGCAGCACATTCGCCTGCAACCAGTAGTGTGCCTGGCCCGGGCTGTCAATTACCTGATAGCCTTTCGCCCGCAGATTAGCCACCACCTGCGGTTTAATATCAAATTCGGGTTTATCGGAAGTGTTGCGAACATCAACAAAAACAGTGCGCAGCGAAGGCTCTACCGGATCCAGAAAGATACTGGAGGTCATCTTGGTTTGCACATCCAGATTCCGCTTAGCCACCGAGGTATGCAGAGCACCACAACCGGCCAGGCTGATTATCATTGCGCCTGCCAGCGCCAGTTTATAAATATTCATGAATCCCTCACTAAATTAGGACTTATTGCGTACAACTATTGTGCGTAGATAAGCTGAATATTATCTGAATAGTTAGCACAGCGTTAACGCTAACTGGTAAAACAATGTAACGGGATATTTAACAGCGGGACACTGGCTTTTTTACAGCCAATTACCTTTACTTTTTTACTGGAGCGGCTACAATACGCGCCGCTCTTTTGTTTGATCTTTATACAGCTGGTTGCAGCTGTTTTTAAACGCTCTTTATAAATAAGGTAATCGCTATGCATCCGATGTTAAACATCGCCATTCGTGCTGCCCGTAGTGCAGGTAATATTATCGCCCGTGCTTGTGGCCAGTTAGATATGGTGCAAAAGCTGCAAAAAGGCAGCAACGACTTTGTCACCAACGTCGATAAAGAAGCTGAACAGGCTATAGTGGCAATTTTGAAAAAGTCTTTTCCAACGCATGGTATTGTTGGTGAAGAACATGGCGATTACGGTAACAGCGACAGCGAGTTCCAGTGGATTATTGACCCACTGGACGGCACAAGTAATTTTATTAAAGGCATCCCGCACTTCGCGGTCTCCATCGCCTTAAAGCGCCAGGGTAAACTTGACCAGGCGGTGATCTTTGACCCGCTACGCGGCGAGTTATTTACCGCCTCGCGTGGTCGCGGTGCACAACTTAACGGCACCCGTATCCGGGTTACCGCCCTGCCTGATATGACCGGCGCCATTTTAGCGACGGGTTTTCCATTCAAAGCAAAACATCACCTGGACAGTTACAGCAAAATCTTCAATAGTTTTTTTGCTGACTGCGCTGATATGCGTCGCACCGGTTCTGCTGCGCTGGATTTAGCCTACGTAGCAGCCGGCCGTTTCGATGGATTCTTTGAAATTGGTTTAAAGCCCTGGGACATCGCTGCCGGTGAGCTGATTGTGCGCGAAGCCGGTGGCATGGTATGTGACTTTACCGGCGGCTCTAACCAGATGAAAAGTGGTAATATCGTAGCGGCCAGCCCGAAAGTACTGCAAGCCATGGTAAAAGGTATGCGGCCTCACCTGTCAGAAACCCTGGCCAAGTAATTCTGTTACCCGCCGGGCGCTGCGTAAATTACTGCAAAGCGTCAGGCGGGAACTTCTACTGCCAGTTCCAGCTCAGTCCACTCCCGGTAGCCCCCTGCCAGACTCAGTACCTGTTGATACCCCATCTGTTGCAAGGTCAGCGCAGCCAGTGCCGAACGATAGCCGCCGCCACAGTACGATACAATTTTCTGCTTTTTATCCTGCACCATTTGCTCAATGTCACGCTCGATAATCCCTTTGCCTAAATGCATTGCTTCTGGCAGGTGGCCTTTAGCCCACTCATGATCTTCCCGGACATCTAACAATACGTAGGGTTGGTTGTGTTGCAGCAACTCACTGATGCTAATTTCGTTGATGTGTTTTTTTGCTTGATTTACCAGCGCAATAAAGCCGGCTGCATGTTGGGCGGCCATAGTTGTCCTCAAAATATGTTCAAAAACTCAAAAAAAATGCCAGTCTCAGACTGGCATTTGTAGCACATATAAAGCTGCTTTACAGCAAAGGCTCGGTACCTTCGCCTTCTTTTTCCGGTGGTGGCGGTGGCAACATATCTTCGCGGCTGATACCCAGCTGCACGGCAAGCGAGCTGGCCACAAATATTGATGAGTAAGTACCAATACCAATACCAAACAGCAAAGCAAACGCAAAGTTATGAATTAACGCGCCGCCCATGGTAAACAACACCACCAGTACAATAATGGTGGTTAATGAGGTAACGACTGTCCGGTTAAGAGTAGAAGTAACAGCTTCATTAATAGTTTCATGGACTGTGGCGTCACGCAACTTACGAAAACTTTCCCGAATCCGGTCAAATACTACGATGGTATCGTTTATCGAATAACCGATTAGCGCCAGAATAGCCGCCAGTACTGTTAAGTCAAACTCCAGTTGCAGCAGGGAAAACAAGCCAAGGGTAATAATGACGTCGTGACCCAGTGCCATTACCGCTCCCACTGATAAGCGCCATTCAAACCGCATGGTCACATACAGCAGAATACCAATCAGTGCGGCCAACATGGCTAAACCGCCCTGCTCTTTTAACTCATCACCGACACTGGGGCCAACAAACTCAACCCGGCGCATTTCAATCGGCTCGCTGGATGTTGCGCTTAGCGCCCGCAGTATCTCATTGGAAATGGTTGACTGGTCAATGCCCTCACGTGGTGAAATCCGGATAGCGACATCTTCGCTTGAACCAAAATACTGCACCACCGCATCAGCATAGCCGTTATCAGCCAGCACTTTACGCACCTGCGATAAATCAGCGCCTCCGCTGTAACCCACTTCAATAACGGTACCACCGGTAAAATCCAGTCCCCAGTTCATACCTTTAACCGTAATAGTGGCCAGAGAGGCAATTACCAGTAATGTTGACAGGATCAGCGCCGGCATTTTAAACCGCATAAAATTAAGCGGCTCATTAAAGCTAAATATTCTCACACCGCCTCCCTACATCGGTAGTGACTGCACACGGCGGCCACCCCAGATTAAATTAACCAGCAAGCGGGTTCCGACCACTGATGTAAATATTGAAGTCAGAATACCGATCGCCAGAGTAATGGCGAAACCCTTAACCGGCCCGGTACCGATACCAAACAGGATCAGTGCCACCAGTAAAGTGGTGATATTCGAGTCAGCAATAGTGGCAAAAGCACGGTCGTAGCCATGATGGATAGCTTGCTGCACACTGCGCCCTTCGGCCAGTTCCTCGCGGATCCGCTCGAATATCAGCACGTTGGCGTCAACCGCCATACCTACTGTCAATACTATGCCTGCCATACCTGGCAGCGTTAAGGTAGCGCCCGGGATCATCGACATAAAGCCGGTAATCAGAATCAGGTTAGCTAATAGCGCTACGTTGGCAATTAAACCAAAGGCCTTGTAATACAACACCATAAAGATCAGTACGACCACCATGCCCCACATAATCGCCGTCATGCCCAAATCAATGTTTTCCTTACCCAGGCTTGGGCCTATGGTGCGTTCTTCAATGATCTGGGTCGGCGCGATCAGGGCACCGGCACGCAGCAACAGCGCCAGATTTTGTGCTTCCGCCGGGTTATCGATACCGGTAATCCGGAAACTACGGCCCAACCGTGCCTGAATGGTGGCCGCATTAATTACTTCTTCATACTTTACCAGCACCGGCGTGCCGTCTTCGTTGCGCTCTTCACCTGGCTTATATTCAATAAATACGGTGGCCATTTGCCGGCCAATGGTACTGCGGGTCGCGTTTGACAGTAAATTACCGCCCTGCGCATCCAGTGAAATACTGACTTGTGGCCGTGAATATTCATCATAACCTGATGTTGCACCGGTAATATGATCACCGGTTAACATAGTGCGGTTTTCCAGTAAATACGGCTGGCCATTGCGGTCGCGATATAAACTGGCACCGGCAGGTAAGCGACCGTCTAAGGCGGCGCCTAAATCTGAATCATTATCGACTAAGCGGAATTCCAGGGTCGCGGTTGCACCCAGAATCTCTTTAGCCTGGGCCGGGTCCTGCACCCCGGGCAACTGCACGATAATCCGGTCAGCACCCTGACGCTGCACTAAAGGCTCTGCCACACCAATTTCATTAACCCGGTTACGGATAATGGTGATGTTCTGCTCCAGCGCATATTCACGGATCTCTTTAACCCGGTTTTCGCTCAGGCTGACAACCAGACTATGCTCAGTATCACCGTCGCTGAAAATCAGCTCCTGGTCGTTTTTACCAAGTGCCGAACGCGCTGCTGCGACATCTTCGGCGCTGCGCAGTAAAACCTGCACCTGGCCACGCTCTAAATCGGCTTGCACCGCCCGGTAACGTACCCGCTCTTCCCGCAAGTCTGCCCGAAACGCCTGCACCATGTCGTTAATGTTTTTGTCGATAGCCGCTTTCATATCAACGGCCATTAAAAAGTGCACACCGCCGCGTAAGTCCAGGCCCAGCTTCATCGGGCTGGCCCCGATAGCACGCAGCCATCCCGGGGTGGTGGGTACCATATTAAGGGCCGTGATATAAGTACTGCCCAACTGACGCTCAGCGACTTCCCGTGCCCTTAACTGGTCTTCGGCGCTGCCGAAACGAGCCAGGATCTGGCCTTCTGTCAGGGTAACGGCTTTAGCGGTAATGTTGGCGGCAGCAAAGGCCTGCTCAAGTTCAGCGCGGGTGGTTTCACTGACCACACCGCCACGACTGGCATTAATATTTAATGCCGGATCTTCTGGGTACACATTTGGTAACGCATAAAGGAATGCTGCCAGCAGCACACCCAACACTACCAAATACCGCCAGAGAGGATTTTTGTTTAACACAAGATGATCCTTTTTATTCGCTTAGCCGCTTACAGCGACTTTAAGGTGCCTTTTGGTAATACGGCACTGATCGCTGACTTTTGCACTGTTACTTCTGTGCTGTCATTTAACGCAACAGTGACGAAGTCTTTGTCGTCTGCAATTTTGCTAATCCGGCCGACAATGCCGCCCTGGGTTAACACTTCATCACCTTTACCCAGGGCTGACATCAGGTTGCGGTGCTCTTTCACTCTTTTAGCTTGTGGCCGGTAAATTAAGAAATAGAAAATTAAGCCAAAGGCCAGCAACATTATAATTAAATCCCAGCCGCCACCTTGTGGTGCAGCTGCAGCGCTGTCGGCGTAGGCATTGCTGATAAATAGACTCATGGTTATCCCCTTGAAATTAATAAAATAGTTAAGTTTTAATATATGTCGTAATTAGTGTTAGTCGTTATTAATTAGTGCTAACTGGTGTTTCTGTATTATCTAACCTATTGGCATCTAACCTATCGGCAAGCTGCTCAAGCGGTGGTACCGGCAACTCACGCTTCGCGTAAAATTCGCTGACAAACTGCTCCAAGGTACCAGCGGCTATGGCGTCACGCAATCCCTGCATCAGTTTTTGGTAATGATGCAAATTGTGGATCGTGTTAAGCCGTGCGCCCAGTATTTCGTTACAGCGGTCCAGATGATGTAGATATGACCTGGAATAATTTTTACAAGTGTAGCAATCACATTCCGGGTCCAGTGGCGAGATATCGTCTTTATGCTTGGCATTACGAATTTTCACCACGCCGCTGCTGATAAATAAATGACCATTGCGGGCATTGCGGGTAGGCATTACACAATCGAACATATCAATACCCCGGCGCACCGCTTCAACGATATCTTCCGGTTTGCCAACGCCCATTAAATAGCGCGGTTTATGGCCCGGCATCTGGCCGGTGGTATGGTTCAGGATATTGATCATGTCCTGCTTCGGCTCGCCGACAGATAATCCGCCGATGGCGTAGCCATCAAAGCCAATTTCTTCCAGGCCCTGCAGCGATACGTCACGTAGATTCGGGTACATCCCGCCCTGAATAATGCCGAACAATGCCGCCGGGTTATCACCGTGGGCATCTTTCGAGCGTTTGGCCCAGCGCAGTGACATTTCCATCGACTTTTTCGCTTGCTGCTCGGAAGCCGGATAGGGCGTACATTCATCGAAAATCATCACGATATCTGAGCCTAAATCACGCTGCACTTCCATTGAGCGTTCCGGGGTAAGCATAATACGCTCACCATTCAGCGGTGAACGGAACTTAACCCCCTCTTCGGTAATTTTCCTAAGCTCGCCCAGGCTGAATACCTGAAAGCCGCCAGAGTCGGTCAGGATAGGCTTATGCCAATGCATAAAGTCGTGTAAATCGCCGTGTTTTTTGATGATTTCGGTGCCGGGGCGCAGCATTAAGTGAAAGGTGTTGCCTAAGCAAATCTGGGCGCCGGTGGCGTCCAGTTCTTCCGGCGTCATGCCTTTAACGGTGCCGTAAGTGCCTACCGGCATAAAGGCCGGGGTTTCGACTGTGCCACGCTCAAAAATCAGCCGGCCACGACGGGCCCTGCCGTCGGTGGTATCTAATTCAAATTTCATTACTATCCTCATATGCCAGAAAGACAGTCTGGCTTTTTCGCGCCGCGATTATAACAGCTTACGGCCGAGATACTAAACGACAATGTATCTGGAAATACTGAGCACTAAGGCCATGGCTGGGAAATTCTTATTCCGCCGCCTTCGACAGCACGTCCCTGTGCTGTCTCAGTCTGCGCGGCATCCCTGCCGCTACTCCATAAGAACACCCAACCACAGCTTCTACAAACTTCTTTGAAACAGGAATTTCCTTATCCCCTCATGATCCTAACTAATAAACATTGCATCGCCATAAGAGTAAAAACGATATTGCTCATTTATCGCCGTATCGTAGGCATTCATTACATGTTCGCGGCAGCTAAAGGCAGATACCAGCATAATCAGCGTTGATTCCGGCAAATGAAAGTTAGTAATCAGCGCATCAATCACCTGAAACTGATAACCGGGGTAGATAAAAATCTGGGTATCGCCGTTGTAACTAATCAATTTACCGCCCCCCTGCTGCGCGGCCGACTCCAGCGAGCGGACCGAGGTGGTGCCTACGGCAACCACTTTATTACCGCGTGCTTTGCACGCAGCAATAGCATCCACCACCTGCTGTGGTACCTCAATATATTCGGCGTGCATTTTGTGCTCAAGCACATTGTCTACCCGCACCGGCTGAAAGGTGCCGGCGCCGACATGCAAGGTTACATAGGCAAACTCAACCTCTTTGGCCTTTAGTTTATCCAGCAACGGCTGGTCGAAGTGCAGGCCCGCAGTGGGTGCCGCTACCGCGCCAGGCTTTTCGTTATAAACCGTCTGGTAGCGGGCTTTATCGTCCTCGGTATCGGGCCGGTCGATATAAGGCGGCAACGGCATATGGCCTAAACGTTCCAGCATGGTCAGCACCGGCTCATCGCTTAGCACTTCCAGCTCAAACAGCTCGTCGTGCCGCTGGTTCATCCGCACTTCGGCCGAATTTTCCAGCATTAACACAGTGCCGGGTTTAGGGGCCTTACTGGCCCGGACGTGAGCTAAAAAGCGCTTATCGTCTAACATTCGTTCAACCAGTACCTCAACTTTACCGCCTGAGGCTTTCTGGCCAAATAAGCGCGCCGGGATCACTTTGGTATTGTTAAACACCAGTAAGTCACCTGGCTTAAGAAAATCGGTTAAATCTTTAAAAATATGATGGCTTAATGCCCCGCTTTGTTTATCCATCGCCAACAGGCGGCTGCTCGAGCGTTCGGCTTTGGGGAAACGGGCAATAAGTTGCTCAGGCAACTCGAATGAGAAGTCTTTAACTTGCATACTTTTAGGTTGCATAGAAGGTTCCTTGGCTTTACCGACCAGAGGCACGGCTGTAAAAAAACAGCCGGTATTCTAGCAGAAGCTACGCAAAGATTACTGGCATTTTTGCTGTAAAACTTCACTGATCAGGCTGGTCATTAAACGGTAACTGCGGGCTTTACTTGATGTTGGCCGCCAGGCAACGCCTATATCGCGGTAAGCGTTGCCGCTGGTCGGCAGCTGGGTAATCAGTTCAGTACCCTCCAGCAAGCCGCTGCTAATGGCCATTTGCGGAATAAAGGTGACGCCCAGTTTATTATTTACCATCTGGGTCAGAGTATGCAGACTGGTAGCAAAAAACGGGTTCACCTTGCGGCTGTCCTCCAACTCACAGGCTTTTACGGCATGGCCGGTCAGGCAATGCTCCCGCTCCAGTAAAAAAATGCTTTCGTCCGGCCACTGGCTGATATCCTGATTAAAGCCCCTTCCCAGCCAGTCTTTATGCAATACCAGTTTAAAGCCATCCTGCGCCAGCACTTCAGTATGAAAGGCGCCCGTTTCATAGGGCAACGCCAGCAATACCATGTCCAGCCGCCCTTCTGCCAACGCATGCAACGAATTATCGCTGGTATCTTCGCGCAACAGCAACTGTAAATCAGGGTAGCGCTCGCGGCATAAACTCATGACCTCGCTCAGTACAAAAGGGGCAATAGTAGGAATACAGCCAAGACGAAACGGCCCGGCCATTGGCTTGCCCTGCGACTTGGCAAACTGGGTCAACTCTTCACATTGTTCAATAATATGCCGGGCCTGGCGCACAACATCCTCGCCTAAAGAGGTGAAAATAAAAGTCTTATGATCCCGCTCCAGCAGTTGGGTTTGCATGGTCTCTTCCAGATTAGCAATAGCAGCACTAAGAGTAGACTGGCCAACAAAGCAGGCTTCAGCGGCCCGACCAAAATGCTGGTGTTCGTGTAGCGCCAGCAAATACTGCAGTTGTTTAATACTTGGCAATCTTTTCATTATAAATTCCGATTAAAAAGCAAAATCTGCACGTTTATACGAATCAATATATCGTATCAGCAATCTAAGGTCGAGCAACTCTAAAATTAACATTTGTATTGATTTTAGTTAACAAATCTAACTAGTTAACCGATATTATAACTAGCTAATTTTCAGACACTTGTATTTAAAATTCGCTATTTTTGTAAATTAAAATTTGAATCAGTTATTTATTTGTTATAGCTTGAGCTTCTCATTGTATATATCTGTAACAGTGTCGCATTAACACCCTGGAATATTTCCTCCATGCAGATACAGACAAGTTGTACATACATTGACCCTTGGTTGCGAGTTGGGCAGTCCGTAAACCAGTTTGCAGGAACACTTAATTATAAAAAAATCACCTCAGGAGGGTGAACCATGTCCAAATTAACCAAACCATTGGCTCTGGCCAGCTGCAGCTTGCTGGCACTCGCCGTTAACAGCGCCCTGGCTACCACCGTTAAACACAGTACAGACGATCATCGTTATATTATTAAATATAAAGACAGCAGTCTGGGGCTTAGCAAACAACAAGATTTCGTATTAAGCCAGCACAAGCGCACCAAAGATGCCATTCTGGCCCGATTAAGTGACAACAGCAGCAAGTTAAAACGTCAGGGGGCGCGGATCCATCATCTGTTAGCAGAGCAACGCGCCATTGCCGTACAACTGCGGCCTGGCCTGGTTAACTTGTTAAAGTCCGATCCAACCATCGAGTTAATTGAAGTCGATCAACGCCGTTATCCGATGATGCAACAAATTCCTTATGGCTTTCCAATGGTCCAGGCTGATTTAGTCAGCGATGAGTTTGCTTCCAACCAGACCGTCTGTGTTATTGACTCCGGCCTTGACTTACCGCACGAAGATTTCGCTTCGGGCAATATCAGTGGTACCAATGATGTGGGTACCGGCAACTGGTATGATGCCGGTGGTCCGCATGGTACCCATGTAGCAGGGACTATCGGCGCCCTGAACAATGACACCGGTATCGTCGGCGTTATGCCAAATGGCCAGCTTAATATGCATATAATTAAAGTATTTAATGCTGCAGGCTGGGGATACTCTTCGACGCTGGCCAGCGCAGTAAATGCCTGTGCAGATGCCGATGCGACCGTGATTAATATGAGCCTGGGTGGTGCTGCCCCCAGCGCTACTGAAAGCAGTGCTATGCAAGCCGCTTTCGATGCAGGCCTGTTATTAATTGCTGCCGCCGGTAATGATGGCAACACGGCCATGTCTTACCCGGCGTCTTATGACTCCGTGGTTTCAGTGGCTGCCGTAGACAGCACCCGAACCCTGGCAGATTTTTCCCAGCGCAATGCTCAGGTAGAATTAGCCGGCCCGGGTGTCGATGTTCGCTCTACGTACCCTGAAGGCACAGCACTGGAAGCTCAGCTGAGTGTTAACGGTGTATTTTATGATTCCAACCCAATGTCAGAATCTGGCAGTGGCACTGTGAGTGCCGAGTTTGCTGACTGTGGTCTGGGGCTTGATGCCTGTACTGATGTGGCTGAAAAAGTCTGCTTAATTTCCCGCGGAGAAGTAGCTTTCTCACAAAAAGTAGAATCATGCCAGGCCGGCGGTGGTCTTGCTGCGATTATTTATAATAATGAGCCGGGTAATTTCAGCGGTACCGTAGAGGGGACAACGTCTACTATTCCGGCTGTCAGTATTTCTCAGGAAGACGGTCAGATGTTGCTGGCAGAACTGGGTAGTATCGCCAATCTGAACTCAGGTGCCAGCAACTATGGCCTGATGAGCGGTACGTCTATGGCATCGCCTCATGTTGCCGGGGTCGCTGCCCTGGTCTGGAGCCATTTCCCCGATTGTAGCAATGCCGAAATCCGCTCAGCTCTGGCAGCCAGTGCTGATGATTTAGGTGCTACCGGCCGCGATACATCTTATGGCTTCGGCCTGGTGCAGGCTAAAGATGCGGTGGATTATCTGGCCGAATATGGCTGCTCGGGTTCAGATGATGGCCCTGATGAACCTACTCCACCGGGTGCAACTGAACTGGAAAATGGTGAGGCGGTGACCGATCTGGCCGGTGCCGCTGGCGAAGAATTACTGTTTACGCTGGATGTTCCTGCCACAGCCACTGATTTATCCTTCACGATGAGTGGCGGTACCGGTGATGCTGACCTCTATGTTAAATTTGGGGCAGAACCTACTGCTGTCGACTATGATTGCCGGCCATACTTAACAGGTAATGATGAGAGCTGTGCCATTGACCCTGCACAAGAAGGCACTTACTACGCAAAAATAATTGGTTATACCGCTTTTACTGATGTCAGTCTGACCGGCAGCTTTACTGCAGAGGATGATCCGGACTTACCCGATGCTGGCGGTGAAACCATCAACAATATTAATGTTGACCGTCGCAGCTGGCAGCATTACACGCTGGACGTCCCTGCTGGTATGGCGGAGCTGAGTGTCACTATTACCGGTGGCCGTGGCGATGCCGATCTATACCTGAAATATGGCAGCACACCCAGTGCAGGCAGCTACGATTGCCGGCCGAACCGCAATGGTAATGAAGAAACCTGCGTTATTTCAAACCCGGAAGCGGGCGTGTGGCATATGTCAGTTTATGGCTTCCGCGCCGTCAGGGGTTTAACCCTGATCAGTGAGTACCAGCCTTAAGCTGCTAAGCTTACTCAGGTTTCCCCCTGAGGCAACATACCAAAAGGGGCTGAAATTCAGCCCCTTTTTTATTACTTTCTTATTACTAAGCCCGGTGCTTACAAGGTAAACAGGAACTGTAAAATATAGAAGAACACGATAGCCAGGCCGGCTCCGACTGGCAGGGTAATGACCCAGGAGATAAAGATGTTGCGTACCACGCCTAAGTTAAGCGCAGCAATACCGCGGGCTAAGCCTACCCCTAATACTGCCCCAACCAGAGTCTGGGTAGTCGATATCGGTAAACCGGCACCAGAGGCGATTACCACCGTAGACGCAGCAGACAGCTCGGCGGCGAAGCCACGGCTGGGGGTTAAGTGAGTAATGGCGGTACCCACCGTTTTAATTACCCGGGCCCCCAGGGTTGCCAGACCAATCACAATACCAATACCACCTAACGGCAATATCCACCAGGCCAGTTGCGCTTTGGCAGCAATTTCACCACCTGAGCTGACCACACTTACCACCGCAGCCAACGGGCCTATCGCATTGGCCACATCGTTCGAGCCATGCGCAAACGCCATACAACATGCGGTAGTGATCATCAGTACGCTGAAAATGCGCTCGACATTATTAAATTGCATTTTTTTATCAGCGGCCGGGTCAATTTTTATCCGGCTGATTGCCACTTTACCAATCAGGCCAACGATAACGCCCAGCGCAATAGCTAACAAATAACCGTTAGCGGTACTGATATCCATACCAATATGTTTTAAGCCTTTTTGCACCGTTACCAACGCCATAACAAAGGCCGCAAATGCCATATAGAACGGCACATATTTTTTAGCATTGACGATAGGCTTGTCGGTATCAAATATCAGCTTCTGGGCACTCATAAAAAACATATAGGCCAGAATACCGGCCAGGATAGGTGTTACCACCCAACTGCCGACAATGCCGCCCACTTTATCCCAGTGCACAGCGTCAATACCAACCCCTACGGCGGCAAAACCGATAATAGAACCAACAATGGAGTGGGTGGTTGATACCGGCCAGCCAAAGTAAGACGCCACAATTAACCAGGTTGCTGCAGCCAGTAAGGCGGCAATCATGCCGTACACCATTAGCTCTGGCGTATCGACAAAGAACGCGGCATCAGTAATACCACCCCGGATGGTTGAGGTAACCGAGCCGCCGGCCAGGTACGCACCGGCAAATTCGAAAATGGCGGCAATAAAAATAGCCTGCTTAATGGTCAGTGCTTTGGAGCCGACAGAGGTACCCATAGCGTTAGCAACATCGTTTGCGCCCACGCCATAAGCCATCAGAAAACCAAAAACTGCAGCCAATATAATCAGAATGAGGCCGTATGATTGAATAATATCCATCAGTAATACCTTTTAAATTAACGGGCGAGCATAATTTCTAAACGTGAACCCACTTTCTGGGCGATATCGGCTAAATCGCCAATCCACTCAATAGTCCGGTACAAAAACATCACATCAACCGGATTCAGCTCGGCCTCTGCGCCCCTTAATGCTTTGCGCAGCTTAATTTGCATTTCATCAGTGTCGTGCTCAATGGCGTCCAGCTTTTCTACCATTTTGATCACCAGATCCACTTCCCGGCCCCGGAAACCGGTCTCCAGTAATTCATCCAATTCGTTAATGGCTTCCGATGCCATCGCTGTTGCGTCAATACAGCGCTGAATGTAAGCATGAAAATCAGTTTGAATAGCAGCAGGAATTTCCAGCTCACGGCCAAGTACCCGGCCAGAGATATCTTTGGTTTTATTAGCAATTTTATCTTGCTGTGCCACTAACTCGAGAATGTCGGTGCGATCGACCGGCAAAAATAAACCACGGGGTAAGTTAATCCGGATTTCCCGCTTCATCTTGTCGGCATCTTTTTCCAGGGTAACGATGTCTTTTCGTACCTCGGCCGCTTTAACCCAGTCTTTCTGATACACAGCCGCAAAAAACGGCAATAACAGCTCGCTGGCCTCGTGTACTTTGCGAATATGTTCTTCGATAGGTTTTATCGGTGATTTGGCGAACACGGATAAAAAAGTATTACCTGGCATAGTGTGGCCTCATAGAATTCAGGATGAATAAGGTCGGCGCGCATTGTAACTGCAATCAAACTGCAATAAAAATGAAATATTAGCAGATATAAAAAACCGCCTCAGCCAGAAGTCTGGTTGAGGCGGCTCAAAAAAGCGAATCAGTTTCGAAAAGGTCAGCTGCGGGCTTCTTTCTCAAGTGTTTCTTCTGAACTGTGTCGGACCACTTTACCCTTAACAAAAAAGATAATGTATTCAGACAGATTCTTACAGCGATCGCCAATCCGCTCCAGCGATCGGGCTGACCAGAGCACGTTCATAATCTTTGGAATAGAGCGCGGATCTTCAATCATATAGGTCATTAACTGGCGGGTAATAGACTCATATTCCCGGTCAACTTTTTTATCTTCTTTGTGGACTGTCAGGGCAGCTTCCACATCCATTCTGGCAAAGGCATCCAGTACATCGTGTAACATCTGAGCGACATGCCGGCCCAGGTTATCCAGGTTAACCAGTAAATCCTGCTGGGCACTGTTAAATGACTCCAGCGCTACTTTAGCAATACGCCGGGTTTCATCACCAATCCGCTCCAGATCGGCAATGGTTTTTAAAATTGCCATGATTAAACGTAAATCGCTGGCCGCTGGCTGGCGTTTGGCAATAATCCGGGTACATTCCTGATCAATCTGCAGTTCCCAGTCATTGACTTTTAAATCGTTGGCAATCACCTGCTGGGCCAGTTCGCTGTCGCTGTTGGCGATGGCAGCCAATGCATCAAACAGCTGTCTTTCAATTAAACCACCCATCGCCATTACATGGTTACGAACCTGCTCTATCTCTTCATTAAACTGACTGGAGATATGCTTTGATAAATTTAACTTGTCCATTGAATGACCCTTGCTGCTATTAAATGTGCTGTCTGCTGAACCTGTTAGCCAAAGCGTCCGGTAATGTAATCCTCGGTGGCGCGCTGGCTGGGATCAGTAAACATCTTATTTGTTTCATCAAACTCTATCAGCTGCCCCATATTTAAAAAGGCGGTGTAATCAGATACCCGGGCAGCCTGTTGCATATTGTGCGTCACTATTATCAAAGTATAGTGCTGTTTTAAGTCGTACATCAGTTCTTCAATTTTCAGCGTTGAAATCGGGTCTAACGCTGACGCGGGCTCGTCCAGCAGCAATACTTCCGGCTCTATTGCTATCGCTCTGGCAATTACCAGCCGCTGTTGCTGGCCGCCGGATAAATTAACAGCACTGTCGTGCAACCTGTCACGCACTTCTTCCCATAATGCGGCTTTACGTAACGCCGATTCCACCAACTCATCCAGTTGGCGGGTCTGCTTGATACCCTGTAAGCGTAGGCCAAAAGCAACGTTTTCGTAAACGCTGTGTGGAAATGGATTCGGCTTTTGAAAAACAATACCCACTCTGCGCCTGAGCTCTGCCACTTCAACTGCAGAGTGGTAAATATTCTGACCATCCAGCAGCACCCTGCCAGTTGTCTCAGTGTCTTCCAGTAATTCATTCATCCGGTTAAAACTGCGCAATAAGCTGGACTTACCGCAGCCAGAAGGGCCGATAAAGGCGGTAATTTTATGCTCAGGAATGCACAAATTAACTTGCTGCAACACGGTTTTATCAGCAAATTTCAGCGATAAATCCTGAACTTCCAATTTTGCGGTAACCTTTGCCGTCATATCCTACCCTACCAATGTTACAGTTTTATTACTCTTCTACTGCCCGCTGGCGATAGCGCGAATTTAAACGCTTGCGTAAGCGATAAGCCATCAGATTCAATATAAATATTAAGGTAATCAGCACCAACGCTGACGCAAACACCAGCGGTTCAGCGAGCTGTGCGTTCGGACTTTGTAAACCGGCATCATAAATATGCATGCTCAGACTGGTAATTTTCTGCTGCAGCTGCAGATAGGGAAATTCACTACTAAGCGGCAGCGAAGGTGCAGATTTCACCACACCAACAAACACCAGGGGGGCCACTTCACCGGCAGCACGGGCTATCGCCAGCATCAATGCCGTCACCATTGCCGGCGATGCCTGGGGTAACACTATTTTCCAGATGACTTCTGCCTTAGTTGCGCCCAGAGCAAAGCAACCCAGCCGCAGATTTTTTGGAATGCCGGCCAATCCCTGCTCAGTGGCCACAATTACCACTGGCAGGGTCAGTAACGCCAGCGTTAATGATACCCACAACAGGCCGGGTGCGCCAAAGGTTGGTGTCGGCAAGCTGTCACGATAAAACAGACTGTCGATGCTACCACCGAGAAAATAAACAAAAAAGCCAAGGCCAAACACGCCAAATACAATAGAAGGCACACCTGCCAGATTATGCACTGCCACCCGGATCACCCGCAGCAAAGGCCCCTCTTTGGCGTATTCATGTAAGTATACCGCAGCTAACACCCCCAGCGGCGTCACCAGTACCGACATCAGCAGCACCATCAGTACCGTGCCCAGTATCGCCGGAAATATACCGCCATCGGATGATGAGCCACTAAGGAACTGCCACCAGTTAGCCAGATATTGTAATAACTTAGTACCAATATGGCCGGACATATCGCCGGGCCAGAACACGCCGATACTTTGCAGCAGAATAAAAGCCAGTAACCCGCCTACCAGCAACAGGCTCAATGCTACTGCCCCGGCGTTTAACCAAATCCAGGGCGTCCCCTGACGAAACCAGTTACGGAGCATGGCTACAGCCTCTGATACTTTTTACGCAACCGCTGCCGGATAACTTCAGCGGCGGTGTTGGCAACAAAGGTAAATAACAGCAAGACTAACGCGGCGACAAATAATACTCTGAAATGACTGCTACCCACTGTTGCTTCAGGTAATTCAATAACCAGGGTGGCCGTTAAACTGCGCAGCCCTTCAAAAATATTAAAATTGGTTATCGGGCTGTTACCGGTTGCCATTAAAATAATCATGGTTTCACCAATTGCCCGGCCAAACCCAACCAGGGTAGCGGCAATCAGTCCTGGCGCCGCCAAAGGCAGACTGATCCGCAGCACAGTCTGCCACTGCGTCGCGCCAAGGGCCAGGGCGCCCCGGGTTAACTGTGGGGGTACCTGATAGAGCACATCATCGGCAATAGTAAATATTCCCGGCACGACCGCAAAGCCCATGGCGATGCCAACAATCAGAGCATTACGTTGTTCATAAAAAATTCCCAGTTGATCCAGATACAAACGTAAACCACCGACAAACAAGCTGCTATCTAAACGGTTTGCCACAACAAATATTACAATGCTCACCAACGCCAGCCACACCATCAGTAGCAGTATTTCCCGCCCGCCACTGCAATGTTGCCGGAAGCTAACCGGCAACCGGGGCCACAAGGCGGCCAGTGTCAGAATACTTAGCGGCAGCAATATTACCCAGAGCAACAACGCCAGCAGGTGGCTTTCAATAACCGGCGCCAGCCAGACTGCCGCAATAAACCCCAGGATAACCGTTGGAAACGCCGCCATCAGCTCAATTAGGCCTTTAATACGGCGGCGAGGCCCGGCCGGCAAGAAACATGCGGTATAAATGGCCGCCATAATGGCCAATGGCGCGGCGAAAACCATGGCATAGAGTGCAGCTTTCAAGGTGCCTATGGTTAACGGTACCAATGAAAACTTCGGCTGATAGTCATCCGCTGCAGAAGACGTCTGCCAGACAAAATCGGGCCGGGCAAAACCTTCATACCAGACACTGTGCCATAAAGTTTGCCAGTTTACTTCAGGGTGGGGGTTGTCTATGGCATAGGCATGTTGGCTAGTCGAAGTAAATACATTAAGCTGCTGATTATCTGCAGAAAACGCTAAAGCCGTAGCGTCAGTAATACCGCTGGCATGTTGCCACAACGGCTTCGCCATGGTCGAATAAAACAGTGCCAGCTGGCCATCTGCTGCCAGCGTAGCAAAGCCGCGCCTGTTATGTTCCGCCGCTATATGCAATATCGCGGCCTGCTGGCCGGGTAACTCTCTGACTAACCGGAAATGCGCAGCTTTGCTATTATCTGCCAGCAAAAACCACTGCTGCAGACGGCCGCTCTGATAACCTGCGAGCACCGCCTGGTCTGCGGCCAGCCAGCGTAAGCTGGTCAGGGTATCGGTGGTGTCCGTCAGCTGCCACTGCTGCAAGCAACGACGACCAAACTTGCTGGAATACAAGCAGGCATCACCATCAGCTGTGGCCAGCAACCGGTAGTCGCCGCTTTCAGATACGGCGTCAAAGACGGGGGCACCCTGCCAGTCTGTTAACGCCGCGGGCACTTTGACGGGTACCGCTGCCCGCTTAGGTGGGGTCTCTAAAATTACCGCTGGCAAAGCGGTAGCAGTAATATTCCTGAATAACGGCACCACTTCGCTGAATAAATAAATAAATAAAGCGGCCAGCATCATCACCACGCTGACCCCGGATAAACCGATTACTGCATGAAACAGCCGGTTGTACCAGCGCCGGCGCCGCTGCAGCTTGTTCGAAACATTGTTTTCAGACGCTCGTAACGCTGTCATGGCTGCTCCGGCCAGGCCGGCAGTCCCAGCGTCTGCCGCCACAGGGTGATTTCTTCAGCTGGCAGCGGTAAAAAGCCATCCTGCCCCACTAACTGCTGACCAGTGGGTGATAAAACCAGATCGAAAAATGCCTGCTCGTTTGCGGTTAATGGCTGGCCCGGCACCCGGTTAACATAAATATAAAGTTGTCTGGCCAGCGGATAATCTCCGGCCAGCGCATTTGCCGCAGTAGGAGCAAATGCCTGGCCGTCAGCAGCCGCTAACTTTAGTACTTTCACATCTTCTGTCGCATAGCCAATGCCAGAGTAACCAATACCTGCTACCGACTGACTGATTGCCCGTAGCATAGCGGACGACCCTGCAAGTTGGTTGGTACGGGCTTTAATATCACCATTACACAACACATGTTGTTTAAAGTAGCCATAAGTACCCGACACTGAATTACGGCTATATAAGCTGATAAAACGCTGTCGCCAGAGGCCGGTTAAGCCCAGCTGCCCCCAATGCTGGATATCGGCCGGCGCCCCACAACGCCGGTTTACTGAAAATATCGCATCCAGTTGACTGAGACTCAGCTGGCTTAACGGATTCTCGGGGTGAACATATATGGCAAGTAAGTCAATCGCAACCGGCACTGCGGTTGGCGGGTAACCAAAGCGCTGCGCAAACTGCTGTATTTCAGTCTGGCGCATAGTGCGGCTCATTGGCCCCAGTTGCGCGGTGCCTTCAATTAATGCCACCGGTGCAGTAGAGGAGCCAATACTCTGCACCTGAAAGTTTACTGTCGGGTAGCGACGGCGGTATTCTTCGGCCCACAATTGCATAACCTGTTGCAACGTATCGGAGCCAACACTGGATAAAGTACTGTCAGATTTAGCGGCAACCTCAGACACAGCGGTACTACCAATAACGATTATTAGTATCATCCCCGGCAAAAATGTCTGCCACCTGGTTAACGCCATCTGTTTTATACCCGTACTCACCGACTTACTGCTATCTTATAACAGCAAAACGCGACAAGACAGCAAACCAAAAATAAATTGTTAAGTAGCGTTTTAAAATCAGAAAGTTGTGTCTACACTCTAAAACACTTTTTAACGTATATTGGGCAGAACTCACGTCGGTGACGGCGGTTTAACCTTAAGTGATAGTAAGGGAATATCGATATGAAGCAGTTAGTCCTTACCGTTATTGGTAAAGATAAAGCGGGTTTAGTTGAGCAGTTAGCCAGGGTAGTTAACGACCACAATGGCAACTGGATGGCCAGTAACTTAAGCCACCTGGCAGGCTATTTTGCCGGCATAGTGCAAATAGAAGTAGCTGAACCGGATTTGGGCACTTTGGTAACTGCGCTTAGTGAAATCAGTGATTTAGATATAAAAGTGCAACAAGGCGAACAAAGCGAACTGAATAAACAACAGCAGTTACGTTTTGTGATTACCGGCAATGACCGGCCTGGCATTGTCCGTGAGTTATCGTCGGTGATTAAGCACAAAGGCACCAATATCGTGCAGTTTTCCAGCAATAAGCAAAGCGCACCAAACTGGGGTGTACCGTTGTTTCACGCCGAAGCAACCGTGCAGCTGCCTGCTGGTTTGAGCCGTGATGAAGTAATCAAGGCGCTGGAAGCCATTGCTGCCGACATTGTGGTGGACGTGGAAACCTGAGCGGACTGAAAACCGGCCTCCAATCTTACCACCACAACTAAAATGCAAACCTGCACCCAGCTTTCTGCTGGGTGAAGCGTTTCATCATTTTGTCACAAAAATGCCATAGTGTGCTTTGCAGGCAGTAAGCAGGAGCAATCAGAATGGATCAGCCAGCATCACAACAACTCAGCAACGGGGCACACCCTGACTACCCGTTATTTCCACGCGAACTAAGCTGGCTGGCTTTTAATGGCCGGGTATTACAGGAAGCCGCAGACACCCGCAACCCGCCCATAGAGCGGTTACGGTTTTTAGGCATCTACTCTAACAACCTTGATGAGTTTTTCCGGGTGCGGGTCGCGGACGTGAAGCGGCGGATCCTGTTGAAAAAATACCAGACCTGGGAGCACGAAGATGCAGAAACCCTGTTGCAGCAAATTCAGCAACAGGTAAAAGAACTGGGCAAGCAGTTTAATAAAATTTATATGGATATTCAGCTGGAGCTGCGCAAGCACAATATTGAGCTTATTGATGACAGCAAACTGACCGAGGCGCAGTCTGCCTGGGTAAAAGCATTTTTCCGCAGCGAAGTAAAACGCCACATATCACCCATTATCCTGTCCAGCACCGACAGCTCACTAAGCAAAATTCTGGAAGATAACACCACCTACCTGATGGTGGAAATGACCGGTAATGGCAAACCCGATTACGCCATTATCGAAGTGCCTACTGCCGAGGTATCGCGCTTTATTGAATTACCACTGCAGCTGAATACCCGGAAAAAAAATGGTCATTACCGCCGGCAGATTTTATTGTTAGACGACATTATCAACCACTGCGCCAGCGACTTATTCAACGGTTTTTTTCAGTTTGACAGCATTTGCACTTTTTCACTGAAACTGACCCGTGACGCCGAATATAATATCAGTGACACCCTTGACCAGAGCCTGATTGATAAAATGTCCAAAGGTATTCGCCAGCGCTTAAAATCTGAACCAACCCGGCTGGTATACGATGCCGCCATGCCCGAGCAAATGCTGAAAGTACTGACCAAACAACTCGGCACCAGCTCTACCGATGCGCTGATTGCCGGTAGTCGCTATCGCAACTTTAAAGATTTTATTGGCTTTCCTAACCTCGGCCACCAGAGTATGGAATTCCCGCCGATGCAGCCATTACCCAGCCCGGATTTCGAGCACTACTCCACCAGTTTTGATGCAATCCGGGCCACTGATATTTTGCTGTATTATCCGTATCATAACTTTAGTTATTTTACCGAATGGGTGCGCCAGGCCTCATTTGACCCGAAAGTCAGCCATATTAAAATGACTATGTACCGGGTGGCGAAGCACTCGCGGGTTATTCACTCCTTACTGGATGCGGTGCGCAACGGCAAAAAAGTCACCGTGGTGGTGGAGCTGAAAGCCCGCTTTGACGAAGAAAATAACATTAACTGGGCCCGGCGGATGACCGATGCCGGCATTGAAGTTATTTTCGGCCAGACCACTTTGAAAATACACTCTAAACTGTGTTTAATCACCCGTCTGGAAAAAGGTAAAGCGATGCGCTATGGCCACATTGGCACCGGCAATTTTAATGAGAAAACCGCCCGCATATACACCGACATGAGCCTGTTTACCTGCCACAGCGAAATTACTACCGAAATTGATCAGGTATTTGAGTTTATTCAGTACTCGTACCGGCCCTTTAATTTCCGGCATTTAATTGTCTCACCTACCTGGAGCCGGCCGCGGCTGCTCAGTTTAATTCAGCGCGAAATCGACTTTGCTACCAGCGGTCGCAAAGCCGAAATCTTTTTAAAAGTGAATAACCTGGTCGATGAAGAAATTGTTCAGCTTCTTTATAAAGCCAGCCAGGCCGGGGTTAAAATCCGGATGATCATCCGCGGTATGTGCTCATTGCTGCCAGGGCTACCGGGTAAAAGCCAGAATATTAAAATCATCAGCGTGCTGGACCGCTACTTAGAACATGCCCGGGTATACTTATTTCATAACGGCGGCGACACCGCGTTGTATATCTCGTCAGCAGACTGGATGACCCGCAATATTGATCAGCGGGTGGAGGTTGGCGTGCCGGTCTATGACAACCGGATTAAGCAGCAAATTATCAGCACCCTTGATATCCAGTGGCGGGATAACGTTAAGGCGCGTATTATTGACGGCAAACATTCTAACGCTTATGTTAAGCGCGGTAATAAACGCAATTTGCGTTCCCAGCAGGAAATTTATCATTTTCTGGCGCGACAACAGGCGGTACAGGTTGATGCAGACAATTGACAGATTCTGAACAAATAGCGCCTTCAAACGCTGATTATATGGCAGCCGTTGATCTCGGCTCCAACAGTTTTCATATGGTTATTGCCCGGGTCATTGACGGCTCTTTGCAACTACTACACCGGGAAAAGCAAAAAGTACAGTTGGCAGAAGGCCTGAACGATGAGCTGGTGCTGAGCGAAGAAGCCATTGAACGCGGCTTGCAGGTACTGGCGCAGTTTGCTGATACTTTGCAGCCCTTCGCCCCGAACGCCGTAAGGGTTATTGCTACCTATACCCTGCGCCGGGCGCGTAACTCAGCCACGTTTTTACGTCGCGCCAAAGTGGTATTCCCTTTCCCGATAGAAGTCATATCCGGTCAGGAAGAAGCCCGTTTTATTTATCAGGGCGTCGCCCACTTTGAACATTTCAGTGCCAAACGGCTGGTGATTGACATTGGCGGTGGCAGTACCGAATTTGCCATTGGTGAAGGGTTGCAGCCGCTACGCTTAAGCAGCCGCAATATGGGCTGCGTCAGCTATGGCCAGAGCCATTTCGCCCAGGGCAAGATTAGCCTGAGGCGCTTTGAGCGCGCAATCTTGCAGGCCGAGCAGGAGCTGGAGCCCATAGTCAGCAGCTTTCGCAACGCCGGTTGGCAGCAAGCGGTCGGCACCTCAGGCACCATTAAAACCATCAAAGATGTGATCTCTGGCCTGGGCTGGAATAACAGCAGCATTCGCCTGAATGACTTAACCGCGCTAAAACGCCATTTGCTGCAACACCATCATGCCAGTGAATTGGAATTAACTGGCTTAACTGACGATCGCAAACTGCTGCTCTGTCCTGGCCTGGCTATTTTGATTGCCGCTTTTAACATGCTGCAAATTGATGAGATGGTGTATGTCGATGCCGCGCTGCGGGAAGGCGTGTTGTATGAAATGAGCGAGCGGTTGCAGCACCATGACATCCGCGAGCATACCATCAGCAGCATGATGCGCCGCTACACCGTTGACGATGCCCAAACTCAGCGGGTACAACAGACTGCTCAGGCGCTGTTTAACCAGGTACAGGCTGCCTGGCAACTCACTGACGACGATGGATTACTGCTAAGTTTTGCCTGCAGGGTGTATGAAATAGGCCTGCAAATTAATTCTTCGGGTATTCAGAAGCACTCTGCTTATATTCTGCAAAACGCCAACCTGCCAGGCTTTAATCAGGAGCAACAACAATTACTTGCCTGCCTGGTGCGCTTTCACCGCCGTAAAATCCGGGCCGATGAGCTGCCTATTTTCAGTTTGTATCAGCTACCACAGGTTATAAACCTGCTGGTCCTATTGCGGCTGGCAGTGTTACTGAATCAGAAGCGACGGGACGATTTCGTGCCAGAGTTTACGCTCAGTGCCAGTGCTCAGCAGCTGCAGCTCGTGTTGCCACCAGAGTGGCTGGCCCAGCAGAGTGTATTATCAGCTGATTTGCAGCTGGAACAAAAGGCCCTGAAGAAAATTGCGTTCCGGCTCGATTGCCCGAACCTGCCAGAGACCGTTGTTTACTAAGCACTTACTAAAGCAATAACTGCTTTAAGCCGTGACATGTTGCAAACCGCTTATCCGACCGGCCTGATACCCCGCTTCCAGCTGTTGCGGGTTCTGACAAAAGCGGCCAACCGCAAAATTAGCAGGCGGCGCCACCACCCTGACCGTGCAATCAGCCGGTGGCGAGGCAATAAAATCCAGCGCCTGATTATAGCGAGCCGTCCGGCTCAGTACCGCCGTAAACAGCCAGGGGTATTGTTTAAAGAAGGGTTTCATCAGCACAGGAAAGCGGCTGGCACGTTTCCGATAGCCGCTGGGCTGCGACAGTACCACGGTAATATCCCGTGCCCCCATGTCATACGCTTTAAGCACCGGAATGGCATCAGCCAGACCGCCGTCGGTCATTTGCTCACCGTCTATCCGCGGGAAATCACGGTACATCAGTGGTATGGCACAAGACGCCGGAAACAGCTGATGCATATTGTCCCCGGTCACTTCAAAATAACAGGCCTGGCCACTACTGACGCTGGTGGTGACTGCATAAAGTGGTACCTGCTGGCGCACATAATGACTAACATTAAGCGGCACCTCATCAAAAGAGGCGTGCCATAGCCAGCTGACGTCACAAAAATGGCCCCCTTTCAGATAACGGCGCCAGTTTAAAAAATCAGCCCGCCGGGCATGGTCTAATAAGATCTGGCGGCTGCGACCGTGATCTGCAGCCAGGTAACCAATTAGGTTAGTCGAGCCGGCGGAGACGCCAATGGCAAACTGAAACGGCTGATATTGCTGCTCAATAAAGGCGTCCAGCACGCCCGCAGCAAAAATGCCACGCATTGCACCACCTTCAACAACCAGTGCGGACGATTTTGGCTGATTACAATTACTCATCGTACCTCCTGTTAATACTTTGTAGCCTAACACAGCGATACCAGGAGTTGTAGTACGAGTTTTGCCATAGCTGCGCTGCCAACCAGAACTAACGCTGGCCATTCTTCTGCTTAATCTGTTCTAATCGTTATATCAATACAATCATTGCAGTCAGAATTTTATATGGGCATTTTCGAGCGTTATTTATCGGTTTGGGTGGCACTGTGTATTATTGCCGGGGTGCTGCTTGGCAATCTGTTCCCGGCGATATTTCAGGCTATTGCCGCTCTGGAATACGGCCAGATTAATCTGGTGGTGGCAGTGCTTATCTGGCTGATGATTTACCCGATGATGGTGCAGATAGATTTCAGTGCGATTAAAGATGTCGGTAAAAAGCCAAAAGGTCTGCTGTTAACTCTGGTAATGAACTGGCTGGTAAAGCCTTTTACGATGGCGGCGCTGGGCTGGTTGTTTTTTAAAGTGTTTTTTGCCGGTTTAGTCGACCCACAAAGTGCCAATGAATATATCGCCGGCATGATCTTACTGGGCGTGGCCCCCTGCACCGCTATGGTATTTGTCTGGAGCCAGTTAACCAAAGGCGATGCTAATTACACCCTGGTACAGGTTTCAGTAAACGACATTATTATGATTTTCGCCTTTGCGCCGCTGGCTGCTTTGCTACTGGGCGTGAGTGATATAGTCGTGCCATGGCAAACGCTTTTATTGTCAGTTGTGCTGTATGTACTGCTGCCACTGGTCGCCGGGGTGCTGACCCGCAAAAAACTTAACAGTGGTAGCAGTGAGCAACGGATTGGCCAGTTTCTGGCTAAAGCCAAGCCATGGTCGATGATTGGTTTACTGGCCACCGTTTTACTACTATTTGGCTTTCAGGCACAAACTATCGTTGCCAAGCCACTTATTATTCTGCTGATTGCCATACCGTTATTGATTCAAACCTACGGCATTTTTGCCATTACCTATGCCATAGCGAAAAAAATCAAGCTGCCACATAACATTGCCGCACCGGCTTGTATGATTAGTACCTCTAACTTTTTTGAGCTGGCCGTCGCAGTGGCAATCGCCTTATTTGGTTTAAACAGCGGCGCCGCCTTAGCCACCGTTGTTGGCGTACTGGTTGAAGTGCCGGTTATGTTGTCACTGGTTTGGTTTGCCAATAAAACCCGGCACTGGTTTAACTAAGCCAGATCGGCTGCCAATTACGCTGGTAAATGTTTAACAGAAAACCGCTTCAGCCCCACCTTCAGGCGCTTCTGCTATCCTGTTAGTAACGGATAAGCTGATTTTGCTGCTAAGGCGCAGAATATAATGATTTCCGCGCTTAGCACGCCTCACTTTAGCAACGACTTCACCGATTTAAACACAAGGCATTTATATGGATAAGAAACATGTCGACGTCGCTATCATCGGTGCCGGTACGGCCGGGCTTACCGCTTACAATGCTGCACGCAAACACACCGACAAGCTGGTACTGATTGAAAGCGGCAGCTATGGCACTACCTGTGCCCGGGTGGGTTGTATGCCGAGCAAACTATTGATTGCCGCCGCAGAACGCGCCCACGATGCTGCGAATAGTGGACTATTTGGTATTCAGATTAATGATATCGTCATTGATAGTGAGCAGGTGCTTAAACGTGTCCGCCAGGAAAGAGATAACTTTGTCGGATCGGTACTTAAGTCAATGCAAGCCATTGCCGATGACCACAAACTAAAGGGCCCTGCCCGTTTTCTCGCGCCGGGTTTGCTGGCAGTTGGCGAAACAACTGAAATCGCAGCAAAGCGTATTGTTATTGCTACCGGCTCAAGCCCGGTTATTCCCGAGATGTTTCAGGGGTTAGGCAAACGGTTACTAACCACCGACAACCTGTTTGAACTACCCGCATTGCCAAAGAACATAGCGGTATTTGGTGCTGGCGCGATTGGGCTGGAACTGGGGCAGGCCTTAAGCCGGCTGGGTGTCGATGTGTACCTGTTTGGCCGCAGCGGCGCTGTGGCCGGTATTGCTGACAAGGAAATACGCGACTATGCCAGGCAATACTTTAACAAAGAATTTTATTTAGATACCGATGCCGACGTAACAGATATTTCAGCGGTTACGGACGGTGTTTCTATCAGCTTTACACATCGTGACAAAGGGCCGGTAACCGGGCTGTTTGATTATGTTTTGCTGGCAACCGGTCGCGCTCCTAATTTAAATAGTCTGGATTTGCAAAACAGCGGCCTGAGTTTAAATGATAAAGGCCTGCCGCTGACTGACCCCTCAACATTGCAATGTGGCGATAAGCCGGTTTTTCTGGTCGGTGATGCCAATCAGCAGCTTCCTATGCTGCATGAAGCGGCGCATGAAGGCAGAATTGCCGGCGACAACGCCGGACATTATCCGGATCTAATTTCTGCCAAGCGGTATGTGCCGTTTTCAGTGGTGTTTACCAGCCCGCAGATTAGCAGCGTTGGTACCTTACCCTCTCATATGGCAGCGGCGGAACGCGAAAAATATGCGCAAGGCAGCAGTTCTTTTGAAGAGCAGGGTCGCAGTAAGGTCATTGCTAAAAATCAGGGATTACTGAAAGTTTACGCCAGACGCGACAACGGGGTCTTTACCGGCGCCGAGATGTTTGGCCCGGCGGCTGAGCATATCGGCCATCTGCTGGCCTGGGCGGCACAACAGCGGATGACGGTGTCGTCGATGCTGGCAATGCCTTTCTATCATCCGGTTATCGAAGAAGGAGTACGAACTGCGCTGAAAGAATTGCAGCATAATCTGCACAAATCCAGCCCGGAGGTTAACCCCTGCCTGGAATGCGGACCGGGTACTTAGCTATGCTAACTAAGCATGCTAACTATCCAAGCTAACCATCAGTTAATCATCAGCACTCTCATACCGGAAGGCTGAATTAATAACCGCTGTTCTGGTAGACTAAAGGCTTAACATAGCTTAATTCATGAGGGCGCTATGATCCGCTTATTTACGATTGACCAGGGCATTATCCGGGAGATCCCGGTTGCCGGAGCAACTGATGATCTGGAGCTGATGCGCACCGCTCACTGGATTGATGCCCATGAGCCTACCGAGCCGGAACGTGAGCTGCTTAGTACCTTGCTAAGTGTTGAGCTGCCCGAGTCAGATGATGTGGAAGAAATTGAAGCCTCGGCCCGTTGTTTTGTCGATCAGGCCGGTATTCATGTCCACTCGTTGTTTCTGGCGCCGCAGGAAGGGCGTCATGTCACGGTAACGGTCGCCTGCATTTTGCAAAATGAACGGCTTATCACCATTCGTGAGGACGAAATTGCCGACTTTCGGTTACTGCGGCTGCGCGCCCGCCGTGGTCAGGTCAGTTGCTCTGATCCGGCCGGTCTGCTGGTCACTATTCTTGAGCAAAAAGTGGAAAACCATGCCGATACAGTGGAAGACTTGCACCGCCAGCTGGAGGAAGTCAGTCATCTGGTATTGGAGGAAAAAGATTCAGAGCTTTATCAGGCCATCAGCAAAATGGCGCGGCTGGAAGACAGCAACGGTAAAATCCGGCTGTGCTTAATGGATACCCAGCGCGATATTTCTTTTTTGCTGCGTAACCTGAAAGGCCGGCCCGCCCACGAAGAAACCCTGCGCGAAATTATGCGCGATGTTGAAACTCTGATGTCCCACACCACCTTTTTATTCGATAAAATCAACTTTCTGATGGACTCTACCCAGGGTTTTATTAACATCCGCCAGAACCAGATTATTAAAACCTTCTCCATAGCGGCCGTGGTATTTCTACCGCCTACCCTGGTGGCCAGTGCCTATGGCATGAACTTCAGCCATATGCCGGAACTGCAGTGGCTATTAGGTTACCCGTGGGCATTAGGGCTGATGCTGCTTTCCGGCTTTGCCCCCTACTGGTTTTTTAAGCGCAAAGGCTGGTTGTAGCAGCCGGGATGGAATAGCCTGGCTGTAGCAGCCTGGTTATTACAAGAGCATATGGCTTGGCTTTTTGGCAGACTGCGCTTAAGGTAGTGCTACTTCATAGTCACTATCCGGAACTTCTATGCGCCTGTCACTGCTAAGCCTCGCTGTACTACCTTTGTTATATACGCCACTGGCCGTCGCCGAGCAACGGCCTGAGCTGGCAAAGTCCATTCAAAGCGTGATGCCAAAGGTCATTGACTGGCGGCGCGATATTCACCAGCATCCGGAGCTGTCGAACCGTGAAGTGCGCACGGCTGCCAAGGTGGCGGCGCATTTAGAAAAGCTTGGCCTTGAGGTACGCACCGGCATTGCCCATACCGGCGTGGTCGGCATTTTAAAGGGTGCTAAACCCGGGCCGGTAGTAGCGCTGCGCGCCGATATGGACGCCTTGCCGGTAACCGAGCAAACCGGCTTACCCTTCGCATCCAAAGTCGTAAGTGAATTTAACGGCCAGCAAACCGGGGTAATGCATGCCTGCGGCCACGATGCTCATGTCGCGATGTTAATGGGCGCAGCCGAAGTGCTAAGCCAGCAGCAAGCAGAGCTTGCCGGCACCATTATGTTTATCTTTCAACCGGCAGAAGAAGGCCCGCCAGCCGGCGAGGAAGGTGGTGCTAAGATGATGCTGGCCGAGGGACTATTTGCCAACCCTACCCCGACAGCTATTTTTGGCCTGCATGTCTGGCCGGGCGAACCGGGCCAGCTGCAGGTGAAAACCGAAGGCATTATGGCCGCTGCCGACAGCTTTCAAATCACTGTCAAAGGCAAACAGGTGCATGGCTCCAGCCCGTGGCGCGGCATAGACCCGATTAACGTTACCGGCCAGCTGATCAACGCCATTAACCTGATACCGGCCCGGCAGATAGATGTGACCAAGGCACCGGCAGTCGTGTCGTTTGGTCAGGTCCACGGCGGTATCCGCTGGAATATTATTCCGGATGACGTCAAATTAGAAGGCACTATCCGCACCTTTGACAGCGAAATGCGCGAGGATTTAATCGCCCGGATGGCCCATACCAGCGAACATATTGCCAAAGCCAGCGGCGCTGAGGCTGATTTTCATGTCCATAACTTTGCGGCAGTAACCTGGAATGACCCGGCCCTGACAGACTGGGCGATGCCAAGCCTGCAGTGGGCTGCCGGCGACAACGGCGTGGCGCCGATAAAACCCATTACCGGCGCTGAAGATTTCTCGTTCTATCAGCAGCAAATTCCCGGAGTATTCTTCTTTTTAGGCATTTCACCCGATGACACCCCGCTTAGTGAGGTACCACCAAACCACTCGCCGATGTTTGACGTCAACGAAGACGCTTTAGTCAACGGCGTGCGGGCACTAACCGGCTTAGCGCTGGACTACCTGGCCGCACCGCCACAGCAGGCAGCACAGGGGGCAGAATGAACAAGGAATTATGCCGTTGTAGCTGGGTTGACTTAAGCAAACCCGATTACGTAGCCTACCACGATACCGAATGGGGCGTACCGGTATATGACGATAATAAACTATTTGAATTTTTAACCCTGGAGGCCGCTCAGGCTGGCCTGAGCTGGTATACAGTGTTAAAAAAACGCGATAATTACCGTGCCGCCTTTGCTAATTTTGACCCGGTGAAGGTGGCGGCTTTTGATGATGCCAAAGCCGCTGAATTACTGCAAAACCCGGGGATAATCCGTAACCGCTTAAAAGTAGCGGCGGCAATTAACAACGCAGCGCGGTTTATAGAAGTACAGGCCGAATTTGGCAGTTTCAGCAACTATCAGTGGCGCTTTGTTAATGGCGCACCGCAGCAAAACAGCATTGCAAGCCCAGGCGATTTTCGCGCTACCAGCCCGGAATCAGATGCCTTTAGTAAAGATTTAAAAAAACGCGGCTTTAAGTTTGTCGGCTCAACTATTATCTATGCCCATATGCAGGCCTGCGGTATGGTTAATGATCATCAAAATAATTGCTTTCGGAAAACAGCAGTGAAAACTGATTGATATATAGAAAAACATATATATACTTTTCTGCATATATATAGCGAGGTCAATATGAAGAAGCCAACTGTTGTTTTTATTTGCACTGAAAACTCTGCCCGTTCGCTAATGGCTGAGGCCATAGCCAAACAACGCTACAGCGATCGTTTTGAAGTGTTCAGCGCCGGCACCGCACCAACTACACCGGATGCCAAAGCGCTAAAAGCATTAGCGGGTCATAGTTTTGAAACGGCTAACCTCAGTTCAAAATCATTAGCTGAATTAACGGATGTCAGCATCGACTATGCCATTATCTTATGCAGCAAAGCCAATCAGGAATGTGCTGAGGGGCTTGCGGCTAAACACATACTAAGCTGGGATTTTCCTGATCCTAAAGTCGGCAATACAGATAAAACCTATGAAACTACTATCCATGAGTTGGCTGAGCGGCTGAATATGTTTGTATTGCTGTATGATAAAGAAGTTCGGGTTAAGTGAGCACTGCACTAAGTTTTTAAAATTAGCGGTACAAAGCCTTGCCTGCGGCAACAGCTCGTCTGCCTGAGCCGTTATGGCTAAGGTTGCGAAATCTCAGGTAGTGGCCTTGCAAGTTTTACGTTAACCGTCAGTAATATATTCAATCTTACTCCCCCAGGTCACGCCCGTCAGCCAGCACACTTGTATATTGTCAGGCGCCAACACAACAACGGCGCTATTACTGGTTAATTTTCCAACCCGGGCACGAAACCTGCTTTTAGTAACTACCAGTATATTTTTCAGCCACCTGAGGGCCGCCCATGAGCAGCAACATTATCGACGACACTACAGCGGAACCCGCCGGCTCGCCACTTGGCAGCATTAACCAGTATTTTCATCAGCTCTACGCCGACCGAAAGCAGCATTTTAGAAATAAAATTAAACAGGGCAAAGTATTGTTGGTTATCAGGATGGACAGCCGGCTGGTGATCAGTTGCGGGGGAGAAATCCAGAAATACCTTGTTAACGGCAAGACATATCATCAGTTAAAAGCGCTGGCCCACAGCACCCTGGCGGCCTATTACAGCTTACTGCACTCACCTCTGGCTGAGGCCGTACCGCGACTTAAAAACTGGCTGCAGCAAATGCAGTCAGCACCAGGGCCTGCTATCGCCTCAGAGGTAACAGAGATTATTGGTAAGCTGCTGCAGCAGGTTGCACATCAACATACCCTCGGTCATTTACAAATACTCGAGTACGCCAGGCAACTGGAACCGGTGTTTAGTCAGTTGCTGCTGCAAAGCGCGGAGGATGAGGTCACACAACTGCATCACCAGTTGAGCCGCATTACAGAAAAATACGCTTTCGCCACCAGCGACACTTTTTTTATCGTGATGGGTGGACCCCAGGCCAGATCGCGTGAGCTGGCCAAACTGGTCTTTACCAAATGGTGTAATGATACAGATGATTTACTGGTAGACCCCCAGCATCATGTCCGCTATTTGGAGGGTGCCACCAGCATTGAAGATGCCGAAGACATCATCGCCACGATGATGACCGACGGCGAGCTGGCACAAACGTTTTTAGGCCAGATCGAAGGACTGGAGCAAGATATTCTGGGCAAAGCCGCCGAAGAGGTCATTGAACGTTGTTGGCCCAAACCGCAATCTTAGTCTTCCGCACTACTTCACTTTAAACTTGGCTTTTTTTATCGGGGCAGATTTACTGTTGCCCAGCACCAGTTCGGCCGGGATGGTAAACGAAAAGCTGCTGCCACGGCCCGGCTCACTGAAAATCATCAGCTGGCTGTTGTGGCGCGATAAAACATGCTTAACAATAGCCAGACCAAGACCGGTGCCGCCGGTATTGCGTGCCCGCGCCTGATCGACCCGGTAAAAGCGCTCAGTTAAGCGTTTAACGTGATGCGGCGCTATCCCCTCACCCGTGTCATTTACTGCAAACACCGCCCGTTGATGCTGTCGTTGCCAGCTGACGCTGATGTCGCCACCTGCCGGCGTATACTTAATAGCATTGGTTACCAGGTTCGAAAAGGCACTGCGCAGCTCTTCTTTTACCCCGGTCACTTTAAGGCCAGCTTCAATATTAAAACTGATATTATGCTGCTTTTCATGGTTCAGCGCCTGTGCTTCCTGCTCCAGTGTGGCCAGCATGGCCGGCACATCAACTTCGTCGTCAAACTGCACCCTCGCCGATGCCTCTATCCGCGATAAGGTCAACAGTTGTTGCACCAGCCCGTCCATCCGCTTGGTTTGCTCCAGCATTACCGTGTGGGCTTTTTGCCACATTGCCGGCTCAGGTAACCGCTCAGAGTCAATTACCTCCAGATAGCCCTGCAGCACGGTTAATGGCGTACGCAGCTCATGCGAGACATTGGCAACAAAGTCTTTGCGAATTTGTTCAAGCTGTTTTAACTGGGTAATGTCACGAATAATCAGCAGGTACTGCTCGCTGCCGTAAGGCATCATTTTGCATTCCAGCACCAGGTTGTTATTACCATTGGCACTGATCTCCAGTGGCTGCTGAAACTGCTTTTGTTTTAAAAAGCTCTGAAATTCCGGGTTGCGCACCAGGTTGTCAATCCGCTGTCCTTCATCACTGGGCCAGCGCAGGCCCACCAGCATCTGGGCCAGTTTATTACACCAGACAATGGTCCAGTCACTGGTCAGTACCACCACCGCTTCAGGCAGTGCTTCAGCGCCATCGCGAAAACGCCGAACCAGATTGCGCAGCTCTTTGCGCTTTCTGCGCTCACGCCGCTGCTGATAATAAATACCATCAAAAATTTGCTGCCAGAACCCCCGGCCTTCCGGCGGGGAAAGCTTGCGATCGTGCCACAACCATTTGGTGATTAAAAACAGGTGATTATAGTTAGATGCCAGCAAATAAAAGCTGAGCAATAACATAAACAACATACTCTGGCCAAAGGGCCAGCCAACCAGCCCTGCCAGGGAATAAAAAAGGAAGACCTTGCTGAAAATCTTCCCTTTAGAAAGCTGTGGCCGCATAAAACCTACTTAGCAGAAAAGCGATAGCCTGAGCCCCGCACAGTTTGCACCAGCTTATCATGCCCTGCGACGGAAATCGCTTTACGTAAACGACGAATATGCACATCGACGGTCCGGTCTTCCACGTAAACGTTAGTGCCCCAGACATGGTCCAGTAGCTGCTCGCGGCTATACACCCGTTCCTGATGGGTCATAAAGAAATGCAGTAACCGAAACTCGGTCGGGCCCATATCCAGCGGCTGCTGCTGGGCCATTACCCGGTGCGCTACCGGGTCAAGCTTCAGGCCCTGCACTTCAATCACTTCATCCAGACTGGTTGGCGAAACCCGGCGGATCACAGCTTTGATCCGGGCCATCAGCTCTTTGGGTGAAAACGGCTTGGTAACATAGTCATCAGCGCCGACTTCCAGGCCACGCACTTTATCTTCTTCCTCACCGCGGGCGGTGATCATAATAATCGGAATATTACGGGTCAGCTCATGTTGCTTCATCTTTTTAGCGAACTGAATCCCACTGCCGCCCGGGATCATCCAGTCCAGTAAGACTAAATCCGGATAGGGTTCTATCAGCTGATTAATGGCGCTTGGGAAATCTTCGGCCGTAATTGCCTGATAGCCATTTTGCTCTAAAACAAAACACAACATATCTCGGATCGGGGCTTCATCTTCCACCACCAGGATCTTTCTTGCCATAAGGTTCACCACATTCTGTTAGCCGGCATTTCTTCCGGACGGTTCTAACTGTCTCTACCATCTAGTATTACTGCAGTTTATGACATTTTTATGAAAACACGAGGTTAATCTTTAGACACGGCCAATCGGCCAACCATCAAAACAAATAAATAACAAATATCACAATATTAAAACCTTAAGCCTCCGGTAATTGCATGACAGAAAAATGAATTTTTTTTGACAGCTTTCACGCCGGACCGCAGCCGGACAGTGCGGTCCGCCACTGTAACCCAAGCGTCGCATTACTGTAATAAAACCGTCACTCCCCTGCTGTAGGGTGCCTGCAACTTGATTGGCAACACCTATAACAACTCAATGGAGAGATGGTAATGGCTTTACGCAAACTGTTAAAACTAAGCGCAATAGCGTCAGCACTAATTCTGGCCGGCTGCGGTGGCGACTTGGTAGTGAATGCCGGCGGTAGCGATACTGGCGGTGGCAATGGCGGTGGTGGCACTCCTCCACCAGTTACTTCAGATTGTCCTGCGTTTGCTACTGAAGGCGACAGCCTGGCAGGCGTTGACCTGCCAGTATGTGAAATCAGCGGTACCATTACCAGCGATACCCGCCTGAGCAATGACATTGCCTGGTCTTTAAGCGGCAAAGTTACCGTGGGTAACGATAACGCTGACAGCGCTACCCTGACTATCGAGCCGGGCACCTTTGTGTATGGTAAAAGCGGCGCCGATTATCTGGTTATCGCCCGCGGTTCAAAAATTCAGGCAGTCGGCACCGTCGACGCGCCAATCGTTATGACCTCAGTTAACGACATGCTGGGTTTATCAGACGAAGAATCAACAGCTGAATGGGGCGGCCTGGTATTACTGGGTAATGCACCAAGCAACAAATGTGACCAGGCGGCGCTGGCCAGCTGTGAAATTCAGGCAGAAGGCGAAGCCGGCCCATACGGTGGTGCTGACCCGGAAGATGACAGCGGTGCATTGAAATATGTCCAGGTACGCTATGCCGGTTTTGAGGTTATTCCGGATAACGAATTAAACGGTATCACCTTTGCTGGTGTCGGTAGCGGCACTGAAGTTGAATATATTCAGGTACACAACAACCTGGATGACGGCGTAGAATTTTTCGGCGGTACAGTTGATGCTAAATACGTAGTGTTAACCGGTAACCGTGATGACTCATTAGATTGGGCTGATGGCTGGAGTGGCCGGATGCAGCACGTGCTGGTTCGTCATAACCCGAACGATACCAAGGGTAACCGTGGTATTGAAGCTGACAACCAGTCAGGTAACTTTACTGCTGAGCCGGTATCTAAGCCACGCATTGCCAACATGACCATTATCGGTAACAACTTCGATGGCGAAGATGACTCAGAAGGCGTATTACTGCGCGCTGGCACTGCCGGCGAGTTGTATAACTTCATTGTTACCGGCCCGGCAGGTATGGGTGAGTGTTTTGAAATTAACTCAGCTGAGTCAGTAACCAACGCTGGTAACGGCGAAATTATTTTCCGCAACTCTATTCTGGACTGTGCAGAGCCTACCAAAGACACTGAGGACGATGCAGGTAACGTTACCTTTGATGCTGAGGCCTGGTTCCTTGCCCAGCCTGGCAACATCATTGGTGATGCGCTGTTAGGTGGCTATATTCCGGCACCAAATTCGCCAGCCTTAGGTAATGGTTATAACGTCGCGAACAACGTTGACAGCTGGTTTGATAATGTTGATTACATCGGCGCTTTTGACGGCGAAGAAGACTGGACTGTAGGCTGGACTGTGGGTATTCACCCGGAAGACGACTTAGCTGCCTGCCCTGCCGGTACCAGCGAAGTTAACAGCTTATCTGGCCGTTTAAACTGTCAGTTAAGCGGCGACATTACCGCTAACGTAACCTTGGCTGCCGGTGCAGACTATGTGTTAGACGGTCGGGTGCGGATTGGTGTCGATAACACCACTGCTGCGACCTTAACCGTTGAGCCAGGTGTACGGATTTACGGTAAATCAGGTGCTGACTTCCTGGTTATTACCCGCGGCTCAAAAATTGAAGCGAACGGCACTGCCGCTAACCCTATCGTCATGACCTCAGTACAGGACATTATCGGCTCACCAACGGCTGCCGGCCAGTGGGGCGGTTTAGTGTTACTGGGTAACGCGCCAAGCAATAAATGTGACCAGGCTGATTTAGCCAGCTGTGAAATTCAGGCAGAAGGCGAAGCCGGCCCATACGGCGGTGCGGATGCAGAAGATAACAGCGGTACTTTAAACTACGTCGTAGTTAAACATGCTGGTTTTGAAGTTATCCCGGATAACGAATTAAACGGTATTACTTTTGCCGGTGTAGGTTCAGGTACTGAGTGTGCAAATATCCAGGTTCACCAGAACGTTGATGACGGTATCGAGATGTTTGGCGGTAGCGTCAGCTGTAAAAACGTAGTGTTAACTGCAAACGGCGATGACTCAGTAGACTGGGCCGATGGCTGGAACGGTAAACTGCAGTTCGTGCTGGTTAAACATGGTGCTGATGATTCTAAATCGAACCGCGGCATCGAAGCGGACAACCAGTCTGGTAACTTCACTGCCACACCAGTATCAAACCCTGTCATCGCTAATATGACCATTATCGGCAATAACTTTGATGGTGATGATGATTCAGAAGGCGTATTGCTGCGCGCAGGTACCAACGCCCAGCTAGCCAACTTTGTTATCACCGGTCCGGATGGTATGGGTGAGTGTCTGGAATTTGATTCAGATGAAACTAAAGCGTTAGCGGCGGCAGGTTCATTAACCATGACCCATTCGGTTATCGCTTGTGCAGAACCATTCAAAGGCGACCTGGGTAACGGTACCACTACCGAGCAATGGTTCCTGGCTCAGGAAGGCAACAGCGTTGCAGCTAATCAGGCTGCGGTACTGGACGGTATCTTCACCATCGATGCCACCATGCCTAAAGACATGACTGCGGTTGATAGCTTCTTTGAAGCAGTTGACTTCGTCGGTGCAGTAGAAGCCGGCAATGACTGGACTGCTGGCTGGACAGTTGGCTTAGAAGACTAAGCAAATCGGCACTGCCGGGGCAACCCGGCAGTGCCTTTTCTTATTCCGACATTCGATATACCAAGACTAGTAACCGTTTAAAGCTGATAGGACAACGTTCAGATGAGCAGCATTCAAAAATTTAGTTTCAGCCGTGTTGGCCGCAGTGTATTGCTGGCCTTAGGCACGACCACTGCGATGATGTCGTTAAATACCATTGCACAAGAAACGCCAGAACCCACTCAAGCCGGGCAGGAAGAAGTAGAACGTATTTCTGTCTCCGGCCGCCTGATGAGCTCTGCTGCCTCTGCTGCTGCAGAACGTCGTGAGCAAGCCTATGTAGCAGAAGTACTCGGTATGGAGCAAATTTCCCGTGCTGGTGACAGCAACGCCGCTGCTGCTTTGCGTCGGGTAACGGGTTTAACCCTGGTAAAAGACAAGTTTATTTATGTTCGCGGTTTAGGTGAGCGTTATTCCAGTACCTTATTAAATGGCGCCATGGTACCCAGCCCGGACCCCACCCGTAACGTAATTCCACTGGATATGTTTCCGGCCGGAATTATTGAAAGTTTAGTGGTACAAAAAGCCTATTCACCTGAGCTGCCTGCAGCCTTTGGTGGTGGTAATGTCAATATCCGCACCACCGCTATTCCGCTGCAAACCAGTTTTAACGTATCAATCGGTACCGGTTTTAACAGCCTGAACAGTGACGATGGCTTTGAATATGCCGGTGGTGGCGATGACTGGCGCGGCAAAGACGATGGCCAGCGCAGCATTTCACCAGCGCTTGCCAGCGCCCAGCAACAATACGGCATTTTAACGCCGATCAACATCGCAGAAGCCTTAGGCGGTATTACCGGTCCAAACCTGGCACAAGCCGAAACTATCGTGCGCGAACTGGGTACTGCTTTTAACCGTGATATCGATATCACACCGACCTCAGTAAAACCAGACTTCGACGCCAGTGCCTCCTTTGGTACCCGCTTTGACCTGACCAAAAATGTGGTTTTCGGGGTGATGTCTGGTCTGAGTTACGACCGTTCTACCCAGAATATTGACGAGCGCGAGCGTTATTATTCAGTATCAGGTGACAATCTGGTGCCACTGAATCGCTATGATGATATTAAAGGCACTGAGCATCAGGTTAAGCTGTCGGGTATGCTGAACTTCGGTTTAGAGCTCGGTATCGATCACCGCCTGGAAACCTCGACTATTTATCTCAGCGATACCAAAGATGAAATAAAGATTAAAAACGGCGACAGTATCGAAACCATTAACGAGACTAACCGTTTTAATACCGACACCAGTATCTTATATGAAGAGCGCACTATGCTGAGTAATCAGCTGCGTGGTAAGCACAACTTCCCGTACCTGATGGATTTGGCAGTAGACTGGCAGTACACCGACGCCAAAGCACGGCGCAATGCGCCAGGCGAAGTGGAATATCGCTACCTGAACGAAACCCAGGATGATGGCTCAGTGTTCTCTTTCCTGCGTCGGAATCAGAATGCAGTGAATTACAGCTTCAGTGATATGAAAGATAACACTGAAAACCTTAGTTGGAATGCCAAGCTGCCACTGACACTGGGTAAAGCTGAAATGACCTTCAGCGGCGGCTACAGCTATTTCGAACGTAGCCGTAATGCCCAGACTGACCGCTTTAACTTTGATACGGTAGGTTATAGCCTTGAGCAATTGTCAGGCAGCTTCTCAGAAATTTTCTCTGACAGCAATATTTTGAACCCGGCTAACGGCTTTAAAATTTCTAACGTTACCACCCAGGCCGATGACTACCTGGCTGCGCAAATGATTGATGCCGGATACGGTGCCCTGGAAATTAACTACGACTACATGTTCCGGTTAAACATTGGCGTGCGCTATGAAGATTTTAAACAAATTTCATTGCCACTCACTGCCGATGGCACTGTCAGCGGCACCGTTACTGACTCTGTGCTACTGGAAGATGGCTTCTACCCGGCTTTATCATTAACCTGGTTTGTTGATGATGACCTGCAGGCTCGCTTTGGCTACAGTAAAACGGTAGTCCGCCCCGATTTACGGGAAGTAACACCAGTACTTTATGTCGACCCGTTAACCGACTTTAAAGTAACCGGCTTCTCCGGCCTGAAAAGCACCGACATCAGCAGTTTTGATGCCCGGCTTGAATGGTACTACGACAACAGCAACTACAGTTTTGGCCTGTTCTATAAAGATCTGGACAACCCGATTGAAGCAATCGAATTATCAGGCTCTGACGGTAACCTGTTAATGTCTTTCCGCAACGGCCAGAGCGGTAAAGTGTATGGTGGTGAAGCAGAGTTTCTGCAGCAACTGGATATGTTTAGCGGCGAATTCGGTAAATTTGCTAATAACTTCTTTGTTGCCGGTAACCTGACAATCAGTGAGTCTGAAATCAGCATTCAGCCGTTCCCGGGTGCCGATTTAACCAACTTAACGCGGGGGCTAAGTGGCCACTCCAAGTTTGTCACTAACCTGCAGCTTGGCTTTGACTCTGACGATAACAAGCACAATGCTACCCTTACCTATAACGTATTTGGTAAGCGGATTGCCTTTGCTGGTGTTAACGACAAAGACGATGCCTTTGAGCAGCCCTTTCATTCACTGGATTTCACCTACGGTTACACCCCGCTGGAAAACATGACGCTGAAAGTAGGCCTGAAAAACTTACTGGATGAAGAAGTGGAAATTCTGCAGCAGGGCGAGATCCTGCAACAACGGACCGAAGGTCAGAGTTACAGCTTAAGTTTCTCTTACAAATACTAAGGCGGCTTACCCTGCCTAAACAAAAACGCCGGTCAGTGACCGGCGTTTTTTTATGTTAAGCCTTAAGCGCTTAATCTTAGAATTTATGCTTTATGCCGACGGCCAGATAGTCACGATCAGGTGCCGCTAAATCAAAATTAAAACTACTATACCATGCATATAAAGTGGTGTTTTTACCTGCTTTATAATCAGCACCGATACTGACTGCGTCATCATCTTCCAGGGTCTGATATTGAGCCTTTAACTCGGTTTTACCGAATGGGTAAGCCGCGCTGACTAACCAGCCATCCTGCTCCAGGCCGCTGAGAATATTTTCCTGAGTATGATACATTGCACCCAGTTTTACACCTGACAATTTTGTCCGGACATGAGCGCGCATGGCATCATAACCGGCAACATCCGAATCCATGGCTATAGCGGCAAAGAAATTACCGTCTTTCAGGCTGTCATCACCATAATAAACCGCCGCAGAAAAGGCGTCTTCGGCATCAGCAGCATCTTCCATCACGTAGGTTAAATGCACACCAAAGCCATTATAGGTTGGGGTGTAATAGGTAACAGAGTCGCTGGCCCGCACTTCACCACGCCATAAATTTTTAACGTCAGCTTCGTAATCACTGAATAAATCAATTTTGCCCTGGGCATCTTTTAATGCTGTGTCATGCCGGCCTAACCGTACTTCACCAAAATTACCTTTTAAACCGATATATTGGTTGCGCGAGGTAATATTGTCGCCGTTACCCACATCAGCCAGATCCACACCCCACTCAACCTGGTATACCAGTGTCAGGCCGTGGTCCAGTTCAAAATCGCCCTTTAAACCAAAGCGTGAGCTGTTGCTCTTTAACTCAGAGAAGCGGCCTTCGCCTTCATCGCTGGATTGCGCCGATACATTCAACTGGCCATATACCGTTACCGGATCGGCCTGAACTGTGGTTGCACCTGCCAAAGCCATTGCTAATGCTACTGCGGATTTTTTCATATTCTGCACCTGAGTTAATTCAGTAATTATTGCCGCAACGGCGATAATCACTGCTGCTGTTGTTGACGGCGGCTATATTATGGTCACTTTATGACATTTAGATGACAAAGTGGCATTTTTATGACTATTAAATGATGCTTTTATGACTTAACGCAAACCTTAAGGTTATGGCAAGGCCTTTTTAGCAAAAGTATTTATCAACTTAAGCAGAAATCCAGCAGATCAGCAATTTAGCCAATAAAAAAAGGAGCCCAGGCTCCTTTTTTATTAGCTATTAATGATCACAGACTTAACCATAGCGGCCGGTAATATAGTCTTCGGTTCTTTTATTTTTAGGGTTGGTAAACACTTCGTTAGTGGCACCGATTTCAATTAAGTCACCGAGGTGGAAAAACGCAGTACGGTCTGAGACGCGCGCGGCCTGCTGCATATTGTGGGTAACTATTACAATAGTAAAGTTTTGTTTTAACTCATCAATCAGCTCTTCGATAATCGAAGTCGCGATAGGGTCCAGTGCCGAACAGGGCTCATCCATTAAAATGACATCCGGGCTGACCGCAATACTGCGGGCAATACACAAGCGCTGTTGCTGACCACCGGATAAACCGGTGCCGGGCTGGTCCAGCCGGTCTTTTACTTCATTCCATAGACCGGCACGGCGTAAGCTCGACTCAACCACATCATCCAGCTCTGATTTGCGGCTGGCCAGGCCGTGCAGCCGTGGGCCATAGGCAATATTCTCGTAGATAGATTTAGGAAACGGGTTGGGTTTTTGAAACACCATGCCAACCTGTGCCCGCAGCTGCACCACATCCAGGGTCGGGTCATAAATATCGCGGCCATCCATCTTAATACTGCCGGTTACCCGGCAAATATCAATAGTGTCGTTCATTCGGTTCAGACAACGTAAAAAGGTCGACTTACCGCAACCAGAAGGGCCGATAAAAGCGATAACTTCGTTTTCAATGACATCAAGATTAACGCCATGAATAGCTTCATTGTCGCCGTAAAATACTTTGACGTCGCGGGCTGTCATTTTTACCTTGCCGCTGCTGTTGGTCTCAATTGCTGTCATCGCTAAATCCGCCTTAGTTACACCGTGTAAGGTTACATCTTGTTCGGTTAATATTCTTGGTTTTGCTGGGTTATTCATCTTGATTTACCAGCTCTGCTTACCAGCGTTTTTCATATTTTTTGCGCAGCCATATCGCCAGGGCGTTTAATGACAACATTAACGCCAGCAGCACGATAATAGCGGCTGAAGTGCGGGCTTCAAAGAAGTTACGTAGCTCATTGCCCTGCCACAGGAAAATTTGTACCGGCAGCGCAGTTGACTGTTCAAATGGCCCGGTTGGTACCTGCGCCACAAAAGATTTCATGCCTATCAGCAACAGTGGCGCTGCTTCGCCAAGTGCCTGCGCGACACCCAGGATTGCACCGGTTAAAATGCCCGGTACCGCCAGTGGCAACACATGGTGAAAAATTGCCTGCATCTTAGACGCGCCAAGGCCCAGCGCGGCCTGGCGGATAGAAGGCGGTATGGCTTTAAGAGTCGAACGCGTGGCGATAATCACCGTTGGCAAGGTCATTAAACTTAACACCAAGCCGCCGACAATGGGTGCTGACATAGGCAGTTTAAACCAGCCAATAAATACCGCTGCGCCAAGCAGACCAAACACAATAGAAGGCACCGCCGCCAGGTTATTAATGTTTACTTCCACTAAGTCGGTCAGCTTATTCTTAGGGGCAAACTCTTCCAGATAAATGGCAGCAGCCACCCCCATTGGCACGGCCAGGAAAATCACTACCAGCATCATATACAGCGAGCCCATAAAGGCACCTGCTAAACCCGCCGAAGCCAGTGAACTGCGCGAATCCGGGTTCATAAATAACGCGAAACTGAAGCGGTTTTCAATAATGCCCTGCTCAGACAACATCGTCACCCACTCCCGTACTTTCGGGCTTAATTGTTGCTGTGCGTCTGGCAGGCTGCGGTCAATATTGCCTTTTAACCAGACATCGATATTGGCGTCAGTTAACAGATGTACGGTTTTAGTCTGGCCAATAATCTCAGGGTTCTCAATAACCATATCCCGTAATGCATAGCGCTCACCTGAGGTAACAATTCGCGCTGAATCACGCCGATACTTACGTTCTGACGCTTCCGGTATAACGTTAGAAAGGCCTTCCAGAATTAAGCGGTTAAAGTTAACCATACCCACTTCAGACTGCCATTCAATAAAGCGCTGTCGGAAGGCATTTTCAGTTTCATCCGGCTGCTGCACTGGTTTTTCACTGATTTGGATAATTTCCGGGTCAAAGTATATCTCCAGGGTAATAGCCGATTGCCAGAATGCCGGTAACCCTTTGGCAAAGATATTAATAAACAGAATAGCCACCAGGGTCAGGCTGATCACCACCGCCCCAAGACCAACACCTTTGAACAGCTTTTCCTGGCGATGGCGGCGATTCAGTGATCTTGCAACCGTTTGCTGGGTTTTACTCAGCGGTGCCAGGTTCTCTGCCGCTGGATCATTCGCTGGAGTCATATTCATCTCAGTCATAAGTTACTCGTATTGTTCCCGGTATTTACGCACTATCACCAGCGCGACCACGTTAAGCAGTAAGGTAATAACAAACAACGTTAATCCCAGGGCAAAGGCCACCAGTGACTGCGGGCTGGCAAAATCGTTGTCGCCGGTTAACTGGTTAACGATGGTAACGGTAACGGTTGATACCGCTTCAAACGGGTTGGCCGTTAACGTTGGGCTGTTACCGGCAGCCAGTACCACAATCATGGTTTCGCCTATGGCCCGGCTGGCCGCCAGCAATACGGCACCAACAATACCCGGTAAAGCAGCAGGCAACACCACTTTACGCACCGTTTCAGATTTGGTCGCACCCAGTCCGAGCGAGGCATCGCGCAGTGCTTTGGGTACCTGAGTGATAATGTCGTCAGATAGTGAAGAGATAAAAGGGATGATCATGATACCCATAACCACACCGGCAGTAAGGGCTGATGTTGCCCGGATTGTCAGACCAATACTGGCACCAAAGTCGGCTAAAAATGGCCCAACCGTCACAAGGGCAAAAAAGCCATAGACGATGGTGGGAATACCGGCCAGTACTTCTATGATGGGTTTGGCGGTTGCCCGGAAATTAGCAGGCGCATATTCTGCCAGATAAATTGCAACCATTAACCCCAGCGGAATGGCTACGAGCAGCGCAATAGCAGCGACCAGCATAGTGCCTGATAACAGCGGCAATAAACCGAAGCTACCCTGACTACCTGTCAGTGAGCCTTCACTCACCCCTGTTGTCGAAAACCGTGGGTTCCAGGTGGTACCAAAGAAAAAGTCGGCCGGTGGAATAAAGCTGAAGAACTTAATGGTTTCGCCTACCATAGACAACACGATACCAATGGTCGTTAAAATAGCCACCGTCGAGCAGATAATTAATACCGTTTTAACGGTGCGCTCAATCTGGTGGCGAGCGCGCAGCTCTGGCTGAATGCGGTTATAACTGAAAAATAAACCCGCTGCCGCTATCGCTGCCATCAGGCCGGTTAACAACAAGGCGCTGCTGCTTTTTAACTGCTGCATGTAAGCTGCAGCAGCCAGCTCCCATTGCTCAGCTTCAGCCACCACGCCAAAATTGGCAGCAAGGTTACTGATGCGGCGCATAATCACATCAGCGTTCATGCCCTCAGCAGCCAACGCTTCTGCAGGTAATTGCGCTGCTACCATGCTGCTGATCACGCCAGGCGCCAGTAAGGTCCAGAGCACCAGAATGAAAAAAGCCGGGATAACTGCCCACAAGCCGACCATCATGCCGTAATGATGAGGCCTGGAGTGCATTTTTTGCTGTGGGTTAACTGTCGCCACCCTGCGACTGCGTACCATGCCAAGTTGATAGCCTATCGCCATCAACGCCAGCAGCAGTACAATTAACGAAAAATTACTCATGCTTGCTCCATTCGCCAATCCGGGTTATCCCACGGGGATACATACTTCTTTATAAGCCGCGCAAGCTTAACGCGCGCATATTGCAGTTTTATTACAGCTGCTGTCATATTTCTGAAACAGAAAAAGAGGACCTGCTGGCCCTCTTCTTTATATTACTGTGTTGCCGCCGTTACAGCGATTTTTTGGCGCGGATATTCGCCAGTATAGTCGCTCGCTCGTCGTCATCCAGCGGAATTAAACCTGCTGCTTCCAACGGGCTGCCAAAGCCAGAGGCCGCGTCAGAAACAAAGTATTCAGCAAATTCTTTTAAACCCGGGATAACGCCGATGTGCTCGCCTTTAACATAGAAAAATAATGGCCGTGATACCGGGTACACTCCATCGATAATATTATCAACGGTCGGCTCAACACCATTAACGGTTGCCACTTTAATCCGGTCGCGGTTGGCTTCATAGAAACTTAAACCAAATACGCCTACGGCATTTTTCTGTGCCTGCAGCCTGGCCAGTGTTTCGGTATAATCACCAGCAATTTCAACTACGCTACCATCGGTACGCATGGCTAAACAAAAGTTGTTTTGCTCAGCTTTAGGTAGTGCCTGTACTTCAGCAAAACTTTTACAACCGTCAATAATCACTTTTTCTTCGTAAACTTCACGGGTGCCGTGGTTAGAACCGGGGATGGCCAGTAAAATTGTCTGGTCTGGCAAAGACTTATCAATTTGCTGCCAATTAGTATAAGGGTTCGCTACCATTTTACCGTTTTGTGGTACTTGCGCAGCCTGGGCCAGAAACACATGCTCCGGCTTTAATTTGAAAATACCGGCATCAATCCGAGAGGCAAATACGATACCATCATAGCCAATTTTGACTTCGACAATTTCTTTGACGCCGTTCTCTTTACAGGCTGCTACTTCCGCCGGACGAATTTTCCGTGATGAGTTGGCAATATCGATGGTGTTGGTACCCACACCCTGACAGAATTGACGCAGGCCACCTGATGAACCGCCTGAACCCACTACCGGAGTACGGAACTGCGCAAAGTTATTACCAAATTCTTCAGCAGCAATAGAAGAGAACGGCAATACAGTAGATGAACCCGCTACCTGCACGGTATCACGATTCGCATGGGCCTGACCTGCAAATGCCAGGCTGACAGCTGAAGCTACAATCAGTTTGGTAAGCTTATTCATTTTCATTAGGTGGATCCTCGGCTAAAGATATGCATTTAATGTAGACCATTATGCGATACTTTTATTGCAGTAATATGACAATCATCTGAAACCATGGCTAGTGGCAGCCGCTAAACCGGCTACTGGCTAAACTTTAAAAGCCTGACAGCTCTGTGACAGTTGTTTTGCCAGCACGTTTAACTGCTCACTGGCCCCGGATGAGCGTTCAGCCCCACTGTTAAGCTGGCGGATATCATCATTTAACATGGTAATGCTGTCAGCAATAGCGGTTGCAACCTGCTGTTGCTCATCCGTTGCTACCGAGATCTCAGCATTTAACTGCACAATTTGTTTTACCGCACCGGCAATTTGCCGGAACATCTGATCGGTCTGCCGCGATTGGCCCACACTTTCGCTGGCCTGAGTTGCGGCCTGCTCCATAGCCGTCACCGCTGAATCAGCTTGTTGTTGCAGTTGAGTAATCATAGTGCGGATTGATTCTGTCGCTTGCTGGGTATTGGCTGACAACATCCGAACTTCATCTGCAACCACTGAAAACCCCCGCCCTGCTTCACCGGCTCTGGCCGCTTCTATTGCCGCATTTAGCGCCAGTAAATTGGTTTGCTCCGAAATTTTCCGGATCACCTCCAGCACGCTGGATATTTGGGTACTGTCCTGTTGTAACTGGCTGATCACTGTACTGGCTTGCAACATTTTTTGTTCCAGCTGCTCAGTCGTGGCCATGCTGCTGGCTGCAACCAGGCTGCCGTCATGACTATACTGCTCGGCCTGCTCAGCACGGCTGGCAGCGCTGCGGCCATTTTCTGCAACCTGACGAATCGCCATACTCATTTGTTCAACGGCCGCAGCAACCTGACTAACCTGCTCGGTTTGACGGGCTGAACCATTGCTGACTTCCTCACTCACGGCAGAAACCTGCTCTGACTGCTGACTCAATGCTTCAGCACTGGTACCGAGGTTGCGGATTAGCTCAGCAAAAGACTGTAACATGGTATTTAGTGCCTGAGCCGCCTGGGCTATCTCATCTTTACCCTGGTCGTGGGCCCGTAACCGCAAATCTGATTGTCGGGCAACCTGCAGCAGCAAACCGCGCAAGCCATTCAACGGCATGGATACAGAGCGTTGAATAGCCAGTATCAGGCCAGCAATCGCTAACAACAATAGCAAGCCACCAAACAGGTACGCTTTTAACAGCGTATCGGTAAAATTAACCGACTGATCCCGCACTACCGCCGCTGCTGCAATTTGCTGCTGAATAAAGGCATCGGCCAAATCAGTAAAACCGGTTATCCGGCGTTCTATTTCACCATTAATTGTCGACTCATTTAAAATACGAACCAGTAACGCATCGCTACCGGCAAACGCCAGCCACTCTTCATATTGCTTAACCGCCCCGGCGAATGCCTCGTCCAGTGCCTGGTAACTATTTTCCTCGTCGGGCACTGGTCGTGCTGCCGTAAAACTTTGCCAATGCTGTTGCGCCTGTTCCATTTGCGCCAGTACAGCAGTCCGGGTGTTATCCGCCGAAGCCCAACCGGTACGATACTTGCGTATCTCAACTAAACCCTGCTGCTGGATAAGTTTTTGGGCGCTCATGACATCTGACAAGATCACCAGATGCTGATCATATAATTGATGAAACAGTTTATCTTTGGTCTGGGCCGCCCAGTAGCTTGCCCCCAGCACCATTGCCAGTAGTAATAATGGCAACAGGCCAAGTAATAAAATTCGTTGGGAAATATTCAATCTGGACAACATAGGGATATCTCAGGCAGCTTTTATTGGCTGAGGATACGTGCCATTAATGACAATTTTATGACATGGAATAAAGTTGGCCGGCAGCCATTACAGAGCTATGTTTAGCGCATAAAAAACCCACCTTGCTGGTGGGTTTTATAAAATAGCCGGTCGGCTCATTTTTGATCCTTAGTTAACGCTACTCTCTTAGTTGGTGGGTTTAACCAAACCACATGGCCAGTATGCGGTGAAGTGCGGGTTAAACTATTTGCTTCTGTCAGCCGGTCATTATCGACGACATAAGTATACTGTTGTTTACTCAGGCTTGAACAACCGCTTAAGCCGATAATTGCTACTGCTGCTAACGCTGTTACTACGTGGTTTTTGTTAATTTTCATTGTTGTACTCCTGCTACGTCTTACCCAGACTATAGTCAGCACAACGCCGGCTGTCTAGCATATTTTTATTACAGTTTAGTGAAGGTTGGAAATAATTTTTTATTTTTTTATCTCATTGTTTTTTAAATACTTTTTAAGGTGTCAGCAATAAGTAGACCGTCATAATAACGACATATTTATTACATATTTGTTAATTGATACTTTTAGACCCTGACCAGGGGTTAACGGGGGCGCCGGGGTTGCAGTTCAACCCGCGATGACTGACCACTGCTGACTTTAGCCATAAACACAGCTTGTTTAGCCAGATTAACACTGTGCTCGGCAATCCGTTCCAGTGCTCTGGCCACCCAGTCAACACCCAATGCCGTATCCACCTGCCCAGCCTGGTTGACATTATTCGCCAGGTTACTACGCAAAATGGCGCCGTAACATCGATTGACGGTTGCTGCCAGACTAAGCGCCTGTTCAGCTTTAGCACTTCCGGGTTGCTGTAATGCTGACAGGGCGAGAGCCAGCATGGTGCCAACCGGCTCAGCCAGGGTGCTGATCGCTTCAAGCTGCTTTATCGATGGTTTTGCCGCTGTGTTCAGCAATACCTGTTGGGCAATTTGCGCATTTTGATTGCAAATTTGCTCAATATCACTGATCGCTTTTAGCAAGGCCAGCACCAACCTTAGATCGCGGTCGCTTGCAGTATGACTCAGCATATCCAGACAATGATCGTCCATATCCAGCTCAAAATCATGGGCTCGCTGCAACTGGCTCAGTACTTGTTGCGCCAACTGACTGTTAACGTTCTGATACGCCGTTATTGCCTGCTCAAATTGCTGTAACGCCAGACTACTGATGGCCTGCAAACGTTGTCTGGCCCGGTCCATTTCAGCGCTGAAACCCTGCTGGTTATTGTCGGACATATCGGGCTCCTCTGACTAAAATAATGCTGCGCCCTAAGGGCGCCACAATTCAGCGGCATCTTAACGCTGCGACTGCTCAGGGTAAAGTTAAGCTTAGTTATTGCACTGCACCTTTAAACAGATTGACTAAACAGATTGACATATGAAAAATTGAATATATGATTATTCGCATATTTCATTCACCTATTCAGACAAGCCTATGTTTTCACCCCTGGTATTTTACAAGGCGCTGGCCGATGACACCCGCTTAAAAAGCTTACTGTTAATCACGCAGCAGCAAGAACTGTGTGTCTGTGAGCTGATGACAGCACTGGAGCAAAGCCAGCCAAAAATCTCCCGTCATTTAGCTCAGCTGCGTAATGCCAATATTCTGCAAGACCGACGCAGCGGCCAGTGGGTGTTTTATTCGCTGCATCCACAGCTGCCAGCCTGGGCACATCAGGTATTGCAACAAACGCTGCTGGCCAACCAGCCCTATCTGGCACCTTGCCAGCAACAACTCACTCTGGTATCACAACGGCCTGCTGAGCAAGGCTGCTGCTAAGATTAAAAGGAAAGCATCATGAGCATTAAAGTTGGTATTAACGGTTTTGGCCGGATTGGCCGTCTGGCGCTGCGCGCCGCATTCGACTGGCCTGAATTGGAGTTTGTGCAGATTAACGACCCGGCCGCTGATGCGGCTACTCATGCTCACCTGCTGAATTTTGACTCAGTGCATGGCATCTGGCGCCATAATGCCAGCGCCGAAGGCAGCAATATCCTGATCAATGGTAAAACTATTAAGGTCAGCCACAATAAAGCGATCAGCGATACTGACTGGTCGGGCTGCGATATAGTGATTGAAGCCTCCGGCAAAATGAAAACCGTGGCTGTACTTCAGGATTATCTGCAGCAAGGGGTAAAGCGGGTGGTTGTCAGCGCACCGGTAAAAGAAGCCGGTGCCTTAAATGTGGTTATGGGGGTTAATCATCAGCTGTACGATAAAGACACCCACCAGATAGTGACAGCGGCCAGTTGCACCACTAATTGTCTGGCACCGGTGGTTAAAGTTATTCACGAACAGTTGGGAATTAAGCATGGCTCTATTACCACCATTCACGATTTAACCAATACCCAAAGCATAATGGACACCCCACACAAGGACTTGCGTCGGGCCCGTGCCTGCGGTACCAGCCTAATTCCCACCACTACCGGCTCGGCCACGGCCATTGTTGAAATTTTCCCGGAACTCAAAGGCCGCTTAAATGGCCATGCCGTGCGGGTGCCGCTGACCAACGCTTCATTAACTGACTGTGTATTTGAAGTCGAGCGGCCAACCACGGCTGAAGAAGTGAACGCTATGTTCAAAGCAGCGGCAGAGGGCGAATTAAAAGATATTCTGGGCTATGAAACCCGGCCACTGGTATCTATTGATTATAAAACCGACCCACGCTCCAGCATTATTGATGCCCTCAGTACCATGGTAATTAATGGTACCCAGGTTAAAATATATGCCTGGTACGACAATGAATGGGGCTATGCCAACCGCACGGTCGAGCTGGCGAAAATGGTCGGACTACAGGACCAGGCTTAATTATGGGACTGGCAGCACTTTCACCGGCAGTACGTCAGTATTTACTGGTAACCGGTAACTACTGGGCCTTTACCCTGACCGATGGCGCGCTGCGAATGTTGGTAGTGCTGCACTTTTACAGCCTGGGCTACAGCGGCCTTAGCATTGCCATGCTGTTTTTGTTTTATGAGATTTTCGGGGTCATAACCAACCTGGTGGGGGGCTGGCTGGGGGCAAAAATTGGTTTAAACAAAACCATGAATATTGGTTTATTCCTGCAAATTATCGCGCTATCAATGCTGCTGTTACCTGCTGAATATCTGATTGTGCCCTGGGTTATGGCGGCTCAGGCTTTATCAGGCATTGCCAAAGATTTAAACAAAATGAGTGCGAAAAGCAGCATTAAAATGCTGGTCTCCAGTGAAGCGCAGGGCACGTTGTTTAAATGGGTAGCGTTGCTGACCGGTTCAAAAAATGCCCTGAAAGGCCTGGGTTTTTTTATTGGCGGTTTATTACTGAGTTTAGTTGGCTTCCAGCTTGCCATTTTATGCATGGCGGTAATGTTATTGCTGGTTTGGCTGCTGAGTTTACTTAAGTTAACCCAGGATTTAGGCAAAAGCAGCGCCAAACCAAAATTCAGTGAAATGTTGTCTAAAAGCCGGGCTATTAATATTTTATCCGCGGCCCGCATGCTGTTATTCGGCGCCCGCGATGTCTGGTTTGTGATTGCCCTGCCACTTTTTTTAGCCAGTCAGTTGGGTTGGGACCACTGGACTGTCGGCGGTTTTCTGGCACTGTGGGTAATAGGTTATGGCGGCGTTCAGAGTATCGCGCCACTGCTGCTGGGTAAAAGCAACATACCTGATGGCAAAACGGTGGCACTATGGGCTTTACTGCTGTGCGCTATTCCGGGGCTGATTGCCATTGCCCTGACAGCAAACTGGCACATTGAGCTGGCGCTGCTTGGTGGTTTAATGCTGTTTGGGGCGGTGTTTGCCATTAATTCATCTGTACACAGTTATTTAATTGTCAGCTATGCCAAAAGTGACGGCGTATCGATGGATGTTGGTTTTTACTATATGGCCAATGCTATGGGCCGCTTGCTCGGTACCGTGTTGTCAGGCTGGCTTTATCAGAGCGCGGGTTTAATCACCTGCCTTTGGGTATCCAGCGCTATGCTGGTACTGACTGTATTTATTTCCAGAATGCTGCCGGCAATTCGCACAACATAAAAAAACCGGCTACAGTAAAGTAACCCGATAAATGTGTAGTATCGATTTGAATGCCGGATAACCCAGAATTCACTCAATCTTTCGTTGTTAACCACCCCGAGCAACGCAATAAGCTGCGCACCAAGCGTTTACTGCAAATAATAGGCCTTACCTTATTTGGTCTGGTGTTGGCCGTAGCGGTAGCTACCGGCAGCACTAAGTGGGTACTGCTGGGTGGATGCTGTGCTCTAGGTCTGGCTGCCCTGCTGGCATATCAACGCCGGGTAGTTGCCGCCACATATATCCTGTTATGGGCGATGTGCTTAATGTTGTCTGCCCTGGCCTATATTTCTGGTGGCATTCGTGATTTAGCTTTGCTGGGCTATCCTGGCGTATTGGTATTTGCGGCAATGTTGGGCAATGGCAGGCTTTTTTTCTCGTTAATCAGTTTTATGCTGGCTTTTTGTGCCGTGCTGACTTACCTGGCAACCAGTGGCATTGTAATGCCGGTTATTCCGGCGATCAGTGCAGCGCACTTCGTGTTTATTGGCGCTATTTTAATGGTCACCGGTGGCTGTGTGTATTTGCTGTACCGGGACCAGCAACGTCTGATGCACTCGCTGCAAAGCGAAAACCACCGGGTAAAACAGAGCCAGGCGCATATTGAACATCTGGCATTACATGACCCCCTTACTGCCTTACCTAACCGGGTATATTGCCAACAACATTTCCAACGCTTATATGGCGAATGCCTGGCTAATGCCCAGCGGCTGGCGGTGGTATTTCTAGATTTGGATAACTTTAAACCGGTAAATGATTCGCTGGGCCACGCAGCAGGCGATTTACTGCTGCAGCAACTGGCCCGGCGGCTGGAAAACCTGCTGACTGAAAACGACATATTATGTCGTTTTGGCGGCGATGAGTTTTTATTGTTGCTACCCGGCTTTAGCAGCAATGAAGCATTGGCTGCCAAAGCCAGTGCCTTGCTGCAGCAAACCACAGCGCCATTTTTTATTATGCAAAACCAGATAGAAATCTCTGGCTCAGTCGGGATTGCTATCGCCCCGGAGGATGGCAACGAATTCAGTGAAATATGCAAACATGCCGATATGGCTATGTTTCAGGCAAAAGCCGATGGCCGCAATGTCTACCGGTTTTATCATGACGAATTAAACAAGGCCAGCATTGATAAATTCAACCTGCTGCAGTTAATGCGCAAAGCATTAAAGAACAATGAATTTCAATTATATTATCAGCCGAAACTGCAGCTGAGCGATCAGCGGGTCATCGGTGCTGAGGCGTTACTGCGCTGGCCACAAGCCGATGGCAGTATGATTAGCCCGGATGAGTTTATCCCGCTGGCAGAAAGCAGTGGCCTGATCGTCGAAATTGGGCAATGGGTGTTACAACAAGCCTGTCTTGCCTGCAGTCGCTGGCAGCAACAGGGTTATGATTTAACCATCGCAGTTAATTTATCAACCGTCCAGTTTCGGGACGGCAAACTGGAGCAACAGGTCCAACAAGCACTTACTGCGGCCGCTCTGCCTGCCCATTCGCTGGAAATGGAGTTAACAGAGTCATTATTAATCGGCGAAGGCGACAATATTGCTCAGCAACTCTCAGCGTTGCATCAACTAGGGATCCGCATATCCATCGACGACTTTGGCACCGGTTACTCTAACCTCGGCTATTTACGCCGGTTTAATGCCAGCCGGCTGAAAATTGATAAGTCATTTATTTTGTCTCTCTGCTTATCAGAGCGGGACGAACCTCTGGTGCGGGCTATTATTCAGATGAGCAAAAGCCTGGGCCTGAAAACCGTGGCAGAAGGCATCGAAGACAGTGCCACCGCAGCGCAGCTGGCCCTGCTGGGTTGCGACGAAGGCCAGGGCTTTTACTGGGCCAAACCCTTACCTGAAACTGACTTTCTGGGGTATGTCAGTGCAGAACTGATGAATGAAGCCAGAACAACAAAACCTGATTAAGCATTGTTGCGTATAGCCTGTTTTATCTTGGTGCTATAAATTGCTTATGAATCACACAGCTTCATCGAAAGGCCTTATTGTTATCACCGGCGCAGGCCAGCGGGTTGGCTTGCACTGCGCAACGGCGTTACTGCAGCAGGGATATCAGCTGCTGGTAAGTTACCGCAAAATGACCGCAGGTATTACCGCACTGCAACAAGCCGGGGCCCGTTGTATCGCTGCCGACTTCACTCAGCTGGACAGTATGGCAGCATTTATTGACGCGCTGGCGCCTTACCCGGCTATCAGGGCCATTATTCATAATGCCTCAAGCTGGCAAGCGGATTTGCCGCTGCAGCACTCTTCTGCGCCACAATCAGTTGCCGGACAGTTGCAGCAGGATGCAGCCGTGTTTGATGCCATGCAGCATATTCACGCCAGGGCGCCTTACTTGCTGAACCGCGCGTTATTGCCAAAATTACGTGCCAGCCCGGACGGTGCTGACATTATTCATCTAACGGACTTTGTTGCCAGCGTGGGCAGCAGCAAACATCAGGCGTATGCGGCGTCAAAAGCCGCCCTGGAAAACCTGACTTTCTCACTGGCACGCCAATTGGCGCCAAACGTCAAGGTAAATGCCATAGCGCCGGCACTGCTGATGTTTAACGACAGCGATGATGCAGCTTATCGCCAGAAAGCCCTGACTAAATCGTTAATGGCCGTAGCTCCGGGCCCGGATGAAGTACTGCAGAGCATTTTATATTTGCTGAACAGCAAGTACATTACCGGCAGGGTGCTGGCGCTCGATGGCGGCCGGCATTTAAAGCTCCCATAAATTTCTAACGTAAAAAAACGGCCCGCGGGCCGTTTCTTTTATCAAGGCTGTTATTACGCCGCGACTTTCTTCACCCAGGCCGCACACCAGCCTTCACTGGCAACCAGTTTGCCGGGGAAAATCGCACAGGGCCGCCATTCCTGGCCGTCTTCCCCCTGAACCAGATTGCAATTTGCACAGTTTTGGCCTTCAACTTCTGATTTATGGGTATAACGCATGGCTGCCGCTAACGGGTCATCCAGCTTTAACTGCTCTGCTGCCAGGGCACTTAAACTGATACCGCCAGCGGTCAGGCCGATGACCGCACCGGCAGATACTTTAAAAAAGGTACGACGATTGAAATTGCTCATAGCTTACTCTCCTGCATTTAGTAGTTATTATAATACTGGTTAACATACGCTGCGGTTTTGACAGACATCAACTAATTCGTATAAAAAACGTCCTAGACTTTAGTCGCAGCCCAACCGGTAATGCTTTACCGGCCCCTTATTTCTGCCATAGTAGTTTCAATAGTAGTGCATATTCCGGAGTTAATATGTTGCTTTGGTTAGTTAATCTTGGATTACTGCTTGTGCTGCTTGCCGGCTACTGGCTAAGCAGTGCCAGCATAGTAAGCAGTATTGTGCTGGTTCTGGTACTTGCAGGCTATTTCAGCTTACTGCATTTTATCAGGCCTCCGACAGCCAATGCTGAAGTTGCGCCCCGCCAACCTGAACTTGATATCAGTAAAATTGAAGTATCAACCTCCAGGCTAGCTATCGGTTCAGCTGAAGTATCTTTTTTTATCGATAGCCTGAACAATGAGATTAAACTCAGCGCGCAGAACAGCAGCCAGATTGCTGATAACAGCAGTGAGTTAAGTCATACCGGCCGCCAGCTGAATGACAGCCTGCAAACGCTTAACCAAAGCATTCAGCATACCGCCAGTGCCTGTCAGCAAGCAGATAAACAACTCAGTAGCAGTGTTATCAGTCTGGAACAGCTGGCCAGCTCGGTCAGCCATTCTGCAGAAGAGCTGGAGCAATTGCGTAGCTCTGCCGATAATATTCAACGGATCACCGAAGTCATCAACAATGTGGCTGACCAAACTAACCTGCTGGCACTGAACGCCGCCATTGAAGCAGCGCGGGCCGGCGAGCAGGGCCGTGGTTTTGCGGTAGTAGCGGAAGAAGTGCGGGCGCTGGCCAGTAAAACCTCCGGCGCGACTGCCGATATCGCAAAAATGCTGGCAGAAATTCGCCAGCAAAGTGGCCAGACGGCCGATCAGATGAGCCTGCTGGTGATAAAAAGCTCAGAGGTTCAGCAACAATTACAACAGGTTACAACTGGCTTTACTAATATTAACAATGAAATTACTCAGGCGGCGGCAGCCAGTGACCAACTGGAAAGTGCCGGCACCCGCTTAGCACAAACCAGTACAGCGATAACCGAGGCGATCAGCAATATCAGTGGTGGTCTGAATGCGATAGAGCACAAAGGCAGCAGCATCGCGAATCAGGCTATTGATTTATCAATGGAAACCGAAAGCATATACCGGGAACTCAGTCAGCTGGAACATCAGAGCTTCTACAGCCCGATCCTGGACGAAGCCCTGCAAGCCGCCGGGGTAATTGCCAGCTTGCTGCAGCAAGGCATTAACAGTGGCAAGTTTACTGAACAACAATTATTTGCCCGGGATTATCAACCGATAGCCAATACCGATCCGCAGAAATTTCATACCGCTTATGACAATTACACCGATCAGGTATTTCCTCAGGTGCAGGAGCCTATTCTCAGCCGGCACAGCCAGGTGCTGTACGCGGGAGCCGTCGACCGCAAGGGCTATTTCCCAACCCATAATAAAAAATTCAGCCAACCGCTCAGCGGTGACTATAATAAAGACTTGCTGGCTAATCGCAGTAAACGTATTTTCGCTGACAGAACCGGCAGCCGCTGTGGTAGTAATACTGAGGCGATGCTGTTACAAACTTATAAACGTGACACCGGCGAAATACTGCACGATTTATCAGTACCCATTTTTGTTAACGGTAAACACTGGGGTGGCTTCAGGATTGGTTTTAAACGCTGAAGCATTAATCACAAGGACCCGTAATTATGCACTGGTGCCGCTCATTTATTTATATTGTCAGCTTGCTAAGCCTGCTGGGCTGTACGACTGCAACTCTGGTGCAGCCTTATGATGAAAGACTATTAACCGGCAGCGAGCAGTTTTATCGCAACGCAGCCACTATTATTGAGCACAGCAGATCGCAAAGCCCCGTTGAGCGGCCCACAGTTGAAGATAGCAACCACCCCGGCCATATTGCCAATATGGACAATCTGTATGCCGAGCTGCTGATCGATACTAACATTTTGCTGCTGCGGGCCCTGGCTAACAGCGAGCTGGTCGATGAGACCGGCCAGCGCCTGCAAAGCAAAATTACCGGCTATATTGATAATGCTTTACCGTCGAACTGTGATAACAGTGCCGATGATGTCCGGGCTGAATTCAGCTCGCTGACGGTAAAAAACTTTGTTGATTTAAAATGCCTGGTGGTTACCTGGCAAGCACAGCACGAGGCCGCACCCGGCAAAGTACTGACCCAGGCGGACTGGTCACGCCGCCATTTATCTCTTATTCGCTTTATTGTCGCTGTACAGCAAGCTGAAGTCGCAAAGCTGCGCCAGACCAGCCACTAACGGAGCCAACATGACGATTCTGAACAACATAGATATTGGTGATGTATTGGCAGACGCCATGACCAGCGCCAAACAAGCTGCCAAAGACAGCTGGCCAGCGGTCAGTGAGCTGGCAGACAACATTGCCCGCAGCATTTTAGTAGACCTTGATTATGTCGCCCGGCAGAAGGTACTGGGTCAGATAGACGAATATGGCGCAAAGATATTTCTGGAAGATCAGCGGATGGTTGCCAGAGCACGGCTGCGCTCGCTGGCCATCGTTACCCTGCAGCTGGCAGAAGACATTATTAACGCCATGCTGCGGGTATTTAACGCCGCAGCCCAAAAGGCCCTTGGCTGGGTGTTATTTCCACTAAGCCCGGTTTAACGGGCTTGCAATGCAATCCGCAATAAATAGTTAGTGGCGGTGATGTACAAATAGCGGTTATCCGGTGCCAGGGCAACATTGGCGGCGGCTACACCCGTTTCAATAGTGCCCAGATGCTCACCCTCTGCGGTAAATACCCATACTCCGCCCGGGCCGGTAGCCAGGATATGCCCTGATGGCAACACTTTTAAACCGTCGGGTAAACCACGGCTTGTTTTTGTATAACCTGTGGCATCATAAAATAGTTCAGCAGGCCCCAGGCTGCCGTCCGGAGCGACCGGATAACGCCACCACTGAGCAGCGTTGCTGTCTGAATTTGCTACATACAGCCATTTTTCATCAGGCGAAAATGCCAGGCCATTTGGCCGGTTCAGGTTGCTTGCCAACTGGCTGACCTTGCCATCCGGGGCCAGCCGGTATACTGCATTTGCCGACAGCTGCTTCTGGCTGGCGTTATCGCCACCGCTTAAACCATAAGGCGGATCAGTAAAATAGTAGGCGCCGCTGCTATGTTGTACCAGATCATTCGGGCTATTAAATAACTTGTCCTGATAATGGTTTACCAGGGTTTGATACTGCGGCTGGCCGTTGTCAATGCCCGCTAGCAGTGCCAGGCGTCGGTCACCGTGCTGGGCCAGCACCAACTGTTTCTTCTGGTTAAAAATCAGGCCGTTAGCGCCTTGCTGTGGATTATCATTCGGGTACAAGCCGGTATAACCTGACGGTGCCAGATGCACTGATAGCCCGCTAGTGTCGCTCCAGCGATAAACTTTATTGGTTGGCACATCTGAAAATAAAACATCGCCGGTTACCGGCTCCACCACCGGCCCTTCAGCCCAGCTAAAGCCATCAGCCAGAATTTCCAGTTGGGCATCAGCCGCTATCAGCTGCAGCATTTGTGGCTGCTTTGCCTGGACCGGATGCTCAGGCACCCCGGCAAATAATGGCCCACACAACAGGCTAAGTTGTGCTGCTAAAAACATCAGATATTTCACCTTTAAACTGTCCTTAGATTGCGAATTAACTGGCAATACTATGTCCGAAAATGAAAAAGTTGACTATAACTAATATCCGGTTCATCAACTTGCCCGGCAAACTGAGGTAGTTTATGAGTTATCGTGGCCACTTTACTGTCAGTCAGGACAATCAGGTTATCTTTACCTATGCCGCAGGCGGCTGGGATGTAATGACGGCCCGCGACTATTGCGCCAGTTTTAAAAAGGCTGCTGCCTCTGTATATCACAACCCCTGGGCCCATATTCTGCTGCTGGACGACTGGATCCTGGCAACACCGGAAGTCGAGCCGGTTATTCTGGATCTGGCGCACTGGTCACTAGCCCACAACCTGGTTTGCACTGCCAAAGTATACCGGGAAAATATGTTAAAACAGTATCAACTGGACAAGATGAACCCGGTTTCCAGCGTAACCTATCGCCAACAGGAGTTCACTGAACAACAAACTGCCCTTGACTGGCTGGCCAGCGAAGGTTTTAAAGTAGATTGCGATCAGTTCGAGCTTGGCAGAGTGTAGTCGCAGCCGGAAGCTGAGCATTTACCGATTGCTGGCGGTTTGCTAGCATGCCGCATTGTAATTTTGAAATATAAGCCATGTCAGACAATATGATTACCACCTGGTTTTTGCAATATCAGGGGCCCATCCAGCTGTTACCCATCTTGCCGGAAAATTGCTTATTAATGGAAGCAACCGTTGCCAGCCCGGAACTAAGCCAGTTTTTATTTACTGCTGTCGGCAACCACTGGCAGTGGTTCAGCCGGCTGAGTTGGGACTATCAGCAATGGTTGAGTTACCTGAGTAACGAGTCGGTTCGCACCTGGGTGCTGTATCAGCGCGGTACCCCAGCCGGCTTTATTGAGCTGAATTATCACGCAGACAGTCAGCAGGGGCCCAGTGTTGAGCTGAAGTTTTTTGGATTACTACCTGCTTTTACTGGCCAGGGGCTGGGACCAAAACTATTACAGGCTGCTATTGCCCTTGGCCAGCAATGGTTAACCGGCAGCACGCCAGACACAATAGCTGGCACCTCTGCTAACGTATGGGTGCATACGTGCTCAGATGATCATCCTGCAGCATTGCCAACCTATCAAAAGGCGGGTTTTGTTATTTATCGCACGTCGAAGGACCCGGCCGACACGCCGGATAACTATGCAGAAGCGGCATTGTGCCGTGAATATATTTACTCGCGTCTGGCCTATTTTAAATAGCTTAAATAACTTAAATAACTTAAATAACTTAAATAACTTGCAGCCCAAGTTGACAGCGGCTGCACAGTAGCGTTCCGGCCAGCTGGTCCTATCCTTGCATAGTCTCTTGTTAATACGCGATGGCCGCCCGGCGCCGCTCGCATTTTCAAACAGGAGAGATTATGAAAGTTGAATCATTCCGCGATTTACTCGACTGGACTTCAGACTACCATCAGCATTTATCAAACTGCTTTGCCGATAGCGCTAAGGCCCAGTCAGACAAGCGATCCCAGCTATTGCTTGATTATCTGGCTGATAAAGAGATGAACCTGGCAAATCGGGTGCGCGCCTTTAAAGCGGTTGGCGAAGACAAGGCGCTGGATACCTGGTGTACAGCACATATAGACCAGCATCCATTAATGGACGAAACCCGTTGTGACGACGCCTTCGCCACCATGAACACCGATGACATCATCAGTGAGACAGAGAAACAACACCAACTTATTATCTCGCTCTATCATAACCTTGGTGAACGCAGCCATCCGGCTGAAATGCAGAAATTACTGAATGAAGTGCATGACTTTGAAAAAGAGCAAGCGCAGCAAATGATGCAAGGGGCAAACCGACTGGAAGATATTTAATCACCAGCATGGTTTTACACCTCAACTTATTTATTCAGTCGGGGTACGGGTAACTTTTACCAACAGGCTTATATAACTTTTACAGCATTATCAGCAAATACCCCCTTCAATTAATGCTTACAATAGAAACAGGAGACAGATTATGAACGAATCAAAACCCCTTGCCGGAAAAAAAGTCGCTATTTTAGCCACCGACGGCTTTGAACAAAGTGAACTGACTTCACCACGCAACGCCCTGTTAAATGCAGGTGCCGAGGTCGATATCGTGTCACCACAAGCTGGCAATATTACTGGCTGGTCTGGCAAGAGCTGGGCTGAAGAGGTAACAGTAGATAAAGTTCTGGCTGATGTAAAAGCAGAATATTATGACGGCCTGGTACTGCCCGGTGGCTTAATCAACCCGGACACGCTGCGTCAGGATAAGCAGGCAATCAACTTTATTCAGGGCTTTTTCAGCGCCGATGCCAATAAACCGGTTGCTGCTATTTGTCATGGCCCCTGGTTGCTGGCTGAAGCTGGCGTACTTAAAGGGCGGAAGGTCACCTCTTTCGGCAGCATCAGCACCGATCTGAAAAATGCCGGTGCCGATTGGGTAGATGAGCCGGTTGTCGTAGATAATGGCCTGGTAACCAGCCGCAACCCCGACGACCTGCCGGCATTCAATAAAAAACTACTGGAAGAAATACGGGAAGGCCGGCATCACGCCTAGCTTCTAAACTGGCAGCGGAATAAACTCGTCTTCATCTCCGGGTACTTTGGGGAAGTGGCCCTGCTGCCAGTCCCGTTTGGCCTGCTCAACCCGCTCTTTACGGCTGGAGACAAAATTCCACTCCATCACCCGCTTTGTAATAGCCTCGCCCCCAATCAGGGCTATTCGGCTGGGCGCAGTAGCAGTAATCGTCCCCCCTGCGGCTGGCCCCAGCACCGCCAGTTGCTGCGCAGCAAGCTGGCTGTCCTGCAACTTAAGCCCGCCGGATACCAGGTATAGCCCACGCTCGGCTGCATTGGGTAACACCAGGCTTTGGCCCGGCTGCAGTGTGGCTTCAAGGTACAGTGTCTGGTAAAAGGTTTTCACCGGTGAATGCAGGCCGTAAGCCGAGCCAATTAACACCCGTACCGGCACTCCGTCGATAATGGTGGCCGGAATGGCCGTTGCCGGGTAATGATAAAACGCCGGCTCAGTTTCTTCATCCGCTTCCGGCAACGCCATCCACAGCTGTAAACCATGCAGCCGGTGCACACTGTTGGTCACCTGTGGCCGCTCACGCTCTGAATGGACAATCCCCTTGCCTGCCACCATCAGGTTAATATCACCAGGCGTGATTGGTTGATAGCTGCCCAGTGAGTCACGGTGCAGTATTTCACCGTCAAACAGGTAAGTTACCGTCGCCAGATTAATATGTGGGTGTGGCCGCACGTTGACCCCGCTGCCGGGTGCAAACTCGGCAGCGCCCATTTCATCAAAAAAGATCCAGGGGCCAATACTGCGTTTTTGCCGCACCGGCAAACTGCGTCTTACAGTAAAACCGCCCAAATCATGCGGCCGGGGCTCAATAATCAGTTCAATAGCCGCACAGCCCTGCTCGACATTACAATCAGCTTCCGGATGTTTGCTGGTAATACTCATCCAATCCTCGCTTTTTAAACCGGGTTACGCTCACACCTGCGAATAAGTAAAGCACTGAAGTTATGGTAAAACAAACTTGAGAAACCACTCTGTTTTTGTCATGGTGGAAGCCAGTAGAAGACAATTAAGGGTGCTTTTCAAATAAACTAACTCATCTATAATCAGGTGAAGTACTGCTGCTTTATCCGGCGTAATAGAGTATAAGTTGTTTCATGACAAGCAAAGAGGCTTTGTTAAGCCCCACTAAACCCCGCCATTCACTGGTTCGTAAACTGACCCGGCAAAACCTTACGGTGTTGCTTGGCAGTATGCTGGTCAGTTTTCTACTGATTGCGGTAATGTTATGGCTTACTGCCCGTGAACGCCAGGGCAGCGCGGCAGAGCTGGCCGCTATTCAGCTAGCCGGCAATGTGTCTGCTATGCTGGTATTTAATGACCCCGATGCCGCAGAACGTGACCTGGAATTGCTTGCCAAGAATCGTGATCTCAGTGGTGTAGCACTTTACAATGCCAACGGTGAGTTGTTCGCAGACTTAGCAGATGTGCCAACATTACCCTGGCAGCAATTACCCGCGTCTGCTGAGCCGGTAAGACGCTACCAGGGCCTGGAAATAGTACTTACCGTACCGGTGGTGGTAAGAGATAAAACCGAAGGTGTACTGTATGTGCAGGAGAATTTACATCAGCTAATGAACTGGTTCCTGCGGGGCCTGTTTATTATGTCAGCGCTGATGATCGCCATATACTGGTTTGCGGCCAGATTGTTAATTACTATTCAGCGCAAGGCGCTATCCCCTTTGGTACAGCTATCAGCCCTGGCTGAAAAAGTGGCAAGCGAACGGAATTTCTCATTAAGAGCATCAGTGGTCGACAATGACGAAATAGGCAGCTTAACGCAGCGCTTTAATGAATTACTGAAACGGGCAGAGATTTGGCAGGCAGAGCTCAGCAACAAACTACAGCAACAGGCTGCACGTGGTGATGAACTGGAGCAACTGGCAAACAATGACAGCCTGACCCAGTTGCCAAACCGACACAATTTCGGCCAGTTGCTTAATCAGATGGTGTTAAATAGTATTAGTGATAATACAATGTCGGCGCTGATGTTTATTGATCTTGATAACTTCAAATTTGTAAATGACAACTATGGCCATGATGCCGGCGATGCCGTGCTGATAGAGGTAAGCGCCCGCATTCAGGCAGCTATCCGCGCTGACGATACCTTGTGCCGGCTGGGTGGCGACGAGTTCGCCTTGTTGCTGCCAAAACAGGTGACACCGCAGCTGGCCGAGCGGGTATGTAACAGATTACTGCAACAAATAAACCAACCGATTTGGGTTAAAAATGCGAAAATGCCGGTATCGTTGAGTATTGGGGTGGCCTTGTGTCCTCAGCACAGCACTGACTCAGCCACATTACTGCAATTGGCCGATGAAGCCATGTATCAGGCAAAAAGGGCGGGGAAAAATGCTTATCAGATATACCGTGCTGATTAAATCTTTACTTCTGTGTGTTGTCAGCATGCCATTGCAGGCTCAACAGGTTCCAAGCCTGGAAGAATTACTGCAACAACCAACGACCACCGATCCGGCGCTGATTGAAGTGTCAACCTCTGCGCGTCATGCCCAGAGTGCCGGCGAGTCTTCGCAAGTCACTTATATTGTAACCGATGAAGAAATCAGGCGTTTCAGCCTGAGGAATCTGGAACAAATACTCAGTTTCTTTCCGGGGTTGTATGTCAGCTCAGACAGCAGTTACGGCTATCTGACTGCCCGCGGTATCGGCCGGCCTGGCGACTATAATGCCCGGATCCTGTTACTGGTCGATGGCACCAGAGTAAATGACAATATTTACGATGCAGGCATGATCGGCAATAATTTTTATATTGATCCACAACTGATTGACCGGGTGGAGTACAGCCCAGGTAGCGGGTCGGCACTGTATGGCAATAATGCATTTCTGGGCGTGGTTAACGTCATTACCAAGCGTGGTAATAAACTGCAGGACGCCCAGTTGGCAGTGGCAGCCAACCAGCGCGATCAGCTTGATCTGTCTCTGTCTTATGGGCTTCGCCATGCCAGCGGTCATGAAGGCTGGCTGTCGCTAAGCCGCAGCCAGCAAGACGACATTGCCGTTGCCGATATTAATGCGCCAGCTATCCTGACGTCACAGCGCACCCTGAATGAAGACCTGAACCATAAAGTGGCCGCCAGCTACCGCTATCGGCGGCTGCAGTTGCAAATGGCCGGCGTGTCCAGAACCCGTCAGGAGCCAATGCTGTTGGCTGAAGACCCCTCTCGTAGCGAAATATTTAAAATAAAAAACCGCAATTATTTTGTCTCGCTACAGCACGAATTAAGGTTAAGCGAACAGACGGAGTTATACAGCCATTTATCAACGAACGGTTTCGATCTGACAACCTTTACTCCCTTTGTGTTTCCAACCGGTGAAATCCGCCGCTATCTTTTTGACGTTACCGGCAAATGGACCAATCTTGATTTACGCTTAAGCTATACGCCAGACCCGTCGCACCATCTGCTGTTTGGGATTGACGGCCAGCATGATCAGCATCAGAGCTATCAGTTCAGTATCGACGATATAATTCCGCTGCTTGGCGTCAGCAGCGACAACAATCGGATCGGGCTTTATCTGCAACATGGCTGGCAACTTTCTGCCAATCATAAATTTATCAGCGGTTTCCGCTATGACTATACCAAACAGAATGTCCGTGAGTTCAGCCCCAAGCTCGGCTGGGTATGGCAAGTTAGCAACCAGCAGAGTGTCAGGCTCAGTTATGGGACGGCATTTCGTGCACCCAATGAGTACGAGCAAAAAACAAACTTATATAATGACCTTCCGGTACCCGAGTCTGAGTTAATCAGCACACTGGAAGCGAACTGGCAGGCACAGTTAGACAATGGTTGGTCTGTTGGCGCCAGCATTTATCATTCACGGGTCCGCAACCTGATAACCGGCAATTATGGCGAAAGTGCCATAGTGCAGTTTTTTAATGACCGCTCAGTCGAGGCGCTTGGCCTTGAAACCACCGCTGCAAAAAACTGGCAAACCGGCGCAAAGCTGCAACTTTCTGCCAGCGTGCAACGAGCCCACTATAATACCGATCAGCTGGAACTAACCAACTCGCCGGAGCAGCTATTTAAAACACAGTTCAGCCAGCCGCTGTGGCAGGAAAATATCCATCTGAACTGGCACATGTTCGCTGCCTCGGCCCGAACCAGCCCGTCATGGCAGATGCCCGGTTATGCCCGGCACGACGTGCTGCTGTCATGGCAACCAAACCCGCAGCTATCCATTGTGCTGGGCCTGAAAAATGTATTTGATAAAACATACGTCGATGCCCCGCTGCCGTCCGCCGCTATCTTAAGACAACCCGGGCGCAGTGCTGAATTATCAATTAACTGGAATTTCCGGTAATGAACCGGTTGCTGATAGCACTTTTGTTGGCAACGTCAGCTTTTTATCAGCCGGCGCTGCATGCCCAGTCGGCCCAGGCATCGTTAAAAGCTGCGTTGTTGTACCGGTTCGTTCAGTACAGCGAGTGGTCTGTAAATCCGCCGGCACAGCAAGTTTATTGTGTTGCTGGTGATATCGAAGTATTTAATGCCCTGACCGCCATGCTGCCTGAGCAGGCGAAAACCGTATTGCTGAAAAATGCTGATCAGGCGACAGAATGTACTGTGTTATTTCTGAGTTTAGAGCTTGCCTCACAAGCTGGCTGGTCACCGTTGCTACAACCCTCTGGCCGTCTGACAGTGGTAGAGGGAGCCGAGCTGTTTCGACAAGGCGCCATGTTTGGCTTAATTGCTGAGCCACAGCGGATCTCATTTCGGGTTAACCTGACCCTGGCCCGGCAAAACGGCTTTCATTTAAGTGCACAGATGCTGAAGCTGGCTAAAGAAATTCATTAGTTTCGTCCTAATATGTTGTTACCTCAAAACATTCGGCGCAATACAGCAAATATCCTCTGTACCGTAACGCGCCGGATAAAACGACAGCTGTATTAAATGTACAGCTACTCTGTTAATCTTGCGCCAACGAAATTTATAATCAGATACTATGCTCTATATACTCAGCCAAAAAATTCAGAACAGTCGTGTCTTTATGACACTGCTGTTTTGCATTTTTTTATCGTGCTGGGCGCATAATGCATGGAGTGGCAATAGCTTTTCTCAACTTAGTATTGCTGCAGCCCAAGCAGAGACTGCTGAAAGCCTGTCTCAAGCTGATACTTATAATAGTAATCACACCTCTCAGACCGGACTAAGCCAGTCGGCAAAAGCCGACAGCTGTGACAAAACCTCATGTTTGCTTAAACAAGTCCAACTCGATTTGCCGGATATTTTACCATTTCTGATTATCGTGTTGGTGCTACTTGGCAACGCTTATCATGTCCAATTGCCGCTCAAACTCAAACCACAATGGCGCCCGAAAAGGCGCACCCACTCACTGTTTTGTTGCTTCCTGGAATAGATAACGCGGTTTTTCACACCTCGTTTTAATCTTTTTTCAGGAGAAAATTATATGTACAACGTTTATTCGCTCTGGCGTAAGCCATGGGTGTTGATTGGGCTTTTGTGCGGTTTGCTTTTTACAGCAGATACGCTGGCAAGCCCTCCCAGTACGGGTTGGCTGACAACAACTGAAGCCCCCCATTTATCAGTAAAATTAACCCTTACCGGCCAGTATGATGCTGCCTCAAGGGTGTTGCCAGCGACATTACAAGTGCAGTTAGCCGACGATTGGAAAACCTACTGGCAAGCCCCGGGGGAAGGAGGGGTTGCGCCGTCATTGCAGTGGTCTGAATCAGAGAACCTGAAAAACTTGGATTGGTTCTGGCCTGCGCCGTCACGCTATCAGGTACAGGGTTTCGCAACCCAGGGCTATCAAAACAGTGTAACTTTTCCGCTGCAGCTGCAACTTGCGCCCGGGGCAACCAGTGGGGTATTACAAGGGGTACTGACAATGCCCAGTTGCACCACAGTATGCCTGCTGACGGACTTTGCTTTAGAGCTACCATTTGATTTAACCACCTTGCAAGCCAATGAAGAGCAGGTGTTTCTGTTTAGCCAGGCCATGAGTAAAGTACCGCAAGCTTTTGCCGGCGTGCAGATACAGCAGGCTGGGTTAACCGCTAATCCCGGGCAAATCCTCATTCAGATGACACGAGAGCATACCTGGATAACGCCTGAGATTTTTATTCACAGCAACGACGATGCGTTGGCAGATGTAGTTTACCAGGTTGCAGTGCCCAACGTGTCCGGAGCAGATCTCAGTGTCATGATCACCGCCAGTCACTGGCTCGATTTACCTACTCTGGCGGGAAAAACGCTCACTATCACCATTACCGATCAGGATTTTGCTGCGGCATACCCGGTAACCTTAACAGCATCAACTTTAGCGACTACAGACAGTGCTCCATCGCTTTTGTTAATTTTGCTGTTGGCTCTGGCCGGCGGCCTGATCCTGAACATTATGCCCTGTGTGCTGCCGGTAATTGGCATTAAATTACAAAGTCTGCTGCTTAGTAAGCCGCAACAGACCAGCACAATCAGAAAACAATTCCTGGCTTCAGCACTGGGCATAGTGGCATCATTCTGGCTGTTGGCCATCGTACTTAGCCTGCTGAAATGGTCAGGTGAAAGTATTGGCTGGGGTATTCAGTTTCAGAACCCTTACTTTATTGGTGTGATGATCCTGGTGACCTGGCTGTTTACCCTGAATCTGGCTGGCGCTTTCGAATTACGTTTACCGGGTGCTTTGGGCACCCGGGCCGCAACCATAGGTAACAACAGCTATGCCGGCCACTTCTTGCAAGGCATGCTGGCAACGGTATTGGCAACACCTTGTACTGCACCGTTTCTTGGCACCGCAGTGGCGTTTGCCCTGTCGGCGGATATCGCCACCATTTTGTTGATCTTTACCGCGCTGGGTATCGGTATGGCATTGCCCTGGTTACTGCTGGCCGCATTACCTCAATTGTCTGGCTGGTTGCCCAAACCAGGCCGCTGGCTCTACTGGGTTAAGCCAATATTTGCAACCATGATGTTTGCTACCAGCATCTGGTTACTAAGTTTACTAACACCCTTTATTGGCAAGCTGGCATTTGGCTTGTTGTTAGTCGCTATACTGCTGATCACCCTCTTTGTAATGGCCAGAGCTTTTGGCCTGAAGATAGTGCTGTATCTATGCAGTGCACTAATACTTCTTGGCGCAGCCACCGGCGTGGTATTGCAGCTTAATGCCCCAAGCTGGCAACAAGTATTGCCTGCCGATCACACTTGGCAAACACTGTCTGAGCAGCGCATTCAAACCGCTGTCGAGGCTGGTAACCTGGTATTTGTTGATGTCACCGCTGATTGGTGTATTACCTGTAAGGCCAACAAAATAGGAGTCATGCTGCAACAACCAGTTCATGACGCCCTGGCGGCCCCCGATGTGCTGCGGTTACGCGGCGACTGGACAGTCCGAAACCCGGCTGTTAGCCAGTATTTACAAAGCAACAATACCTTCGGCGTCCCTTTTAATAAAGTGTATGGTCCTGCTGCCCCTGCAGGTATTGCCCTACCCACCCTGTTAACGACCGACGCTGTAATTCAAGCAATGGAGCAAGCACGTGACCACACAAAATAACGAGGCTAACCCATGGCACCGCCGTGCAGTTAAGCCATTACTATACCTGGTATTGATGTTCACGCTGGTACTGGCGCTCGACTGGTATCGAAACCAACAGGTGCCAGAGCGCTTGCCTGAGCATCAGCAGCTTATTGATCTACTCGGGCAAGAGCATAATTTGCAGAGCCTGAGTCAACAAGGCCCGGTATTGGTCTATTTCTGGGCGACCTGGTGCCCGATTTGTCAGCTTACTTCGCCAATAATTAACAACTTTAACGATAAATATCCGGTGGTCAGTATTGCGCTGCGATCGGGCAATAACCAGAAATTGCAGCAATACATAGCAGCCAAAGGCTATGAATTTCCGGTTGTAAACGATCAGGATGGCCACCTAACCGCCCAATGGCAAGTGGGCGCGACGCCAACAATAGCCGTGGTCGAAAATGGCCAGATTGTCTCGGTAACCTCAGGGGTTACCACTTCCTGGGGTTTACACGCCCGTCTTTGGTTTTACCAGTATTTTAACTAACATAAGGTTGTATCTATGAAAACATTTCTCATAATTTTTTGCATGCTGGGGCTTATGCAATTGAGCGCCGTAAATTCTTTACATGCGCAAACTTTAACCGCACAACAACAGCGTGAGCTTAATGCAATTAATACCACGCTTAAATCTAACCCACAGCTGATAAGCAGTATGCATAAGGGGCTTAATAATTATCTGACACAGCTAACTAAACAGGACGCGTTGCTAACCGAGAACCGGGACTGGCTGTTTAATAATTCTGTCCATCCCATTCTGGGTGATGCAAAGGCGGCGCATAAAATTATTGTCTTTACTGACTATGACTGTCCTTACTGTAAACGGCTGGAACCTGAACTTGAAAAACTGATAGCGAAACATCCATCAGTGCAGGTAATCAATATTCTGGTACCGCTGCGCCAGCAGCAACCCGCTGGTGCGCAAACCAGCTCAGCTTTATTAGCACTGGATTTATGGCGTAGCCACAAAACAGAATTTGACGAGGCGCACCAACTGCTGATGAAAAAGTCAGGGCTGCACACTGCCGCCTCGTTACAACAAATTGCTGAGCTAACCGCCAGTACTGCTTTTTTATCCGCGTCGGCTCAAAGCAAACAGATTATTGAGCGTAATCTTGCAGTTTTTACTCAGCTGGGCCTGCGTGGTACGCCAGCAATTCTAATTGGTGACCAAGTGATCCCAGGCTTTGTTACCCTCTCTACGTTATTAGAAGTAACAGAGAAACAGTTTTTATTGAAGTAACAACTGTCGCTGGTGCGAAAGCGCCAGCTTTTCTTACCAGTTATCCGCCTGCCGCTGTTTTACTTATACGAATCCATGCGACAGCAACGTTTAATTGCCACTCCACGCATGTTGCAATAATTTGTTTCCTTTGTCGCTACACTGTCTGTTAATGTAAGCTAAGATTGTTGTTAAAAACAGTAAAGAAACGGCGCAAAAATGGACTTTATCAACGAATTACTGAATGGCGACTTTATGCCACATGGTCATTGCTTGCTGTGGCGTACCGACTTACTGATCCTGCATGTTGGCGGTGATCTGCTGACATTTATCGCTTATATGCTGATTCCTCTGGGCCTGATCCGGCTGGTCAGGGCGCGTGACGACATGCGGTTTGACTGGATGTTTCTAATGTTCGCCGGCTTTATTTTTTTCTGTGGTGCCACTCATTTTCTGGGCGTCGTTAATGTGTGGCATGGTTATTATTATATTCATGGCATTATCAAATCAGCCACCGGTTTAATCTCTATCAGTACCGCTATTTTGCTCTGGTACCTGCTGCCTCAGGCAATCAGCATTCCCAGCAAGCGCAATATGCAAGCCAAAATTGCCGAACTTACCCAAGCCGAAAAGCAACTGGCGGAATCAAATCTCCGGCTGGAAGCCGAGGTAAAAAAGCGTACTGCGCAACTGGAGAAAATGGCAACCACAGATGAGCTAACGGACTTAATTAACCGCCGCGAAACGATGCGGGTGCTCGATATAGAAATATCACGTGCCAGCCGTCAGCACGCGGCGCTGTGTATTATGATGCTGGATTTGGACTATTTTAAGGCCATCAACGACACCTTCGGCCACCAGATTGGCGATAAAGCACTGAAAATCGCTGCAGATTGCTGCAAGGATCAACTCAGAAAAACCGATTACGTCGGCAGAATTGGTGGCGAAGAGTTCCTGATTATTTTGCCCGACACCGATATCGACAGGGCTACCGAATTGGCAGAGCGCATTCGGTTATCGTTACAGCAATACACTACTGCAAACAACGATATTCCTGTCTGTACGGTCAGTATTGGCGTGGCGCCATGCCGTAAAACCGATACCTCAGCCAGTCTGATTCAACACGCTGACGAAACGCTATACAAAGCAAAAGCAGCCGGGCGTAATAAGGTGTGTCGTGCATCGGACTGAACTTACTCATCTTAGAAGCTGTAATTGCATAAGCCCCTGAAAAAACTAAAAAAGCCAAAGTAGCTATTCAGATTAACTGTAAGCTCACAACCTTCTTGCCGCCACTTTTAATGGTGTAACCGAGGCTTGTATGTCTCTCAAACGCTGCTGACTAACTTGCTGCTGATACAGCGCTGGTTTGCCGAACAAATACCCTTGTAATAAGTCGACTTTATTATCAATTAGCCATTGTGCTTCAGCCGTGACTTCAATACCTTCAGCAATAGTAGTAATACCATTAGTTTTAGCGATATTGATTAAGCTCGATACGATATTTTGCTTAAAGGTATCGATATGGATATCCCGCACCAGCTCCATATCGATTTTTACATAATCCGGGCGGATTTTTTGTAGCAGGTTTAAACCTGACCAGCCAGAGCCAATATCATCCATCGCCACCTGAAAACCGGCGTTGCGATAAAACGCCAAAATGCCTTTCAGGTGATTCAAATCACTGGCTTTGTTAGTTTCAGTTACCTCAAACACTATATCGGCCGGTTTTAAACCCAGCTCGTAAATAGAGGCGGCAGTAGATCGCAAACAATATGATGGGTCATAAATACTTGATGGATCAAAATTTATAAACAGCTTACCCCTTAGTTTAGCAGCAGCAAAATGCTGAACTGCAGAACGTCGGGCCACTAAATCCAGTGAAAATAGCAAGTCAGACTGCTCTGCTAACATAAAGGCCAGCTGTGGTGGCACTATGGCATTGTTATCATCACGGACTCTAAACAAACCTTCGTGTGAATAAATCACCGGAGTCTGCAGTGCAGTTTGGGCATGCACAATAGGCTGAAACCAGGTTTCATAGCGCTCTTGCTCAATACTGTTAATCAACCACTTTGCTTTGTAGCGATTAATTAATACATCAAACGTGGTAATCCGTGCCGTGGCTTCTATATCAGGCTGCTGAGCAGTTGCCATAGTGGTAACTTTAGTACCAGCAAGCTCTGTTTGTTCCAGTACGCCATTCAACGACGTTAGAAAACTCTCTATAGTATTCGACGGTATCTTGGCTGAGATACAGTGAGTGCTTTCCTGCCTGGCTTCAAAATTTTTAGAGCCGTAAAATCGGGCAAGCTTACCAAAGGTCTCAGTGGTCGGCACAAATACCCAAAAATAGGTTACCTGTTCAAAAAAATAATCGTCTACCGACTCACAATCTGCGCAATACATAAGATAATCCTAAAAGAATTTTCAGTTAAACGTTGAGACTGATAATCCAGATTACCAATAGCTAAACTATTCTGATAAACAACTACTCGCCACCATAAACCGGCAACTGCTGATTTACCCAGTAAGAATCGCCAACCATAGCTTTTTTCATATGCACTTTTACGCGGGTGGGTTTCATTTCGTAATCAAAGGTATATTCGAACATAGTATTCAAATTGCCATTTTTTACACCATCATCAAAACGGCCTTTAAATTCTTTGCTACTGATGTAAGGATCACCTCAGAAAAACCGATTATGTCGGCAGAATTGGCGGCGAAGAGTTCCTGATTATTTTGCCCGACACCGATATCGACAGCGCTATCGAATTGGCAGAGCGCATTCGGTTATCGTTACAGCAATACACTACTGCAAACAACGATATTCCTGTCTGTACGGTCAGTATTGGCGTGGCGCAATGCAGTAAAACCGATACCTCAGCCAGTCTGATCCAACACGCTGACGAAACACTATACAAAGCAAAAGCAGCCAGTCGTACTAAGGTGTGTCGTGCCACATCCTGAAGACCAAGTAGCAATCAGCTACAGAAATCAGTGATTGCCGTGATGCTGGTAATAAATTAAAGTACTTCTTAAACAATAACATAACGATAGAACGCTCTGGTCATCACCGGTTATCAGGTAGTAATAATGCGCATAATGCTTTTGTTGATGTTTATCTTGTCATGGCAGGTAGCTGCAAAGTCCAAAACATTACGAGTGGCTGTTAATTTTGGTCCCCCCTGGGCATTTTATCAGGAAGGTAGCGGTGTAACAGGCATAGATGTTGAAATTATCCGCCATATTCTTAGTTCGCTGGGTTATGAAAGCGAATTTCACCTGCTTGGCTATAGCCGGTTAATCAAAGAGTTTAATGAGGGTAAGTACGACGTGGCCAGTCCCGCTGCCTTCACCGCTGAAAATGGCTATCTAACTAAAAATTATCAGCCATTTCATGATGTTGCTGTATCGTTGAGAAAACACAAACATCGCATTGATACCATCGCAGATTTAAAAGGCAAAAACATCATCGCCTATCAATTCGCCCGTTCAGTGCTGGGTGATGAATTTGACCAGGCGGTAAATGATGCAAATTACTTAGAAGTGGCGGAACGGGAACTACAGTTAAAACTACTGGTAAATGACAGAACCGATGTGGTGATTGGTGAGCGACGATTATTAAACTATATCATGCAACAGCATTTCCCTGATAACAAGCTGACAGTTCACCCAATATTTGTTGCCAAGTCCTATGGCGCAATTATTAAAGACCCGCACCTGCAGCAACAGTTCGACCGTGAGCTGCTTAACATGCAGGCTAACGGCGTTTACCAGCAAATACTCAGCAAATGGCCTTAAGTTAAGTGTTGCGGGCAATACTACGTCAGCTGCCAACGCTTATCTACGTCATCGAATGCAAGCCGATTAAATTGCCTTCAGTGTCCCGCACTACGGCACAAAAACCATGTTCACCAATTGGCATTTTTGGCTGGTGAATGCTGCCACCATTGGCCCTAGCGCGTTCTGCCTGCACCGCGCAATCCTCGCAGCCAAAATACACCAGCGTACCACCGCTGCCAGGCGTATAACCCGCCATTTTAACCAGGCTACCGCCTGCACCGTAGTAACTCATGCCGTTTTCTTTATCCATCGGAAAGAACCACATCTCCATCTCAACTTCCGGCGTGGGTGTTGGCATATGTTCAAGTTCTATCTCAAATACTGTCTGATAAAACGCTTTAGCCCGCGCCATATCGCCTACGTAAATTTCGAAATGCACTACCGGGTTAAATTTCATCGTTTATCTCCTAATCTGCTGTCTTGCCGGACCCAGGTCATCCCCGCCCCCGTCTCTGGTCTTCTTCAGGTATATAATCAGGGCCGCCCCAGCGACAGGCAGTGCGGCCCGACGATGTGGCCTCGAGTTCTGGTTGCGGGTCAAGCTGGCGCTTCAGTTCAATGATCTCTTTTAACATCTCGCGCATAGCATCCCTGTTCCAGTCTATCTGCCACTGCTGATCCCGATTCTGTCGCACCAGCGACAACACCAGCATTGCCAGCACCAAAACACCTATCCCGGTAATTATACTCAAGTTCAAATCCATTTAGCTGCTCCGGCGTCCACATTGACTTCCTACCCATAATAGCGACAGCTCAAACGCAAGGCAATAAAAAAGCTGCTGGTCTGGCGGCTGGAATTGGTCTATGTCATTGTTATCCGGTTAGCGACTTCCGGCATAGCGAATACGCAGATCACAGATAAGCTAAGGGAGTTATTAAACTGTCAGACAGACTAGGCCCTGGGCAGCAGGTAACTGAGTAAAACAGGCAATAACTTTGATGGCCATTAAAAAGCATTCGCTTTTATGACTGGTTTGATGATTGGAATTAATTATAAATTTACTAAGTAGTTGCTAACTATCAAGTATTGGTGCCTAGGGCCGGACTCGAACCGGCACGTTATTTCTAACGGTGGATTTTGAATCCACTGCGTCTACCAATTTCGCCACCCAGGCACAGGGGGAAATGCATAAAGCATTGGCATTATACGATGCTGCAAAGGGTTAGCAAGTGCTTTTATGACACTTTGTTTTAATTAGCTTTTAATTGGACAAAATAGCAGCAATCGCAAATTATTATCAAAGATTCTGAGCAGTCAGATTAATGGTTAACGTTTCCACAGCAACATAATCGCCTTGTTTATTTTTGAATCCTAAGGTTAGGTTTGCTATTTTTTCCTGCCAGGTTATTTCAATTAGTCCATAGTTATTTTGATAGTAGCTTGGACTTATCCGATAGTGGTTCGGACTCACATCTTTCCATTTTTCGCTTAAACCTGAAGATGTCACCTCAATCAGTTCAATCTGACCAAGCGTCTGTTTAGAAATCTCTGCCCAGTGGGTATCGCCACTGATCAGGAGAAGATTATCCAGGGATAAATCAGATACTAAACTAAATAGCCGCTCGGTGTCATACGGATAGTTTTTCCATGCTTCCCAACCCGTAAACGTTGCCAGAATTTGTAGGCTAGATGCTATTATTTTTATATCTGCTGGTTTTTTTAATTCGTTCTCAAACCATAACCATTGCGTGTTGCCCAACATCGACCTTGTCGCTGTTGGATCTGGAAGATAGGGCCCCATTTTTTTGGCTTGCCTGTCGCTTCGGTAGGTTTGCTCATCTACCGCACTGATCGGGTCGCGATTAAACCTCAGGTCGGGGAATATGATCTGAATTGTTCTGCCAGCGGGTCCATTCAGCATTACAGAATGATAAATACCGTCTTGTTGTTTGCGGCGGGGATCACTCTGAGCAACTTGCCAAAAATTTAAAAATGCCTCAGCGGATTGAAACTTAAAGTCAAACTCTTTACCGCTGTCATTTTTGCCAAAATCATGGTCATCCCAAATAGCATAAAATGGGGTGGTTTCGCGTAACGCTATAAAGTTCTTGTTGTTTCCTAACTTTTTATATTTTGACTGCAGCACGGCAATATCATCAGTATCACCATAAATGTTATCTCCTAACCATAGCATTGCCTGGGGCCGTTCAAGCGCAATAGTTGCCAGAATATTGAGCGGCTTGTCCTGATGGGCGCATGAGCCAAAGGCAATTTTAGTGACGTCTTGCGCCAGGCAAGGTTGAACCGCCATTAACCACATCAGCCCTAATGTTGTACTTAATCGCATGAGTGTTTCCTTATGTTTGCAAAATCTGACTCGTGCTCGTAAGCAACACGGGTGCGACCAATATTTATGATAAGAAAAAAGCGCAGAGTTTTTACCCTGCGCTTGGTATACACATCCTAAATCTTAGAATGTTGCAGTAACATTAAATGAGGCCGTTCTTGGAGCGCCTATCCAACCCGCACCAGGCGCTATTGTGCCCAGATAGCTGGTGTCGAATAAATTATTGATCGTAAGTCTCAATTGCACATCAGTTTCAGCAATTTTCGACGCGGTACCAATGTAAAAATCAGTTACAGTGTAACTGTCGACTTCCGCGCTGTTCTCCTGATCAAGTGGGCGCTTACCTACATATTTAGTACTCACCCCCGCAAAGTAATCGTCTTGCTGCCAATCCAGCGTAAGCACAGCCATATTTTCAGCAACGCCCAATACTTTATTCCCTTTAATGGCCGCATCAGTGTACTCTGAGTCATTAATGGTTAATGATGAATAGACCCGCCAGTTAGCATTCAGCGCGTAATCTACTGAAGCCTCAAAGCCACTGGATTCAACACCACCGTCGTTGATATAACCACCGGCAGCTGACTCTAAAAAGTCGATACCCGTAACCGTTTCACTACTTATAAAGGTAATACGATTATCAAATTTAATTTGGTAGTAGGTAACACCGGCATTAATACCATTGCCAGAATAACGCAAACCTAAATCAAAGTTATCGGTCTCTTCTGGTTCAACAAAACTTACATCTGCATCATCACGTTCAAGAACCACATCTTTGACTGCGGCAAAATTTTGCGCAAAACCACTGAAAATCTCTAAATTTTTGTTAACTGGTACCACAATACCAATATTGAGTAACAGATCAGAATCGGAAGATACGTCAATATCATTAGCACTATTGAACAGGTCATCCTTTGCGACATCAACATTGAATTGCTTCAAGCCGAGTTTGACTAAAGCCGCACCAAAGTCGATTTCATTTTGAACATAGTACATTAAGGTATCAGTCGGAAATTCACGATCATACTGCACCCAGTAAGGTGTATTGTCGTATCGGAAACCGGTGCGGCTATCTATAATTTTATGCCAGTCACGATATTCACCGCGATCAACATCTTCATACCAAAAACCACCGCGCAACACGTTGTCAAACTCAGCAATTTGAGTCTCCCAGGTAAAGTCACCGTTAATACCAAGCCGTTGTTTCTTATAATGGGTATGGCGATACGAGCTTACAGGAATGGCGCCGGCCTGATAGCATGCCGGATCATACTGTGCAGCGCCGCCACCGTACGGAAAAGTTAACGAGCTAACGCAGCCAGCGTTAGGTGTTAAAGTGGCACCTGCTTGATTAACAAAAAAGATTTGCCCTAAAAATGGGCCACCGAAAACTGTCTGAGGAAGCAACTCAGAGTTGGCGTTTCCTGCACCATCGTTCGTAACTTCGACAAGATACGGTGGGATCCAGTCACCTCGTCCCTCATTATCGTGATAATACACATTGGTTTTAAAGTCGACACTGCCCATTTGCCATTCGGCTTCCAGGTAGCCGAATAAATTTTCCCTTAAAGTTGACCAGCCGCGCCGATATGCCTGATCAATATAGGGAATACCAGTCCATTCACTGGTTAGCTGGTCCCATGTCGGCTCCTGAGCAAATTGCGCTAAGCCGTAAATCCGTTGGTAATTGTCTTCGTGAGTGTCGTCATATGACAAATACCCGGTTATTTTGGTGTCACCAATCATACTGATTACTTTAGCAGCGAAATGGTCACGGGTATTTTCTGCCGCCTGATCCATCCAGTCACTGCTGTTCTGGGTTGACACGCTTAACCAGGCAAAGGTGTTGTCAAAAATTTCACCGGAATTTAAGCGGACAAAAAACTTTTGGGCATCAGACTCACCCAAACTCAGACTTGTTGTAATTTTTTTATCGTAGTCAGGATCAATTGTTGTAAAGTTTAGCGTGCCACCCAGCGCTTCATTTGAGCGGGAAGCAATATCTGCAGTGCCCTGTGACACTTCAACCAGGGCTAAATTTTCCGAATCGATATATCTGTTGGCCTTTGCACCGCCACCATAATTTGAATTGCCGTTCGCAATTCCATCGATAGTAATACCAATTTGCTGCTGGCTTAAGTCAACCTGAAATCCGCGAATTGAGATAGACGTTGACCAGTCATCCGCACCAAATGCATCACCTTCGTTAATTAAAACCCCGGGAAGATTATCAATAACAGCCAGTACACTGGTCATATTGGACTGTTGATTTTTCATGCTTTCATCAACAATATTATTAGCGTAGGTTGCTTTTTTGCCGACGATAGTAATTGACTCTATCTCGGCTTCTGTTGTGGTATCAGCAAAACTTAAGCCTGGCGCGCACAATACAGCTGATATCAATACGGATAAGCATTTTTTTTTAGTTGTCACCGTCATTTATAGATCCTTTGGTTATATTGTATTTTGCGGACGTAAATTAGCTGTAAAAAATGAACCTAAACGAACAAAAAAATGAATATATAATGATATTTTTGCGTCTAAATAATGAAAATGGCATGTCACTTTCATGACAAAGAGTGATTGCGATAACAGCTTCAACCGGTTTAAAGCGTGGTTAATAAGTCACCGGGAATTAGCCTGCAATTTATGATAACCATTAAAAAGCCTGGCCCGGGATCGTAAAAATGCGCGGCCGTGTTAAACTTGTGCAAGTTTTGAAACAGGACCTTTGTATGCTTGCCAATGCCCCCCGTGCCGGTTTTGCCCGCCGTTTAGCGGCTATAATTTATGATGTGCTGGTGTTAGCAGCGCTGGTAATGCTGGCCGCTGGGGTGGCGATGTTGCTGGTACAGCTGCTGGCTTGGGCCACTTTGGTTAACTTGAGCGGTTACAGCGACATAGCCGATTATTTAAATACCGGACTGCGCCGCTGGTTTTATTTTGTTTACCTGATTGCAGTAATTCTCAGTTTTTACGTCTATTTCTGGTGTAAAGCCGGCCAGACCCTGGGTATGCGGGCCTGGCGTATTGTCGTGGTAAAACAAAACGGCTTGCCGCTCACCCCTTTGCAGGCGTTAGCTCGGGCCCTATTGGCATTTTTTGGTTTAGGTAATTTCTGGTTGTGGCTGCGCTGGGGTAAGGGCCTGGCGTTACAGGACCAGCTTACCGCCAGCCAGATGGTAGTAATAAGTAAAGAGCATAGTAAAAGCCTGAACGTGCACCAGCGCGCCCGTTAGACGATTTACTGGCTATACCTTTTTTCGCATAAAATATACTGCCAGTGCCATAAACAGCAGGCTGGGCAGCATGGCACCAGCCAGCGGTGGTAACTGATACACCAGGGCCAGCGGGCCGAACAGTTCGTTGCTCATAAAAAAGCCAAAACCGGTTAAAATACCCAGCAGCACCCGGGCAGCCATGGTCACGCTGCGCAGCGGCCCGAAAATAAAACTGAGCGCCAGCAATAACATGGCAGCAACCGACAATGGTTGCAGCACTTTACGCCAATAGGCCAGTTCATAGCGACTGGCTTCCTGATCATTTTGCTCCAGGTATTCAACGTACTGCGCCAAACCGGTCAGCGACAACATTTCAGGTTTTATGGTCACGACCCCCAGTTTGTCGGGGCTTAAACTGGATTGCCATTGCTGTTCCGGCAGGTTGTTTCGTATTACCCGCTCCGGGCTAAAAGTTAACTCGGTTACGTCTGCAAGCCGCCAGCGCTCGTTACGATATACCGCACTGCTGGCACTGACTACGGTTTCAAGCTGCAGGTCACTGCCAAATTGGTAAATGGTCAGGCCGGATAAATTACCGACGTCGTCTACTTCTTTAATATTGACAAAGCTATCACCATCTTTGGCCCAAACACCCTGGCGGGCCGCAAACAAATTACCATCGGAAATCGCTTTTATCCGCAATTCCCGCGCTGCACGATCACTTACCGGCGCGCCCCACTCTGCTACTGCCATCACCACTAACACCATGATAATAGCTGACTTCATAACCGAGCCGATAATATTTAAACGCGATAAACCGGCAGCCTGCATTACTACCAGCTCACTACTGCTGGCCAGCATGCCCATACCTATCAAGCCGCCAATCAGCGCGGCCATTGGGAAAAACAGCACGAAATCGCCCGGCATACTGTACAGAGTGAAAAGTGCCGCATGCACCATGTCATAGTAGCCGCGGCCAATAGAACGCATCTGGTCAATAAAACGAAACAGTGCTGATAACGCAACCAGCACACTCAGGGTGAGCGCCGAGGTTGCCAGAATAGTACGGCCAATGTATAAATCGAGAATTTTCAGCATATCAGGCTCGCCCCGCTAACCTGGCACGAAAACGCTGGGCACCGGCCCGGTTTCGCAGTATCAGAAACACACCCAGCAGCAAGGCGCCACCATGCAGCCACCACATCCCCAGCTCAGCCGGTATTTTGCCATCTTCCAGCGCAGAGCGGCCAATAATTAATAGCGCGTAGTAACCCAGGTATAACAACAGTGCGGGCAGCAAACGACCAAACTTTCCTTGCCGCGGGTTAACCCGGCTCAGCGGCACGGCAATAAGAGTAAGGATCGGAATGGATAACGGGATTGCGATACGCCAGTGCCACTCGGCTATGGCTTCAGTGCTTTGTTCCTGCAGCAGTAAAGGCGTACTTAGACTACTGAGTTTGCGCCGACGCTGCTCGACTTGTTGTTCACGCAGCTGAATTTGATAGCGGCCGAATTCTGTCACTTCATAGGCTGGCGAGCGACCATCACCGGCATAACGGCGGCCACGTTGTAATTCCAGCATCTGCGCACCGGTGGCAGCGTCTTCGCTTACTGCGCCCGTCTCAGCATAAACAATGGCGTGCTGAGCACGCTCACCCTGTAGTTCAGTTTGTGCCACAAATACCCGTGCTAAATTATTGCCAGAGCGACTGATCTCCTGCACAAATATTACGGCTTGTTCATTGGCAGTGTGCTGAAACCGGCCCGGCACCAACGAAAACAATCCGACATTACTGTCTGCTTTTTCCAGCAACTGATATTCACGCTCGGTAGCCCAGGGGCTGAGATACAAGGTAACACTGCCGGCTAATATCGCCATTACAACCGATAACAGCAGAGTCAGACGGGTAACATACCACTCACTGACCCCGGTAGAGTGCAATATCGTCATCTCACTGTCGGCATACACCCGGCCATACGCAACCAAAATACCCAGAAATGCACTTAATGGCAGAATAATTACCGCAAGCTGGGGTAACTTCAGGGCAACGATGCTCATCACCAGCTGCCCAGGTAAATCGCCCTCGGAGGCATCAGCCAGAATCTTCACAAAGCGCTGACTGATAATAATGCTGGTCAGAATAACAAAGACAGCCAATTGGGCGCGAAAAACCTCCCCAATCAGATAGCGAAAAATAATCAACAATGCCCCCTAAAACCTGTCTTTTTGCTGGAAACCTGGCAATTTTTAAGTAAACTTGATATTTATAGCAATTATTATCAGGCAAAGTACCGGGAAAACCGAGCTTTTTTCTCAATTCGCGGTAGAATTCAGCCATGTAAATAGCTGGCGCTATAACGTAATGACAATTGTTAACGACTATATGTTAACGGCTATAGTAGCACAGTCTCTTAGAATCAGGAGTAAGTATGGAGTTCAGCGTTAAAAGCGGAAGTCCGGAAAAACAACGCAGCGCATGTATTGTTGTGGGCGTGTACGAACCACGCCGTCTTTCCGCGGTAGCAGAGCAACTGGATAAAATCAGCGAAGGCTATATCAGCAATTTGTTGCGCCGTGGCGACTTAGAAGGCAAGCCAGGCCAGATGCTGTTATTACACCATGTGCCTAATGTGTTAAGCGAGCGGGTATTGTTGGTTGGTTGCGGCAAAGAGCGTGAGCTGGACGAACGGCAGTATCGGCAAATTATCGCTAAAACCATCAGTACCCTGAATGAAACCGGCTCGATGGAAGCCGTGTGCTTTTTATCAGAGCTACATGTTAAAAGCCGCGATACTTACTGGAAAGTGCGCCATGCGGTGGAAACCACCCAGGACTGCCTGTACGTATTTGACCGTTTAAAGAGCAAAAAAGACGAAACCCGCCGGCCACTACGTAAAATTGTGTTTAACGTGCCGACCCGGCGCGACTTAACCATTGGCGAGCGTGCGGTAGAGCAAGGCCTGGCCATCGCTGCAGGCATTAAGCAATGTAAAGATGTTGGCAATATGCCACCTAATATCTGCACCCCGGCTTACCTGGCGGAACAGGCGCAGGCATTGGTCGAATTATCAGATAAAATCAGTGTTGAAGTGCTGGGCGCAGAAGAGCTGGCCAGCCATGGCATGAATTCCTACCTGGCGGTTGGCCGGGGTTCAGTTAATGGTCCGAAGATGTCGGTCATTAAATATAACGGCGCCGGCAACGACAGTGCGCCTATGGTGTTAATTGGTAAAGGCCTGACGTTCGACTCCGGCGGTATCAGTTTAAAACCAGGCGATGGCATGGACGAAATGAAATACGACATGTGCGGTGCAGCCTCTGTACTTGGCACCATGCACTCGGTTATTGCCCTGGGTTTACCTGTAAATATCGTCGCTATTCTGGCCGCAGCTGAAAATATGCCCGATGCCAATGCGTACCGGCCAGGTGATATTCTGACCACCATGTCAGGCCAGACCGTTGAAGTATTAAACACCGATGCCGAAGGTCGCTTAGTGTTGTGTGATGCCCTGACGTATGCAGAGCGCTTTGATCCGGAACTGGTAATAGATGTTGCCACCCTTACCGGTGCTTGCGTGATTGCCCTGGGCAAACACGCCTCTGGCCTGCTCAGTAACCACAACCCGCTGGCCCACGAAATTCTTAATGCGTCAGAACAAAGTGGTGACCGCGCCTGGCGCCTGCCATTGTGGGATGATTATCACGAACAGCTGGAAAGCCCCTTTGCAGATTTCAGTAATTTAGGCGGCCGCGCCGCAGGCACTATCACCGCAGCCTGTTTCTTATCGAAATTCACCCGCAAATATAACTGGGCTCACCTGGATATAGCCGGCACAGCCTGGCGCAGTGGTGGCAAAGACAAAGGCTCTACCGGCCGGCCGGTAGCATTATTAACCCAGTTTTTAATTAACCGGGCTGGCCACAACCAGGATCACTGATGGCGGTTACCTTTTATGTGCTGGCCGATAGCCAGTTGTCAACAGAGAATGAGCTGAGCGACCCGCCAGCTCATTTTACTTTGGCATGTCAGCTGTGCGCCAACTTTTACCGCGCTAACCAGCGGGTTTTTGTTTATACTGCCAGCCAGCAAGATGCCGAGCTTATCGACCAGCTGTTATGGCAGTTTGAGGCAGACAGCTTTGTACCGCATAACCTTAGCGGTGAAGGTCCGGCACGTGGTGCGCCAGTCGAAATAAGCTGGCAAACGCCGAAGCAAAGCCGTCAGGTATTAATTAACCTGGCGCCGGATATGCCGGCTTTTGCCAACCGGTTCGCCGACATTATCGAATTTGTTCCGGCTGAGGCTGCTGCCAAATCGCAGGCGCGGGAACGTTATAAGCAATATCGTCAGTCGGGTATTACCCCTGCTACCGTCAATGCCGACTGAACAACAGGTACTCTCATGGAAAAAACATTTAATCCCAGTCAGATAGAACAAGCCATGTACAGCGCATGGGAAAGCAAAGGCTATTTTAAACCGGCCGGTGATACCGGGGCCGGCAGTTACTGCATTATGATCCCACCGCCAAATGTTACCGGCAGCCTGCATATGGGCCATGCTTTTCAGCAAACCATAATGGATGCAATGACCCGCTACCAGCGGATGCGCGGCAAAAATACCTTGTGGCAGGTTGGCAGTGACCACGCCGGTATCGCAACCCAGATGGTAGTAGAGCGGCAATTAGCGGCGGCTGGCTTACCAGGCCGGCACGAGCTTGGTCGTGAAGCCTTTATCGAAAAAGTCTGGGACTGGAAAGCTGAATCCGGTGGCACTATTACCTCACAAATGCGTCGTCTCGGTAATTCAGTCGACTGGGAGCGGGAACGCTTTACCATGGATGCAGGCTTGTCTGAAGCCGTGCAGGAAGTGTTTGTTCGGCTGTATCAGGACGATTTAATTTACCGTGGCAAACGGCTGGTCAACTGGGACCCGAAACTGCATACCGCTATCTCTGATCTGGAAGTGGAAAATAAAGAGCAACAGGGCCATATGTGGCACCTGCGCTACCCGTTGGCCGATGGTGCACTAACCATCGATGGTAAAAACTATCTGGTAGTGGCCACAACCCGGCCGGAAACTATGCTGGGCGACACTGCCGTGGCGGTAAACCCGGCTGATGAGCGCTATCAGGCGTTAATTGGAAAACAAGTGCTGTTGCCGTTAGTTAACCGCCCTATTCCAATTATCGCCGATGAGCATGCCGATAAAGACAAAGGCACCGGCTGCGTAAAAATTACTCCGGCTCACGATTTTAACGATTATGAAGTAGGTAAACGTAACCAGCTGCCGATGATCAACATTCTGACCCAGGATGCAACTATCCGCGCTGACGGCGAGTGCTTTCATAGCAACGGTGAGCTGAACCCGGCAATGACTGCCGCCATTCCGCAGGCGTACCAGGGGCTGGACCGGTATGCCGCCCGTAAGGCCATCGTCGCCGCTTTTGAACAGGCTGGTTTGCTGGAAAAGGTTGAAAACTTAACCAATACCCTGCCTTACGGCGATCGTAGTGGCGTGGTCATAGAGCCGTTACTAACTGATCAATGGTATGTTCGGGTAGCGCCGCTGGCTAAAACCGCCGTTGAAGCGGTTGAAACCGGCCAGATTGAGTTTGTACCCAAGCAATACGAAAACATGTATTTCAGCTGGATGCGTGACATTCAGGATTGGTGTATTTCCCGTCAGTTGTGGTGGGGCCACCGCATTCCGGCATGGTATGATAATGACGGCAAGGTGTATGTTGGCCGCACCGAGCAGGAAGTACGCGACACTTACCAGTTAGCTGCCGACTTGCCCTTACAGCAAGACAATGACGTACTGGATACCTGGTTCAGCTCAGCATTGTGGACTTTCTCTACCCTGGGCTGGCCAAAGCAGACTGACGATTTAAAAACCTTTCATCCGACTGACGTACTGGTAACCGGCTTTGACATTATTTTCTTCTGGGTTGCCCGGATGATCATGATGACCATGCATTTTATTAAAGATGAAAATGGTATACCCCAGGTACCGTTTAAAACCGTTTATGTTACCGGGCTTATCCGCGATGAAAACGGCGACAAGATGTCAAAATCCAAGGGCAATGTCATCGACCCGCTGGATATGATTGACGGTATCAGCCTGCCCGACTTACTGGCCAAGCGCACCAGTAACTTAATGCAGCCTAAACTGGCCGAAAAAATTGCTAAACAAACCGAGCAGCAGTTCCCGGATGGCATTACCGCCAGTGGTACTGATGCCGTGCGTTTCACCCTGGCATCACTGGCCTCTACCGGCCGTGATATAAACTGGGATATGAAACGGCTGGAAGGCTATCGAAACTTCTGCAACAAACTGTGGAATGCCAGCCGCTATGTGCTGATGAATACCGAACAGAAAGATTGTGGCTTTGGCAGCGAGCCGAAAGTGCTGTCGCTGGCCGATAAATGGATTTTGGCGCAATACCAACAAACGGTAAAGCAAGTTAGCCAGTATATCGACAGTTATCGCTTCGATTTAGCTGCAAACACCTTGTATGAATTTACCTGGAATCAGTTCTGCGACTGGTATTTAGAGCTAACCAAACCGGTGCTGTTTAAAGGCACTGAGGCTGAACAGCGCGGTACCCGCCATACTCTGCTAACCGTGCTGGAGAGTTTACTGCGCCTAATGCACCCGATCATGCCGTTTATTACCGAAACAATCTGGCAGTCGGTAAAACCGCTGACCGGAGCTGTTATTGATGGCAATAAGGCAGACAGCATTATGCTGCAAGCCTACCCGCAGTTTGATGAAAGCCTGGCTGATGATACGGCAATGGCTGATTTAGAATGGTTGAAAGCCGTTATTACTGCTATTCGGAATGTGCGTGGCGAAATGAACATCGCCCCCAGCAAGCCACTAAACGTGCTACTGCGTAATCTGAATAATGAAGAGCAGCGCCGCTTGCAGCAAAACCAGAACTTTTTAATGGTAATGGCAAAGCTGGATAATATCACTGTATTAGATAGCGATGAAAAAGCACCGGCCAGTGCGACGCAATTGGTTGGCAATATGGATTTACTGATCCCCATGGCAGGCTTAATTGATAAAGAGGCTGAGCTAAGCCGGATTGCTAAACAACTGGAAAAAACTAATCAGGAACTGGCGCGGGTCAGCGGCAAATTAAATAACCCGGGCTTTGTAGCGAAAGCGCCCGAAGCCGTACTGGCAAAAGAGCGGGCCAAACAAACCGAGTTAGAACAGGCTGTGACCAAGCTGCAGGCTCAGCAGGCAGAAATTACTGCCCTTTAGTTACAGCGCCTCTCAGAAAAAAACCGGAGCAAGCTCCGGTTTTTTTGTTTTGTGTTTAACTAAAAATTAGTTGCACACTTAATTACTCACTATTTTTTAACAGAACGGCGACGACCGAACGCTCTTAAGCCTAACAAGCCCAGACCGAACAAGCCTAACATCGCTGGCTCAGGTACGTTTACCGGGCGGGTAGTAATAAGGAAGCCGAACTGTGCAGGGGTTAAAGTACTCTCAGGTGTGGTAAAACCTAAACAACCATTTGCTACACCTGCTCTGGCACAAGTCGCATTATCAAGTGGAGTCAAATTACCTGATAATTCAACAATACTTAAAAAGTAAGTTACGCCATCATATACGAACTCGCTATTTAACGCTCCAAACTGAATGACAAAAATGTCATCACACACAGTCGCACTTGGAAAGTTACAAGGGGTTGTGTTTGGCGTCTCGATAAAATCGACAAAGAAATTAGTCATAAAGGTTGGCGCAGCAGGACCTGCTGGATCAGTCGGTGTCAAATCCAACGTCGTTAAAACACCAGCAGTCAGCAATGTGCTGAAACTGGCAGAGAGTGTGTTGTTGTAATGCGTTATGGTGTTGGTTGGCGCAGGCATCATATTATTGGTAAAAACATTACCCGCTGCCGGTGAGTCACTAATTTCCAAACCACTACGAGAATTCTGAGCGTTCTGAGAGGTATCGGTATGATCACCACCAGCCGCCCCCCAACTAATCAGCGAATCGTTTACAATTTCATTAGCGTTGCCACCACTGAAAGTTGCACCGGTCCATTCTGTAGTAACATTATAAGTCCACTCAATCACTGCTGCCTGAGTAAATGGCGCAACCAGTAGAGCGGCACCCGCCAACATACCCTTCGTTAATTTGTTCATATTAAATCTCCTTGTTGGAACAAACGGGCGAATAACCGCTAATATTCGCATTCCCTATACATAAAGCATTAATCAGGCCAGTTTTTAAACCACTGTTTTTAATATAATTTAACATTTAGACCAAATCTTGGTGTAAATTTTCATGACAATGACTCCAGACCCGGGAAAGGCGAATACTGCTTCTAGCGCTGCTAAGACAATTTTCTGGTGGAAAACTATATTTTTGATATTATTGCGCCGTGGTTTTTTACACGCTGAAAACCAGCACTACTTTATGCCTGATAAATTTTAAAAATTAAAAAATGCGCTCCGTTGCCCTGGTTTATCTGCTGCAACGGTTTATCAACCTGGCTCCGGTATGCGGAGCTTTTATTTGAGACTTAGAAATGTCAGCAGATAACCAGATGGACAGTATTGCCGAACCTGTTGCTGCCGCGGTCGAAGCGGCCGCTGCTGTTTTACAAACAGAACCTTCCGCCATCAGTCTTATCCCACCTTTGGTGGTTATCGCCTTTGCGGTCTGGCTGAAAAGGCCAATTCTGGCGCTGATTCTGGGCGCCGTGGCCGGACTTTTACTGATAGGCAGCCCGAAAGACGCCCTGTTCAATCTTGGGGAAACCTCAGTCAGGGTGATGCAGGATGAAACGATCGGCTGGTTAATTTTAGTCTGCGGTGGCTTCGGTGCATTAATTGCGCTGTTGGTACATACCGGCGGAGCTTTTGCCTTTGGCCGGATGGCTCAGCAATATGCCAGTGGCCGCAAGCCATCATTATTAATGACCTATTTTCTGGGTATTGTTATCTTTATTGATGACTATTTAAACGCGCTCACCGTTGGTGAAACCATGAAGCGCATCACTGATAAATATAAAGTATCGCGCGAAATGCTGGCCTACGTAGTTGACTCTACGGCTGCGCCTATTTGTGTGCTGGTGCCTATTTCCACCTGGGCGGTATTCTTTGGCGGGTTACTGGTAGCCAATGGTGTGGCGCCGGATACCGACCCTAACGGTATCAGCACGTATATTTCAGCTATTCCCTATATGCTGTATGCCTGGCTGGCCATGCTGATGGTGTTGCTGGTTATTCTGGGCATTGTGCCACTGTTTGGGCCGATGAAAAAAGCTGAACTGGCAGCACTGAGTGCACCGGCAATTGACGAAGCAACTGCTCCGGTAATTGCCGCACGCGCCAGCCACGGTGCCGATGAATTTGCGATGCAATCGTTTGAACAGGAAATGCAGCAAAGCGACCGCACCCACGGTAAATTACACAACTTTGTGCTACCGATGCTGATGCTGGTTGGTTTTACTATCTGGTTTGATGCCGAAATCTGGCCGGCGCTTATTTTGACATTTATCCTCACTATCCCGATGTATATGGCGCAGCGGTTAATGCCGTTTGTTGAGATGATGGAACTGATGATGCACGGCTTTAAAACCATGCTACCGGCCATTTGTACCGTTATTGCTGCCTTTACGTTTAAAGATGTCTGCGATCAACTCGGCTTGCCGCTGTATGTTATTGAGAACCTGGCGCCTTATATGAACGCGCAGATGTTGCCGGCACTGGTGTTTCTAGCGATGGCGGTGCTGGCTTTCGCCACAGGTTCCAGCTGGGGTATTTTTGCAGTGTCTATTCCGATTGTTATGCCACTGGCGTTCGCGGTAGATGCCAATATTCCACTGGTAATAGGTGCGCTGTTATCAGCCAGTTCTTTTGGCAGCCAGGCCTGTTTTTACAGTGATTCAACGGTACTGGCCGCACAGGGCTCAGGTTGTAACCTGATGAGCCATGCGCTAACCCAGTTCCCCTATGCTTTAATAGCAGCGATTATTGCCTTTTTTGGCTTTATTGCGCTGGCTTGATACTTGAAGCTATTTGGCAGGGGGCTTAAGCGTGAGACTGGAAACCCGATTTGGTTGCCACAGAGTGTCTGAGTGAGGGCGTCAGCCCGAACGAGTTGCTGTGGCAAGCCAAATGGGGTATTGCAGTCGATCGCTAACGTGCTACACGAGAAACTCTCCGCTCTTCCACCGCACAATACAACACCGGCACCATAAATACGCTTAACAGTACAAATAACATCCCACCAAAGGTCGGAATGGCCATTGGGATCATCAGATCTGCACCGCGGCCAGTGGCACTTAATACCGGCAGCAACGCCAGAATAGTGGTGGCCGATGTCATCAGACACGGCCGGATTCGCTTCTGTGCTGCTGCTAATACCCGCGCCCGCACCTCTGCTTTAGTCCGCGCTGTACGCTCAGCAAAAGCTTGCTTTAAATAACTGGCCATCACAATACCGTCATCTACCGCTATGCCAAATAACGCCAGAAAACCTACCCAGACAGCGATACTTAAATTGTAAGGTTGTAACTGAAACAGCTGCCGCAGGTTAGTGTCAAACAGGCTGAAGTTCATAAACCAGCTCTGCGCAAACCAGTCCAGCATGATAAAACCACCGGCCCAGGCGACGGCGATGCTACTGAAAATCATCAGAGTGGTACTGACCCGCCGGAATTGCAGATAAAGCAGCATAAAAATCAGCAGTAACGCCAGCGGTACTACCCATAACAAGGTGGTCGCAGCCCGCTGCTGATGCTCAAAACTGCCAGCGAAACTGTAACTGGCGCCGGCTGGTAATTGCCAGGCACCGGTCGCAAGTTTATCGTCCAGGTAGGTTGCTACCGCATCAACCACCTCTACTTCGGCCATGCCCGGCTTGCCCCCAAAGGTTACATAGGCGGTTAGGAAAGTATTCTCCGAGCGGATCATCTGCGGACCACGCTGGTACCGAATCTCAGCCAATTGGTTTAATGGCAGTGGATAACCGGCAGGCGTATCAATTAATACCCCGGTCAGTTGCTCCAGCGTATCGCGGCGCTCGCGCATATAGCGCACTCGGATGGGATAACGCTCACGGCCATCAATTATCTGACCTGCATCCATGCCGCCTATTGCGTTAGCGATAGCCTGTTGCACCAGCTGCATACTCAGACCGTGCCGGGCTATGGCGGTTCGGTCCGGATGGATCTCCAGATAAGGCTGGCCTACTATCCGCTCGGCGTTCACCGTCGCCGGGTTTACAGCAGGCGCTTCCCGGATCAGCTGTTCCAGCGCCAACGCCAGCTGCTCAAGCGTCGCTAAATCGGGTGCAGCCAGTTTTAACCCCATTGCTGCACGCATGCCAGTTTGCAGCATCAATTGCCGGGTCTCTATTGGTTGTAACTTAGGTGCAGAGGTGACACCAGGCAACTGCGCGGCCTGAATAATCTCCTGCCAGATATCATCCGGGCTGGTAATGTGCTCGCGCCACTGCCGGTATGGCCGACCCTGGCTATCCGGTATTAACTGGCCCGTGCTATCTCTGACAAATTGCTGACTGTCAGGGTCAAACCGGAAATAAACACGCTTGCCCTGCTCATCGGTTTTAAACTCACTGTGATATTGAATAAGTGTTTCAATCATACCAAGTGGTGCCGGATCCAGCGCTGTCTCGGCCCGGCCAACCTTGCCCACAACCGACCGCACTTCAGGAATGGCAGCAATTGCCTGATCCTGCTGTTGCAGCACTGCTATAGCTTCAGCCATCGAGGCATGCGGCATCAGGCTGGGCATCAATAAAAAAGCCCCTTCATCTAACGCCGGCATAAACTCCCGCCCCAAGCCCGGGTAGCGCTGCGCCGTTGCGCTGTCAGTTGCCACCCAGGGGAGTACCCGTTCAGCGCCAAGCCAGATGGTTAGGCCGTGCCCTACTAACAACATCGGCAGTAGCAAAAACAACAATTTGACCTTCAGTATCAACCGCAACAATGGCAGATAACTGACTAAGAACAGCCAGAAAAACAGCAGCACCACGGCAAGCAGCAATGCAACCAACAGCGTATTACTTAGTAAACCCGCAGCCGGCCCCAATGGCTGCCAGAAGTATGCCAGTAAACTCGTGACGCCAAGCAACAAGGACAACAGCAGTAATGCCCGGCCACGGCCATACAGGTTGGCTGGCAGGCTTAGCCGTGCCAGTGGTGTGCCGGTTAGCCAGCGGCTGTGCCAGCCAGTCAGTCGTGCCCTTAGCGGCTGAAAGCGGTTTTTAATGCCCTGCATCCGCGGCGAGAATAGTAAAAACAGCAACACGGGTAGTAAAGTGAGCGCCAGTAAGGCTGCTGCCAGTAACACCAGGGTTTTACTGTACGCCAGCGGACCAAATAATTTACCTTCAGCCCCCGTCATACTGAATACCGGCAGAAAGCTGATTACGGTAGTGCTGATGGCGGTTAGTATTGCCGGCCCCACTTCCTGCATTGCCCGCTGCACCGCACGATAAGCAGTTAACTCCGGTTGCTGCTGGCGCTGGCGGATAAGGTTTTCACTGACAATTATCGCCATATCAACGATAGTACCAATGGCAATCGCAATACCCGCCAGGGCGACAATATTGGCCTCAACCGCCAACAATTTCATGCCGATAAAGCTCAGCAATACTGCCAGCGGCAACATAATACTGACCGCAAAAACAGCTCGCAGGTGCCATAGCAATACCAGCACCACAATAATCGTCACCAGAAGCTGCAAACTCAATGCCTGTTGCAGCGTACCCAGGGTTTCATTAATCAGCTCTGAGCGGTCGTAAAATGGCACCACCGTCAGCTGGCTTAAGGTTAGCCACTCTGGCCAGGCTGTGGCCGGGTGCTGCTGGAGGAAAGTGGTCCAGCGGCTGTTATCGGTGCCCCAGGCTGGTAAACTATTGGCACTGGCAAAAGCTGCTACTTGCTGCGCTTTGGTATCTGACCAGTCGATAACCGCTTTGGCCGGCAGGCCCCGGCTTATTTGCTTTAGCTGAGCGTTAATATTGTCGATTGCCTGGCGCGGATTAAAACCCTGACGAACCGTTACCACGCCTCCGACGGCTTCAGCACCAGCGACATCCAATGCCCCCCGGCGCTGGGCCGGGCCTATACTCACTGTTGCCACATCGGCAACGGTAATCGGGATATTGTTAGCCGCCAACCTTACCGCAGCCTGTTCGATATCACTGAGTTTTTCAACTAAACCGACGCCACGCAGCACATATTCCACACCATTAATTTCCCGGCTACCAGCGCTGACATCCAGATTTGCTGCCATCACCGCACTGCTAACGTCGGCCAGGGTAACCTGATGGATACGCAGTAAGTCCGGGTCCACTTCTATCTGGTACTCACGCTGATAACCACCAATGGACGCCACTTCACTAATACCTTCGGCCGCCAGCAAACCTGTTCGTAAATACCAGTCCTGAATACTGCGCAGCTCGTCTAAGTCCCAGCCTGCGGTCGTTTTGCCGTTCGGATCACGACCTTCCAACGTGTACCAGAACACCTGACCTAGTGCCGTCGCATCTGGCCCCAGGCCTGGCTGAACTCCCTCAGGTAAAGTATCGGCCGGCAAGCTGGCCAGTTTTTCCAGCAAACGGCTACGCGACCAGTAAAACTCGACACTGTCGTCAAAGATCACCGCAATACTGGAAAAACCGTACATCGACAAGGTACGGACATCTTTAACCCCGGCCACGCCCATCAGGGCGACACTCAACGGGTAACTGAGCTGATCCTCGACATCTTGTGGTGAACGTCCCGGCCATTCGCTGAAGACAATTTGCTGATTCTCACCCAGGTTTGGAATAGCATCGACTGCCACCGGCTGCAGTGGCATACCGGTTTGCCAGCCAAATGGCGCGTAAGCAATACCCACCACGACCAACAACGCACTCATCAGCAATACCAGCAATTTCTGGCGCAGGCAGCCGTTAATCAGCTTGCTAAACCACGGGCTGCTGTTGTCCTGCGTCGAAGACGGCTCAGTGTGCATGGCTGCCTCCGTCGCTGTACTGCTGTTCAATATCACCGCAACCTTGCATCATTGGCCCAAAATAGGGGTTTAACACGGTAGCCTGCCTCTGTAGCCAGCTGGCACCCTCACCGTCGCGCGCCATCGGACAATAAGCCCGATACCAGCCCGCCGCTAAGATGCCCTGCTCTGCCAGCGCTATTAGCGCCTGCACCTGCTGATAATATTGCTGCCGGGCCTGCTCAAGGTCGTTTATATGATGACTGTGCCCGGCGCCACGCTGCAACTGCGCTGCCTGTTGCTGCAAACCTACAGGCCAGTTAACCCCGGCAACCGCTTGCTGAAAGGCTTCGGTGCCCTGCTGCCAGCTTGCCAGGTCGTCCTCGGTTAAGGCCAGGTATAGTTGCTGGTAAGGTTCCAGAATAGCTGCCTGTTGCGCAGCGCTGAGACTAAAGTCTTCGTCCTGAGCAGATGTTGCCATCTGCTGCTCAGTTTTTTGCGCCGGTGTTTGCGGATGACCATGCTGCGCATGAGGATCGCCACTGCGGCCATCAGCAGAGAGCATACTGGGCAAACCGCGGATCTGCAGTTCGCTATCCAAGCGGAATGCGCCCTTGCTTACCACTAACTCACCTTCAGTTAAGCCACTCAGTACCTGATATTTATCGGCAAAACGCCGGCCCAGTGTTACTTGCCGACCGGAAAACTCTGTCGGCTGTTGCGGATGCTGCACATAAACTAACGAGCGTTGTCCGGTATGCAGCACTGCTGATGCAGGAATAAGTAATACGTCATCCTCTTTGTCAAGCAAGCTGGCACGGGCCAGCATACCGGGTAACAGGCGACCATCGGGGTTATCCAGCAGCGCCCGCACGGTTACCGTGCGTCGGTTACTATCAACCTCGGGTTCCAGCAGCAGCACTTGCGTGTGGAAGGTTTCTCCCGGCAATGCCAGTAACTCCACGCTGACTGGCTGCCCCGGGCTGATAGCAGCAAGCTGGTGCTCAAAGGCTTCCAGCTCCAGCCAGACTTTATCCAGCTCAAGAACAGTAAACAGCGGCTGGCCGGCACTGACATATGCGCCTTCATTCACCAGTTTATCCAGTACCCGGCCCGATACCGGCGCGCTAATGGTTACCGTGTCCTGCAGGTTTTCACTTTGTAAAATACTGTCGATCTGAGTAGCGGGCACACCCAGCAGCCGCAAACGACGGCGCGCTGCTGCCAGCGTGCTGTCCGCTGGCAGGCTGCTACCTTTTGCCGCAGCCAGTTGTTTGGCCTGCACCAGCTCCTGTTGAATAACAATAAGATCCGGATTAAAAATTTCCACCATTGGCTGGCCGGCACTAACATCGACCCCGCTACTATTAAGGTAAAATTTGTCGATCCGACCGGATGTCCAGGCGCTAATGGTTTTTAAGCGGCTTTGATCGGCAGCCAGTTTTCCGACCAATGCTATGCTGCCCTCAGCCTGCTGCCGTCGTACCGGCGTTAACTCAGGTTGTAATAACGCTTCAGCTCTCGCACTTAAGCGCATACCGCGAGCAGATTCGCCGGAAAAGGGGTCAGAGTGATTTTCTGTTGCATCCACGGTTACCGGAATAAGCGCCATTCCGCAAATCGGACACCGGTCGTCAGGGTTAGTGGAGCGAACATGCGGATGCATCGAGCAGGTATACACCGTTGCTTGTTCAGCAGACGCAGTGAGTTGCTGCAATGGGCTTTGCTTTGTTACAGGGCTTTGCTGCGCTGGCGCTGCCACCACACTACTTTGGAGAAATAATAACACTGGCAAACTGGCCAGCAAACCGCTTTTAACCGGGATAAACATAGTAAAACCTCTGTGTCTGACATAGCGAAAATAACCGTTGGTTACATCGCAGCTATCAAATCAACAGCAGGTTTTTACGTAAATAAAGAGGAACGGACGGTCGTGGTGGTGGCGCCTGAGCAAACCAGTTATTAGCAGGTTCGTTAACTGGCCAGATCTCGCTAACATGCACCCAACTTACAAATAGCACCATAGCCGGTAGCGACAGCGGATCCAGCTGAGTGGCCTGCGTATCGCAACCCGAGCAATTATCGTGCTGAGCGGTCAGCCCGGTGGCATCAACGCCGGTTAACACCGGCTGACTATGACAAGGCGGTGTTTTCTCAGAGAGCACTGTGGCAGCGTGCTGGGAATGCTCAGTGCCCATCGCATGGGCCGGGTCATTTACCCCGGCGTTTATACCACTACTTAAACTACCGCACAGCAGCAAACACCAGGACAAAGCAAGGCTGACCATCAGCGGGATAGTCCAGTGCTTTTGCTGTTGTACCAAAGTGCTTAACATAAGTTACTTAACATAAATCTGTATCAGCTGCCGTATGAGTTTAAAATAATTCAGGTTACTGTTGCCAGATCCAATTGCCGCTGAAGCTAGTGCCGCTAAGATTACGCCTCAACCACAAATAAGTCAAAACTGCCATTCATGTTTAGTTGCTAAGTTCAGCCACAAAACCCGGCCGCTGATAGGCTGCCAATTGCTGCTCCAGTAAACTGGCCAGCGCCAGCAATTCAGGTTCTGACCAGGGCAAGCCGACCAGACTGACACCCAGTGGTAAAATACCGCTGTAACCTGCTGGCAGGGTAATAGACGGATAACCCGCCACTGCCGCAGCAGTTGAGGTACCAAAATTAAAGTCGTCACCATTAATATGATCAATTGGCCAGGCCGGACCATAAGATGGCAGAATAATCGCATCATACCCCTGCTGACGCAGATACTGATCCAGCGCCTGTTCTGCTAATTTGCGACTGGCAGCAAGCGCTTGCTGATAACCGGCATAATCGGCCGCTAAATCTATCGCCGCTGCCTGCTCTAAATACTCCTGGCCATAAAACGCCAGCGCGGCTTCACCTTGCGCCCGGTTAAATTCTACGATTTCCGCCAGAGTGTCCCGCTCTGCAGGTACCTGATAAGTAGTTAACCAGTGCTCTAAATCACGTTTAAATTCATAAATTAATACCTTTAGCTCTGCCTGGTACAATTCTGGCGGTAATTGCCAGTTATCAGTACTGACCACCTCAATTCCGGCAGCGTTAAGCTCTGCTGTCAGCTTATCCAGCATCGGCGCTAACGCCGCATCCTGCTTATCATAAGCGCGCACCACCAGCACTTTCTTTGTTGTGGGCGGCTTGGCAGCAGCCTCAGTCAGAGATACAGCAAATTGATTTTTAGCTGCAGGCGTGACCAAAGCCTCCAATAATAATGCCGCACCATATACCGTTCTGGCCATTGGGCCGGCGATATCCTGTGCTTCAGCGATCGGAATAATACCCTCACCTGACACCGAACTGCGGGTTGGTTTTATACCAACAATGCCATTAATAGCAGCCGGGCACATTATCGAGCCATCGGTTTCAGTGCCCACAGCCAGCAAAGCTAAATCGGCCGCGACGGCCACGGCTGAGCCAGAACTGGAGCCACAAGGTGTATGACTTAATAAATGCGGATTGCGCACCTGGCCACCCAGCGCCGACCAGCCACTGGCTGATTTCTCACCCCGGAAATTAGCCCATTCTGATAAATTAGTTTTTGCCAGAATAATAGCCCCGGCGGCCCGCAACTGGCTTACCAGTGCAGCGTCTGACGCCGTAAGATGGCCTTGCAACGCCAGCGCACCGGCAGTCGTCGGCATGCTGTCGTTAGTGGCTATATTGGCCTTTAGCACTACCGGCAAGCCATGCAACGCAGAGCGCAGCTTACCCTGACGCCGCTCTGCATCAAGCTGCCGCGCCTGGGCCAGTGCATCCGGGTTAATGTCACTAATTGCCGCCAGCTGATGTCCGGCTTTGTTATGCGTATCAATTTGCTGCAGATAATAACTGACCAGCAGCTCGCTGCTGACTTCACCCTTTGCCAATGCCTGACTGGCAGCCTGGCTTGACAGCCAGGCCGGGTTAAATTCAGTTTGGGATGAAGCTGGGGCAGCCCCCGGCGAATTAACAGATGATGTATTTCCTGTGCAACCAAACAGTGACAGCAGCAGGCTCAGGCTTAACACAACATAACGCATTGGTATTCCTTAATTATCAGCAACGATTATTCGCAATCGCTAATCGTAACCGCTTTACGCTGGTTTCCCGCTACCTTTTATCGCACACCGCAGGTTGTTGTTCGCAAAAGCGTCAACACTTAGCGCTGGCGAGCTCTATGTTATGCATCGCCAATAATGGCTGGCCATCAGCGGTGCAACATTCCGCATATAAATAGCCTAATAACGATTCCACTACCTCAAACTGCAACTGACAATACAGTGTCCTGCCCTCACGCTGTTGCTGCAATAAGTCTACTTTGATCATTCTCGCCAAATGATGGGACAAGGTTGAGCCAGGAATATCCAGTTGCTGCTGAATATCGCCAACACTTAACCCTTGCCGGCCGGCTTTAACCAGAATACGAAATATTGCCAGCCGGGTGCTGTGACCCAGTTCAGCCAGCCGCGCCGCAGCCAATTCAAGTTCCATTAGGTTTTCCTCTTAACACAGACTTTGGTCTGAAAATAAAATCATTCTATATTTATCGAAGCATATTGACAATTCCATACTGATAGAAATAAAATATTTCGACATTAATGGAATTATAACTGCCCGGCGGGCTTTTTTAATAATCAATATTTCGATAATTGCGGAATAATAAAACTGAGGAGTTCAAAATGCTCGATTTAACCAACCTTAACCAGAATGCGCTTTATAGCAGCATTCAATTCTTTGTCATCGTGTTCAGTGAATTGCTGCTGTTGTTCGTGCTCATCAGTATGCTGGTTAGCTGGCTACAACATAAGATCCCTAAAGCGCGGGTTAAGGCACTGCTATCAGGTAAAAGTGGCTATATGCTGGCGGCTGGACTAGGCGCCATTACCCCCTTTTGCAGCTGTTCAACCCTGCCGATGATGGTTGGCTTGTTGCGGGCTAATGCTGCTTTTGGCCCGGTAATGACGTTTCTGTTTACCTCACCGCTGCTAAACCCCTATTTAATCGCCATGCTGTGGGTAATCTTCGGGCTGAAACTACTGCTGATTTATAGCGTAGCGGTGCTGGGGGTAGCTATTAGCAGCGGCCTTGTTCTGCAAGCTTTAAATTTCCAGCGCTTTGTAACCTTACCTGCTGCTGCAAACAGCTGTTGTGGCAGTAGTAGCGCCGACCCTGCGACACAAGCCAGGAAATCGGTGTCACTAAAAGCATTATTCCAACAAGCAATAAAAGAAACCCGTAGTTTCTTACCGCATATTGCGTTGGGTGTAGCAGTAGGTGCAGTGATCCATGGCTATGTGCCCGCTTCTTTGCTGGCAGGTTTGAGCAGCACTAACCCCTGGTGGCTGATCCCGGCCGCAGCCCTGAGCGGTATCTTGCTGTACGTGCGGGCCAGTACCATGTTACCGCTGGCGGCAACCCTGGTCGCCAAAGGGGCCAGTTTAGGGAGCGTAATGGCGCTGACCATTGGTGGTGCCGGCGCCAGCCTGCCGGAAATGATTATTTTAAAACGACTGTTCCAGTGGCCGCTGATGATTGCCTTTGTGGTGGTGGTACTGGGTACCGCAATAATCACTGGTTTCAGCATTCAATTACTACTTGGTCAAGCCCTGGTCTGACAGCGGCCAGCTGATTTTGTTGCTAACCCTTGACTCTGGAGTAAGCTCAAGGGTTTATACTGTGCCGGTAGTCGTTTAAAGCGATATCAGGAGCACTCAGATGAAGATTGGTGAATTAGTTAAACGGCATGGGGTCAGTGTTGACACCATCCGCTTTTATGAAAAACAACAGCTGTTAAGCCCCAGCGCGCGTTCTGACGCCGGCTACCGGTTGTACCTCGAAGCTGACAGCCAGCGTCTGGCTTTTATTTTACGGGCAAAAAGTGTTGGTTTTAGTTTGCAGCAAATTCATGAATTGCTACAAATTGAAGATAACAAAAGCCAGTGGCAGTGCAGCGATGTCAAAGATAAAGTGCAGCAAAAAATCCAGGAGATCAGCAAGCAACTGGCCGAGTTGCAGCAGTTTAAACAAGCCCTGCAACAGCTGGACGATGCCTGTTGCGGCGGCAGCATCAGCGCCACAGAGTGCTCTATTCTGACGGCACTGGAGCAAGGCAGCACTGTTAAACCCGAGCAACATAAAATGCCGCCACAACAGCAGGAGCAAAACTGATGCTAAGTTTTATTGATAATTTCTGGCAGCTGTTTGTACTGTCGGCACCCTGGTTACTGGTCGGGTTAGTGGTCGCTGCGATGATGAAAACCTGGATCCCAATGAACTGGCTGCAGAAACAGCTGGGCGGCGAAGGGATAAAACCGGTGCTCAAAGGGGCGCTGTTAGGCGCACCGTTACCACTTTGCAGCTGCGGGGTTATCCCGGCAGCAATCCAGCTGCGCCGTGGTGGCGCAGGTAAAGGCGCTACCGTGGCATTTTTAAGCGCCACCCCGGAAACCGGGGTCGACTCTATTTCAGTATCCTATGTGCTGCTGGGGCCGGTGATGGCAATAGTGCGGCCGGTTGCGGCTATTATCAGCGCCATTACCGCCGGCCTGCTGGTCGGCCGGGCCACTGAAGAACCAACACCCGCTGACAACAGCAATAGCGTTAAAAGCTGCTGCGCTGTAAAAGCAGCACCGGTCAGCGAGCCAGTTAAGCCGTCCTGCTGCAGCGCTAAGGGCAAGGCAATGGCAAAATCCTCGCTGTGGCAGCAGGCAAAGGATGGCCTGCAGTACAGTACCGGCAAATTACTGAGTGATTTTTACCTGTGGCTGATGCTGGGCTTGTTCTTCGCAGCGCTGGTGCAAACCCTGGTACCGATGGACTATCTCACCCAATACGGCAGCAGTATCTGGACTATGTTATTAATGGTGCTAATCTCCGTGCCGATGTATGTCTGTGCCACGGCATCAACGCCTATTGCCGCGGCAATGATGCTGGTTGGCATTTCCCCGGGTGCAGCGCTGGTGTTTATGCAGGCCGGTCCCGCTACCAATATCGCCACTATTAGTGTGGTATACAAAGAGTTGGGTAAAAGAGCATTAGCAGCTTATTTGTTCGGCGTTATTGTTATGTCGGTTTTCTTTGGCTGGTTATTGGACCGGGGCCTGGCCTATTTTGATATAACGGTGCAGGGAGCCATGCAACATCAGCACTCTGTATTGCCTGGCTGGCTTGAACTGGCCGCAGCATTGCTGCTGGCCGGGTTAATCTTGCGGATAATAGGCCAGCAGCTAAGTCAGCGCTGGCTGCGTCATCAGGTGCAGTAAAAGCCTGCTGGCATTGAATTTATCGGCACTGTTTCAACCACCGGCGGCTGACAAACGCCGGTGTGGCTGTTACCTTATATAACAGCACTGACTGCGACGATAAAGGATGTCCTATGCTAACCCTGCTTGCCCGAATTCTTAAAGTACTGAACTCTGAAGCCTCCCCCTGGCAAATTGGCTGGGCTATTGGCCTGGGCCTGATGGCCGGTTTATTACCTTTTGGTTTACTGACCCTGCTGATCCTGCTGCTGGTGTGTCTGTTAACCGTAAATCTGGCTACCTTTCTGCTGGTTTGGGGCCTGTGCAGCGGCCTGATGTTTATGTTCGGTGACGCCTTGGAAGCCCTTACCTGGCAATATGCACAAAGCCCCGCTTTATTGCAGCTGCTGGCGCAAAGTGAAACGTTGCAACTGTTTCATTTACACCACACTCTGGTATTAGGCGCTTTTGTATTGGGCATACTGTTGCTACTGCCTGTTGCCTGGCTTAGTACAGTATTGGTAAAACAATATCGTGGCCGGGTAATGAGCAAACTTCAGCAATGGAAAATCGTACAGATGTTAAAGGCCAGCAAGCTGGTCCAGCTGTATGAAAAATTAAATTAAGGGGCGTCAGATGATCCGTAAATCCGGTTGGTTAATTTTTCTTACCCTGCTCGCTGCCGTGCTGGCACTGGTGTATCTGTTTCTTGGCACCGCTATCCGGCTGGGCATGGTATATACCCTGGAAAAAGCAGTTGGCGCTGAAGTCAATATCAGTGACGTGTCGGTTAGCCTGGCTCCGCTTACCCTTAACGTCAGTGAATTACAAATCACTGACAATGCTAAACCAAGCCATAACACCATTAGTTTCAGCAATGCCCGCGCCGCACTGGAAGTGTGGCCGGCGTTACTTGGCTATTATGTGATCAACGACCTGGCGGTTGACGGCCTGGCCTACGGCACTGAGCGCAGCAGTCCGGGCAAGGTATTTCGTGGCCCGCATGCTGACCCCGCTGATAAAGTTGATTTCCAACAATTACTGCGCCTGGATTTACCGGACGCCGATGAGCTGTTAGCCCGGGCCGATTTGCAAACCGTGGCCCGCGGCGAAGAGTTACAACAGCTGGCTAAAGACCAGCAAAAAGTGCTGCGCGACGTACAATCGCAGTTACCAGATAAAGCGAAACTCGAACAAATTCAGGCCGACATTAAAGCGTTGACCGACAGTAAAATTGCCAATCCGGCCGATTTAGCAGCAAAGGCAGCTGAACTGAAAAAACTGCAGGACAGCCTGCGCTCAGAGCGCGATAAATTAAAAGCGGTGCAGGAGCAGCTTGGCCAGAGCCGCCAGCAATTGCAGCAGGCGGTAACGGCGCTGCGTGACGCCAGCAGCAGTGACTGGCAAAAGTTGCAGGACCTGGCCAACATTAGCGATGGCGGCCTGGCACCGATCAGTCAGATCTTACTGGGTGACTTCTGGGGCGAGCGGATTGGTCAGCTCGAGGCAGTTTACCGGTTGGCTGGTCCTTACCTACCTGAAAACTTACCTGGTAAAGAGCTGAGTGATCAACCTGAACTTACCTTAGCTAATCGCATTCTGCCACTACCCAGTCAACCCTATCCCGACTTCTGGATTAAAAATGCCCGGGTTAACTGGCTTATTGGCGGCGGTGAAGCCTTAGTAGAGCTGCAGGATATTACTGCTCAGCACGAGATCATCAACGCCGCTACCCGTTTCAATGCCGAGGTAACGGGCCTGCCGCAGCTGGCACTGCTAAAGCTGAACGGCGACTTCGCTGTGCTGGAACAAATGGTCACTAACGTGAACTGGCAGCTGCAGGGCATTAATGTCGACAGCATGGATATCGGCCGTGGCGACACCTTGCTACAGCTCGCTTGCGCCACCCTGAATACCACCGGTAAGCTGAATCTGGTCGACAACCAGGTCAAGCAACAGGCGCAGTTGGTATTACAGCAAGCCGAATTTAAACCCAGCGACAACAAATACATGCAGCAACTGGCTACCCTGCTAAACCAGCAGGCAGAAATTCCATTAAACTTAAATGCCAGCGGTTTAATCAGTGCGCCTGATGTCAGCATTCGCTCGCCGCTGGACAAGCTGCTGGCCGACGCTGTGCTGGGTGAAGCCAAAGCGAAAATTGCCACGCTGCAAACAGATTTACGCAGCAAGCTCGACAGTGAACTGCAACAGCAGCTGGGTGGTCAGAGCGACTGGCTGAGTATGCTGGATCAGCAGGACAGTGCAGCCGAGTCACTTGAGGGCAATATTGAGCAAATGCTTAACGCCAAACTGGCTGACGTAAAAGAACAGGCCGCTGACAAATTGAAAGATAAGCTACGCGACCGGCTTGGCGGTGGAGGTTAGCAGCAGGTAGCTACCGCAACAGACGCCACCGAGACTGCCGTAAAATATAAAAAGCCGCTTTTAAGCGGCTTTTTTGTTGTTAACTAATTACCTTACTCTTCGTCGTCATCCAGGACGAAGTCTTCTTCGTCGCCTTCAAAGTAGGTGCCCCAGCCGTCGTATTCTACGCCATGCTTATGGGCCAGCTCTTCCAGTTTAATCGCATCGGCGACAATAGGTTCAACCTCCAGCGATTGCTCGCGAATTGCGTCAAAAACCCAGGCACTGGCGCCGTCTTCAAACTCGACTTCTTCGGCGTCGGTGACTTCGTAACCGAGTTTAAACAGCTCAACGGCCAGTTTTTCCAGCTTGTTGAAGTCTTTGTCGTAGAAGTGATGCTCTACGGTATAAAGCGCATCCGGATCGCTGCCATCTTCCAGCAACGCGCCTATGGTATCTTCAGTAAATTCCTGCCAGTTTTCCATGCAATTACTCTTTTGATTTGCTGTTTCGCGCAGTGTAGTCGTTGCCGAGCTCTTCATCAAGCTGCTGAATTTGTGCGGCCATCTGTAAACGGATATTTTTCGCAAACTGGCGCAAACTATCTTCTTTGCTAAGCGGCGCTGGCGCGGCAAACTGGACAATAACCTTGCCGTTATTCCAGCGGTTAAGTTTGAACTGACCATGGGTGCTACTCATGGTTACCGGCACCAGCGGTACATTGGCTTCAAGTGCAATATGAAAGGCCCCCATTTTGAACGGTAACAGACCACGGCCATAACTGCGGGTGCCCTCGGGGAACATCCAGACTGAAATTTTATGCTGCGATATCCGCTCTGCTGCGGCCAGCATGGTACTTAACGCTTTATTTTTGTCGTTACGGTCAATCATGATATTACCGCTCAACCAGTATAACTGGCCAAAGAACGGGATATATTTCAGACTTTTTTTACCAATCGTTACCGTACGCGGCAATACTGTGCCACTGAGCGTGAATAAATCGAGGTTGTTCTGATGGTTGGCAATAAACACATAGGGCTCACCGACAATTATCGCCGGGTCGCGCCGTACTTCAACTTCAATCCCTAAAATCCAGGAAACCTTGCCATACCAGCGGCTGAACAGTGCGACGTTGTCAGGATGAAAGGGCCTGAACAAACAGACGATTAACCCTGCCAACGTGCTGATAATAAAAAATAACGTCAGTAATATTAGACGAACAACCGCAATCACTAGCTGGCCCCTTCCGGATAAAAGGGGCACAGTATAGCGGCTTTAGCTGTCATTGCTGGTTTGATCTCTGACAGTTTCATCAGTTTGCTGGCTGTCGCTGGCTCCCTGCTGCACCTGCACTTCGTCAATCCGCTGCAGCCCGCGTGGCAGTTTGTTGCCTCTGCGGCCTCGCTCGCCCACATAATGCTCTAAATCAGCCGTTTTCAGCGTCAGTTTACGCTTACCCGCTACCAGGGTAACGCCGCCTTCTGCCGGCACCACTGCCAGCTGACATACATACTCTTCCCGGCTGGCAGCCCGGGCTGAAGGAATCGACATCAGCTTGTTGCCCTTACCTTTACTAAGCTTGGGTAGTTCACTCACCGGAAACACCAGCATCCGGCCTTCATTTGAAATACACAACAATAAATCGGTCTCGGGTTGTTTCACTACCAGCGGCGGTAAGACTTTAGCGCCGACCGGTAAGCTGAGCACCGCTTTTCCCGCTTTATTACGACTGAGTAAATCACTGTATTCGGCCACAAAGCCATAGCCGGCGTCGCTGGCCAGTAACAGTGCCCGCTTTTCATCACCCAGCAGCACATGGTCGACCGTTTCACCGGCAACAATGGTAAAGCGGCCACTCAGGGGCTCGCCCTGACCGCGGGCCGACGGCAATTCATGCGCTTCGGTGGCATAGCTACGACCACTGGAATCGATAAACACCGCTTGCTGATTGGAACGACCGCTGGCCATGGCTTTAAAGGCATCACCAGCTTTGTAACTCAGGGCATTACCATCGACATCATGGCCTTTGGCACAGCGTACCCAGCCTTTTTCCGACAGTACTACCGTCACCGGCTCACTGGGTAGCAACTCTTTTTCACTTAATGCTTTAGCTTCACCCCGGGTCACCAGTGGGCTGCGGCGCTCGTCACCGTATTTCTCGGCATCGGCCAGTAATTCATCGCGAATAAGCTTGGTGAGTTTTTTCTCTGAGCCTAAAATACTTTGCAGTTTGTCCCGCTCTTTGGCCAGCGCATCCTGCTCGCCCCGGATCTTCATTTCTTCCAGCTTGGCCAGATGACGTAATTTCAGCTCTAAAATAGCTTCGGCCTGGCGTTCGGTTATCCCAAAAAACGCTATCAGTTCCGGTTTCGGCTCATCGAAGGTGCGGATAATCCGGATAACGTCATCAATATTCAAAAAGGCAATTAATAAACCTTCTAACACATGCAAACGATCGAGCACTTTATCTAAGCGGTATTGCAGGCGGCGGCGCACCGTGTCGCGGCGGAATGTCAGCCATTCACTGAGAATTTCCAGCAGGTTTTTCACCCGCGGCCGCTGATCCAGCCCCAGAATATTTAAGTTAACCCGGTAACTGCGCTCTAAATCAGTGGTGGCAAACAAATGCTGCATTAATTGTTCAATATCAACCCGGTTTGACCGCGGTACTATCACAATCCGGGTTGGGTTTTCATGATCCGACTCATCGCGCAGATCACTGACCATCGGCAGCTTTTTCGCCTGCATCTGACCGGCAATCTGCTCCAGAATTTTTGAACCGGACGTTTGGTGCGGCAGAGCGGTTAATACTATGTCGCCATCTTCCAGCTGATACACCGCCCGCATTTTTATGCTGCCACGGCCACTTTGATAAATTGCAGCAATATCGCTGGCCGGGCTGATAATTTCAGCGTCGGTCGGGTAATCCGGCCCTTTGACATACTGCATTAAATCAGTAATAGAGCTTTGCGGGTTGTCCAGTAATGCCGCACAGGCATTAGCCACCTCACGCACATTATGCGGCGGAATATCGGTAGCCATACCCACGGCAATACCGGTAATACCGTTTAACAGAATGTGGGGTAACCGGGCGGGCAGTACCTTTGGCTCTTCTAAAGTACCATCAAAGTTCGGCAACCAGTCTGTGGTGCCAGAACCAAGCTCAGATAATAATACCTCGCTGAACCGGGACAACTTCGCTTCGGTGTAACGCATGGCAGCAAAAGACTTCGGGTCATCCGGCGCCCCCCAGTTACCCTGGCCATCAACCAGCGGGTAACGATACGAGAACGGCTGAGCCATCAGCACCATCGCTTCGTAACAAGCGCTATCACCATGCGGATGAAATTTACCCAGTACATCACCGACAGTACGCGCCGATTTTTTATATTTGGCCAGGTGCGACAGGCCGAGCTCTGACATGGCGTAAATAATCCGCCGTTGCACCGGTTTTAAGCCATCGCCAATGTGCGGCAACGCCCGGTCCATAATGACGTACATCGAATAATTTAAGTAGGCTTCTTCAGTAAAGCGGCGCAGCGGTAGCTGCTCAACGCCGTCCTGGGATAACACCGTTTCTGTCATGCCGGTTCCTGTTATTATTAAGCTAATTCGTTATAAATTAAGTTGCTGTAACAGCCGTTATCAACGTAACGTTGTTACAGTGGTAAGTCTGTTTTTTCACGGCGGGTTTTACCGGCACGCCGGGTAAATTGCCATAACACTATGCCCAGTAAAATCAGGGTTGTGCAACCGAGGATCCCGAGCCACAACAGCTGAATTTGGCGTTTGCGTTCAACTTCCTGCAAGCGCAGCGCTTTTAATTCATTTTCCGCTTCCAGTAAGCTGGTGCGGACCTGTTGTCGTTCGCTGTCAAACTCCAGCCGTATTTGCTCCAGCGCCAGCTCATTTTCTTTATTACGCAGTTGCTGAAAGCCATCAATAAAATCATGCAGGGCAAAGTAAGCTTTCTGGTATTGATCCTGCTGCGCCAGTAACTCAGCCCGCAGTAATTTAATGGCCAGCGCCACATGGTCAGCTTGCTCGGCCGGCTGCCTGCTGGCTTGTTCTGCCAGCATCACCTGCTGCATGGCCAGCGATGTTTGCTCTAAATCCCTGTAAATTAGCGCTTTTTCATAATGATGCGACTGTACATGATAACTGGACTGCAAATTTGCTAAATATTGCTCGGCTTTCTCAATATAACCAAGCGCCGCCCCGGTCCGACTCATTTCGGCGCTGGTAATCGCCAGCCCAAGATAGGCATGATACAAATTAACGCTATCATTCGCTGCCAGACTGCGTTGCAGCATCTGATTAAAATGATCCAAAGCCTGCTGATAATTTTCCTGATAGCTATAGGTGCGAGCCAGATTAAACAATACCGCTATTTCATTTTTAACCCAGCCCAATTGCTGATACAACACCAGTGCCCGCTGCAAAAACTCCAGTGCGTCGTCTTCAAATGCCAGTGAAGAATACATCAGACCAAGTTGCGCATTTACTTCAGCCAGTACTTCCGGGTCTTGCAGCAATTCAGCACGCTGATACACATCTTTTAATAACGTCAGTGCCTGCTGGTCATTGTTTTGCTCACTCATGATGGCAGCCTGGTTTATCTGACCACGCAGGATCAATTTTTCATTGTCCAGCAAGGTAGCCAGTGCCGTTCCCTGCTGATAATGACTAAGCGCTTCGGTTAACTGCACCTGCATTTCCAGGGCATACCCCAGTTCATACCATACTTCCACTTTCAACGCCGACTCAGTGTCCTGCAACAGTTCCAGCGCCTGACGGGCAGCCTGTTGCTGTTGTTGATGACGGCCAAGCGCACTGTACAGAGCGGCTTGCTGTCGCAACCAATAGGCCTTTACCGCATCTGGCTGACTGGAAAACTCAGGTTGGCGCGCGGTCAGAATCGCCAGACTTTGCTCCGGCTGACGATGCTTCAGGCTATCCAGCTCCTGTAACCAGTCAGGAATGGGCTCCGCCCGGAGCAGAAACGCCATGCTTAACGATAGCAGCAGCAATAAGTAGCGGCAGATTTTCATCAAAACAGTTTCACATCCTTTATTCTGTTGCATATGCTTTGGCGCTGGCAAACTGCTCACAACGTTAGGCAATCAGCGCCCGGTCGCCTTTTAACTCCAGCCAGTCGCGCCGATCAGTCGCCCGTTTTTTTGCCAGCAACATATCCATCAGCTCCATGGTTTGAGCCACGTCATCGATGGTGAGCTGCACCAGGCGCCGGGTATTCGGGTCCATCGTTGTTTCACGCAATTGCAACGGGTTCATTTCACCCAGCCCTTTAAAACGTTGCACGTTAACCTTACCGCGCTTTTTCTCGGCTTCAATCCTGTCCAGCACGCCGGTTTTTTCATCTTCATCCAGGGCGTAATAGACATCTTTACCAATATCTATCCGGTATAACGGCGGCATCGCTACATAAACATGGCCTGCAGCGACTAGCGTGCTGAAATGACGCATAAATAACGCACAAAGTAAGGTAGCAATGTGTAAACCATCTGAGTCGGCATCAGCCAGGATACATATTTTGCCATAGCGCAGCCCGGTTAAATCCTGACTATCGGGGTCAATACCTATTGCCACAGAAATATCGTGCACTTCCTGCGACGCCAGAATCTGGCCGGACTCCACTTCCCAGGTATTGAGAATTTTACCACGCAGCGGCATTACCGCCTGAAACTCACGGTCGCGCGCCTGCTTGGCACTGCCCCCTGCTGAATCACCTTCCACCAGAAATAACTCGGTCTGATTTAAATCCTGCGCCGAACAATCGGTTAGCTTGCCCGGTAAGGCCGGGCCCGAGGTGACTTTTTTGCGGATAATTTTCTTAGCGGCTTTTAAACGTTTCTGGGCGTTGTTAATGCAGAAATCAGCCAGCGCCAGCGCGATATCAGTATGCTCGTTCAACCATAAACTGAAGGCATCTTTGACAATACCCGAGACAAAAGCCGCGCACTGGCGTGACGACAAGCGCTCTTTGGTCTGACCGGCAAATTGCGGGTCCTGCATTTTCACACTGAGTACATAGCTGCAGCGGTCCCAGACATCTTCCGGCGACAACTTAATGCCCCGTGGCAGCAAGGTGCGAAACTCACAAAATTCGCGTAAAGCTTCCAGTAAGCCCTGGCGCAAACCATTAACATGAGTTCCCCCCTGAGCGGTGGGAATCAGGTTAACGTAACTTTCAGTAACCAGCTCGCCCCCTTCCGGCAACCACAACAAAGCCCATTCCACAGCTTCCTGTGAGCCACTGAGATTGCCGACAAAAGGTTGTTCCGGCAGGGCAATATAGTTTTGCACTGCCTCGGCCAGATAATCCCGGATCCCGGCCTGGTAACACCAGCTGTACTGCTGCTGATTGACTTTATCGTCAAACTTTACCGTTAGCCCCGGACAGAGTACAGCTTTGGCTTTTAATACATGCAGCATTCTGCTGACTGAAAATTTTGGTGAATCAAAATAGCTGGGGGTTGGCCAGAAGCGCAGGCGGGTGCCGGTGTTGCGTTTCCCTACCGTGCCGGTAATTGCCAGTTCACTGACCTTATTACCATGTTCAAAGGCAATATCATATACGTTGCCGTCGCGGCGAATGCTGACGTCCACCCGGCTCGATAAGGCGTTAACAACAGAAATACCCACACCATGCAAACCACCCGAAAACTGATAATTTTTGTTGGAAAACTTACCACCAGCATGCAAGCGGCACATAATAAGCTCGACCCCCGACACCCCCTCTTCCGGGTGAATATCGACCGGCATGCCACGGCCATTATCGATTACTTCTATAGACTGGTCGTCATGTAAAATAACCTGCACCAAATCAGCATGGCCCGCCAGCGCCTCATCCACGCTGTTATCAATAACTTCCTGGGCAAGATGGTTAGGACGGGTCGTATCGGTATACATGCCTGGACGGCGCTGCACAGGTTCAAGCCCGGTTAATACTTCAATCGATTCGGCGTTGTACAGTTGTTCTGTCATAGTTTTTGTCACTGTCTGGTCACTGGGAGCCCGCGGTAGCCGGCGGCACTAACTGGCAAAATTCAGCAATCGCCGGCAGATAATCGGCAAAACGGCTAAAGCTGTGATCACCACCATCAATCACCTGTTGCCGGGCTCCCCGATAATAGCTAACGGCTTTGCGGTAATCTAACACTTCATCACCGCTTTGCAACAGTACTAAATAGTTGGCAGGGTAGCGTAACTGCAAAGGCATCAGTTGTTCCAGCTCAGCCATGTGGCTTTGCCGAACGGTAAAATGTTGCTGCAATACCGGATGATGATATTCACCCAGATAATCTGCCAATACCTGATGTGGCGCAACCGCCGGGTTAATTAAACAGGCCCGGCAATGATACCGTTCAGCCATAACTGTCGCCAGGAAACCACCGAGCGAACTGCCAATAATCGCTGTCGGCGGCGCTTTACTCATTGCCGCGGTTAACTGGGCCATCGCTTCCGCCGGAGTGTAAGCTAAATCCAGAGCGACAAAGTCTGCAGAAGGATAATGTGTTGCAAAATACTGGCGGGCCTGCACCGCTTTAACCGACAGCGACGAGCTGGCAAAGCCATGTAAATAATAAAGGGTCAAACCTATACTCTCCTGCTATTCAGGTTACCGTTTAACGGTAATAAATTGCCAGTTTACCTGGCCATCTGCCTTAAATTGCCACTGGCAATACATCGGTCCCTGATCAAGGGTATGCCAACTGTCTTGCTGACAAAACTGTACCGAGCTGGCCGGACACCCCACCAGCTGAATTGCCTGATGTTGTTTGCTGTAGGCATGATGACAGTGGCCATGTGCCAGGCCCCGCACCCGGGGCTCAGTTGCCAGTAGCCGCCAGAAAGGTGCAGCATCCTGCCAACCGTGTTTATCAATGGCACTGCCAACAGGTAAAGGGTGATGATGGCTGAATAACCAGAAATGGCTGGCGTTGCTGTGCTGAAAACGTTGCGCCAGTGCCTGACGGCGCGATACATCAAACACACCTGCCGGCGTATCGCCTTTGGTGTCAAGCAACAGCAGCTGCCAATTCGCCAGCTGTAACGCTGTCGCCGCAAGCAGTGGTGCCTGGCCGGTTAGCCAGTTGAGCTGGTCGTAATCGTCATGATTGCCGGGTAACACCAGTACCGGACAGCTTAATGGCGCCAGTAACCGGGCCAGCAACTGGTATGATTGTGTACTGTGATCCTGGCTTAAATCGCCACTGAGAATCAGCGCATCCGGCTGCTGCTTGTTACTGGCAATGGCCTTGATGGCGCATTCCAGATAGCGACCGGGTTTAACGCCCTGATACTGGCCGTCAACGTCAGCCAGTAAGTGGCAATCACTTATTTGCACTATCTGATAGTGCGCTTTATCGGCTAACTGCAATACTGTCATTACTTCAGTTCCACAGCCGCCGCATTATAGCCCTGACTGATACATAACTTCAGCCAGTCGGCCAGTAACAGGTTGATCTGGCGTTTTTCATCCGGCTGCATCATTTGCGGGTTGGGGTAAGAATAGCGCGGCGCAAACTTGCGGTAACGGGCGACCCGCACCACTTCCGCTAACTGGGCATCATGGTATAGCTGCACATCAAAACCGGGGTTGACAAAGTTGTCTAACGATATCGGCTGGCCCGCCGTTACCGATTCAATTTGCAACCGGGTAGTAAAAGGGCCGCATTCGAGCACAGTTAACTGATAATGTTGCTGCGGATTAATGGTAATACCCCATTGCAGGCCAGGCGCAAAATCTGCCGGCAGCAAGCGGTTCAGGCGGGCATAATTACGCTCGCACAAACTGAGAAAATCGGGTAACTGCGGCTGATATTGCCGCGGTTTAGTCAACAGCATTGTTACTCCAGGCGCTACGAACCTCGGTTAAATGTAAACTTAGCCACTGTAGCGCAATGACGGTGGCGGCATTATCAATTTTTCCTTCCGCCAGCAATTCCAGAGCATCTGCGCGGGATAACAGCTGCACTTTAATATCTTCATGCTCAGCAGTCAGGCCGTAAATGCCGGGAACAACAGGCCGGTTTAACTGGCCAAGATATAATTGCACCCGCTCGGTACTGCCCCCCGGGCTGGAAAAATAACTAAGCATAGGCCATAGCTCGCCCAGTTCAAGCCCGGCTTCTTCTAATGCCTCGCGCCTGGCTGTTTGCTCAGCACTCTGGTTGTTATCTATCATACCGGCAATAATTTCCAGCAACCAGGGGCTGCGGTTATCAATCATCGCGCCCGCCCGGAACTGCTCAATTAACACCAGTTGATCAGTGTCTGGATTATAAGGTAACACAGCAACAGCGTGGCCCCGTTCAAAAATCTCCCGAACCATAGCACTGCTCCAGCCACCGCTATACAGTTTATGGCGCAACTGACAACGTTCAACCCGGAAAAAACCCTGAAAAACCGTGCTTTTATCGATTACCTCTACATCTTGCGCTGCAAATGATGGATAATCGTTACTATTGACTCCAGACATGTCTGCCCTCACATTTTGTTACACTCTTGACGGTAACTTTACGGTTTAATCCTGACTTAGTTTACCGTAACAGGTTATCATTTGGGCAGTTTCCTTTAAGCCAGGACTTGGTGATTATGAAAAAAACGTTTTTAAGTACTTTAATTCTGTCGTCGTTAACCGTATTCAGCGTTAGCGCCCTTGCAGAAAATTTAGCCACGGTGTACCAGCAGGCCACCCAGAAAGATCCCCAGCTGCTCAAAGCAACAGCGGTACGTGATGCCGCTAAAGAGCGAATTGATATCTCCAAAGCAAGCTTACTGCCACAGATTAATTTAACTGCGGGTTATAGCAAAAGTATGCGCGAAAGCCAGACATTTATCGGAGATAACCTGGTTAACGTTGAAGTTGAGACCACAGGCTGGAGTGCGCAGGTAGGGCTGAGTCAGTCAATTTTCGACTGGACTAACTGGAAAAACCTCAATACCGCCGAAAAGCTGGCGATGCAGAGCCAGACTATTCTGGATGCTGAAAAACAGGGCTTGATCGTCCGGGTATCACAAGCGTATTTTAATGTGTTAAAAGCTGTTGATGACCTGGGTTTTGCCGGATCAGAGAAGCGGGCGATTGAACGTCAATTGGAGCAAACCAAGCAACGTTTTGCGGTAGGCTTAACCGCTATTACCGATGTGCATGAAGCCCAGGCCCAGTTTGATAGTGCTGTAGCGAGGGAAATTGCTGCCCAGAACATGCTGGAAACCGCCCGCGAGACACTACGCGAAATTACCGGTCAGTACCACAACGAGCTGGCCAGTTTAGATACCGATAAGTTTGATACGGTGCAGCCCTCACCGGCCACAGCTGATGGCTGGGTAGCTATTGCTGAAGAGCTGAATCTTAATATTAAAGCCAACAAACTGGCACTGGATGTTGCCCAGAATGATATAGAAAATGCTAAGGCCGGTCATTATCCAACACTGAGCCTCGATGCCAGCTATGGTACCGAAGATGGTGAGGCAGATAGAAAGTTTGCTGGTATGGTGCAATCTAGTAATCCACCACGATTTGACAATAACAGTATAGGCCTGAACTTGCGGGTACCACTTTACAGCGGTGGTGGCACAGTAGCGGCAACTGACGTAGCGCGGGCCAACTATGTAGCAGCCAGTCAGGATTTAGAACAAAGCTATCGTACAGCGGTGCGCCAGGTGCGGGTATCGTTTAACGATATTAACGCCAATATCGCCACCATCCGTGCCCTGGAGCAGGCAGTCATTTCGGCAGAAAGTGCGTTAAATGCCACCGAAGCTGGCTTTGAAGTAGGCACCCGTACCATCGTCGATGTGTTGCAAAGCACCCGTAACCTGTTTGAAGCACGCCGTAATTTATCAGGCGCCCGCTATAACTATGTTATTGCGATTCTGTCGCTGAAACAGGCGGCGGGTAACCTGTCTGAGCAAGACTTACTGGCAATTAATCAGGCGTTAACCGAGTAATTTTAGTTCAGGTTCACCGCAATCGCGGTGAACCTCCTACCAGTTTAGCCTTTTCTGGTTGTTTTTTTCCGTTACAATAGCGCCATTATTTTCTATTGAGACAGCCACTGTGGTTAATGCTCCCCGTTTTAGCTGGCGTTTTTTGCTTCCCCAATACTGGTTATTATGGCTGGGCGTAGGTTTGATGTGGCTGATAAGCTGGTTGCCCTACCGGGTGTTAATGCAATTGGGAAGTGCTGTCGGCGCCTTGCTGTATAAGCTGATGCCATCCAGACGCAAAGTGGCCGCCCGCAATATTGCCTTATGTTTTCCAGACATGCCGGCAAAAGAGCAACAGGCACTTTTAAAAGCGAACTTTGCCGAGTCGGGTAAAGCCTTGTTTGAAACTATCATTGGCTGGTGGTGGCCCAACTGGCGGGTGCGAAAACTGGCGCATTTCCAGGGTTACCAACATATCGAAGCAGCCCTGGCAGAGGGTAAAGGCGTGCTGCTGCTGGCCGCCCATTTTCTGCATTTAGAAGCGGCTTGCCGGGTGTTTGGTCTGACCCATCCCAGTGTCGGCTTTTACCGGCCACATAACAACCCGTTAATGGATTACCTGCAATACCATGGCCGCAACCGCGCCAATAAATATATGGTTGGCAAACGAGATGTAAAGGGGCTGATTCAGGCGCTTAATCAGCAGGAAGTGTGTTTTTACCTGCCAGATCAGGATTATGGCCGCAACCGCGCCGAGTTTGTGCCTTTTTTTGCCGTGGCTGAAACGGCGACCACTACCGGTACTTTGCTATTTGCTAATGCCGCTGACTGTGTCGTGATCCCAGTCTATACTTACCGTTTACCGGGTTATCAGGGGTATCAGGTCGAGGTGCTGCCAGCATTCAGTAATTTTCCAAGTGGTGATAACAAAGCCGATGTCACCCGGGTCAACCAATGGGTTGAGCAGGCAGTACTTAAGCATCCGGAACAGTACATGTGGTTGCACCGCCGCTTTAAAACCCGGCCACAGCCCGAAGACCCGTCGTTGTATAAAACAGAGACGCCCGCCAATGCCAACGGGAGACAGTAATAATGTGGTACTGGGTACGAACCTTAATTATTCTGGGCATGCTGGCGGTTGCTGGCTACTTGCTGCTGACCAAAGCAGATATGATTTTTAAGAAAGAAACCGTTAATACCGCAGCCCGCGGTTTCAGTGAGTTTTACAGTAAAATTCGTGGCAACCAGGACGGTAGTGACGAACAGAGTGACTATCATATCGCCCTGCCTGACACCAGTGGTCAGCTAAGCCGCAATCTGGCGCAGCGCGGTCGTGAAGTAAAGCCCGCTCCGGCAAACTGGCAGGGCCTGGTAACCGACCGGCGATTCCGTGCCGGTGAAAGCTTAAAAACTACATTAAGCAACTATGCACGTAGCGAAGGCATCGAAATATACTGGACGCTACCACGGGATTATGTGGTTAAACAGTATTTTCAAACCGACACTACCCTGCTTGGCACTGTGCATAATATTGGCAAAGCAATAGCACCTGACTTTGCTGAACCGGTATTAACCTACTTTTGCCCAAATGAGCGGGCCGCCGTGATCACTAACCGGCTTACCCCCTACCTGCAGCAACATTGTCAGCCAATCATCAGCCCTACAGCCGGCTAATTAGTGGCAAATAACTGCTGCCAAACCTGTTCTACGGTAGCGCGCGCCGCTGCCAGCCTGCTTTCGGTAGGCACTCTGGCCGGCGCCAGCGTCAGCCGGTGCCCCCAGCCCCGCAGCAACTGATAAGCTTGCTGTAACTCGGTCACCTGCTGCCTGGCAAGTAAGCCGGCATCAGCCGCGGCAGCAAGAATGCGGATGTTATCACTGAAGCGGTAGAGTTCCGGGTGTGCTTTGCCATGCGCCAGCACCAGATACTGGCTGATAAACTCCAGATCAACAATGCCACCACTACTATGCTTTACATCATCGTCCGCACTACCATGGTGGCTGCGCAGCTTCTGGCGCATGGTTATTACATCGTGGCACAACTGAGCGGGGTCACGCTCCAGCTTAATAATGTCGGCCCGGATTTTATTGAAACGCGCTGCCATCCGTTCTGAGCCAATAATTAACCTGGCCCTGACCAACGCCTGATGCTCCCAGGTCCAGGCTTCATCATGCAGATACTGATAATAGGTATCAATATGAATGGCCAGCAGGCCGGAATTGCCGGAGGGCCGCAGCCGGGTATCAATATCGTACAACACGCCACTGTTGGTGCGGGTAGTTGCCAGATGCAAGACCCGCTGGGCTAACTTCAGATAAAACTGACGCGAATCTATTGCCTTATCGCCGCTGGTACTGGCCAGGCTGTCGCAGTGATGCACAAACACCAGGTCAAGATCTGAGCCATAACCCAGCTCCAGACCGCCCATTTTGCCATAGGCGATAACCGCAAAGCCCCGGTCTGTGTCGGTTGCACCTTCAGGCAGACCATAGCGGGCTGTCATTTGCTGCCAGGCCAGCGTCACCACCTGCTCCAGCACCACTTCAGCCAGCCAGGTCAGATGATCACTTACCTGCATCAGTGGTAAAGCGCCACTAATATCGGCTGCTGCTATCCGCAGTTGCTGTGCCTGCTTGTACTGCCGGAACGTTTCCATCAATAACTCTAAGTCATCTTCCGGTACCCGCAACAAATATTGGCGGAGCCGATCCTGATAATCTGCCTTGTCGGCCACCCGGTACAACTGTTCCGGGTCAATCAGTTCATCCAGTAACATCGGGTAACGCGCCAGCTGCTCTGCCAGCCAACCACTCTGGGTGCATAACAGCACTAATTGTTGCAAGGCCGCCGGATTTTCAAACAATAATTCCAGATAGGCGGTCCGGGTCATTATTTGCCGGAATACGCCCAATACCCGGCTCAGTACTAAGCTGTCGGCCTGCTCAGTTTGCAGCAAATGCAATAAAATCGGCAGCAGTTTGCTTAAAAAGTCGTGGCCACGTGGTCCGACGCTGCGCTTCTGACAATCCTGCCGAAACGCCTGTATATGCTCAATCATGGTAATAGCGGCAGTAGTGTCCAGCCAGTCAAGGTGCTCAGCCAGCTCAGCCGCCGGTAACTGGCTGCCCCACAACAAGCGGCCTACGCCCAGTTCTTCCTGCTCCGGGCTGTCTTCGTGGTCGATCACCAGCTTAAATTGCTGATGCACCCTGCTCATCGCATCTGTTACCTGCTGCAGCAAGCTTGACCAGTCAGCGATATTCAGACACGCCAGTAGCTGTGTACGGCCGGTACTATCTGCTGGCAATGTCTGAGTTTGCTTATCATCAATGCCCTGCAGCGCCTGCTCGACCCGACGCAATAGTAAGTAATCTATTTTTAATTCATTAGCTTGCTTGGCAGTTAGCATCTCATGCTGCACCAGACCATCAAGCGCCGTTAACAGGCTTTGCTGCTGCAGCTGGGGGATCCGGCCCCCCCGGATCAACTGCAGCGTCTGCACGACGAATTCCACTTCACGAATACCACCGGCGCCCAACTTGATGTTGTCTACCCGGTTGCGTCGCCGGTTCTCCTGCTCGATTAATTGCTTCATTCGTCGCAACGATTCTATCGCTGAAAAATCGATATAACGCCGGTAAATAAAGGGTTTCAATAACTTCTGTAATTCTGGCGCATGGTGTGGGTCAGGGTTCAGCACTCTGGCTTTGAGTAATGCATAGCGCTCCCAGTCACGGCCCTGCTCCTGATAATAATCTTCCAGTGCAGCAAAGCTCAGCACCAGCGGGCCGCTATCGCCAAATGGCCGCAACCGCATATCTACCCGATAAACAAAGCCATCAGCTGTTGCCTGATGTAAGGCCGCAATCAGTTTCTGGCCGACCTTGGTGAAAAATTGCTGATGTTCCAGCGACCTGCGGCCGCCACGGGTTTCGCCATGACCTGGATAGGTAAAAATCAGATCAATATCAGATGAGAAGTTAAGCTCTTTGCCACCCAGCTTACCCATTCCCAGAATCAGCATCGGCATGGCGATGTCATGCTCATCATGCGGTGTACCGTTTTGCTCCTGTTGCAGCTGATACGCCCAGCGATAAGCGCTGTTGATCAGACAATCGGCCAGGTTCGACACCCTGGACAGCCCCTGCTCTGTGCTTTGTAGCTGATAAATATCGGCGGTCAGCAGCAACGCCAGCGCCCGGTTGCGGTAGCGCCGCAAACTACTGAACACCGCCGCCTCATCGGTGAACTCAACCTTTGTCAGCGGGTCCTGCCAAGGCTGGGAAATTTGTTGTGCCAACGCGCTTTTATCCAGCAACAGGCTAAGCAACTCTGGCTGCTGAATTAACGTGCGACCCAGGAATAAACTGGCTTTTAACAAAGCAATAAGTTGCTGTTGCTGACTGATAGCAAGCTCAGTGCCAGCAAGTTGATTAAAAGCATCCTGCCAGTAACTGTCAGTATTACTCATAGTGGCCCCTGACCACTTTCCATGTCACTTTGCTGCAGCAATAAGACCGTCAGCGCCAGCAATAACTGGTTATACGGCGGATGTTCAAACACCACCACACCTTGCTGTAACTGCCTGGCTAAGGCGATTGCCTGTTGGCTGTATTCAGTATATTGCAAGGCAGCGAGCTCAGCACTCAACAGCAGCAGGTAGTGACTGGCATGCTCTAGTAGCGGCAAATTCTCTTGCTGCTCAGACGCAATGGTTGAACGTCGGTAGAATAAGGCTTCAGTAGATTGCAGTGCTTGCAGGTTGGCAATTAAACCCTGTGGTTCAGATACCGGCATATTCAGTTGCTGCTTGTCTGCCAGCAGATACCCCCGGGCCGCCTTGCTAAGCCAGCCGGTGCGCAACGGCACTGTACTGATAAGTTGCTCAGCCACGCTAAACAGCGGATTGACACTGCCACTTAACAACTCCAGCTCAAGTTCGGCAATGATTTCTGTTTTGCTACCTGCCAGCACTTCACCACTATCATATACCACATCCAGTAAGGTGCCATCACAGGCAAGCTGCCAGCTGTGACGGATAAAATCCGTGCGGAATATTTCGGTTAATTGCTGTTGCAAAGTAGCAACATCAGTATCGGCAGGCCAGACTTCGTCAGGAAAAGCCGCTAGCTCAGGGACAATACCTGCTGCGGGCACGTTAAATTCCGGCCGGGCTTGCAAGGCACCATGTTGCTGCCCCGCCAGCTTAAGCGTTTGTTCAAAAACACCTTTTTTCTGGCGGGTTCTCAGCCCCATACCATGACGGCGAAACCAATTATCTGATGTATCGAAGTATGCATTAAGCAGCGCTGCCTGACCATTGTCAGTCATTGCGCCAAAGGACGTTAACAACGCTGGCAACTGATAGCTGTCTGGCGCTGCCACTAAAAACTTTAATTCCAGCTCTATACTCATGTTAGGCTATCCTCTGTATCAGGCTGCGACCTGCAAGCCAACTTTTACACTTGTCAATTTGCTGACAACTCCCTATCATCCGGGGTATTGTATTAACCCCTGTTCAAGCGTAACCGTTGATTAGAATGGATTAGGATACCTATGTTTAGATTATTTCGCAGCTCTGTTTCCCGGATATTTTTCCTGCCGTTAGTATTAATGACATTAAGCTGGCCGTTGCTGGCGCAGCAATCTGCTGCAGAAAAACCTGCCTTCATCAGCGACGCATTGTTTGTTTATCTGCACTCAGGACCGGGTAATCAATACCGGATAGTAGGCACTATCAATGCCGGTCAGGAAGTCACTTTTCTTAGTGAAGACAGTGATAGCGGCTACGCTCAAATCAGATATGAAGACAATAAAACCGGTTGGTTACCAAAAGAATACGTCAGTTACACACCAGGTCTGGTCACCCAATTAGAAACCCTGACCAACCAGTTTAACAGCCAGCGCGACGAGTTGCAGCAACTGGGCCAACAACGCGATGACTTAAGCAGCAAGCTGAATACCGCTATTGTCGAGCGGGAGAACGCTCAGGAACAGTTGGCGCAGGCAAACCGCTCCTACGAACAGTTAAAAGCGCAACTGGAAGCAACCCAAACCAGTATCTGGCAAAACCCAATGGTTATCGGCTCCGCCATCTTGTTAATTGGTCTTATTTTTGGCTTAGTACTTCCCGCTTTGTGGCCCAAACGTCGCGAAAGCGAACGCTGGATGTAATTTAATGTAATAAATTAACCGAGGCTGTCGTTGGCTTTCAGCGGCAGCCCGGTATCCCGCTTCACCTGTTCAATCACCACGTAGGTATGATTCTTTACTACGCCGGGTAAATCGACAATTTGTTCCAGAATAATCCGGTACGCATCCATATTAGGCAGTCGCAATTTTAACAGGTAGTCAAAACCACCCGCGACCATATGGCACTCCACCACATGTGGTACTTTCAATACCTCATCTTTAAAACGATCAAACACCGCGCTGGTGGTATTATCCAGCGTTATCTCAATGAAAACGGTGGTACCAAAGCCGAGCATAGCAGCATTTAAGCGGGCGCCATAACCTTCGATATAACCACTTTTTTCCAGCCGTTTTACCCGGTCAATACAGGGGCTGGCACTTAAATTTACTTTCTTTGCCAGATCAACATTGGCTATCCGCCCTTCTTTTTGCAGCGTATCAAGAATATTGAGGTCAATACGATCCAGGTTTTTTGGTTTTAATGGTAGTGTCATTATACAAGTGTCAGGCTCAGGAACTGTTGGCCAGATTATATACTGTTAATTGCTAAAAATAACCCGCCTGACCACCCGGCCCCGGATAACAAACTAAAACAACAAAAATGCCAGCTTTTGCTATGCTTTAGCTAAACAAATTATATAGCGCTGGAAAAACCACTTAACCGCAGGATAATGACCTTTAATCGAAGCGTTAACGTCCGGTTAAGTCGTTTAGCGTATAATTATTTAACTTTTTTGGCATAGGTTTAAGCTGGCAATTGGATGGCATATCAAAAAGTCTCTGTCACAGAGCTGCGACCTGGCAGCTATGTTGTTGAAGTTGTAGAGCAACGCGGTGATATTATCGTTAAGCATGCTGGCTGGGTTCGCAGCCAGCAAGCTATCGCCCAATTGCAGGCAAAAGGGGTACTGACCGTTCTGGTTGACCCCGCCAGATTTTTAACCGCAGAAGAACCATCAACTGCCCCCCCTGCCGAAAAAGCTGCACCAGCTCCAACTGAAACTGACACTGTACCAGTACGGCATTTATTCGCCGACGAATGGCCTCGGGCCGAGAAAGCGTTATTACAAAGCCAGCGGGTGCAACAACTGGTATTAGAAGCCACACGCAGTCAGCAACCCATCGATTTAATGCTGGTACATGAAGTGAGTTCAGGTTTGTCTGACTCGGTAAGTCGTAATCAGGACGTTTTATTATGTTTAACCCGGATAGCTGAGCAAAGCGACAGTCTGTTACAACACAGCGTTAACTGTGCGGTATATATTGCGGCCTTTGCCAAGTTTATTAATTTACCCAGCGATCGCAGCAAAACACTTATCACAGCTGCTTTGTTGCATGATGTGGGGAAAGCCCTGAAACCGGAATTAATGAACCAGCCCGATGCTGCTGCCATCGGCACCAGCCTGGCGGCATTGCAACGCAATAAAGATTTGGCCGGCCAGGTATCGCTATGGATCAGTCAGCACTGCGCCTTGCTGGATGGCAGTGGTTCACCGCCAATCAAGGGTAATCAAATAGCCAAAGGCAGCCAGATGCTGGCTATCGTTAATCAATATGAAAAACTGACTAACCCGGCCAATAGCAACCAGAGTCCGTTAGCGGCTTCGCGTTACTTATTGAGCCTGACACCGCTGCAGCTGGACACCGATTTATTGCAACTGTTTATTAAATGTATTGGTGTGTATCCGCCGGGAACTGTGGTCAAATTAACCACCGGCAAGTTAGCACTGGTGCTGGAAAACAATCCGAAAAAGCCTACTCAACCAAAAGTAAAATTGTTTTACCACAGCGTCCATCAGCACCACATTACCCCCAAGGTTATGGACTTATCACGGCAACAGGAAGAGCATATTGAAGGCTGTGTAGACTTGAAAAAGTATGGTCTTGACGTACGTAACTACCTTTAGCCTGTCAGCTATTATTTGTAGTCAGTCAGCGCTGCGATACTGAATAATTCCTCACCCATTTCCAGCAGAACGAAATGCGGGGTAATTTCATACAACTGAATGTCAGCCGTCACCCACTGCCCTTCCTGCAGGCTTTTGCCATTAACCTTAACCCAACGCTGAGAGCTTTGCGTGGCATACACATGAGCTTCAAATCGCAGGGCGGGAATTTGCTGTTGTAGTGCCGGCGCCAGTTCGCTGATATCTTGGGCCGGTGCGCTATTGCCGCGTAACGCTTTGCTCGGCTGGCGGTTATCCGCCTCACTGGCTGCCATCGCCGAGGCAAAACGCTGACGCAACTCATCTGACACCTCTACCTCTGGCTGTGATACAGCAGCGGTTTGCTCCGCAACTGGCCGGGAGGTTGGCTCGGGTGGCGGCGCAGTAATAGTGACCACTTCAGGTTCAGCTGCAAGTTGCTCCTGTACAGGCTGCTGAGGCTTAATTTCTGCGGCAGGTTCTGGTTCTGGTTCAGCACTGACCAGGGCCGCAACGATACTGGCACTGTCCGCTAGCTCAGGTTGCGCAGGTTGGTCGATTGTTGGCGTGCTGCTTGTAGTAGCTAACCTTGTGTTCTGCCACCAGCTGGCCAGGGCAAAACCCAGTAGCAACGTCAGGCAGAACCCCAGCGCCAGCGCCAGGGTACGCCAGCCATTAGCCGGTTGCGAGCCCGTTACTGCTGTGGTCGGCTTTACCTGTTGTTTCAGTGCATCCATTAAAATTGACACCATTAACCTCTTAACTTCTTAGCCTTTAAATACGGGCAGTAAAACCATCGCCAGTAAAAACCCGATCACTATACCAGTGCCGGCCAGTACCGGCCACAACCACCCCGGTAACGGCATCCTGACAGCTGCATTACCCGCTGACTGACTCATTGGCAACACCTCTGTCGCCGCCCGTTGTACCTGGGCCGTTTCTACCATCGGCATTTGCTGACTGTATGCGGCCAGCATGGCGCGATCAGCCAGTAGATTAAGTAATCTCGGAATGCCACCACTATGCTGATAAAGCGCAGCAACCGCTTTTTGACTGAAAACAGGCCGGCTGCAGCCTGCTACCTGTAAGCGATATTTTAAATAGTGCTGCACTTCATTTAAATCCAGTGGTAGCAGATGATAGCGAGCGGTGATCCGCTGCGCTAACTGGCGCAAGTCATTGCGCTGTAACAACTGTTGTAACTCTGGCTGGCCAATTAAAATAACCTGCAATAATTTCCTGGTATTGGTTTCCAGGTTGGTAAGCAGCCGTAACTGCTCCAGTACCGCCGGCTGCAAGTGCTGTGCTTCATCAATTATTAAAATGGTTTTCTTGCCCGCCTGATGATTCTTTTGCAAACGCTGAGTGATTTTATCACCAAGTATTTTTAAGCTGGCGTCGGCTTTTTTATAACGAATTCTGAGCTCATCACAAATGGCGGCCAGCAGTTCCAGCTCTGATAAGGTCGGGTTTAGAATAAAGGCAACATCAGTATTGCTATCCAGCTCCTGCAATAACGAGCGGGACACAGTGGTTTTGCCGGTGCCCACTTCGCCAGTGAGCAACACAAAGCCGCCGGCATCGCCCAAGCCATATCGTAAGTGAGCCAATGCCTCAGTGTGTCTGGCCCCCAGATACATAAAATCCGGATTCGGGGCAATGGAAAAAGGGGGGCTGGTTAAACCGAAAAAACCGGTATACATCAAAGCATCCTGCGTTAATAGCGCTGCAAATTAGACTGACGGCGCTATAATGGCAAAAAATAAGCAATCAGGAAAGCATGTGCAGATATATCTTGTGGGCGGAGCAGTGCGGGACGAGCTGTTAGGCTATCCATTTCATGAGCGGGACTGGGTGGTCGTCGGTGCTACCCCGGAACAAATGCTGGATGCCGGCTATCAACAGGTTGGGAAAGACTTTCCGGTATTTTTGCACCCGCAAACCAAAGAAGAACATGCGCTGGCCCGAACCGAGAGAAAGAATGGTAAGGGTTATACCGGCTTTAGCGTGTATGCCGCACCGGATGTTACGCTGGAGCAGGACTTACAACGGCGTGATTTAACCATTAACGCTATCGCCCAAGACAGTACCGGCAATTATATCGACCCCTATAATGGCCGCGCTGATATTGAACAGAAAATATTGCGCCATGTCTCAGACGCCTTTGCAGAGGACCCACTGCGGGTGCTGCGGGTGGCCCGCTTTTATGCCCGTTATGCCCACTTAGGTTTCACCGTTGCTGACGAAACGCTGGCGTTAATGCGTAAGCTTAGCGAAAGCGGTGAGCTCAATACCTTAAGCCCGGAAAGGGTGTGGCAGGAAACCGCTAAAGCCCTTAGCAGCCAAAGCCCCGCTGCCTATTTTCAGCTGTTGTATAATTGCGAGGCGCTCAGCGCACTGATGCCAGAGCTAGCAGCGCTGTGGGGCGTTCCGCAACCGGAAAAATGGCACCCGGAAATCGATACCGGCATTCATACCCTGCTGGTGCTGGAACAAGCGGCGGCGTTATCTGAGCGGCTGGATATTCGCTTTGCCTCGCTGGTGCATGATTTAGGCAAAGGGGTGACCAAACCAGAGCTGCTGCCCTCTCATCACGGCCATGAATACACTGGCCTGGTATTAATTAACCAGCTATGCCAGCGGCTGCGGGTACCCAATGATTGTAAAGAATTGGCGCTGCTGGTTTGCGAGTATCATCAACTTGTGCATAAAACCCGCGAATTAAAACCGGCAACGGTGTTAAAGCTATTTAATGGTATTGATCTATGGCGTAAACCGCAGCGGCTAGACGATATTCTGTTGTGCTGTAAAGCTGATTTACGCGGCCGAACCGGCTTTGAACAGGCGGAGTACCCGCAAGCTGACTATCTGCAACAACTGGCAAATGCAGCACTGGCGGTTAATGTGCGGGAAATAGTAGCGAAAGGCCTGAAAGGTGAGGCGATAGGGGCTGAATTGCAAAAGGCCCGCTTAGCCGCTATTAGCGCAGCAAAACGGGCCTGACCGAATACTTAAACCGGGTAGTAAGTTAAACCGCGTACCAACTTAAAAAAATAATCAGCCCCACTCCTAACAGCAGCCGGTAAATCACAAAGGGCAGCATGCCCATCCTGCTGATAATTTTCAAAAAGAAGTGAATGCAAATTAATGCACTGATAAACGCCAGGCCCATACCAAGAAAAATAGCTGGTAAGTCAAACCGTTCCGGCTCAGCCAAAAGCTTGCTGGCCTGATAACCCCCACTTAATACAATAATCGGGATCGACAGTAAAAACGAAAAGCGGGCAGCGCTGACTTTATCAAGCCCCAGCAACATAGCGGCGGTCATGGTAATGCCTGAGCGCGAGGTGCCGGGGATCAGCGATATCGCCTGGGCTACTCCGATAAAAAGTGCCTGGCGCCAATTAAGTTGTTCCATGCTCTGCTGCTGTTTGGCGGTAGCATCAGCCCACCATAGTGCTAATCCAAAAATAATAGTAGTAGCGGCCAGCACCCAGGGCGAGCGTAAATAGCTTTCAATGTAATCGGCTGCCAGTAACCCGGCTAACCCTGCCGGAATCGTCGCTAAAATAACCCACCAGGCCAGTTTACTGTCAGTACTGTGCCGGCCACCGAGACTTTGCACCCAGCCTACCATTAAGCGAGCGATATCCTGGCGGAAATACAGCATTACGGCCAGCAGGGTGCCTACGTGTACTGCAACGTCAAAGGCGATTCCCTGATCCTGCCAGCCGAAAATGGCAGAAGGCAAAATAAGATGAGCCGACGACGAAATAGGTAAAAATTCAGTTATGCCCTGCAGAATTGCTAAAATGATGACTTCCAATGTACTCAATTAGATTCACTCCAGGTAAAAGGCACAGGCCAGATTTTTTGTTTTGTTTTAGGGTAAGCTTGCCACATTTCGGCGTAGCTTTGCTGAGTCAACGGATGAATTGCTGCTGGCGCCAGTTCAGCCATTGGCCATAACACAAAAGCATTGTAGGTAATTTCACCACGTGGCAGAGTAATAGGCTGCTGACAAACCACCTGATCATAAGTCAATAGATCTAAATCAAGAGTACGGCCACAGAATTTTTCAGCACCACGAATACGGCCGTGGCTGTCTTCAATTTGTTTTAGTACCTGCACACAATCGGCAATAGTTAACGCCGTATCGGTTGCAGCCACCAGGTTATAAAACGCATCGCCATTAAAGCCCACAGCTTCGCTTTCATAAACCGAAGAAAGTTGCACCTCACCGAAGAACTGCTGCAGTGACAATACCCCGGCCCGGATGTAATGGTCACGGTCTGTATTACTGCCAATACTGATAAAAATGCGGGCCATTAAGCGTAATCCTGCGGCGGTGTTGTAACCGGAGCAGTGCGCACAATATGCACACCAACGCTTTGGGCATTGGCAACTGCCCCGGGCTTGCTAACAGTGACTTCCACCTTGCTGGTAGCAAATTCAGTGAGCAGCATTTCAGCGACTCTTTCGGCAACCGTTTCTATCAGCTCTATTGGCTCAGCGGTTATCAGCGTTGTTACTTTTTCGGCAATCACGGCGTAATCCAGCGTCAGGCTGATATCGTCTCTGGCAGCGGCCGTACGCTGGTCTGCCGTAAGGGCCAGGTCAAGCAACAACCGCTGCAGAATGGATTTCTCCCAGTCGTACACCCCTATAATGGTATCGACTTGTAGCTGTTTTATAAAAACTATGTCCATTCAGTTAAATCCGGATTGCGTTATTTTTCGTTTCAGGTAGGCTGGTCGGATAGGTAAAAAGCCACCAAACCCTTATCCTGCTGCTGTATAGCGAGCCGCAATCTTATCGCAAAAACTGGTGCTGAGGAACCGTCGAAATGACCCTGCTGATTGTTATTATGATGTTCGCCGCCTATTTAGTGGGCTCGGTGTCATCAGCAGTGCTGGTTTGTCAGTTATTTCGCCTGCCCGACCCGCGTTTTCATGGCTCTGGCAATCCCGGTGCCACTAACGTTTTGCGCCTCGGGGGTGCTTTCCCGGCAGTATTGGTTTTACTATTTGATATTTTGAAAGGCACTATTCCGGTCTGGGGCTCATACTTTTTGCAAATCGAACCGGTCTGGCTGGGTGCTATCGCCATCTGTGCCTGCCTCGGCCATATTTATCCGGTATTTTTTGGTTTTAAGGGCGGCAAAGCTGTTGCTACCGCTTTTGGCGCTATGATGCCAATTGGCCTCGACTTAGCCGGCCTGTTAATTGCCAGCTGGGTATTGCTGGTTGCACTAAGCGGTTATTCGTCGCTAGCTGCTATTATTACTGTCGCGCTGGCGCCGCTGTTTACCTGGTGGATTAAACCGTTATATACCCTACCGGTGCTGATGCTAAGCATTCTGATTATCGCCCGCCATCGCCAGAATATTGTCCGGCTGTATCAGGGCAAAGAAAGCAAAGTGTGGGACAAGTCTAAACGCATTCGAGAGTAATTTCAGCACTTCTTAGCTTTTTATAAAGATTATATGCATCAATTAAAGCGAGGTTGGAATCCCGATTTGGGCGCCACAGAGTGTCTGAGTGAGTGCGTCAGCGCGAGCGAGTTGCTGTGGCGAGCCAAAGCGGGAGTTGCAACCGAAGCCAACACCCCGACCTCTATAGTTCTTTCTCTATTCAGACCGGCGCTAAATCCTGCATTGGCCAGCGTGGTGTTACGCCTATGGTCAGGTCTTGCTGCTGACCGGCCTGTAACCGCTGATAACCGGCATAAGCAATCATGGCACCGTTGTCGGTACAAAACTCTTTGCGCGGGTAATACACCTCGCCACCGCGCTGCTTTAACAGCACCGCAAGTTGCTCGCGTAACGACAGGTTTGCGCTTACCCCGCCGGCAATCACCAAACGCTGATAGCCGGTTTGCTCCAGCGCCCGTTCACATTTAATTACTAAGGTATCCACCACCGCTTGCTGAAATGATGCAGCGATATCGGCCTGCACCTGTTCACTGCTGCCCTCTTTGGCAATGACATTAGCAGCAGAGGTTTTCAGGCCGCTAAAACTGAAATCGAGCCCGGGCCGGTCAGTCATTGGCCGCGGAAACTTATATTTTTTACTGTCACCGGTTAACGCAAGCTTGGCCAGCAAAGGGCCACCCGGGTAATCCAGGCCCATCAGCTTTGCAGTTTTATCAAAGGCTTCACCGGCCGCGTCATCTATCGACTCACCCAGTAACTGATAACGGCCAATACCCTCTACCCCTACCAGCTGAGTATGGCCACCCGATACTAACAGCGCTAAAAACGGAAACGGCGGCGGGTTATCTTCCAGCATAGGTGCCAGTAAGTGGCCTTCCATATGGTGCACCGCCAATGCCGGTTTTTGCCAGGCATAAGCCAGGCTGCGGCCAATAGTAGCGCCAACCAGCAAGGCACCGGCTAAACCCGGGCCGGCAGTATAAGCAACGCCGTCAATCTCACTGGCGTTAGTACCGGCCTGCAGTAGTGCTTGCTTTATTAATGGCAGGGTTTTTTTAACATGATCACGTGATGCCAGCTCAGGCACTACCCCACCGTAATCGGCATGCAGCGGAATTTGACTGTAAAGCACATGGCTTAATAAGCCTTTTTCGCCATCATAGATTGCTATCGCGGTTTCGTCACAGGATGTTTCTATACCTAATACGCGCATCGTCTTCCCGGAAATCATGTTAAAAAATCAGCAAATAGTAGGATCTGGCCGGAAAGTTCAGGTACACTTGCCGGCCTTTAACGCGCGCATTGTAACGACTTCACCCTGTCAGAGCCAGAAGATCTGATTTAAGATCACTTATTCGCTTTACATTGGTAGGGGTTTTTGCGTAAAATGCCGCACCATTTTTAATCGTAATTGGTTACAGATAACCAAGTTTGACCGAGGTGAGAATTTAATGCCTGTTGTTAAAGTAAAAGAAAACGAACCCTTTGACGTAGCGTTACGTCGTTTTAAGCGCTCTTGTGAAAAAGCTGGCGTATTAGCTGATGTACGCGCAAAAGAATTTTACGAGAAGCCTACCTGGGTTCGTAAGCGCAAGAAAGCAGCGGCGGTAAAACGTCACGCTAAAAAGCTTTCTCGCGAGAATGCACGTCGGATCCGCCTGTACTAAGTTACAGTCAACCGGCGTTAACCTGCTCAACCGCACAATAGCGGTTCTAACCAGCAGGTTCGCAATCAGGCGCAAGGCCGATATCTGCACACCGTGTTCTATGAGCACGGTTTGTCTTTTTCTGGAAACCATATAAAAGGACAGCAGTGGCAGGACAAATACCCCGTCAGTTTATTGATGATCTGCTTGCCAGAACAGATATCGTTGAACTGATCGACCAACGTGTACCGCTGAAAAAAGCAGGTAGTAAAAACTACGCTGCCTGTTGTCCGTTCCATAACGAAAAAAGTCCATCATTTACTGTAAGTCCCGATAAGCAGTTCTATCACTGCTTTGGTTGTGGCGCCCATGGCAATGCCATTAGTTTTATGATGGAGTTTGAGCAACTGGAATTTGTCGAAGCCATTGAAGAGCTGGCGAAACAGCTGCATATGGAAGTACCACGCGAGCAAGGCAAAGGGCCGGCTCGTCCGGCGGCTCAGGCCGACGATTACAGTCTGATGCAGCAAGCTGCCGATTTTTACCAGCAGCAGCTGCAGCAACATGCTAATGGCCCGACAGTGCAACAATACTTGCAAAAACGGGGCTTATCGCCGCAAACCATTAATGACTTTCAGCTGGGCTACGCGCCGGATGGCTGGGACGGCGTGTTAAAACAGCTAAGCAATGGCAAACCGCGAGCGGTGCGCGAACAGCTAATAGAGCTGAAGCTGGTAAACCGCAACGATAATGGCCGCGAGTATGATTTTTTCCGTGACCGGCTGATGTTCCCTATTCACGACAAACGGGGCCGGGTTATCGCTTTTGGTGGCCGTATTTTAAATGATGGTCAGCCGAAATACCTGAACTCGCCGGAAACCCGCTTGTTTCATAAAGGCCGTGAACTGTATGGTTTGTACCAGGTACGCCAGCAGCCAGGCCATCTGAAGCAAGTGCTGGTGGTAGAAGGCTATATGGACGTGGTGGCATTGGCAGAGCACGACATCCGCTTTGCAGTGGCTTGCCTCGGTACCGCCACAACGTCAGACCAAATGCATACTTTGTTTCGGTATAGCCCTAAAGTGATTTGCTGTTATGACGGTGATCGAGCCGGCCGCGATGCCGCGTGGCGTGCTTTGCAAAATGCTCTGCCGCAATTAAAAGATGGTGTTGAGCTTAATTTTGTTTTTTTACCCGACGGTGAAGACCCGGATTCTCTGGTGCAAAAAGAGGGCAAAGCCGCCTTTTTGGCGCGGTTAGAACAAGCGCTGCCGTTAAGCCAGTATTTATTTGAGCATTTATTACAAGAGTTTGATGCCAATACTGACGGCGGCAAGTCGGCACTAATGGTGAAAGGCAGTGAACTGATTAAGCAAATTCCCAGCAGCTTTTATCAGGAGACCCTGCAGCAGAAACTGAATAATTTGTTAGGCCGGGCCAGCGAGCGGCTAAAACCAGTGAGTAACCGGCCACAAGCAAGGCCAGCCCCAGCCAGTATCAAAATGACGCCAATGCGCCGGGCCATTGCTCTGTTATTACAAACGCCGGAACTGGTAAATGTCATGCCCCATGCGCCGGAATTGGCAAGTGCCGACATTCCGGGTATTAATTTGTTACTGGCCGTACAGCAGCATTTACTGGATAAGCCTGGGCTTACCACAGCGCAATTGCTGGAATACTGGCGCGATCTGCCAGAGCATGCCATCCTTTTGAAACTGGCAGCATGGCAACACCAGATAGAACCGGAGCAGCTGTCAGCCGAATTTCTGGACACGTTCCACTCGATTGAAGATCAATATCTGCAACAACGGCTGGAAGCACTGGAACGAAAAGATAAACTAAAACAGCTGACCCAGACCGAACAACGTGAATATGTGCTGTTGCTAAAAGCACTGAAAAGCAAAAAACCGCGACCAGCAAGCTAACTCCGACTGGCTAGAAAAGCTTCGGTTTGTTATAATCGCTAGTTCGCATTTTTATATTAATCAACATTGGTGGAAGATAAGTCTCTATGGAGCAAAGTCCTCAGTCGCAGTTAAAACTCCTGATCATTAAAGGTAAAGAGCAAGGGTATCTTACTTTTGCCGAAGTTAACGATCACCTTCCACAAGACATTATCGACTCTGATCAAATCGAAGATATTATTCGAATGATCAATGATATGGGCATTCAGGTGTTTGAAAACGCCCCCGATGCCGATGATTTGATAATGGCTGACGCCTCTACGGATGAAGACGCTGCCGAAGAAGCCGCTCAGGCGCTGGTTAGTGTCGACAAAGAGCTTGGCCGCACCACCGACCCGGTACGGATGTACATGCGGGAAATGGGTACCGTTGAGCTGTTAACCCGCGAAGGCGAAATTGACATCGCCAAACGGATTGAAGAAGGCATCAATCAGGTACAAACCTCGGTCGCCGAGTATCCGGAAGCCATTACCTACCTGCTGGAGCAATGGGACAAATTTGAAGCAGAGGAAATTCGTTTAAGCGACATTGTTTCTGCCTTTATCGACCCTAACGAAATTGATGAAGCGCCAGTTATCGCCAGCCATATCGGCTCTGAAGTGCCTGCAGATAAGCAGGACGATGATAACGACGACAGTGATGACGACGACAGTGATGACGATGCTGAAGCCGATACCGGTCCGGATCCGGAAGAAGCCCGGATTAAATTTGGCGAACTGCGCAGCCAGTACGATGTTACCCGTAACTCCATCGAGCAAAATGGCCGCGAACACGCAACCACCAAAGCTGAAATTGAAAAATTAAGTGAAGTGTTCCGCTGCTTCCGTCTGGTACCAAAGCAATTCGATCGCCTGGTTAAAAACATGCGTGAAATGATGGACCGGGTACGGATCCAGGAACGGCTGTTAATGAAGCATTGCGTTGAATACGCCAAAATGCCGAAGAAAACCTTCGTGAAAGCTTTTACCGGCCATGAAAACTCCACTGCCTGGATCGATGCTGAAATTAAAGCCGGCAAAGGTTATTCAGTGCGCCTGGAAGAAATGCGCGAAGATTTGGTTCGCAGCGTTGAGAAACTGAAAAAAGTTGAAGAAGAAACCGGCTTAAGTATCTTTAAAATTAAAGATATTAACCGCCGTATGTCGATAGGCGAAGCCAAAGCCCGCCGCGCCAAGAAAGAAATGGTTGAAGCCAACTTGCGTCTGGTTATCTCTATTGCTAAGAAATACACCAACCGCGGTTTGCAATTCCTTGACTTAATTCAGGAAGGCAACATCGGCCTGATGAAAGCGGTTGATAAATTTGAATACCGTCGTGGTTATAAGTTTTCAACCTACGCCACCTGGTGGATCCGGCAGGCCATTACCCGGTCTATCGCTGACCAGGCCCGCACCATCCGGATCCCGGTGCATATGATTGAAACCATCAACAAGCTAAACCGGATTTCCCGCCAGATGTTGCAGGAGATGGGGCGCGAGCCAACACCAGAAGAATTGTCAGAGCGGATGCAAATGCCGGAAGACAAAATTCGTAAGGTGTTAAAAATAGCCAAAGAGCCTATTTCCATGGAAACCCCGATTGGCGATGATGAAGATTCGCATCTGGGCGACTTTATTGAAGATGCCGGCGGTGAATCACCGTTAGATTCTGCCACCATGGAAAGCCTGAAAAACGCCACTAACGAAGTACTGGCCGGCTTAACCGCCCGCGAAGCCAAAGTACTGCGGATGCGGTTTGGTATTGATATGAATACCGACCACACCCTGGAAGAAGTAGGTAAGCAATTTGACGTAACCCGTGAGCGGATCCGTCAGATTGAAGCCAAGGCACTGCGTAAATTGCGCCACCCTTCTCGCTCAGAAGTATTAAAAAGCTTCCTGGACGAGTAAACTTCGGATAGTGCAGCTACACAAACAAAGGCGCCAACCGGCGCCTTTGTTATTTAAAACAGCTTAAAGCCTAAAAAAGCAGCAATTAACTGCACTTAGCCTAACAAGCCGGATGACAAAGCGAACAAAAGTTTTTATACTGCCTGCCGCTTCATGTTGCACAGCAATATAGCGATAGTGTGGCCCCATAGCTCTGTTGGCTGAGGGGCGGTCGCCGCAAGGCGATGAGGGGTGACTTAACGTCACGCCGAAAGACACGAAGGCGAGACCGTGGATGGTCGAGCCGGAATGAGGCAACAGGATGTACCCTGGCACCTCAGTAAAAAGTTTAACATGGCCCCATAGCTGAGTTGGCTGAGGGGCGGTCGCCATTAGGCGATGAGGGGTGACTTAACGTCACGCCGAAAGACACGAAGGCGAGACCGTGGATGGTCGAGCCGGAATGAGGCTACAGGATGTACCCTGGCACCTCAGTAAAAAGTTTAACATGGCCCCATAGCTCAGTTGGTTAGAGCGCTCGACTCATAATCGATCGGTCGCTGGTTCGAGTCCAGCTGGGGCCACCATTTCAAGCTACGCTTTCATGTTAACCCTCAGCGAACTATTCCCTCTTGCAGCTAAAGCTGCTACGCGTTCAACTCGCACAAAGCAATACTTTGTTACTACGCTCGTTTCACCCAACTGGGTCCACCGTTTCACGCAGCGCCTTGTTGTCAACTCTTTGTACACTATACCTTTTGCAGCCTTTAACCAACTATACTCGTTTATTCAACAGGTAAATCGAGCGCTTGCCAGGCTTTCATGCCACCTAATAAATTGCTCACATCCTGAAAACCGGCTCGTAGCAGAATACTGACACCCAGGCCGGCCCGATGTCCTACCCCACAGGTAACGACCACAGGCTTAGCTTTGTCTAAAGGTAACTCACTGAGTTTATCAGCCAGATAGCCGACGTAACAATGTACCGCACCGGGTATATGCCCACTGTCAAACTCGTCAATCTCACGCACATCCAGCACTTGCAGCTTGTTATCCATGTTATGTAATACCCCTGGAGTAATCACGCCACTATGCTCCACGTCGCGCCCGGCGTCCCGCCAGCTTTCAAACCCACCGGCTAAGGCACCACGTACATTATCCTGGCCAATATTGCTTAAATGACGGACAGCAGGGTCTAGATCATCATTACGATCTGTTACCAGGTAAACAGGGCTGTTGGCATCACCAACCCAGCCACCAAATACTGGTAGGCCGCCAAGCCAGATACTGTAACTGTCCGGAATGTGGCCACCGGCGAAGGCTTCCGGCAAACGGGTGTCGTAAACATGCTGGTTTTCTCCACCTTGCGCAAAATCAGCTACATTAACCAAACCTACATCACCATCCCGCAGCTTTGGTGGCAAGCCACCTTGCAGATTAACCTTCTCCATATGCCGGAAGTAAGGGGGCCGTGGCAGTCGTTCGCCGCCTTTCTTTTGGGCAAACGCTTCCCGCGATAGCGTAAAAACATCATTGTAGGTTTTTTCATCGCCAATGGTCGACCACGAACGCTCTGCCATACCGCTACCGCATACTGATCCTGGCCCATGGGCAGGCAATACTAATGCGGTATCGCCCAGGCCAGCCAGCTTGTTGTGCACTGCATCATAAATACAGCCGGCATTTTCCACCGCGCTGTCTTCATCCGGTAAATCGGAACGGCCGGTATCACCGAAAAATAAGGTATCTCCGGTGAATATCGCCCAGGCTACCTCAGCATCGTCATCTTTATAAACGGCGTAACACATACTTTCCGGGGTATGACCAGGCGTATGAAACGCCCGTATTAACAAGTTACCCACGTAAAACGTATCGCCGTCCTCAAGCCGGCAATCGCCATGACCGAAGGTTTCATGGTTGCCGTTGTAAATTCTGGCGCCGCTGCGCCTTGCTAACCATGCCGCACCCATGACAAAGTCTTCATGACGGTGGGTCTCAACAATATGGGTAATCCGGGTTGCCATCTCCCGGGCTGTGTCCAGATATTTCTGCACATGCCGGCTGGGGTCCACTAACATCGCCTGCTCGCCGTCGGCCAGCAGCCAGGCATAATGGGCAATACCGGGAGTTTCAATGCGTCGAAGCTTCATTGTCGTTGTCTCCTTATTCAAGTTTATAGCCGATCTGCTTATAGCTGTCTGATGCATAATTAATACCCATTGACTGTGCTACCCTTCCAGAAGTGTCACGCTCAGTGGAAAAGTCACTAACTAACTGAAAAATTGCCATTAGTTAGCCGCATTCCTTCCGGTTATAAGATATTGGGAGAACGTTGCGAAGTAATAAGCAGCAGTCCGTTTGTCTGCTAAAGGTAATATTTACATTGCCGGGAACAATGTTACTCTTTAGCAAAGACCACACCTGCCGTGTTACGCCAGGAATCAGCTTTACAGTCATTACTCTGAAGGGTCCTGACGGATAAGGAATAACTATGAAAAAACTACTGCTCTGTCTGCTTGGTTTGCTGTCACCGCTATCTGCTGCCGACACTGTGCCAGACGATCTGGTGATTATTCAAAAACCAATTATTTTTGATGAGAAGCGCAAAGCGCTGACCCTGCAATATATGCAGGAGCGTTACGGCATGGTTCAGAAAGAACCCACCATTGAACCGCGGATGGTGGTGGTACACTGGACGGTGATCCCCACTTTCGAAAAAACCTTCGAGGTCTTTAACCCGCCAGAGTTGCCAGCTGCACGCGATGGGATTCGGGCCGGCGGCGATTTAAATGTCTCCAGCCAGTTTGTCATTGACCGGGATGGCACTATTTACCAACTGATGCCCGAAAACACCATGGCACGGCACACCATTGGCTTGAACTACACCGCCATTGGTATTGAAAATATTGCCGATGGTGACAGCCTGCCGATGACTGAAGCGCAGCTGGAGGCCAATACCAAACTTATCAGCTACTTAGCAAATAAGTATCCGATAGAATATGTGCTGGGCCATAGCGAATACCACCGATTCAGGGATACCAGTTGGTGGAAGGAAACCGATGCCAATTATTTTACCGAAAAGAATGACCCGGATATTGCTTTTATGAACCGGCTGCGCAGCCAATTAAGCAGTTTGTCGCTTAAACCGCTGCCCTGATAATTGCATACAGCTATAGTTTGCAAGAACACTACGCTAAAAAAAACCACCTTAAAAGGTGGTTTTTTCAATAAACAATTTAAGCAGAAATTTATGTTAACGGCGGCGGCGACGTGCCCATAACATGGTTAGCCCGAAGCCAAATAGTGCCAGCGTCGCCGGATTTGGCACTGCCATAGCAGTATATGATTGGATCCAGTCATAGTGATCGCTAACCCGCACGGAACCATAAATTTCACCGTAGCGACTGGTAGGCGCCCGGTACAAGCCACTACCAAAAGAATGCACTCCAGCCAGCAACCACTCTCCGCTTTGCTCGATGAAAGCGGCACCACCCGAGTCTCCACCGGCAATACCGTACTCTAAATCAAGAGCCCCATTGTCCGATGTCAGGCCAAACCCCAATACACTATATGCATAATTAACAAAATCATTGTGAGTCATGCCGAAGTCAGTATTCAGAGCTGTTTCATCACGATGATCAAAATCCGAAACAAGAATTTGCTGACCAGTTCCGGCATCAGAATACAGGCCATCAACTACATTCTGGCCAGCTCGTCTGGTACCTGCGCCTGCGGTTACGCCTGTTAATCCGTTACCTGTCGCGCCGTAACCGACATGGGTAGTGACGGCGCCCGTCTCGCTGTCTCCGCTATACAAATTTGCAGGAGTGACATTAAATGGGTTATCAAAATACATTAACCCGATATCCCAACCGCTCCATAAATTGGCGCCGGTCCAGTTTTCATGTGCCGTCCAATCTGTAGCAGTGTGCGCAACGTGGCCTAAAAGTGTCGTTCTCTCTTCATTAAATTGTGGCAGCAAGAATGTCATATTTATTGCTTCATCCACACAGTGGCCTGCAGTTAGCACCCAATTACTGGCTACTACCGTGCCGCTACAAATGTAACCTCCTGCAGCTGTATCAAATAAAATTGCGCCTACACTGTCAAACTGTTGGTTGTAAGAAAGCTGCCGGTAAGCTATATCACTAATATCGTCACGAATTACACCAGCCATAGCATCTGCAGACAATAAGGCGAGCATGGACGCGAGCACTACTTGTTTTTTCATTTTTATTATCTCTCGGTTCATTTTTAGAAAAAATTACATTAAGTTACATTTTGCGGGGTCGGTAAAGCAAAAAACGGACCACCATAAAATATCAAATAAAATCAATAATTTAATAGTTAACGATAAGAGTGGTGTAAAATAACCCGACAAAAATGATAGGACAAATGTAAAAAATTACTCACGATGAATAATCTACTCTCGCTAGCGCTTCGCTGGTTGCGGTAGAAGATGAGACCTGCACTATCCTGCCAGCTGGTTAGCAAAATCGTGGTTTACGTCGCGATGGTTAGCTTCATCAGCCCGCACCGCAATAATCACATCACGTAAGCGGGCATCGGCTGCCAAATCCCAGTAATCAATTGCCACTTGTGGCGCCGGTATATTTTCAATGGCACCATTGTCTACTTCTTCCAGGTAGCAGCTATAACTGTACACCGCTTCTTCTTCAAAGTAGCCGACTAACCGGTGAGCCGTTTTCGCCGAAATAATGTACAGCAGCAAAAAGCCGCTGAAAAACATCCCCTGGGCCAGCAGAATAAGAAACCGCTCAAACCAGTTTGGTTTGGCAATTTCGATAAAGGTCATCAGGTGCATCCGTTCATTTTCGGCTTCATCCAGTAAAGTGCGGATCCAGCCGTGGTCGTCTTCCATTCTTCGCAAACTGCGCATATGGCGTAGCATACCCGCGACCATACCCGGCACCCCGGCTACCGTTTCCAGAATAACCGCGCGGTGGCCATAGCGTTTGGCAAAAAAGGTATCAGCGCAAAAACGCAGCATTTTAGTCAGGCGAAAAGCAATGCGATCAGATATATTGGCGGGTGTATGATGGCGGGCTAATGGATCATCTGTAGTGTCTGTATTGTGCGTGTTGTCGGCAGGTGCTGACGTTAATCACTCCCCGGTTTAACAGAATTAGCGCAGTATGTTGGCTTTCAGCTTAACCCTTGCTGAGTCTGACCATTTGCCATCGGCTAATAGCCAGACTCTGCCACGAGATAGTATAGGTTAGCGGCTTCAGCTCCTGGCGGGGATCCGTTCCAGTACAGCCAGCAGCAATTGCCAGTACTGGCCAACCGTTTCAATATTAACCATTTCATCAGGGCCATGTGGGTAGCGAATAGTCGGGCCAATCGACACCATATCCATTTCCGGGTAGGGCTTTTTAAACAAACCGCACTCTAAACCAGCGTGGATAACCATAATGACCGGTTGTTTCTGGTAAATATCCTGATAGGTATCGTTAACGATTTTCATCACCGGTGAGCTGGGGTCTGGCTTCCAGCCCGGATAGGCACCACTGAAACTGACTTCAGCCCCTGCCAGCTCTGCCAGCGAGGCCAGCATGGTTTCAACATGCTCACGGCCTGAATCAATTAACGAGCGGATTAAACACAATACCTGCACCTGATTATCCGAGGTATTAATCACGCCCATATTCAATGAGGTTTCGGTAACCCCCGGAATTTCGTCGCTCATCCTCATCACGTCGTTCGGGCATGCGTGCAGTAAATTTAACAGCTTCCGCTGGCTGGCGGGCGTCATCACCTGCTCTGGCAGGCTGGTTTGGCTCAGGCTAAGTTTAATAGCCGGCTCAACTGCCGCCAGTTCCTGTTGCACTAACTGCTGAAACCGGCTGATTTTCTGCTGCAGTAAATCCAGTTTAGCGGCAGGCAAACACAGGCTGACTGCAGCCTCGCGCGGAATAGCATTTCGCAGCGAGCCGCCGGATATCGAGCTTAGCTGCAGTTCCAGCTCTTGTGCTTCAGCCACCAGAAAACGGGCCAGCAGCTTATTGGCATTGCCACGACCTAAATGAATATTGACCCCGGAGTGGCCGCCTTTTAAACCACTTAAACTGAGGGTAACGGCCTGACTGCCTGCCGGTACACTCTGCCAGCTTACCGGCACGCTGAATTCAGCATCCACCCCGCCGGCACAGCCCATATAAATTTCACCTTCCTGCTCAGAGTCAGTGTTGATCAGGATCTCAGCTTGCAACACGCCGGGCTGCAGGCCAAAGGCACCGGTCATGCCGGCCTCTTCATCAATGGTTAACAACACTTCTAACGGCCCGTGTTTTATCTCACTGCTACCTAGTATTGCCAGGGCGGATGCCATACCAATGCCGTTATCGGCACCCAGGGTAGTGCCATTAGCGGTTACCCAGTCACCGTCAACATAGGCCTCAATAGGATCTTTAGTGAAGTCGTGAACTTTGTCGGCATTTTTCTGCGGCACCATATCTAAATGGGCCTGAATAACCACTGGCTTGCGGTTTTCCATACCCGCTGTAGCAGGCTTTTTAATAATAAGGTTGCCTACCTTATCTTCCACCACATTCAGGCCCAGCTTGCGCGCCCAGTTCTGAATATGCTGGCTTAATGCCTGTTCATGTTTCGATGGGTGAGGAATGGCACAAATCTGTTCAAACCATTGCCATAATGGTTGCGGATATAAAGCGCTTAATGCAGCCACGAAAAACTCCTGAAAAAGGGTTAACTATGCGAAATTTGCGTCAGTTTAACATAAGCTACCTGTGGAGTTGAGGACTACCCGGGCCAGTGCCGACAGAGCCCCGCTGCATTGTAAAATATACTGTAAAGATGTGCTGCCAGCGTTTTACGGCGGGTTCAGTTTATAAATGATTCTCAGCACAACAAACTCCGCCGGTTTAACCGGCGCAAAGCCGAGCTCAATAACCAGTTGCTGCTGGTCAAGATCCTGTTGGTTCATGGTTTCATGCAAGCCGCAGCGGACAAAAAAAGCTTCCTTTTGCGTGGTTCCCTGCATCGCACCCGCCCGAAACAGGGTTACCAGGAAATTACTGATATTAAGACGGACCGTTTGCCACAGCGGTCGATCATTGGGTTCAAATACGGCCCACTGCAAGCTTTGAATAATGCTTTGCTCCAGAAAAATGGCGGTGCGTCTTACTGAAATATAACGCCACTCCGGGTCAGTCTGGCTGGCCAGGGTCCGGGCACCCCACACCACCGTGCCTAATCTGGGCAGGGTGCGGATGCAATTTATGCCAAGTGGATTTAACTGCTGCTGACTATCATCATCAACATTAAACTCGAGGCCGCTTACGCCGGCGATCTTAGCAGAGACTCCTGCCGGCGCCTTCCATACACCATATTTATTATCCGTTTTGACAAAAACTGCCGCCGCCACCGCCGATGGTGCGATCAGCAATGTTTTGGGTGCGGCCGGGTTGGTAGTGGCATGATGTAGCGGATTAGCCATCATTAACCAGGGGTAATACACAGCGGCATAGCTGGACGTTGGCAGCTTGGTTGCGTTGACACTGGCTTTGCTGTGCAGTTGCTGGCCGGGCGCCATATCCAGTAACACCATACAATGGCGCACCTGCTGACAAAATGTCAGCGTAGCCATTATCGCCGCCTTACTTGTCGTGTTTCCCCAGTACTGGCCTGGCAGCACTATCAGACTGAAATCCCGGTAATTACATAATACATCCTGGTAAAACGCCTGATAATTGTTATCTGTTACGCGACAGATATAGGCACTTTTGCCGCCGTTACCAAAAAAAGCCATTACAGCCTGCGTCATCGGATCCGGGATGGTCGCAGCGTCTTGCTCAGGGTCCTGGAATTGCTGCTGATAATCAGCAAAGCTGGCAATAAGCACTGGCTTAGCCAGCGGGCCCGAATCAGCGCTGCCAATAAACGCAACCCTGGTGGTCGCTGCTGCGGTTACCGACTTAACAACAACCGGAGTTTCATTTACATAAACACCGGGCTGTAAATAGTTGGCCATGAGCTGTCCCCTTGCAATGTTGCACCCAATTAAAAGTAGTCAGTAATATTAGTGATTACCATATCAATAGTATTAAAACTCCGCTTTTGGCTTCAGGGTTGGCTCTGTTCACCTAATACCAAGACAGTTACCCTGAAGTGCGATAATCTGCTGGTATAGTTTTGTTTAGCCAGCGTGGCATATGACGCCAGCACAAAGGTAACATCATGAAAATGAAAATCATTTTTAGCACTTTATTATTTGCATCCGTTAGCGTTAGTAGTCAGCCTCAGCAACTTAACCTGACTGAAGCTGATAAATTACTAAGCCTGCCGCTGCATTGTGTCGAAACCCCCTACCCCTACAAAACCGGCGTGGTGCTGGCCAGCGCGGCCGATTTGCAAGAACCCTCGAAGCTACACCCGGTTTTTTATGGCTGCTTCGACTGGCACAGCGCGGTGCATGGTTACTGGTCTCTGGTTACTTTGTTGCGACAGTTTCCGCAAATGGCCCAGGCCGAAGAAGCCAAAGCGATTCTGCTGCGCAATTTAACCGCGGAAAATGTGGCGCAGGAAGCCGCTTTTTTCAGTAAAGACATTAATGCCTCTTTTGAGCGCACCTATGGCTGGGCCTGGCTGCTTAAGCTGTCTGACGAATTGCAGTTATGGCAGGATCCGATGGCAAAACAGCTGGCAGCTAACCTGCAACCGCTGGTCGATGTTATCGTCGCGCGGTATCAGAATTTTTTGCCAAGACTGCTTTACCCGGTGCGGGTGGGCGAGCACACTAACACCGCTTTTGGCCTGAGCTTCGCATATGACTATGCCGTCAACCAGCAGTTACCTGAGCTGCAGCAACTGATAAGCCAGCGCGCCACAGAATATTACTTACAGGACAGCAACTGCCCGATAGCCTGGGAGCCCAGCGGCTATGACTTTATCTCGCCGTGCCTGGAGGAAATTGGCCTGATGCAGCGTATTTTACCCGCAGAGCAGTTTTTAACCTGGCTAAACCGCTTTATGCCCCAGCTGGCAGAGCCTGACTATCAGTTAGCTCCCGGTAAAGTAAGCGACAGAACCGACGGTAAGCTGGTTCATCTGGATGGGTTAAATTTCAGCCGGGCCTGGAATTTATATGCGCTGGCTAACCAGTATCCACAATATGCGCACCTGCGCAAAGTCGCTGATCAACACATGGCTTACTCGTACCCTAACCTTATTGGTGACAGCTACGAGGGCGGTCACTGGCTGGGCAGCTTTGCTATTCATGCCTTAAACAGCGCCAACTTGGCAAAGCCGTAACCCGCAATGGGTTAAGACCAAGTTTAAGAGCAAATTGTACCGCAGAATCATTGTACCGGCGCTGGCTTAGTCGTTTACTTAACTGCTATGCTAGCGCCCGTCCGCTAAGCTGCCCTGTGTAAGAGCCCCATGAAAATCATTATTAAAAGTTTACTGAAAGGCCTGGTTATTATCCTGCCACTGGTTATTACCCTGGAATTAATCCGCTGGCTGCTGCATACGGTGGAAACCGTATTAAATCCGGTGCTGCAGCTGGTGTTGCCTGAGCGGTGGTACCTGCCCGGCATGGCAATATTAAGCTTTTTACTGGTCTGTATCGCTGTCGGCTACAGTTCCCGCTGGCCTAACTTTAACTGGTTCTGGCAATTACCCGGCAAGATTTTAATGAAACTGCCCGGCACCAAACAGGTGTATGGCATGCTGCAGGACATTATTGACCTGATGTCAGGCAAAAACTTCACCGACGGTTCAGTGGTCATGGTGAAACTGCCATCATCCGAAATTGAGCTGATTGGTATTGTCACCAAGTACGGCGGCCAGCCAACTGATCGGATGTCAGCATTAATGCAGCAAGATCAACTGGCGGTGTTTATCCCCATGGCCTACAACGTCGGCGGCTATACTATTATCATCCCGCGCAGCTGCACCCGCAACATTGATATGAAACCGGCCGAGGCTTTACAACTGGTACTAAGCGGTGGCCTGGGCAGCGCCAAAGCACCGGGTAAAGGCTGGGAATAATAGTTTAATTACCCTAACACCATCCATAGCGCTACGCCAAACATCAAGCTGGCGCCAATCCGGTTTAAGTACTGTACCCGGTTAGAACGGGTTAAAAACAGCGCCAGCGCCTTACCACCACTGGCATACAGCAGCATCGACAGAAACTCAAACAGCACAATAATGCTGATCAGAATAACCAGCTGCGGCCAGAACGCCAGCTGGGTATCAATAAAAGGCGGTAACAGCGCCATATGAAAAGCCCAGCCTTTCGGGTTAGATACTGCAGTAATAAAACCCTGGCTAAACAGCGTGCGCCTTGGCAGCAGCTGTGGCAGCAACCCCGCAGCCGGTATCGCCAGCTTGCCTTTAGCGCGCCACATTTGCAGGCCAATATAAGCAAGATAACAGGCACCAACAATTTTAAACCACTGAAAAACTGTGGGAAACTGCAGCATAATCGCCGCCACACCCAGCACGGCCAGCATGGCTACCAGTGCCACCCCCAGCATTTCGCCCCACATCATCCACAACGTGCGACGCACGCCCTGGCTCATGCCCAGCGTCATCGCCAGCGTCATGCACATGCCAGGAGTAACAGAGACAAATAAAAACGTCGGAATAAAAGCACCCATCAGGGCCAGATTAACCATAGCAACCTCAACTGCAAACTGGCGCTATTCTGGCTGGTTGTATAAATGCCCGCAATACCTTTGAGCGGGCTTTTTAGTATGATAACCGCAGCCATACACAAACCTTTAATAAACAAATCTCTTCTTAACTGTCGAATCCTCCCCCGCTGTTTCGACTAAGCTGTGATACAGCAATTTACTGCGGCCTTTGCTGGCCGCGCTTAATACAGGAGATTCGTTATGTCAGGCAATACCGTAACATTGCACCGGGTAATAAAAGCCACGCCAGAGCGGGTGTACCGCGCCTTTTTAGAGCCGGAGGCGCTGGTAAAGTGGTACCCGCCGCACGGTTATACCTGCAAAGTGCATAGCATGGATGCGTGGGAAGGTGGCGGTTATAAAATGGCGTTTACCAACTTTAGTACCGGCAAAAGCCATAGCTTTGCTGGTACTTTTCTGGAATTAAAGCCAAATGAACTTATTCGGCTGAACGATCAGTTTGACGACCCCAACCTGCCAGGGCAAATGCAGGTAACTATTCGCTTAAAGCCGGTTATTTGCGGCACTGAACTTAAGATTGAGCAAACGGGTGTGCCCGAAGCGATACCGGTAGAGTTTTGTTACGCCGGCTGGCAGGAATCGCTGCAGCTACTTGCGTTGTTAACCGAGCCGGAGATACCGGATTAGGCTTGATCGCCTGACTTTCATTAGTGTAGCCGCCCGCATGACGCAGTTTGCTCACATCAACACGCCATGAATCATCCCTGAGGCTCGATTCCGGCCCTCCATGGCCTCCAACGGTTGATTTAGAGCAAACCGATCATGCTTGGATGATTAGCATCGCAAATCAATCGGGCTTTATATCTAAACTACCGTTAAATCAACTGAATACCGCCGCCAAAACTGCGGTAAATGCCAACCAGCCGGATAAAGCTTTGCTGTTGCAGTTGCGCCAGCTGGTCACGGCTTCTGAGCAGTTCGCGCTCGGCGTCCAGCAGGGCCAGAAACTCACCACTACCAGCGTTGTAGCGCTGGCGGGCAATATTCATCGCCTTTTTGCTGGCCTGCCACTGCAACTCGGTGCTCAGTTGTTGTTCACGACTTAGGTTATAGCTGTTCAGCGCTAACTGCATTTCGTTAATGGCATTAAACACCTGCTGCTCAAACTGAGCCAGCGCCATTTGTGAGCTAGCCTCGGCCTGGCGGATTCGCGCTTTTACCGAGCCTAAATCGGCCGCCTGCCAGCTTAGGGTTGGTGCAACCGACCAGCTTTGGCTGTCGCTGTTCAGGGCCAGGCCCGGACCGGATAAAAAGCCCAGAAAACCACGTACCGACAAGTTAGGGTATAAGTCGGCCGTAGCTACGCCAATTTCAGCAGTGCGGGCAGCCAGTACGCGCTCGGCACTGGCCACGTCAGCGCGATAGCGCAGATAGTTTTCACCTGCCACGACGGCTACTGGTTTTGTTAACTCTGGCAAATGCGGCACTGCCCCCAGGCTTAACCTGCCCGGCCGTTGTGCCAGTAAGGCTGACAAGGTGGCATCGGCTGTCAGCAGTGCAACCCGGTAAGCCGGTACTGCTGCCTGCACCTGGTGCAACTGCACATCTATCTGCGTCAGCTCCAGCTCGGAAGCCATTCCCGCCTCCATTCTGGCCATGACGATGGCCCGGCTTTGCTGCAAATTCTGCAGGTTTTGCTCGGCTACTACTAAACGCAGCTGGGCGCCACGGTATTCACCATAACTGGTGGCGACCTGGCTAATCAGTTGCACCTGGGCATCGTGCCATAAAATATCGGCTTGCTGGGCCTGGGCTGCAGCAGCTTCTGTGGCGCGGCGCAACTTTCCAAATAAATCCAGGTCCCAGCTCAAGCTGGCACCCGCGCTATAACCGCGGATTATTACGCCATTATCGTTTTCTGCCAGCGTTGCATTTTCACTGGCCTGATAGCCGGCATCCAGGCTACCTTTCGGCAGAAAGTCGTTATTGGCATCACGAAACACCGCATAGGCGCGGTCGACGTTAGCTCTGGCCTGGGCCAGGGTGCGGTTTTCTGCCAGTGCGCGGCTAATCAGCTGGTTCAGCGCTTTATCGTCAAACGCCTGCCACCAGCTTTGCACCTGATCAGCCTGCTGATACGGGCTGGTAAAGCTGATATCGGCCACTTTTGCCGGGGTTTGGTAATCCGGCCCCACCGCACAGGCACTTAATGATGCCAGCAGCACGGCAATAGCCGACAGTTTTAAACTATTACGCATGAGTTGCCTCCACAGCATCTGTTACCGCTGTTGTTGCCGGTTGCAGCGCTTTTTTCTCGCCACGGACTTTTTCGTCACCGCGTTTGGCCAGCATGTAATAAAACAGCGGGGTTAAAATTAAGCCGAAAATAGTTACCCCTATCATGCCGGAGAACACCGCCACGCCCATGGCCTGGCGCATTTCAGCACCGGCGCCGCTGGAGAACACCATTGGCACTACCCCCATAATAAAGGCGATAGAGGTCATTAAGATTGGCCGTAAACGCAGCCGGCCAGCTTCCAGAATAGCTTCCATTGCGCTCATGCCGTGGTCTTGCAGTTCTTTGGCAAACTCGACAATTAAGATGGCGTTTTTGGTCGCCAGCCCCACCAGCACTATTAAGCCAATCTGGGTGAAGATATTATTGTCACCACCGTAAATCAGGACGCCACTCAGTGCCGATAGCAACGTCATCGGAATGATCAGGATAATTGCCAGCGGTAAACTTAAGCTTTCGTACTGGGCTGCCAACACCATAAACACCAGCAAAATAACCAGCGGGTAGATAAACATCCCGGCGTTACCGGCCAGAATTTGCTGGTAGGTTAACTCTGTCCACTCGTAGGTCATCCCGTTTGGCAAAGTTTCCGCCAGGATCTGCTCAATCGCCGCCTGTGCTTCGCCGGTACTATAACCTGGCGCCGGGCCACCGTTGATTTCGGCAGTGGTAAAGCCGTTGTAATGCATTACCCGGTCTGGCCCTGCGGTATTGGTCACGTTGATAAAGGAGCCCAGTGGGATCATTTCACCTTGGATGTTACGCACCTTTAACTGGGCAATTTGCTCCGGTGTCTGGCGGAACTGCTCGTCGGCCTGCATATTCACCTGATAGGTACGGCCAAACTGGTTGAAGTCATTCACATACACCGAGCCCATATAAGCTTGCAGCGTTTGGAACACCTCTCCCATGTCAACACCCTGTTGCTTGGCTTTGGTGCGATCGATATCCAGATCAAGCTGCGGCACGTTCACCTGATAACCGGAAAACACCCCGGCCAGCTCTGGGGTTGCCCAGGCTTTTTGCATTACCTGCATGGTAACCTTGTACAGTTCTTCATAACCGTGGTTGGCACGGTCCTGAATTTGCAGCCTGAAGCCACCAATAGTTCCCAGGCCCTGTACCGGTGGCGGCGGGAAGATAGCAATAAAAGCATCTTCAATTCCGGCAAACTGCTGGTTTAACGCCGCGGCTATGGCATTGCCAGACAACTCTGCGCTATCACGCTCATCGAACGCGTCCAGCCCCACAAATACGATGCCGGAGTTTGGACTATTGGTAAAACCGTTGATACTCAAACCAGGGAAAGCGATAGCGTTAGCCACACCGGGGTATTCCAGCGCAATGCGCGACATGTCTTTAATTACTGCGTCGGTGCGCTCCAGTGAAGCGGCATCCGGTAACTGGGCAAAAGCAACTAAATACTGCTTATCCTGGCCCGGTACATAACCGGTAGGTGTACTGGCAAATTGCAAACCGGTTAAGCCCACCAGTACCACATACATCACACCAACAATGGCACCAAAGCGGATCACTTTTTTGATTAACCAGCCGTAACCTCTGGATAACCTGGCAAAAAAGCGGTTAAAAGGGTTGAACAACCAGCCGCCAAATAACTTGTCCATACCACTGGTTAACGCGTCTTTTTTCTCGCCATGGCCTTTCAACAGCAATGCCGACAGCGCCGGGCTTAGCGTTAACGAGTTAATCGCCGAGATAAAGGTTGAAATAGTAATGGTTAAGGCAAATTGCTTATAAAACTGGCCGGTTAAGCCCGACATAAAAGCGGTAGGAATAAACACTGCAGCCAGCACCAGAGTAGTGGCTACTATTGGCCCGGTCACTTCTTTCATCGCTTTTTGGGTTGCCGCTATCGGTGATAAACCCTCACTGATATTACGCTCAACGTTTTCCACTACGACGATGGCGTCATCAACCACGATACCGATGGCCAAGACCAGACCAAACAGCGACAGGGCATTTAATGAAAAACCCAGCAGATGCATAAAGGCAAAGGTACCAACCAGTGACACCGGCACCGCCACCAACGGAATAATAGAAGCGCGCCAGGTTTGTAAAAATAGCACTACCACCAGCACCACCAGCAACACGGCTTCCAGCAGGGTTTTTACTACTGCTTCAATTGAGCCGCGCACAAACACTGTCGGGTCATACACAATGTCGTACGCCAAACCGTCCGGAAAGCTTTTCGACAACTCGGCCATTTTAGCCCGCACATCGTCAGAAATCTGAATAGCATTAGAGCCAGATGCCTGAAATATGGGCAGGGCAACCGCATCTTTGTTATTCAGCAACGAACGCAAGGCATAAGATGAGGCGCCCAGTTCCAGCCTGGCGACATCTTTCAGCCGGCTGATTTCACCATTTGCCCCGACCTTAATAATAATGTTCTCAAACTCTTCTACCGCGGCCAGGCGGCCTTTAACGTTGATCAGCAGCTGAAACTCAGCATCACCGCTGGGCTGGGCGCCTAAACTGCCGGCCGCCGCCTGCTGGTTCTGCTCGCGTATGGCCGCAGTAATCTGCGCCGGCGATAAGCCCAGCGCCGCCACTTTTTCAGGGTCAAGCCAGACCCGCATACTGTAGTCGCCGGCACCGAATAAACGCACCGCACCCACGCCTTCTACCCGCGCCAGTTCATCTTTGACGTTCAGCGCCGCATAATTTGACAAATACAGCATGTCGTAGCGTTCGTCCGGAGAGGTTAAATGCACCACCATGGTGAGATCCGGTGATGATTTCTCGGTAACCACGCCAAGGCGCTGCACTTCCTGCGGCAGGCGTGGTTTAGCACGCTCTACCCGGCTTTGCACCTGGGTTTGCGCCAAGTCGACATCAGTGCCGATGGCAAAAGTGATGGTTAACGTCATCCGGCCATCCGATGTAGCCTGAGATGACATATACAGCATGTCTTCCACACCGTTAATTTCCTGCTCCAGAGGCGAGGCCACGGTTTCGGCAATGACTTTCGGGTTAGCGCCCGGATAGTTTGCGGTAACCACTACTGTTGGTGGCACCACTTCAGGGTATTCAGTAATCGGCAGTTGCCATACTGCTATCGCCCCGGTAATAAAAAACAACAGTGAGATAACAGCGGCGAATATCGGCCGGCGGATAAAAAATTGTGAGAACATGATGCTTCCTTAACCCTGTCCCGGCGTTTTGCCGGTGTTGACTGTTGCTGCTGCGCTGTCTGCCTGAGCCGTCAGCGCAGTGCTGGTTTGATCCAGCAGTTGTTGCTCTTTGCGTAAGCCGGCTAACTGCTCGCTACTGGCCATTTCGACCAGTTTCGGTTCAATCTGCATATTCGGCATTACGCGCTGCAGGCCGTTAACAACAATTTTGTCGCTCGCCGCCAGGCCATCTGTGACGATGCGCAGGCCGTTGACTTTTTCACCCAGGGTTACCGCCCGGTATTCCAGCTGATTATCGCTGTTTACCAGCAACACAAACTTGTTGTTCAGATCAGTGCCAATAGCTTTTTCATCAATCAGGATCCCGTCATATGACGCACTGCCAGCTATTCTGATCCGGGCAAATAAGCCAGGCAGCAGGCTGTTGTCAACGTTGCTAAAGCTGGCGCGAATACGGATGGTGCCGGTTTGGGCATTCAACTGGTTATCGACAAAGTCAATCTGACCTGAGTGCGGATAATTGTTGTCATTCGCCAGTGCCATATACACCGGGTTAGCGCTGGCCTCGCGGGTGTCGGCCCGCTGACCCAATTCTGTCAGGCTGGCGTATTTCAGGTAGCTTTGCTCGTCCACATCGAAGTAGGCGTACATTTTATCGGTAGAAACCAGGCGGGTTAGCTGGCTCTGGCCGGCATTGACATAGTTACCGGCAGTGACCATGGCATAAGACACCCGGCCGCTGATGGGTGCGGTAATCGTGGTATAACTTAGCTCCAGCTCGGCACGTTGTAATGCGGCCTGCACTGCAGCTACGGTTGCTGTGGTTTGCTGCTGGCGGGCTAAGCGGCTGTCCAGCAACTCGGCTGAAATAGCGCGCTCTGTACTTAATTTTTCCGCCCGCTGATATTCGCTAACCGCCTGGCTGGCAGCGCTTTGGGCACTTTGCAGCTCGGCCTGCAGCCGGGCTACTTCAGCGGCAAATGGCCGTGGGTCAATTTGCAGCAGCAAATCACCTTTTTTAACCAGGGCACCCTCTGCAAAATGTACCTGCTCAATATACCCCGATACCCGTGGAACTAGTGCTACCGTTTGTGGTGCCTGCAGCCGGCCGGTGAATTCATCCCATTCGGTGATCCGCTCATACACCACTTCGGCCACACTCACTGCAGGGGCTGCTGGCGCCTGAGCCGGGCCTGCAGCTTCCGGGTTGCCACAAGCCGCCAGCACTAAAACCGTGATACTGGTTAACATAAAAGTTCTTACTGTGTTTTTCGTGCTCATGACACTGTTCTCCGTGTTGTCGCTCACATTTTCTGATAAGCTTGCTCAATCTGTACCGCTCGGTAAATATATAGGACAGTAAAGAACTGTCAATCGATTTCTGTACCGATCGGTAAATTAATTTAATTCTATTACAGATGATTTGGTGCTAAGGCTGGCAAACAGTGTAATGCAGGCCTTAGTGCAACTTAATGCCGGATGCTGGCGCATTCTTGCCTGAAACTCCGCTGCTGGTGCAGAGGCAACAATTTAGTGAACGCTGACCGGGAGTTAGCTGTCTGACGGGTTAACAGAGGCAAAATTAGTGTACTGGGGTAATATTACAAATGTACTATCAGGTATATAACCCTTGCTGGACAAGGGCTATTTTGCTGTTTACTCTATAAGCGATTTTTAAGGCAGGAGCTGAACAATGACAGCAGTAAGTTGTACTCCGACTATTGGCCGGCCACGTGCGTTTGATATGGACGCGGCCCTGGAAAAAGCGCTGGAAGTATTCTGGCGCAAAGGCTACGACGGTACCTCGTTAACCGATTTAACCGAAGCCATGGGCATTAATAAACCCAGCTTATATGCGGCCTTTGGCAATAAAGAGCAGCTGTTTTTAAAAGCCATCGAATTGTACGAAAGCCGGCCCTGTGCTTTCTTTATCCCGGCGCTGGAAAAACCCACGGCGTATCAGGTGGCAGAACACTTGCTGTATGGCGCTGCGATGAACATGGCCGACAAGAATAACCCGCAGGGTTGCGTGATAATCCAGGGCGCTTTATCGTGCAGCGAAGCGGCTGCCGCCGTTAAAGAGGCCTTAATGAACCGGCGGGTTGACGGTGAGCATAAGCTGCGGCAACGTTTTGAACAGGCCAAGCAGGCCGGTGACTTACCGGAACATGTCGATGCTGAAGTACTGGCCCGTTACCTTGGCACCGTTTTGCAGGGAATGGCCATTCAGGCCAACAATGGTGCCAGCGCTGACCAATTACGTCAGGTTGCTGAGATGACGCTGCTGGCTTTTCCGCGCGCCGGTTAAGCCGGTGCCGCCTGCCTTAAACTCCATACTTATTGCCCGATCCTGCAAAGCACTGCTACAGTAATAGGCAAAACCATTCTGGCTGCCTATACTGCGTTAATTAACGTTGCCCGGGGGCCATTATGACGGACGAACGCGAACTTCTGCGTCAGCAAATGCTGCAGCCACTGCTGACTGAGCTTAGCAGTACCGGTGTCAGTGATTCCGTCATTCCGGGCGTACGACTGTTTCGCTGTAATGCCCCAACCTCTGCTACCCCCACTATTTATGAACCAACCCTTTGTCTGTTATTACAGGGTAGCAAGCAACTGCTGCTGGGTGACGAACTGTTGCTGTATAACCAGTTGCAGTACTTGCTGGTGCCGGTAATGCTGCCGGTCAGCGGTAAAATAATAAAGGCCAGCAACGCAGAGCCCTATATTGGGATGAGCATTAACCTGGACTTGCAGGAACTGACAGACTTAGTGATCGACCTGGGCGATAAAGTGCCACGCCAGCCAACGCCTGCGCGCGGGATCAGTGTTGGTGATGCAGACCCTGCCTTACTGTCGGTGTTTCAGCGCATATTACAACTAATACGGCAGCCGCAGGATATTGCGGTATTGCTGCCGCTGTTAAAGCGCGAGTTGTTGTATCGCCTGTTGCTTGGCCCGGTAGGCGGTCATTTACGGGAGTTTACCCTGCTCGACAGCCAGGCCAATCGCATCAGTAAAGTCATAGAATTATTGCGCCAGCGCTATAATCAGCCGCTGCGAATTAAAGAACTGGCTGATGTAGCGCATTTAAGTGAGTCGGCTTTGTTTCAAAGCTTTAAAGCGGTAACCTCAATGTCGCCGTTGCAGTTTCAAAAGCAACTGCGGCTAAATGAAGCACGGCGTATTATGTTGTACGAAGGTTTAGAAGCCGCCACCGCCAGCTATAAAGTAGGTTATGAAAGCCCGTCGCAGTTCAGCCGCGAGTACAGCCGCTTATTTGGTGCACCGCCGAAAGCCGATGTCGCGCGTTTTCGACAGACGCTGTAAATTTTCTGCCCAAACTACTGTTTAAAACCCCCACAAGGCTTTATGATCAGCGCCTCTGTTGCCTCTTCAGCTCACTAAGCCATTCACTATGCAAAACACCCTGCTTTATCTTGTTACGGTTCTGATCTGGGGTTCCACCTGGATTGCTATCGAGTTTCAGCTTGGTGACGTGGCGATAGAGGCATCGCTGTTTTACCGCTTTGCATTGTCGGCCGTGTTGATGTGGCTGTTTTGCTGGTGGCGCCGCTTACCAATGCGCTTTAGTCCGACCGATCACGGTTTTATCGCCTTACTGGCCATTCTTAATTTTGCCCTGAATTATCTGCTTATTTATCAGGCGCAGCAGCACTTAACCTCGGCGATGGCAGCCATTGCCTTTACCACTATGCTGCTGATGAACATTATTAACACCCGGCTGTTTTTCGGCAACCCGGTTGCCAAGCGTATCTACTTTGGTGCTTTGATGGGCATTGCCGGCATTGCGGTACTGTTTTATCCCGACTTAGACGGGCTTGATCTGACTAACGCCAGCCTGCTGGGCTTATTGCTGGTACTGGGCAGTGCGCTAAGTGCGTCGTTGGGCAATATGGTCAGTGTGCGTAACTCGCGGGCCGGCCTGCCGATTATGCAGGTAAACGCCTGGGGTATGCTGTATGGCAGTATTGCTCTGGCGTTGCTGGTCTGGTTAAGCGGTAAGCCGTTTGGCTTTAGCACATCACCATCTTTTATCCTGTCTTTGCTGTATTTAGCGGTATTTGGCTCGGTTATTGCCTTTGCTACTTACTTTGCCCTGTTAAAACGGATGGGGCCGGAAAAAGCCAGTTATGTCATTGTATTATTTCCGCTGGTCGCGGTGGTATTAAGCACCTTGTTTGAAGGTTTCGTCTGGACCGGCTACACCTTCGCCGGTTTTGCGCTGGTGCTGGCCGGCAATGCGCTGGTCCTCACGCCCTTTGCCAAAATAAAGGCGTTATTGTTTAAACCAAAGTTACCGGTACAGCCGATTCTGCCGTAATTACAATTCGACACGTTCTGTTGTTTAATTAAAGCATCCAGATGCTTGTTGCAGATCAATTGCTTGCCAGGTGGTTGCTCTATACTCGTACTACCAACCCAGTTACAGCCGGCGTTAGCGGGTAAATAACGATGGCAACACAATCTGACTTACCAAGTGCTGAAACCCCTGCAGTGAAGCCTCCCAGGTTATTCTGGCTAAAATTGGCGATGCTGCTTGGCATTGCCATGGTAATCCTTGGCCATTTCCTGTGGGTCGGCCTGGACCTGCCGCAAACCATGGGCGTGCCCGGCATCATTCTGGTAGCAGCATGCTGCGCTTTCGGACTCATCCTGTCGCTACCCACCAAAATTTACCTGACGCTGCTGCTAATGCAGCACGAAAGTGAGGTTAAAGCAGCACAGCAGGCTGCAATAAGAAAAAAGACGGACGTATGAAAGCGTAGTTTTAACAAAATCTGCAAATATCACCCTCCATCAATTGCAATAATGAACCAGTCAGGCAGAATACCTGCAATTCCAACAATATGATTTTAAAAAGGATGTAATCATGGCATATGATTATGGCAGTGAGTCCTTAGGGATCCGTAACCCCTTTAAAGCCGAGGGCCTGCTTCGGGCAAGCCGTGGCTTGATTGTGAGTTTACTGGGCATTTACCCGTTACTGCAGGTGGTTAGCCTGGTACAGCAGGATAAAACCCTGGCCTGGATATACGCCGCTGTAGGCTTCCTGTTGCTGGCGGGCGGCTTAAAGGCGCTGGGCGGCGGTATTGCTCAGATGATGCGGTTTTTTGTCGGCCGCAGCGTGCCTACCTCGCTGGCCCCTAACTTTAGTAAGTCTGAGCGGGAAACAGCCAAGCTGGAGCAGCCACATTACAAAAGCATTGATCTGGAAGAAATGCTGATGGGCCGCAAAAATAAAACATTTGTGGAACCAGACGGCTTTATTTCCCGCTTAGTACATACTCTGGTACCTAAGCTGATATTCCTGCCCTATCCGCTGCGTAACCTGGCGCAGCGGTTTGCCGGGGCCCTGATTGCCACGGCCATTGCGCTGGTGGCCTACGCCCTCACCGCCTTTGTTTGTTTAACCGGGCTGGCCGGCGACACCGGCGATATTTTGCTGCCGTTTTTCTCTTTTGTGCTGGTGGTATATTTAATTCTGAGCTGGCGGGGTGCCAGTACCGTGTATCGCAAGGCAGAAAAAAGCATTGAAACACAGGGCAACCTGAAACTGGCCAAAATTATGGCGTTTGCCATCCTGGCGCCGGTATTGTTGGGGTTAGCCATTAACTTCCTGTTACAGCAGCCCGACGTGCAGTACTTTGTCAGTGAATTACAGACCGCTGAACTACAAAGCTTCGCAGTGATGCCGCAGTTATTGCTGGTGCTGGTTTTTGGCGCTATCAGTGGCGCCTTTATTTTTCTGCTGTTAAAACAGCGCACGGCCAAGGTGCAGGCGCAGACGAAAGTATCTGAGTATCGTGCTAACTGGCAGGAAAATATTCATCCGCGCGAACTGTTTGTAAATATCGACAATATTGTGATGGCAAACCGGCGCTATATGGAAATACCCAACCGCGTCTATCGCGAACTGGCACCGAACCTGAACGAACAATCTGAAAGCAAAGGCGATTTTAATGGCGAAGTGATGATTGAAACTCAGCCCGCTTATGCTCCGCTGCAGCATACTGCCTTATTTAAGCACTTACGGATATGGGCGACCATCACTGGCCAGTTGCTGCTACTGATTGGCCCCTTTATTTTGTTTTATCTGCTGTTTGAGGCACAAACTGTCCTGAGCCTGGTACGCGAATTTACTGCGCTGGCGCGGCCCGGTGATGCTGTAACCCAGAGCTTTGTAGTTAATCTGTTTAATGAAAGTCAGTTTATCTTAAGCCTGATTTTCAGCTGGCTTATCTGCCACAGCTTTGGCCGCCTGCTGGAAAATTACAGCCACACTTTCTGGGCTGAACTGAACTTTGATTCGTTACTGGTATATCTGAAATGCGAAGGAACTTATACCCAAAGCAAACTGACCACGGGTAAAGGCATTTACGACTCAACTTCATCGGAAAACTATGTCATGCGCTCATCGTTAACGCCATGGGTCATCAGCTCACGTATCATGAGCAGTACTTTTGCAGACAGCGGCGCTAAGAATGTAGAGCACCCCCGGCATATTCTGGAAATGCAGGATAACCCGCAGGAAATGCAGGCAATAATTGATGATATTCAGAGCTTTTTATCAGCGCGTGAAACTATTGCCAATGTTAAAAACGCCCAGGATTTATCTAATACTGAGCAAATTTATCAGATTAATCAGCAGTCGCGAGCTATGCCGGTAACCCCGGACCAGGCCAGCCTGGCCAGCCCGCAACAAGATGCTGAAGCCAGCCTCAACCTACAGGCTGAACCCGCCAAACAGTAAAGCGGTCTGCGCTGAATTTCCCCGCTGCCGCCGATGCGGCATGCGGGCAATACACAGCTAAACTACCCAGGTAAATAGTAGCTGGCAGCCAGACGGACTGACATCAATCCATCAGAACAACTGCGCCAGCGCCGTCTCCTGCTCCATTTGCTCAATCATAAAGGCCACCCGCTGCAAAAAGGCGTCGCGGCTATCATCCGGGACTGGCTCTGCCAGTGGAATATTGGCCGTCATCGGATTGACCGGCCGGTTGTTAACGTGCAGCTCGTAATGCAGGTGCGCGCCGGTTACCCGGCCGCTGGCGCCGGAGAGAGCAATGCGCTGGCCCCGCTCAACCCGTTGGCCCGGGCGCACCAACGCCCTTTGCAAGTGCAGATAACGGGTTTTAAACTGGCCATGATGCTGAATTTCAATATAACGGCCGGCAAACGGATGATTTTCAACCCGGATCACCTTGCCCTCAGCCGCCGCCAGCACCGCAGTGCCGGTAGGGGTGGCAAAGTCAGTACCGTTATGCGGTCGCACCCGGCCGGTTACCGGATGCAACCGCCGCGGATTAAAGTCGTCACTTACCCTGAAAGTACGGGATAATGGCAGCCGCATAAAAGCCCGCTCTAAACTTTCGCCACTGGCATCGTAAAACTGGCCATTATCATGCAGAAACGCATTGAGCTGCTGGCGGCGGTTAAACAGCCGCACCCCTTCAATCCGGCTCTGGCCGGTAGCTGTACTGCCAACATAGTTGTCACTGCGTACTACCTGAAAACGGGCACCGGCCTGAATGTCGCGGGAAAAATTAAGTTTATCCCGGAAAAGTTGATGCACTGTCGCAATTTCAGCATCTGTCAGGCCGGCCTGTTGCGCTGACTGGTAAAAGCTGCCGCTAATAGTTCCTGCCAACGTAGTACTGTGCCACTCACCCGGGTCGAGCAACTCCTGATAACTGAACTCGCCATCAGCTTCGCGCCGATACAGTACCCGGTTGCCGGCGTGAACATACAGCTCCATGGCCTGCAACTGCAGCTTGTCATCCAGCGTAAAAGTCAGGCTGTGTCCCGGGCGTAACACATCCAGCGCCAGTAAAGACTGATCAGCCGCCAATACCTGCTGCAATTGCTGCTGGCTAAAGCCCTGGCGGGAGAATATCCGGCTCAGACTATCTCCAGGCTCGATGGCATAATGACGCAGCCGTGCATCCGCGACTATGGCGCTGTGCACTGCGCTAACAGCCTGCTGGACCCGCTGCCAGTTGGCCGCCAGTTGCGCAAGCTGCCAGTCGCGCCAGCCGTCGGCCAGCAAACCGGGTATTGCCAAAGCAGTAACCGGGGCAGCAACCGGCGCTGAGCTGCTGCGCGGGGCCGGCCATAACAGAATAATCAGCGTTAATAACATCAGTAACAGCATCGCCCGCCGGTGCAGGGCGGGAATAAGCGACAAGCGCAGAAGACGCGGATTAAGCTGCGATCCGTTGCTGGACATGGGTTAGCGCTCCATAATTAAGGTGTTTTGCTTGCGGTAAATAAATGAATACATCGTTGCGGCTATCAGGGTAATTTCAGGTAGGCCGCCGGATCCTGTTGCCGGCCGTTAACCAGTATTTCAAAATGTAAATGCGGACCGGTTACCTGGCCGCTGCTTCCTACCGTACCTACTGGCTCGCCGGCGGCAATCCGCTGGCCCGCTTTGACAGAAAAACTATCCAGGTGGGCATATAAAGTCTGGTAGCCATGGCCATGGTCAATTAACACTACTTTGCCATAGCGGCTATTCAGGCTGCTGGCGTCAGCAAGCAGTACCTTACCGCTCTGGCTGGCCCTGATGACAACGCCGCGGGCGGCAGCAAAGTCCAGCCCCTGGTGAGGACGGTTTTGCCTGAATGGGTGCTGCTGCGCATAAAAAGAGCTAATTACCGGCTTTTCGACCGGCAGCAACCACTGCTCTGGGGGCTCGCTGTAACTAAAGGCCGCAGTGCTAAGCTGCAGCAATACTGCGCTGCCAGCAAACATGCCAAAAAGCCGCCCGCGTTGCCAGGCAGATAAGCCATCCGGGCGTTGAAACAGCTGCTGAAAGCGTTGCTGATAAAAGCCCTTACCGGCATTACCATGAATAAAACCTGCCGAGAGACCAGACAACTGGCCAGAACGGCTTAGCTGCAAACAGCTCAGTAATGTCTGGCCATAAAGCGTTGCCAGCTCGGGTTGCTTAGCAAGTACTGCCTGGTCCACCGCCAGCTCCATAGTGCGAATAAATGCCTGTTCAATATGTTTCAGGGCCGGTATAAACCAACATGCAGCGACCAGCATGCGCAGTAACAACAGTTGCTGCGGATCGCGCCGTTGCAAATGCAGCCACTCATGAGTCAGCAGTAGCTGGCGCTGTTGCTCTGTCAGCTGCCAGATATAGGCCGGCACTACGATGACCTTCTGCCTCCAGCCCGCCGTAAAAGGCGACAATGCGGCCTGCGTCTGGCGAATTTCAACATCTGCCGGCAGTGCAGCCCGCTGCGCCGCGCTTAACAGGCTGGCCAGCGGCAAGGGTTCGGTCAGCGCCACCAACTGCTGTAATTTTTGCCATTGTGCTTTTAGCCGCGCCAGTTGCCAGAAACTTACCATCGCCAGCAATAACAGCAGCAGCTCAGCCCAGTATTGCTGAAGTGCGGCAGGCTGATGGTTAAGCGCAGGATGCGCGGGCTGAGCGGTAAGCGTTTGCATGATAATGAACGTGTCCTGCAACAACACAGAGGGCACCACCCATTGCTGCCCCAGTTGCGGTAACGGTAACAATGGCAGGAAACAAAGGGCCAGCAGCCACCAGTAAAAGGCCGGCCATTGCTGCAGACCGGGTATTTTTCTCAGTAAAAACGGACAGGCCCACCACAACAGTGCCGCCCAGACACTACATAGCCCTAATGAAATAAGCAGTTGCTGGGCCATCTCAGTTGTCCTTGCCGGCCGCAGGGTGAGGGTCGGCCGCCGGCTCCTGGGCTAACTTCTGCAACAGCAGCTCCAGATCAGCTATTTCACTGGCATTAACCAATTTACTGTTGGCAAACATCGCTACCGGCAAGGGCCCGTTTATCTCAAATACCCGGTTGGCGAAATCCTGGACAAAAGCCGCCAGCGTAGGCATTTTATCCAGCAGTGCGGTGTAAGTGTTTTTATTAGCACAACTGGTACAGGCAATAAATCCCTTCGCCGCCATCCGCTCCAGGGTTTTGCGGGTAGACGAATAGCCCCACCCCAGCACAGGCGCCAGCTCATCATGCAGCTCACGTGCAGTAAGCGGTTGTTTTAACCACAGTAATTTAAGAATTTCCAGTTCTGGCGCCGTGGGCTGGTGCATAGCAATGTTGTCAGCTAGTCATTAAGTGGCGCCAGAGTGCGACATTTGTCACAGTTATGTCAAGCAAAATTTGCGACAGTTGTCGCAGCTACAGTTGTCACAGCGGCAGTTTTAAAAGGTGAAGAAATTTACCCTAAGCCAAATAACGCCCGCCTAACCCACTTAAAACGGCTGGTTCAGCCGTAAAAACCGGGCAAAGCGGGGTAAGCCGTTTTTAGTCAGGCCGTTATAGCGGTAGGTCACCGTAGCGCCAATTTCTGGCGGACTCTGGCGCAGTGCATCGGTTAAGCCACTGCCAATGGCAAACTCTCTGCCGTCAGGGGTTTTAACCACTAAAGCCCCCACCATCCCCCGATACTTGCCCTTACCCGGCCGATAACCAATAACCCGGGCTTCACTGTCCTGATAGGTTTTCAGCTTTAGTAAATCGCTGCTTCTACCGGTTTTGTATAACGCATCCTGATGATGCAGCATTAAGCCTTCAGCGCCAGCGCTTTCAAGCTCGTTAAGTCTAGCCAGTAGTACGGTGTTATCTTTAATCCGAAACTGCGGCACTACCATTAAATAGCGGCTGTTTTGCTGCTGAACAATAGTTTGTAGCGCCCTGCTACGTTCGCTAAACGTGCCTGCGGCATTGGGTAGTTCAAACAGGTAATAACGAATATGCTGCCATTCACTAGCTACCGCCTGCTGTTTACTGACAATACTTAAGGTATCTGCAAACTTATTACGGCCCAGCCACAGTTCACCATCTAAGGGTTGCTCAGGAAAACCGGCAGTAAACCACTCTGGCGCCGCTATAATATTGCCGCCGCGGGAAATAAGCTGCTCGCCATTCCAGAAGGCCCGTACGCCATCGAGCTTTTCACTGACCCAATACTGCTGTACCTCAATATTCTCCTGATACACTTCGGCCAGTAACAAGTCGGGTTTCGTAGTAGCTGTGATCTGAACACTGCAGAGCGCCAGCAAAAAAGTTAACAATCTAATCACTACTCAGCATCCTTTCATTTAAAATTGAAAGTATAGTGAGGATTGGTGCTGCAGCAAGCAAACTACTGGAAACATTCAGGACTTGCCCGCAGATTGGGCCGGACATCATCTACTTCGCTTACTTTTCGGCGTGCCTGGCATAACAGTTGGTATTTCTGAATTTACACGGTAAAGTGAATGACATAGTACGGCCGACGATGTGCAATGACCCCAACTTATAACGCAACGGGAACTATGCAGCAGATTATCGAACAAAATGTTAATTTCGGCCTGGTTCGTCGGCGCAGACTAATGCAGATTTGCGCGATATCGGCGCTCGGTTTACTTATTGCGTTAGCTGTGGCTAATGGCATTACTTTTATTATTTTTGCTACTGGTCTGGGCTGCCTGCTGCTGGCTTTTGGGTTTGCCTTTCAGCATAAACTACAAATATCGGCCCACATTTTACTCTGGTCACTGGCTGCGATGCTGTCAGCATTCGCACTAACCGGCGCCGGCTTGTTTGATCTGGCAATTCTGGGCTACCCATGTTTACTTATTTTCGCTGCCATACTGGGCAATATTGGCCTGTTCGTATCAATACTGTCGTTTATTATTGCGCAATGTATCTTGCTTACCTGGCTTACCCTGCATGACCATATCACCCCAAATATCCCCAGTTTAAGCTGGCCGCACCTGGTGTTTATTCTGATTATTTTTATTATCACGGGGTTTAGTGTTTATATTTTAGTACGAGACATGAAGCGGCTGATGCTGTCGTTGCAACATGAAAATTCCAAAGTGCAACTCAGCCAGGTAAAAATTCAGCACCTGGCTCATCACGATGCGCTGACAAACTTAGCAAACCGGTTATATGGCGAGCAGTTGTTTCAGCAAAAATTAGAATATTGCCAGCGCAAGCAGCAGCAACTTGCCCTGCTGTTTCTCGATCTGGACAACTTTAAACCGGTTAATGATGCTTTAGGCCATGCCGCCGGAGACGAATTACTAAAGCAACTCGCCCGTCGTCTTAGCGATATATTACCTGGTGACCATCACCTTATCCGGTTTGGTGGTGACGAGTTTCTGGTATTGGCGCCGGGCCCAGCCGGTCGCGATCACTTAATTAAGTTAGCAGCTAACATAATTAAAAACGTTACTGCAATATTCAACATATTACAGAACCAGGTTACGGTGTCTGCTTCTATCGGGATTGCCTGTGCGCCAGCAGATGGTAATGATTTTAAACAGTTGTGCCGCAAAGCTGATATTGCCATGTACCGCGCTAAAGAAGATGGCCGTAATACGTACCACTTTTACGATGACAGCCTAGATAAAGCCAACGATGACAAATTCAAATTATTGCAACTGCTGCGCCTGGCATTAACTGAGCAGCAATTCCGGCTGTACTATCAACCGCAAATTGCTTTAGGCAGTGGCCAGATAACCGCAGTTGAAGCCCTGCTGCGCTGGCCTCAGGCCGACGGTAGCATGATAAGCCCCGATCAATTTATTCCGTTGGCCGAAAGCAGTGGTTTAATTTGTGAGTTGGGTAGTTGGGTACTGCGCCAAGCCTGCCAACATTGTGCACTATTACGCCGGCAAGGTTTTGCTGAATTGCGGGTTGCGGTGAATTTGTCCGTCATTCAGTTTAAAGATGGCTTGTTGCCGGGCACTGTTCACGCTGCGCTGCAACAGGCTGAATTGCCGGCAGAGGCGCTTGAGCTGGAACTAACCGAGTCATTGCTGGCTGACGATACCGAGCATATTCTGTTACAACTGGATACGTTGAGCCAGCTGGGTGTTACCATTGCAATTGACGACTTTGGGACAGGCTATTCAAATTTAAGTTATCTGCGCCGTTTTAATGCCAGCACGCTGAAAATAGATCGCTCGTTTATCTCAACAGAAGAGCAATGGCAAGCCAACGCCCCCCTGGTGCAAGCCATTATTCAGATGGCAGTCAGTCTGGGTTTAAATACCATAGCAGAAGGCATTGAAAGTGCAGATGCTATCCGCAAGCTGCAAGCCCTGGGCTGTAATGAGGGCCAGGGGTTTTACTGGTCACCCGCCGTGCCAATAGAACAGCTACCCGCTTTGTTTACGGCACTGCAGCTATCCGCTCAAGCTTCGCCAGCCACTAGCAATACCAATTTGTTAATTGAAGATGGTGTCTAGATAGCCAGCGCCCAATTGCTGCATTTGCCGTTCAACCCAGGCCACGCGCTGCCGTAGGTAAGGGGTTAGCTGGCGGGCATCCCGGCTACGCGGGCCTGGCAACAGCACCGCCAGGCGGGCGGCTTCGTTAATGGTTAGTTTGCTGGCCGGTTTAGCAAAGTAATGCTGGCTGGCCGCTTCTACGCCGTAAATGCCTTTGCCAAATTCAGCAATATTTAAATACACCTCTAAAATGCGTTTTTTGCCCCAGATAACTTCCAGGCTCACTGCCAACCCCGCCTCCATGCCTTTTCGAACCAGGCTGCGGCCGGGCCATAGCAACAGGTTTTTCGCGGTTTGCTGACTGATAGTGCTGGCGCCACGCAGGCCACCCCCCTCTTCTGATTGCTCAAGGGCATCACTTATCGCAGACAGATCAACACCGAAATGCTTTGGAAAACGCTGATCTTCAGAGGCAACCATGGCCAGTGCCACATGTCCGGGCAACGTATCAATGCTTACCCACTGCTGGCGCACCGGATAGGGGCTTTGCAGCATAAATGACGATGTGGGAGGCGGCACAAACCGCAGTGTCAGCAGCAGGATCAACAACAACAGCACCATGCCCAGCACGACGCGCCACAGCACAAACCATGTCCAGCCTACAAAACCGCGTTCACCCTGGGTCATTCACTCTTTACCACCCGATGTCAGATTCCAGAAAAAAGCCGCTGTACGGCGCTGCCATTCGCAATGTTCAAGCATACAGGCTTTAAGCCTACCGTAGACTGAACTGTAAAAACAAAGATCCATACCAGCCGGCGCAGATAAGCTGATCACATTATCGTCATTAAATTTGCGCTTTTAATTCACAAAGATTGGCTAGGGTAGCACTGCCGTGCAGTGAATCGGCTGTTAAATGCGTTCCTTAATGCTGCTATTGTTAAACTAACTACCAAGGAAAATTTTATGCTCAATTTAAAGATCTTGCGCGGTCTTGGCATATCCACCCTGCATGTCGCCCTATTACTGAGCCCGGTGTTTGCCTTCGGCGATACTACCACCGTTCTCAGAAAAAACGATAGCCAGACTAATATCAGTAGTCCTTCTCTTAAAGTACCCGACAAATATGCTGTGCAGTTCGGGCCCCGCCCCGCATACTTGGTTGATAATATGGACCCGAGCCCGCTAAAGGAGCGCCTGCAAAGCTGTAATACCGGCCGTAAGTTAAAAAAGACAATGTTTTCAATTGGTCACCGTGGTGCGCCGTTGCAGTTTCCGGAGCACACCAGAGAGTCTTATGAAGCAGCAGCCAGTATGGGCGCCGGCATCATGGAGTGTGATGTCACCTTTACCAAAGACACCGAGCTGGTTTGCCGCCATTCCCAATGCGACCTGCACACAACCACTAACATTCTGGCGATACCGGAACTGGCAGCAAAATGCAGCGAACCCTTTACCCCGGCAGACCTTGCCGCTGGTACGCCGGCCAGCGCCAGGTGCTGCACCAGTGACCTGACGCTGGCCGAGTTTAAAATGTTAAAGGGCAAAATGGACGCCTTTAACCCACAGGCGACGACCGCTGCAGAGTATATGAAAGGCACACCACCCTGGCGCACCGATCTGTACGCCAACACCGGCACCCTGCTTACCCACGCAGAAAGCATTACCTTGTTTAAACAACTGGGCGTTAAATTTACCCCGGAATTAAAAGCGGCAGAGGTGGCCATGCCGTATCAGGGCACATACAGCCAGACTGACTATGCCCAGCAGCTTATCGATGAGTATCGTGCCGCCGGTGTAAAACCGAAAGACGTCTGGCCGCAGTCATTCGATATTACCGACATTCGCTACTGGATAGCCAACGAGCCTGCATTCGGCCGGCAGGCTGTCTATCTGGATGATGCGAATACGCCTGTCGATCTGCCATCAGCGACAGAACTGCAAGGTTATGCCGCTGAAAATATTAACATTGTGGCACCGCCGATGTGGGCCCTGCTGGAACTGGACGCAGCTAACAACATCGTACCCTCTGTTTATGCCCGTAACGCTAAAGATGCCGGGCTGGACATTATCGCCTGGTCATTCGAGCGCTCCGGGCCGTTAGACAATGGCGGCGGCTGGTATTACCAAACGGTCAACCCGGTGATTAACAACGATGGCGATATGCTGGAAGTGCTGCACGTTATGGCGCAAGACGTCGGCGTAACAGGGGTATTCTCAGACTGGCCTGCTACCGTTAGCTACTATGCCAACTGCATGAGCCTGCCCTGACCAGACTGCGGTTGTCGGCTACCCATATGGGTAGCCGGACTGACGTTATCAGGCAGAAGCCGCAATCAAGGCTTGCTGTAAATCAGCCAGTAAGTCATCAATATGCTCAATGCCAATGGATAAACGCACCATATCAGCCGATACCCCTGCCGCAGCCAATTCTTCATCGTTCAGCTGGCGGTGGGTTGTTGCAGCAGGAATAGCAGCACAACTTTTAGCATCACCAATATTGACCAGCCGCAGGATAAGCTGCAATGCATCGTAAAAGCGGGCTGCGGCTTCCCGACCGCCATTAATGCCAAAACTAAGAATACCTGATGCCTGCCCCTGCATGTATTTTTGGGCTAAAGCGTGGTCTTTATGCTGCGGCAAAGCAGCATATTTCACCCAGCCAATCTGGGGTTGCTGCTCAAGCCAGCTGGCCACCGCCAGCGTGTTTTGATTAACGCGCTCAATACGTAAAGCCAGTGTTTCCAGCCCCTGCAATAAGTTCCAGGCAGCCTGGGCACTTAACGCCGCTCCCATATTACGCAGCGGTACTACCCTGGCGCGGGCAATAAAGGCAGCTTCGCCAACATCGCGGGTGTAACTAACCCCATGGTAAGAAATATCCGGCTCGTTTAATAACGGAAAACGTTTGGCATGTTCAGCCCAGGGAAATTTGCCGGAATCGACAATCAGGCCACCTATAGTAGTGCCATGGCCGCCAATGTATTTGGTCGCCGAATGCACCACTATGTCGGCTCCATGCTCAATAGGTCGCCACAAAAATGGCGTAGCAACAGTGTTATCAACAATTAAAGGTAAGCCATGGCGGTGTGCCAGTTCCGCCAGTTTTTCAATATCAACAATACTGCCAGAGGGGTTACCAATGCTTTCGCAGTATACGGCTCTGGTGCGCGCATCAATCAATTGCTCTATAGCATGGTAGTCGTCTTTATTCGCAAAGCGCACTTCAATGCCCTGGCGAGGAAAAGTGTGCGCGAATAAGTTGTAAGTGCCACCATAAAGCTCATTAATTGAAATAATATTATCGCCGGTCTCTGCAATAGTTTGAATGGCATAGGTAATAGCCGCCATGCCGGATGCCACTGCCAGCGCACCTATACCGCCTTCCAGAGCCGCGATGCGCTGCTCCAGTACCTCACAAGTAGGGTTCATGATGCGGGAATAGATATTGCCGGTCACTTTTAAATCAAACAAGTCTGCCGCGTGCTGGGCACTGTCAAAGCTAAACGAACTGGTTTGGTGAATAGGTACGGCTACCGAATGCTGATTATCGGGCTGGTAACCATGATGTAGTGCTATCGTTTCTCTTTTCATCGCCAATCTTCCAGAATAAATAGACTTTCATCAAAGCATAGCCTTGATAATATGTCAATCTACACATCTGGACGTCTAAAAAAAGAGTGGCAGATAACCAGCGCCAACTTATTACAGACAAGGTTATTGCTTGCTTAAAAACCAGGCAAGCTCTGTGGCCTGACATTTTTTCTTTAAGCCACCCGGCACTTCACGTTGCTCCAGGCAGTTAAGATGATATGCATTGCTATAGAGGTTATGCATTTCTGCGCTATCAACCGAAAAAGGCGGCCCTGCCAGCTGCGCTTGATCATATTCAAAGCAAATAACCAGTTGCGGCGCGCCCTGGCTGATGGTTATCAGGTGCTGGGCATAGCGTTGGCGCATGGTATCTGGCAACGCCACCAGCGCAGCGCGGTCATATATCGCGGCAACCGGGCCTAAGGTGGCTTCTGACAATTCAAAAATATCGCCGACAAATACTTCAAGCTTATCTGCACTATAATGCTGCAATTTACCAACTGTGCTAACGCTCGGTGTTAGCCCCAGCTCAGCAAAGAGTTCTTTTACCGCAACTTCGCTTAGCTCTGCACCAACTACCCGATAACCGCATGCCAGCAACCAGTGACTATCCAGGCTTTTCCCACAAAGGGGCAGAAACACCCTGGCACCAGGTGCTATTGATAGTTGACTGAAATGGTTTACCAGCAACGGATTAGCCGCTGCCTGATGAAAGGCAATCTCTCTTTTTTGCCACTTTTCCTGCCAGAAATCCGGGTCCACGCGCCCTCCTTTACTGTGTTGCTGTCAGTTACTTCGGCAATGCCATTTCGCACAACCCATTTGCCGTCGATATTAACATTGTTTGCACTGATTCTTGCACACGCTTTGGCACTAACTCAGCTGGCTTCTGGCACTAAATGGAGTTTGATTTGAGGTTTGGGCAAGGATAATTTTGATCTGATAATCATCTAGCCTAAGTGGCCTTGGACGGCCTCCGAGTTAATAGCTATTTTTTGATTGCCGTCGAAAAAAACTATTTCCAAGGAGGCCGT
>NZ_OBEB01000002.1 GCF_900215315.1 Arsukibacterium tuosuense | reverse complement strand
GATGTTTGGCGATTGATCTGATCACCGAACGCCATGAATGTTCCTTCTGAATTCATCTTTTTGTTTTAGCTAACAATTTTGTGGGGATACCTCAGTATCTGACCCTAATTTTATAGCAGCTCATCGGCAGGAATTCACCGCAGAAAATGTAACGAGATTTTAGTACAGAAATACTTTCAGGCGACACAGCGCCACTTTTTCGAACTGCAATTTAGATTTTTATTTGACCCCGATATTACAACTTTTAAGACTTACCCGAACGCACTATTTAAGGTTCGATAAATAACTCAACCTGCAGCTTTACCCCTTTACTGTCGGCATAGTGCATCAGGTCTTGCATTAATTGCTGCCAGCTGGCAAGCGCATCACTATCCGTTGTTGGTTGGCTGCCAGTGCAAAAACGCCAGAGGGTTGGTGCGGTCAGGGTATCAACAATATCCAGCAACAAGTCATAAGCGGCGTCGAAATTTCCGCCGAAATAATCGGGAAACGAAAAATGCTTTTGCAAGCAAGTTAAAATACTCTGTTTGTTAAGTTTGCCATCTTGCGCAAGGCAAATAGCATTGGCGGGGGCAATGGCATGCTGCAATATAATCTGATTGTTATTGGCTTGCTTGATCATGGCGCACCAGAAATGGTACGAAAGGACCGGTAATGATCTTCGGTGTAATAAAATACTACCGGCGGATTGCCGCCAGTTACTACCCGCCGCGGCCCACGATGGGAAAGGCCGGGTGTATCAACAGTATATTCCCGGTAGTAACCGTTTGGTTTAGACGGTAACAAACGTTCTCTGTTTTGAAAGGTTATACCATCGCGATCATAAGGGAACGGGCCATTGCTACGGATCCGTTGTAAAGTTCTTTGTAGCTCCCGTTCTTGTGCAGACTGATGTGATTGGGTGGAGGCGTTCTGTTCAGCTACAACATTGTTAAAACCGTCATTAAAGCCTTTGCTAATATTACTACCTTGAAAATGGTAGATACCAGCCAACACCAGTAATAAAACCAGCAACTTTTTCATGTGAAATCCTTTTCTAAATAACCAACTCAATAATCTCAGACATTCATTGCGGGTACAACTGAACTTTCATCCGGTTTCATGTGTTCCCCTATATCATTGCCGGCTCTTAACTTGTTTCAGGTGCACTTTACGCAGATTTCTTTGCTTTGAAGCCATAATATTCAGTCTGGCTGTAAACTGGCGCAGCTGTTCATCACTAAAACAAGGCTGGGTAAATTGCTGAATATACGCTGCCACCTGTCTGATATAGCAAACCTGCGCCGGTAGCGACGTTCTGAGCTCTGCGCGGTCGCTAAAAGCAACTATGGAATGCACCTGCTTGCTGTCATGTAAACTTATTCCCAGAGCAAACTTTACTGCGGCGGTATGTTTACTGTTCTGATGCAAAGGGTTTTGAAAACTGCCTTTACTGCGAAAATGCTGTACTGTCCACTGAGGCTGGTGTTCACTGCCAAAAATCCAGCCTTTATAGTTTTTCACTTCAATCACAAAAATCCCAAATGGGCTTAGCACAAGATGGTCAATCTCGGTTAAATCTCCCTTGGCTGTTTCCAGGATCAAATTGCGGTAATGTTGATAAGCTACTGGTAAGTTGCGCACTAACAGCCGATGCAGTTGCCGTTCGGCCATAGCCCCCAAAAATCTCGCCTTATTGCCAAACACCAAAGCAATTAGCAAGCCGGGCAGCACTAAAAGCAACAGCGTGCCAATAATGTAAGGAATATAAGGCGTAAACAGGCTAAGCATCATAGCGCCTATATCGAATTTTTGTACCTGTGCAGATGGGTTTGCTGGCGCAGCCACACTCTCCGCAGCAGTGTTAGCCGGCGGCATGGCCGACTTAGCTGGAATATTGGTTAATACCAGCGGTTTATCAGGCGCCGGTATAGGCTTCTGACAATGCTTATCAAACTGGCGTTTGCTGTCCTGGTAAGTACTTAACTGCGGCTGAGGGCTAAAGCGCTCTATTTGCTGTTGCAGCAAAATACAGGCAGCTTCTGTGTATTGTTGTTGGCTATAAGCCAGCGGCGATCTAAGCAAAAGCAGCAACAAGGTAAATAGCCAAAAGCGCATAAGTCGTACCTGATATATGGAATGGTGATGCTAGCAAGGTAAAGACTTAGCGGCAATCAGTTAAAATTTAAATTTACTCACTATGCCTTAAAGCTGCTGTCGAAAAGCCTGCGCCATCAAACCAAGCTGGTACATTAGTTGGTTAGATTTGGCCAAATCATGGGCGTTGGGTTTTAGAATGGCCATTAGCAAGTAGCAGTTTTCATTCGTAAAGCCCCGGCAGTATACCAAATGGGTATCGCTGATGCGTTTTAGTTGGGCCAGCAAAACCGGAAACCCAGATCCATTTGCTGCCAGATGAATATGCCTTACTTGCTCTTGCTTAATGACGTCGAGGTTAAATGGATGGTCGTACGGTACATCTTTACCAAACAGGGCCGGTAGCACTCCAGTCTTATACTGCTTAAAATCCTGGATTAACGCGGTTCGCTCTGCTGGCATTAGCGCTTCATCAAGGACCTTGCTGGTAAATACCCGGATCACTCGCTAAATTCGCTCAACTTGGCTGCATCGGCCTCTAACAGCAGTTTCTCACTGATCCGGCTTATTTCCTTCAACCTTACCGCGCTTGGCCGGAAGAACCCCGGCTCTGCTGCGCCGGACGCCTCAATAATCCGCAGCATTTTTTCATATAGATCAGCACTTAGCATATAACCGGTGGGCTTGTTATTCGACAACACAGCCACGGGTTCATCGATAAAATACTGGCTTAAGTTTTTGCGGGCTTCAGATACCGAAACCGCCTTTTCCGCTAAAATAGCATGTGACGCCATAACCCACCTCAAGAAAAAATTACACATATGTGTACATTACTATGTATTTAATCATGCACAAAGGCAGTATGGTTTAAAGGTAGCTAAATTACAAGGCAGGCAAAAACAACAAAGGCCGCAAATGCGGCCTTTGTTTTATCTAGAACGTCGAAAAATTACTTTTTCTTGGCTTTAGGGTTTGGCAGATCGGTGATTGAGCCTTCGTATATTTCGGCGGCTAAGCCGATAGACTCGTTCAGCGTTGGGTGCGCGTGAATGGTTAACGCGATATCTTCGGCGTCGGCACCCATTTCTACTGCTAAGCAGATTTCGCCCAGCATTTCACCAGCGTTAATACCGACAATAGCGCCACCTAAAATGCGGTGAGTTTCTTTGTCGAAGATTAGCTTGGTGAAGCCTTCAGTACGGGCTGAGGCGATGGCACGGCCTGATGCTGCCCATGGGAAGGTCGCGGTTTCTACTTTTACGCCCTGCTCTTTCGCTTCTTTCTCGGTAATGCCGGTCCAGGCCATTTCCGGGTCGGTGTAGGCTACTGATGGAATGCAGCGTGGGTCGAAGTAGTGCTTCATACCAGAGATAACTTCAGCCGCTACGTGGCCTTCGTGTACCGCTTTGTGCGCTAACATCGGCTGGCCGATAACGTCGCCAATGGCGTGAATGTGTTTCACGTTGGTACGCAGTTGCTTATCAACATTGATAAAACCGCGCTCGTCTACTTCAACGCCCGCTTTGGTGGCGTCTAACAGGTTACCGTTTGGCTTACGGCCAACTGCAACCAGAATTTTGTCGTAACGTACCGCTTTATCCGGTGCGTTTTTGCCTTCAAACGTAACGTATAAACCGTCTTTCTTGGCTTCAACTGCGGTAACCTTGGTTGACAGCATAATGTTGAATTTCTTGCTGTTGTACTTGGTATAGGCTTTTACTAAGTCAGCGTCGGCTGCCGGTACTAACTGGTCGGCAAATTCTACTACCGATACTTTAGAACCCAGTGCGCGGTATACGGTGCCCATTTCCAGGCCGATAATACCACCACCTAATACCAGCATTTCGCCCGGAATGTCTTTTAATTCCAGTGCGCCGGTAGAGTCGATAACCCGGTCGTCGTCTTTTGGAATAAACGGCAGCGATACCGGCTCTGAACCCGCGGCAATAATGGCGTGTTCAAAGGTAATTTTAGTGTCGCCAACCTGTAAGGTGTTAGCACCGGTAAATTTACCGAAACCATTAACCACCTTCACTTTGCGCATTTTCGCCATGCCGCCCAGGCCGTTGGTTAACTGGCCTACTACTTTGTCTTTCCAGTCGCGGATTTTGTCTAAATCGATTTTTGGCTCACCGAAAGTGACGCCGTGTGAGGCCATATCGTGGGCATCGTCAATCACTTTAGCAACGTGTAATAAGGCTTTTGACGGAATACAACCGACGTTTAAGCAAACGCCACCCAAGGTGCTGCGCGCTTCAACCAGAGTAACCTCTAAGCCTAAGTCGGCTGCACGGAATGCCGCTGAATAACCACCAGGGCCTGCGCCCACGACGACTAACTGAGTTTTAATATCGTTGCTCATTGTTATACCTTTCTTTATCGGGTCATTATCGGGTTACAGCCCCGGCAGCACATTGTAGGGCACGGCCATCAGGCGAAAAATTGGCGGAATTTTACCATCTGCGCCGCCACTCTGTAACCCAAGATTGCGTTACTACTGCAAAATTACGCCAGTTTTTGCTGGCGTAAGCCGGTTTTACATAATAATTTGCCGGATATCGGCCAGATAGCTGGCTAAAGTGGCAGTAAAGCGTGCCGCCAGGGCACCGTCAATTACCCTATGGTCGTACGATACCGATAACGGCACCATTAACTTAGGCTCGAACTCTTTACCGTTCCATTTTGGTTTAACTTCTGATTTAGACACCCCCAGAATGGCCACTTCCGGTGCATTCACAATCGGCGTAAACGCCGTACCGCCAATGCCACCTAAGCTTGAAATCGTAAAGCAGCCGCCCTGCATATCAGCAGAGCTGAGTTTGCCTTCGCGTGCCTTGGAGGATATTTCCATCAACTCGCGTGACAGCTCAATAATGCCTTTTTTGTTAACATCTTTCACTACCGGCACTACTAAACCATTGGGCGTATCTACCGCTATACCAAGGTGAATGTACTTTTTCATTATCAGGCTCTGGCCATCTTCTGACAATGAACTGCAGAAAGTAGGGAATTCTTCCAGCGCCTTGGCAACCGCTTTCATAATAAATACCAGCGGGGTGTATTTAACACCCATTTTCTTCTTCTCGGCTAAAGCATTTTGCTCTTTGCGGAAGTCTTCCAGGCCGGTAATGTCGGCTTCGTCGAACTGGGTAACATGCGGAATACGCACCCAGTTGCGGTGCAGGTTATTACCCGACAGCTTCTGAATACGCGATAACGGCTTACTTTCCACTTCGCCGAATTTGGCAAAATCAACTTTTGGCCAGGCAATTAAATCAAAGCCCATGCTACTGCCAGCACCAGAGCCTGCAGCAGCGCCGCCGCTTTCAGCCTGTTTCACCAGCTGCTTGACGTAGTTTTGCACATCTTCTTTCACAACCCGGCCTTTACGGCCAGTACCCTTAACTTTAGCCAGGTTAATACCAAACTCGCGGGCTAAACGGCGGATAACCGGGGAGGCGTGGGCATAGGCGCTGTTTTCAACAAAGCCTTCGCCTTTAGCAGCAGTGTCTGAGCTGGCAGCTGCCTTGCTGTCTTGCTTGCTGTCGCTTTGCTCAGAGGCTTTGCTGTCGCTGCTACCGTCTGATTTGCTGCTGTCTTTACTGTCGCTTGCGCTGTCAGCCGCATCGGCATCGCTATCATCGGCATCGCCAACATCGTCAGCGGTTTCAAATATCATAATCAGGCTGCCGGTCGACACTTTATCGCCAACACTGACCTTAATCTCTTTCACTTTGCCATCGAACGGTGCCGGTACTTCCATACTGGCTTTGTCACCTTCAACGCTGAGCAGAGACTGGTCGGCAGTTACAGTGTCGCCAACTTTTACCAGAATTTCGGTTACTTCAACCGGATCGCCACCAATGTCGGGGACTTCAACATCTTTGCTGGCACCGCCGCCGGATTTTTTATCAGCTGGTTTTTTATCGTCCGACTTTTTATCGTCTGCAGCAGACTCATCTGACTTTTTGTCTTCAGACTTTTTAGCATCATCTTTGCTATCAGCGTTGTCAGCGTCACCTTCGAATACCATAATCAGACTGCCGGTTTTAACCATCTCACCGGTTTTCACTTTAATCTCTTTGACTACGCCGCCTTCGCTGGCGGGTATTTCCATGGCGGCTTTATCGCCTTCCACATTAATTAAAGACTGTTCCGGTTCGACTTTATCGCCAACCTTTACCAGTATTTCGGTTACTTCAACCTCATCTGCACCAATGTCCGGTACCTTAATTTCAATCGTCATAAGTTATCCCCTTACGCGTACAGCGGGTTGGTTTTGGTTGCATCTATGCCAAATTTCTTAATGGCCTCGCTTACCACCGCTTTTTTCAGCTCGCCTTGCTTAACCAGTTCGGTTAACGCTGCTACCACAATATAACCGGCGTTTACTTCAAAATGACGACGCAGGTTCTCGCGGCTATCAGAGCGGCCATAACCGTCGGTACCCAGCACCTTGTAAGATACTGCCGGAATAAAGGCCCGAATTTGATCGGCGTAGTTTTTCATATAATCGGTGGCGGCAATGGCCGGTGCCTTGCCCATTACCGTGGCGACAAAAGCAGTTTTCTCTTTCGCATCCGGGTTCAGCATGTTGTAACGCTCCACGTCCTGGCCATCGCGCGCCAGCTCGTTAAACGAGGTTACCGAGTACACGTCAGAGGCGACACCGTAATCTTTACTTAAAATCTCGGCCGCTTTACGCACCTCATTAAAGATGGTGCCCGAGCCTAACAGCTGCACTTTGCCGCGATCACCGTTGTGCGATTCCAGCTTGTAAATACCGCGGCGAATACCTTCCTCGGCGCCTTTTGGCATAGCCGGATGGTGGTAGTTTTCATTCATTACCGTAATGTAGTAATAAATGTTTTCCTGATCCGGGCCGTACATACGGCGGATACCGTCCTGCATGATTACGGCCAGTTCATAAACGTACGTCGGATCGTATGAAATACAGTTAGGCACTGTACTTGCCAGGACATGGCTGTGGCCATCTTCGTGCTGCAGACCTTCGCCGTTTAGCGTTGTACGGCCAGCCGTAGCGCCCAACAGGAAGCCCCGCGCTTGTTGGTCACCCGCCATCCAGGCCATATCGCCGACCCGCTGGAAACCAAACATCGAGTAATAAATGTAGAACGGGATCATCGGTAAATCGTTGGTGCTGTACGACGTTGCCGCCGCCACCCAGGATGACATGGCGCCCAGCTCGTTAATACCTTCCTGCAATACCTGGCCGCCGGTGTCTTCTTTGTAGTAGCTGACCACCGAGCGGTCTTCCGGGGTGTAAGTCTGGCCACCCGGGTTATAAATACCAATCTGCCGGAACAAGCCTTCCATGCCGAAGGTACGGGCTTCATCAGCAATAATCGGCACAATTTGCTTACCGATATGCTCGTCTTTCAGCAAAATATTCAGAATTCGGGTGTAACCCATGGTGGTAGAGATTTCACGTTTTTGCTCGGTTAATAACGACTCAAACGCATCCAGCTCTGGCAGGGTTAATGGCTTGGTAAAGTTAGGCAGCCGCACCGGGGTGTAACCGTGCAGCGCTTTACGCCGGTCGTGCAGATACTGCAGCTCTGGCGAGTCTTTCGGCAGTTCAATGTAGGGTAAGTCGGCGACCGCATCTTCACTGATGTAATCTTCCAGGCCCAGGCGCTTGCGCAGTTGCAGCACGTGGGTCATGTCCATTTTCTTCACCTGGTGGGCAATGTTCTTACCCTCGGCCGCATCGCCCATGCCATAACCTTTCACGGTTTTAGCTAAAATAACAGTAGGCTTGTCGGTGCAATTCTGGGCCGCTTTAAAGGCAGCAAACAGCTTGGATGGCTCGTGGCCGCCGCGTTTTAAGGCGAAAATTTCTTCGTCGGTCATATCGGCAACTAATGCTGCAGTTTCCGGGTAACGACCAAAGAAATGCTTACGCACGAAAGCACCATCGTTGGCTTTGTATGCCTGGTAATCACCGTCAACCGTTTCGTTCATCAGCTGTAACAGCTTACCTGTGGTGTCTTTGGCCAGCAGCTTATCCCAGCCGCGGCCCCAGACTACCTTGATTACGTTCCAGCCGGCGCCGCGGAACAAGCCTTCCAGCTCCTGAATAATTTTGCCGTTACCCATTACCGGGCCATCAAGCCGCTGCAGGTTACAGTTTACCAGGAAGCACAGGTTGTTCAGTTTTTCGCGGGCGGCGAAGCTGATGGCACCGCGTGATTCCGGCTCGTCCATCTCGCCGTCACCTAAAAAGGCATACACCCGCTGTTCAGTGGTATCTTTTAAACCGCGGCCATTCAGATACTTTAAAAACCTTGCCTGATAAATCGAAGCGATGGGGCCTAATCCCATAGAAACGGTAGGGAACTGCCAGAACTCGGGCATTAATTTCGGGTGCGGGTAGCTGGATAAACCTTTGCCGTCGACTTCCTGGCGAAAACCATCCAGTTGCTCGGCGGTTAAGCGGCCTTCAACAAAAGCGCGGGCGTAAATACCCGGTGAGATATGGCCCTGATAGTAGACTAAATCGCCACCGTCTTTCTCGTTCGGCGCGCGGAAAAAGTGGTTAAAACAGGTTTCGTAAAATGCCGCCGAAGATTGAAACGAGGCCATATGGCCGCCCAGGTCCAGCTCTTTTTTCGAGCCGCGCAGGACAATCATAATGGCGTTCCAGCGAATTACCGAGCGGATGCGCCGCTCCAGGTTAACGTCGCCCGGATAAGCCGGCTCTTGCTGGGGCACAATGGTATTAATGTAGTTGGTGGTAACGCCGGTCGGCATGTCCACGCCTTCTAAGCGGGCCTGCTCTAATACCTGTTCAAGCAGGAACTGCGCCCGCTCGACACCTTCGGTGCGCACTACTGATTCCAGTGCTTCCAGCCACTCTTTTGTTTCCAGAGCGTCGATGTCATTCTTACTGACTTCAGACATATCGAGGTTTCCTATGGTTGTTCACGCCGCGGCGTTTAAAATTATTAAGTTATCAGCCTTGCTGTGAACGACGCAATGAACGCTCAATCCGCGAGCGTTCTTTGTCCAGTTCCAACAGAGCTTCTTCAATAAAGGCTAAATGGCCATTGCTGGCCTGCCTGGCCAGTTCCGGCTGACGACTGATTACCGCCTGCATCAGGCGGCGCCGATGGTCATTCAGCTTGTCTGCTATACCATCGCGCTGTTGCAGTGCCGCCAGATTTAAGCGAATATTCTGCTCAGTTAATGGCGTTAAACTTCTGACCAGATACAGTAACACCACATTATGTGATGCTTCGGCCACCGCCAGATAAAACTGGCTGACCGCTTTGGCCTCTGCTTCCGCATCCTGAAACTGCTGGTTCAGGCAAATTTCTTCGTATAAATTTCTGATTTTTTTGTGGTCGCTCTCGGTGCCCCGCAGCGCCGCGTAATAGGCACAAATGCCTTCTAAAGCGTGGCGAAACTCCAGAAAATCAAATTGTGAGTCGGGGTATTGGGCCATCAGGCTAAACAGCGGATCGGTTAAATCCTTGACCAGATTATCGCAAACGTAGGTGCCTCCGCCCTGGCGCCGGCTGACTAAGCCCTTTGCTTCCAGCTTCTGAATGGCTTCGCGCAACGAGGGCCGGGACACCGCAAAGCGCTCTGCCAGTTCGCGCTCTGACGGCAACTTCTGGCCAGGCGCAAAACTGCCTTCCAGTAGCAGGTGCTCCAGTTGCGTCACTATCTGATCAGACAGCTTTGCCGGCTTTATTTTCAGATCAGCCATAATGGGGTAATTAAATCCTGTTTAGTGCCATTGCTATTCCGCTATTAAGAACTGCACGGTAAATTGGTCTTACCAATCTTAAAAAGTGGCGCTACGGTAGCATTTTTACAATAACAAGTAAATAAAGCAGAGATTCAGAGCAAAGGCAAAAACAAATTTTAATTAGAGTATAAACTCAAAATTAACCTTAACTCTCCCGCCGGTTTTAAATTGGTCTGACCAATGGTGATGCAAGCATAAAAATCCGGCAGCGGCAAAGCTGTAAATCAGCGGGCGGAACGCATACAATAGCCGCTGCTTTTTTTCAGGGTATAAATGACGCGTGTCAGAACAGTTATTAGCGACGCTTAAACAAGCTTTTGGTTACAGTGCCTTTCGTGACGGCCAGGCCGAAATCATTGACGCAGCCTTAAACGGCCGCGACAGCTTTGTGCTGCTACCAACCGGCGGCGGTAAGTCGCTGTGTTATCAGCTACCCGCGCTGCATTTACCCCAGGTAACTATTGTGGTGTCGCCGCTGATGTCACTGATGAAAGATCAGGTCGACGCGCTGCAGGCTAACGGCATTGCCGCCGAGTTTGTTAATAGCAGCTTAAGCCGCGAGGCGGTATTCGAGGTGTTTGCCCGGCTGCGCCGCGGTGAGCTGAAACTGCTGTATGTTGCGCCCGAGCGGTTATTGCAACCGGCTTTCCTCGACCGGCTAACTGACGTTGGCGTCAGCTTGTTTGCGATTGACGAAGCGCATTGTATTTCGCAGTGGGGCCATGACTTCAGGCCCGATTATATGGCGCTGGCACTATTAAAGCAGCGCTTTCCCACTGTGCCGGTAATGGCACTGACCGCCACCGCTGATATCGCCACCCGCCAGGATATTGTGCAGCAACTAACCTTGCAAAGCCCCTGCATTTATACCGGTAGTTTCGACCGGCCCAATATCCGCTACACCGTACAGGAAAAATTCCGGCCACTGGAGCAGGTGGTCAGTTATTTAAAACAGCAGGACGGCAGCGCCGGTATTATTTATTGCAGCTCGCGGCGCAAAGTGGATGAGCTGAGCAGCCAGCTCAGTGAGCGCGGTTTTAAAGTAGCGGCGTATCATGCCGGCCACGACAGCGAGCAGCGCGGCCGGGTGCAGGACGATTTTAAGCGGGATGATATTCAGATCATCGTCGCTACTGTGGCCTTTGGCATGGGGGTCAATAAATCCAATATCCGCTTTGTTATTCACTTTGAATTACCGCGCACCATTGAGGCGTATTATCAGGAAACCGGCCGGGCCGGCCGGGATGGCGTGCCCGCTGAAGCGTTGATGCTGTTTGACCCGGCGGATATTACCAGGATGAAACGCTGGCTGGAAGCCGAAGAAAACCCGGCTCGGGCTGAAGTGGCCTGGCAGCGCTTTCAGGCGATGGCGGCCTTTGCTGAAGCCCAGACCTGCCGCCGCTTAGTGCTGCTGAATTACTTTGGCGAAGCCCGCCAACAGCGCTGTGGCAACTGTGATATTTGCTTAAACCCACCGCAGCAGTTTGATGCTACCGAGCTGGCCCGCAAAGCCTTATCGTGCGTGTATCGGGTAGAACAAAGTTATGGTATGGCCCATGTCATCGAAGTACTGCGCGGCAGCCTGAACCAGAAAATCCGGGAGCAGGCGCATGATAAGCTCAGTACCTGGGGCCTGGGGAAAGATCACAGTCATGATTACTGGCTGAGCGTACTACGCCAGTTGGTGCACTTTGGCTATTTACAACAAGATATTACCCGTAATTCGGTGCTGCAGTTATTGCCGGCGGCACGGCCACTGCTGCGCGGCGAAACCAGCCTGCAACTGGCTGTACCACGGTTACAAAGCAGTCAGAAAGTGCCGGCGAAACTGGGCAATCAGAAGTATGACCGGGCACTATTTGGCCGCCTGCGCGCCTTACGCAAACAACTGGCCGAGCGCGACGACGTGCCGCCTTTTGTGGTATTCAGCGACGCCACCTTAATCGATATGTGCCAGCGCCTGCCAACCGACAGCAACAGTATGCTGGCGGTATCCGGGGTGGGTAATACCAAACTTAGCCGCTATGGCAGTGAGTTTATTGCTGAAATTGCTGATTATCTGGCCAGTCACGGTTAAGCCATCTTGTTATTTTTGTATAGCTAAAACGTAATTAATTAGGCTAAGCTACTGTTAAACCCATGCCGGGATCAGCCATACTGTGCTAAAGTTTTGCTGTTTCAGCTCATATTCCTGCCGACGGAGAGTCTCAGTGGTACCAGTAAAATCCTGGTTATATGTTTTGTTATTATGGCTTTGTAGCTGGCCGTTAGTGGCTTCACAAACCGAAAGTACCGGGCTTAACGCCGATACCACTGCTAAAACAAGCATTCTGTACCTGTACTTCCTCAATACTGCCAGCGACGTCACACTGGACGATATTCTGGCCGATCCGGCATACACCCATAGTTTTCAGCCCGTGCTGAACGACAAACGGATCCTGGTCAGCGACAACAACCCGGTCTGGTTTAAAGCGCGTCTGCGCAACACCAGCAAACACCCAGCCACATGGTTACTGGAATATAATTTTCCGATGGTAGATAAACTTGAGGTTTATCAGGTTGACCGCGCCAGTAAAGATATTGATTTACTTAACCGCACCGGCAATGACTACCCCTTTAACGAACGGGCGCTGCCTTACCGGGGCTATGTTACTGAACTTAATCTGGCACCGGAGCAAGAGTTCGACTTATACCTGCGGGTGCTAGATGCAGCCATTGTCCCCAGCGATATTACCTTATGGCAGCCTGGCACCTTTATCAGTGTACAACAGGGTAATGCCATATTTGATGGCGTGCTTAGCGGCATTCTGCTGATGCTGGCGCTGCATAGTTTTATTATGTTTAATCAGTTACGGCAGCGGCAGCGTTTGTATCAGGGCTTGTTTTTCAGCTGTTTTGCCATGGTGTTAGCTATTCTCAATGGCCTGGCGTTCCCGTTATTATGGCCGGATAACCCGGCGATAAATCTGGCAGTACTGTACATTTTCGCCGGTTTATCGCTACTGTGTCTTAACCTGTTTATCCGGGCGAGGCTGGAGCAGCCGTTATCGTTTTTCTGGCACAAGGTGCACATTTTTAATAATCTGCTAAGCCTGAGTTTACTATTCAGCCCGCTGCTGATTGGTGGCGAATGGCGATTCTGGTTGTTACTGGGCAGTATTATTGTGGTTATCAGCAGCAACATGTTGCTAACCCTGCACTATGCCATTGCCGGCCAGAAAAGTGCCCGTTCGCTGGCCTTAGCCTGCTTTTTCCTGTTAATCAGTGCCGCTATTCTGACCACGGCGCAGCTGGGCTACTTTAAACAGTTGTTGGAGTGGCATTATTTAACGCTGTTGCTTATTTTACTTTGCATGACGGTGATTCACTTTAGTCTGGATCATATTCATGCTGAACTGACCACCGATCACGACTCGTTAAAAGAACTGGCGAAATACAAAACACTGTTTAATCAGGCAACAGAGGGGTTGTTTGTTGGTAATGCCGACGGCCAGTTGCTGGATGCCAATCTGGCGCTACTGCAAATTCTGGGATACCAACAAATAAATGAGTTGCGCCAGGATGTCGGCGGTAACGGCATGGCCCGCTTTTATGCCAACCCGAGTGAGCGCCAGGATTTTATTTCCCAGTTACATAAATTTGGTCAGCAACAGGCCGAGATTCGTGGTTTGCGGGCCGATCGCAGCCCGTTCTGGGCTTTATTATCGGCCCGGCTGGTGCCAGCTACCGCCACTGAGCCAGCCTTTATTCATGGCTCAGTCATTGATATCAGCAAACAGAAGCTGGCTTATGAGCAGCTGAGTTATCAGGCCAACCATGATGCCATTACTGGCCTGTATAACCGTCATTATTTGCTGCAGCAACTTACCCGTAGCCTTTATCAGGGTGCGAAACGAAACAGTAGCTTGCTATTTATTGACGTCGCCCAGTTCAATGAGATTAATAACCGTTTTGGCCACAATGCCGGTGACAGCCTGTTAAAACAGTTGGGCCAGCAACTGGAGCAGAATTTAGCCCCTGCCGATATGCTGGCCCGGCTGGAGAAAGATCAGTTTGCCCTGTTGTCGCCTGGCAAAAATGCCAACGAAGCGTTAGTTATCGCCTACCGGCTGATAGATCAGGTTAAAACCTTTAACTTCAGCTGGCAGCAACAGCAGTTTACTATCAGTATTAATATTGGTATCCGGGTTATTGATAACAGCCGCCAGGACAGCGACAGTTTTCTGATGCAAGCCGCCGCCGCTGCGGCCAGTGCCAGGGCGAAAGGGCAAAACCGGATCCACCTGTATACCGAGCCGATGCTCACCAGTTAAGCTGGCCTGAGTATATATTTGCAGCACCCTCTTGCTGAGCAGATCCAGCTCAGCGTAGAATGGTGCGGCGACAATCCGTCGTTTCTATATTAAGCAAACCCCTTTATGTATTTCGTTCGGAGTCTGTATGCAACGGCTGCGTGAATTGTCGCGCCGTGTTGAGGCTGTGTATGGCGAAATAGCGGAAACCTTCAGCAGTTATCAGCAACGCCAGGGCTTACAATGCCGTAGCGGCTGTGGTGAATGTTGTCTGGCCCCGACTATTGAGGCAACCGTGCTGGAAATGTTGCCGCTGGCATTGCACTTGTTTGATCAGGGCAAAGCGGAGCAAACACTGGATCAACTCGGCCAGCTAACTGAGCCTCAGGGCTGTTTTTTCTATCAGAAGTTATCATTTGATGGCAAACAGGGTCAGTGTACTGTTTATCAGCAGCGCCCCAGTATTTGCCGGATGTTTGGCGCCGGAGGTTATCGTGATAAGACCGGCCAGACGTCATTGTCGGTTTGTAAAACCATTAAAGGTGACAATCCAGCGAAGTATCAGCAAAGCCTGATTATGCTGCAGAGCGAACCACCACCGTTGATGATGCAAAGTAAAGAGCAGGTCAATGAGCTGGATTACCAGCTGGGGAATAAACATTACCCGATAAATACAGCACTGCAACTGGCGCTGGAACAAGTATTGTTTAAGGCCAGTTACAGTTTTGAGCAAGATAACCAGCAAATTGCCTGACAGCTTTTGTCAGACAGCTGTTACCAAACAAGTTGCGAAGCCTGGCCGGTTAAAAGCCGGCCAGCACTACTTTGCCGATGGCTTTGCCACTTTCCAGCAAGGCATGAGCCTGGCGTAAATTGGCGGCGTTAATCGTACCCAACGTTTGCTGCAAGGTGGTTTTTATCTGGCCCTGCTCTATCAGGCGGCTTAAGTCAGTTAGTAGTTGATGTTGCAAATGCATATCGGGCGTCGCGAACAGCGAACGGGTAAACATAAACTCCCAATGCAGTGAAATACTTTTCTGCTTTAACGGCATAATATCGATGCCGCCAACCGGGTCATCAATCAGCGCCAGCTTACCCTGTGGCGCCAGCAATTTTACCAGCTCAGGATAATGCTGATCGGTATGGGTTAAACTGGCGACATGGCTTACCGACTCCATACCCAACTCTGCTAATTGCGGTTGCAGTGGCTTACTGTGGTCCACTACGTAGTGTGCGCCCAGCTCTTTTACCCATTGCTGAGTTTCAGGGCGTGAAGCCGTTGCCACGATACAAACACTGGTCAGCTTACGGGCCAGTTGCACCAGCACCGAGCCTACGCCACCGGCGGCGCCGGTAATTAACAGTAAAGGGCGAGGATACTTTAAACTCGACTGGTTTAACTCCAGCCGGTCAAATAACAATTCCCAGGCGGTAATCGCAGTTAATGGCAGGGCTGCTGCCTGCTCATAGCTTAAGTTGGCCGGCATTATTGCCACCAGCCGTTCATCCACTAACTGGTACTCAGCATTAGACCCGCTACGATTAAGCGCCCCGGCATAATAAACCTGGTCTCCGGGTTTAAACATGGTTACTTCGTCACCGCAGGCTACCACTTCGCCTGCGGCATCCCAGCCGAGTACTTTATATTCGCCTTCTGCCGGTGCCACCCGGCTGCGAATTTTAGTATCGACCGGATTAACCGACACCGCCGCGATCTTCACCAGCACATCGCGGCCCGAGGCTTCAGGTTGCGGCAACTCAATATCCAGCAATGCAGCCGGGTCACTGCTCGCCAGTGAGTGTTGATAACCTACTGCTTTCATGCTTATTCCTTTATTGGCACCATTAAAACAAGCCTATCAGAAAACGCCGGGACAGCCACCTGCCTGCGGTTTTATTTACTGACTTATTTCAGTAATGAACTGTGATGCGGTTATATGTTATGCCGAGGCCGACAGGCAAGCCGGTGGCCATTCGCGTATGATAGCAACCGTTATCTAACTACTGCCGGAAATATTTTGCCAGAACTCAGTATGTTGTTTGCAGGATCACAATTGCTTGCTGCCGTTGCCTTTGGCAGCGGCATTTTTGCGTTCTGGCAACAACAGCGCAGCACCATGCTGAAGTTCTGGTTTATCTCGGCAGTATTGAATGCCAGTCACTTCGGCTTACTTGGTCAGTACGAAGCTGCTCTGTTTGTCGGCTTAACCGCCATTCGCTTTCTGGTCGCCGCTATGCAGCCCCGCCAGCACTGGATGCTGCTGTTTATGGCTGCCGCCACCGTAATTGTACTTACCACCTATAGCAACCCGCTAAATTTGCTGCCCTATACGGCCGCGATGCTGGGCACTTACGGCAGCTTTCAAACCCGGTTGGGCCGGGTACGGTTATGTATGGCACTGGGTGCCAGTTGCTGGATCATTCACAATATTCTGGTGGGTTCACCGGTAGCGGTAATGATGGAGTTAGCGTTCCTGCTCAGTAATCTGGTTGGTTTTTTAAGGGCCCGCCGGCTGGCAGCAAACCTGGCTGCCGCTAATCAGCCAGGCTGACCTGCGCTGTTAAAACCAATTCTGGCTCACTAACGGCGCTGCTGGTCGCAATCTGCAATTATATTTTGTGTCATCTCTTGCCAATACTGCCGGCTACGCCCATTATCATTTAACGTTAACCGACTGCTAAACGTCAGCGGTTGGCAATGATGAGTTTCTGTTGATAACGGATTTAAAAGTAGCCTGATGATGCGTTGGTTTAGTGCAGTTGCCTTAATACTTTACCTGAGCCTGCTGGTAACCCCGCAGCTTGCCAGTGCTCACGCGCCGCATTTAACCCCATTAGCTGACAGCCAGCTGCAGGCAGTAAGCCCGTTAACCGGCCAGGTAAGTCTGTTCACTGAGCAAGATAGCAGTGATGACAGCGACAACAGCCTGCCACTTGCCAACAATAAGCTACCGTTGTTGCTTAGCCTTGCCTCCAGTAGTCTGCCTGCTGCCGTATTATTGCCCCAGGCCAAAGCCGCTCACCCGGTGCGCGCCCCACCATTACCTTCCTTAGCGTAAAACGTTTCCGGCATTATTGCCTTAGCAAAACTTTTTATCAGCCAGCACGGCCTCTGCATGCTGGCAGCGAGAAATACCATGAAAACATTAGCATTATTTTCTGTAGAACCGATTGATCATTTAGTTCAGCCCGGCCAGTTTGATCAGGCTAAATTAACCTCTCCGGCTTTACAGCTGGTTACTGACTTTAAACACAGTAAGCCCGATATGATCAGTGAAACCCTGCCCGCCAGTGATGTGCTGGCCGTAATGCAGCTGGAACGCTGCAAGCTGAAACTGGTGGTAGATGAGCAGGGAGAACTAAGCGGCATTATTCACCTGGAGCAATTGTCAGATCAGGCTATTATGCGCCGGGTAGCGCTGGGTGATAGCCGGCATGACATTAAAGTAGCCGATTTAATGCTGCCGCGGCAGCGGATAAAGGCTCTGGCCTGGCAGCAATTGCAAAACTGCACCATAGCGGATGTGCTCAATACCCTGCAATCGAGTGGTGAGCAACACTGTGTGGTGGTTGACCGGGAGTCACATCAGATCCGGGGCGTGATAAGCGCGCAGGATATCGCCCGCCGCCTGCACCTGCCGCTGCATATTCGGCAGGCACCGACCTTTTTACAGTTGTTTGACAGCGTCAGCGCTTAAAACCGCTAACTGGTCGCGGTATGTTTGAACCTTAACGGTGAAACAGGTAGTTTAGCCGTTAAGGTTATTTCAATGAGAGCATGCCCGTGAACCACACTTCGTCCGCCATTAAACTGTTAGCCAGCCTGCTGCTGGGCAGCGCCCTGCTGTATGCCCTACCGGCTGCTGCCAGCACTACCGATAGCCAGTACTTTGAAGCCGAAGACATTTTTGCGCTGGAGTACGCCAGCGATGTGCAGATATCGCCCGATGGCAGCAAAATTGTTTATGTCCGGGCCAGCAACGACATTATGACCGACAGCACCCGCACCAGCTTATGGCTGCTGGATGTGAAAAGCGGCCAGCAACTCCCCTTATTTGCCGATAACTTCAGTTACAGTCAGCCCCGCTGGTCGGCAGATGGCAAAAAACTGGCGTTTATCGCTAATAGCAGCGGTAGCCGGCAAATTCATCTGCATTATCTGGCCGAGAATAAAACCGCTCAGTTATCGCGGTTACCGCAAAGCCCGGCTAACCTGAGCTGGTCACCTGATGGCAAGCTGCTGGCTTTTACCATGAATGTCGCTGCCAGTGAAGCCGAGGTAAAGCAGCGGGTTAAAAAAGTGAAAAAGCCTGCCGGGGCCAAATGGTCAGAGCCGCCAGTAGTATTAGACCGGGCCCGTTACCAGGCCGATGGCCAGGGGTTTCTGAAGCCGCAATTCCGGCAGATTTTTGTACTGCCGGTCACAGGTGGTAGTGCCCGCCAGCTGACGTCGGGTGATTTTCATTATGGCAGCGATCTTACCTTCAGCCCGGATAGCCAAGCCCTGTTATTTTCGGCCAACTTAGACCCGGAGTGGGAATTTCAGCCGCGTGACAGCAACCTGTACCAGCTTGATTTAGCCAGCAACGAGCTGACCCCCCTGACCACTATGGCCGGCGATGAGTCGTCCCCGGTATTTTCGCCCGATGGCAAACAGCTGGCGTTTTTATGGCAAAGCAATGCACTGGTGCCCTACAGCAACAGCAAGCTAAAAGTACTGGCGCTTAATAACAAAAATATCAACGATATCGCAGCCGACTTTGACCGCAGCATTGCGGCAGCGAGCTGGCTGAGTAACCAAAGCTTTGTGGTGCAGTATGATGATCGGGGCCAGCGTAAACTGGCGACCTTAACCCGCAGTGGCAAACTGACTGAGTTAACGGCCAGCTTAGGTGGGGTGTCGCAGCCGCAGCCATATTTAAGCGGCAGCTACTCAGTATCAGATAACGGCGTGATCGCCTACACCCATGGCACCAGCCAGCGCCCCAGTGACGTCGCGGTATTGCAAAAAGGCAAAAGCACGGTATTAACCGCACTGAACGAAGATTTACTGGGTCATAAAAAACTGGCGCAGGTACATGAGATAAATTACCCATCTTCGTTTGATGGTGAAGAAATTCAGGGCTGGTATATGACGCCGCCGGATTTTGACCCTACTAAAAAATACCCGTTACTGCTGGAAATTCATGGCGGACCACATTTAGCCTATGGCGCACAGTGGAGCGCCGAAATGCAGCGCTATGCCAAAGAAGGTTATGTGGTGTTTTATGATAACCACCGTGGTAGTTCGTCGTACGGTGAGCGTTTTGCGTTGTTATTGCAGAATAAGTACAGCTCGCCGGAAGATTACGCCGACCATGACAGCGGGGTTAATGCCATGCTGGAGCTGGGCTTTATTGACGAGAACAACCTGTTTATCGGCGGCGGCTCGGCCGGTGGCATCGCCGCGGCTTATGCCATTGGCTTAACCAACCGCTATAAAGCGGCGGCGGTGGTTAAACCGGTAATTAACTGGTTAAGCAAGGTACTGACCGGTGACAGCTATCTGTACCAGACCTTTCATCAGTTCCCGGGCGTACCCTGGGAGCATGTCGACCATTACTGGCAGCGCTCGCCACTAAGCCTGGTAGGCAATGTGCAAACCCCGACTATTCTGATCACCGGCGAGCAGGACCGGCGCACGCCGATTTCCGAGTCAGAGCAGTTTTATCAGGCGCTGCAAATTCGCCGGGTAGACACGGCACTGGTGCGGATCCCGGGCTCGCCGCACGGTATTTCCAACACCCCCAGCCGGATGATTGAAAAAGTCGAATACATGCTGGCCTGGTTTGAGAAGTATCGTACGCCCAGCGAATAGCCAGCCAGTTATAAGCTGCTTCCCGCGTTTGCTACCTTTAACCGATAACCGACACCCGGCTCGGTTTTAAGGTAGCTGGGCGCGGCCGGGTTAGCCTCCAGCTTCTGACGTAGCTGCGCCATATGTACCCGCACATACTCCGGCCGGTCAATATAGGTTTTACCCCATACCTGACTTAAAATCTGGTTATGGGTTAATACCTTGTCAGCATTACGCATTAACAGTAATAAAATATCATATTCCGTTTTGGTCAGATGCACCGGCTGTGTATTGCGGCTGACGGTGCGGCTGACTGGATCGAGCTGGACATCACCAAAACTGAATACCTGCTGGTTACTGCTGACTTTGCGCAGATTGGCCCGAACCCGGGCCATCAGCTCAGCAGCACTGAAGGGCTTGGTAACATAATCGTTGGCACCGTTATCCAGCGCCTGCACTTTGTCATGTTCACTGTGGCGGGCAGAAATAATGATGACCGGCGTTTCGCTCCAGTTACGTAGCTGCTGCAGCCAATCCTGACCATCCATATCGGTCAGGCCTAAATCCAGTAAGATTAAATCAACCGGCTGCGTCACCAGACACTGTAATGCCTCCAGTCCGGCACTGAAACTTAATACCTGATGCTGCTGGCTCTTTAATAAGGTCGTTAAAAAGCTTTGCATTGCCGGGTCATCTTCCAGCACTAAAATGGTTTCAGCCACGGCTGCTCCTTGTTGCCACAGTTATCGACTCAGGCCAGCGTAATTGCGCCAGCATGGTCTGGTCGGCCTGGCTTTGCAAACTGAACTGGCCCCGATGCAGTTGCATTACCGCCTTGCATATCGCAGTGCCCAGTCCGGTGCCGCTGTCACGCTGGGCTTTGCTCTGATGGGCCATGGCATTGCTTACCGATAAATAGTTGTAGCCATCCGCCTGGCTGAAGTTTACCGTTACCGGTGCGGCGCCATGGCGTACCGCATTTTCCAGCATATTGGCCAGCGCTATTTCCAACAGAGTACTGTCAGCCAGGCAATGCTCAGTATTGGTCAGCTCAATCTGCATCGGCTGATTACTCAGCAGCTGCTCACGCCGGCCGATGGCGGCCGATACCACATCTGCCACGTCCAGCGTAGCAAGCTGCAATGTATGCTGTGGCTGCTGTACCCGGCTAAGCTCCATTACTTTATCAAAATGCTGGCTGAGTAAACTGCTCTGACGATAAATATTGGCGGCCTGCTCACGAATTTCTGAAGCACTTAACGCCAGCTCGTTGTCTGCCAGCATACTGGATGCCCCCATAATGGTTGCCAGCGGCGTGCGTAAGTCATGGGAAATAGAGCGTAGCAACATGGCCCGGCTATGCTCCAGTTCAGCCTGAAACCTGGCCTGACGGGTTTTACCGGCCAGCAGCTGACGCTGACGCATATGTTTTTTAGTCCGGGCCAGCTCAAGCCGCAACCTGCCTGACAAGCGACCAATAAAAATGCCCAGCAACAACATGACGATAAAGGTGATCAGATAATCGATATGATTCACATACAGGGTGTAGTAAGGCGTGACAAAAAACCAGTCGAGTAGCAGCACACTACTGACAGTAGTAATAATAGCCCAGCGCTGGCCGGTCTGCTGCGCTACCCAGGTTACCCACAGTAGTTGCAGCATAGCCACGTCAGTAGTAGTCAGCAGCGCCCGGGCCGGCAGCAGCGCCAACACTATAATCAGCGGCACGGCAATTGCTAGCAGCCACAGCTGCCAAAGGGTATAGTGTCTGGCCTGGCTCAGTTTCATGGTTTGTCTGCCTTTATCGCGCCAGCTTTAATAACGCCAGTACATTGGGGTAAATAACAATAAAACGGTTAAAATCTCCAGCCTGCCTAACAGCATACCTAAGGATAACCACCATTTAGCGCCATCGGGCAGGGTAGCGAAGTTGCCCGCCGGACCAATAATATCTCCCAGGCCGGGCCCCACATTACCTACCGCGGTTGCCGCGCCGGTTAATGCGGTAACAAAATCCAGATTATACATTGATAACACCAGGGCCAAAGCAGCAATAGTCGCAAAATAAATAAAGGCGAAGGCCAGCACAGAGCTGAGCAAGCTGTCATCGACTTTCTTGCTGCCGTATTTCTGAGTCCAGACCGCATTAGGGTGGATCAGTAAGTTAAGCTGTTTCACCAGCAAATAACCAGATAGTTGAGTTCGGAAGATTTTCAGGCCACCCGACGTGGAACCTGAGCAACCGCCACTGAATGTCAGATAAAAAAACATGACTACCGCCATACTGCCCCAGGCACTGTAGTCTTCTGAGGCATAACCACAGGTAGTAATGACTGATACGACGTTGAACACGCTGTGGGTTAAGGCTGCAAACCAGCTGCGCTGATCATGAATTATCTGATAGGCCGTCAGCATCAGCGCAGCCACCAGCACAATTTTAATAAAAGCCCGGGCTTGCGGGTCGCGCAGTAATGCCCATTTATCCCCTTTTGCCATACCGACAAACAATACAAAAGGTAAGGCTGCCAGCACCATCCACAGCGAGCTTAGCCATAGTAGCCAGGGCTTATCATTAAAGTGCCCGAATGAGGCATCATAATTGGCAAAGCCACCGGTGGCAGCGGATGTCATACCATGGGTTACGGCATCAAAGCCGGACATCCCACCAATAAAGTAGCTTAGTGCGGCAGCAACACTAATAGCCAGATAGACCAGCAAAATATAACTGGACAGACTGCTGCTGCGCGGCAGAATTTTCTCAGAAATATCGGAGCTTTCTGTTTTAAACAGTTTCATGCCACCGATTTTCAGTGCCGGTAAAATAGCGATAGCCATCACTATAATACCAATACCGCCAATCCACTGCAGAATTGCCCGCCATAGCAGCACCGCTCTGGGCATAGTATCCAGACCACTTAATACCGTGGAACCCGTGGTAGTAATAGCCGATACCGTTTCAAACCAGGCATCAGTAATGCTCAGCTGTGGCACGCTCAGGTACAAAGGGATGGCTGCAAAAAAACAAATCGACAACCAGCACAGCGTTGTCAGCAAAAACAGATAGCGTTTTTTCAGCTGTACAGCCGAGCCAGAGCGCATAACCAGCCCGGCGCCGACGCTGAACGTTATCACTGCGGCCAGTAAGAAGTTCCAGAATGAGCGGTCGTGCAAGGCAAAACTGACCACCATGGTAACAAACTGCGCCAGACTGAGGCTGAGCAGCAAATACCCTATTACCCGATAGAAGAAATGCTTGTTTTTTACTTCAGGATTGCCAACGGCAAAGGTGTAGCCAGACATCTTGCTTCACTACAATAACATTGAGTGACGTAAGCCTATCGCTATTTTGCCCGGGCAGTTGTTAAGCTTTTCTCAAGATTTAATGCCGTCTTATAAAGATTTTATAAAGATTAGCCGCCCGCTGCTGACAAGGTAACTTTGCCCGTCTAGTAATTAAAATAACGATCTAAAATCGCCAGCGTATCGCGGATAGTGCCGATACGCTGCTCAATAGTTGCACTAAGCGGCCGGATGCCAATTTTAGCGCCGAGCACCATTAACGCTGCCGGGTTATCGCAAGCGGCCAGACAATCGTGCATGGCCTGCTCGGTCATCCAGCTGCCCGGCTCGCCATGCTTTACGGTTTCGCTGTTGCGCGGTGGCTGGTGGCTGTCGCGCCAGGCGCCGTATTCGCTGTGCTGGTCCGACACACCGGAGAACATCACACCACTTAATAACCCTGCCGTTTGCGCCGCCTGAATATGCTCAACAGCACCTTCTGGCCGTCGTGTTTCAAATACCGAACGGCCCCAGTTAATGACCATGCCCAGTTGCTGTGCTGCCGGTAAATGTGAGTTTAACTGCTGCAGTACTGCCAGCTCATCATGTAATGCTAAAAAGCCTTTTGACGGTGTATGACTGGCAACATAGGCATCACAGTGCTCTATGACAATCTTCGCGCCCTGCCAGTCCCAGCTCAGCATGGTCTGAAGCGACGACGCAAGCGCTTCTTTTGATGAAGCCGCGTTATGCCGCGCCGGTGCAGTTTGTATTTGAATAGCTTGTACCGCCTGGCGGCCCAGATGGGCGTTGAGTTTGCTAATCGCCGCACAAGCCTGCTGCATAAATGCCAGCGCGGCCGCGCGGCCGGCTTCATCAACTGAGGCAATGCCAAATAACGGGTTTTTGCCCAGCGCATTCATAATGCCGGGAATGCAGGTAAACACGTGATCCCAAGCCCGGTCTACATTGGCCAAAAACCAGCTGTCATCATGTTGATGCAAGCTGCCCAGAAACGGATGTTCCAGCCCTTTGATAGTGGGCAGGGCTTTTAATTCGTTATAAAACGCCGTTTCAAGCGCAGGGTTCCAGCCGCTGTGGTTGGGTGATGCAGCATAAGCGCCAAGGTAATACTTCATAGTTTGGTTCATCCGTTTGGCAGGATTAGTCGTCAGGGCTATTCATCAGGAGCATTAAGGGTAAACACCAGATGTTTGCGCATATCTTTCAGCACTATCCCTTTTTTCAGCATTAAACCACTTAGCCGTTTTTGCCAGGTTAACAACTGCGGCAGCGCGGCCTCTAGCATAGCCTGATCAGCAAACTGCAGCCGCACCAGCAACGAGCCGGGAAAAGCTTCATACTCCAGGCTAAACCAGCACTGCAGCGTGCCCGGTAGCTCCAGCAGTGCCAGCTGTTCCAATTTAGTCACCGCGTCCAGCACCGCTGCTTGTTGTTTAAGTTGTACTTTGGAGAGTTTTTTCATTTAATTATTAAACCCTAACAATACTGGCCGGCGACCCAGCCGCTGGCCCAGGCCCACTGGAAATTATAGCCGCCGAGCCAGCCGGTGACATCGACTACTTCGCCGATAAAATACAAGCCCGGTTGCTGCTTGGCTTCCATGGTTTTCGACGATAAGCCGTCGGTATCTACCCCGCCAATGGTCACTTCGGCGGTGCGGTAGCCTTCGGTGCCATTGGGTTTAAAAATATAGCCATGCAGGCTGTCAGCAAGTTGTTTAATGCTTTTCGGATTAAGTGCTTTCAGCGGCTGATTAGTGAAAACCTTTAATTCCAGCAGTTTTTCGACTAAGCGCTTTGGTAACAACTTAGCCAGCGCGGTTTTTACTTCCTGCTCCGGATGGGCTTGTTGCTGGCTGGCCAGAAACTCGGCCACATTGGTATCAGGAGACATATTGACGATGACATTATCGCCCGGCTGCCAGTAACTGGAAATTTGTAAGATGGCCGGGCCGCTTAAGCCGCGGTGGGTAAACAGCATATCTTCCGGGAACAGCGTGCCATTAGCTTCAGCGGTAACAGGTAAAGACACGCCGCTGATCTCCTCAAACACCGCTTTGTCACTGGGTTGCCAGGTTAAGGGCACCAACGCTGCGCGCAGTGGTAGTACTTTTAAACCAAACTGTTCCGCCAGCTGAAAACCAAAGGCAGTGGCACCCAGATTGGGCAGGCTTAAGCCGCCACTGGCAATTACCAGGCTCTGGCACTGCCGGCTTAGCTCTGGCGTAGTCACGGTATATACGCCATCAGCAAAGCTGACGGTGGTGATTTGCTGTTGCATAGCAATCTGCACATTGGCCGCTTTGGCCTCGGTTAGCAGCATCTCGACGATATCTTTGGCCGAGTCACCACAGAATAACTGGCCAAGGGTTTTCTCGTGAAAGGGAATAGCATGTTTTTGCACCAGGGCGATAAAATCCCACTGGGTGTAGCGACTCAGCGCCGATTTGCAGAAATGCTTGTTTTGCGACAGGAAGTTTTCCGGGCTGCTGTAGATATTAGTGAAATTACAGCGGCCGCCGCCCGACATTAATATTTTGCGCCCCGGCCGTTTACCATTGTCCAGCAGCAAAACTTTGCGGCCACGGTTACCGGCCTCGATTGCACACATCAGGCCGGCAGCACCGGCACCCACTACTATTACATCCCACTGCTGCATGCTTTGCTGCCCGTCTGCTGAAAAGTGGCTATTGTCGACGACTGTGTTGCCAGATGCAATTAGCGGTAATTAAATAGTGACAATTAACCGGCTATGCCGAAACCACGACAATTAAAATCGCTGCGCTTATGCACTTTACTGCTAATTAATAATTATTAGTTATAAACGAGGTCACTTAATTGTCATGGATAGCAGGTCGGGCTGGCTTGCACTGTCTGGCTTGTTGCTTTTTTCGCCAAACTTAATAAAACCCTTTTCCGGAAACAAACAAAAAGACCCGTTCAGACTGTTAACAGTTGTCACCATTTCACGGATTTACACTTAGTTACACTTTGGTTAATAGTAACTTTGGTGTTATCGCAGGTTTGCGCTTTGCGTTCATCACATCCAGGAATTTATAAAAATTTATTCTGATAATTACTATAAACAATAAGAGTGTATCCATGTATAAACCTAAATTTAAACTTAGTAAGCTCGCGGTGTTATGTATACCCGCGACTGTGCTGATGTCACCAGCCACGATGGCTGATACCAATCAGGCCCGGCCCTACGCCAGTGCTGCCCCGGCCAGTGCCGCAACTGCCAGGAAAAGCAAACAGTTTGCCTCACTGGATAACCAGTCTGGCAAACGTTATATCATTAAATATAAGCAGGAAGCGTTTGGTGGCGCTGTGTTATTAAACCAGAATACAGTCACCGGCAATGCCTCACCTCAGGCAGCTTATGCGTTGCAGCAGGTCACCAGCAAACTGCAAAGCAAAGGTTTACGGGTACATCATGTATTAGCCCAGCAATCTGCCATTGCGGCTGATTTAACCGAAGCTGATCTGGTTACCTTGCAAGCCGATCCAGACGTTGATTATATTGAAGAAGATTTAAAACGTTATCCTATGGCGCAGCAAGTGCCTTTTGGTTACACCATGGTGCAGGCAAATCAGGTCAGTGATCAGTTTGCGTCTAACCAGAAAGTCTGTGTTATTGACTCTGGTTTAGACCTGCCGCATGAAGACTTCCTCAGCGGCAATATTACCGGTACTAACAATTCTGGTACCGGTAACTGGTATGACAATGGTGGTCCACATGGTACCCATGTTGCCGGCACCATAGCTGCGTTAAACAACAGTACCGGCATGGTCGGTGTATTACCTAATGGTAATGTCAAATTGCACATTATTAAGGTATTTAACGAAGAAGGTTGGGGTTACAGTTCTACTCTGGCAAATGCGGTAAACACCTGTGTCAGTAATGGCTCTACTGTTATCAATATGAGCCTGGGCGGCGGCGGTTCAAATACCACCGAAAGCAATGCGATGCAGGCGGCTTTCGACCAGGGCGTATTGTTAGTTGCCGCTGCGGGTAACGATGGCAATACCGTTATGTCGTATCCGGCATCGTATGATGCAGTAATCTCTGTTGCGGCTATTGATAGCAATAAGCAGCTTGCCGACTTTTCCCAGCGTAATACTCAGGTAGAACTGGCCGGTCCCGGCGTTGATATTCGTTCAACCTATCCTGAGGGCACGGGTCTGGAGGCTATCCTCAGTGTAGGTAGCACCGAGTACGCCAGCTCACCAATGACCAACTCGACTGACGGCGATGCCAACGCGGCGCTGGCCAGCTGCGGCCTGGGCGAAACAACCTGTAGCAACGTGGCAAACAAAATTTGTGTTATTGAACGCGGTAATGTCAGTTTTGTGCAAAAAGTGCAGTCATGTGAAGATGGCGGTGGCTTAGCGGCCGTTATTTACAATAATACCAGCGGCGATTTTGGCGGCACTCTGGGTGATAACCCTGGCACGTCGATACCTGCACTGGCGGTAACGCAGGCTGTAGGTCAGGCTCTGATGAGCCGGCTTGGTCAGACGGCTTACCTGAGCTCAGGTGCCAGCAACTATGGCCTGATGAGCGGTACCTCTATGGCATCACCCCATGTTGCCGGTGTCGCCGCGCTGCTATGGAGCCATTTCCCACAGTGCTCAAACGCACAGATCAGAAACGTGCTGGCAGTAACAGCGGAAGACCTTGGCACCGCCGGTCGTGATAACTCTTATGGCTACGGTCTGGTGCGGACAAAGGCTGCCTACGACTATATTGACCAGCAAGGCTGTGATGGCAGCGGCGGTGGCGAAGAACCTACCCCGCCAACTGGTAACGAGTTAGAAAAAGCCGTTGCTAAAACCAACTTAACCGGCGCGACCAACTCGACCAGTTACTACACCTTCACAGTACCGGCCGGCGCGACCAACCTGAGCTTTAACATGGCAGGTGGCAGTGGTGATGCTGACTTATATGTGCGCTTTGGCAGTCAGCCAACGACTTCCAATTACGATTGTCGGCCATATAAAAATGGTAATACAGAGAGCTGCAGCTTTGCCACTCCGCAAGCAGGCGTTTATCATGTCATGATCAACGCATACAGTGCCTATTCCGGCGTGTCACTGGTGGCTGACTACACTGCGCCGGCTGGCGGCGGTGCTACTGGCGGTGGCGGTACTCAGGAAAACCTCAGTGCCACCAGAAATAACTGGCTGCACTATACCATTACGGTACCAGCGGGTATGGCGTCGTTAACGGTTAACAGTTCTGGCGGCACCGGTGATGCGGATTTATATGTGCGCCGTGGCAGCCAGCCTACCACCACCAGTTATGACTGCCGGCCATATAAAACCGGCAACAATGAAAGCTGTAGTTTCAGCAACCCTCAGGCGGCTACTTACCATATCAGCCTGCGTGCCTACAGCAGCTTCAGTGGTGTAAAGCTGGTTGTTGAATATAAGCCTTAAACGTTAGCTATGCAGGAAATACTAAGGGCGCCGTTGGCGCCCTTTGCTATTTCATTGAGAACGAAGCAATTATGGATTAAGTAACCGGTGCAGTTGCGCTTTGGCCAACGGCTCATCCTGCGCTGCTGCCAGCTGGTAATAATCACGGGCTTTTATCAGATCACGACCAACCCCTCGACCATTTTCGTACATCCAGCCCAGATTATACTGGGCAGTGGCGTAGCCTTGCTCTGCGGCCTGACTAAACAGTTCTACCGCTTTCTTATCATCCGCTTTTACCAGCCGGCCATTTTTATAAAACATCCCCAATGCTGTGAGCGCTCTGGGTACTCTGGCATCCAACGATCGTTGATACAGCTCTAAAGCACGGGCTTCGTTCTGTGGTACGCCATAGCCTTTTTCATAGAGCCAGCCCAAATGCGCCAAAGCCCGGCTATGCTGCTGATCAGCGGCCAGCTGATACCAGTAAACCGCCTGCTGGTCGTTTTGCTTTACCCCGCGGCCGGTTTCAAACCGCAGCCCCATATTAAACTGAGCATCGGCATCGCCGGTTTCTGCCACCTTCTGATACCAGTATACGGCCTGCTGCTCGTCCTGCGGCACGCCACGACCATTGGCATACATAAAACCCAGGTTATACATGGCGAATACTTCGCCCTGAGTTGCTGCCTGTTGATACCAGCTGACAGCAGCGGCATCATCCTGCGCCGTGCCGGTGCCGTTGGCCAGACGCAGCGCTGCGGTATACTGGGCTATTGCCAGACCTTGCTTCGCGGCAGCCTCAAACCACTTAAATGCCTGAGCATCGTCAACTGCAACGCCGGTGCCATTGGCGTAACATAAGCCCAGCTGGTACTGGGCATTAGCCGACCCCTGGCTGGCAGCCAGCTCAAATAGCGCCACTGCCCGGCTTAAGTCTTCCTGCCGGCTACTGCCTTGCTGCAGCAACATACCAAGATAGTAGCTGGCATCGCCATCCTGCTGGGCAGCGGCCTGCTCCAGCCACTCTTTGGCGCGGGTAGTATTGGCGCGAATGCCGCGCCCCTGCAAATAACTGGCGCCCACTTCACGCTGAGCTTCAGCTAAGCCCTGCTCTGCCGCTTTTAAAAATAATTTAAAGGCCGTGTCATCGTTCTTACTGACGCCTTTGCCATCACGGTATAATAAACCTAGTTGATACGCCGCCCGGGTATGATTCTGGGCCGATGCCTGTTGCAACCAGCGCGCCGCCTGCGCCATATCAACGGCGGTGCCGCGACCGTCGCTATAGCGGTTGGCCACAATAAACTGGGCATCGACATCGCCTTGCGTAGCCGCTTTTTCAAACCAGTTAAGCGCCGCGCGCTCATCCTGGCTTACCCCGCGACCGTTTGCATACATATAACCAAGATTATACTGGGCGAGGACATATTGCTGGTCAGCGGCCTGGTTATACCAGTACACCGCCTGGGCATCGTCTTTGCTGACCCCGCGGCCATTAGCAAATAACGTCGCCAGGTGGTACTGGGCTGCAGCCATCCCCTGCTCTGCTGCTGCGACAAACCAGTTGGCGGCTTCAGTAAAATCGACCGCTACGCCATGACCATTGGCGTAAAGCGCCGCCAGATTAAACTGGGCATCCCGGTGACCATTCTGTGCCAGTGGCAGCCACTGCGCCAATGCTTCACTGTAATTTTCACGGTTAAAAGCCCGCATCCCGGTATCGAAATCGGCTGAACCAACATCAACCGAGCTGACACTGCTGGTTGCCACCGCTGTGTCAGCACTGGATTTCTCCGCGCTGCGCTCAGCAGCAATATTTTCATCGCTCTGACTTTGCTTGCTGGCTTGTGCTGCCGCCAGTGCCGCAGCCGGATTGCTGGTGCCGAGTGTTAATTCAGAGGTGTTACTGACCTGCGCCGGGCTCTTTGTAGCAGCAGGTGCTGCAACCTGCTGTGGTGCAGGCTCTGACGCTACAGCGGCGGCTGTTTGCTCAGCCTTAAGCTGTTCAGCACCGCGCTCGATATCCCGACGGGCTGCTGACAGCTCAGCAAAATCGGTGCTGTTTGATGCTGCCTGCTCCAGCCAATAAGACGCCTGCAGCGGGTCTTGTTCTACCCCCTGGCCCAGAGAATACGCTTTTGCCAGTTCAAACTGCGCAGCGGTAACCCCTTCCATCGCCAGGTTCTGCCAAAGCTCTACCGCTTTAGTGTACCTGCCTTCCTGAAAAGCGGTTTTCGCTTCCGCCATTATTTCGGTATTATCTGCTGCTGCCACCAAACTGACTGCGAGCAATGCTGTTGTTATTATATTTAGCCGCATAGATGCCCCTCCGCTGCCTTAGTTATACCAAAGTTCAACAAAGACACCAACAGCTTAATCCATTATATAAGCGTTAAATAATGGTAAAACAGCCAGCCGAAACTGCGACAAAGCGCTAATTATATGGGTTTAACGGCTTTTTTAGTTGCAGATAACCATTTATAACATTTTGCCAGGCAGTGGCGTGCCAGTGAAAAGGACTAAGCTTTGCCTGCTCTTTATGTAACGAACGCAGCAGGCGTTGCAGATTCTGTTGCTGCCAGTGTCCCGGTGGCCGGCGCCGGCATTTATCAAAGTCTATCAGCCAGATAGTGCCACTGTTATCGAGCAGAATATTGCGGCAGTTTAGATCAGTATGATCGACGCCGGCAGTATGCAAGCGGGCGATTGCCATACCGACAGCCTGCCATTCGCTGTCCTGCAACGCTCGCTCAGAATGTAGAATTGTTGCCAGATCGCGCGCATCGCTGATCCGCTCAATCAGTAAATCAGCGCGGTAACTCAGGCCTGTCTGCCGGTAACGCGCCGCCACAGGTGAGGGCACTGCCAGCCCTTGCTGACGCATCCATTGCAACAGGGCAAACTCCTGCATAGCACGGCTATACAGCGCACTCTGATAGAAAAAGCGGTCTTTGTTTACTTTGCCCGCCAAACCACCACGGTAGTAATGACGCAGCACTAACTGCTGTTGGCGCCCCTGATGTAAATGCCGGACAAACCAGGCGGTGTTGCGGCCGGTTGAGCTCCCGGTTACCGCCTGTTGTTGCTGCCACCAGCGCGGCTCAAATTGCCCGGCAGCTATATCGTCAAACACATCAGCGCGGTACCAGTATAAGCTGCTGCCGGATGCATGGCGCCGCACATTTTGCAGGGCGTCGCCGCACAGTGCTGCTATCGCCTTGGCGCTTCGGACAACGGCGCCTTGCTGCGACTGATAAAACCGGCGGGCCCGTTCACCCTGCTGTTGGCGCAGCAGCGTATCGGCCAGTAAAGCGGCGGTATTGTGTTGTAGCTGCGCAGCATCCTGAACAATACTGACCGCCTGGCGTTGCGCCAGCTGATTATAGGCATCGGCAAAGTTAAAATAGTGAGGCCCGGTTTGGATGGCCTTACCAAAACAGATGGCTTCCAGTGGATTGTGGCCGCCGCGATTAATTAAACTGCCGCCAATAAAAACCAGACTGGCCTGCTGATACCAGGACAGTAACTCGCCCATGCTGTCAACCAGTGCTACCTCGGTGCCGGCTGCTGGCACCCCACTTGAACTGCGCCGCCATAATTGCAAACCGGCATTAGTCACCAGCGCAGCCACTTTATTAAAGCGTTCGGGGTGGCGTGGTACCAGCACCAGCAGTAAGTTGCTGAACTGCTGCTGTAACTGGCGATACATTGCTATTAACTGCTCGTCTTCGCCCTCGTGAGTGCTGCCGGCCACCCATACCAGCCTGTCAGTGAGAGCAGGCACCAATTCCGCACTTAACGCATCAAGGTTATCAGGCAGGCGCAACTCAAATTTTAAGTTGCCCACTACCTGCACCCTGGTATGGCCCAGCGCCTGAAACCGCCGGGCACTGGCTTTATCCTGGGCCAACAGTAAGCTGACCTGCTGCAACGCCGGCCGGGTAAGCCAGGCAAAACGCCGGTAACCTCTGGCCGAACGTGCCGACAACCTGGCGTTGACCAATACTGTCGGGATCAGTGCCCTATGGCATTGCTGTAGCAAGTTTGGCCACAGCTCGGTTTCAAGAATAACAATAAGTTGCGGCTGCAGCTGGTTAATAAAACGGCGCACGGCACCGGGGTAGTCAAAAGGCAGATAGCAGTGCTGCACCGTTTCTCCCAGCCGGCTGCGAATAGTAGCACTGCCAGTGGGGGTGGTACAGGTAACGGTAATAAGCTTTCCGGGGTACTGCTGTTGCAACTGCTTAATTAACGGGATGGCGGCTATCGCTTCGCCAACCGACACGGTATGCACCACTATGCCGCCGGCACGAATATGGCCAGGCAGCCAGCCAAAACGTTCCGCCAGACGCTCGCCATAACGGCGGTCGCGCAGGGTGCGCCAACCCAGATAAGCCAGTAAAGGCAATAAACCCAGGTATAACGCCAGCTGATATGCCACACGGCTTAACGCCTGAGCCATAGTAAAATCCCATATAAACTGGCAGTAAGGCCGCGCTGCCAAAAGCGTTATGATGCCAAATATCAGCCGGCGACACCAAAAGAATCTGTTGCGATATCGGCTTTAATGCTAAACTTTTTGCCTTTTAAGCCGGTTTACTTTAACAGAACTCTTTACCAGATCTTATAAGTAATACCACGCGCTGGAGTTGTGCATGCCTAACGTCAATTCAGACAACACCACTTTCGAGCAAGCGAGCCTGCTCGATAATATTAAAGAAGTTTTGCTGCGCTTTGCTGCCTCGGGTTATTTTCCGGCAACCGCTTTTATTAAAAACCAGCCGCTGAAAACTGAGCTGGCGGTGGTGCATGACAATATTAAACTGGAGATAGTGACCCACTGCTGGAACTATGCCCGCTTTTTTGTTTACCAGTTAAGCTCGTTGGTAAAGTATCCGCCAACCAATATGCAGCTGCGTTTTACCGTGTTTTACTCAGAAGAAGATGAAGCCACCGCGAAATTACTACAGCATTTTCAAACCCTGTCGGTACCGAATGTCGAATGGAACTTTCAGGCGCTGGCCACCCCGCTGCTGCTGCGCCGGGCGATAGGCCGCAACCGCGCAGCAAAACAAACCAAGGCCGACTGGGTGTGGTTTGCCGACTGCGATATGGTGTTTCACGAGAACTGTCTTGATACCCTGGAGCAACTGCTAAAAGGCCGCCAGGAAATTCTGCTGTTTCCCGACACCTTACTGGTTACTCCCTTGCTGACCGAAGCCGACCCAATGATTTCGGCCGGCAAAGATAAAACCGAATTACTGGAAGTGGATAAAACTAAATTTAAACCACGTAAATTTGACCGGGCAACCGGTGCCATTCAGATCATTCATGGCGACGTAGCCCGCAACTGCGGTTATTGCGATGATTTAGCGGTGTATCAGAAGCCCAAACATCACTGGACCAAGACCTATGAAGACCGTGCCGTACGCTGGTTGCTCGGCACCCAGGGCGTGCCTATAGCACTGCCAAACTTACTGCTTATCCGCCATGCCGAAAAAGGCCGCTATAAAGAAGACAGTAAGGTGTCGGTTGTCCGCAAAACTATTCGCCGGATAAAGTCGGCGCTGATTAATAAGTAACGCTATCAATAACAGAGACGGTTATGGCACGTAAAAAGACAATTGGACAAAGCATTCGCTGGTGGTGGAACACCCGGGTAATGGGTTTCTGGCGGGTTAAGTTATCCGGTGCGGTAAAACGCAAACTGGCCGCCCCGGCCGACACCATCGTATTTAATCGTGACGCACCACCGATGCCAGCCGCAAAAAAAAGCGGTATTACTGTTATATTAACGGCGTACCGGCGGGCCGAATACTTAGCTGAGCAAATTAAAGCCTTGCGCAGCCAGACGGTGCCACCCGATGAGATCTGGGTCTGGTCAAATCGCAGTGAAGACCAACTACTCGATGTATCGGCGTTAGCCGACCGGGTTATTGTTTCCAATACCAACTTTTTATTCTGGGGCCGCTTTGCGCTGGCCAGCCTGGTACGCACTGAATTCGTTGCGTTTTTTGACGACGATATCCTGCCGCAACCGCGCTGGTTCGAAAACTGTCTCGATACAATCAACCAGGGCCATGATGGTATTCTCGGTGGCTCAGGTGTATTACTGCCTGCCAGTGGCGGTTACTCCAGCAAAAGTAAAGCGGGCTGGAATGGCGTACAGAATAGCGAGGTCACAGAAGTCGACCTGGTCGGCCACGCCTGGTTTATGCGCAAGGCTTATGTGCGTTATATGTGGATTGAAGAGCCGGAGTTTTGGGACAACGGTGAGGATATTCATTTATCTTATATGGCGTTAAAACATGGCGGGATTAAAACCCTGGTGCCGCCACATCCGGCAAATGATCAATCCTTGTGGTGTTGCCGTCCGGATTTCGGCAAAGCAGTCGGCCGGTTAAAGGTCGCTACTTATCAGACGCAGGACCACCGGGGCACCCGCAGTGCTATTGTCGATAAATACCGGGCCGATGGCTGGCAAATTGTTGCCCTTCGCCAGCCCGGATAAAGCAACCCGGACAGTGACATCTCAGCTAACTAATGGCTGAGGTGTCACTTAGCTGGTAACAGATTACAACGCCGCTAACATCACTTCAGCTTTGCTGACTTCAAAGGTTTTCGGTGCTTCCACGTTTAACAAGGTAACCACGCCATTTTCAACCAGCATGGCATAGCGCTGCGAGCGCACACCGCCGAAGTCACCGGTTTCCATGGTCAGGCCGATAGCTTTATGAAAGGCGGCGCCGCCATCTGCCAGAAAGACAATTTCTTCGGCATTCTGGCTTTTGCCCCAGGCGCTCATGACAAAAGCATCATTTACTGCAGTGCAGATAATGGTGTCTACGCCTTTTGCTTTAATCTGGTCGGCCAGCGCGATATAACCGGGTAAATGGGCGGCAGAACAGGTTGGCGTAAAAGCACCGGGCACAGCAAACATCAGCACTTTTTTATTGGCAAAAATCTGGCTGGTGGTCGGGTTCATTACGCCCTCTTTGGTCAGTTGTGAAAAACTGACTTCTGGTAACTTATCGCCGGTTTTAATCATTGGTATTTCCCCTGAGTTTGCTTTTTTGAAATTATTAATTCGATTGCCTTGTCAGATAGCGGCATTAACATAAACATCGAACCGGTTATTTTTACCGCTTACTGCCATCGTCGGCGCTTTATCTGCCAGCCAGCCGGCATAGCCCGGCCGTTTTACCACCACCCGTTTTTGCGCCAGCTGTTGCGCCGGGGCCAGCAAGCTATCAGCGTCGGTATCACTGCCGACCACGTCGTGAAAGGCCCGCATTTCTTTTTTTACCTGCGCCGACTTTTCCCGCGCCGGAAACATTGGATCTAAAAAGACCACATCCACCGGGGCGCTGCTGGTCAGTGCCTGCAATGCCGGACAATGGCGCAGCTGCATGCGTGCTGCTACCGTGCTGAGCTTAGGATCGGCTGCAGCGCGGCGCAGGCCATCTGCTAATAAGGCGGCAACTGCCGGATTGCGCTCCACCAGCGTAACAGTGGCGCCCAGGCTGGCCAGCACAAAAGCATCACGGCCCAGCCCCGCGGTGGCATCCAGTACAGTTAAATTGTGTCTTTTATTCAGCCCCACCGCTTTGGCTATCGCTTCGCTTTTACCGCCACCGTGCTTGCGCCGGTAGCTGCTGGCGCCACTGGCAAAATCAACCAGAATGGCACCCTGTTTTGCCAGCTCAGTACTTTGCAGCACTAATGCCCCCTGCTGCATACTCAGGTACCAGCCGGCTGGTTCGGTTATGGAATTCAGGCCGAATTGCTGTTGTAGCTGCTGACAATAATCAGCACTTAATTCTTTAGATTGTAATAGCGGTATCGACGACATTAACGCTGCATACCTACGTGGTTTTCGCCGCAACTTAACGCCACTATCTGGCTGACTTCCTGCAAACTTAACCCTGACTGTTGTTGCCACAGGTTAAATTGCTGCTGAATTTGTTTCAGACTGCGCTGGCTGTTAATACCACCATCAAACACATTATACGCTCGCAAATAGCCCTCGATCTCCTGGGTAAGTAAAAAGGTATCTTTGCCAATGGCCCGCAGCGCATAAGGGCCGGTATTGCCACCCAGTCTGGCACCATGCTTTTTTAAGTAAGCCCATAAGCCAATAATATTCTCCGTGGGCCAGTCGGCGACAAAGCGGGCGAAACTCTGCTGTTCCTGCTGTACTTTCTGCTGCACTTCTTGCTGCTGGACATCGAAGATCATCAACGCATTATCACGAATGGTAAACACTTTATTCAGATTACGGATAATCCGTGGATCGGCTGCTTTCTGCTCCAGCATTTCATCACTGAGCAGCAGCACTTTTTCAATATCAAAATCGAAAAACAGTTCGCAAAAGCCCGGCCATTTCTGTCGTACTACCCGCCAGACAAACCCGGACTGAAACACCTTTTTAGTCAGCTCGGCCAGTAGCAGGCTGTCCGGCAACTGCGCCAGCTTCGCCGGTGGCAACGGTTTACTGATTAATGCCTTTAACGCTGCTTCACCACCTTTACGCTCGCAGGCCCGCTGATAAATCGCGGTAAAATGTTCTACTGTATCAGCCATACTGCTCCGTTAAATTACTGGCATCTTAGTAAGTGTTTTCTTTAACCAGTTTGCACTGGCCGCCCGACAGTTCTACGTTAGGTTTGGGTACTACGGCACAGTCTGACATCCGGCCCAGCCGCATATTTTCTGCTTCAGCAGCAGCATTATAAGCGGCAATTTTCTTCAGAATCTCAGCCTCATTCCCATTTTTGGTAGAATATGCCACGTATCGTTCAGGGCCACCACAGGGTTTATGGCCAAAGCCCGTTACCCGGCACTGACTGTTATCGTCCGCGCTGGCATCACCAATCAGCTTTAACGCTTCGCGACGTAATGCGCCGACATCCTGATCTGCTTGCATGTTCATTTGCTTCTCCTTCGCTTTTACGGCGGCAACAGGGTCCTTTTCCGGATCGATTGCCTCCACTAATGGCTCAGGCGCCAGTCGCTCTTCATTGGCTGCCTGGCCCTGCTGACAACCCGCCACAGCCAGCAATAAAGTTAGTAATCCTATTTGGTATTTCATACGCCACCTCCGGTTTTAATCATCCTGACAGAGCAAAACTGAATAAGCAATTAATTAAATGTTAACAACTTAACCGGCAATTCCCATATGGCGCAGTAACGCTTCATTCGATGGCTCCCGGCCGCGGAAGCCTTTAAACAATTCCATTGGCTCGGCGCTGCCGCCCCGTTCTAAAATCCAGCTTAAAAAATCCCGGCCGGTAGCAGGATTAAAAACCCCTTCTTCTTCAAAGCGGCTGAATGCGTCAGCCGACAGCACCTCTGCCCACAGATAACTGTAGTAGCCTGCGCCATAACCTCCGGCAAAAATATGGCCAAAGCCATGCTGAAAACGATTAAACCGCGGCGGCACTATCACTGACACTTCGCTGCGCACCTCATCCAGCAGTTGCTGCACCCGGCCACCGGCTGCACTGTTTTGCTCGCCATCGTATTGGGCGTGTAACCGCATATCAAACAGCGCGAACTCCAGCTGGCGCACCAGGAACATCGCCGACTGGAAGTTTTTGGCTGCCAGCATTTTATCCAGCAAGTCCTGTGGCAGCGGCTCGCCGGTCTGATAATGGCTGGAAATTATGGCCAGTGCTTCCGGCGCCCAGCACCAGTTTTCCAGAAACTGGCTGGGTAGCTCCACCGCGTCCCAGGCCACGCCATTAATCCCGGCAACGGCTGCCGCCTCAACTTTGGTTAGCATATGATGCAAACCATGGCCAAATTCGTGAAATAGGGTTACCACTTCGTCATGGGTAAACAACGCGGGCTTACCGCCGACCGGCTTATTAAAATTACAGGTTAAATACGCTACCGGCGTCTGCACGCTGCCATCGGCCAGGGTGCGCCGGCCACGGCAATCGTCCATCCAGGCACCTCCCCGCTTCTGGCTGCGGGCGTATAAGTCAAGGTAGAAACTGCCGCGCAGCTCACCTGCGCTGTCGGTAATATCATAAAAGCGTACGTCCGGGTGCCAGACATCGACACCTTTGCGCTCGGTAACCGTGACGCCGAACAATTTTTCAATAACCTTAAACAGGCCCGGTACTACTTTCGTTTCCGGGAAATAGGGCCGCAATTGCTCATCAGATACCGAGTACCTAGCTTGTTTCAGTTTTTCGCCGTAGTAAGTCACATCCCAGGCGGCCAGCTCAGCGGCCTGATATTGCTCGCGGGCGAAGGCACTCAGTTCAGCCAGGTCCTGCTCAGCCTGCGGTTTGGCGCGCCGGGCTAAATCAGTTAAGAAATCCAGCACCTGGGCCGGGCTGTCGGCCATCTTGGTTACCAGTGATTCTTCAGCCGCATTGTCAAAATCCAGCAGCTGCGCCAGTTCATGTTTTAAGGTCAGAATTTCGTCAATAATGGCACTGTTATCAAACTTGCCGGCATGTGGCCCCTGATCAGACGCCCGGGTGCAATACGCGCTGTAAAACTCCTCGCGCAATTGCCGGTTATCGGCATAGGTCATAATGGCAATGTAGCTGGGAAACTCCAGGGTAAAAACCCAACCTTCTAGCTCGCGGCTTTTTGCTTCCTCGGCAGCTGCCAGCCGGGCATCTTCCGGTAAACCGCTAAGCAGAGCTTCATCTGTTAGCTGTTTAAACCAGGCCTCGGTCGCGTCCAGCGTGTTATTAGAAAAGGTAGAGCTTAGCTCAGACAAACGGCTTTGAATTTCGCCGTAACGTTTCTTCTTAGCAGCAGATAAGCCAATACCTGATAATTTAAAATCTCGCAGGGCATTGGTAATCACCTTTTGCTGCGCCGGGGTTAAGCCGGTAAATTCAGCGCTATTTTTTAGCTTCTCGTAAGCCTGATACAACCCTTCGTGCTGGCCCAGCCAGGTACTGAAGTCAGATAACAGTGGCAGGCAGCTCTCATACGCCTCGCGTAACTCGGGGCTGTTGACCACGGAGTTTAAATGCGACACCGGTGACCAGAGCCGGCCCAGCTGGTCGCTGTCATGCTCCAGTTGTTCAACCAGGCTGTGCCAGCTGATGTTGCCCGCCGTCAGCGCCCGCTCTACTGCCTGACGCGACGTGGCAATTGCCGCTTCCACCGCCGGTTTAACCTGTTCAGGTTTAATTTTCGAAAAAGGGGGTAAATCAGTAAAGCTCAGTAACGGGTTGCTACTTGCTGACATGGCTTCTTGTTGTGATGCGGATTGCGACATAAAAGTATCCTGAAAATAGCGCTGATAATGCTGCTTATCTTGGGTTGGCGGCAGCATTTGTCAAGGCGAAGGCTGCTGTACCTGTCGCAATATGCTTGTTTTTAACAGCTTTAAGTCTTATATCTGGCCTATATCCGGCTTGGCCGCGTAATCGTTTTTTTTGAAGTTAAGGGCATCATTATGGCAAGGCATTTTAATTATCTGGCAATAGGCGCCGGCAGCGGTGGGATTGCCTCCGCTAACCGGGCGGCAATGCGGGGCGCCAGCGCGGCAGTTATTGAAGCAAAAGCGGTGGGTGGTACCTGTGTCAATGTCGGCTGCGTTCCCAAAAAAGTCATGTGGTATGGTGCCCATATTGCCGAAGCGATAAAGTACAGCCCGGATTACGGTTTTAACCTGACTGAACACGGCTTTGACTGGACCACGCTGGTGAAAAATCGCCAGGCCTATATTGAGCGCATTCATGCCGGTTACCAGCGTGGTTTCAGCAGCAACGGCGTAGAGTTTATTGAAGGTTTTGCCCGCTTTGTTAACGCTAATACGGTGGAAGTTAACGGCGAACATATTACGGCTGACCATATCACCATTGCCACCGGCGGCCAGCCATTGATCCCTGATGTGCCGGGAGCGGAACATGGTATCGACTCTGATGGTTTTTTTGCTTTAACCAGCCAGCCAAAGAAAGCCTTAGTGGTAGGAGCCGGTTATATCGCGGTGGAAATAGCTGGTGTGCTGCATGCGCTGGGTACGGACAGCCATCTGCTGATCCGCTATGACCGGCCGCTACGCGACTTCGACCCCGATATTACTGATATGCTGCTGGAACGGATGACTCAGGACAAACTGCAGTTACAGACGCATACTAACGTCAGAAAAATAGTGAAAAACGCCGATGGCAAATTGACGGTTTTCTGTGATAAGAATGTCGAGTTTACCGATGTAGACTGCCTGATTTGGGCCATCGGCCGGGCACCGGCTACCGCCAATATTAACCTGCAGGCTACCGGCGTTGCCACCGATAACGACGGCTTTATCCGGACCGACAAATATCAGAATACAAATGTAAAAGGCATTTATGCGGTAGGCGATATTACCGGTGAAGCCCAGCTTACGCCGGTGGCGATTAAAGCCGGCCGCCAGTTAGCTGAGCGCTTGTTTAATAAAGACCTGCCCGATGCGCATATGGATTATTCGCTAATCCCTACTGTCGTTTTCAGCCACCCGCCGATTGGTACTATTGGTTTAACCGAAGCCCAGGCCCGTGAGCACTATGGCGATGCTAATATCAAAGTGTACCGCTCCAGCTTTGCCGCCATGTATAACGCCATTACCAGCCACCGGGCGCTTAGTCGTTTTAAGCTGGTTTGTGCCGGCGAAAATGAGAAAGTGGTTGGCCTGCATGGTATTGGCGAAGGCATGGACGAAGTATTGCAGGGCTTTGCGGTAGCCATGAAAATGGGCGCGACCAAGGCAGATTTTGATGCGACCGTGGCGCTGCACCCGACCAGTGCCGAAGAGTTTGTAACGCTTCGATGATGGTTTAAATGACAAAGCCTGACGCAGAGTTATCTGCTACTAATAATTTGCCACTGGTGTTGGCGGGACCGCTACTGCGTGCAGTCACCCCAACCAGCGTGACGTTGTGGCTGGCAACCAGCCAGCCGGTGCAGCTGCAATTAGACCTTAGCCCGGACGGCGAGGACGTCCTTCATTTTAATCCGGCACAGATGCAACAATATTGTCAGAGCATCCGCTGCGCCGGTAAGCTGTTTTTGCAGCTTATTCATATTCCGCTGCCACAGCCGCTGCCTGTCAGCCGCTGGATAGGCTACGACTTACAACTATTGCCACTACAGCAGCAACACCCAGCTGCCGAGAGCCAGACCTGGCTGGGCTGGCAAAACTGGGCACCGGATCTGGTGTATCCCGGCAGGACCACTCCCGGCTTTGTGATTCAGCCTAAACTGCAAAGCCTGTTACATGGCTCCTGCCGCAAACCGCACTTTTATGCTGACGATGGCTTGCTGGCAGCAGACTTACACTTGCAGCAAAACCCGGCAGAGCAATGGCCGGCACTGTTGTTGTTAAGCGGCGATCAGATATATGCCGACGACGTCGCTGCACCGATGCTCAGAGCTGTGCATCAGCTGATTAACCAATTGGAGTTTAGCGACGAAAGCCTGCCCTGTTCAACCGTTAGCCAGGCTGCAGTACTGCATAACAGCCAGCCACATTATTACCGGCGTGACACTCTGCTGCCAAAAACTGAAGCCGGTCAGGCGGTACTGACTCAGGTATTTAAAGGGGCAAAAAAGCCGGTATTTACCTCTGACAATGCCCGCAACCATTTAATCAGCCTGGCAGAAATGCTGGGCATGTACCTGCTGGTCTGGTCGCCAGCGGGCTGGCAAGCCGATGCCACAGAACTTAACCCAAGCCTGACTGAAAGCCTTAATGCCGATGAGCAGCAACAATACACTGAACAGCAGGCTATTATCCGGCAATTTGCAGCTGGCCTTGGCAAGGTTCGTCGTTTGCTGGCCCATTTGCCCAGCGCCATGATTTTTGATGACCATGATGTTACCGACGACTGGAATCTTAGTGCTGAATGGGAGCAAACTGCCTATAACCATGACTTTTCCCGCCGGATCATCGGTAATGCATTGATTGGCTATTTACTATGTCAGGCCTGGGGTAACACGCCAGAGCGCTTTAACAACGGTCTGCTGCAACAGGCAGAACGGGCTCTTAGCGACAGTGGCTCCGCTTTACATCAACAACTGATTACTGATTTGCTGCGATTTAACCAGTGGCAATATCAATGGCCGACCGAGCCACCCTTGCTGGTGCTGGATACCCGAACCCGGCGCTGGCGCTCTGAAAAGGCGTTGGATAATCCTTCTGGTTTGCTGGATTGGGAAGCCATTACCGAATTACAGCAGGATTTAATCGGCCACGATGCGGTCGTGCTGGTATCGCCGGCGCCGGTATTCGGGGTGAAACTGATTGAAGGGATTCAACGGCTATTTACCCTGCTGGGCAAGCCTTTGATGGTTGATGCCGAAAACTGGATGGCTCATCGCGGTACCGCTTATGCGTTAATGAACTTATTCCGCCATCCGAAAACCCCGAAACACTTTGTGATTTTATCAGGCGACGTACACTACTCTTTTGTTTATGAAGTAAACCTACGTGGTCGCCAGCATGGGCCGGATATCTGGCAAATTACCAGCAGTGGTTTAAAAAATGAGTTTCCAGGGCGGCTGCTGGATATTCTGGACAGGTTAAACCGCTGGCTGTATTCACCACGATCGCCATTAAACTGGCTGACCAAACGGCGGCGGATGAAAATTGTGCCGCATAAACCCGACACCGCCAAAGCTGGCGAACGCTTGCTTAATATGGCGGGTATTGGTCTGGTAGAACTTCATGCCGATGGCTCGCCCAAACGGGTGGTTCAGCTTGGCGCAAAAGGCCAGGCTGTCGCCTTTAATATCAGCGAAGAGGACGCCCGCTGGGAGTAAGTTAAGCAGGGGCCGTCGTTTCGTCGGGAATAAGCAGGATTGTGCTTGTTCACCCTTTTAAAGCTTGCTCTTCCTGGCGCAGAGTTAATACTTCCACCCCGGTTTCAGTTACCGCTACCGTATGCTCCCACTGCGCCGACAGCTTTTTATCGCGGGTTACCACGATCCAGCCGTCTTTTTTGGTTTTAGTTTTAGCACTACCCTGGTTCAGCATCGGCTCGATGGTAAATACCATGCCTGGCTTTAACTGCATGCCGCTGCCTGCTTTACCATAGTGCAATACTTGTGGTTCTTCGTGCATTTGCCGGCCAATACCGTGGCCACAATATTCCCGTACCACGCTATAGCCTTTGCTGCGGGCAAATTGCTCAATGGCAAAGCCGATATCACCCAGGCGGGCGCCCGGTTTGACTGCGTTAATCCCCAGCCAAAGCGCCTGATAGCAGTCATCTACCAGCTGGCGCGCCAGAAAACCGACCTCGCCAATACAGTACATTTTACTGGAGTCGGCAATAAAGCCATGCTTTTCCAGGGTAATGTCGGCATTAACAATATCGCCGTCTTTCAGCAGCTGCGTCGCTGACGGCACACCGTGGCACACTACGTCATTAACCGAGGTATTCAGCACATAAGCAAAACCATATTGGCCTTTGCTGGCAGGGCGGGCCTGCAGTTCATCGACGATATAGCGCTCAACCAGATCATTAATTTGTAACGTTGACATGCCAACTGCAATTTTACTGTCGAGCATGGCAAATACCCGGGCCAGCAAGCGGCCCGCTTCGTGCTGCAATGCCAGCTCGTCAGCAGTTTTAAGCTGAACGCCGCTCATCGGTCGCTCCTGTTACTCCGGCTACGCCCGCTATTTTAACGTCAGCCTGCTGCATCAGCATTTGCAGAAGTTGCTGGTAGTTGTGGTTAGGGTGCAGTTCCGCCAGCATGCCTACTTTTAACCAGAACTCTACCTGTGAATTGATAGAACGTGACATGGCGCCACTGGCTTTGCGAATTTCTTCATGCAGCTCATCACTAATTTTTACGATGCCCAAGTTATTGCCTCCAGGTAAATAATATACGAATTATATATAAAACGTATAAAGCAAGCAACTTAGCGCCTTGTATCGCTTAAATCGATTAAGTTGGCCGTAAAAAGTGGCTTTAATAGTTGAAAAATCAGGTCTATAGTTTTGTGTATAGAAAACCGGGAGCCTGTTGTATTCCCAATTAGTAAGCACAGCACAAGGAGTAAGACATGGATAACGGCAACAATAATACCGGCGGTAAGTGCCCGGTGATGCATGGCGGTAATACCCGTTCAGGCAGTGGTGGCACCCAGAATAAAGACTGGTGGCCGAACCAGCTGAATATTAAGATTCTGCATCAGAACGACAAAAAGTCGAACCCGCTGGGCGAGGATTTTGACTACGCCACAGAATTTAAAAAACTCGATTTAGCCGCAGTAAAGCAAGATCTGACTGCATTGATGACCGACTCACAGGACTGGTGGCCGGCGGATTATGGCCACTATGGCCCCTTTATGATCCGGATGGCCTGGCACGCTGCGGGGACTTACCGTACCGCCGATGGTCGTGGTGGCGCCAGCACCGGTAACCAGCGTTTTGCGCCGCTGAACAGCTGGCCGGATAACGGTAATCTGGATAAAGCCCGCCGCCTGCTATGGCCAATTAAGCAGAAATACGGCAATAAATTGTCGTGGGCCGACTTATTTATCCTGGCCGGTAACGTGGCGCTGGAATCAATGGGCTTTAAAACCTTTGGTTTCGGGGGCGGCCGCAATGATATCTGGGAACCGGAAGAAGACATTTACTGGGGCGCGGAAAAAGAATGGCTGGCAACCAGTGATAAACCCGACAGCCGCTATTCAGGTGATCGTGATTTAGCCAACCCGCTGGCTGCAGTACAAATGGGCCTGATTTATGTTAACCCGGAAGGGCCGGACGGTAAGCCTGATCCTATCGCTTCCGGCCGCGACATTCGCGATACCTTCGAGCGGATGGCAATGAACGACTATGAAACCGTGGCGCTGACCGCCGGCGGTCATACTTTCGGCAAGGCGCACGGTGCTGGTGACGCTGCGCTGGTTGGGGTCGAGCCTGAGGGTGGTGCGCTGGAAGATATGGGTTTTGGCTGGAAAAGCACTTTTGAAAGTGGCATGGGTCGCTATACCATTACCAGTGGTATTGAAGGCGCCTGGACCCCCACCCCAACCAAATGGGATAACAGCTATTTTGATGTACTGTTTGGCTACGACTGGCAACTGACCAAAAGCCCGGCCGGTGCTCATCAGTGGGAAGCGGTAAATCTGGCTGAAAAAGACCATGCTCCCGATGCAGAAGATGCCAGCGAGCACGCTAAACTGATGATGACCACGGCTGATATCGCGATGAAAGAAGATCCGGCCTATCGCAAAATATCTGAGCACTTTCATCAGAATCCGGACGAGTTTGCCGATGCCTTTGCCCGCGCCTGGTTCAAATTAACCCACCGTGATATGGGGCCAAAATCGCGTTATCTGGGCCCTGAAGTACCAGCGGAAGATTTAATCTGGCAGGACCCGGTACCAGAGGTCGACCATGAACTGATTAACGATGCTGATATCGGTGATTTAAAAGCGAAAATTCTGGCATCGGGTTTGTCGACTGCCGAGCTGGTGTATACCGCCTGGTCGTCAGCCTCAACCTATCGTAACTCCGATTGCCGTGGTGGCGCCAATGGTGCTCGCATTCGCTTAGCACCACAGAACAGCTGGCAGGCTAACCAGCCTGAACAGCTGCAAAAAGTATTGCAGGTGCTGGAAGGCATTCAGCAGGATTTTAACAGCGCCCAAAGCGGCAATAAGAAGGTGTCACTGGCCGACTTAATTGTGCTGGGCGGTGCCGCTGCCATTGAACAAGCGGCAGAAGCGGCCGGCAATAACATTAGCGTGCCTTTCAGTCCGGGCCGGACCGATGCCAGTGCTGAACAAACCGATGCAGACTCCTTTGATGTGCTGGAACCGGTAGCCGATGGGTTCAGAAACTATCAGCAGCAGGAGTTCACGGTAAGCGCTGAAGAGTTATTGCTGGATAAAGCCCAGTTACTGAATCTGAGCGCACCGGAGATGACGGTACTAATTGGCGGTATGCGGGCATTGAACGCGAACTACAAGCAGAGCGCACTGGGCATTCTGACCGACCGGCCCGGCCAGCTGACTAATGATTTCTTTGTTAATCTGCTGGATATGAAAACCCGCTGGCAGCCAGCGACCAGTGAGTCGGACAGCTTTATCGGGTTTGATCGTAAAACCGGTCAGCAGAAGTGGACCGCCAGCCGGGTTGATCTGGTATTTGGCTCTAACTCGCAGTTACGGGCATTGTCAGAAGTGTATGCCCAGCAGGACGCCACCCCGAAGTTTTTAAAAGACTTTGTTAAGGCCTGGGTAAAAGTGATGAACGCTGATCGCTTTGATTTGCGCTAAACACTCGCAAGGCATCCAGGGTAGGCGGTAAGGTTCTTTCGCCGGAAATTAAAAACCGCTGCAGGCATTTAGCGTGCAGCGGTTTTTTTATACACAATTTCTTTTCTTCAGACTGCGGAACCGGTTGCTAAAGTTGCTCCGGTATTTAACGCAGTTATTAAAAGCGGCCGCGCACGCCAAGCGCCAGTGAGCGGCCTGGTAGCGGTGCTAAGTCTTTTAAAAATGAGGTATGCACCCTGGCCGTTTGATCGGTCAGATTCTGGCCTTTCAGATAGAGGGTCAGTTCCTGCAGGCCAACATCAAAGCGATAACTGACACTGGCATCGAGTAGGGTGTAGCCAGCAGTGGCTTGCTCCATTTCTGCTACCTTGTCCTGCTTAAAATAACGGGTGGCACGTAAATCAGCGCTGATGGCATCCTGCTGATAAGCCAGCTCAGCTGCTATGCGCAGCGGCGGCGTGCGCGGCAAATCACCACCGCCGTTTAGACGGGCCCGAATGTAGTCGCCTTGCAATGTCAGCTTAAAGGGGTCATTAACTTGCCAGATATACTGCGCTTCCAGGCCGTGCAGGGTTGCATCAGCAACCGCAAATAAATATACCGGCATCTCGTCTGTATGTTCATCAACATGCTCATCGCCATGCTCAGCAGCGGGTTCATCCTGATGACTTTCCTCAGCAAACAGGCCGGTATTTTGCTGGTAGTAATAGTTGTCGATACGGTTATAAAAGGCGTTTAAGACGAAACCGGTATTACCGCTGAATTTACGCAGGGTAATATCCAGGTTATTCGACTTTTCCAGTGCAACTGGCTGCGTATTCAGCTCAAAGCCATGCTCGTCTTGCACAAACAGTGCGCCAATTTCATAAGAGGCGGTACTGATATGTGGGCCAAAGGACAATAACTCCGCGGCCGCTGGTGCCCGCTCTGCGTGCGATACTGATAAGCCAAGGTTGTAGCCGTCGGCAAAGTCCCACACGGCACCGGCTGACAAACTGTAAGGTGTAAAACGCTGCTGCACAGCAAATACCTGGGGAGTTTCAGCGCCATGCTCAGCTTCATGCTGTTGCGCATCATCATGACCATGCACTTCAAGCTCTGGCAATAATACGTTTGGAGCCTTAAGAGTCACCCGCTCTATCCGGGCGCCTAGTTGCAGCAACCAGTCACCGATATGGCGCTCTTCCACCCAGCCCAGCGCCAGCATTTCGGTTTCCGATGGCGGGGTAAAGGCTTCCTCTCCCAGGGCTTCAAAATCGCTGAACTTATAGTGCAGGCTTAAGCCACCACGCCAGTCCTGAAAAGTGCGATGCAGTATTTCAACCCGGGCTTCGTGGCTGCGGTTTTTAAAGGTGGTACCAATTTCACCTTCTTCTATTTCGCTATGCTGATAATCTGTAACGGCTAGTTTGGTATTGACCGCCCGGATAATACCAGAGGAAAAATTCAGTTCACTTAGCAGCTGATAGCGGTTTTGGCTAAGATCAGCATAAACCTCTTCCTCAGCGCCGTGCTCGTCATGCGCATGCCCTGGAATACCATACTCACGATCAAGCCGGCCGTATGATAAACCCACAAAGCCATTATCCAGTAAGTAACTGCCGCCCACGGTGAAACCTTTGGCCGTAGCGGCCGTATTATCTACCCGGCCTTTTACTGCATCGTCATCCGGCTGTGCTTCAGCAAAACCTGGAATACGGTAACTGTCGTTATCACGCCAGAAACCATCAATATATAAACCGATATTGTCGACGCCGCTTACCAATGAGCCAGATGCCAGTTTTTCATCATTAACTGACTCGCGCTGGACCATCCATTCAGCCCGGGTAGTGTTATCGGTGGGGATGCGTTCATCCACCACATTAACCACGCCACCAATAGCGCCACTGCCATAAAACAAGGTAGCCGGGCCGCGCAGCACTTCAATCTGAGTAGCGGTACTGGTTTCGCTTGCCACACTGTGATCTGGGCCTATCCGCGACGCATCACCGGCATCCAGGCCATTCTGGGTAATAAGCACCCGCGGGCCATCCAGGCCTCGAATAATCGGGCTACTGGCCACATTGCCGTAGAAATTAGAATGCACCCCAACTTCATTTTTTAAAGTATCACCTAAAGTGGCAGCCTGGCGCATTTTTAAGGCGTCACCAGCCAGCACACTAACCGGTAATGAAGACTCAGTAGCAGAGGCATGAAATGGGCTGGCGGTAACATCAATAACTTCAATGGTGCTGCTAAGCAAAGTCAGGCTGATATTACTCAGGCCCTGGGCAGGTACCTCAAACCGGAAATTACGATGGCCAAAACGACGGGCTTCAATATGCAGTTCTGCTTCACCCGCATTGAGATTAGTAACAGTAAAGCGGCCATTTGTGTCGGTAGTAATCCGTTGGTTCTCACCAATAACGGTCACTTCGGCACCGGCTACCGGCTGGCCGTTTTCATCTGTCACCACACCGGAAATAGTCTCTGCCATCAACGGACTGGCCAGCAGCCCGGCAGCAACAACGCTGGCTATCATAGTTTTTCTAAACATCTTGTTCCCCATAAGAATACCGACTCTCTCTAAAATCGCTGGCAACGCTTTTCGGTCAACTCACTTCAACTGGCCGAATAATTGATATGTTATAACATTTTTCACTATTTTGTTATACTATAACATTGTTTTTTTTGCTGGCAATGCTGAGTCAGCTTTGGCAACGGGTTTTAAATTTTCAGGGAGTTACTATGAAAGATCTTATTGCGGCAATGCTCTCGGGGCTCTGTGTAGTGCAATGTTTAGCTCTGCCCGTGCTGTTAGCTGTGGGCAGTTCCGGCTTGTTGCTGGGCATATTCAGCTCTGAATGGTTTCACTATCTGATGCTATTGCCAATCAGTGCCTTACTGGCCTGGAGCCTGCCCGGCGGCTGGTGCGTTCACCGCAATAAAACGCCATTTATTCTGGGCTTAAGCGGTTTTCTGTTATTGGTTGCGGCGCTGTTTGCCGGCCATGACGCCGAGTTACCCTTGTCGGTAGCAGGTGGTTTACTACTGGCCACGGCCCACCTGCGTAACCGCAAGTTACTGCAATCAGCCCGGGCGCAACTGGCATGATGCCGCTGCTTACTGCTCTGCCATCTGTTGTAAGAACTGCAGGCGCTGGCGCTCTTCGGCACTGGCCTGAAAAGGCTCATCGCTTAGCTGGCTAAGAGAAAAGAACTCCAGCGGATATTCGCTTTGCTCGCTGTCGCCATAGCGGGTTAGCTCACCGGGCACCGCGGGCCGGCGTTCCAGCACAAAACTGCTGAGAATATACGGGCCTTCCTGCCGGCGCAGCACTGCTTTGTAGGCCCGCAAGGTTAGCTCAGCATTCCCCTCAGCCAACTTTTCTGTCGCTGTCAGCAATGCCAGCGGCTGGCGTTCTGCGGTAAACAAATTGGCTCGCAGCCGGTAGTAACCGGCTTGTTCAACATTTAACTTTACCGGGATCAGCATATCGCTGCCAACGCCACGGCTGGAGCCTACACCGGTGATGGTTGCTACCGGATGGCTGTAAACAAAACCGGTTTTCAGAGTTTGTTCCCGGCCATCAGCACTAAAGGTAACACTGACTTCCAGCGGGCCATCCCAGTCACTTTCAGGGCTTAACTCTGCCTGCCAGTGTTGCTCAGCACTCTGACTGTATCCATCGCCGGCAGTGTTTTGCATCGCCTCGCTGGCCAGTAATGTAGTGTCTTGCTCACTATGTAACTGCACACTGACGCTATGCACCGTTAAGCCACTTACCTGCAGGCTTACCGGTATGGTTTCAGGGTAACTAAAGCGGTATTTCGGCAGCACTATAGCGGCACTGGCGCCGCCTTCCAGTGGTACCGGTTGCACCACATAAATATTGGGGTTCAGTAAATGGCTGTCAGCCTCGGACAGTGGCCGCGAATAGCCCGGGTACTGCAGCTCGCCGGCATAGGCTGTTGCCAGTAACTTAAAGCTGTCGCTGACAGGTTCAGGTAAGCGTTCGGTAACGGTAATAGTGGGCGCAGCGGGCGGTTTGGCTTTGGCCGTTGCTGCAGGCGGCGCGGCTACCGTGGCGACCTCTGGCACGGCTGCCGGTAGAGTTGGTGTTTCTGATGCGGGCCAGAACAACCACACGCCTGACAGCAATGCTGCCAGGCCCAGTAATATCCAGACAAGTTTAGACATTGCGGCTTAGTTCGCTGCCTGATAAACCAATGCCGACATGCTGGTGTTATTGGAGTTACGAACTACCCGGTAGCGCGAACTGAATATCCACCAACCACGTTTTTCATCATAGGTACTGAACTGCAAACTGTCGTTATTCAGGTAACCAGCACTGCTGTTGGCTGCTGTGACTTCATCCTGTACCCGGTTTTCAATTAAACCACCGTGGCTATAACCTTCGCTCATTAGCAACGGATAATGGTAAGGCATAAAACTACTCACCCCACTACTTTGGCTGGCCAGCTTGCCGTCGAAGGCCACACTACGTGAGCAACTGTTAAAGCTGGCAGCGGTCGAGGCACCACAGGCTGAATGGCTGGCGACAACGCCGTCATCTTCGCCCGGTAAAAATACCCCGGTAGCGCCAAGATAGTCAGAACCGGCACCCACAAAACGTAAGCGCGGCACCCGGCTGTCCGGAAACGACGCCAGCTGGCGGGCACTGTTTACCCGCAAATCATTTAATACGCCTACCGTGCCGGCGTTCGGTATCTCGCCAAGCCAGGCGGCCAGCGCCAGCCGTAAGGTCCAGTCAATAAGGCCAGAGCCACTGGCGACATTAACCGCCAGATCAGCCAGTTCAGAGCCACCACCCGCACCGGCAAAATCAAAGGTAGCGACAATATTCAGTGGTTGCAGCCCGGCATTCTGCAGCCATAACGCCTGGTTATCCAGCAAATAACGAGTCACTAAATCGCCGGTGGAGTGCGAAACAAAAATGCAGCCATTGGCGCAAGTACCATTTACTGACATTTGCTGCAGTTTAGGCCAGACATAATCACTGGCAATTTTACCGGCGACCCGCTCATGAGCTGGCCAGTCAATCCGCACATCGGCCCTATCCCGCCAATACGCCTGCCAGTATGCGGCGCCGTCACTGCTGACTTCACTGGCATTGGGCCGGCTTGCCAGCTGGTCGGGTTGTAAACCATGCACCAGTACCACCGGGTAGCCACCAACGGCGGCAAAGAGGTTAAAGCTGACAGCTAAGCTGCCTAGTAAAGCTGCACTGAGCAGCCCTGTTAATTTTTTCATCACAGATCCTCGTCTTTATCTTATTTTTATTGATTGAGACTGGTAATGCTGTCCTGACTCAGTGAACAAAAATAGAACAGCAGCCACTGATTGCAAGCGGTAATTTTCGGGACTAAAAGGCTGAAACCGGGCTCTTGAGTAAGGTTATGTTTTAATAAGCGGTGGCGATAAAAAATGGTAGCTCAGTGGTGCAGGCTTAACAGGCGCTGAACTGCGATAACAGAATCAGCAGCAGCTAACAGCTGTTTAAAGTCTTTACTCAAACTATTTTGCTACGGCAATAAAAAAACGCAGCCGAAGCTGCGTTTTTGTGGATAAAAGCCAGTTACTGGGTTTTCATCCGGCGATGAAAATCAGCTAAATCGGTAATCACCTGCTGGCCTTCGATTTCAGCAAAAGGCTGCTGACTAAAACCGGTACCTCGCATTTGCACAGAAATTCGCGCGGCGTCTTTGTTTAACAGAGTTTGCTGATAGAATGCCTGCACATCGACCAGCGTTAACTTTTCCACTTCGGCTATCAGTTTTTGCTTACTGTCGAAGTCAAATTTTTCCTGGTACCAGTCGCTGATCAGTGGCGCCATTTCTTCCTGCTGGTTTTTCGGTGGCTCTTTCAGGCTTACCAGCAAGCTTTGCTTTAACTGTTCAAAGTCAGCATTATCCAGCTGCTGCAAGGTTTGCCAGTATTGCTGTTTGAAGTCATCGAACCGTTGCTGCATCTCAGCTACCGACTTAACAGGGGTTTGAATATACAAACCAAAACCAGTGTAGTCTTCAACACTTACCGCCGCCCCGCCTACCGCATAGGCTAATTGTTCTTCAGTGCGCAGGGTGTCGAACGCCTTATTGGAAAAATGGCTTTGTAACAGCCGGCCGCGGGCCAGTTGTTTTACCGAAGGGTCCGGGTGAATATGCATATCCACTACTGCCACATCTGCTACCACTAAATCCTGCTGCAGACTGATAACTTCACCCGGCGCAGGTTGCCATACCGGGCTGCGGGTATAAGGCAGGGTTGTCCGCTCTGCCGGTAACGTAGCGGCGACGGTATTAACCAACTGCTTAACGTCGGCCTGGTTGTAATTACCAAATGCGAAAATACGCAGCTGATGATTCACCAGTACCTGCTGCATAAACTGCTGCAAATCTGCCGCAGTTAATTGTTCAGCACTGGCAATTAACTGTTCGTTATTGTAGTTGCCGCCCCGGTACAGGCTATTGAACGCCATAAACGCCTGCTGGAACGGGAAACGCCGCTCTAAATTGCGAATGCCCCGGACATAACGGTCTACCGCCTGGCTGAACCGCTCTGCGCTTACTTGTGGCATTAAGCCCGCCAGCGCCTGCTGCAGCAATTGCGGTTGTTTATCAGTGAAACCGCCCAGGTTTAATAGCAGACCATTGCTGTCATTCAGCGATAAATCCATCCCGGCTACCGAGGCTTCAGTTGCCAGCACACTTTGTTCCAGGTTATATAAATCCTGCCACAGGGCAAACATCACTTTTGCTTTACTATCCTGCAATGCGGCCGGGCTATTCAGAAAAATGCTCAGCCGGCCACGGGGCTGGCTGGCAAACTGCTGGCTGGGATACAACCAGGCTTTTATGCCTTGTTCCTCTACCACCAGCTCGGGTTTATCCACCTGTGCCGGCTCACGCAATTCAAAGTTTTCCGGCAGTAACCGGTTAACTGCCGGCAGGTTGGTCGCAACCTGGTCTTGCTGCCAGCTGGCAATTTCCTGCTCGCTTATCCCGGCAATTTTGTAGCGTCCATCATAGAAGTGCAGTTCGCTGTCAGCAGGCTCCTGCTGGCTGATATACCAAACCCGCAGACTTTGTGGCGTCAGCTGCTGCAGTACCCGGTTAATTGCAGCCGCGTCAAACCGCTCATAGTGATAAGGTGCATTTACCGCATGCTGGGCCGGCACAAACTGCATGGCGTGGGCCAGGTTTGAGACGTAACCGAAACCATCGGTTTTTTCCAGAAAACGAAAGCGGTTGGCCAGGCTGGTTTGAATTTCGCTGAAATATTTACTGTCTACCCCTTCGCGTTTAATCAGCTCCAGATGTTGCATCACGGTGGCAATAATGGCCTCACGCTGCGCCATACCGCTGTCAGTTAAATTGATATCAATAGTCAGGCTGCCATAATTACCGTAGGCGCCAGGGTCGGCACTGGCCGATAACGAGGAAATTAAACCCAGCGCTTTGAGCTGCTGTGCCGGCGACCCCGGCATTTCAGAACCCAGCAGGTAAGTGATAAATTCATTCGGTTTTACCGCAAATTCATCATTGTTATTAGTGATGGTGAAATCCAGCTTCAGCTGTTTTACATCTTCATTTGGTACGTAATGGATCCTTTTCGCCCCGAAGTCTTCATAATTCAGCTCAGCGTCGACTGCCGGCCTGGCAATTTCTTTGTTTTCAATGGCAGCAAAATGTTTGCGGGCTAACAGCTCCATTTCTGCCAGCGGTAAATTACTTAACAACGCCAGCTTCATAGTGTTGGCAGAATAATACTGCTGATAAAACTTCACTGTTTCATCATGCAGTTTACTGCCGTCTTTATCGCTGAGCGTTTCCAGGTTACCGATTAAAAACCGGTTGGCCGGGTGCTCACCAAACATGCTGCGCGATAGTTTAAACTGGCCAAAAAAGTCCATTTCCCGCCGCATCGACCATTCTGCATTAACGGCGTTTCGTTCTTTCTCGGTATATTCCGGCAGTAATAACGGTGCTTTAAAGAAATCAGAAAAACGATCCAACGCCTCATCATAAGACGGATTATTTATCTGAAACATGTAGTTAGTAATATCCAGCCAGGTATAGGCATTGGCAGCGCCGCCATTTTGCGACATAAAACCGTTGTAAGACGCCGGATCCGGGTAGCGCTCTGTGCCCATAAATAATAAATGTTCTAAGTAATGCGCCATGCCCTGCTGGCTCATCGGGTCCTGCAATAAACCAACGCCAACACTCAGTGACGCCGCTGATTTTTCAGTAGTCGGATCTGATACCAGAATCACTTCCAGCTTATTTGGCAGTACCAGCGTTTTATACTGGCGCTCATCATTCGGGCTGACTAGTACCTGGCCAGCCACCTGCTGCTCAATGCGTGGCTCTGGCGTTACAGTAGCACGCTCACCGGCGCAGCCAGTCAACACTGCCAGTGCTACCGCACTGATAACAAATATTTTTTTCATTAGGGCACCTGTAGTAGATTTCGACACTTCACGTAAATGTGAAATTTTGTAATACCCAATGTAATAAATAACGTCAGCAATAGGCAAGCAAGCTACCGGAAAAGCCGGCCAGCAGATTGTAATAAAATGTGTCGAAAGGGGTGGTTAGCTGCTGCCGCGCTCATCCCAGCGCGGTATCCAGCAACATCATCAGCACAAAGCCCAGCATCAGGCCGGTGGTCGCGGGTAGCTCATGGCCCTGACGGTGTGACTCCGGGATCATTTCATGACTGATCACGAATAACATGGCGCCGGCGGCCAGTGCCAGCCCCCAGGGCAACAGCAAGCTGGAATCGCCCAGCACGGCGGCACCAATCACCGCCATAACAGGTTCTGTCAGGCCCGACAGCACGGCCATGCCGACCGCCAGAGTGCGGCTGTAACCTGCGGCTAACAGCGCCATAGCCACTACCAGCCCTTCCGGGATATCCTGAATTGAAATGCCTGTGGCCAGCGCAGTTGCAGCAGCCGTATCGCCACTGGCATAGGATGCACCTATTGCCAGCCCTTCCGGAATATTATGCAAAATAATAGCGAACACAAATAACCAGCTGCGGCGCAATTTTAAGCTCAGTAAACGATCTTCTTCTTTAATAAAATGCTGATGCGGCACCAGCCGCTCAACCAATAACATTAACGCTGCCCCCAGCAAAATAGCCAGTGCCACACTGCCCGAACTACGCCATGGCGAGGCCCCACTGTTGTCCAGAATGGCTAACGCCGGCACAATTAATGAAAACATACAGGCGGCGAGCATTACGCCGGCGCCAAAGCCCAGCATTACATCATGCAATTTTTGTGATAAGCGGCGTAAAAACAGTGCCGGTATTGCACCGGCAGCTGTTGCGCCAGCTGCAACCATGCCGGCATAGAAGGCGTAACGAACATTTTGTTGTTGCTGCATCAACAACACCAGCTGCTGGATTGCGTAACTGGCTCCCAGTAATATAATCAGTGCACCAAACACTTTGCGGCCACTCAGCCAGGGTTGCTGCATCAACGATTGTTTCATGCCTGCTCCTGCCAACGCTAATTAAGCGGTGGCCTGTAAATTCAAATAATTATTTGTAGTATATAGCCTTGAGTATAGGCCCTAAGTCTGACCACAACGTTATTACTTTAATAGCGTATAACTGGACCACTGTTAAAACACTGAATGATAATAATTATCATTCAGTGTTTTGTAAAGGATATGCCATAAACATCAATAAAAAAACCGGGCAGTGCCCGGCTTTCTTTCATAAGGTAAATACCTATTCATCAATTCCAAGCAGGTTCAGGATAAACGCATATTCCTGCGCATACTCCGCCAGGCGCGAGAACCGGCCTGACTTACCGCCGTGACCGGCCTCCATATTGGTTTTGAACAGCAGCGGGTTCTGGTCGGTTTTATGAGTCCGTAATTTGGCCACCCATTTAGCCGGTTCAAAATACTGCACCTGCGAGTCATATAAACCTGTTGTCACATACAGGGCCGGATAAGCCTGCTTGCTTAGCTGGTCATAAGGCGAATAGGCCAGCATATAATCGTAATACGCTTTTTCCTTTGGATTACCCCATTCGTCAAACTCGTTGGTGGTAAGCGGAATGGATTCGTCCAACATGGTGGTGACCACATCGACGAAGGGCACGTGAGCTATCAGCGCCCGGTATTTCTGCGGTGCCATATTGGCAACGGCCCCCATCAACAGGCCACCGGCACTGCCGCCCATACCAAATACTTTATCTTTCGCCACATAGTTATTAGCAACCAGGTGATCGGTTACCGCAATGTAGTCGGTGAAGGTATTGACTTTGTTAAGTAGTTTGCCGTCTTCATACCAGTGCCGGCCCATTTCCTGACCACCACGAATGTGAGCAATGGCATAGACAAAGCCCCGGTCTACCAGCGAAAATACCGTCGAGCGAAATGATGGATCGGACGAGCTGCCATAAGAGCCATAAGCATACTGATACAGTGGCGCGGTGCCATCACGTTGCAGCCCTTTGCGATACAGCAATGACACCGGTATTTTGGCGCCATCTGCCGCCGTGGCCCAGACCCGCTCAGTAACATAGTTGCTTTGCGCAAAATCACCCAGCACTTCAGTTTGCTTCAATAGCTGCTTCTCGCCGGTTTGCATATTCAGTTTATACACCGAGTTCGGTGTGGTCAGCGAGGTATAGCTGTAGCGCAGCCAGTCGGTGTTTTGCTCCGGATTTTTCTCAAAACGGGTGACATAAGCGGCTTCATCGGAGGCAATATAAAAAGCTTTGTCCGGCGCTTGCCACGGCATAATTTTAATGCGGCGCAGACCGTTGCTACGCTCACTGATTGCCAGGTAGTTAGCAAAGGCAGTAAAGTCCTCAATAAATACCTGTTCATCATGCGCCAACAGGGGCTGCCAATGCTGACGGTCACCAATTTTATCAGCGGCGACAGTCATTAAGCGGAAGTTTGCTGCCTGCCAGTCCGTTTTTATAACCCAGCGGCCCTGATGATGCTCAGCACTGTACTGAAAGTCGCGCTGACGCGGTGCCAGTACTTTAAATTCTGTTTGTGGCTGATTGCTAGGTTGCACCCGGATTTCTGTCGACACCGTGCTTTCAGAGGTGATCATCACATAGCTATCATCCTGGCTGTTACCAAGGCTTAAATAAAAGCTGTTATCAGGCTCCTGATAAACCGCTTTCGCCTGCGCTGGTGAATTACCGAGTTTATGTTGCAATACCGTGGTGCTTAACAGTGTCACCGGGTCGTTCTGAATCACATACAGGGTTTGGTTATCTGCCGCCCACGCCAGGCTGCCGGATAAGCCGGTTAACTGATCTGCTAAATCCTGACCGGTGCGTAAATCACGAACTTTCAACGTGTATTGGCGCCGGCCGCTGCTATCTTCCAGATAGGCCAGCAGGTTCTGATCCGGGCTGACCTGCCAGTTTGCTACCCGGTAATAATCTTTATCTGCAGCCAGCTGATTTACGTCCAGCATCACCTGCTCGGTGCCATCCTCTAACGATTTACGGGCATAAATAGGGTATTCCTTACCGGTTTCATAACGGCTGTAATAGCTGTAGTCACCTTTGGTATACGGAACCGAGCTATCGTCCTGTTTAATCCGGCCAATAATCTCGTCGGTCAGTTTGTCTGTTAATGGCTGATAGGCTTTGGCATAGGCCGCAAAATAATCGTTTTCGCGGTGCAGATAATCCAGCACAGTCGGTGAGGTACGGCTGTCATCACGCAGCCAGTAGTAAGGGTCTTGCCGGTCACCATGTGGTGAACTTACCGTATAAGGTTGCTGCACCGCGACCGGCGGCACGTTAAGGTCAAGATCGTTGGCGTTAAGCCAGAAACTACTGACACAACTGGCGGCCAGTAGCATAGTGACTACATTTCTATACATAGATTGATGCTCAGTAAAAAATCATGTCTGGAAATTAACATAAAGCCACGGGACAGGCCAAAATATGCAGCTTAATAAAGTGTAAGCGAGTGTAATAAAAAAGCCGGCAATAATAGCTGCCGGCTTTCTGGATATTCGTTGTTAAAACGCGACTACATTTGCGACTGCAGGTAGTTTTCCAGACCGAGCATCTTAATCAGCCGCAGCTGCTGTTCCAGCCAGTGCGCGTGGTCGTTTTCTGTATCATCCAGTAACTGCTGTAACATATCGCGACTGACGTAGTCCTGCTCTTTCTCGCATAATGCCATGGTTTTTTTCAGCAGTTTTGCCACGGTATATTCTACGTTTAAATCATTCTGCAACATCGCCGGTACGTCTTTACCAACATGAATGGCGTCGCGGTTCTTTAAATCAGGCGTACCTTCCAAAAACAGAATTCGTTCAATCAGCTTAGAAGCATGGCCCTTTTCGTCATCGAATTCATGATCAATCCGCTGAAATAACTTGTGCAGGCCCCAGTCGTGATACATCCGCGAATGAATAAAGTACTGGTCCATTGCCGCCAGTTCGTTGGCTAATAATTCGTTTAGTGCTGATATTACCTGTTGATTACCTTTCATAATTACTGGCCTCCAACCTGAGCTTGCAGGTAATTCGCCAGCCCCATTACGCTAATTTGATGTTGCTGGGTTTCCAGCCAGTCGATGTGCTCTTCTTCGTATTCCAGTATGTCAGTCAATATATCGCGGCTGACATAATCTTGTTCGGTTTCGCACAAGGCAATGGCTTCGCGCAATAAGGGTAGCTGTTCGTACTGAAAATCCATATCGCACTGCAGCATTTCTTCGGTATCTTCGCCAATCCGCAATTTACCCAGAGCCTGTAAATTCGGTAAGCCTTCCAGCATTAAAATCCGCTCAATCAGCTCGTCGGCCTGCTTCATATCTTTAATCGACTTTTTATAGCACACGTCATTCAGCGCTTGCAGGCCCCAGTTTTTATAGATACGGGCATGCAGAAAATACTGATTTATTGAGGTTAGCTCAAAGGTAAGTACTTCATTTAATTTACTAAGTACTTTGGGGTTGCCTTGCATAATGCGGCTCCGGTAAACAGAATCAATGCTCATAGCATAGGCCATCAGGTTAATTTAAGCAAAAATACTTGTAAAATCATAGCTATACAATTAATAAGTATTCGTATTTTCATCAAGCTTGCTGCCGGATTATCCTGTAAAACTGCAGTCAGTCGCATCGCGACTTCGCAACAGGTGATTTTGGCGTTACAGTAACCCTGTAATTCCAAACAAGAGAGCTGTTTATGCTGCGTTTTATCAAAATCAGCGGCCTTTTTGCCGCCCTGTTAATGGCTAGCTGGCACCTGCATGCTGCTGAGCAAATTCAAATTGAAGCTGACTCGGTGGTCACCACCGAACACCGCACCGAAATCAATGGCAAAAGAGTTAACTACAAAGCACATACCGGCACCCAGCCTGTGTGGGACAGCGAGGGTAACCCTACTGCCACCCTGTTTTATACCTATTATCAGCGCACTGATATTAAAGACACGGCAAAACGGCCGCTGTTGATTTCGTTTAACGGTGGTCCGGGTTCTGCGTCGGTCTGGATGCATGTTGCCTATACCGGCCCTAAAACCCTCAATGTTGATGACGAAGGTTATCCGGTGCAGCCATATGGCGTTAAAACCAACCCGCATTCAGTTTTGGACGTAGCCGATATTGTGTTTGTTAACCCGGTCAATACCGGCTATTCACGGGTGCTGCCAGATAAAGAGGGCAAAATGCCCGGCAAAGATCAGCAACAAAAAATGTTTTTTGGCACCAACGCTGATGTTACCTACCTGGCAGAGTGGATTAACAGCTTTGTCAGCCGCTATGAACGCTGGAGTTCTCCGAAGTTTTTAATTGGTGAGAGCTATGGCACTACCCGGGTCTCCGGCCTGGCGCTGGCGCTGCAAAACCAGCAGTGGATGTACTTAAATGGTGTGGTGCTGGTATCACCTACTGATATTGGTATCAGTCGTGATGGTCCGGTAAAAGCGGCCAACCGCCTGCCTTATTTTGCCGCCACCGCCTGGTATCATCAGAAACTGGCCGCCGATTTACAACAAAAAGATCTTTACGACATTCTGCCAGAAGTAGAAGAATTTACCATTAATCAGTACCTGCCAGCGCTGGCCAAAGGCAATATGATTAGCAGTGAGGAAAAACAGCGGATTGCCGAGCAGGTTAGCCGTTACTCGGGGATCAGCGTGCAAAATGTGCTGCGCAGCAATCTGGATATCAGCACCAGTTATTACTGGAAAGAGCTGCTACGCGATCGTGGCCAGACAGTGGGCCGGCTCGATTCCCGCTATCTGGGGCTGGATAAAAACGATGTGGGCGAACGCCCCGATTACTGGGCTGAGCTGACCTCCTGGCTGCACTCGTTTACGCCGGCAATTAACCATTACCTGCGTAACGAGCTGAACTACAAAACCGATGTAAAATACAATATGTTCGGGCCAGTGCACCCGTGGGATAGAAGTAACGATAACACCGGTGAAAACCTGCGCCAGGCCATGGCCCAGAACCCGTACCTGCAGGTACTGACCCAGTCAGGCTACTATGACGGTGCCACCAATTATTTCGATGCCAAATACAATATGTGGCAGCTGGATCCAAGCGGCAAAATGAAAGACCGGATGAGCTTCAAAGGCTATCGCAGCGGCCATATGATGTACTTACGCGCCGAAGACTTAAAGAAATCAAATGACGATTTGCGCGAGTTTATTTTAAATGCGCTACCTGCAGAGGGCCAGGCGGCAAAGTACTAACTTTGAGCTCGCTGCCTTGAGAAGCAGCGAAAAGGATCCCATGCTATAGGTTCAGCCTTAATATTAATAAGGAAAAGGAGCCTGCAATGGCAACCCGGATTGAACATGACAGCATGGGCGAATTGCAAGTGCCCGCAAACGCGCTGTATCAGGCCCAGACGCAGCGCGCCGTTGACAACTTCAAGTTAAGCCCGCTTACCCTGCCGCGGGCTTTTATTCAGGCTATTCTGCGCATCAAAAAAGCCGCTGCAACCGCTAACAGTGAGCTGGGCGAGTTAGACCCGGCAATAGCCGGTGCCATTATTTATGCTACGGAGCAACAGCTTGCTAACACAGAGCTGGAACATTATCCGGTTGATGTGTTTCAGACCGGCTCCGGCACCAGCAGCAATATGAATGTTAATGAAGTGCTTGCCACCCTGGCCAGCAAGCAGCTGGGTCAGCAGGTGCACCCTAATGACCATGTCAACGCCGGCCAGAGCAGCAATGATGTTATCCCGACCGCTATCCAGTTGAGCAGTGCCCTGGCAATCAATAATCAGCTCATTCCGGCCTTGCGCCATATTCAGGCTGTGTTAGTGGTAAAAAGCCAGCAAATTGGCAACATTGTAAAAACCGGCCGTACCCATTTAATGGATGCCATGCCAGTCAGGTTTGAACAGGTGCTGGGGGGCTGGCAAAGTCAGCTGGCTCACGCAGAGCAGCTGTTGCAACAGCAACTACCGCGTTTACAGCAGCTGGCTCAGGGTGGCACGGCTGTAGGTAGCGGCGTTAATACTCACCCGGAATTTGCCAGCTGCTTTGCCCGTCACCTGAGCACGGATACCGGCCTGCAGCTAAGTTCCAGCAACGATTTCTTTTTTAATATCGGCTCGCAGGATGTGTCAGTAGCTTGCTCTGGCGCATTAAAAACCCTGGCCGTGGCCCTGCTGAAAATAAGTAATGACCTACGCTGGATGAACTCAGGCCCGCTGGCCGGTTTGGCCGAAATTGAACTGCCGGCGCTGCAGCCTGGCTCGTCAATTATGCCCGGCAAAGTAAACCCGGTTATTCCGGAAGCCGTTGCCATGCTAAGCGCCCAGGTAATAGGTAACGACACCACTATTACCGTTGCCGGCCAGTCAGGTAATTTTGAACTGAATGTGATGCTGCCTGTGATTGGTTATAACCTGCTGCAAAGTATCGAGCTACTGAGTAATGGCTGTATTGCCCTGGCTGATAAAGCGATCAGCGGCTTTACAGTGAACCAGCCGAATATTGACCGCTCTCTGGATAAAAACCCAATTCTGGTAACAGCGTTAAACCCGGTAATAGGCTATGAAAAAGCGGCAGCTATTGCCAAGCAGGCCTATCAGCAACAACGACCCGTGCTGGATGTAGCGCTGGAACATACCGATTTAACTAAAGAACAGCTGCAAGAGTTACTCGATCCGGTACGACTTACCAGTAATCAGTAAGCGGATGTTTCAGCCAACCGGCTTTTGTCGCAACTAATCGCCTGCCAGCCGCGGTGCATGTCCCGCCAGGCTTATTGCTGCTATAGTTATCGCCAGCTTATTGACAACATTAAAGGTTTTCGATGAAACAACGTACTTCTCTGCTGCTTGCCAGCCTGTTCTCCAGCTTACTGGTCAGTGGTGCTGTTACTGCTGATCCGGTGCTAATCCATAACATTAACGGTTATGGTTTTAACGCTGAACGGCAGCTGGTGCCCTTTACCGTAATGGCGTTTGATGATGCCAGCGGCAAAGTGCTGGCCCGCGGTAATGAGGCCCTGCTGCAACAATATGCCAGTGCCCGTAAGGTGGATGGTGCCGGTAAAACAATGCTACCCGGTTTAATTGACGGGCATGGCCATATGCTGGGGCTGGGTGAGTACTTAAACCAGGCCGATTTACGCGGCATAGCCAGTGAGCAGGCTACCGTAGCAGAGGTCTCCCGCTTTGCTGCCAGTCAGCCACAGGCGCCCTGGGTTATTGGCCGCGGCTGGAACCAGGTGCTGTGGGACAATAAAGCGTTCCCGGATAAAAGTTTACTGGACGAAGCCATTGCTGACCGGCCGGTCTGGCTGGTTAGGATAGATGCCCACGCCGGTTGGGCTAACAGCAAAGCGCTGGCAGCAGCCGGCATCAGCAAGGATACCCTGGACCCGCCTGGCGGCGAAATTATACGTGACGCCGAGGGTAACCCAACCGGCGTGTTAATCGACAATGCGATGCAACTGGTGCAACGACAAATCCCGGCGCCGACCAGTGATGATAAAACCGCTGCGTTGCAGCTGGCATTTGAGCATTTGCTGGCATTGGGTATTACCAGCGTGCACGATGCGGGAGTCGATACCGGGCTGGCTGATATTTATCAGCAACTGGCTGACACCAGTCAGCTACCACTGCGCTTGTATGCCATGTTGTCAGCGAAAGATCCGGAACTGGGCCGCTGGCTGGAGCAGGGCATTGTCGACGATCCACAAGACTGGCTGGATATCCGCTCGGTTAAAATTTATGGCGACGGTGCGCTGGGCAGTCGCGGTGCCGCCCTGCTGGCAGATTACAGCGATCAGCCCGGCCAGACCGGCTTACTGGTCACCCAGCCTGATGCATTAACTCAGATTATGCAGCTGACAATGAACGCGGGGTTTCAGGCTAATGTGCATGCCATTGGTGACCGTGCCAACCGGCTGGCGTTAGATCGGTTTGAACAACTGGCCACCCCTGAACAGCGGCTGGCAGGCCGCCACCGGATAGAACATGCCCAGATAGTGGCGCCGAACGATATACCGCGTTTTAAAACGTTAAATGTACTGCCATCGATGCAGGCGGTGCATGCGACCTCTGATAAAAATATGGCGGGTGACCGGCTGGGTGTTGCTCGCTTACGGGGCGCCTATGCCTGGCGTAGCTTTATCGACCAGGGCAGCATTATTGTCGGTGGCTCTGATTTCCCGGTAGAACTGGCCAATCCGTTTCATGGCTTACACGCCTCAGTTACCCGCCAGGATCAACAAAATCAACCTGAAGGTGGCTGGCTGCCAGAGCAACGTCTGACACTGACAGAAGCATTGCGCTCATTTACCGTCGATGCTGCCTACGGTGCCTTTCAGGAAGACACCCTTGGCACCCTGGCCCCGGGTAGCTGGGCTGACTTTATTCTGGTTGATCAGGATATCTTTAATATTGATCCCAGCCAGTTATGGCAGGTACTGCCTGAGCAAACCTGGGTGCATGGCCAGCAAAAATATAAGCGCAACGGCCAACCATAAAAGCTAATAAAAACGGCGCCCAGGGCGCCGTTTTTATCGGTAATGCAGGCCGGTTAAACCTGTTCAGGCTCGATAATTTCAGGTTCTGGTTCAGAGAAATCCGGGCTACCGGCCCGGGTGTGCTTGTCGCGCAGCTTACCTACAGCCGAACTTAATTTGCGTTGCAGTTTATCCGCGGCACCGGATACGGCCTGGCCCACCGTCGCGGCATGCTCAGTAATCGCTATCGGTTCCATTCCTTCCGGCCGGGCTTCTAATAAGCAGCGCTTATCGTTGCCGGCGTGCTTGGTATTGCCATTCTCATCGCTTAAATGCACTTCAATCCGGGTTACGTGGTCGGCAAACCGGCTTAATTTAGTGTGTAGTGTCTCGCGCACAAATTCTGCCAGCCGCTCGTCGGCCTGAATATTACGGTCACTGTTAATTTGAACTTGCATAGACTACTCCTGTTAAATGACACTGAGTCGGGACTGTCTTTACAGACCCTGCCCGCGTCGAATGGTTGCATGCTTCTGCTACATATCTGGAGACGTTCAGTGTCACACTCAAGGCCAAGCTCAATAATTTATCGCCGATAAAATCAGACAGCACAGCAAAGTCTGGTTAAAATAGCCGTAATATTCACCGACCAAAGCCAACAGCATGATAAGTATCAAATGGGCCAAGCTGATTAAATCGCTGCACCTGAAAAAGTACCGTAAAGCCGAGCAGTTGTTTTTTGTCGAAGGCGAAAAAGCGGTGCTGGAAGTCTTAGCCTCAGGCTGGACAGTGCCGGCATTATTTGCCACCGATGCTTTTATCCAGCAGCACAGCCTGGCGGTGAAAGCTGCTGCAATGCTGCAGCCATGCAGCAGTGACGAACTGGTAAAAAATGGTACTTATAGTAGTAATGATGCCGCACTGGCAGTAGTGGCAATGCCCCAGTGGCCGCTATTTAGCGCAAAAGCGCACAGCTGGACCCTGGTGCTGGATAACATCAATGACCCGGGCAACCTCGGCACTATTATCCGCATCGCCGACTGGTATGGCATCGAGCATATTCTGTGCTCGCCCGATACCGCTGATTGCTACAACCCCAAAGTTATAGCCGCCGCCAAAGGCTCATTCCTGCGGGTGCAATTACATTACCTGCCACTGGCCGACGCCCTGGCCCATGCCAGCCTGCCGGTATACGGCGCTTATCTGGGCGGGGAAAATGTTCATCAGCTTAAGCTAGAGGCCGCCGGTGGTTATATTGTGCTGGGTAATGAAGCCAATGGCATCAGCAACGATATTGGCCAGCTAGTCAGCCGCCAGATTACCATTCCGGCCTTTGGCGGCGCTGAATCGCTGAATGTCGGCATTGCCGCAGCGGTTATCTGCGACAACCTGCTCAGGCTTAGCCATTAACAGCTGGCCAGCTTTGGGTTAAACTTAGTGCCACTGTGATGTAACAAGGCTGGCGGTTTTACCATGACATTTCCCACTATTGAGCATGCTGTTGGCAACACCCGGCTGGTGAAATTGCAGCGGATGGCGGCCCATACTAACAGTACGGTGCTGCTGAAACTTGAAGGCGATAACCCGGCGGGCTCGGTTAAAGACCGGCCGGCGCTGAATATGATTGTCCAGGCCGAGCGGCGCGGGACTATAAAACCCGGTGAGCGGATTATAGAAGCCACCAGTGGCAATACCGGCATCGCCCTGGCGATGGCAGCAGCGATTAAAGGCTACGCCATGACATTGGTCATGCCTGACAATGCCACCGAAGAGCGTAAAAGTTCAATGCGCGCTTATGGCGCTGAGCTGATTTTAGTGACAAAAGAGCAAGGCATGGAAGGCGCCCGTGATTTAGCGCTGCAGATGCAAGCCGATGGTTTGGGCATAGTACTGGATCAGTTTAATAACCCCGACAACCCGGCAGCACATTATGCCAGTACCGGGCCGGAGATCTGGCAGCAAAGCCAGCAGCAGGTGACCCATTTTGTCAGCAGTATGGGTACCACCGGCACCATTATGGGGGTGTCGCGCTACTTAAAGCAGCAAAAACCGGCTATTCAGATTATTGGCCTGCAACCGGCCGAGGGGGCCAGCATTCCGGGCATCCGGCGCTGGCCTGAGGCTTACCTGCCGGGCTTTTTTGATAAAAGCCGGGTGGACAGGATTATCGATATCAGTCAGGACGATGCACTTACTGCAATGCGCCGTCTGGCTAAAGAAGAAGGCATTTTTGCCGGAGTCAGTTCCGGCGGTGCGGTACATGCTGCAGTTGCCCTGGCTGAACAGCATGACAATGCGGTAATAGTGGCGATAATTTGCGACCGCGGTGATCGCTATCTGTCAGCCAATATCTTTTAATTTACGCCTGCTTCTAAGCTAAATCATTGTTATAGAAGCAGTGTCTGCAACCTTTATGTTACCATTGGATTTGGTATAACCGGCTAATTAGACTATTCTTATTCCGACTGCGTTACCTGTTTTTCCGCTAACTATAAGGCCCGCTTATGAAAACCCACTGCAGAATCGCCCTGATCGCTGCCGCTGGATATTTAGTTACGCCAGCATCCTTCGCCGCAACACCTGCCGAAACAGACGAAATTAAACAACAACTCAGCCAGCTGAAAGCGCAGATTGCCGCGCTGGAAGCCCGGTTGGCAGAGCAAGAAGAAACTCAGGCTGAGCTCAGCAACCAGCAGCTTGAGTTGGCGGCAAATGAATCGGCTGAACAGTCTGCACCAGTAAGCGAAGACGGTATTAAACTGGGCGGTGCCATCCGCACCAATTACAGCCATACCTCTTACAGTGATGGCAATAAAGACCGTACTGGCGATTTTGCGTTTGATATTTTCCGGCTTAATTTAAACGGCAGTATCGGTGACGTATTGCTAAACGCTGAAATTCGCTTTTTCGACTATATGACCGCGGTGAAATATGCCTATGTCGGCTATCAGTTTACTGATGACTGGCAGGTGCAGGCCGGCATTACTCAGGTACCTTTTGGCAACTGGCCTTATAACTCCCACAACTGGTTTTTCAGTACTAACTATTATATCGGGCTGGAAGATGATCACGATTTAGGCATCTTATTTAAGCGCCAACTGAGTGATAACTGGCAACTGGATTTAGGTTTCTTTAAAAACGATGAACTCGGCGGGGTAGATGGTTACGTTGGCAGCCGGGCTGACCGCTATTCGTATGATATTGTTGGTGCCCGCCTTCCCGGTGATGGCATTTATGACGACCCGGCCCAACCGTTGGGTGAATACAATACCCTGAGCGGTCGTTTTGGTTACCATGTCAGTCAGGGCGAGTTGAAAACCGAGCTGGGTGTATCGGCGTTAGCGGGCGGGCTGCATAACGGTCAGACCCGCGCCGGTGATTACCATGCCTGGGCAGTGCACAGCAATAGTCACTACCACAACTGGAACCTGCAACTGCAATACACCAAGTATCAGTACGACGTTGACAATGGCGCAGACCGGATGGCCGTTGGTGCCTACGCATTTTATGATTCAATTGCCGCCGAGGCCACCTCAGCTACCGTAAACCTGGCCTACAGTATGCCGGTGGAATGGGGTCCGGTGACCGGCCTGCAGTTTTATAACAACTATGGCCTGGTGTACGACAAGTCTGATGGCAGCCGCGACACCATGATGAACATTACCGGCTTCTCTGTGGCAGCGGGTGGTCTGTTTACCTATTTCGATTTAGTTCATGCTAAAAACCAACCCTTTGTTGGCGGCAGCGCCAGCGGCGACAGCAGTGAAACCGAACGGCGCTTCAATATTAATATTGGCTATTATTTTTAAAATAACAATAAGGACATAATAATGACAACTGAAAAGGATCCGATGATCCCAGATGGCAAAGTTAATCCGATAGATACCGATTATCAGGTTGGCCAGGACAACATAGTCGTAAAAGTGGGCCCCTTTGGCCTGGATATTCATAACCGGGTGTTCTTAATCTCCGGTCTGAGCATTATTGCTTTTGTGCTATTAACCCTAATCTTTCAAAGCCAGGCGGCATTATTGTTTAGCGATATGCGCGGCTGGCTTACCAGCAATCTGGACTGGTTTTTTATCAGTGCCGCCAATATTTTTGTGCTGCTGTGTCTGGGCTTAATTGTCTCTCCACTGGGTAAGGTGCGCCTCGGCGGCACTGAAGCGACCCCGGATTTCAGTTATGTTGGCTGGTTTTCGATGCTGTTTGCCGCCGGTATGGGCATCGGCCTGATGTTTTACGGCGTGTCAGAGCCGTTATCGCATTTTAACAGCGCCTTTGCCGGCACCACCGTGGTGGACGGCGTAAGAACCGACTGGGCGCCGCTGGCTGGTGCCGCTGGCGATGCATTAGCAGCCGAAAGGCTGGGTATGGCAGCGACTATTTACCACTGGGCCCTGCACCCCTGGGCGATTTACGCTATTTTGGCGCTGGGCCTGGCGTTGTTCTCGTTCAATAAAGGCTTGCCGCTGACTATTCGCTCCGTTTTTTATCCACTATTAGGCGAGCGCGTCTGGGGCTGGCCCGGGCACATTATTGATATTCTGGCGGTATTTGCTACGTTGTTTGGCCTTGCCACCTCGCTTGGCCTGGGTGCATCGCAGGCCAGTGCCGGTTTAAACTACCTGTTCAACTGGCCGGAAGGCGTCACGACCCAAATTCTGCTGGTTATCGGCATTACCATGATAGCGCTGCTTTCTGTGCTGGCTGGTCTGGAAGCAGGTGTTAAACGTTTATCAGAAATTAATATGACTCTGGCAGCGTTACTGTTGCTGTTTGTCATTATCGTTGGTCCTACCCTGGCAATTATGACAGGCTTTTTTGCTAACCTGGGTGCCTATTTTCAGCATTTACCGGCGCTGGCCAACCCATTTGGCCGGGAAGATGCTAACTTTTCCCAGGGCTGGACTGCCTTTTACTGGGCCTGGTGGATTAGCTGGTCGCCATTTGTTGGGATGTTTATCGCCCGGGTCTCGCGCGGCCGCACCGTAAGGGAGTTTTTAATCTCGGTTCTGCTGATTCCGTCACTGGCCTGCGTGTTATGGATGACCGTTTTCGGCGGCACTGCCATTAGCCAGGTCGTGCAGGACAGTTATATGGCCGCGGTTGAGGCCGCCCTGCCGCTGCAGTTATTCAGTATGCTGGATGCCCTGCCACTGGCAGGTATTACGTCGTTTATTGCTATTATCCTGGTAGTGGTGTTTTTTGTGACCTCATCAGATTCCGGTTCGTTGGTTATCGATACTATTGCCGCCGGCGGTAAGGTCAATGCACCAACACCACAGCGGGTATTCTGGTGTACCTTTGAGGGCCTGGTTGCGATAGCGCTTATTCTGGGAGGGGGTCTGGTCGCATTACAGGCGATGGCAGTGTCGACCGGTTTTCCCTTTACCATAGTGCTGCTGGCCTCCTGTGTGGCGGTGGTAAAAGGCCTGATGTCTGAACCCCGTGGCAACTAGGTTCAGCAGCCATGGAAATTGAGCAGATTGAAATCCTGGAGTTTCTGAAGCGGCACCCGCCGTTTCAGGAATTGCCAGCTGAGCAACTACAACAAGTGGCGCTTAGTATTGATATCGGCTATTTCAAAGCAGGCAGCGAGATCTTACGTTTTAACGAGCCATTGCAGGCCCTGCATCTGATCCGCAGTGGCGCGGTGGAAACCTATCGGCGCAATGGTGATTTATACAACCGGATGAGCGAAGGCGGCTTTTTTGGTGAGCAAGGTTTATTGCGCGGAGCCAAAGTGCGCTTTCCGGCGACAGCGCTGGAAGATACCCTTATTTATTTTATTCCGGATGAAATATTTCAACAGCTGTTTGATGACAATGAATTTTTTGCAGACTATGTCCAGGTTGGCGACAGTGAGCGGCGTAAAACCAGTAAGGCCAGCAGCCAGGCTCGGGCCGATTTACTCGGCGCCACGGTAAGCACTCTGCTTAGCCGGGAACCGGTGACCATCGGCAGCGATGCCAGTGTCTGGCAGGCTGCACAGCTGATGACCGAACAAAGTGTCTCCTCCTTACTTATTTTAGATACGGAGCAGCACCTGGCCGGCATTATTACCGATAAAGATATCCGTAGCCGGTTAGTGGCACCGGGTTTAAAGTCAGAAATTCCGGTCACCGATATCATGTCGGCCAACCCGGTAACCATTGAACAGCAACAGTATATTTTTGAAGCGATGATGCTGATGCTACGCCATAATCTGCATCATCTACCGGTGTTAAAACGGCAACAACCGGTTGGCGTAATAGCCATTTCCGATATTATCCGTTTCGAATCACAAAGCAGCCTGTATGTGGTTAGCCGTATTTTCCGCCAGCAAACCGTCGATGAACTGCAGGCACTGGTACCGGATGTGCATGCCTGCTTCGTGCGAATGGTAAACGAAGATGCCAATTCGCAAATGATTGGCAGCGCGATGGCAGCCATTGGCCGCAGCTTTAAACAACGACTACTGGAGTTAGCTGAAGCTGAGCTGGGACCGCCGCCGGTACCCTATTGTTTTCTGGCGCTGGGCTCTATGGCCCGCGACGAGCAGCTTGTGCTGACCGATCAGGACAATGCTCTGATCCTGGACAACCGCTTTGACCCCAGGTTACACGACGATTATTTTAAACAACTGGCCAGCTTTGTCTCCGATGGTCTGGCCGCCTGTGGTTATACCTATTGCACCGGTAAGATAATGGCTACTAATCCTGAGTGGCGTCAGCCATTGCACGTTTGGCAGCAGTATTTTCAGAACTGGATTAGCCAACCCTCAGCTGAACGTTTACTGCACAGCTCCATTTTTTTTGATCTGGATGGCGTATGGGGCGAGCTCAAATGGGCTGAACAATTACAGCAGTTGGTCAGTAAGCTGGCCCAAAAACAACCGCTGTTTTTAGCCAGCATGACCCGCAACGCGCTTAGCCGCACGCCACCGCTGGGTTTTTTTAAAGACTTCGTCATGGAGCAGGACGGCAAGCAAAACAATATTTTAAATATAAAGCGCCGCGGCACCGCTCCCTTTGTCGATTTAATCCGCATTCATGCATTGGCTATTGGCTCAACCGAAAGCAACTCATTCAGCCGCTTACAGCAGATTATTGCCGCCAAAGTGTTGCCCAAAGGCCGGGCTGAAGATTTACGTGATGCGTTTGAAGTCATCGCCATGACCCGCATTCGGCATCAGGCGGCGGCCCTTAGAAACGGCGAGGAGCCCGATAACAATGTCCTGCCCGAGCAGCTGTCGGAATTTGAACGCAAGCACTTAAAAGAAGCCTTTCAGGTGCTGAGCAACGCGCAGAAATTCCTGAAGTTTCATTTTAAAGCCTGAGGTAAACATGCTTTATCTCGGACCCGACCAGGCTGACCAGACTAAACAGGATAGTACCAGTACTGACTGGCAGCAGTACTATCAACAGCAAGCTGCCATAGCTAAACATCCGCTGCTACAGCAGTTTTATAGTAACGGTATGATAGCGGCCAGCACACCAATCAGCCAGGTACCGCTGGTTGCCATCGACTTTGAAACCACCGGCTTAAGTGCAGAAGACAACGGCATTGTCAGTATTGGCCTGGTGCCTTTTAATCTGCAGCGAATTTTCAGTTCGCAAGCCCGCCAATGGTTGCTGAAACCCCGCTTTGCCCTGACTGACAATTCAGTTACTGTGCACCGGATCACCCATTCTGAAGTAAGCAATGCGCCCGACCTCAGTGCCGTATTGCCGGAACTGCTGCCATTGCTGGCAGGAAAAGTAGCAGTGGTACACTACCGCCAGATTGAACGCAACTTTCTGGCTGCCAGTGTAAAAGTCAGGTTAGGTGAGAGTATTTTATTTCCGGTAATCGATACCCTGGAGCTGGAAGCCCGCCTGCACCGTGCCAGGCCACTTAGCTGGTGGGATAAACTGCGCCGGCGCCAGCAGGTTTCTATCCGGCTGGATGCCAGCCGCAGCCGTTATCAGTTGCCGCCTTACCGGCCACATCATGCAGTAACAGACGCCATCGCCAGTGCCGAACTATTTCAGGCGCAGCTAAGCCACCGCTATAGCCCGGATACCCCGGTGAGTGAGCTGTGGTGTTAGCTATCTCTGGTTACAGCAGCGGCTGCTTGCAATTGCAGTTTCGCGAGGGCATAGTAAGCAAAATAATCGCCAGGTCAGACCACTATGAGCCAAGCCCAGTCGCAACAGCAAACGGCAACCAAACCGAACAAGCTGCAACGTATCGTCAGTAAGTGTTATCAGCTGCCTGCGGCATTGCAGGCTTTTGCGTTAAGCACGGTATTTGGCCGGGTGATTAAGTTTGCCGGCACCGCTGGGGTGGAAGTGCTGGAGCTAAAAGGTAGCCGCTCGGTACTGCGGTTGAAAAACCGCAAAAAGGCCCAGAATCACATCGGTTCAGTGCATGCGGCCGCTACCGGCCTACTGGCCGAATCAGCCACCGGCTTTTTAGTCGGCATTCACCTGCCCGACAGCAAGTTACCGCTGCTAAAACAAATGCAAATTGATTATATTAAACGCTCAAGCGGCGATTTAACGGCGGTGGCGACCCTGACCGACGAGCAGATAGCAGCGATGCATAACGATGATAAAGGCGAAGTGACAGTAGCAGTAACCATCACCGACAGCGCCGGGGTTGAGCCGGTGAATGCCAGCATGACCTGGGCCTGGATCCCGAAAAAGCGCTGAGTTGATTAACTTTGGGGCATGCGGCCATCGGGTTTCTTCCGTGAAATACCTGAGAAGCGCTAGCCCGCTAGTGACCAAAAATCAATGTCTCTGACCCTATTGATTTTCTGACCCTATTGATTTCTATTGATTTTTGTCTAAGGGCACTCATACCTTGCCAATATCTTCAAACCATAAGTTTGGCGCAGCGGCAATAAAGTCTTGCATCAGTTTTATGCACTCTTCATCCTGGACGATATTTAGCTCAACACCGCGGCTACGCAAATAAGCTTCCGGACCTTGAAAGGTGTGATTTTCACCAATCACGATCTTTGGTATACCGTACAGTAACGCAGTGCCGCTGCACATATCACAAGGCGACAATGTAGAGTAAAGCGTGGCTTTTTTGTAATCGGCGGGTGATAAACGACCGGCTTGCTCAAAACAATCCATTTCGGCATGCAAGATGGCGCTACCTTGTTGTACTCGTTGATTATGGCCGCGACCAACAATTTCGCCATCAATCACCAACACCGAACCAATAGGGATACCTCCTTCGGCCAGGCCTTTTTTGGCTTCGTCAATGGCAGCTTGTAGAAAAGGATCACGCATAAAACTCACCTCATGCTAGCTTTAGTCGGTTTGTAGTGCGGTGGTCGGATCGAGCTCTGAGGCTTTTATGGCAGGGTAAACCCCAAAAACCACACCAATCAGGGCACAGATAAATATTATAGCGGGTAAAGACCATGTTACAAATGGCCTGGATCCCGAAAAAGCGTTAGGCGGATTGGCTGCGTCCATAGCGATAACAAGCAAAAAGCCGGCAGAGATTCTGCCGGCTTTTTTTTACTTAGCAAGTAGTTACCTTACTTCCCGTTACTTAACTACCAATCACCCCACCGTCGTCTTTGGTAATGACTACCGTGGCTGAGCGCGCCCGGCTGCTGCCGCCGTCAGGCCAGTGGCTGGTGAAGTTATCCGGGCTGGAACGATCGCCCGGGTGCTGGATATTAACAAACAGGGTTTTCATATCCGGTGTGGCGCTGATACCGGTTACTTCACAATCCGTCGGCCCAACTAAAAAGCGTTTCATCTGCCGGGTTACCGGATCGGCGACCAGCATCTGGTTATTACCATAGGGGCCTTCGCCCTGCTGACTGCCGCTCATATCGGTCTGGATCCATAGCAGGCCGTTTTTATCAAACCACAAGCCGTCCGGACTGGCCAGATGATTGTCGGCATCCAGCACCAGCTCAGTACCCGGCGTTTCGGTGCCAACATCACCGGCTAACAGGAAGATATCCCAGTCAAATGCCAAAGCTTCCTGGGTATCGCGCTCATGCCAGCGGATAATATGGCCAGTGGTGTTGTTTGCTCTGGGGTTAGCGGCGTCCAGCTGCTCTGCTGTGCGCCGGGTGTTATTGGTCAGGGTAAAATAAACTTCTCCGGTGTCAGGATGCACTGCACCCCACTCCGGCCGATCCATCTTGGTCGCCCCGGACACATCAGCCGCCAGCCGGGTATTCAGAAGTACGTCTGCCTGGTCAGCAAACGCCACCCCGGCGGCACTGGCTTTTGTCTGAAAATCAGCGTTGTTAATGTCCAGCGGCAACCATTCACCGCTGCCGTCGTCATTAAAACGGGCCACATACAACACACCGTCATTTAACAAATGGCCACCAGCTGTATTCTGATAATAAGGTGCGGCCGAGACAAACTTATAAATATACTCAAAGCGGGAGTCATCACCTGAGTACAGTACCAGGGGTTTACCTTCTTCCAGTTTGCCAAAAATAATACCCTCATGGCCAAAGCGGCCCAGCGCGGTGCGTTTTTGTGGCACGCTATCCGGATTAAAAGGGTCTATCTCGACAATCCAGCCATAGGTATTGGGCTCGTTGCGGTAGTCTTCACTGGCACTCGCCGCCGTTGCACTGGCATTAAAGCGCTGATACTGGTCAGCGGCCGGTGTTGCCGTTTCCCAGAAGTAACGACCGTTACTACCAGACACGCCATAACGCTGATGTTCACGTGGTTGCTCCGCGTCGGTGTTAACAAAATAGCCGGCCCAGTTTTCTTCGCAGGTTAAATAGGTGCCCCAGGGCGTAAAACCATTGCCACAGTTGTTCAGGGTACCGCGGGTGCGGCTGCCCTCCGGGCTGTATTTAGTCACGACTTTGTTACTCCCGCGTACCGGGCCGGCCAGCTCCATTGGCGTTGCCGCGGTTATCCGTCGGTTAAACGGGCTGTTATTCACCAGCTGCCAGCTACCGTCGGCCTGCTGCTGAATATGGGCAACGCTGACACCATGCGCGGCCATTTCTTTGCGAACCTGATCCGCCAGCCGCGGGATAGCATCAATGCCATTGGGATGAATAAGATTGTGGTCGATATACTCATGGTTAAATACCAGTAAGCCCTCAGTAGAGCTGCTGCCATTGCTGCGGGCATCTATTGGGAAAAAGTGCATACCGTCGTGATGCATGCCCACCTGTTGCTCCTGGTCCTGACCGGTATTACTGGCATCTGCCAGGTAGGCCGGATAATCTCCGGCCAGCGGGGTGCCCCATGGCAGCAATACGCTGGCACTGTAACCTTCAGGTACCAGCACGGTATCAACCCGGCTGGCAGCAACTGCAGCAAACCCCAGCAACGGCGCTTCTGCTACCGGCGGTACGACCGGCGCTGGCGCTGCTTCATTGTCGCTGCTGCTACACGCAGTAAGAGAACTGCCAATAATGGCGGCGACGGCAGCACCGACACTGCCTTTTAAAAAACGGCGGCGGGCCATCCGGCTTTCCACTATCGCAGCAAAAGTCGGATTAACAGAAAAGTTAGTTTGTGGATCGATCCCTGAGTTATCGATATTTACACTGGTTGCGGTTTTACTGTCGGTCATTATTATTACTCCGGATTTGAACGGATGATTAGGTCGCTCTATTAAACCGGCAGTAAATGGCAAAACAGTTACAATAAAATAGCATTTTTGTGATACTTGCCATATTTTTGCCAGCCTGTTTCCCGCTGGCTACTGGCGTTGCCAGGGTTGCCTCTGATATAGTTCTGGCAGATTGCGTTCGCGCAGTAAAACAGGGAACTTAGTATATGCAATGGCAAGTACAGACTTTTGCCGAACTGGACACCTTAACGCTTTACTCGATGCTACAGTTACGGGTTGACGTATTTGTAGTAGAACAAAATTGCCCCTATCCGGAATTAGATGATAAAGATCTGCATCCGCAAACCCGCCATATTATTTTGAAAAAAGGCGACAAAGTCATTGCCTATTCCCGGGTACTGGCACCAGATGTCAGCTTCCCTGGCTTTCCGGGTATTGGCAGGGTATGCGTGTCACAAACCGCCCGCCGCCTGGGCCTTGGCCGGGTTCTGATGGACAAAACCCTGGAAGTGGCAGAACAATTCTGGCCGGATATGGATATTCATATCTCTGCCCAGTGTTATTTGCAGCAGTTTTATCAGGAGTCTGGTTTTGAAAGCGCCAGTGAACCTTATCTGGAAGATGATATTCCTCACCTGAAGATGATAAAACCGGTTAACCGCGACAACTAATTACCGCCCCCCCGACTAAACAGCGGGCTTAACTTAACTGCCTGCTGTTTTTCAATCCGCCTGTTCAGGCGATCTGCTGTCCAGCGCTTATCCAAACACTCATCACGCTAAACTTTACCAAAACCTAAATAACACTAATGAGATTGATTCGCATTTTAAGTTGTGTTCTAATTGCGCCCATTAAAATTCGTCTGTCGATCTAAAGGAGTCGTTATGCGGGCTAAAATGTCACGCTTATCACTGGCTGTTGCTCTGGCCACGCTATCACTGAGCGCTGTTGCTCAACAGCAAACAGTTAGTGCTGAAAACAACGAGAACAAAGCAGAACGTAAAACCATTATGCCAGCGCTGGAAGTTATCCGGGTGGTTGGCACTGCTAATCCGGTATTACTGGACCAGACCGGTACTGTGGTTATTATTAACCGTGAACAAATTGAGCAAATTCAGCCGTTATCTACCGAAGATATTCTGCGTCGTATTCCGGGCATTAATATAAAAAGTGAAGAAGAAACCTCAGTAGTGGCAAACTTTGGTATCCGCGGTTTATCTGCCAGCGAGTCAAAGTCGTTAATGCTGGAAGACGGTGTACCGGTAGCGCCTGGCTTATTTGTTGGTAACGACCGTTATTTTAATCCACGGATCCAGCGGGTCGAGCAGGTAGAAGTGTTAAAAGGCTCGGCATCATTGCGTTATGGGCCTTCGACCATCGGTGGCGTGGTCAACTATCAGACTAAAACACCAGATGATGGTGTAACCTTAACGGGTCGCGCTGGCTCGTTCAATATGCAGGAAGTTAACGTGGAAGCCGGCGGCAAATCTGCCTCGGGCGATGCCTTTGCCGGTATTGTTGCTACCCATGCCAGCAGTGACGGCTTTATGGACAAAGATTATGAAATGACCGATGTGATGGCCAAGGCCGGGGTTATTTTCAGTAACAACCAGAAGCTGGGTATCAAAATATCGCGTTATGAAAACGACGCTAACATTTCTTACCGCGGCTTATTACTGGCCGATTATCTGGCAGGTGCAGATTATAATCCTGCGCCAGACGATTATTTTCTGACTGACCGCACTGCCTTTGATATCAACCATGAGTGGACCCTCTCCAGCAACGCAACATTAAAAACACTGCTGTACTGGAGCGAAATGAGCAGGGACTACTGGCGCTATAATGTTGATAGCGCCGCCTCAAACGAAGCAGGCCGCTGGGTCTATACCGACGCATTAACCGGCAACAACCGTTCATTCGACCGGGTGGGCATTGAAACCCGCTTAAATGTAGACCATAACCTTGCTGGCTTAACCGCCAACAGTGAACTTGGTCTGCGTTTTATGCAGGAAGAAGCCAACGATACCCGGATCCGGGCAGTGCGTAGCGCAGATCGCACCGGTGTCAATGACCGCCACCGGATAGATTCTGCCGACAGTGTGGCAGCCTATGCCCAGAGCCGGATTGAACTGAATGACCAGTTTGCCGTAACGCCTGGCTTGCGGGTTGAATCATATGAGCAAACCCGGTTGATACTGACTGACAATAACGCCACTGCCAAAACCAGCAATACCGAAGTGTTGCCGGGTATCGGTGCTACTTATAACCTGAATGAAGCAGCACAGCTGTATGGTGGTGTATACCGGGCATTCTCACCGGCATCGAACGGTGTAGCGCTGGATGGTCTGACTGATCAGGACCTGGATGGTGAACGTTCCACCAACTATGAGCTGGGCTTGCGTGGCAAACAGGGCAAGATCAGTTATGAAGTTGCTGCCTTTATGATGGATTTCAGTAATCAGGTGGTTACCGGTAACAGTGATCCGAATTTATCGCAGTCTAACGCCGGTGAAACCGAACATCGCGGTATGGAGTTTATGCTGGGCTACCAACTGGCTGGTGGTTTCAGTATTCACAGTAACGCGACCTGGGTGCCGACCTCTGAGTTTAAAAGCGGTGAAAACCAGGGTAACCGTTTACCTTATGCACCGAAAATTATTGCCAACCTGGCCCTTAACTACCAACTGGAAAAGTTAAGTGCCGCCCTGACAGCCCACCACCGTGGTGAGCAGTATGGCGATGCCAGCAATACGCTGGACATCCCGGACGGCGCTGCCGGCGGGATTTGGGGCGGTTTAATGCCCTCTTACACGGTGCTGGATTTAACTGCTCAATATAAACTGGCAGACAATGTCCGGGTATTTGGTGCGGTGAAAAACCTGACCAATAAACGCTATATCACCGGCTTACGCCAGGGTATTTATGTTGGCCCTGAGCGTTCATTCGAACTGGGTGTCAGCTACAGTTTCTAAGCTGGCTTCTGCCACGAAAAAGCCCCTGTTCTGCAGGGGCTTTTTATTATTCTAACTTTGTGGCGGACCGTAAAGCTGCTCTGCGCGGTTAAATAAAATCCAGCTGGTCAGAATATATTTATCGTTGCTGACCGGTGTGCAGCCGCGATGAGTATGGGTAAAGTAGGCGGGCGCAATGACCATCCGGCCAGCTTTCGGGCTAATGGCTTTATTCTGATAGAAAAACTCGGTCTGGCCGCCTTCGGCTACATCATTTAAATAAAACATAAATAACAAAGTACGGTGCAAGGGCTCGTTATGCGGTAACTGCGGGTAGACCTCACAGTGCCAGTAATTATAATTGCCTTTGCCTGCCTGATACTTTTGCGCCTGAACCGGCCCCAAACGGTACAGGGTCCGCATAAAATCGGCGGCTTTCGGTGCGCCAAACTCAGCATAATTTTCATGGGTAATCGCCAATGGCTGGCCGGTTTGCGGGTGGCTGACCGTTAACCCTACCGGCGCGATCAGCGCGAAGTGATACTTGGCAAAGTACTCGGCAGCATACTGGCTGGTTGCATCTATTATCTGCTGCATCGCCGCCTGATATTCCGGATGCTGATTTAAATATAAGTCGGTACTGATTTTTTTACTGGTGTCTACTCCGGCGCCAGTGCGGCCCGGCACCCGATGCGGGCTGCTGTCAAAAAGCGTGATTAGCTGTTGGCAAAAGTCCGGGCTTAACGCATTATCGTACACCTCTATAAAATCTGTCATGAGTATTCCTGGTTATGTTTAGCGAAGTTATTCAGCCCCGTTTTTCTGAAACCGATGCCCTGGGGCATATTAACAACACCGTATTTGCGGTGTGGTTTGAAGGGGCCCGTACCGCGGTATTTCGCATTTTTACCCCGCAACTGAATCTGCAACAATGGCCGCTGATCATCGCCCGGGTCACTATCGACTATCATGCCCAAACTCAGTATGGTGAGCCAGTAGAAATTCGCACCTTTATCAGCCGGCTTGGTGGCAGCTCGTTTGACGTTTATCAGGAGGCCTGGCAAAACGGGGTTAGATGCGCATCCGGCACTACCACAATGGTGCAGTTTAACTATCAGCAACAACAGGCTCTGCCATTAACTGCACCACAAAAAACCGCCCTGTCAGTGCATTTAGTCAGCCCGGCTGATCGTTAACCAGGGCCCGTTGGTCGAAAGGCGCTGGCAATTACTGTCTGCAGCCGCTAGCGTGGCATTAATATTAACTAAGGTAAACCACCATGAAATTATGTTTCTCTGTTAGCCTGCTTGCCAGCACCGCGCTGCTGGCAAGTTATGCTGTCACAGCCTACGACCGGGTTACCGGCCACGACTTTGCCAGCCGCTCAGAAGTAATAGCCCAGAACGCCATGGCCGCGACCAGCCACCCGCTGGCTACCCAGATTGCGCTGGATACCATGAAAAAGGGTGGCAATGCCATTGATGCGGCCATCGCCGCCAACGCAGCACTGGGTTTAATGGAACCTACCGGCAATGGTATTGGCGGTGATTTATACGCTATCGTCTGGGATGCCAAATCCGGCAAGCTACATGGTTTGAACGGTTCAGGCCGCTCGCCGCTAAGTTTAAGCTACGAAATGCTGGCGCATGAACTGGAAAAGCTGGATCGTCCAGACTTACCGCCGCATGGCATGCTGCCAATCAGCGTACCCGGCGCCGTCGATGGCTGGTTTGAATTACATAAGAAATTCGGCAAGCTGGATATGGCCAGCATTTTGCAACCGGCCATTGATTATGCCGAGCAGGGCTTTCCGGTTACCGAGCTGATTGCCTACTACTGGCAGCGCAGCGTGCCAATTTTAAGCCCACAGCCAGGCGACTTTAAAGGCACCTTCACCATTGACGGCAAAGCGCCGGCTAAAGGCCAGATTTTTAAAAACCCGGCCCTGGCCAATACCTACAAAGCCCTGGCAAAAGAAGGCCGGGACGTATTCTACAAAGGGGATATTGCAGTACAAATTGACCGCTTTATGCGGGAAAATGGCGGCTACCTGCGTTTTGCCGACTTTACCAACCACCGTTCGACCTGGGTTGAGCCGGTTGGTGTTGATTATAAAGGCTACACCCTGTGGGAACTGCCACCCAATGGTCAGGGTGTAGCGGCACTGCAAATGCTGCAAATTCTGAAGAACTTTGATTTAAAAGCCATGGGCTTTAACACCCCGCAAAGTATTCACACCCTGGTAGAAGCGAAAAAGCTGGCGTTTGAAGATCGCGCCAAATTTTATGCTGATCAGGACTTTCATAAAACGCCGTTGCAGGGTTTAATTTCAGAGGAATACGGTGCAGAGCGGGCCAAACTGATTGGCGAGCGCGCTGCACAGCGGGTTGATGCCGGCAATCCGCACCTGTATGAGGGCGATACCATTTATATGACCACGGCCGATAAAGACGGCAATATGGTGTCGTTAATTCAGAGCAATTACCGCGGCATGGGCTCCGGCGTCGTTGTGCCGGGGCTGGGCTTTGTGTTTCAGGACCGTGGTCAGCTGTTTTCAATGGATAAAAACCACGCCAATGTTTATCAACCCGGCAAAAGACCCTTTAACACCATTATTCCGGCCTTTATCACTAAAGACGGTAAGCCGTTGGTCAGCTATGGCGTAATGGGCGGTGCCATGCAACCACAGGGTCATGTGCAAATTCTGGTGAATATGGTCGACTATGGCATGAACCTGCAGGAAGCCGGAGATGCCGCCCGCTGGCAACACCTGGGCAATACTGAACCCACCGATGGCCAGGATACTTACCTGACCAATGGCGGTTATATTGAAGTAGAACGTGGCGTGCCTTACAGCACGGTACGTGACCTGATGCTTAAAGGCCATCAGGTGCGCTATGGACTGGGTGGTTATGGTGGTTATCAGGCCATTATGAAAGACCATGAAAACGGCACCTATATTGGCGCATCAGAGTCGCGTAAAGACGGCCAGGCAGCCGGTTACTGACAACAGGGGAGTAAATGGCCAGTTCAGAGCACAGTATGCACCCCGGTTATGCGTTGGAAAATTTACCGGCACCGACAGAAGTCAGTGGGGTGACTGCAGAAAATTTTGCTGAAAAAGTTACGGACCATTACCGGCCGCTGGTGCTGCGCGATTTTGCTGCCCACTGGCCGCTGGTGCAGGCTGCTAAGCAGTCACTGTCAGCAGCGGCAGCTTATTTAACCGCGCGCTGCAACAATAAACCACAGAAGCTGGTTAGCTTACCGGCCGATACTGACGGCCGGTTGTTTTACAATAGCAGCATCAGCGGGATGAACTTTAGCGCCAGTCAGCAGCCGCTTAATGCGGCAATAACGACAATGCTGGCCAGCAACAGCGACGATAGCAACCGTTACTGCGTGCAATGCGTGCCGGTAGCAGATAATTTCAGTTCGCTGTTAACTGAGCTGACCAACCCGCTGCTGAACCCCGCTCCTAAACCGTTTATCTGGCTAGGTACCCGGGTTACAGTGCCGGCGCACTTTGATGAAGCCAGCAATATCGCAGTGGTAGCCGCAGGTAAGCGGCGCTTTACCCTGTTTCCGCCGGAGCAGGTAACAAATTTATATGTGGGTCCGCTGGATTTAACCCCCGCTGGCCAGCCGATCAGCATGGTTAATTTACAACAACCTGACTTACAGGCGCACCCGCTGTATGCCCAAGCGTATCAAGCGGGTTTATCAGTAGAGTTAGATGCCGGTGATGCCATCTATATTCCCAGCCCCTGGTGGCACAGCGTGACATCACTCGCTGATTTTAATGTGCTGGTGAACTACTGGTGGAGCAATGCTTATGTCGCCAGTGCCCTGCCACTGCCAATGTTACTGCATGCTATTCAGGCGTTTAATCACATGGCGGCAGGGGAGCGGCAGGCCTGGCAGCATATGCTGCAGCACTATTTATTTAACCCAGACCACCCGCTGGCTCATATCCCGGAAAATGCCAGAGGGGTGCAGGGCAACGTGACGCCACAACTGGCGCAAGGGCTGCATCAGTGGCTGGCAGCGCAACTGAACCGCTAGCAATTAAGCGCTTAACGCTTCAATATCGACATCGGCATGATCGCTGGCCATAAAGGCCAGCGCTTTTGCTAAATCACCCGCAAACGGTTCCGTAGCTATCCGCTGTTTGCGGGCGCTGATCCGCTCGGCAGCCTTTAAGTAACGCATTACCTGCTCACGGCTGGTTAATTGCAGCCGTGGCACCGGTAAAGTAGCACCGCTTTCGTCTTTGGCAATCATGGTAAAATACGATGAGTTACAGTGCTTTATTATGCCGGTCTGAATATTCTGGGCATCGACCCGGATCCCCACCATCATCGACGTATTGCCAACATAATTAACTGACGCCTTCAGGGTGACCAGCTCGCCTACTTCAATTGGGTTAAGAAAATCGACCCTGTCGACAGACGCCGTAACACAGTAGCTGCCACTGAATTTAGAGGCACTGGCAAACGCAATCTGATCCATTAGTGACAGCAGGTAGCCGCCATGAATTTTACCGCTGAAGTTCGAATGTGACGGCAGCATCAGCTGCGATAAGGTAATTTCTGAACTTTCGACTGTTTTATACGTTGCCATAAATCGCCTCAGTTACGCCGTGTTAATTAAGCTGCGCCGGTTTATCCTGCACCAATACCCAGGGCGAAATTACCACAGCCCACAACTCAGTATTATTATCAAACCATTGCTGCGCTTGCTGCTCTGTGGTGCGCTGCACACTACCTGCAGCCAGCCAGTCTGCCACCTTAGTTTTATCATCGGCACTGAATGCATACGCGACTTCTACCAGATCGTGGCCGGAGCCAACGGTGATTACCGAACCTGCAGCATAAAATTTTTGTAACTGCGGCCAGTTTATCCGGGCAGTTTCACTGACAATTTTCGCTTTAATCAGCTCGGGGTTTTCGGCATCTTCAGCCAGGTGGCCGTCAGGTGGCGTAATTGCGCTCATTACAGTCTCCTTTATTAAAATCGCCAGTGTAAAACAGCCGCCGGTCTTACTCCAGTGCTTCGTCCTCAGCAGCAACCTGGGCGGCGCTTAATTCATGTTTTTTCAGCAGTTTATAAAAATCGGTGCGGTTGCGCCCGGCCAGTTCGGCCGCCCGGGTAACATTGCCTTCGGTCATTTTCAGTACCCGCACTAAATACTGGCGCTCAAACTGGTCACGGGCATCGGTCAGGGTGGGCCAGTAACTACTGTTTTGTGATAGCGCCTGCTCTACCAGACTCTGGCCAATCACCGGGCTGTGGGTTAACGCGACACATTGCTCGATCACATTGACCAGCTGGCGCACATTACCCGGCCATTTGGCAGTGGCCAGGGTTTGCAGCGCATCATCAGCAAAGCGGGTTACCTTGACGTTATGCCGCTCTGCGCTTAACGCCAGCACATGACGGGCCAGCAACGGAATGTCCTCTGGCCGTTGCTCCAGGCTTGGCAACTGCAGATTCACCACGTTTAAGCGGTAATATAAATCTTCCCGGAAGCTGCCCTCGGTCATCGCCTGTTGCAAATCGCGATGAGTGGCCGACAAGACCCGGACATTAATGGGTACGCTTTTGCTGCTGCCTACCGGCCGGATCTGCCGCTCCTGCAGCGCCCGCAGCAATTTAACCTGCAATGCTACCGGCATATCGCCAATTTCATCTAAAAACAGGGTGCCACCATCGGCTTCACGAAATAAGCCACCGTGTTCGGATACCGCCCCGGTAAAAGCCCCCTTGCTGTGGCCAAACAACTCCGATTCCAGCAAATGCTCTGGCAGGGCGCCACAGTTTATCGCCACAAAATGTTGTTTAGCCCGGGGGCTGGCTTTATGAATAGCTTTGGCCAGCAATTCCTTACCGGTACCACTGGCACCGGTAATTAACACACTGACATCACGCTGGGCTACCCGGTAAGCCTGCTCCAGCAACGCCGCCATTAACGGGCTGCGGCTGACAATTTCCTCGCGCCAGTCAGCCTGCTCGGGTACCGACTGATGCACCGCCTGTTTTAGAATATCACGTAGTTCAGCGTTATTAAGCGGCTTGGTTAAAAAACCAAACACCCCACGCTGGGTGGCGGCCACCGCTTCCGGAATAGAGCCATGCGCCGTCATCAGCACCACCGGCAGGCCCTGATAGCGTTTAGCAATTTCATCGAACAGGCTCATACCGTCCAGTCCGGGCATCCGCAAATCACTTAACACCACATCAAAGCTTTGTTTATTTAAAATCGTCAGCGCGGTTTCGGCGCAATCGGCACTGACTACCTGATAGCCCTCTCCCTCCAGCCGCAACGTTAACAGCCGCAATAAGCTTGGGTCATCATCAACTAACAGTAAACGCGGTTTAGGGTCGGCCATTGTTACCCTCGTTTATACTTTCATTCAGCTGAGCTTCTATCTGGGTTAATGCATCAATTTTTTTTTGCAGATCTTTATTCTTCTTTTGCAGTCGCTCGATATTGTCATGCTGCTGGGCATTGAGCCGGGTCAGGGCACTGACCGCTGACTCAGTCTCCAGTAATTTCTGATTAAAGGTTAAATCCCAGCTGATTAGTGCCGCCAGGCCGGGCGGTAGTGCAGCAATCTGCTCAGCTAACTGCATTTGCACCCGCAGCCGGGTTAAATAAGGGGTATCCGGATGTAACTGTAAAATAATCCGCTGCAGCATTTGCACCGGATCGGGATCAGACAGATCACTCAAAGATTCACGCCACAGCGCCCGGTTGTTTAATAAACTGGCGCGGTAGTTCACCCAGGCTCGCAAAGTGGCCGGATCATCGCTCAGGCTTAGCGCCACTTCAATGCCGGGCGCGCTATCTTGTGGTAAGTTTTGTTGCTCTGTTAATTCCGGCTCTGCTGCCGGCTCCGGCACAGGTCTTTGCTGGTTTAACAGCTGGCAGCCTGACAGCGAAGCCAGCAGCAATATCAGCATAATTCTCATGTTACTTTTCCTCTAGCAGCGGTAAACGCACTCTGATACATACGTCAGCGTATACCACATCAACAATATCGGCATGACCACCCAATAACCTGGCGCAGTCAGCTACTATAGATAGTCCCAGACCTGACCCCTGCACCGCGTCAAACCTTGGGGTGGTACCACGCTGAAAGGGTTCAAATAGTTTTTCACGCAGTGCGGTAGGAATAGGTGCACCATTGTTCGCCACATCCAGCACCAACATCTCATCTTTTTTGTACAGCTTAACCCAAACCGGACTGCTTTCTGCACCATAAGCCTGAGCATTATTGATCAGGTTGTCCAGAATACGCCGGAACAGAGTTTCATCGGTATAAAAACTACTTAACTGACAATCCAGTTTTATTTGCTGCTGGCGTTGCTGCAGCGACAGCGTGTGGTCGGCAAAACAGGCTTGCAGCAATTGCTGTGGCACCTGGTGACTGAGTTCAGGTTTGGCTTGTTGTAACAGCCGGTTGTAATCCAGCAGCTGCTCAGTAAGCTGGCTTAAGCGGTCAGCACTGCCATTAAGCAGCATGACCACTTCCAGTTGCTGCGGGTTTAACGGCCCCAATAATTGCTCGGTTAGTAAAGCGCAGCCCTCACGAATACTGGATAATGGCGTTTTTAATTCATGCGAGGCATGGCGCAGTAAAATCAGCCGCAGCGCTTCCAGTTGCTGCAAGCGCGAACTTAACCAACGCAATTGCTCACCCAGCTCGGACAGCTCACGGGGGCCCTCCAGCTTCCCTTCCGGAAATTGTTGCTGCTGGCCTATCGCCCTGATCATCTTATCCAGTTTTTGCACCGGCGCCGCCACTCTGCCCGATGCCCACAGCACCAGTAATAAGGTCAGAAACACCAGCGCTACGGTTTGCCAGGCCTGACGCTGCTGGGCATCCTGCACCAACTGTTGCTGATTTAATAAGCGCTGTTCCAGTAGATCCCAGATTTGCTGGCTGATCCGCTGCTGCCGCAGCCTTATTTGCTGTAGTAGCTGCTCCAGCGGCGCGCCACTGAGCTGACTGAATTGCGCCGCTAACTGCTGTAAATCGTTGTGTTGTTGCAGGCAGTCATTCAGCTCGGGTAAGTCGTTACATAGTTGGCTAAGGCTGGATTGCTGGTTGCTGATGTGGCTTTGCGCTACTTTGGCCAGTGCCTCCGTTTTCACTACGGCATACTGGCGCACGGCCCGCTCAATATCCACTACCAGATTTTGCATATTCTCGGCACGACGTACACTGATTACAGCACTCTCAGCCTCACTGGTGGCAAACCGGCTTAAACCCGACAGCGCTTTATGGCTTTGCCACATCAATACGCCGACCGGGATCATCGCCAGCAAAAAGCTCAGAATAACCAGTTGTCGCAACGAAGCAGTTCGCAAAGGAAAGCGCATAGGCAGTTAAACTCAGAGAAAGGTAGCGTTAGCATAACCTGTTTAACTAAAAAAAACAGGCCAGTAAGGAGGGCTGGCCTGAACAAGCATTCAGCAAGGAGCTGAACTCATGGGAATAGGTTTGGCTTACTGTGCCTTACTGGCATAAGCTGGTTTATAGCTTACTGCCGCGGCATGGGTGTTGGTGTGGATAACAGCAGCATGCTGTTGCTCCCAGGCCTGAACACTGGGGTTATTTAAATCAACCCGACGTAACATTGTTACCACTAACATCATATTGGCAACCAGGAACATCGTGATAAATACTAAGAATAAATCCATAACACACCTCCGGTAATTACCTTAGGTGTATCAAGTGTTGTGCCAACTTTTAATAACTGTTTAATTTCATATGGTTATGGAATTTTTTATTATTAATGCCGACGCTTTTTGCTAATAGTGTCTGCAATTAGAGACACTATTAGCAACCGGAAAAACTAGTTGTTATTAATCAAGATCTTAAGCTGTATGCTTTTTGCGACAAAATAAATAAGCCATTGTTTTAATTAAATAAAACCATACTGCTTGGCAACCCGATCAAAATAATCCAGGCAGTTCTTGGCATACTGGCGTTTTTCTACGTAACTGCCAGGGAAAAAACTCTTTTTAAACCCATAGGCCACCATGTCTTTTAAGCGCTTCAGCGGAATATCGAAATTATCCAGCGCCAACTGATACTCATTACACACCGTGGTGTTAGACACCAGGCGGTTGTCGGTACAGATAACCGTGGCCATCCGGTTGTCGAGCATTGCTTTAAACTGATGCTGTCGAATATCGGTAAGCTGCGGGTTGGTTTGCAGGTTGCTGGTCAGGCACACTTCAATAGCAATTCGCTTATCAGCAATATAGCTGGCCAGGTTGCGGATATAGGCGGCTTTATCGGTAATCTCGGGGCTGTGGATCATGTCAGGAATAAACATCGAATAACCATGACCAATCCGGTCGGCGTAGCATTCAGTAATGGCTTCAAATACGCTTTCTGCACCATAAGCTTCACCGGCATGCAGAGTTTTCAGCATAAAATGCTGATGAGCATATTCATACACTTCTTTAAATTTGCTGGCCGGATAACCCGACTCCTGGCCAGCTAAATCCAGGCCGACTATCGGCATGCTACTTTCATCACGCAACCGCACGCTGGCCCGCACCAGCTCCATTGCCGCCAGTTTAATCACATCCATTGGCGCAAAGTCGCGCATTAACTGAAATAAATTGGTGTAATAAGGCGAAAAGCCCTTATCGCCAAACATCCGCATCGCGCAATTAATAATGCCATAACCAAAAGGCGGCTTATTACCGCTCAGTACCGATTCGCTGCGGTTATATTCATTCTGCGCCCGCTTCAAGCCATTATTTACTGCATGCATTATCTGATCAAAATCGATACCCCGGCTTAAATCAATCAGCAGCTGCGGTGCAAAGCGCACTTCTATGTAATTAACCCCCTCGTTCTGGTTATCAATTGCCAGTTCATAAGCGGCCTGCTCTAAATTTTCGGGGTCGCGCAGTACGGCACAGGTATATTGGAAACAGTGCAGGTACTCGCCCAGGTTCTGGTATTTGTCTTTAAATACCAGCTGCTTTAACCCGTCAACACTTTGCGAAGGCAGTTTGGTATCAGTGCGCTTTGCCATGTCAATCAGGCTATCCAGCCGCAGACTGCCATCTAAATGCAGATGTAAATCAGATTTCGGCATGGCTTTGATAAAATCAGCAGAATAACGTGGCATAACGGCTCCTTTCTCATGTTCTGGCAATAGTGTATCGCAAAAAACCGTTCCGGGTTTACAGATGATTCTGACAATCTGATAGCAGATCGCAGAATATTTCATTTGATAACCATGTTTTGTTGATGAAAATACATAATTTTGAAACATGTTGCTGCGATATTTGTGCTGCTTGACATTCCTTCCCGGGTGTTTGCCATTTTGGTTAACGAGGGAGATTATTCATCTCCCTCGCTTTTTAAAAAAAATTCAAAATTTCCTTTTCAAATCATAGCAAAATCTGGTCATACCATTGTTGCAAATCTGTCATTTCCTTGTCGCTGTCTTGTCATTTATATCCTTTAGCTTAGAGCCGGATTAAATTACCAAGGACTTAAGTAATCATGAATTCAAACAAAAACAAATTTAAAGAAAAGTTACTAAACTCGCTGATTCTCGCTTCGATGGCAGGCTACTCTGTAAGTGTGCATGCGGTTGACGAGTCAGAGAAAGACATCGAACGGATCACGGTCACCACGCAAAAACGGGTTCAAGCAATTCAGGATGTGCCGGTTACCGTTACTGCTTTTAGTGGTGAAATGTTAGAACAGCTTGGCATTCAGGACCTGGATGTATTATCTGAGATCACGCCGGGCCTGGTCATTCAGGAACAAAGCCCGAATAATCCGGGTTTCGTAATCAGGGGCATAACCTCAGATAGTGGTTCAGCCCAGGCTGCACCAAGAGTATCGGTTTATTATAATGGTACTGATATTTCACGCTCCCGTGGCTCGTACTTTGAACTTTTTGATATTGAGCGGGTAGAAGTTGTAAAAGGTCCACAAGCCACCCTATTTGGCACAGCCGCATCGGTTGGGGCGTTAAGTGTTACTACCCGTAAGCCGCAAGAGCTTTTTGAAGCTGGCGTCAGCGCAGGCTTGGGTAACTATTCAGCAAGAAACCTGCAGGGCTTTGTTACCGGTGGTAATCCGAAAGTTCAGGGGCGGGTTGCTTTTACGTATCGTGAGCGTGATGGCTATATCGAAAATATTGCCGAAGACGAAGCAGACTTAAACGGTATTGAACGCTTTGGTATTCGCCCATCGGTGCGTTTTACGCCGAATGAGCAACTGACCATTGATCTCGTGTACAATTACGAGAAAAATGATGATAGCGGTACGTCTTTTAAAAGTCGGCGTTTTGCCCCTACCAATGGTGACACCAGCCCTTACAGCTTTGCTGAAGCAACAGGCAGCCCGTTGGCTGCTCAGGTATTTGGTAAAGCTGATTTAGGAATAGAGCGTACCGTAAAAGACCTGAGCCTGACCCTGAACTGGCAGCTTAATGACCAATGGCAGTTGACCAGTATCAGTGCTGATCGCCGCTTTGATTCACTGGAAGTGTTTGATGCCGATGGAACCCAGGCCTGGTTCTTAGAGTTCGCTGAAGATGCAAACGGCGAGCAGTTCAGTCAGGAGCTTCGTCTCAGTTACGCTGGCGATAAACTAAACAGCTTCTTTGGGGTGAGTTATTTCGATGAAGAAGGATCACAGCGCGTCCCATTTAGTACCGAAGAGTCCGTTTTTCTGAACTGCATGGGGCTATTGGGTTCTGGCTTACCCTGCATCAATCCGGACGGTTCAGTAAATATTTTAACTCCTATCCTAACCGGTGGCGCCGCGTCCATATTACCTTATCAGGGCGTATTTCAAAACTTTGGTGAAAACACGGCCTATTCCGTTTTTGCTGATTTCAGCTACGCCGTTTCCGAAAAGCTTGAGCTTACTGCAGGCCTGCGTTTTGTTGATGAAGATAAAACCAGTGGTTATGCCTCCGATTTCGGTGCTTCAATACTGGCAGGTGTGCCACTTCTGCCAGTTGTTTCAACAGGCGGTGAGATTTTCAGTGCCGATGCCAGCTTCGATGCCTGGTTGCCGCGCTTTAATGCCCTATACCGGTTGAACGAGCAAATGAACCTTTACGCGACGGTATCTAAAGGTCGTCGCTCCGAGGTGCTGGATGTTAGCTCGAGCATTAGTGAAGGCAACGTTGTACCGCAAATAACCGAAATACCGGCAGAAACTATCTGGAACTATGAAGCGGGTATTAAAGGAAATAGTAGCGACAACGTGTTTCGCTACGCCGCATCAGTGTTTTATCAGGACTACCAGAACTTCCAGGTGTCACGCCAGGATGATGCAGGAAACTTTTTTACAGAAAATGCCGGTAATGCTAAAAACCTGGGGGTTGAGGCCGAACTAAAATGGGCCGTCACAGCTGACCTGGAGTGGTTTACCAACCTGGCCTGGATAGATGCCAAAATTGACGAAAATAGCAGTAATGGTGAACTGGCAGGTAATCGCTTCCGGTTACAACCCGAATATTCCGTCGGTACCGGCCTGCTATATTCACGGGACTTAACCAGCCAATACCGCCTGAACAGTTCACTGATGTATACCTTTCGCAGTGACATCTTTTTTGAAGAAGATAACGCGCCGGTGGCCGATTTTGATATAGCTCAGGGTGCAGTGCAACTGACCAGCGTGCGGCTGGGTATAGAACACAGCCGGCAAAACTGGTCGGTAACCTTGTTTGCAAGTAACTTGTTCGACAAAGAATATCTGGTTGATGCCGGGAATACCGGTAGTGCCTTTGGTTACCCAAGCTTTATTTCAGGGGCGCCGCGTTTCGTTGGTATTGAGTTCCGTAAGACGTTTATGTAACAACAAATAATGGGTAACACTTGCGGGCTCTGCCTTAAAACAGCGCCCGCAAGCATCATTATTAAGGTTAGTCCACTATGCCTGATACACTGCCTTATGTTCAGCAACTACCTGATAATCTTCCGTTAAGATATTATCGATAAATTGCCAGTTACATTGCACACCCTGTACCGTAACAGATAGCAGCATAAAACCCCGTTGATGTAAGTTACACCACTGCAAGTCATTAATCAGGGTACTGAAGGCACTGGCCACTTCCGCTGCTTGTTCCTGCTCAATTTTCAGATACTTTTCCATTCCTGGTGAACTGACGCTTGGCGTCGCAAACTCGACTCCAACTTGCTGTCCATGCTGGTCCGTCAGTACACTATGCCAGGCATTGTGAGTATCGCCGGCAATCACCAGCAACGGCTTATTCAATGCTCTGGCCGTGGCATAAAGCTGTTCACGTTCCCGAGGATAACCATCCCAGGCGTCCAGGTTGTAGGGCATCAATCGCGTTACCCGGGCTAAGTCTTCTGCATCTGGCTCCAGCCCTTGCTGCTGTGTTCGAAGTACCCGCAGCTTAACCTCTTCAAGCGCGAGTAATTTTGCCGGTAACGTGCTGAAATCACGAGTGCCAAGTAACTCAGCAGGAATATGCATTTTTGACATCAGCACTTGCTGCCCCAACAGCTGCCATTTCGCCGATGACTGCTGCAGTTGACCCGTTAGCCAGCCAAGCTGAGCTTTCCCCAACAAGTTTCGCTCGGCACTGATATCCTCTTTATAGCGCGCTGCGGCAAACTCACCGGTTTGCGGATCAGTATAGTTTTTATAGGCCAATTGCTGATCACGGGCAATCAATCGGGTATCCAGCAAGTGCAGGCTGAGCAACTCGCCAAAATTGAAGCTGCGGTATATCTGAATGCTGTCCTCGCCCATCGGTGGCCGGATTGGCAACCACTCATAATAAGCCCTGACTGCTGCCGAACGCCGTTCAAAAAAATCACCCTCGCTGTCGGGCTGATGATTCTCTGCACCGCTATGCCAGGTATCATTTGTAATTTCATGGTCATCCCATACCAGATACCAGGGCACAGCGGCATGGAGCTGCTGCAAACCGGCATCGGTACGATACAGTGCATAACGTTTACGGTAATCATCTAACGTAATAATTTCTGAAGCGTTATCTGTTGCTAAGGTACGGCCGATTTCCACCGCCCGCTCGGTAGCATAGCCATCAGCAGCATATTCATAGATATAGTCACCAAGATGAATTACTGCGTCGACATCATTTCGCCTGGCGGCTTCACGATACACATTAAAATAGCCGGCAGGATAATTAGAGCATGAAAATACAGCCAGTTTCAGCTCTGTCATTCCCGCTGTAGCCAGGGTGCGGGTAACACCGGTCATACTGTCACTGTCTGCAGCTACAAAGCGATAATAATACCGCTGGTCAGGCATAAGCTGCTGCACATCAACTTTAACGGTAAAGTCACGCTCAGCGCTGGTGCTGACATAACCCGACCTTTCAAGTTGTTTAAACGATGGGTCTTTTGAAAGTTGCCAGGCTAAATTGACTTGTGTAACGCCTGCCTGCACGGGTATTGCTCTGGTCCACAGGATCACAGCCTGCTGATTAGCATCGCCACTGGCCACACCATGGCTAAAGCTTACTTTACTTAAAGCGTCGCGGCTAAAATTGCTGACGCAACCGCTTAGCAGAGTAGAAACACTGGCAACTGCCAGTGCTGAAGCGGACAGTTTCAAAAAGTCCCGTCTGGAGAAATTACGCATTTTAGATACCCCAATTATTAGTTTAACCAGAGTAAAAAACATATATTTCAATCAGATGAAACATTGCATTTGCCGGTTATCTGGCTTAAAACAACATAACCGGAACATAACTACAGGCATGCGAATGAAAACGTTTTTTGTAACAACTGCGCTGGCGGCTTTACTACTCGCCCCTGCGGCTCTGGCCAAACCTTCACAATTCAGTCAGGGCCGGGTGCTGAGTTCCGCAGCTGATTATCAGGTATTAAGTCCCCGGCAGCGTGTGCCGGTTGCCAACCAGTTAACCACTCAGCGGCTCGAGCAGTTGCTGCCAAAATTAATGGCCGAGTCAGGGCTGGATATGTGGCTGGTGATTAACCGCGAATATGCCGAAGACCCGGTGTATTTTACGCTGGTGCCCCAGCCAACCTTTGCAGCAAGGCGCACTACCATGTTGCTATTCAGTCGCAATGATGATGGCAGTATCGATAAGTTATCGGTTAACCGCTACCCCCTTGGCGACCCTTATGAGTCAGCCTGGGCCGGCGGCAATTTAACCGAGCAATGGCAGGCGCTGGCCGCCGAAATTGTCAAACGTCAGCCTGGAAAAATCGGGATTAATAGCTCTGAACACTGGCCGGTAGCCGATGGCCTGACCTCAGGCCTGCACCAACAGTTGTTAAAAGCATTACCGGCGGAATATCACAGCAGGTTGGTATCGGCCGAGCAATTAGTGGTGCGCTGGCTGGAGCAACGCACAGAGGCAGAGCTTGAGCTATACCCGCAGATTGTAAGTCTGGCCCGCTCAGTTATAGCTGAAGCATTCAGTAATAAAGTGATCACCCCCGGCGTGACGACTACCGATGATGTTGCCTGGTATATACGCGAACGGTTTGCGAAGCTGGATTTACTGGTGTGGTTTATGCCTTATGTTAATCTGCAGCGCGCGGGCATGGCCTGTGAAGCCGACAACCCGTTTTGTGGCAGCAGCGGGGTAATTCAACGCGGTGATGTGCTGCATACCGACGTGGGCATCTGTTATCTGACGCTATGCACTGACACCCAGGAAATGGCCTATGTACTGCACATTGATGAAACGGACGCCCCAAAAGGTTTACAAGCCGCGCTGGCCACCGGCAATCGCTGGCAGGATATTTTAACCACGGAGTTCAAAGCTGGCCGTAGCGGCAATGCCATTCTGGCAGCTACCCGTAAAGCCTCTGACCGTGCGGGTATTAACAGCAGTACTTATACCCATGCTATCGGCTTTGTTGGCCATGCCCCTGGCCCGACAATTGGCATGTGGGATAACCAGGGCGACACGCCGGTGCAGGGCGACTGGCCGCTTTATGCCAATACTGCCTACGCGATTGAAGGTAATATTAAACAGGCAGTGCCAGAGTGGGGTAAGCAACTGGTCCATATTAAACTGGAGCAAAGCGCCTATTTTGATGGCAAACAGGTAATTTACCTTGCCGGCCGGCAGACCCGCTGGCATCTGATCAGATAACTAAACAGGCACCGGCCGGCAGCTGCTGGCCGGTGCCTGTTTGCAAAGGCCCGCTTAATCAGCTACGCTTCTGAAGCTATGCATCGTTAATTTTCAATAAGTTAAAGCTTATCCAACAACGAAGTTTGCCCGATAAACAATTAGTTCAAGGATGTATTCATGATTACTAAACTTTTAAAATCCAGCGTCGTCAGTGCAATTGCCCTTGTCGGCACGTTATTTTTCGGTATGGATCAGGCGACAGCAGGCGTATACAGTTCCGATCAGGTTATTGCCGACCAGCAGCACCAATACAACAAGCAGCAGGTGCTGGCTTTTGTCGATAATGCAGAAGTGCAAAATAAGTTAGTTGAACTGGGTGTCAGCCCGGCAGATGCCAAACTGCGTATCGCCAGCATGACCAATGCCGAGCTGGAAGCCTTTAACAGCCAGCTCAACGAGATGCCGTCTGGTGGCGTAGTTGGTACCATAGTGACTGTGCTGGTGGTTGTGGCGGTGCTGGATCTGATGGGTATTACCAACGTTTATCCGTTTATCCGTCCTATTGGTTCTTAGTTCTTTATGCAAACACGTTGGCAGACTGGCTCTTCAGCCGGTCTGCTGGCTGTTTTGCTGGCTGCTCTGCTAAGTACGCTAACAGCCTGCCAGACACCACCCCAAACCAAACAATTACTGGCAGCGCCCCCAGACATTGCCAGAGACCATACTATTGCGCAGGTGCCATTTTATCCACAGCAGGAATTCTTCTGCGGCCCCACCACCCTATCTGAAGTGGCCGGTTTTTATGGCTTCAACAAAAGCCCGGACAATATTGCTCCGGCTACTTTTACGCCGGGCCTTGCAGGCACCCTGCAAATTGAAATGGCAGCGGCTACCCGCCAGCTTGGTATGGTGGCATATGAACAGCGCGCGACCATGAGCCAGCTACTTAGCCTGGTTGCCGACGATATTCCGGTTATTGTGCTGCAAAACAATTCCATTGCCTGGCTACCGCAGTGGCATTATGCGGTGGTCATTGGTTATGACCTTAAAGCAAAAGAGGTGGTACTGCATACCGGGGTAACCGAAGCGCATCGCCTGAATTTTTCCACTTTCGAGCGCACCTGGCGGCGCGCCAACTATTGGATGCTGGCCATGCTACCCCCCGATAAAACCAGTGACCAGCTGGACCCTTTTATCTATACCAAAGCCTGTCAGGATTTAATTAACACCCGGCAAACTGCCACCGGCATCGCCGCCCTGATCACGGCAACCAAGCAGTGGCCGGATTACTGGCTGCCGTATTTTTTATTAGGCAATCACTACTTTTCAAGTCAGCCTGTAACAGCTGCTGGCTGGTTTGAACAAGGCCTGGGCATTGCCGGGCAACAGCTGGCTTATCTGAACAATTATGCGGTATTGCTTAGCGAGCTTGGCTGTCACAACAAGGCGACAGCTTTAATTAAACAAGCACTGCAACTAGCACCGAACGATAACACGCTGCTGGACAGCCAGCAGCAAATCAGCACTACGCAGCTTACAGCTGCAGCTGCTGCCGATTGTCAGATTGAGTACGCTAAATAGTTAATCTTCCCGTTCTGGCACCGCTTCAAGCAAGCTGATGATATTTCGATTATTACCCAACCGGGCCAAATCAAGCAGGTAGCCCTTCTCCAGTGGCTGCATCGTTTGGTTAGTCAGCAGCTCTTTTATCCGTGCTTCTTCTCCATTTGCTACCGCAGTTTTTAAGGCCGCGTAGTGGGCGATACTATGGTTACTTTTCCCGCTGTGTTCAGATGTCATTAGGTCGCTCCATTAGTGATTTATCAATGCCTGGTTGCAGTTAACGGTGCAGTATGGAAGCTATTTGGCAACAGGCAACTGCTGCCAGTTGGTGGTGTAGGCGGGTGACAGCAGCTCGCGTTTCATGCCCCATTCCTGTTTCGCGCCCTGACTGGCAAACCAGATGGTCTTACTGTGTTTGGCGTTAAGTTTGTCCATTAGTTGCATTAGTTTCTGATCTGCTGCTGTCTGCTGCTGTTGCTGCTCAAAATTAGCCGGCTGGTCAAACAAACCGGGTTGATACACACCGGGGTCATAGAAGTCAGCCAGCATTACCCCGGCTTTGGCATAGCGGTGGCCGTTCACCCATAATGCATCCAGCAGTTGCATCGCTTTGCTTAAAAAAAGCCGGGTGTCGCTGCCAGGCATATCAAGTTCGATACTTTTGCTGGCGCTGTAAGGCGTGTCTTTATCACTGAACGGACTGGTGCGTAAAAACACGGTCAGGTGTTTCGCTTGTTGCTGCTCTTGCCTCAGTTTAGTGCAGGCGCGGCTGATATATTCACTGATCGCTTCAGCCATTTGCGGTTTATTGGTAATCCGCTCACCAAACGAACGGCTGGAAATTATCTGCTTCTTTGTAGCGGCCATTTCTTCCAGCGCCAGGCACGATTCGCCATTTAACTCCCGCACAGTGCGCTCTACCACCACGGAAAAGTGCTGCCGGATATAATTCGGGTTGGCGTCGGCCAGCTGCAAAGCGGTGTTGATCCCCAGTTGCTGCAGCCGTTTCGTCAGTTTACCACCAATGCCCCACACTTCGCCCACCGGCAACAGCGCCAGTAATTTGCGCTGACGGGCTTTGTCGGTTAAATCAACCACACCGGCAGTTTGCGGCCAGGTTTTCGCGGCATGGTTAGCCAGTTTGGCCAGGGTTTTGCTGGGGGCGATGCCAACACAAACACTAATGCCCTGCCATTTCTGAATACGCTGCCGAATGCCGTGGCCAAATTCCGTCAGGCTTTGCAGCTGCTGCAGCCCGCTTAAATCGAGAAAGGCTTCGTCTATGCTGTACACCTCTACCCTGGGTGCCAGCATTTCCAGCGTACTCATTACCCGCTGCGAGATATCGGCGTATAAGGCATAGTTAGATGAAAACGCCAGCACGCCTTGCTGGCGCATCAGCTCACGTACCTGAAACACCGGCACGCCCATTTTAATGCCAAGCTTCTTTGCTTCTTTTGAGCGGGCCACCACGCAGCCGTCGTTATTCGACAGTACCACCACCGGGGTATGGGTTAAATCGGGCCGGAATAACTTTTCACAGCTGGCGTAAAAGTTATTGCAGTCAACCAGCGCGAAGATTGTTTTACTCATTCAGCCCTTTTCCCTGCACTGTATTTGCGCCTCACTTGATTTGCGTCTCACTTGCGCTTCATTTGCCGGATCACATTGGTAACCACACCGAATATATTCAGCTCGTCGCCCTCGCGCAGGCAAATAGGCTGGTAAGCCGGGTTGCGCGGTAATAACTGCAGCTGTGGCCTGGTAGCCAATTGCTTTACGGTAAATTCATTACCCACTGCCGCCACCACAATATCGCCGTGCTCAGCATCAACCGAACGATCGACCACCAGCACATCGCCGTCAAAAATGCCGGCCTCTATCATCGAATCGCCTTCAACCCGCACAAAAAAAGTGGCGGTAGGGTGACGCACGCACAGCTCGTTTAAATCAAGGGTACGCTCGATATAATCCTGGGCGGGTGATGGAAAGCCTGCCATTACCGGGTCACTGTAAAACGGCATACGGCGCTTGGGCCAGACACCGGCGTTACCTAAAAATACTGCTACCATACGCGCCTTTAACTGTGTTTTTATACAGTATACCAACCCTCCATAAATTGGCAATCAGCGCATCATTGGGGGGCTGGCTAAACTGTCAGCTTTGCAGCACAGCCGCCGTCAGCTCCCGACAGATAAAGCGTGGCAGAAAAAACTTGATCCAGATCAAGGTTCAGCCGTATTATAGTTTCAGAAATTTCTGAAAGTTCAGTAAGGGCCATGTATGCAAATGACACCAATGATTGAGTCTTTTGTTTGTCACTTCGGCGAGATGGGCAGCCGCTGGGGCTTTAACCGCACCGTCGGCCAGATTTACGCCTTGCTGGTGGTCAGCGAGCAGCCAATTTGTGCTAACGAGATTGCCGAGTTACTGGGTATTTCCCGGGGTAATGTCAGCATGGGATTAAAAGAACTGGGTAGCTGGCAGCTGGTGCAGGTAATCCATAAACAGGGAGAGCGCCGCGAATTTTATCAGAGCCGGGGCAGTATCTGGGATATGGCTAACCGGGTGTTTGAAGAGCGGCGTAAGCGTGAAATGGACCCAACGCTGTCACTGCTGCGCGACATTATGATGGACGAAGCAGCCAATAACGATGAAGCCTATGCCCAAAAACGGATCACTGAAATTCACGACTTGCTGGAAAACATTACCGAATGGACCCAAAGCCTGCAGTCGTTGTCGCCGGAGAAACTGAACACCCTGATGAAGCTGGGCTCCGGAGTGGGTAAGGTGCTGGAGTTTACCGATAAGTTCCGGCCTAAAAAAGATGCCTAGCGGTTATTAGCAGTGAGGTGGTTATGTTAGATACCTTAATTCTGTCGCGGATTCAGTTTGCGGCCAATATCAGTTTTCATATTCTGTTTCCGACTATTACCATTGCCCTGGGCTGGTTATTGTTTTATTTCAAAGTACGCTTTGATCTGTCGCAGCACCCGGTGTGGATGCGGGCCTATCGTTTCTGGGTAAAAGTATTTGCGCTGACCTTTGCCCTGGGCGTAGTGAGCGGCATTACTATGTCGTTTCAGTTTGGCACTAACTGGCCGGGCTTTATGGAAAGCATCGGCAATATTGCCGGGCCGCTACTGGCTTATGAGATCCTGACTGCGTTCTTTTTAGAGGCCACTATGCTCGGCATTATGCTGTTTGGCTTTCATAAAGTGCCGCGCTGGGCCCATACCCTGGCAACCTTTCTGGTCGCGCTCGGCACCACCTTCTCCGCATTCTGGATTTTAGTATTAAACTCCTGGATGCAAACCCCGGCCGGCTTTGAAATGATTGACGGCGTCGCCCATGCTACCGACTGGTTCGCTATTATTTTTAACCCGTCGTTTCCGTATCGCTTTACTCATATGCTGCTGGCCTCGGGCCTGACGGTCTGTTTTCTGGTAGCCGGTATTTCGGCCTACCGTATCTTAAAGGGCGATAACAAAAAAGCGCCAAAACTGACTCTGAGAACAGCCCTGCTAAGCGCCGCTATCCTGGCACCAACTCAGGTGCTGGTCGGTGATTTTCACGGCTTAAACACCCTGGAACATCAGCCGCAAAAAATAGCAGCGATGGAAGGGATCTGGCATACCGAGCGCGGCGCACCGCTGGTGTTATTTGCCATACCGGACGAAGAAACCCAACAAAACCGCTTTGCCATTGAAGTCCCCAAGCTGGCCAGCCTGATTTTAACCCATGATGCCGATGGCGAGCTAAAGGGCTTAAACGAATTTGCCGGCGAGCATCCACCGGTAGCACCGGTATTTTACAGCTTCCGGGTAATGGTCGGTATTGGCATGTTAATGCTGCTGATGGCCTGGTGGACCAGCTATCGCTTACTGCGCAAAAAAGAACTGGCGCCGCTGCAACTGAAAATACTGATTGGCATGACCTTTTCTGGCTGGGTTGCCACCCTGGCCGGCTGGTATGTCACCGAAATTGGTCGCCAACCCTACTTAGTGTATGGCGTGCTGAAAACCCGCGATGCCGTGACCACAGTACCGGGTGAGCATGTGGCGATGACACTGGTGATGTATCTGCTGCTGTATGCGGTGTTGCTGCTGGCGTATGTCAAAACCCTGTTCTGGCTGGCTAACCGTGCGGTTGAGGTAGAAGAATATGATTTAACCCGCCCCGGTCTGGTCGAAACACGCGCTGAGCCAGGTAACGATCTAAGTAAAGGCGTACGCACAGGAGCCACAATATGAGCTGGTTAACTGCAGATAATTTAGCACTTATTTTCGGTGGCCTGACTGCCCTGTCTATCTTGCTATATGCCATCTTAGATGGCTACGATTTGGGTGTCGGCATTACGCTGCCAATGGCCAACGAGCCCTGGCGCGACACAGCCATTGCCTCTATCGGCCCGTTCTGGGATGCCAATGAAACCTGGCTGGTACTGGCCGTCGGCCTGCTGCTGGTCGCCTTTCCGGCAGCGCATAGCGCCATTTTACATGCCTTGTACTTGCCAGCCGCCTTGTTGCTACTGGGGTTAATTCTGCGCGGCGTGGCGTTCGATTTTCGGGCCAAGGTAAAGAATAACCGCAAAACCCGCTGGGATTACACCTTTAAAGCAGGCTCAATACTGGCTACTTTCAGCCAGGGCTTTATGCTGGGCATTTATGTGATGGGCCTTGAGTATAATACCGGCAGTATTATTTTTGCCTGCTTTAGCGGTCTTTGTGTAACCGCTGCCTTTGCCATGATTGGCAACGCCTGGCTGATAGGCAAAACCTCTGGCGAGTTGCAATTGCATGCTATTAAGCACTGTAAAATAGCCGGGGTACTGACCCTGGCCGGTATCCTGGCCGTCAGCGCCATTAACCCACTGGTCAATGCTAATGCGCTGCAGGTATGGACCGAACCACCACTGGCTTACCTGTTTGCTGCTATTCCGCTACTGTGTTTTGCCATGTTTGTAATTGGCTACCTGGTGCTGAAACGCCTGCCACTGCCGGGTGACGCCGGCGCCTGGCTGCCGTTTACTATCTGCAATATTATCTTTATCTGCAGTTTTCTGGGCCTGGCATTAAGTTTTTATCCGTTTGTGGTACCGAACCAACTTACCCTGTATGAAGCCGCCAGCTCCAGAGAGTCGCTGCTTATCATCTTCTTTGGCGCAGTCGTGGTTATCCCGGTCATTATCGGCTACACCGCCCTGGCGTATTATGCGTTCAGAGGCAAGGCAGATGGTTTGAAGTATTATTAATTACAGAAGATATTAAAAATAAAGTTCAACAGCCTATGCCCTGATTGCACGGGCAAAAAACGCTAGCAGCGTAGACCATGATCTACCGGTAACTAGCAAGCCAACGCTGCGCCACGCCAAAAGTCACAACAATGTATCGTTACTTTTGGCACTATCACAGCACTGTGGCTTTCTGAAAAAATGTGAGCCAGTCATCTCACACATTGGAGTTACAGGTGCAGACCATTTTCCACATCATACTAATGACGCATATATCGTTTGGCATTTGTGCACTGAGTTTAACTACACTAAAAAACGTTAAGGAAAAATCAGCATGAATGCACGATTAATCGTTATTTTTATATTTTTGTTTGTGGCTATGGTGCCGGTAAGAGATGCAAATGCGTCAGCACCGGCGGCTGCAGAAGCAGCACAGGCGATGGAATTAATTGATACAGACTTAGATAAAGCTGAGCGTCTGATCATGTCAGCGTTAAAGCGCGAGCCGCAAAACGCTGAGTATCATTTCTATTGTGGCAGAATAATGGGCCGCCAGGCAGGAGATGCTTTTTTTAGTGCGTTAAGTTATGCCAAAAAATCGTTAGCCTGTTTAAATAAAGCGGTTGAGCTTGTGCCTGACAACGTATCGTATCGCAAAGGCCTGGTTAACTTTTATCTTGGCGCACCAGGTATAGCAGGTGGTGATGAGCAACTAGCGCTTGAGCAAATTAACATCATAAAAATGTTAGATGCGAATGAAGGTGCGGTAGCTGAGCTGGACTATTACATCAAAACTGATGATCTGGATACCTTTGAACATCAACTGCGCCAGGCAATTGCCGCTGAACCTGCTGCCGGTTTACCTCAGTATCAACTGGGATTACTGCTGCAAAAGAAACAGGCATTTGTTCAAGCACAGCAACACTTTGTGTTAGCCGCAAAACAAACTAAACAACAAAAAACTCAAGTAGAAGCACTATATCAGATAGGCCGTAATGCACTCTTTGCTGAACACTTTATTCAAGACGGCATCACTGCTCTGCAGGCTTATTTACAGCACGATATTGATACAGATATGCCAAGCGCGCATTGGGCGCACTATCGCTTATCGCAATTGTTGGAATTTGCCGGACAAACAGAGCAGGCTGCTGAACATTTAGCCCTGGCCAGGGCAACAGAAGATAAACAATTACTGGCGTTGTTAAAGCCATAATTTCCGTTTGTGAGTACGGGCTTTCGCCGTGCTCACTTTACGCTTTGTTAGCCAGCTGTACAGCGATGTTTTGCTGCCATTTTTTGCTTCGGATCCAGCTGATACCGTTTAACAAAGGGAACAACAGAAAGTAACTGTATCCGGCCCAACCTATGTAATTAATTGGCAGCAAAACAGACAGTATCAGGTTACTTAAACACACCAGGGCGGTGGTCAGCCAGACAACAATCTCGGTGTTGGCCTGATATTGCTCATAATCAGATAAGGGCGTAACCAGTTTGGCGCGTTTACCATGCCAGTATAACGCCACAAAATTGATACTGAGCAGCAAAAAACCCAGTCCAAATAACACAAACATAAAACGGGCGTCCCACTCACTTTGAAACCGGATCAGGCTGGGCAAAAAGCCATTGCTGATAACAGCAAACAGTGCCTGCATCATAATTCGCAGTGGATACATGTAAATAAGCACCAGTAGGATAAGCAGACAGCTGAAAACAACGGTTTTGGTGTCCTCGAGACCAAACCGCCGGCTCCATACCGAGTGTGTATGCCAAATCCAGGTAATAACAGCAAAACTAGCAGCGAAAGCCGGAATTTGCTTAGTGGCTAACACTAAATCAGCCAGGGTATGTGGAATGGTTCCGACTGAAATGACAACCATGGTAACGGCAAAAGCACAGGCTGCAGCAAAAAAGGTTTCAATACGCGTCATACTTTCACCGCGCATGATCCAGCTATCTTGATTGATATGGTTTAAGTCTGCCATAAGCCTGCTTATTATAGTGTCAGTGAAGTTGCGTAACTGTGTAGCGATATATTCGCCGCAAGTTTAACATCAAGGGTAGCAAAGAATCGTACAATAGATCATCTGTTTAAATGTATTACAACATTATGCGCTATTGAATTGCCCCAGCTGATAGTTTAGGTTGCTTATGCTTTAACGCACTATATTGTGTAGAAACGTTGAGAAGAAAATGCTTAATTCAGAATCAGCGATCCTGGTTATTGGTATGGTTCAAGGTGTGTTTCTAGTGCTGACGCTTATGGCAAAATCTTCCAATAAGCATCAGGCTAATCGTTATTTAGTGCTGCTATTAAGCGCTTTTGTCACGGCCTTGTCTGCCCAATGGCTGTCAGTTTCGGGCTACGCCGAAAACATGAAGCCGCTGCTCGTCATTGCCAGCAGCGTAGTGTTTCTGTTTGGCCCCTTGCTATACTTTTACGTTAAAAGCTTAACGTTGTCAGCGGCTAAGGTCCGACTCTTTGGCATGCTTCATATAGTACCGTTTTGTTGTTACTTAGCGCTGATCATTTATGCCGCTTTTTTTAGCACGGCAGAGTTAAAAATTGTCACTAATGAGTCGTTAAGCAACTATTCCGCTGCCCAGCTGTTACTGCCATTACTAAAGTTGGCCCACGTTATCAGCTACACAGTTGTCTGCCTGGTACTGCTTATTCGCTATGCACGCCGCATCAAACATAGTTTCTCTAATATTGATAACATCAATTTGCTCTGGTTACGCAACCTGGTTATTGGCTTTATCCTGTTTGAATCTGCATTAATAGCAGCACTGCTGTTCGATTTACGTGCCTTTGCTATTACATCAAATGCCGACACCATTTTGTCGTTCGTCTTAGTGTTGCTCATTTTTATGACAGGTTTCTACGGCATGCATCAGCCCGCTATTCTGGAAGCGCCTTTTGAATTTGAGACAAGCGCCCGCAACAATAGTGATAACAGTATTGCAGCGCAAAACGATGCCAGAATTGCCGGCCCGAAAAACCTGCGCACTGAAGATATCAGCATGATCAGCAATAAACTGGAAGCACTAAAATCACAACGTATTTATTTAGATCGTTTTCTCAATTTACAGACACTAAGTGATCTTGTTGGTGTGTCCCAACACAAAATGTCCGAATATCTTAATAGTCACATTGGCATGACCTTCTACGAATATGTCAATAAAGCCAGAATAGAAGATGCCAAACAGCGCTTAATTGATTCGCAACAGTCTATTTTGGATATCGCGCTCGATGTTGGCTTTAATAATAAAGCGACCTTTAACAAAGCCTTTAAAAGCTTTGAATCTGCCACCCCCAGCGAGTTTCGGTGCCGCAATAAGGCGCAAGCCAGGTAAACATCGGCCGAATTTGCCGTAAATCAGCAAGGTTCGACCGAGAAAGACGCATCTTTATTCCGGTTCATTGAAACTGTAATTTCACTAACGCAGACAATGGGTCATCTATCATGGAAAAAATTTATCCTCTACCACACCGCTTCTTTGCGCTTTGTGAAGTGCTGGCGGTGTTTTTTGCCGGTTCGCTACTGGCGCCACTGTTATTTCAACTTGCGGGCGTCACCGGTCATCCGCTGATGGCCTTAATGGGCGACAGCCCTGATATGTTCGTGATTGCGCTCGACCTGAGCAAGCTGCTTATGCTGCAATTTGCCGGTTGGTTTGCACTCATTACTTTTTTCAGCTGGATTAACAGCGAAAAACTTAAAGCAGAGCTGAAGCTGACACGGCATGGCTACAAGTTTATTCAGCTGGTGGTTATAGGTGTACTGGCCTGGTGTATAGGTGATATTGCCAACAAAACGGTGTTTTTGCTTGATCAAACTTATAACCTGGGGGTATCTGTGCCATGGCGGGAAGCCCTGCTGCACGGTGAAAAGACAACCGGCTGGTGGCTGGTGATGTTTGTCGGCAGCTTCGGTCTGATCCCAATATTAGAGGAAATACTCTGGCGTGGTTATGTGCAGTCGAAGTTGATCCGCTTCTTTTCACCAGCGGTTGGTATTGTCATTACTGCAGGCTTATTTGTGTTTAGCCATGCGCAATATCATCAGCTCGATCTTTATCATGCCTCAACCATTATTGGCTTAACAATAAGTGCCCTAGCGCTGGGCTGGGTCACGCATAAAACCGGGTCTATCATACCGGCCATTGTGATGCACGCGTTGCTGAATTTCCCCAATGATGGGCTGTTTCTTTACGTTACCATCGGCCTTATGATGGGTATTAGCGCATGGCAATGGCAACGTATTAAGACGTTTTGCACCGATTTGTTGCAGCCTCAGGCTTTTACGCACTTCAACCTGGCGAGCATAGTGCTGCTATTTGCAGGCGTTGCTACCATGTTTACATTGTCTCAAGCCCCTGCGTTAATTTTAAAACTAAGTATTACCTGTATGGCGCTTGCTGCTGCAGCGTCAGTCGCAGGCTTAGTAAAACGCCTGCGCAAACAAACAGCGGAATAGTTAAGCAACAGGCGGGGGCGCGTGCTCCCGCCAGAATCAATAGGATCAGCGAGACACGCTGTCACTATTACAAATGCTGAAGCACTTAATTTAGCAACTTTACCTTAGATTATTTGTTGCCAATTTAGAAATATTACTCTAATTTAATTCCCTCTAAAGCTTGCCTATGATTTATCAGGCTAACTTGTGGCAAGCTTTAGATTAATGTTGGTTTTTTTGAACGAGAAAAATTAAAGAATAAAACAAAGGAGTTTTTAATGAAGAAGGTAGTAGCAATCGTTGTTATGGCAGGGGTTATATCCCTGACAGGTTGTGCTTCATCGAGTCCATGGGATGGAATGCCATACCAGGAAGCAACAGCCTGGCAAGGCATTGGTGTGCAAGCTTTTGACGCCAGAGCATTACGCAGTAATGGTTTTACACCAACTGATGCTAAAGAGTGGATCCAGGTTGGGGTTAACTCGCCTCAGGTAATAATCGAGTGGAATAAGGCAGGCTTTTCTCCACGAAATGCCTCAAAGTGGATTGCTAAAAACTTTAGTTTAGACAAAGCGATTGAATACAAGAGCCAGGGTCTGACAGTCGAATAAGTAACGAGAAAATCTTCTGTCTAAGTGGCGGTTTATCAGAATGATACTCAGCCACTTTAAGCTAAAACTGACACAAAAATTTGCTAGCTACTACTCAAGTTTGTTCTTTGTCTTTTTAGGGTTAGCACGCATATCTAACACACGCCACACCACGACTAAATCTGACTCTGGCATTTGGTAATAAATAGCATAGGGAAAACGATGGGCCAGCATGCGAAAGTACCCGAAGTACTTTTGGTGTATGCCTGCAAAAAGGGTTAGTGAGTCAATGTCGCTGAACAGCGAATCGAGAAAGTAATCACCTAAATGCTTTCCCTGCTGATGATAAAATGATCGGCCGTTTGCCAGATCGCTTAACGCAGCATCGAGAACCTTTATTTTCATCTGAATTTATCGCGCAAACTTTGCTTTGCCAGCTCCCAGTCGTGGGTGACCTCTTCGCCTTCTCTGACAGCGAGTTCTGTTTCATGCAGCGCTTGTTGATGCCAGTCAGGTGATGCAGGGGAAACACCGGGGTTGGCGGTAAGCTCTTGCCATAAGGTTTCCATTACCTGCAATTTCTCGGCGGTAGACAACTGCTTTATTTGTTCAACGGTGATCATAGAAATTTAACGACTGGTTTAAAACTATTGTCAGCTTAGCAATAGCTGCCAGATAACTCAAACGTAGGAAACTGGAGGAATAAACTAAATGGTGCCCGGGGCCGTCCATGCAGTATGTAACGCAGCAAGAATCGCTTAGAACCACTTTTACCAGACATTCAGGCCAGATATTTCAGTATCGGAGTATTCAGACTCAGTTGAACGTGAGCTGGTGGGGTTGGCAGGCAGTGCTGCTATGACGGTATTGGTAAATCGGAACCGTTTTAACATGCGTCCTCCATCATTAATTAATTCAGGTAATTAATATATGTTTGGAGGCGGTAAGTTTACGGTAGGCTCATAAGCTGACGTTTCAGTTGTAGTGACAAAAGATTTTCGTTAACTTAGGGTAATTGATAGTATTTAATAAGTATCCTTTCGGTGTCCACCCATGGATGAAGTCTTAGTAACTTCAGTAAGCCATTAAACACCAACGAACTACAAATTATTAACCTCTGTGTTATTCTTAAAGTCCGATATGACTTTATCTGCCGTTTTCTTGTCGACCCAATCAATAGAAATTTCAGAAAACTCCACATTAATCACTGCGTGATAATCTTTCGATGAATCACACTGACTTCGGTATTCTATTAATATATCCAAAAGATGCAGCATTAGGTAATGAAAGCCCGAGTCTTTGCAACGGGTATAGTCACTATCAGATATTGACCAGCTGCTGTAGTCCATCGACGCCTCTTCGCCTAACGTGCCAAACACAATACGAAAAGCCACTTGCCCATTTAATTCAAACTGCTCTAATAACTGTTTAATTCGACTTTGTTCAAAATTATCTGACAGATCCATTTTTTTTACCTTGTGTACAGCAATAACTGGATACTAATCAGGCTAGCGACAGGGAGCGTCGCACAAAATAATTTTTTAACGACACTATTTGTCGCACCTAGCGCTAGTCTTGATTGTATTGCGGAATTCTGAACTCATGGTTCAGGTATCATATCGCTGTTTGTCGAATTTATTGGGCTGCTATTATTGCTGTCGCGCAAGTAAACCAGTGGTATATATTTCAATAAATCATAAAGTTAAGGAGTTCGTTATTTACATTGGTATATTTTGGTTTTATAAAAATGAGCTTATCGCCAGAAAGATCGCCGTCAATGAATTAAAACCTGACGAGATAGGAATGGTTGATAGTCCTTTCGAGCATATAACTGAGTGGGAAGTTAGATCTATATATCTACCAGACTTTAAAGAACTCGTTTCGACAGAATATCAGCAGCTGCCAAGAGGCAGAGTTATTTATTCTAATCAGACAAAAAAGGCAACAGTTTACATGGACGGTTCCTTATTTACCGAAAAGTACAAAGCTCAACTCATCAACTATTTTAAGCTGACTACTTGCCCCGTGATTTGGAGAAAAGACAGCCATTACAAAGTCTTTAAATACTGAGTTTGAAATCGCGTTGAAGTACTACAAAACCCAGGGGTAGTTATGTCGACCAGCACCACTTTACGTCATTTAGAAATGCTGAGAAAAATACCAGTTTATCCAGCCACCCCGATTAGCACAGTTGCGCTGCATCAACACTTGGTTGACGAGGGCTTTCGGGTAAGTAAGCGCACTGTAGAACGCGATTTGCTTAAATTGGAACAGCTTGGTGGCTTATGTGCTAATACATCAGCAGAGGGCAACACCTGGTACAAAATAACAGCAAACAACAGAGAGGCAATGCAACCTTCAGAGGCCTTTATGTTACTGCTATCCGAAAAGCTTTTAGTACAAACCATGCCTGCAGAATATGCCCGGCGACTTGAAGAGCGACTGGTTAAAGCAAAAAGCATTCTTAGTGCTGAAAATTCATTTAATCAGTGGGATGCCAAATTGCAGGTGATCTCAGACGGCTACCCTTTAATTAATTGCAACAATATTTTTTCCGAAGAGCTGCGAGAAGTTATTTATGACGGTGTGCTGCGCGAGCACCAAATAGAAATAAGTTATCAGGCAAGAGGAAAAGAAAACGCGGTTAGTTATAAGCTCAACCCTCTTGGAATTATTATCAGGGGTCAAAGCCACTATCTTGTCGCAACCCAAGTTACCGCCTCGGAAACACCGTTGTTGTTTCTTTTTCATCGGATTAAAAATGCGTATAGCCTCTATAGCGGCATTGAGAAACCACGATCATTTACCCTGCAACAATACTACGCAAAAAACCCGTCAGGCTGGATTCTGAAAAATGAAAATCAGTTCGAAACTATTGAGCTGAAAGTAAAAGACTTCGCATTAGACACCCTTACTCACAACAAACTTGCTGAAGACCAGCTGCTGGACAACATAAACGATGGCTGGGCAACAGTTCGTTTTAATTCAGTGCCAACCTATGACCTGGTAGCCTGGATACTCAGGTATGGCGCTGATGTAATTTGTGTCTCGCCAGAGCACCTCAGAAGTAGGGTAAAAAAATCGTTAATAGCATCGTTAGCGTTATACCAATAAATATTTAAATCTAATATCAGGAATTAATATGGATACCTATTTACAAGAGTTGGCGGCAATTGAGCATTATAAAAAATACCCAAATCTGCTGCCGTGGGTGGGGCCTGGTTATGAAAATGCGCAAAATAAGCTGCTGGTGCTGGGTGAAAGCCACTATCTAGACGAGGGCAGCAATTATCACCATGACCCAGTGCGCTGGTATGAGGGAGTCGATATTTCTCAGTGCACCGATCGTCACTGGATGCACACAGCAAACATAATTCAGAATGGCCTTAATAACGGATGGAAAGAAAAGTCCAAACTGATTTACAAAAATATTTCTAAAGCACTAATTGAATCGGCAGTTACAGGATTTGCAGTCGATGAGCCTTTTGCTGAAATCTGTTATCTAAATTATTTTCAAAGGCCAGCGGAAAAAACCGGAAAATCGATAAACGTATCAGAAGCGGACGCACGGACGAGTGCCAGTGTTGTGACAAAGGTAATATCAATCTTAAATCCGGGTTTAGTCGTCTTTTCAAGCACTTTAGCCTGGCGCAGTGCCACCAAGTCAGGTTTAATCAACTTACTGAAAGAAACAGGAATAAAATGCGCAAGAGTTCCTCATGCAGGTATGCCCTGGTGGAACAGATCATCAAAAAAATATGGTGGCAAAACGGGTAAGCAATACTTTATCGATTTTTTAAGAGACGCAGCTATTAATTAGCACAACGATGATAAACAAAACGTTTCGCCAGACAAGCCCAATACCCAAATCGGCATGAAAGTGAAAAGGAGTAGCAATGCCATTACAAAACCGAGTTGACCCTTATGGCCGCTTAATCGCAGATAAGTCACGCGGAAGCTTTCTGGGCAACCGGGGTATTCTACACAACGATGACAAACAAATTGTATCGCAATACAAGCATAAAGCTTGGGTTACCTGTGTCTTGTCGTTCAAAGGTATTAAGCGCGAAATATTTGGCCCGAACCGTTACTCAGAACTGTTCTTTCTAGATGAAGCAACAGCATTTTCAGCGGGTCATCGTCCATGCGCACATTGCCGTAAGGTACGATATAACGAATTTAAAGCGGCTTGGATTTTAGCAAACGCCGAAGCGCCTGATAGCAAATTATCCGTGCAGCAGATAGATGATGTTCTGCATAAAGAGCGGGTAACTAAAGGTGCCCAAAAGGTAACCTGCACTGCGCAGCTATCAGATCTGCCAAGTGGTGCTTTTGTTGAGTTCAATGAAAAGCCTTACCTGTTGTGGGATAACTCCTTGTACTTATGGTCACCAGAGGGCTATAAAAAATCAGATATTACCGTTTCGGCAATTGGTGATGTAAAAGTGCTGACACCCGCATCAATAGTGAAAATGTACAGCAACGGTTTTGTCCCTGAAGTACATCATTCAATTGCGAACGACTAGGTAATATTAGTGAACATGCTCAGAAGCGATGCCGTTTTTTCAGATTGTAGAAAATACAGATTCGCTTTATGGCGAGTATGGGATGAAGCGCTACCGATGAAAGCGCAGATGACCCAACACTAACGCGTTGTATCCGTTATGCGCAATCCTGGGGCTATGGTGGTGTCTGCATGGCAAATTTATTCGCTTTCCGGGCGACTGATCCAAAAGTGATGATGTTAGCCTCAGATCCTGTTGGCGCTGATAACGACCGCCGGCTACTTGAGCTTTCACAAAGTTCGGGGTTGGTAATTGCGGCCTGGGGCAATACAGGGCGGTTTATGGGCCGCTCAGATCATGTTAGGAACCTTATACCTAACCTGTATTGCTTAAAGCTAAACAAATCAGGCGAGCCTGCACATCCCTTGTATCAGAAAACCCAAATCCAACCGACACTAATGATACTGACATCATGAAAATTGTAACCTGGAACTGTAACGGGGCTCTGCGCAAGAAGTTGGCTGATGTTGATGCGCTCGACGCTGACATTCTGGTTATTCAAGAATGTGAAGATCCTGCTAATTACAAGGGGCAGTATCTAAGCTGGGCAGGTGATTATCTCTGGGTAGGCGATAACAAAAATAAGGGCATTGGCGTATTTGCCAAGAATGGCAACTCAGTCACTGCGTTACCCTGGCTGGGTAGTTATTCCATACCCGGTATATCTGAACATCATGCCAGTGCGACCTGGACTACTGATCAGCTGAAACTGTTTTTACCCTTTAGCATCAACAACACTTTAACCATATTGGCGGTATGGACTAAGGGTAGTGATGAAGAGGCATTTGGTTACATTGGTCAATTATGGAAGTACCTGCAAATACACCGTAATGAGCTGGCCGGGCCGAAGACAATCGTGTTAGGCGACCTAAATAGTAACGTTATCTGGGATAAAGCTGACCGCTGGTGGAGTCACACCGGGGTAGTACAGGAGCTTGACCACATTGGTTTGCAGAGTGTTTATCACCATCAAAAGGCAGAGATGCAAGGGCAAGAATCGACACCGACTTTTTACCTGCACCGCAATCTGAACAAGCCTTACCACATCGACTATGTTTTTGCATCAACAGACCTGATAGACAACTGCCAACTAGATATTGGCCAACATGACAAGTGGCTAGCGTTAAGTGACCACATGCCGCTTTATCTGACTTTTAGAAATCACTAACCACGCAATGTTACTTAACATAACACTGATAAAAATTGAGTTTGTGTCTCAATAATGCAAAAAAATGTCCAATTTTTAGCTTGCCAATATTATCTAAAGTCGATTAATTTAACAACAACATAGAAACAAAAGATTGTTATCGCCAAAGCTTAAGGATGATGCTTATGTCTGCCAAATCAATTGCTTTTAAACTTTCTCCATTGGCATTTTTAATCTTACAGGCCTGCAGCGGTAGTTCTGGCGATGAAACACCTCCTGCACCAGTAAATACAGCGCCTGCTATTTCTCAGTTTCAGGTATTGAAGTCGGGCTCAGCGGTAACCTCGGCAACAAACGACGACGTAGTTACACTCAGTGTGCAGGCAACAGACGCTGACAATGACAGTTTGAATTACAATTATGCGTACCAAGATATCGCTGGTGCCTGGCAGCCATTAAGCGGCAGTGGCGCTGCGATAGAGGTGAGTGTCGCCGATATGTTTGGCTTTCGCGTGCAGGTGGGCGATGGCAAGACAACGACTACACGGGACATTACTTTTGAATCCTTACTAAACGACAGCCAGGTGCTCGACCAATTCACCTCCAGCGCCAATTTGTTGTCAAGTGCACTCGATAGCTACATCGGGGTTGCTCCGCTCAGTCGGGGGAAGGGCATTATTGGTGTATCGCTTGCTGATGAGGGTGAAGAGGTATACGAAGCAGATGGACCGCTTGGAACGGCGAACGCTGTGTTTCATGTGGGGGAAGTTACTGCGAGAACCCTGAGCGACAAAGTTACAGCATTATCAAGCCTGTTAAACAGTGGCGTATTCCAGCCGGTAGAGGTCACGCCTGCACCCAGCGCAGCAGCCAGTGCACGTTATGGCTCAGCTAATCTTACGATGGATAATACCCAATACAACGCTGAGGCGATGACAGTGCAGATGGTCAGGGTGCGTTTCGATACGGCTACCAGTAGCAGCAGTATAGAAAGTAGCGGTTCAGGCTTTACCACGGTAGGTGCAGTCAGTGTTGAGTGCGCATACAACGACGCCACCTATGCGCTAAGCAGCACGAACAGTGAGCTTGCCGACAATCTAGGTGGGCAGCGAGAACAGTGGATGGTTAACCAGGCCTTTATTGACACGCACTTCGCTGATCAGATCGGCACAGACGACACGGTAACCTTGACTGCCTGCTCGGCAACGCATGACACTGGCGGGGACAATACGCTCAATGGCACTATTGCTATCGAATTTGTCATTGAAAACTCTGATGCTGAGCCGCCAGAAATTGCGGGAGAATTCATATTCCCAGAGCAAGCAGTGTATACCAACAATGCGGGACAGAAACTGCCGTTGGTTTCTGCTGTCGGAGTGTTTACACCAAGTTACAACGAAGCTATCAGCGAAGAGACCCTGTCCATCTCGCTTGATGGCGGCAACAGCTTCCAGCCGCTGCAAAAAACGGATGGACAGTATGTGATTGATACCGCCGCTATAGCCAATGACGCACAGCGCATTGTTGTGACTGTGCAGGCAAAAGATATGGCTGACAATGCCGCCTCAAATAACTTCGAGCAGGCTGTGACAGGTGTAGAGTTTGACACCCAGGCAACCAACAGCTTCGATGGCAGCGAGCAAACCCTGGTACTGGCGTATCCAGACCAATTGTACCCCGCACTGTTTGGCCAACACGTCGCAGACAATCAAATACGCCTTGAGCGTGCCGACATCACCGCCACCATTGCTGGCGAGTCGGTACAAACCCTACCCAGCTTATGGCTTGATAACACCGAACAAGCTACCGACGATACCCTTTCGCTGCCCACGCAAGGAGCCGCAAACTATACTGTCAGTTCGCGCGAAACACTGGACAAAACAGCAGAAAACCTTACCGCTGTCCCGGCTGACTATTTTGCTCAAGCACAATTCACTATTAAGGTGGTCGATGAAGTGCTATCCGGCGACATCAGCTTCGGTGCTGCAGAGCGTTTCAATGGCTTACTGCGAGACGGGCAAACAGTGGCCGCAAGCGTTACGTTAGTTAATCAGTTAGGGCAAGCCGTGGTTGGCACAGTTCAGGTGGATGCCAAGTTGGATGACAGTCCGGCTATTATGCCGCTTGCGCTTGCTGTTGGTGAAAACCGAACACTAAGTGTAGATTTTGTTCGTCAGGAGGATAACAAAGTACTGGCAAGCACCTCTGTTACCATACACCCTAACACGCCACCAGTCTGCGCTTACACCGGCCCCGCATTAACGTTTACAGAAGGCGATGCCAATTACACCATCAGCAGCAACGACATCAGTTGCAACGATGCTGAAGATGACAGTGTTAGCTTGTCCAATTTAACCATTAATCTTGCGGGTCGCACAGCAGGCACTTATAGCCATGGCATCACTGCAAGTGATGAGCGAACTAATATTGACGTTTCCATTAACTATACGGTTTCAGCGCCGGCAAATACAGCGCCTACTATTGCTGATGTTGGAAGTTTTGACGGGAGCGAATCTCAATATAATACAGCATATGCACCTGCAAATATTAATTTAACAGCACCAACATGTGCAGATGATAATGCAGGAGATACATTATCTGTAAATATTTACAAAAATGGTTCATTTGATAGGAGTGTTTCTTCAGGCGCTTCATTTACTGTGAATTACCCTATATCTTTTGTTGCGGTAGATAACTTTAGTGCTAGATGTTATGACGGAAATCTAGAATCTTCCGTTGCTAATATACGAATTGTTATTTATGAGTCTTTTTAATTTAACAGTTAAAAGAATTACATTTAAAAACTGAGCGACTCATTTTGCCGACGGGCAGTAACTCTCAATTTATCCAAATCCAGCGGCTTATCACGCAGTTGGCAGGAATCGTCGTCATCAAGCGACGGTTTTGCCGCAAATATTTAATGCCAATAATGCTAATCGGTTCGGCAAATTTACAACTAGCTACTGTATAGTCTCCACGGCTCAATAGACAGCAGCACCCTTAGCTGGATCGCTGGTTAGGCGAGGAGGTAAAATCATACTAATTTGCATGCTCGCGTACTTCTGCGGAGCTAAGTAGCGATGATAGTAACTTACTAACCTTAGACCGGAGAAGGACCAGAGCGGTTTGCTTTGAATGCCAGGCTAATGCGCGTGGGTGTTGCTGCAGACAACCAAATAACACTGGTAATGCGTGCCGGTGAAACTGTGCAAAAACTTGACACTGCAGCAGCATTTGGACCGGATAGCGACCGGGGATTGCATAGAGCGGTTATTCAGTCACTGCATAAGTCCTGAATAGACTTACCCGCTAACCTTATATCCAGTAAAAGTCCGATTTTGGACTGCATTTCACTATAACTGTATAGAACTTGGCTATGCCACAGTCACTGTGCAGCCTATGGAACGGGTTCAGGACTAATCTGTAAGTAGACCATTACCTGATGCTGCAAATGTTTCTGAGCCCGTTTAGGCGACGTTAACAGCATTTGGCAGCAATTAAGTAATTAGCAAAGGCAAAGTCGGCTACACATAAGCTACACATCAGCTTTGTATGACTATCGAAAACACATCGAGGTTAAGCGGAAAAAAACTTTATAAAACATGGAGTTATGGTGCCCGGGGCCGGACTTGAACCGGCACGCCCTTTCGAGCGAGGGATTTTAAATCCCTTGTGTCTACCGATTTCACCACCCGGGCAGAGTTGCGTTGTACTGAAAAGTACTGGCAGAACGGCGCGCATAATAATGAACGCCGCCTGCTTATGCAAGTACTTTATTTACCACTCGATTGACGATGGTACCCGTGGTGATGACAACAGCTTGATAAAGCGGGCCCAGCGCTCGTCCTGATCATCGGTTTGCTCAATATATTGTTTTACCAGCTCTTTACCCCAGTTGTAGTTAATAACATAGGCGCCGTAGCTGTCGAAAAAGCGCAGCCGCTGCCGGGCTTCAGCTTCACTGTTCAGGCTGTATTGCTGTAACAGCGCCACCGCCTGTTCGCCGTCGATATCGCCATTTAAATACTGGCGGGCAATTTCGTTTCCGGCATAGCTGAGGCGCGCCATTAATTTTAAGAATGAAGCATATTCAGCCGCAGTATCCGGGTCCAGTCCGGCCAGCGGGTACAGGACGTCACGTTCAAATTCCAGCTTCTGCTCGCCTGGAAAGGCCAGTTCAATTCCGTAATTGGCAGTGCCTTCGGCAATTAACGATTGCGGGCTGTACAAAGGATAAACGCTGAATTCCTGCCAGCCTAATTCATCCACCAGCTTATGCTCCAGCAGCGCATTGTAAGTGTGGTGACCCGGGTAGCCTTCGTGGCAGCCCAAATCGACAGCGCGGGAGATATCAATCGGCCGCTCGCTGTTAATCTGAATTAAGCTGTACGATTTACCTTTGTACCAGTTGTAGCCACTCCAGGGCTTATCCTGCACATATTCCAGGCTGAAATCTTCACCGTCAGGCAAGCTGATATAAGCCTGAGTGCGCTGCCGGCATTCACTAATCGCCCGCTGAAACACCTCGTCCAGTTTGTCGGCCGGTATCACAAAGTTCTTGCGGTAGGCGAACACCCTTTCAGACAAACTGCCCTCACCCGGCACCAGTTCATCAATGCCAGCCAGAACTTCGTCAAAATCTGTCAGACTGTAATTAGGCGGCGTGGTGTCATATAGCGCCTGAGCCTGGGCTTCAAAATTGGCTTTTTTACCGTTACTTAAACTGTCGGCATGAAATGCCAGTGCTTGCAGCTGCTTATCCAGGTAATGCAGCCGCAATTTGTACATATCATTATCTGCGGTGGGCTGGGTATCAATTTTTTCAAGCAAGGTTTTTGCTTCTGCCGCAATTTCCGCTGCACTCAAACCGCGAGCTACCGCCTCGTCGCGCAGCTGCTGCGGGCCATAATAGGCATCGACATAATTGCTGTCGTGCTCACCCAGCGCCAGCACCAACTGCATATACTGGCGGGCGATATTGTCAGCATCCACCGTAGCGGCGACCCGCGGATCTGGCGCTTTGCCACAGGCTGTAACCAGCGCCAGGCTGGCAGTCAGTAATAAGGGTTTAAACAGAGGGTATCGCATAGTCAGCTTCCTTGGTTTGCTTTTATTTTAATGAGTTAGAACACTATTATGTACTTAAGCCTAGCGCTTCGCCCGCCATGCAGCAACTTTTTAAGTATTTCACTTACACTGCCCTGGCCAACAATTTTTCCAGTATAGACGTCTATACTGTTGCAGTTAAAAAATAACCATGTTATTACTATTGGCGTCTTGCTAGAAAGAAACCCAAAAGAGCAACCAATGAATTTACAGCGTAACGTTTCTATTATCAGCCTCCTCGTGCTCCTCACCGGCGCGCGGGGTATGGTTTATTGGTAGAAACGTAACGAACCGATAACGAAAAACCCCGTGCCACTGGCCGGGGTTTTTTGCATTTAAGCCCCCGCCACAAGTTGCCACCGACACCGATTAACGGAACAGGAAACACAAGATGAGCGGCGATAATAAAATCTGGATCTTTGATACCACCTTACGTGACGGCGAGCAGGCATTGCGCGCCAGCTTAAGCCAGAAGCAGAAAATTCAACTGGCCCACGCTATAGCCCGCTTGAAAGTGGATGTGATGGAAGTAGGCTTCCCGGTGTCCAGCCCGGGCGACTTTGACTCAGTGCAGCGGATTGCCCGCGAAGTAAAAGGCCCGATCATTTGTGGTCTGGCCCGGGCAGTTAGTGCCGATATTGAGGCCTGCGGTGCAGCATTAAAAGACGCCGAACAGCGCCGTATTCATACCTTTATTGCCACCTCGCCGCTGCACTTGCAATACAAACTGCGTAAAACCTTAGCTCAGGCCAGCGAGCAAGCGGTGGCTGCGATTAAACTGGCCAGCCGCTATACCGACGATATCGAATTCTCCTGTGAAGATGCCGGCCGCACCCCGATTGATGATTTATGCTGGATAGTTGAGCGGGCGATTAATGCCGGCGCCACCACCATTAATATTCCTGATACCGTCGGCTATACCATTCCGAATGAGTTCGCTGCCATTATCAGCACCTTGCGTAACAAAGTGCCGAATATCGATAAGGCCCGCTTGAGCGTGCATTGCCATAACGATTTAGGCCTGGCAGTGGCCAATAGTATCAGTGCTGTTCAGGCCGGGGCCCGCCAGATTGAATGTACGGTAAATGGCATTGGCGAGCGCGCGGGTAACTGTTCGCTGGAAGAAGTGGCGATGATTATCAACACCCGCAAAGATGTATTAGCGCCGTTGTACACAGATATTAAAACCACCGAAATTTACCGCAGCTCTCACTTAGTCAGCCAAATCTGCAATATGCCAATCCAGCCCAATAAGGCTATTGTTGGCGAAAACGCTTTTGCCCACAGCTCCGGCATTCATCAGGATGGCGTACTAAAAGCCCAGAATACTTACGAGATTATGGCACCCGAGCAGGTGGGTATTCGCCAGAACGAGCTGAACTTAACCTCGCGCTCGGGCCGGCATGTTATTCAGCATCGCTTAGCCGAGCTGGGCTACACCCATGATGATTACGACTTAGAAGCCGTTTACAAAAGCTTCGTTGCCCTGGCCGACCAAAAAGGCCGGGTGTTTGATTACGACTTAGAGGCGCTGGTGTTTTTTGAAAACATGCAGGAGCAAAACGATTATTTCGCGCTGGAGTTTTTAAGCTCGTCTACCCATACCGGCCATATTGCCAGCGCCACTGTTGGTTTACGCTGTGGCGATCAGGTATTTACCGAGGCGGCTACCGGCAACGGTCCGGTTGAAGCGGCATTCAGCGCCATTGCCCGGATCAGCAAGCTGCAGATCAAGATGGTCGATTTTAACTTACAGGCCAAAGGCAGCGGCGAAGATGCACTGGGCCAGGTCGATATTATTGCCGAGCATGAGGGCCGGCGCTTTCATGGTGCTGGTTTGGCAACCGACATCGTGCGCAGCTCGGTGCTGGCTTATGTTCATGTGCTGAATATGATCCAGCGTGCTCAGACCATTGATGCCCACAAGCACGCCCGCCAGACCCATGGCCGCGAACAGAACACAGTAAAAATAGCAGCAGGTGAACAACAATGAGTAAGCACTACAAAATTGCCGTGCTGGCCGGTGACGGCATTGGCCCGGAGGTGATGGCTGAGGCAGAGCGGGTATTACAGGTCGTGGCCGATAAATTTCAGTTTGGCATCAGCTTAACCCCCGCTTTAATTGGCGGTGCGGCAATCGACGCCACTGGCGAGCCATTACCGCCACAAACCCTGTCAATATGTCAGCAAAGCGATGCCATTTTATTTGGCTCGGTCGGTGGACCAAAATGGACGGGCTTAGCGCCGGACCAGCAACCGGAGCGTGGCTCGTTATTGCCCCTTCGCAAAACCTTCGATTTATTCTGTAACCTGCGCCCGGGCCAGATTTATCCGGCCTTTGCCGATTTATCGCCACTGCACCCGCGGGTCAGCAGCCTGGGTATGGATGTGTTGTGTGTGCGCGAGCTGACCGGCGGCATTTATTTTGGTGAAAAAGGCCGCAGCGATACTGATGCCTTTGATACCCAGCGCTATAGCGTCGCGGAAATTGAGCGGATTGCCCATGTCGCATTTGCAGCCGCGCAAAAGCGCAGCAATAAAGTGACCTCAATAGATAAAGCCAATGTGCTGCAAACCAGTATTTTATGGCGCGAAACGGTCGAGCGGGTAGCGCAGGATTACCCCGGTGTAACCCTGGAGCATATGTACATTGATAATGCTGCGATGCAGCTTATTCGCAGCCCGCAGCAGTTTGATGTGCTTTTGTGCGACAACCTGTTTGGCGATATTTTATCGGACGAAATTGCCGCCATTGCCGGCAGTTTAGGTTTGCTGCCATCGGCCAGTTTAAATGGCAGCGGCTTTGGTTTATATGAGCCCGCCGGTGGCAGTGCGCCCGATATCGCAGGCAAAGGCATTGCCAACCCCATTGCCCAGATTTTAAGTGCCGCCTTAATGCTGCGCTACAGCTTTGGCGAAGAAGACGCCGCCCGGGCGATTGAGCAGGCTGTGCAGCATTGTTTAACGCAGCATATCGTTACCCGTGATATTAACCCGAAATCCACTTATGGCACGGCTGCTGTTGGCGCCGCTATTGTTGCCACCTTGCAAACGTTTACGCACAGCCAGAAGGGAGCACACTAATGGCCCAAACTTTTTCCGCAAAAACACTTTATCAAAAAATCTACGCCAGCCATGTGGTGGGTAAGTTAAACCCCAGTACAGACTTATTATTTGTCGACCGCCATTTAATTCATGAGGTAACCTCGCCGCAGGCATTTTCCGGTTTAAAACTGGCCAATCGCACTGTACGCCGGCCCGATTTAACCTTTGCCACCATGGACCATAATGTTTCAACCCAACGGCGCAGCATGGACGCTGCCGGTGAAACCTCACGCAAACAGCTGGAAGCGCTAGCGGCTAACTGTGACGAAAACAACATACCATTACTGGATTTAACCCACCCTGATCAGGGCATCGTCCATGTCATTGGCCCGGAGCAGGGTTTAACCCAGCCCGGGATGATTATCGTCTGTGGCGACTCACACACCTCAACTCACGGTGCTTTTGGTGCGTTGGCTTTTGGGATTGGCACCTCTGAGGTAGAACATGTACTGGCCACCCAAACCCTGCCCCAGCAGCAGGCAAAAACCTTAAAAGTAGAGATAAATGGCGAGCTAAGCAGCCACGTTACGCCAAAAGATGTGATTATGGCGGTAATTGCAAAATTAGGCACCGCCGGCGGCAATGGCTATGTCGCTGAATTCTGTGGTAGCACCATTGCGGCGATGAGCATGGAAGGACGGATGACCTTATGCAATATGAGCATTGAAATGGGCGCCAAAGCCGGGCTGATAGCACCCGATGCAACCACTTTTGCCTATTTAAAAGGCAAAGCCCATGCGCCGCAAGCAGAGCACTGGGACGCAGCAGTAGACTATTGGCAAAGCCTGTATTCTGACGCTGACGCGGTGTTTGACCACACGGTAACCATAGATGCCAACGCCATTACGCCGCAAATCACCTGGGGCACTAACCCGGAGCAGGTTATTGCGGTTGATCAAAGCGTACCCTCACCTGCCAGCTTCAGCGATGCCACCAAGCGTGATGCCGCCGAGCGCGCGCTGGCCTACATGGGGCTTGAACCGGGCCAAAAACTGACCGACTGCAAAGTCGATGTGGTATTTATTGGCAGCTGCACCAATAGCCGGATTGAAGACTTGCGCGCTGCCGCCAGCGTGGTACAGGGCAAGCAGGTTGCCGCAGGCGTGCGGGCCTTAGTGGTACCGGGTTCGGGCATTGTTAAACGCCAGGCTGAACAAGAAGGTTTAGCCGATATTTTTAAAGGCGCCGGTTTTGAATGGCGCGAGCCAGGCTGCAGCATGTGCCTGGGCATGAACGATGACAGAGTAGCGGCCGGTGAGCGCTGCGCCAGTACCAGCAACCGTAACTTTGAGGGCCGTCAGGGCCGTGGCGCCCGCACCCATCTGGTCAGCCCGGCGATGGCGGCGGCAGCAGCAATAGCCGGCAAGTTTGTGAATATTGCCGCGGCTGCCAATGAAAAAGGAGATTGGGCATGAGTAAGATATTTGCACAGGGTTTGGTTTGCCCGTTAGATAAAAACAACGTGGATACTGATCAGATTATTCCGAAGCAATTTTTAACCAGTGTCAGCCGCGACGGCTTTGCCGAAGCAATGTTTTTTGACTGGCGTTATCTGGCCGATGGCAGCCCGAATCCGGATTTCGTGATCAATGAACCGGCATACGCCGGCGCCAGTATTTTACTGACCCGAGCTAACTTTGGCTGTGGATCCAGTCGCGAACACGCGCCCTGGGCCATTCAGCAGTATGGTTTTAACGTTATTATCGCCGAAAGTTTTGCCGATATTTTCTTTAATAACAGCGTCAATAATGGCATGTTATTAATTCAGTTAAGCAAAACCAATATCGACTTATTGTTTAGCCGTTGCCAGCAGGGGCCTCAGAATTGGCAAATAGATTTAGCCAGTCAGGAAATCATGTTCGGCAATAATGCTGCACTGGGCTTTAAAATCGACGCCGATATTAAACAACGGCTGTTAGCCGGGCTGGATTTTATCGGCAACAGCGAGCAGCTGAACTCACAAATTACCGATTTTGAGCAAAGCCGCAAAGCCAGCCAGCCCTGGCTGGGTTAAGCTAAGGGGCCGCATACCCTGCCCCAGGTAACAGAGGACGCCATGCCAAAACTATTTTCCTACGGCACCTTGCAGCAAAAAAACGTCCAGCTGGCTAATTTTGGCCGTGAACTAACCGGCTACCAGGACATTCTGCCGGGCTATGTTGTCGGTGAAATAGCAATTACTGAGCCGCGGGTACTGCGGGAAAGTGGTAAAGCCATTCATCCGATATTACGCTTTACCGGCAATATAAGTGATGAAGTGGCTGGCACTGTTTTTGAGCTGACCGACGCCGAACTGCTGCAAGCCGATGACTATGAAGTCGATGCTTATATCCGAGTCAGCGCCTGCTTAAAATCGGGTGCTGACTGCTGGATCTATGCGGCCGCCGCACCAAACAGCAGGTAAATCGCTATGTCTGAGCCATCAACTTTGTTACTGCTGGCCGATGCCATTCTGATTATTCACTTTTTAGTCGTACTGTTTGTGGTTGGCGGCCTGCTGGCTATTTATCTTGGTCATTTTCTAACGTGGCACTGGGTTGGCAATAAAACCTTCCGGCTGCTGCATCTGCTGGCAATTGCTATTGTGGTGCTGCAATCCTGGTTGGGCGTTATCTGTCCGCTTACGGTCTGGGAGATGGCATTAAGGGAAAAAGCCGGCGCAGCTACTTATGCCGGCTCCTTTGTTCAGCACTGGCTACAATATTTACTGTACTACACTGCGCCAGACTGGGTATTTATCGCGCTTTATAGCGGCTTCGCCTGTCTGGTATTAATGAGCTGGTATTTAGTACCTCCCGTTAGCCATAAAAAACTATCACGCTAAAGAAATTTGCTGAACTCAACCGCAAAAACCATATCCAGAATAACGCACTGTAGCTTGTATTTCTGGCCACAAGCCGCTAATTTGGCTGCTTAATTAACAGGGATGCAAACTATGTGGTACAGAGTATTCTGCGGCTTAGTGCTGGTGCTGGCGCAGCCGTTGTCAGCTGATACAGCACAAAGCGTGTTTAATAATTACCAGGACGCGCTTATTCAGGTGCAGGTAATTGAAAACCAGACCCAACGTAAATCGGCTATTGGCAGCGGTTTTTATGTCAGTGACGACTTACTGATCACTAATTACCATGTCATTGCTGAAAAAATTCAATCTGAACAGCAATACCAATTAATGGCTAACGTTGGTGCTGATAATAAGCAACCGCTGGATATTATTGCAGTTGACGTTATTAACGATTTAGCGCTGTTGCGCTCCCCAGTGCAACAAAGCCGGCAATTCAGCCTGGCAGAGGGTTTACCTGCGCAGGGCGAGCAGGTGTTCAGCCTGGGTAACCCGCATGACTTAGGCATGGTAGTGGTGCCCGGCACCTTTAACGGCATGAAGCAACAAAGCTTTTATCCACGACTGCATGTTACCGGGTCAATAAACCCCGGTATGAGTGGTGGCCCCAGTGTTAACAGCGATGGCAAGGTGATAGGGGTTAATGTCGCCACGGCCGGTAATCAGATTGGCTTTGTGGTGCCGGTTGCTCAGGTTAATGCGTTACTGGTGGCGGCAAGCAATACCGTGCCGGACATTGCCACATTAAAGCAGAAAATTCTGCAGCAATTGCTAACCAACCAGCAGCAAATGCTCAGCCCTTTGCTTAATGAAGACTGGCAGATGCAGGCATTGGGTAAAGGTCAGGTACCGGAAGACATTGCACCCTTTGTCCAATGCTGGGGCCGGGCCACTGAGCCTGAACAGGATAATGGAATAGATACTGCCACCGCCAGTTGCGGCCAGAGCGAGCAAATTTATCTGAGCGCCGGCCTGACAACCGGCAAGCTGGAAATGCAGTTTGAATGGCTGGACGGTAAAGACTTACACCCGTTGAAGTTTAATCATCATTACCAAAGCCGGATCAGTTACAGCGGCGCTGACAATCGTGCCGGCAAACATGATGTGACCGATTTTAACTGTCATAGCGACATCGTGGCACTGGCCGGCGTCGCAACCCGGGTTATTTTCTGTGTCCGGGCTTATAAAGATTATCCGGAACTATTTGATGCGCTGTACCTGGCCGCTACCGTTGCTCAGGAACAACAAGGCTTTATCAGTCACTTTACTCTGGCGGGGGTAACCCGGGAAAATGCCAAAGCCTTTGCCCGGAAGTTTATGGAGGCTGTCATATGGCAATCCTGATTGAACTGCTAAACAGCCAGGGCCGGGTGACTGAACGACATAAATTCAGCCAGCCGCAAATCAGCCTCGGCCGCGGCTATAACAATGACATTATTCTGCTGGACCCACACAGCTGCGCCGAGCATGCAATATTAACCCTGAACGAGCAGCAACAATGGCAGCTGACCGATATGGACTCGGTCAATGGCGTGCATAACCAGCGCGGACAACGGGTGAGTCAGCAACCGATAACCCAGTCAGGCCAGGAGTTTACCCTCGGTAAACAGCGGCTGCGGATCCTGTTCAGTGACCACCCGGTAGCGGCAACCCAACCACTGCATGCCACAGAGCGGCTGTTCCAGCTACTAAGCTCACCCTGGCTGCTGCTTGGCGCCATATTATTGGTTGCCCTGAGTCTGGGGTACGAGTTCTGGTTAAGTGGCATAGGTGAAGACAGTCAGTGGCACAAACAACTGCTGCTTATTCCCTTTATACTGCTGATGTTTGCCCTGTGGCCAATACTACTCGCCGTGTGGGCACGTTTCACTGGCCGCGAGCCGCGCCTGCGGCCGCAGTTGGCCTTAACATTCAGTTTGCTGGTGGTCTGGGCATGCTGGGATATTGTACTGGCCCTGCTAAACTTTAATCATAACAACAGCATACTAACGCAAGGTTTAAGTTATCTGCTGCCAACAGTAATGTTGCTGGCATTTTTCTGGCTTAGCTTTGCTTTAATGAGTATTCAACGGCGCTGGTTACACATCGGCCTGACCCTGCTTTTAAGCGGTATTTACTGGCTGTACCCGTGGACGCAGCAAACGGATAGGCATTATTCGCCCCAGTATCAGTACCAATTACTACCACAGGCCTGGTTAATGCGCCAGCCGGCTACAACAGAACGTTTGCTTGAGCAGAGTGATAGCTTATTCGTTGAAACGGCAGCAGAGGCCGGGCAGGCCCGGGTAAAAAAAGCAGCGAAGCAGGCAAGTGTTGAATAACAACCAGCCATTAAAAAAGGCAGCTTAGCTGCCTTTTTTTACCAGGTTCGGTGCTAAACCAAGCTTGCCGGCTTAGTTTGCTACCATCTTCAGGTTGGCAAATTTAATCATTTGCTCTGGTGTTTGCAGTTCTGCCATTAAAGCACCGGATTGCATCGCCTCAAAGCTTACTGGCTCGGCAAAGCTGACGTTTACTTTTAGTTTTTCTGGCTGGTTAATAAAGGTAGTCAGGCTTTCTTTCATTTCCAGTGGCAGGTTTTCATCGGCCGTTATCGCCATTAATGCCATGCCCTGCAAGGCATCCATTGGTGGCATTTGGCCCTGGGCACTGCCCATTTCTACCAGCCGCTCAATAAAGCCGTTGTTGGTCACTACCAGTTCACCGCTTTTCAGGGCACCTTTTACCAGGTTAGCCATTACATCCGCCATGTAGCTGTCAGACATACTTAGCTGTTGTTGCTCTTCCGGAGTTTTCTCACTCATCTCGCGGGCAAAGGCCCACAATTCCTGCATCTGCGCAAAAGAGAAATTATAAGAAAGGCTGAACTCGTCATTGATCCGGGTATCCTGGCTGAAATACAACTCGCCGGTAGCCGGAGTATATTCATAGCTGTAGTCAGCATGCAGCGCGACACTTTGCACAAAAGCACTCATATCCGGTGGTAACATCGCCAGCATTGGCTCGGCCACTTTAGCGCCAACCAGCTGCGCACTGCCTTTGTCTGCTAAGCCTTGTGGTTTTAAACCCACAGCGGTGACTTTTTCAATGGTGGCTACCTGGCCCATACCGGCGACACTGACATCAACACCCGCTACGCTGTAGCTGGAGGTTAACACATTGGCCGACACATCCTGATAGCCAATGCTAATTGCTGGCATCAGGCCGGTCGCCGCCATTTCCGCATAAGACTTATTTGCCTGTTCAATTTGTTCTTTAATGGCATTTTCAGCTTGCGAATTGGCGTAATAAAAGCCCGCAGCGGCGGCAACCACAACAATACCGGCACCAACAACTAATTTATTCATAGTAATCCTTTATTCACTATTATTTATAAAACGTATTATTTACAAAAAGCGTGAAATCGTAGCACAACACCGCGGCAAGCTAAAAGGCAGTATTTGAACTATTTTATAAGTTGCTGCTACTACTCGAAAACATTTACCTGCCAGCGAAAGCCTGCTAGCGTGATGCTATCTTTTTCCGGCTTATATTAACCGCAGCATGACCACATACTTTTTCTGGTTTGATTTACTGGGCGTTGCGGTATTCGCGGTGTCAGGCACGCTGGCGGCATGGCGCAATCAGATGGATGGCTTTGGGGTAATAGTGCTGGCCAGTGTTACTGCGATTGGTGGTGGTACCCTGCGCGATCTTATTCTTGATGTCCCGGTTATCTGGATAAACAATAACAGTTATTTCTACGCTATCTTTATTGCCGCAGTGGCGACTATTTTATTAGTGCGCAACCGCTTAACCATTCCCAACAATACCCTGCAAATTCTCGATGCCATTGGCCTGGCGTTTTTTGTGATAATGGGCACCCAGAAAGCACTGGATTACGGCACTTCCACCTTAGTGGCGATTATGCTGGGCACCATGAGTGGCGTTTGTGGCGGCATGATCCGTGACGTGCTGTGCCGGGAAATTCCAATGGTATTTCGCGGTGAGCTGTACGCCGTCACCTGTCTGGTGGGCGGCGGCGTGTATACCAGCTTGCTGGCGCTGGGCGCGGGCCAGTTGTCTGCCATGCTGGCCGGTATGTCGGCGTTATTATTGCTAAGACTGGCAGCGATTAAATGGCAAATTACCATCCCGGTTTTTGGCAAACACCATAACGAGCTAAATGAGCCATAACGATGCCACAGCTAAATGACAGAGTAAGCAGTGGCCAGCGCCTGATCCAACTGGATATTATTCGTGGCCTGGCGATTCTGGGTATTTTGCTGGTCAATATTTTTGCCTTCGCCAGCCCGCCGGACTACTCGCACAGCCTGATTTGGCAACCAGGCATCAGTAGTGTAGATGTCGCGTTATTCAATCTGCAGACACTGGTATTTTCCGGCCGCTTTTTAACCCTGTTTAATTTGCTGTTTGGGGTCAGCCTGTTATTAATCGTCCAGAAATATGGCGAGGCCTACTTAAACCGCCGTTTAACGTGGCTGGCGGTGTTTGGCCTTATCCATATCAGTTTTATCTGGTTTGGCGATATTCTGCTCTGGTACGCCCTGACCGGTTTACTGGTATTAAAGCAGGGCTATCATAAACTCGATAGTGCAGCGTTGTGGCGTAAAAGTGCCCTGCTATTGGCCATTTCGCTGATCATGCCGGCTTTGTTCAGTTTATATCTGCTGCTGGCTACCCCGCCACCGCAGCAGCCATTAACCGCAGAGTTATTAATGGCGCAGCAGCAACTATGGACCGGACCTTATCTTACTCAGCTGACGGAAATGCTATGGCATAACCTGCTCATGCTGGTAGGTTTTGCGCTAACCCTGTACTGGCTGATGGCGGCGCTGATGATGTTTGGCATGGCGCTTTACAAAAGCGGCTGGTTCAGCCAGGGCTATTCCCGCGGCAGGACCCTGTTGTTGCTGCTGGCAGCACTGACCATCAGCGGCACTACTGCAATGCTCGACCATCTTACCGGCTATGGTTACGATCTCGGCATTATGCTGCCTTGGGAGCAAATAAGCGCCTTACTGATGGCACTAGCTTTTGCCAGCCCACTGATTAATGCCCGGCATAACCCGGTGCTGTACCAAAGGCTGCAAGGCTGGCTGGCGCCGTGCGGCCGGATGGCCTTTACCCTGTATTTAAGCCAGAGCCTGCTGATGGTGTTGTTGTTTAAAGTGCTTAAACCCGACTGGTTTGCCAGCCTCGACCGGCTGGCGCTACTGGGTATTGCGGTTACCACCATCATCCTGCAACTACTATTTTGCCGCTGGTATCTGCAGCACTACTCGCAAGGCCCATTGGAATGGCTATGGCGCCGGTTGAGTAAGCAGCCTGTAGCTGTCAGTCAAACTGAGTAATTACATGAGTCCTTATACCGAACTGGCCGCGCCGGTTGCGCATAGCCTGACTGAGAAAAACAGTGAGTTCCTGAGCTTTTTGCTGCCGGTTGCCAGCCGTGATGAGGCGATGGCTTTGATTAACCAGTATCGCGAGCAGTACCGGGCTGCCAACCATGTGTGCTGGGCTTATATTATTGGCAATACCCGCCAGCCGGAAACGCAGGCATTCAGCGACGATGGCGAACCGGCTGGTACCGCTGGCAAACCGATGTTGCATGTACTGACCGAGCAGGAGCTGGGCAATAGCCTGGCGCTGGTAGTGCGTTATTTTGGCGGGGTTAAACTGGGGGCCGGCGGCCTGGTCCGGGCATACTCGGCCGCAGTGTCGCAGGCCGCAGCGCTGGCGCAAACTGTGCAGGTAGAGCCGCAGGTGCAGCTTAAAATTACGCTGGACTTTGCGTTTGAAACCAGAGCACGCCAGTTGATTAGCCAGCATAGCGGCGAGCTACTGGTTACAGACTACAGCCAGCAGGTACAGCTGACCATTAGCCTGCCTATTGCTGAGGTCACTGAGTTTGGCAATCAACTACAGAATATCAGCTCTGGCAGCGCGCTAATTAGTGAGCTGCCGGCCGCAGCCAAAGCTTAAGCTCTCATCTGGGTTAATCTTGCGGTTACTGTGTTTTCAAACTGGCATTTAATGCTATTCCATGGATAATAAGCCGGATTAAAATGACCAGAGCGGTGCACCTGTATGGCGCCGCCGACAGGATGCGCTATGTCTCGTTTACTTCGTATTGTGCTTATTCACACCCACCTGCCTGGGGTGGTGGAATTGCAGTTGGATCAGCACACCAATATTTGCGGCACCAACGCTTCGGGTAAAACCACCTTGCAACGGCTGGTACCGGTATTCTATGGCGAGCAGCCAAACCGGGTGGTACCGAAAACCCGCAAAAAATTTGATGAATTTTATCTGCCGAGTACCAACAGCTATCTGATTTACGAGTATCAACGCGAAGATGGCGCGGTTTGCCAGGTGGTGCTGACCCGCAAAAGCGATGGCGGGGTGGAATACCGTTTTGTCGGGGCGCCGTATCAGAGTGATTTTTATTTAATTACAAGCGACCAAGGCGTTAAAGGTTTAAGTTACAGCGACTGGGCTGCCAATATGCGCGCCCGGCCGGACGTACAGGTCTCGGCGAAAATAAGTGCCACCAGTGAGTATCGCAGCATTATTCAAAACGATGCGGCCGCGCTTAGGGGCAACAATGCCGACAGCGTAAAACTGCGCCGGCTGGCGGCCAGCTTTAGTTTAGTCAGCAGCGGCCATAAACTGCGTCATATTGAAAAACTGGTCAGTGCCGTGCATGCCAAAGAAGGCAAAATGGATACGTTAAAAGCGATGCTGGCGGCCATTTTTGAAGAAGACGGCGTGACCCTGCCGACTACCAAGGTGAAAAACACCAAGGCCCGCGACTGGATCCAGCAAATGCGCCAGTCAATGCGGCTGGATAAACTGCAGCAGGATTTTGAGCGCTTAAAACAGCTGGCGCAGCAACTCGATGGCGCCGAAGCGCAGTTAGCCGGCTTATTACCGCTACTGCTGCAGGACGAGCAAAGCCAGAAACAACGTAAAGCTGACGCTGAGCAGCAGGTGAATACTCTGCGCGGCCAGTTGCAAAGCATAAAAGAGCAATTTAACCAGCAGCAGCTGGAGCTTAACGGCCAGCTGGCAAAAACCGAAGCTGATTTACACGAAACCAGTGCCCGGCTCGATCAGCTGCAGCAGCGCTATGACGATTTCGACAGCCAGGATATGCCCAGGCTGCAACGGGATACCGACGCCCTGCCGCTGTGGCGGGAAAGCCTGCAGGAAGCGGCCGAGCAATATCAACTGATGGTAGAGCAACATGGCGACTTAGAACGCCAGTTAGAGCAGCGCAAAATGAAGCTGGCGGAAGCCTTTAACCGCTTAAGCGAGCAACATCGGGCTAAAGCCCGCCAGCTGCAACAGCAAAAAGACAGCACCCGCGAACAGCAGGACAACAAGCTGGCAGCCCTGGAGCAGGCCTTTGGCCAACGCCTGCAGCAGGCCCAGCAACAATTTGCCGGCCAGTTAACTGAGCTTAGTAGCAGCATAGCGGTACTAACCAGCCAGTTGCAGGCACCGATGCTAACTGAAGCCGAACATGACGAGCTACGCAGCGCGGACCTGCGCTTAGAGCAGGCGCAGCAGCAGGCGCAACAGCAAGCCCGCCAGCTGCAGCAGCTGCAACAACAATATCAAAGCGCCCGTAGCGCCCGCGACCAGGCCGATAGTGAGCTGGAAAGCAGCCGCAAAGCCCTGCATCAAAGCGAGCAGCAATTACAGCAACTACACCGCCAGCTAACCCCCGAGCAGGGCAGCCTGCGCCACTTTTTACGGCTGCATTACAGCGGTTGGGAGCAAAAACTAGGTAAGGTGCTGGACGAGCGCTTATTAGAGCGGCAGGATTTACAGCCGCATTTAGCCGAGCTTAGCGACAACCTGTATGGCTTACAGTTAGAGCTGACTGCCGTTGACACCCCGGACTATGCTCAGGACGAAGCAGCCATCCGCCATCGGATTCAGACGGCAGAGCAACAACTGGAGCAGGCCGGCGCAACTAAACTGCAGGCTGAAAAAAATCTGCAGCAACTGCATCAGCAAGCGGAGCTTAGCCGCAGCCAGCTGGAGCAGGCGCAGTGGCAGCTGACCCAGTATGAGCAAAACATCGACTACGCCCGCGATGCCCGCAACCGCTTGCAGGCACAGCAGCGCGAGCTGAGCGCCCAGCGCCAGAGCAAAGTAAAAAGCGAGCTTGCGGCACAACAGCAACAGCTGGAGAAACTGCAACAGCAGCAACAGCAGGATTTAGCGGCACTGCAAAGCGACCACAACAGCCAGAAAATGGAGTTAAAAGCCGACTGGCAGGCCGAACTGCAGGTGTTCGATGAGCAAATCGACGAGCTGGAGCGTCAGCTGGAACATAAGCGCGATGATAATAAAAACCAGATCAAAGAATTACAGCAGGCGTTCAGTGAAGAGCTGTCGGCCAAAGGTATCGACCCCCGCCGGCTGACCGAGCTAAAGCAAAAGCAGGAGCAGCTGAAAACCGCCATTAAAGCGGTAGAAGCCCGCCAGGATCAACTGACTGCCTGGCAGCAGTTTATTAAGCTCGACTGGCAACAACTGCGGCCGCAACTGCTGGAGCGGGAAACCGGCCTGAAGCAACAACAACGCAGCATGAAGCAGGCACTGGAGCAGCAAAAAGCCGATTATAGCGCCAATGCCAAAAAGCTGGATGAGCAAAAGCGTAACCAGCAAGAGCTGATGAACCAGGCCGAGCAACTGCTGAATCAGATAAAACCAGCGCTGCAAAAGCTACAGGAATTGCATCTGGCGAGTATTAGCCCGGCCAATGTCACTGGTTCTGCTGATTTAGTCGAACGCCTGGCCCGTGCCAACGAAGCGTTAGAGCTACGAGGCAAAGCCGACAGTGCGTTAAAGCAGGCGGTTGGCCAGTTTGAAAGTGTACTGAGCAAAGACGCCGGCCCGGAATTTTTAGACCGGCTGGAGCATGAAAAGCACAAACTGGCTGAGTACGCTGGCGAGCGCCAGCAACTGCCTATTTTGCAAAACCTGCTGCAAATTTTAAAAGACGCTCAGCAGCAATTGCTGGAGATGGGTGAGAACATCGGCGGCGATCTGAAGAAATTCTTTACCGTGTTCAGCGACATTAACCGCCGGATTGCCCAGCAAAGCCGCCGCTTAAGTGAAGCAGTAGCTGATGACTTAGTACTGGAAGGTATCAGCCGCTCAGAAGTACGGATTTTATCCACCATCGATGAGCTGGGTTTCTGGCAGCCATTGAAGCACTTCGCCAAACTGTATGATGACTGGGGCAACTCGGGCAAAGCACTACCATCCGAGCAGTACCTGAATGCGCTGGCTGACGTAGTCGAATTGCTGCGCAGCGATGAGCAGTACAGTATTGAGTCCTTACTGCGGCTCGAGCTGCATTTAAGTGAAGGTGGCTCGGAGCTGGTTATTAAAAATGATCGCCAGTTACTGGAGTCGTCCAGCCATGGTATGGCGTACCTGATTTTATGTAAGTACTTACTGGCCTTTACCCGGCTGCTGCGCGGTGATGCCAAGGTAGCCATTCACTGGCCAATAGACGAAATTGGTACCCTGGCCTATCACAACGTTGAAAAGCTGTTTGCCGCCTGCAGCAGCAATAATATTGTGATTGTCGGCGCCTTCCCTAATCCGGAGTCCGATGTGTTAATGCTGTTCAGTCATCGCTATTTAATTGAACCGGATCAGCATGAGCCAAGCCAACGCCGCTTAAAACGGATTCAACCGAAAGTAAGCCGGCTGGCCGAACGGCTGGCCAGTAAACAGCAGGAGGCAAGCTGATGTTACAACACGGACCTTTACTCGAGCGCCTGCTGGCCGGTGACTTTATTTGCCAGGTAACTGACGAAGATGCCTTTCGCCATTTAAGCAATGAGCAAACCCAGCAGGATATTAACCACTACCTGCGGCCGCTGAACCGGCGCCTGGTCAGCAATGACGACAATACCGTATTTTTCCTCGGCTACTTTGATCTGAATAAAGCCGCCCGCGAGCAACTGAGCAGCCAGTTCTCACTAACGGTGCAGTCCTTGTTGCCGCTGCTGGAATGGCTGCAACTGGTACAGGAAACCCTGGGCCGTGACAGCGCCTTAACGGCCGGCGATACCATAAAGCTGCAGGAATTTGTGCTGCGCACCGAAGATAACCAGAGCCTGCGTCATCGGCTGAATCAACTGGCCAGCGACCGCTTTTTTAACAGCCAGAGCGAGCAGCTGGATAACCAGGTAAAGCTGATTTTCCGCCGCTTAAAAGAGCATGGCTACCTGCTGCAACCGCACCACGACCGCCAGTATTATGTGGTGACCGGTAAAATTGACTACTTAATTGATGTGATTCGCTTTATCCGCGATGAAGAGCATTTGCCGGTAGACGACACCCCAAGCCAGGAGGCGTTGCTCTGATGGTACCAACAGATAGCGGTATTGCCTCTAACCTGTTTAATATCGGCGCCGAGCGTTTAGCGCTGCTGGGCAAGCACCATAAAGCGCTGATGCAGGGTTATCTGGACGGCTTTATTGATGAAACGGCTTTTAGCGAAGGTGCCTTAAAAAAACTGATTGCCGCCCGTATTTTATGGCGGCCGGACGAGCAGCAACCGCTGGCGCTAAGGCCACTGGTCAGTGAGCTGATCGCCAGTATGGTAGCCGATGAAAACCGGCGGCAGATTAACGCTGACGTGGCCGAAAAGCTGGAGCAAATTCGCAACCGGGTACAGGCCTATCGCGATGCCCAGTTTAAAGGCGATTACAGTGTGGCCGAGCTGCAACTGCAGCGCTTAACCGAGCATGTGCATGATCTCAGCGGCCAGTTTGAAGAGGCTATCGACAGTTTATGGCACCGGCTGAACAGCGACTTTGGTTTTGTCGCCAGCCTGGATGATAAAATCCGCGAAAACGAACGGGCACAAAAACAGCTGCGCCGCTTACTCGACGGCCTCGATTTACTAGACTTTAACGAGTTAATTGAGTTATCGGAGGGCAATAACCACCTGCGTAAGCTGCTGGTTAGTCAGTTGCAAAACCAGCTTAGCTCGCACCATAGCAGCTTGCTGGAAGTGCAAAAACGTTTAGTGGAACTGTTGGCTAAATTCCGCCAGCAACAGGCCCGCTCGATGCTGATTGCCAATATGGCAGCGTTTTTACGCCAGCACCCGAAATACCAGCCGGCCGATTACCCGAACCGCTCTGAGCTGCCAGCCTTGTTTAACCAGGCTGCCAGCATAGTGCCGCAAGCTGCCATTGCCCTGGATAACGCCAGCGATCGGCAAAGCCTGGCCGAACTGGTCCGCGCCCTGCCGCGCTATCAGCCGGTAAAACTGCTTGATACCGAAAGTGCCAGCTTTAGCAGCGTGATGGTGGATGACGAAATAGCCGCCCGGCAGCAGGCACTGAAAACCGATGTCGAGAACTTTTATCTCAGGGTGATTGATCTGGGTGGTAAACTGAGCGCGCTGGAGTATCTGGAGCAGCAGGCACTTGAGTGGGACAGCGAAATCTGGCTGTATCAAATTATCGCCGAATACCAGGCGCTGCCGCTGGACGAAAAGCAGATGTTCGCGATAGTGCGCGACGAAGCCCCAGCCAGCAATATGAACCAGCTGTTGCTTATTCGTGATATCAGCCTGCATTTAAAAGTACAGGGACAGGCGGCGTAGTGAGCTACCCGCCGCTGGGTTAGGCGGCCTAGAATACGTAAATAACTCCGACGCCTACTTCTGCTTCATAGTTGTTGCGTGCGATTGGGCTGTTCGCAATGTCGCTACTGTATCGCTCGTAGAGTGCCTCGCCGAAAATCCGCCAGTTATCGTTAATATAATGGCGATAATTGTAGTGAACCCCAATCGAGCGGAAACCTCCGCTCAGCTTGGTTTCGTCTAGTCCTGAGGCAGCTGCCTGCGCTGCGTCAACGCCAAACTCTGTGTTGGCGAGTTCACTATCGTGAAAAACCGCAACGACAGACAGTTCAGAACCGGAGCCGTCGATCTGCTCGCCGAAGCGGCGACCCACCCCAAAAATACCAAGGTTGCCGTTTTCACCGGCTACCAATCGACCATCCAGCCAATAACGCCAATCAGCACTAAAAGCGCGACGCGCTTGCAACGCGAATTCAAAACCCTCATCAGTGGTGCCGAGCCCATCTAACCGACCGTCATCGGAATCACTTTCTTCACGCCCCTCTTCGAAGCCGACGATGGCCTCAAATAGCCAGGTGTCAGCACGAAGACCACGCCACCCCAGTGCCTCACCGGCAAAGAAGAAAATATCATTACCTCTGCGCCATTGTACTGCACCAGCAGGCTGCACTTCGAAGCCGAACTCATCTGACCCTTCGTAGGCAGACTCGTATTCAACACCCAGGCCGAGCCCGAAGCTCCAGCCATCTTCACCTCTGGTGAAATCGTCGAGTGACGGTAACGGCACCAACGCTGCCTGTTCTTCCTGTGCTGATACTGTCGGAAGGCAGAGCGCATGTATCGACAATGCCAACAGTAAACCTGTAACCTTTTTCATTTAAATTCCTTTAGCTTGCGTTGGTATAAAGTGACGTCTCAGAGTATGCCAATACTACTCAACGCTTTTGAGAGCAGATCACATCCCATCATTTTATATTTAAGACCCGGTTCAAACTGCTTGCTAAGGGCCATAATTGCTAAGGGTCAGCTCCAATTGTTAACGGATATCAGCCTGCAGTTGCAACAGGCAAAAAGCAGGTTACGAGGGCTTTGCTATACTGACTGCTCACTTATCAATCACAAGCAGGAGATATTTTATGAGCCGGCAGCTGTTTACGCTTTTTCTCGGATTACTTCTCACCTTTATGGCAACGGCGCAGGATAAGCTGCCGTTTAAGGCTGAGGAAATTGCCCGGTTTGATGAGCCATGGTCGATGGCCTTTCTGCCGGATGGGCGGATGCTGGTCACTGAAAAAAAAGGACGACTGAGCATTGTCAGCCAACAAGGAGAGAAATCGTCGCCGGTCGGTGGCATGCCGGACGTGGATTATGGCGGCCAGGGCGGCCTGGGCGATGTGGCGCTGCATCCGGATTTCGCCAATAACAAACTTATTTACATCAGCTACGCTGAGGCGGGAGAAGGCGGCGTGCGCGGTGCCGCCGTGGCCCGAGGCAATCTGGTTGAGGAGGGACGCCGCGCTCAGCTGAAAAACCTGCAGGTTGTTTGGCGCCAGTATCCCAAGGTGTTGGGCTATGGCCACTACGGCCATCGCATTCTGTTTGATAACGATGGCTATCTGTGGATTTCCTCAGGTGACCGGCAGAAGTTCACGCCTGCCCAGGATATGCAGTCATCCATGGGCAAAATACTGCGCTTGCATGACGATGGTGCGGTGCCCAAAGACAACCCCTTTGTTAATTACCGTGAGCAAGATCCCTTTGTCGACAACGAAGCAATTTATCCACAGATCTGGTCGCTTGGTCATCGCAACCCGCTGGGGATGACATTCGACCTGAACGGTAAATTGTGGGTGATTGAGATGGGCCCTGCCGGCGGTGACGAGCTAAACCTGATAAAACGCGGTGCTAATTACGGCTATCCGTTAGTTTCCAATGGCAAGCACTATGACGGCCGGGACATTCCCAACCACGACACCCGGCCGGAGTTCGCCGCACCGGCAATCACCTGGACACCGGTAATTTCTCCGGCCGATATTATCGTTTACCGTGGCAAGCTCTTCAGCGACTGGCGGGGTGATGCCTTAGCCGCAGGCCTGTCTTCCCGGGGCATAGTGCACATTAAATTTGATGGGGAGAGTGCGACAGAGGCAGCGCGTTATGACATGGGTGCCCGTATTCGCAAAGTCACTGAGGGGCCGGATGGCGCTATCTGGGTACTTGAGGATGAACGCGGGGACAGCAAAGGCCGCCTGCTGAAGTTAACCCCGGACTCTCGTTAACCGCTAATCGTCAGTTGCAATTCGCAAGATCAATAACACCAGCCGGCATTCGCGCTAACATGGGCGAATGGCCAGCATGGGGAAATTAAGGAATGACAACATGAGCAGTCAGAAAATAGTACTGATCACCGGTGCCTCCAGTGGCATTGGCGCAGCTACTGTGGATAAGGTAGTTGCCGCCGGCCATAAAGCGGTTATTACCGCCAGAAGCGCCGATAAACTGAATAAAATTGCCGAGCGTTGGGGCAGCGATAAAGTATTGGCCGTTACCGCCGACGTGTCGAAACTGCTGGAAATTGAAAATGTGGTTGCCAAAGCCAAAGAGAAATTTGGCAGAATCGACGTGGTGTTCGCCAATGCCGGTACCGGTGTTGATACCCCCGGTATTGAAAATGGTGATCCGGATGAATGGCAGACCATGCTGGATGTTAATATCAATGCGCTGCTATATACCGCCAAAGCCAGCCTGGCAGCCTTAAAAGAAAGCCAGGGCCATTTTATTATTACCAGCTCGATTGCCGGCAAGATAACCCTGAAGGGCTCGGTGTATGGTGCCTCCAAGTGGTTTGCCTATGGCTTCGGCCAGAATTTAGCTGCAGAAATGGCTGAATGGAACGGCCGCTGCACCACTATTTGCCCGGGCATGGTTAATACGCCGTTTTTTGATGAAGCCAAACCGGACAAATTAGACCCAGCCGACATTGCCGATGCCGTGCTGTTTGCGATATCGGCCAACCCAAGATGCGATGTACGGGAAATTACCCTGATGCCAACCAAATAGTAAACGTGACTTAAAGCCACATGCTCACTGCTAACATCTGTTTACCCCAAGTTTTTATTTCCATAATGATAACATTCTTGTATCTTGGCTGGCTTAAATAGGGCGCCAGCCAATTTTCAGGGACAGAAGCAGTGACATCCGTGGAATATAAAACCGTTAGAGTTTACCCAACCTTCAGCTTTGCCTGCGGGGCCAAAAGCGCAGCTATGTTGATATTTTTTCACTGCGCTATCATCATGCTTTTATTTCATTACGGCTTAGCCAACCTGCAGCATAAGCATGCTGAGATAGGCCTGGTGTTATTTTCTGATACCAATAAACTGATGTTCGCAGGATTGGCATCATTGGTTAGTTATGCGCTGACAGAGTTGCTACTTACAACGATATTTATAAAAAAACTAAGTAAACCATTAGTCATTACTAAAGATGTTTTGATAATTCCGAAATGGGCAATAAAGTATTCTGCCAGCTATAAATCAAAGCAATCATTGCGAGTCGTTGTTAATGAAATTACTGGCATAAAAACACGTTTTTTTGATACGTCAAAAATCCCTATTCTCCGGCAAGCAATACCGTTGCCAATGACTGTACAATTAGCCATGGGAACTAGCAGTATCACGCTTGACCTAAAGCATGTTGGTTTTTTTAAACCGATAAATAACTGGTTAAAATCAGTGGATGTTCCGATACTGAACAGTGAAACAAAAGTGCTACCTGACGTCAGCTACGTTAGTTTCAACGGTGTTTTCTGGTCCTGCTGTAGCTTGTCTTTGATTGTCGCCTTTGTAATGCCACTATTATTGTGGGTTTTTAGCCCGTAGCCGCCAAAATGGCTTATCGCCTCTTACCACAGCATCAGCCGTAACAAGCTGCCAAAGGCAACAACAAACATCATTATATACATTATGGTGTAGACAGCACGATGGCGGCCCTAGCTTGAAATAAACATGTAAAAAATTAAAATATTAGCAACGACCATTCCCTGGCCTATACGCACCATCGTTAAACAATTTGCTTGTCTGGCATCTGCAGTGTACTTACCACGTATTACTCGCCACTGCATACCAATAATTAACAGCGGTAACGTGCCCCCTTTCCGGTCATGTTTTATAAACCCCTCCAGAGTTGGAGATTGAGTATCTAAGTCATTATATATTGCAGGCATCAGCATAAAAAACATATAGAGCGTCAGAACTGGCCAGTTAAATAGCACCAGGACAATGGCCCAGGCTATTTTCTGTTTTGGCCATGCAGATTCACTGTCTGGATAACTAATAAAATCCTCTTTGGTGCTTTTAGTATCCTGCCAGAATGGGGTGTTTGATTTCACCAGAAAAATTTGCCTGTAAGCACAGTTGTTAAAACACACTACTCCCCTGTCTGGCATCAGGTATAACCTGAGTTCTATTCCTTCGCTGGTGGTAGCAATAAATTCAGTTACCAACGAAGGTACTGAATAATTAGGAAAGATTTTCTTTAAAAAATTGCGGTGCAGTAGTGTTCGATACTTGTTGTTCAGTTGTTTTGCCGATACCGCTAAGAAATACGCAGAAGCGCCAGATTCCGCGCTCATTTTTAGTGGTTGTCGGGCATAAACATCGAAGGGCTCGTTCAACAAACTTAGCCATGTGACGTCGGTATTTGGTTCAAGCCGGTGACCAAATTTGTCACATGCTAATCGAAGGTATCGGAACTCAAAACTAAGCGGTAGCTTTGCAATAGCGCCTGCTGGCAAATCGGCACAATTTCCTGATATTTCTTCAGAAGTAACAGGAAAGGTAAATAAGAAAAAAACCACGACCAGAAAATAGGGGACAAGGTTTCTAATGACGACATTCATCTGCGCTTTAAGAATCCATTCTATATAACGGCAGTGAGAATACAGAAAAAAATTTGTCTGGCAACGATTTGTTTCTAATCAGGCTTAATCCCCAACACTTAACACCAGTTTTTGCTGCTCAATCACCTGCCGGAACCGCTCTGAAGTTGTGGCCCAATCGACTAAGTCTACTTTCCAGGGTAAATCAGATTCACTAAAGGCTTCGGCTACTTCGGCCAGTAATGATAGTGGTAACGGTTGCTCACTGATAATAGCAAGATCCAAATCGGAATAGGGTTTAGGCTTGCCGTTAACCCGTGAGCCAAAGGCCCAAACCGGGTAGTTAGCCAGATAACGCTGCAAAATGGCACTAACTTGCTGCCATTGCTGCTCAGTAATTTGCAAGTTGCCAGGTTTAACCATTAGCCAGTCGCTGTTGTAATTTGCTGGCCAGAAATTCTGCCTCGCTGATAAAAGCCGGTATACCAGCGACGACCTGCAGGGCGATATCTTCATCATAGGTATGGCTGGTTTTGCTGCGCATATCACGATAGCCGCGCCACGCTGGCCAGTCACTTCTTAATAAACCTTGCTCATTGGCACTGCGTATCAGATCAGCGAACGGCATCACGTCGAATTGCTCAGGTGACGCAGAACTGTGCTCAAGATAGCGTTTTAGCATTTTATGACTGATTTCATAGGTAAACTCAAACCGCTGCACCAGGCCATCCCGGATTTGAATATCGCTAATATCCAGCTGATAACGCTGCCAACCTTCCTGCAGGCGGGCAATGGCGTTAAGTAACGGGCTGATATCGAGCGACATAGTAATCCTTTATCGGTGGTGCCAGACTAATCCTTAGCTTAACTCAGCGCTGCTATGCTTGCCAACAGTATACGGAGGGGCACTTTGCAGCTCATATAGCTCCGCGCGGTTTTTCTGTTTAAGTTGTACTACTATTTTAGGTGGTGAATTTAACAGAGCAGAAAAGGAGCGGGAAATGGCTGAGCTTTTGTCAATTGCCAATTTGCTTGCGGTTGTTGGAGCTGTTGGCACAGCATGGATGGGTCTTCGCACTTACCGCCAGCAAAAAGAAATTGATCTTGAATATCACAAGGAAGAGGTGGAGCGCGAGGCTGTTACTGAGTACTTAGCATCGCTGGATACGTTAATAAATCATGCCGCTTACTGCGAAGAGCATGGCAAGCACGATCAGGCCGATAAGATACTGATGTGCAAACAAAAAATTAATAAAATATACATCTATGCGCCAGCGGAAGTGGTTGTAGCTATGGATACCTTACTGACGGAAGCCAGTGAACTGGCCAGTATTATTTCCAAGATCCCAAACGCTGAGATGTTTGATGTGGATAAGGTAGCACTATACGCAAATGAGCGGGATAGAACCCAGAACGCTTACTCAGTGGCGGTTAACGTTGCCAGACAACATATAGGCTTGCATAAACAATCGGTTGGCGCTGTCCAGCTGTTTTTGCTTGGCAAAAAGTGATTGACGATTTAGTAACTTGCCAATAGCTAAAGATACCGTGTACCTTATTGTAGCGCTGCTTATTGTATCGCTAATTTTAGTGTGGATAGCAACGCTAACGCTGGGTGTTCATTGCGGCAGCTAAAGCAAAAATAATAATAACGAGACAGGTATGACACACAAACTATGGCTGGCTTTGCTGGCGTCTGCAGCGTTACAAGGCTGCGCCACTATGGATAAATCGCAATGCCTGACTGCCGACTGGCGGACCATTGGCTTTGAAGACGGCGCCAAAGGCAAGCCTGAAACTGAAATCAGCACCTACCGCCAGGATTGTGCAGACCATGGCGTAACACCTGATCTGAATGCTTATCGGCTGGGGCATCGCCAGGGCTCTGAGAATTTTTGTACCCAACGCAATGGCTTTGATGTTGGTATGCGCGGTGGCAGCTACCAGGGTAGCTGTACCACTGATTTGGCAGAACCCTTTCTTAGCGGATATCGTGACGGCCAGGAACTTTACGGCTTACAGCAAGCCGTTGCCAATGCCCGCAACAGTATCGACCGTCAGCAGCAGCAAATAAGAACAGCAGAAAAGACCATCATCAGCAAAACTGACTTATTAGTCGAAGATGGTCTGGTAAAAGAGGAGCGCATTCAACTATTAGCTGAAATTGAACTGCTGAAAACCGAGCTAATGGACATGCATGACCAGCTACCGCTGTTGCAACAGAATTTACGACAGGCACAGCGAGCATATCAACAGGCAGAGCAGCGTTTTCTGCCATACCGACAATAATAAGGAATAGCAATATGGCCACTGCGTTTAAAGAATACAAGATGATTTATATTGCCGAAGGCGGTTGTGGCACTGTTTTCCTTGGTGCATCGGGTTTACCGTTAAAAAAGGTTGAGGCAGAGCTGAATGCGCAGGCGGCACAGGGCTGGCAGGTGGTGTTTCAGTTAATTGAGCAAAAACGCTTCTGGCTATTCTGGACCCGGGAAGCCATGGTCGTCACGTTGGGCCGCTAAGATGCAACGCTTGCTGCTATGGCTTATTCGCCGCTATCGTAAAACCGGTGGTGGCATGCGCTGGTTTGGTATCGACTGCAACTTTGAGCCAAGCTGTTCAGCCTACACCTATACTGCCATTAAACGCTTTGGTTCACGCAAAGGGATTGAGATGGGCTGGCAGCGGATAAAGCGTTGCAACCGGCACGACAGTTTTTGTAAGTGTATTGAACCGGTGCCAACAGGCGGAGAACGGAATAATGCTGGATCAGCAACAGGTTGATGCCGAAGAAGAACAAATCCGGGAGTGGGTGGCGGCCCTGCCCGATGAACAGCGTAAAGTGTTTTATCAGCAACTTAAGCCGTTACTACGCGACCCCGATACCTATGCCACGTTAAACTGGTGTTTTTTAGCCGGTTTGCACCATTTCTATCTGGGCCTGTGGGGCCGTGGCCTGGTTAATCTGTTGATATTTATTGTTGGCGCGGCGCTGTTGTTTACTCCCTTGGTGTTGGTCGGTATTGCCATGCTGCTGTTTATAACAGTAATAGAGCTCTGGGCACTGTTTCGTGCCCAGATTATTATTCAACACTGGAATAATCAGCTGATGCGCCGCCTGTTGCAGCGCTAGCAATTGCCGCTAACAGCAAGGCTTAAAAACGCTCAACCACTTTGGCCTGCATATCCGGGTTGGCGAAATCCAGCTCTACCGGCTGCTCCAGAATAATCTGGCCTTCAACTACTGCATCAGCTGCAATATGCAGGCTGGGCTTGTCGTTGTTACTCCAGCCAAAAAACGACTTTTTCTTACCGGGCTTTTTAAAAACCACATTGCCTTTAACCACGGTATTACCTGCCAGTTGAATATCACCGTTAACGGTGCTGATATCCTGTGCTATCTGCGCGCTATTAAGGGTAATATCGCCGTTTACCGAACTGACATTGCCAGCAACCCGGGCATTATCGTCTGCGATAATTTTGCCATTTACCGTGCTAAGGCTACCCGTTACCTGTAAATTGCGGCCCGCCTCAATAGTGCCGTTAACGGTTTCGGCGCTGTCAAGCTGCACATCGTCCCGAATATCAATACCACCATTGACGATCGATACCGTTTTGGCCCGGCTGTTACTGGCCATCTGCACACTGCCATTGACCAGCGAGATATCACCATACTGCTCGCCACTACCCACGACGGCACTGCCCATTACTTTATCGATATTGCCAAAAGGGCCATTGGCCTTTGCACTACTAAAAACACCGCTAAATAATACGGCAGCAGCAACTAACGTAGTGACACCAGCAAATTGAGAGAATTTCATTTTTATTTCCTTATTTATTTTTAAGCTCCCGACCACTTTGCAAGTGCTTTGCCAAAATTAAACCATTGATAAATATAATTTTAAATTTAAAGGTGTTTGAGTAACAATAGCGATATCACCAATATTTGGTGATATTAACTAAATAATAGACCAGAAGTTTTAGTGCCGAATAGATGATTAGGGTTCTATTCTGGCCAGCACGGTAGCAGGAGCTGTAAGTGGCAAAGCGAGAATAGCGGCTTCGCCCGAGGCGGGAAAATAGCCGGTAAGGGCAGTAAAGTTTACCTGATGGCTGACCAACACCGTTGGCATCGGCTGGTCGGCAGCAAATTGCTGTAACAATGCCTCAGTTTGTTGCTTACGGCTGCCGCGCCCGGCGAAAAACGAATTTAATGCCGGCAAAGGCTGCACCGCTGCAATATTCATTAATCTGGCAGTTTCCAGGCAACGGCACCACTGGCTACTATAAAGTGCAATTTCACCAGCATATTGCTGCTGCAATAGTGTCCCCCAGGCGTGAGACTGTTGCCGGCCCCGCTCATTTAAGTTGCGCTGCGTACTGCAGTCGGCCAGCTGAAAGTTAGCTGGATCACCAGTGCCGGGTGCTAAAGCATGACGCATTATCAGCACCGCTTTACCTTCACGCCATAAGTCCCAGGCCGCTTCATCAGCCATCGCCGATAAAACCGGTAACAAACAGAGCAGTATCAGAGTTTGCCATCTCATAAACGTGGCCCCGCCAGCAAAAATGTTAGCAATAGAGTATATGCTGTACGGTAAATTCTGGCAGCGGGATTAGTTATCAGATTATATGAACAACAGCGCCAACGGTGTTAGTCATCCTGGTCCGCGGCAGCGCGGGCCCGGCGTTCTTCGACTTCAGCAAAGGCGGCTTTAATTTGATCCAGCACCGAGTCGACATCAGCGGCACTGTCATCGGCAACAAATTCACCGGTTAATGTTACATCGGGGTGTAATTCGCCGGCTTCATATAATGCCCAGATTTCGCCAGCGTAATTCGTTTGCAGCAACTGCGGGGCGTACTGGCCGTAATAGTCGCGCATATTGTTGATATCGCGCTCCAGCATCCATTTAGCATTGTTATTTGCAGCAGCATCTACTACCTGCGGTAAATCGATAATGACCGGGCCGTAGTCATCTACCAGCACGTTAAACTCTGATAAATCGCCGTGAATAAGGCCCTCACACAACATCATTACCACGTACTGCATCATAGTCGCGTGATCAGCCAGGGCAATATCTTCGGCCATCGCCACATCGCCTAAGCGGGGTGCCACCATGCCTTCATCATCGCAAACCAGCTCCATCAGCAGTACGCCATCGTAGCAACCAAAAGGCTGCGGCACCCGCACCCCGGCTTTGGCCAGTTTAAACAGAGCGTCAACTTCGGCGTTTTGCCAGCTTTGTTCCTGCTGGGCACGGCCGAATTTCGAGCCTTTTTCCATAGCGCGGGTACGGCGGCTGTTACGGCCTTTACGGCCTTCCTGATATAGCACCGCTTGCTTAAAGCTACGTTTGTCCGCTTCTTTATAAACTTTGGCGCAGCGAATATCCTCGCCACAGCGGACGATATAGACGGCAGCTTCTTTGCCACTCATCAGCGGCCGGATAACTTCATCCACCAGACCTTCGTCGACCAGTGGCTGAATACGTTTCGGTATTTTCATAGCGCCCTTATACCCTAGTTAACATCGCCAGGGAATATCACGACAGCGCAAATTACATAAAAAATAGGGGACCTCACTACTTATAACAACCAGCCCGATCTCAGGGCATACAACACTATACAGGCAAATGCGGCAGCAAGAATAACCAACATACTGAGGATCATGCCAAATACCCTGAATTTCAATGGCTCCTGCTGCTGGCTGACGCCAAAAGCATGGGATAAACGGCCAATAACTAAAGCGATACCCAGTATATGCAGATATAACGGTGCTAAGCCGCTGTACTCGGCCAGAAACATTAACAGTAAAGCAAAGGGCACATACTCAGTAAAATTCGCATGCACCCGGATTGCCCGCTCCAGCAACGCCTGACCATCACTACCAAGCGCTACTTTGTACTGATTGCGTTTGGCAATCACTCGAAAACTTAACACAATAAACAGTATTGCCAGTATGCCGGCATATAAAGCGGTGGTCATTATGCGATATCCTTATAAAGCAGCAGGCCCGATGCCTTACCAATGGTTAGCAGTATAACCACAACTAAAACCAATTGCCTTAGTACCCGGCAGCAGCAGATGCCAAAGCTGAGGCAGCAATAGCTACTGTGGGTTTACTTACTGTGCCTGCTTGGGGTAACCTCTTGGTAACAATTGCTTAAATCCGCCAATTGAAACTGAAAGGAAGCAGCATGGCCGTTTTAAAAACCTTAGCCCGCGGTACCGTTAAACTGCTAGTCGGTCTGTTGCTGCTGTTAGCCGGGTTTTATCTGATATTACTGGCGATTAACTGGCAGGATGCCAAACCCAATGCCGCTAGCTTACATATGCAAAGCCTGTTGCAACCACCGCCAATCCCTGCAGCGCAAAATGGCTATCAATATTACCTTGCCCACAATGCCAGTAATGAACTCCTGCTGACCGGGCCACTGCAGCAGCTATATGGCCAGTGCAGCGAAGCGCTGTCTTGTGTTGACGCCCTGAATTCCCAAACCGATTTAGCTGAGCTGGTTGCAGAGCAAGAGCCGCTAATGACATTTTATCAGCAGTTATTGCAATACCCTCAGTGGCTGGAACCACCTCCGAAAGTGCAAGATATGTCTGCATATCAGTTGCTGTTGCATGGCCAACGTTTATTCCTTTGGCAGGCCTGGTTGGATGCGCAGAATGGCAATAGCACACAGGTTAAAACCGCCCTGGAAGCAGATTACCAGTTTTGGAAAACCGTATTGGCTAACACGAATAGTCTGATCACAAAAATGATCAGCGTTGCAGCTATAGAGCGTCATTTTATTTTAAGCACGGTCATTATCAGCCAATTGCCGGCAGAGCAGCGTCTTGCCGCTATACCAGACGGATGGGATGTTGCTTTCAGCGATAGCGAGTTAGGCCTGGAGCTGGCACTGGCTGGCGAGTGGCATTATGGGGCAGATATAACGGCCACTATGCGAGACACTGCGCCATCTGACTTTGGAAGTGACATTAACACTGTAGAGACTGTTTATTATCTGTTAGTTCAACCATTAATACTATTGGAAGACACTAAAAACATGTACGCCACACAGTTGGTACAGCGGAATAAGACAACTCAACATTCTGACTACCCCTGGTATAGCTGGCTGCGCAATCCGGTTGGTAAGATGTTAATGGCAACAGGCTCTGTGTCCTATGAAAGCTATCAGCAACGACTACTAAAGCTGGAACAACACCGACAGGATGCGCTGCAGCAAGTTAATTAATGGGTTAATGCGTATCAGCAGCTACTGTAGAACAACTTGCCGCTGCGCTAATTTGTTGTTGTAGCTGCTGGGCCAGTTGGCGCAACTGGACCAGCTGATTATCTTCCATTGCCACCTGGCAGCGCAGGGCCTGCATTACGCCACTGACCTTTTGTTGTAATGCTTTGCCAGCAGCAGTCAGCACCACCTGCTTTACCCTTTCGTCATCCTGGCTGGCCACACGCTGCAGCAACTGTTTTTGCTCCAGCTTTTTGACTAACGGCGTTAAGGTGCCAGAATCAAATAAAGTCGCCCGGCCAAGCTTTCCTAAACTGATATTGTCTTGCTGCCATAACGCCAGTAATACCACATATTGTGGGTAAGTCAGGTTAAATGGCTGCAGTAGCGGCCGGTATAGCCGCACCAGCGCATTGGAAACACTATATAAGGCGAAGCACAATTGCTGATCCAGTGGCAGGGTTTGGCTCATTTCAGGGTCCGGGTTGGCTTACTAATTATGCGCAGTATAGCGCTCTGAAATTATACAGTACACAATTAACTTGCGCGCAAGATACTTGCATGCTATTTTATTTTGGCATTGTTAATCATTAAACCTTAACCAGGGAGTTAATTATGGATATTCTTTATAAAGCAGTTGTCACCTCTACCGGCGGCCGTGATGGCGAAGCGAAATCTGATGATGGCTTGTTAGCGGTAAAATTGTCTGCACCGAAGCAACTGGGCGGCAGTGGCGGCGCCACCAACCCGGAACAACTGTTTGCTGCCGGTTATTCAGCCTGTTTTATTGGTGCGTTAAAAGCGGTGGCAGCTAAGAGCAAAACCAGCCTGCCAGATAATTTAAGCCTGACCGCCGAAGTCGGTATTGGCAAAATTGAAGGCGGCTTTGGCTTAGACATTGATTTACATATTAGCTTGCCAGGCATGGATAAAGCAGCCGCTGATACGCTGGTTGAGCAGGCGCACCAGGTTTGCCCTTACTCAAACGCCACCCGTGGTAATGTTGATGTACGTTTGCATGTCAATGTGTAGCACTTTGTCAGACTAAAAAGCACAGTAAACTAAAAAGCGCAGGCTATAGCCTGCGCTTTGTTTTGTCAGCGAGCTGCCAACAATTGCAACTTACTGCGGACAACCACCCGGCTGCCAATAGCTGCCATCATCTGATGACAGGGTGGTTACCCCCCAGGTTGACCCGGCTAAACTGGCATTGCTGCCATTAGCAAAGTAATTTGGCGCATAAATATTGCCGGTGCTGTAAGCCCGCCCTGCCAGTTTATGGCTGTAGTTGTTCGTGGTAAAAGCCTCACAGTCCGTCGGTGGTGGTGGCGGATCGCCGCCATCATCCCCTCCGTCACCGCCATCACCGCCGCCATCGCCAGGGCCAGCCGCACTGCAACTTTGCGCCGGACCAAAGCAACTGGCGTCACTATCCTGCCAGCGACACTGGTTCCCCGTGATCAGTTGCTCACGTAGCACAAAGCTGGTCGTGCTGTATTCGAGGTAACAGTTGGCATAGTTGGTGTAATCCAGCCGGCCGGCACTGATGTGCTGCGCTAATGTCGCGTTCTGGCCGGCATCAATGGTAAAGGTCAATAGCTCGGCGCTGAATAAGCCCCCCTGGTCGGTAGCGGTTATTAAGGCGGTTTGCTCGCCTCCCGCCAGCTGGCATTGCTCTGCACTAAATAAATCAGCAGTGACGCTGGCAGTCACAGTTGTATTGCTAAATTCCACCGTTACCGAAGCAAGGTCGCGGTTTAAATCAAACACCTGGCCGCTTACCGTGGCACACTGGCCATCGACCGCAACCGCCAGATCCGACAATTCTGGTGCGGTCGCCGGCGGCGGCGGACCTATCAGCAGCTGCTCAGTGTAGGCGCTACTTACCAGGCCACCGCTGTCAGTGGCACTCACTGTTAACTGATACCAGTCATCGCTAAGAGTAGGACTGCTTAAACTGAAACTGCCATTAGCAGCAGGGGTGGTGCTTACCAGCTGCTGCTGGCCTGCACTGTCGGTAAAGCTGGCAGTGACCGTTATTGCATCAGCGTCAACATCGACGGCATTGCCGGTTACCGTCACCACACTGGCTTGCTGGCTGACACTGATATTACTCAGCTCAGGGGCACTGTTACGGTTAACCCGCTGGTTATTCTCCAGAAAGTACTGGCCCAGATAACTCGCATAATTAATGCTGTTGCCATTAATGTAAGAGCCACTGGCGCCCTGACCACCAGACCAGGCATGGTCGACATTATTAAACCATAGCATCGACACCCGGCCATTCTGCCACAGGGTTTCGTCGGCGGTGCGGCCCGTGCCATTGCTGATCAGATTCTCACCGCTAAGTTTACTGACATTATATAAATCGGCCATGCCATTTGCGTTTTGCTCGTTGTAACACAGGTTTACCGTGGTATCGCTACGGCCATGAGCAATAGAGGCTATCTGGGTATCAAAATGACTGCTATAGCTGCCGGCATACTGGGCGCAGCGCGCGGCCACATTAGCCGTTTCACAGGGGCCAATAGCACCACTGGAACTTGTACCAATACTGGGCCCAGCGCTGATCCCCATCCCGGCAAATACATCGGGTGCCAGACAGGCAGTGGTATTGGCAAAAGCAGCACCGGATGATAAGCCGGCAATGTAGACCTGATTAGGGTCTATCTGATAACTGACATCTGCGACCAGATTATTGGCCAGGGTAATTAAATTTTTATAGTCACCGGCACTGCGCGCTTTAGTGCCCTGCCAGTAAGACCAGCAACCAAAACCCGCTTTGTTCATCGCATCCGGCACGGCAATAACCAGGCCGTATTGCTCGGCAGCCTGAGTTAAATTGGCACTAAGATAAGCATCGATAGACTGGGTACAACCATGCAACACCAGCAATAAACCACGGCCCTGGCCAATGGCCGAGACACTGTCCGGGGTGTATAAATGGACTTTATTAAAACCACCGACACTGACATTTTGCTGCCAGCTACCGGCAACAACCGGCTGGCTGAGTAAACCAGCGGCAAAGAGCACACCCGCCAGCCACACGCCGGCCCGGCTAAAAGTTTGAATTTTCACGTCTGTTGTTCCTTATCATTTTTTTAGTTTAAGTGAACACCGCAGCGACGCTACTTCTCCCTGTTTCGACCCCTGACTCCCGGTAGCAAGCTCCGGTGCCCATCAACTATAGAAGCCGACAGGCAATAACGGTTTAGTACTTTAGTGCTGCATAAATGTTTTAAGGCGGAAGGTACCGACTCGCCAGCCATGATGGAATAACGTAAACTGCCAGCAACGTAAGTTACTGCAGTCACTATGACCACTATGACAAAATCAGCCCAACTGCACCCCCGCAACCCGCACCAGGGCCGTTATGACTTAGCCACGCTAAGCAAAGGCTACCCGCCGTTGCGGGCACATCTAACGGTAAGCCCGGCTGGTGAGCCAACCATTAATTTCAGTGAGCCAGTGGCGGTACAAGCGTTAAATGCGGCGTTGCTGCAGCATTACTATCAGATAAAGCACTGGCAACTGCCGCCGGGTTATTTGTGCCCACCCATTCCGGGGCGGGCAGATTACATTCACTATGCCGCAGATTTGCTGGCCGGGCCCGCTGGCGTGCCTACCGGTAAGCAAATCAGCATGCTGGATATTGGTTGTGGCGCCAATCTCATTTACCCGATGATTGCCAACCGCAGCTATGGCTGGCGCTGCGTCGGTACCGATATTGATGAATTAGCATTAAAAGCTGCGCAGCTGATTATTGATAGCAACCCGAAAATAAACGGCCAGATAAGTTTGCGCCGCCAGCAAGATAGCAACAGCATCCTGCGCGGCATCATTAAGCCTGGCGATGCCTTTGCGTTAACTGTCTGTAACCCACCATTTTACGGTTCAGCTGCCGAAGCAGCCGCGGCTAATCAGCGCAAGCGCACGAACCTCGGGCTTAATGACAACCCCCAGCAACGCAATTTTGCCGGCCAGCAGCATGAACTATGGTGCCCGGGCGGCGAGCAGGCGTTTATCAAGCAATTGATTACTGAAAGTGTTGAGTTTGCAGAGCAGGTGGGCTGGTTCAGCAGCCTGGTGTCACAGCAAAGCCACTTAAAAGCATTGGCTATAGCTGCCCGTCAGGCCGGGGCAGCCCGGATTGAACAAATTAAGATGCAGCAAGGCCAGAAAAGTAGCCATATACTGGCCTGGCGCTTCTAAGCAAGCTAAACAAGGTTCAGCCAAGGGTAATTTACCAGCGGGCGAAATGATCTTCTGCCAGCCCCTGCTGGCCATTACAGTTTATTTGCTTACCGTCGCTAAGGGTAATAGTGCCGTGCCAGCTGCCGCAATACTGGCGGAAATTACTGGCCAGCAGCCCCAGGTTCAGCCGCTCCTGCCTTTTAGCAGCCGGTATAAACTGTAAATTGATAGCCCCACAGTGGCTTAACAGCTGCCAGGGTGCATCCGGTTGCTGTCGGTTAAAAATAAAATGCACCGCTGGCAGTAGATAACGTTTATCGTTTAACCAACAGCAGTTTTCAGTGGCACCAGTTTCATTCACCCCGGCCGCCAGATTAAAACCCATTTTATCGCTGCCGCTAAAACCGCTTAAACTGCCCCAGCGCCAGCTGGTTTCCCGGCGCATATAACCTGCAGAAAAATCATAGCCGCCCAGCGCGCCGGTTAGCGCAACAGTTTGTTGTTGAAAGTGTATATCACCTGTGACCTGCAACCCGTTATGTTTTTGGGTGTAGGTCCAGCCGTTGTAGCCTGTCGGCAAACACAGAGCCAGGGGTTCAATTGTTGTGCCAGGACTTAGCGATAAATCAGCATTAAGGTGCTTACTTTGCAGAGCCAGCCGCCAGCTATAGCCGCGGGGCTCAATACTTATATGGTTATTCCCACCCCTTATGTCCGCTACTCCAGCGGTAGGCGAGGCACTCATCTGGCTTTGCCGGCCCAGCGGCTGCAGTAGTTTAAATTCGCTCAGGCTGGCGGTACTGCGCTGATAAAAATAGGCAAAGCCAGAGCACAGGTAGCGGATGTCGGCAATCGCCGCGGCCAGCATCCAGTCCGGGTGGCTGATGCTGACAAACTGAAATTGTTTGTAGTGAGCCCAGCGCGCCAACCGGGATGCCAGCTTATCCATTGGTGTGCGATAGACAAAATTGGCCAACCCCAGGTCGGTTACAGGCTGGTTAAAAACGCCAAATTGCGGCAATCCATCGGCCTGAATAAGCTGAAAAGGAGTGGGCTGCAGGTTGGGTTCAGCTTGCGCAGTGAAGGCCATAGCAATTCCGGCAATAAATATTCACTGGCTAATCTAAACTTTTAGCTAGCAAAGCGCAGCCGTTTTTTGTAACAAAACATGTAGTTCAGTACTTTTCCCAGATTTTTTAACTTGTTAGCCTCGCGTTCAGTACAAAATTATCGATTGCCGATTTACAGCATTTTTGCTAACTTCGCTATCTCAAAATATACAATTTCCCCGCTGATTTGTTAACAATTTAACAGGCAACGTGGGCCTTCATTTTAACTAGTGGTGGTAGGGCTAACCATGTTTAAACGCAGCTTATTGGTCTCATCTGTTATTTTACTTACTGCCTGTGGCGGCGGTGGCTCTGGCAATATTGGCAGCGGGGGCGGCTCAGGCGGTGGTGGCTCAGGTGTTACCGCTCCCATCTGGACAGCCGGGGTATTTGCGGCGGAAAGTAACTTTAAAAACTACTGTGCCACGCCGCGCACCGGTACCGACCCTTACAATGACAACCAGCCTTTCCCAGACCGCGCCGGCACTACCATGCATGAAAAAATGTGGCTGCGCTCGTGGAGCAACAACACTTACTTATGGTATCGCGAGTTACCTGACAATAACCCAGCCAATTTCTCGGTATTGGATTTTTTCGACCAACTAAAAACAGATGAACTAACCGACTCTGGCGCCGCCAAAGACAACTTCCATTTTGCCGAAAGCACCGCCAGTTATAATCAGCAAACCCAATCCGGAGTAAGCTCAGGCTACGGTATTACCTGGTCGTTTGGCAGTACCACACCACCGCGCTCGTTACTGGTTGCCTACACCGAACCGGATTCTCCGGCAGCTAATGCCAATATTCTACGCGGTGCGGATTTAATCGAAGTTGACGGTATAGACTTTGTTAACGACAACACTAATGCCGGCGTTAACGCCATTAATGCTGCGTTGTTTCCGGAAAGTGCTGGCGAGCAACATGAATTTGTATTTTTAACCAACGCAGGTGAAACCCTGACCGTTACCCTGACCTCTGCTGATGTGGCCAGTAGCCCGGTGCAGAATGTGCAGGTACTGGATACTGATGCCGGCAAGGTCGGTTACTTGCAATTTAACAGCCATATTGCCCTGGCCCAGCAGCAACTGATAAGTGCGGTAGATAACTTTGCTGCCGAGAATGTTACCGATGTGGTTATCGACTTACGCTACAACGGTGGTGGCTTGCTGGCCCTGGCCTCGCAATTTGCCTATATGGTCAGTGGCGATGCGATTATTCAGGATCGGGTATTCGAGAAAACCATATTCAATGACAAGCATCCGAACCGCGATCCGGTAACCGGCCAGACCTTAAGCCCGATGCCATTTTATGGCTTTGAAATTGATTACGAAGCGGGCCGTTTAACCAATACTCCGCTGCCGGAACTAAACCTGAACCGGATTTTTGTGTTATCGACCGGTGACACCTGCTCGGCCAGCGAGGCCTTTATCAATGGTTTACGCGGTATTGATGTTGAGGTGATTCTGATTGGTGACCAAACCTGCGGTAAGCCTTATGGTTTTTACCCGACCGATAACTGCGGCACCACCTATTTTACTATTCAGTTCAGCGGCGCCAATGCCAAAGACTTTGGCGAATATGCTGATGGTTTTTACCCGACCCCGGCGCCGGTATTTGCCGCAGATGTGCAAGGTTGCCAGGTAGCAGATGATTTCTCGGCCCAGTTAGGCGATCCGGCGGAGCGGATGCTGGCCAGTGCGCTGCACTATGCAGCCAATGACAGCTGCCCGCTGGGCGTGGCCGGCCAGAGCCTGAGCCAGCAACAACGTAGCGATGACGGCAGCGGCTTAAGTATCCGGCGCCATGATCCGAGAATGGAAGCTTTTTTACTGGAAAACAAAGTTAACCAGCCAATTAAACCCGCTCAGGATCTGCAGTAATGCAGCGCGGCATACTACTAAGCGTCAGCCTGCTGGCTGGCGCTTACTTGCTGACAGGGTGCAAGATGACTCAGGCCGAACCACAGCCCGCCCGGCTGACTAATATGAGCCCGACCATAAAAGCTGAGCTACAGCAGGCTATTATCGAGCTGATTGGTGGCGAACCGCTAAAACTGGCTGACAATGCCTTTGTTAACAGTCATCAGCTGTTTATTGAACAGGCTATTTTACGTGACCCGCAAGGCCGGCCCATTATGGGCCGGCATAATCAGCCTGCCATATTACTGGAGCTGCAACAGGCCGATAACCAATGCCTGTTAAGCCATCCGGCCAGCGGCCGGACTGTGCAGCTAAGCAATAGCAGTTGTCAGCAGGCTGCGGCAGAACAGTGAGTGGCTAGCAGCAACTGCTGATATCGGATGTTTAGCGCCTGACTGCAGCAGCGGAGGCAAAAAACATCAGATAAACCATTCTTGAGTTTTCAATAGTCGTACCGAAGGATTCACCGGCGGAGTGCCAGAGCCAGGGCCGAAGTAAAATCAGCCGGTTAAAGCGCATTGGGATGCGGTGCGTCATCTCCCATTTCGAGTCGTCGTTGGAGTCGGTTGCCAGCAAGTCTGAAATCCATTGCTTTGCCGAGGGAGCACCAAACCTTTGCAGCGACTCCTGATCACTATAAGGAACACGCTCAGTATTGGTTGCTTTGTGCCGGAAAAACTCAGTACCGCCTTTGCAATCTTCTGGCCGGGATAAGTATAAAATACCCGACCAATGTGAACTGTCGACATGCACCTTGGCCGTGCCGACATCACTACCAGACGCCACCCGGAATTTGCCATGCGCCTGATTATGCGCCATGGCCACCAGTGGCTCACCAACCAGCCTCGAGACCTGCTGGTTCAATCCTTCAAGGTTTACCCGCTGCGCCGAGTTTCTGCCCGGATAAGGCCCCTGCACCTCAGGATAATTCAAACTAAGCCCGGCATCCCTTAACTGATGCGGGTTGTCCAGAAAGTCATCTACCACAATAAATGAAGTTGGCACGCTACAAATCCTTTGTAATTGTTTTTGTAGTGCCAGTCTAGGCCGCCAGCTGCTGGTAAATCAACCACTTTATGGTGGTTAATGCACCTTGCCGGCGGTTTTTTCAATCTCTTGCTGCAGCGCTTTGCGCAGGCCGAAACTAAAACCAATTTCAGCCACTACAAACAGCGGGCCAACAAACAGACCAACAATATCATCAACAAAAGCCGGCTTTTTGCCTTCATAATAGTGGCCAATAAACTGCAACACCCAGCCGACAACAAACAGCCCCAGTGAGCTGCCAAGCCAAATCGCAAAAGGCTGGGCTGCCAGATAAGTTGCAATAGCAAAACAACTGCCGCTAAACAGCAGCATCACCAGCCCAAAGCGAAAGTCGAGCCGGAAGTAAAAAATCGCTGTGGCAATAAACAGCAGCAAGGCCGGGGTAAGCATAATACCGGCCAGACTAACCAGCGGCAGAGACAACAAACTGAAAATGGCTACCACAATTAACGGTATCCCAGCATAGTGGGTGGTTATATTGCGCTGGTCACGATGATACAGCGCATACTGGCTCAGGTGTTCAGTCAGGGTTTTCATCGTTGTTCACTCCGGTCAACGCAGCAATATCACTTAACGAGTATAGCTTTACGGATTAATTGCTCTGAAGTTGAGAATATCGTCACTGATCCAAAGCTACAGTTAAAAAGATAGTACTATACATAATGCTTGTTCTGGCACTCAATTGTTAAATTATTGCTTTTTTAACTACAACGGAAAATATCTGGGCTAACAATACTGCCTTATCTTAATGGGCTATGCTTAAGCAGCTAACTTTAAACAGGAATACACTGATGCTGAAATATGTTGTGGTAGTCGCTGGAATGTTGTTTTGCAGCCTGAGCGGGCACGCTCTGCAACAGCCTATCTATATTACCGATGTACGGGTATTTACCGGTAAAGACCTGAGGCTTACCGAACCGGTTACCGTGGAAATTGAAGCTAACCGGATTAAGCAGTTGCACAGTACCCCGGTAACACCGGCTGCCGATGCCACGGTAATAAGAGGTACCGGCTATACCCTTATTCCCGGTTTAATTGATGCCCACGCCCACCTGACATTTGCCGCGGCACCGCAAATAGCTGCGCTGACCGGCGATGCCGGTTTTGTTCATCACCTGGCAGGGCGTGAAGCGGGTGCTATGTTGCAACGCGGCTTCACCACAGTGCGCGATGTTGGCGGGCCGGTGTTTGGTCTGAAACAGGCGATAGACCGCGGCGTATTAACTGGCCCGCGCATTTTCCCATCGGGCGCGCTTATTTCTCAAACCGGCGGCCATGGCGATTTCCGTTTGCCGACCGATATACCGCATGACAATGGCCTCAGCCATACCGAACGGATTGGCGCAGCCGCCATTGCCGATGGTAAAGACGCGGTACTGAAACGCAGCCGTGAACAACTGATGCTGGGCGCCAGCCAGCTGAAGTTAATGGCCGGTGGCGGTGTGTCATCCTTCTATGATCCACTGGATGTAGCGCAGTACACCGAAGAAGAAATGCATGCCGCCGTGCAGGCTGCAGCCAATTGGGGCACCTACGTTACCGTACACGCCTACACCCCGCGAGCGATGCAAATGGCCATTCGGGCCGGCGTAAAAAGCATTGAACATGGTCAGCTGGCCGACGAGGCTACGGTAAAGTTAATGGCAAAGCAGGGAGTCTGGTGGAGCCTGCAGCCGTTTCTGGATGACCAGTACGCCAACCCACAGCAAGGCGAAGCACGGCAAAAGCAATTACAGGTAAGCAATGGCACCGATCGCGCTTACAACCTGGCAAAAAAACATAAAGTACAACTGGCCTGGGGTACCGATATCCTATTTTCGCCCGGCAAAACGGCTAATCAGAACGCCCAGCTGGTAAAAATGCAGCGCTGGTTCAGCCCGGCTGAAGTGCTGAAAATGGCCACATACGACAATGGTCGTTTGTTGGCATTGTCAGGCGAGCGGATGCCTTACAAAGGTAAGTTAGGCGTAATAGAGCCTGGCGCTCTGGCCGATATATTACTGGTAAAAGGCGACCCGATAGCGCAATTAGAATTGCTGGCAGACCCTGAACAGAATCTGCTGCTGATTATTAAAGATGGTAAAATTTATAAAAATGCCCTTGCTGCTAACTAGCGGCGTTGCGCGAGCAGCGGACACAACACTAAATTGGCTGTTTGAAAAAACCACTGAAAAATCACTCTGACCCATTTTTAAGTAGTTGATATAGCGTTGATTTAGGGTGAATAGTAATGCCATTGGTTGCTACTGTCTTACCACCAAACCATAGCCGGTGGGGCGGTACCCCGGGTGCCATTCGCGATCGCCACTAATAAAAGGGTTGTCGTGGCCCATATGCTGGCGGGTGCGCTGGTTTAGCTGCTGCTCTGTCGCGCTTACCGGGTCCAGTTTATGCCAGGCCATAAACAGTTGCTGCTGAGCGCGGGACAGGTTGAGGTTATATTTGTCGGCCATATAAAAGTAAGTGCGGGCAATATCACCCCTTACCTGTGGGGGCGGCTCGAACACCCGTTGCTTAAAATCGACCTTTACCGGGCAGGCGCCGTGTTGCGCCGGCGAGGATGGCAGCACGCCGAAACGATAGTTACTGCGATCGCCGTTCACCTCACCTATCGCCGGCACCAGATTATATAAGTCGGCTTCCATGGCCCGGAAGGTACTATCGGTTTTTACGCAGTTTTTCCTGCCACCATTTTGCCAACACTGACGCTGATGGCCAAAATGATGGGCTGGTACCACATGCTCCCATTCAATCCGATTCGCCCGCGGGCCATTTTTGCGTACCTGATAGCCGCAGCCTGCCAGATCGGGAATGCCTTTTTTGCCCTGCCAGCGAATGGCACAATCACAGTAAAAGCTGCCGGCCTCGGGGGCGTGAATGCGCTGCGCCAGTTTTTTTGCCTGGTCAAAATTAGCCGGAGCCGCCTCGGATACAACGGACAACAGCAGCAAGACGCTGCTGATGAAAAAAGAGAAAAACTTCATTCACTACCACTTACTTCAGTGAAAACTGCCGGGTGCTTACTATAACCCGAAGTGAATCGAGTTAACACGTAACGCAGTTGTCAGTTTCATCCTGAACTGCTGCCAGGCGTTCCTATTATTTATAAACTGTAAACTAATTGTCATTTTGGCGTGAAGCAACAATATTTCGCTGCAGCAGCTAAGTATGCTGAAGTTGTGTTAAAGGGGTCTTGTTGTCACTAACACTTCGCTGGCATAGCTGGCGGCTCATGCACGGATGTCTTGCAAAACAACAAATTACAGGACGAAAACATGCGAGCTTTTACCATAACTTCCCGCAGTATGCTGCTTGGCATACTATTATTTATTGCACCACAGGCACTGGCTGACGTTATTCTACATGCCTTCGACTGGCATTATAACGAGGTCGCTGATCGGGCAGAGGAAATTAAAAACCTCGGTTATAAAGCAGTACTGGTTGCGCCTCCGCTGAAATCTAATGCCGGCAACTGTGCCTGGTGGCAACGTTATCAGCCACAGGATATAAGGGTTATTGACCACTGCAAAGGCAATAAGCAATCGTTTCAGGCGATGATTAATGCACTGAACGACAGCAACCCGGCGCGCCGGGTCGACGTGTATGCCGACATCGTGTTAAACCATATGGCTAACGAGCGCAATGGTGCCACTGATTTTCCCGGCCAGGCGGCGTTAAACAGCTATGCTGGCAACCCCACCTATTGGAATAACCAGCGGCTGTTTGGCAATTTAACGCAGGGGTTGTTCAGTCCCTGGGACTTTAACCCGGCGAATTGCATCCAGAACTATAACGATGTCTGGCAGGTTCAGAACTGGCGTTTGTGTGGTGGTGCTGGCGACAGCGGTTTACCTGACTTAAACCCGAACAGCTGGGTACTGCAACAGCAACGCGCCTATCTACAGGCACTGAAGAATATGGGGGTAAAAGGCTTCCGGGTCGATGCGGCCAAGCATATGACCATCTGGCATATTAACCAGATTTTCACCGCCGATATCAAAAACGGCTTGTATGTGTTTGGTGAAATTATCACCAGCGGCGGTACCGGCAATAATGAGTACAACAGTTTTCTGGCGCCGTATTTACAATATACCGACCATAAAGCTTACGATTTCCCGTTATTTGAAAGCTTACGCCGGGCGTTTACCCCCAGTGGCAGTATGAACGAGCTGGTTGACCCCGGTGCCTATGGCCAGGCACTGGCCAATAACCGGGCGGTCACTTTCACCATTACCCATGATATTCCCACCAACGACGGCTTTCGCTACCTGATCATGGATCCGACCGATGAATACCTGGCCTATGCTTATGTGCTGGGTAGAGACGGCGGCAAGCCACTGGTGTTCAGCGACAGCACCGGTACTGACAATAACCGCTGGGTTAATGCCTTTCGCGCGACTTTTATGCAAAGGATGATTAACTTTCATAACCGGATGCAGGGCCAGGGCATGGAAGTACTGGCTTCGAGTAACTGCGCTATTTTATTCCGCCGCGGCCAGGAAGGCGTGGTAGGCATTAATAAATGTGGTGGTCAGGTCACCTTTAACGTCAACACCAATGGCCGCTTTTACTGGTATCGTACTTATCGTGATGTGCTAAGTGGCAGTGCAACCTTCAGCATTGGCGGCAGCAACCATAGCTTCAGCATTCCGGCCCGTCAGGCCAGAATGTGGTATGCCGATTAGACTACAAGCCTTTTAAAGTGCCGGCAGTATGTGCTGCCGGATAAGCTGCATTGCGGCATTAGTCTGACCAGGAACCCCAGCCTGAAAATTCTGCAACAACACTATTGTCAGATTTTGCTCAGGCATGGTCAGCACAAACTGTCCGCCAAATCCCCAGCCCAATTGAAAGTCTCCTGCACTGGTGCTGCCTAGCCACCATTGCTGGCCGTAACCGTGTAATTCAAGCCCACCCAGAGGCTGGTTCAGTGGCTGACTAACGGCTGCGGCCTGCAAAACCCAGCTGGCGGCAATGACTTGCTGGCTTTGCCAGCGGCCCTGTTGCTGGAGTAGCACTCCAATTTTAGCTAAATCACGGGCCCGAAGCGTTAACCCTGCAGCGCCGTTACTTAGACCATTATCCAGGGTTTCCCAGTTGAACTCATTAATCCCCAGAGGCGTAAACAAGTGCAGCTTAGTAAATTCGGCCAGAGAGAGTCCTGTGGCCTTAGTCAGAATATAGGACAATAAATGTGAGGTACCAGAGTTATAGTTAAACTGGCTGGAGGGTGCACTAACAAGCGGCCGCTGCAATACATATTCTACCGGATCGCTGGCACTTACCCAGTCGTTGTAGCCCTGAGCGGTGCTTTCGTCCCACTCTATGCCGCTGCTCATGTCTAACAGATGCGCTATGGTAATATCAGCTTTGTCACTAAGGAGTGCACTATAGTCTTCAGTGGTAAACTCTGCTATCGGCTGATGAACAGAGCTGATGGCGCCAAGCTCAATGGCCTTACCAATCATCAGCATAGTGATAGTTTTTGTCACAGAACGTAAATGCTGTAACGAATCACGCTGCTGGTCATGGTAATAGGCTTCGCCTATCAGCTTGCCATTTCGGACAACCAGCAATGCATGCATCGGACTGAGTCCGGCAGCGCGGTTAAACGCTTGTTGCAGAGCAGCACCATCCATTGCCTCGGCCGCTGCGGTGCTAATTGGCCAGTCGCTGGCCGCAGCAGGTTGCCAGTTGACATCAATGACCGGCGTGCTGTTGACTGTACTGTCGCTATCCCCGCTACCCCCACATGCACTGAGACAAGCCCACAGCATTACATTCAAAAAGAGACGCACCGGCATTACCATTTTATCGAAATATTTTTAAGCTTAATCGCTGCAGCAACAAAGCGCAAAATGCTGTGATAAGGCGACGTTGATCTGGGATAAGCGGCATCTTCCAGTGGTTTTGCTGGGCTTTTTTCAGGCATTATGGCAGGCTGAAGCAATCAATTTCAGGAGCTGTTATGAACAAAGCCTTAGCCCCCGCCAGACGTGTAACATTATTTATTGCAGTAACTGTTATGGCGCTGAGCAGTCTCAGCGCCTGTACCGATCCCACCCCAGATGCCAGCCAACAGCAACTTACTGCCAGCCTGACTGAGCCACAGCGCCAGCTTTTTGAACAAGGCCAGTTAAAAGCATACAGCTGTGCCTCCTGTCATGGCCGCAATGGTATCTCCAGTCATCCGAACTACCCCAGCCTGGCTGGCCGTAGCGAGCGAGACTTAGCCAGCGCGTTAACCGCTTATCGCAGTGGCGAGCGTAAACATGCGCTAATGACCCCGCAAGCCCGCGGCCTGAACGACGCCGATATTGCTGCGCTGGCGTATTACTTTTCTCTGCAAACACCAGCCACCACCTCGGCAGCAACCCAGGCAGACTGATTAGATTGTTTAAAATTGAGCATAAAAAAGGGCAGCCAGCGGCTGCCCTGTTATCACGTTAACGTTGACGCCGGATAATTACTCTTTCTCACCCATCGTCATCTGGCTATGTACTACCACGCCCTGCTCGTCAATATCCATATTGGCCTGAACCTGCATCTTCATTTCGCTGAACGAGCTGAGCTCTTCAGGTACTGGCTGGCCACTGGCTTGCATTGCTTCAGTCATCATGCCAAAAAACTGCGCGTAATCCATACCAAAGCTCAACATGCCGTTTTTCTGAATGGCTTGCTGCAGCGTCGCTTTCGCCTGGGCGGTACCTTTATCACCAGCATAAACCACCAGATGCGAATCGTTAACCTGCAGCATTGGCGTTACCCCAAAAGCATCCAGCATAGGTAGCACACTGTTCAGTGGCAACTCTTCGCCATCGGCCGGCAGGGTTATTTCCGCCGTACCCGGCACCATGGCTTTTAAGCCTTCCAGGTAGCTGCGGGCATTCTTAGCTGTCACGCTTATCATGGCATCAACTGCAGAGACCTGCATGGTATTAGGGTCCATCGCCAGGTTGTTAATCGTTACCGACGCGCCCTGAATACTGTGCACCATGGCACCGGCGGCTAACATCGCCATCGGGTTAGCTTGCTGCATTTGCTGCTGCAATTGCGCAAGTTGCGGACACTGATAAGCCGGCTGGGTTAAACCGCGCCAGATTTTAGTTATCGCCGGAGCAAACTCGGCCATATCCAGCCCCAGTGCAAAACTGAGTACCGAACCGTTCATGCCTTCTGCGACATGGTTCGGTACAAAACCACGAATGCTGCTCAGGGTAGTAATTGTCTCGTTATTAGAAGTCGGAACCAGCATTTTACTGCGGACATGCGTCTGCTGGCCTGCTTTAGTGGTAATTTTGCTGTCGAAATACATGCCAGGCCAGCTGTTGGTAATACTGGTTAAATCCTGCTGGCACTCGGCAGCGAGCCAGGGCTGCATCGTTGCGTTGAACTGCGGGCTGGCCAGCAGCTGAATGTCGTTTGCCAGGCGGTTGCCATTGGTTGTGGTCAGGCCGGTTACCAGTTGCTGAAAACTGATAAAACCTATGGCATTCGGGTTTAAATTATAGTCAGAGGCAATATTAGCCAACTGGTTGTCACTGATAATGCTGCGCTCTGGTTTGGCCGTCAGTAATGCCAGCTGGCGGGTTTGTTCACTTTGCGTTGGCAGTACCAGTGCCATATTGCCCCAGCCATCGGTTACTGAAATCAGCAATTCGGCGCTGAACTCGCCGAAGCTGAATGGATACGAGCGAAAACCACCGCCCTCACCAGGTAGCGCCTGATGGCTGATGCCGCTGGCTTCCTCCGCCCGGTCAAATAACTGCCAGAAAGCGTCTTCATTTGCCAGTTCAATTCGCATCACCGGCGTCAGGCCAACCATGTAGCTTAGCGAGCGTACCTGAGGCTTAATTCCGGTTACCACTTCTAACTGCTCTGGTTGCGCCAGGGCCCGCATATACTCACCGGCTAAACTTAATACAAAACGCAACTGCGGCTCATCTGTATTGGCTGCAAGCTCAGCTAACTGTTGCTGACTGGCGTCGCTGTAATAGTCCGGGCTTAAACCAAACGCATTTAAATAGGCGACAAAATCTACCGGCTCTAACTGGGCCGATAAAAATACGGTATCGGCTGGTACAAACTCCAGCTCAGGGTGATCAACTGCGACGCTGTCTGTCCCGCTGAGTTTGATATAACCATAAATGGCGCCGGCAATAATAGCCACCGCGACAAGTAATTTACGCATCACTGACTCCTTGATATTGTAATTAAATCCTGGTGTTAAATTCCGGGCTTTTTTATCGTGCTGCTGGTTTCTGTTCACCCTGCTGCCGAACGCATCGCGCCACGCCAGATTAAAACGCATCGATATTACATTCTTAACTGCTTAATAACAATGTTCCTGCGCCAGCTTTTGTATGTTGGCGGTGTTATTCGTCACTGGTAAACAGCGCTAACAGATCTGCAGCCTCGCCCTGCCATAACTGGCCTTTACTGCCACCTAATAACTGATCAGCGAGCCCCTGCTTAAAACTCTGTAATTGCTGTACTTTCTCTTCAACGGTATTGCGCGCTATCAGTTTATAGACAAACACTGCCTTATCCTGGCCAATCCGGTGCGCCCGGTCGGTTGCCTGTTGCTCTGCTGCCGGGTTCCACCAGGGGTCATAATGAATAACGGTATCAGCAGCGGTCAGGTTTAAGCCGGTTCCCCCCGCTTTCAGGCTGATCAAAAATACTTCAGTTTCGCCATTCTGAAAGGCATCTATCTGGGTCTGGCGTTGTTTGGTCTGGCCGGTTAACTTGCTGTAGCTGATGCCCATATACTGCAGTTCCTGCTCGATCAGGTGCAGCATGCTGGCAAACTGGCTGAATAATAGAATGCGCCGTCCTTCTTCCAGCATCTCTGGCAGGGTGTCACGCAACCATTGCAATTTCGCGTTGTGGCGTACGCTCTGCGCCTGTTCTATCGGCACCAGCCGGGCATCACAACATACCTGACGCAGCTTTAACAACGCGTCTAAAAATTCAATCTGGCTGGCAGCCACCCCTTTGCGGACAAACAGCTCCCGCACCTTGGTTTCCATAATTAAGCGGATACTTTCGTACAGGTTACGTTGATCAGCTTCCAGCTCCAGCAACTGGACTATTTCAGTTTTTTCCGGCAGTTCAGTCGCGACCTGACCTTTGGTACGACGTAGCATAAAGGGCGCTATTTTCTGGCGCAGCACCCGGGCACGCTCGGTATCGCCGTGTTTTTCAATGGGCTTGCGATACACCTGGCTGAAGTGTTGCTCGGTGCCAAGCAAACCGGGCAGCACAAAATCAAATAACGATTTTAACTCACCCAAATGATTTTCCAGTGGTGTGCCGGTTAACGCCAGGCTGAAATCGCGGTGCAATACCCGCACGCTCTGTGCCGCCTGGCTGCCGGCATTTTTAATATGCTGGGCTTCATCCAGCACCACCACGCTGAAGCGATGCTGGCGGTACAAGGCAATGTCCCGTACCAGCAGCGGATAACTGGTAACGATTAGCTGATACTTTTCCATTTCGTCAAATAGTGGCCGGCGTTTCGGGCCATATACCTGCAGCACCTTTAAATCAGGGGTAAAGCGGCGCGCTTCCTGTTGCCAGTTACCCAGTAAGCTGGTAGGGCAAATGATCAGCGCCGGTTGGGTCAGCTCCCCCTGCTGGTACTGCTTAAGAATAAAACTGAGGGTTTGTAGGGTTTTACCCAGCCCCATATCATCGGCAAGTACCCCACCTAAACCATATTGCTTAAGAAAAGTCAGCCAGTTTAAGCCCTGTTGCTGATAACCCCGCAACGTCGCTTGCAGGTTGTCTGGTAAGTCGACATCGGTAATGCCACTGAAATTATGCAGTTGCTGGTTAAGGCTGGCCAACCGGTTGGCATTTAAGTACTGAATTTCTGCAGCACCAGGCGGTGGCAGAATGGCGGCTTTGTAATCTGGTAACTCAAGCGTCAGCGGTGCTTTATGCATATTCAGCAGCTCGACAATAGTGTCGATTAGTGGCTGAATTAAGGTCATTGGCAGCGCCAGTTTGCCCTGGGGTAAACTAAGCCAGATTTGCTGCTCGTCGCCTGGCAAGCCGTTCTGGCGCAGCCACTGGCTGATCAGCGGCAACAGAGGCACTTGCTGGCCATCAATATCCACCTGAATACCCAGCTCAAAGCCGGTTTGTTTACCGTCTTTTACCTGTAAGTAAGGTGTAGCCGCCAGTATATCCAGATTAAAATCGCTGGCCTGTTCGACCAGCCAGCCATCATCCCGCAGGCTGTCCAGCTGCTGCAGCAAGGGTTGCCACAGTTCAGGGTTGTCCGGACCATCACCTACCCCAAAAGCAGCCTGCTGTTCGTTTGGGGCGGGCAGCGGTGGCAGGCTCAGCAGATCCAGTTCCAGCAACACTTCCAGCGCTGCAGTTTCGCTGGCCCGCTGCCGTTTGACAAAATATGTTTGCGAGCCCTGCTGCACTTCAGTTTGCGATGCCTGTAAATCCAGCGGCAGCCGTTGCTTATCGTAGTCAAAGCTCAGCAAGGCCACCGGCTCCTGCCGGCCCTTGCTTTGGCGCGGCAACATTTTCAACTGTAATACCGGTGTTGGCGTGACATTAATTTGCTCAACTCCCAAACCTTCGGGCATTGGCAGGCTGATTTTCGGTAACAATTGCTGCAAGCGGCCGAGCCGGCTTTGCAACAGGGCAGCTGGTGCCGGGGGCATTTTTGACAGCAGCTTTAATTCACGGCCAGACAGTGGGGTAGTAAGTAACCCCAGCTGATATGTATCGGTATCCAGATAACAGGGTGGGTCGGTAAACACCAGCACACTGTTATGATCGTCGCCAATTTGCCAGCCCAGTTGCTGCCCGGCCTTGCTGTTATGCCAGCTTAATTCTAATGGCCGTTTTTCACCCCAACTCAGTGGATAGCGGGCCTCGCTGAACATACAACGCTCAGTTGCCAGTAATTGTTGCAGCAGCTGGTAGCCCCAGTTATCTTCCAGCACCGATTGCTCCGCCAGGTTGTGGCTGCGGAACAAGGTTAACAGCTGATAATCACTTTCACTCAACCAGGCCGGTGGCTGCGGACTGACTAAGTCGTATTTGCCAATCGCCTGCCCTTTGGTGTAACCGCCTTTTTTCATCAGCCGCACCCGGCGCGGATACAACTGCAAACCGGCCTGGCCATAGCTCAGTAAATACAACACGGTATCACCACTGTCATCACGAACCGGTTGTTGTAATTGCTCCAGTTCGTTAAACCAGTTATCCAGTTTCAGTTGGGGTAGCTGTTTTATCCGCAGCTGCTGCTGGGCATAATCGCGCTTTAACCGCAGTAATACCGCCAGAATATGTTTGCAACGATGGCCGACCGGACAGCTGCAGCTGTCGCGTAACGCCCAGCCACTATCGGTTTGGGCCAGTACGATATTTTGCCGGTACGGCGAAAACCCGGCGCCCCAAACCTGAGCGCTGACCTGGCTTAAATCATCACTGTATTCCAGTTTAACCACTTTACCGGCCTGCAAATAGGCGCGGGCCCGGTGCATGGTTGCGCTATCAAACCATTGCAACAAGCGGTCTTCATCCAGTGGAAAGGCGTGCTGTTCAGTCGGGCTATTCAAAATATCGTTAACTCTTGCAAAAGTGACTTCTGGCAGCAAGGTTACGCCTGCCGCCAACGAAAACCCCCATGCTAGCTTACTTTGGCAGCAGACCAAAGCGTCTTCGTAACTTGTTGCTGGTTTTTCAACAAAAAGGCAGGCTAAAAATAATAATCGAGGCTTAGCTCCAGGTAGTCGTCCTGGCGCAAGTTATACAACACATCACTGACATCGTCGGTCTGAAACAGCCAGGCGTTCAGGCGCAACCGCAAGCTATTGGTTAACCGCATCGACGCCTCCAGTTTGGCGCTACGGCTGCTACTGCGATCTAAATCTTGCAGCACCCCAAGCAGAACTTCACTGCCAGCCACATCGTTCAGTGCCAGACGCCAGCCAATAAACAGATCGTTCTGACCGGTTACCGGTGCCTGCAAACCGCGACTGTCATATTGATACTCGGCTATCCAGCCAAGATCCCAGCTGCGGTTAAATACACCTACCCGGGTGTATTCATAGCCGGCAGTAGCGGCGACAAATTCCTGCGGACCACTCTGCCGGTATATGCTTTCCAGCTTCCACAGCCAGTCACCGGCAACATACTGAGCATCGACGCCAATTTGCTGCATCTGGAAATAATAAGGTTGCAGTTGTTGCGTTGCAGCTTGCGGTATTAACAGCGGTTCGCGGCTATTGCCGGCAAAATAGCTCAGGCCTAAATCAACTGAGCTGAAGCGTTGTGACCAGCGCAGGGCAAAGTCGAGATTGTTACGCTTATCACTGGATTCATACAAGGCACTAGCATGCTCCACCGGCCAGGGTGCCGTCAGCCGGCCTGCCGGATCGGCAAACAAGCGTTCACGGAAATAGGGTAGCAAATACAGCTCGAGGGTACCGGCGCTATTCCAGCCTTTAAAGCTAAGCATTGGCTGGCCCAGTCGCGATTCCATTTCCACCCCGCCGACCATATCCACCTGGTTAATGACATCGACCAGCCGCTGCGACTCACTTACCCCCCAAAACACAATATCGTTGCCTGCTTTAAACTCCCAGTTGCTGCCAGCATAGCGCCAGTAGGCCTGGCGTAAGTCAAGCAGATTGCTGGCACTGTCACGCTGATGCCAGCGTAAAAAAGGTGTAAGTTGAAAGCTATGGACCCCGTCGTCGTCCTGCCATGACCAGTCTGACAGCAGACTAAGCAGCGTATGCGCCCGGGCCTGACCCATAGTACCGGTTTCAGCAAAATAGCGTTGTTGCAACGTCAGCTGATGTTGCTGGCGTAAATTAAAACCGCCTGCTGGCTCGGGAGGCGACGTGCGTTCTGCTGGCGCCTCAGTAACCGGCACTATGCTGACGGCTGCTGGCGCAGTGCGCGTCTCTGGATCTGCTGTCGGTTCGGAAGCCGCTGGCTCCGGCTCCGGCTGACTGTCGCGCGGCGACGTTGCAGGTGCGGGTTTAACTGCTGCCTGCCTGGGGACTGTTCTTACCGGTGGGACAGCTGATGCCAGCGGCCGTCTGATAGCCTGATAATACCAGACTCTGGCTTCCGCAGCGCCGGTGGCCAGCATCTTGCTGCGAGCGGGTACCTGCAACACACTGCCAGCCCGCAGCTTGTTAATATCGCCATCGACAAAGGCGGCAGGGTTTTCCTGCCAGAGTGCATAAACAACCTGCGGCATACTGACAGCCTCGTCCGGCCGGACCTGCACCGCCAACCGCCACAGGGTATCGGTTTTTGCCACCGGGCCAAGCTCTGCCGCCTGCAGTACACCGCTCAGCGCAGAAGCAGTCAGTAGCAATGTTGCCAGCAATAAACGGACAACCGGGCCCCGGATAACCTGATATACCAACGTTGTCATACTACCTCGGTTTGCTTTGTGCTGGCTGTCAACGCAGCCGCTCCAGCACGTTAACATCGAAATCAGCCGCACTGCGGCCGACATTAAATTGCAGCTCTTCTACGATCAGATCGGTGCTTTTTCCGGTTTGATGGTTCTGCATCCGCAACAGCATTGGCCGCCAGTATTTATTCAGATACAACTGATAATCACTGGCGGTTAAGGTTTTCAGCAGGCTTTGTTTTTTGTCGTAAAACTCAATTTTCTGCACCCGGTAGTGCTCTTTATCCACCCAGGCAATGGTTTTACTATAGCCAGAGAATTTATCGGCCGGGAGCCGTTCAATCACGTAACACATTACGCCATTCACTGCTTCGTCGCGTAAATAGCGGAACTGGTATTTCGCCAGTTCAAACGACGACATATCTTCATAGGCAAATTCGCTGGCCATAAAAGGGCCGGATTTATTGCGGCTGGCAATACGCCGGGTCCGGTTTATCGCCGGTAAATATAGCCACTGGTCGTCTTCGGCCGTAGGGTGAGAATGACTTAAAAAGGCCGAGCCCCGAACATCCCGGGGTTCATCAAAAATGATCAGTGATTTATCACCATCGCCGGTTACTTCCAGGGCCAGGGTACGCATCCGTCGGATACTTTCGTTGCCGCTGGCATCGCGCAGTACCATTAGCACGTTGCTTTCGCTGTCACCCCAGCCGGTATCGCGCTGTTTCTGCTCAGTGGCGATTTGCAGCCCTTTTTCCCGACTGGCTACAATTTCTGCGTCAGTATCAGCGGCGACCGGCATCCCAAGCAGCAGGCCGACAGCCAGCATCAATATGGCCGAGCGGCTAGTCTTAAACTGTGGCATCTGTTTTATACTCCTTTGCATCAAATTTTAGCAGGCAGGCCGGCAGATACAGAAAATCGATAACCAGGGCCACCAGGATCACCAGTGCAGTTAACATCCCCATATCAGAATTCAGCCGAAAGCCAGACAGCATTAATACCGCAAAACCGGTTACCAATACCACAGTGGTGATCCATAAAGCCCGCCCGACAGTGGTAAAAGCATAGCGTATTGCCTGCTCGGCTGCCTGCCCTTCCACTCTGGCCGCCCGGTATTTACTGAGAAAGTGCACGGTATCATCAACAATAATCCCCAGGCTCATACCGGCTACGACCGACAGCGCCAGGTTAATTTCACCACTTAGCAGCCCCCATAAACCAAATGCCACCAATGCCGGAGTAATGTTCGGTATCAGGCTCAGCACGCCCAGTCGCCACGATCGCAAACTAAATACCAGTAACAGTGAAATCAGCACCAACGCCAACGGCAGGGTTTGCAACATCGACGCCATATTGCGCTCGCCAATGTGGGCAAACATCAGTGCAGTACTGGCTGCAGTGGCGGAATAAGCGCTGGCATGTTCGGCCAGGTAAGCCAGGGCCCGGCTTTCAAAGGCAGTAAGCTGTTTACTGCCCAGGTTTTGTAAGCTGACGGCCACCCGGGTAGCGCTTTTATCCAGATTAAGCTGATTGTTTAAATCGAGGCCAAACGGCAGCGACATTTCATACATCAATAAGTATTGGGCGGCTTGCTGCTGATTTTCCGGCAAGCGGTAGTATGCCGGGTCGTCCTGATGCATGTTTTTATTCAGCCGCTTCATGGTGTCAGTAATGCTGTTAACGTGCTGTACTTCCGGCTGACGTTGCAGCCATTCAGTAAACCCCGCCACCGCGGTTAAAAACTCAGGCTGGTTAACCGCACTGGCTTGATCACCGGAGATAACAAAATCAACGGTAGTGGCGCCGGTCAGGTTCTGCTCCAGAAAGTCATTGGCCTGGCGAAACTCGGTATCAGCAGCAAAATATTTTACCGCTTCATCATTGATAGTATTCAGGGTAATCAGGGCGCTACAGCCAATAATCACGATGCTCATACCCCAGAACAGCGGCTGTTGCCGGCGGATCACCATATTGGCCAGCCATAACATTGTGCTATCGGCACTGCCGGCAGCACTGTCCTTATGCTGGCCGGCACTGACCGGTAAAAACAGCAGTAGTGCCGGCAGCAATACCAGGCTGAATAAGCAGGCCAGCATCACGCCCACTGCAGTCATATTGCCCAAATCGCGCAGAATGGGAACTTCAGAAAAATTCAGGGTTAAAAAGCCAATGGCCGTGGTGGCACTGGTAATAAATACCGGCATGATATTGCGCTTCAGGCTGTATTGTATCGCCTGGAGCCGGCTGTCACCGCGGCGCAGCGCAAATTGCATTGAGGCTATCAGATGCACGGAATCCGCTACTGCCAGGGTCATCAGAATCGTCGGTACGTTGACGGTGGCGGTACTTAAAAACAGACCCGCCCACCCCGCCAGACCCAGGGTACTGACTACAGTCACCACAATAATTACCAGCGTAGCCAATGATGCCAATACTGAACGCAGTAACCAGGCCAGCATCAGCAAAATAGCTGCAAACATAACCGGAATAAGGGTTTTAACGTCGTTCTCGGCCTCATAAGCAAAAGCATAATTCATTGCCACGACGCCACTGACATAAAAGTCAGTATCAGGGTGCGATGCTTTAAAAGTATCCAGCATGCCAGAAATGGCCTGCCATACTTCTTTTACTTCCTGTTGCAGGTTTTGTTCCGGTAGCTGCAGGGTAATATTAATGGCGGTAACCGCACCATCGGCGGACACCAGTCGCTTAACCAGTACCGGCTCGTTTAGCGCCACTTGCGCTATTTTGTTAAGCTCAGAGCGGGTCAATTCAAGCTCGTCGCCGACCAGATCGGCGACCCATAAATCATCGTCTATCGCTTCGGTATGCTGATAATTACTCAGCGAATCTACCCGAATTGAATAAGGTGTCTGCCAGGCGGCCTCGGTTAACTGCCGCACCAGAGTCAGGGTTTCGGCGCTGAACACCTGCTTATCGGCTGGTGCGATGGCAATCAGGATGTTGTCGCTTTTATTAAACTGTTGCTGCATTTGCTCAAATGCCAGCAACTGCGGATTATCATCCGTAAAGAAGATCCGATAGTCACCGCGAAAATACAGGTTACCGATGCCAAGGCCACTGCCAATAATAAGCAGCAGACACAACACCGTGACAAGACGGGGATAAGCCAGAATATGCTGCAGCCAGCGCTGAATCATCTGTCGCTACCTTTGGTTAAAGTAAAGGGCATGCCGGTTTGCCTCTCAGCTTAGCAGGCAATTGTCAAAGCAGGGAATAACCAACTGTATTCATATCGCTTTTATACCGGCCAACCACCGAAACTTGCATTAAATTAACATTATGCTAAACATAATGCAGTGTTTATGTAAAATTTCGGAGGCAGGATGTCACTGGCTGTGGTTTACAGCCGGGCCCGTCATGGCCTGGATGCCCCCCTGGTTACCGTCGAGGTGCATATCAGCAATGGTTTGCCGGCATTTCAATTGGTTGGCCTACCTGAAACCTCGGTAAAAGAATCGCGGGACCGGGTGCGCAGCGCCATGGTAAACAGCGGCTTTGCCTTTCCCGATCGCAAAATCACCGTTAACCTGGCGCCGGCCGACTTACCCAAAGAAGGCGGCCGCTTCGACTTACCGATAGCGCTGGGGATTATTGTCGCCAGTGGTCAGCTGAATGAGCACAGCACCGGCGATTATGAGTTTTATGGTGAGCTGGCGTTGTCGGGCGAAATACGGCCTATTTTGGGGGAAATTCCGGTTGCGGTAGCCTGTCGTGACGCCGGCCGTGCCGCGCTGATGCCAATGTTAAACGCCCAGCAGGCACAACAGGTGCCCAAAGCAAAGGTGCATGGCGCTGAACATTTGTTGCAGTTACATAGCTTTTTACTGGCGCAGCAGGCGTTACCGGCTATTCCGCCGCTGCCCGAGCGGCCGGTGCAGCATATGCCGGATTTAGCCGATGTTCGTGGCCAGGGCCATGCCAAGCGGGTACTGGAAATTGCTGCTGCCGGCGAACACAATATGCTAATGCTGGGCCCGGCCGGCACCGGTAAATCAATGCTGGCGCAGCGGTTACCCGGCATTTTACCAGCGTTGACCGAGCAGGAAGCGCTGGCGACCGCAGCGATCTATTCGATTGCCGGCCTGCAACGCAACCTGACCGACTGGCAACAGCGGCCGTTTCGCAGCCCGCACCATACCAGTTCGGCTGTAGCATTGGTTGGCGGTGGCTCAGTGCCACGCCCAGGTGAAATTTCGCTGGCACATCATGGCATCTTGTTTTTAGACGAGCTGCCCGAGTTCCCGCGTAAGGTGCTGGACGTGCTGCGCGAGCCGCTGGAAACCGGGATTGTTCATATATCCCGGGCGGCCCGCCAGGCTGAGTTTCCGGCCCAGTTTCAGTTGGTCGCCGCACTGAACCCCAGCCCGACCGGCCACCATGAGGATGGCCGCGCCACGCCCGAGCAGGTCATGCGTTATTTAAACCGCTTATCGGGGCCTTTTATTGACCGGATAGAGTTACAGATAGAAGTGCCGTTGCTGCCCAAGGGAATGCTGAGCCAACAGCATAGTTCCGAAGAAAGCAGCGCCAGTGTTAAACAACGGGTGGTTGCGGCGCGCGAGATGCAGCTGGCCCGCCAGGGCAAGGCTAATGCCCGGCTCAGTGGCAGCGAAATTGCCGACTTTTGCCCGTTAAAGCAGGACGATGCCCGTTTTCTGGAAGACACCATTCACCGCTTTAAGCTGTCGGCCCGTACCTATCACAAAATTATTAAAGTCGCCCGCACTATCGCCGATTTACAGCAGCAACCGCAAATCAGCCGAGCCCACCTGATGGAAGCGCTCAGCTACCGCGCGCTGGAGCGGTTGCTGAGCTATCTGAAAAATTAAAAAGCGCGTCGATAACGAATGCTTCCACGATACTGATAAGACAGCTTGTTGTATTGGCATATCAAGTCGTAATCAGCGCTGAGGCCTTTAACAAAAATATTCTCATCATCATACTCAGCCCGCTGAACAGTGAAGCTGGCATTTTGTGTTGAACACGACCGACCAGCAATAATCACCTTGAGATGTGGTTCGCTGAAATTGTCCTCTGCGCCAGCAAGATAACTACCAGGCTGCAGGATTCCGCCGTCGCCCGTTCTCAGCCATAAAGACCAGGACTGCCCATCTGCAGAAAAGCCAGACACACTGGTATAAATGCCTGCATCATTGCCAATGTCATTTTGAGTATCTATTGGTGCTAACATCACGTCCGCTGAGCTGGCTGCAGACATCGGTTGCGTACTGTTATAAAAATAGTCGGTTAATTGCTCATCGATAACTATGTATGGCTGATTTATTGTGAAATGATTTCCTCTGGCATTACTGAGTTCTAAGCTTAGTATCCCGGAAAGATAACTGCCCAAAGGTGCGTTAGCCAGAGTTAATTCTACGCCATGATTGGCAAGATCACGTCTTGCAAATACAGTAGAGTCAGTCTGCCAGGCTGCCATTGCCGGGCCTAAGTCAGAACGAATATCAGGATAAACCTCTACTACCTGACCGGAGTGAAACAAGGTTGATGTCAGTTCAACTGTACCGGATAACTCGTCTACAAGCTGCGCATACATGAAAGGTACACTGGCTAAGGTATTACTATTATTTCGGGCAAAAGCGCTACCCAACCGATAACGATACCCCGCCAGCAATGGAACTGCAGGCTGTAGTTGCACCACAGTCCCTAAAACCATAATATCGACGTCAATCTCCGGCACACCAAACAGGTTTAATCCCTGCTCATCAACAGCGGTTAAAACCAGCCGGCTACCATAGCCGCCCAGTTCGGTCACAACATTACTAAAGTGCAATAATATGGGTTGTTCAGGCAGTAAGTTAACCATCATATTTTGTCCTGCTGTTAACCACTCAGCCTCCAGATTGACAAAGTCACGCTGTTCACGCCAAATATAGTTTTTAGCCAAACCCTTTTTTTGCCAGCTTGCGCCGGTACTTAATTCCAACCAGTCAACTTGCCCGCCTAACCCGAGCTCTGGCAGGATAATGTTTGCCAGTATCCCGGTATTGGCATCTATTGACGACAACCGCATAGTGCTTGTACCCCCTGCCTGAAAACGAAGCTCACCGCTATTCGGTAAACGTTGTATTTGACCTGATTGAGGGGTCACGGTTGATACCGTAATGCTACCCGACAGCACATCACTCTGCAGAGTACCGTTAGTAGACAACTCATACCGACCTATTTGATTATTAAGGATTAATCGGGTATTAAAACTGCGGAACTGCTCTATTTTGTTGTCTGGCAAAGTGAATGCCAGACTACTACCAGCAGGAGTCACAACATAGGAATATTGTTGATTGCGTGCGCTGTAACGGTTATTTATTTCAACCGAGACCTGCACTGTGCCTTCTTCATCTTTAAGTTGTAAATTGCGGCTACTAAGTAAATAGTCTGCATCTGATATATCCAGCGAGTAGCCATCCAGTGTTACTGAACGTACCAAAACGTCCAACTCACCAGTTATTTCTGCTTCAAGCTCAGCCAGCTGACATTGATTAAAAACGATACTGAAGCGTTGGTTAGCACCAAGATAATAGGTGTCAGATACCGTTCGTTTTACTAATTCAATTGCCTGTAACCCGTTTTCACAGAACACCGGACGAGTGACAGCGACAGCTCTTGGTTTGGCATTAAGCTCATCATGAGCCAAAACGGCCAGTTGTGCCAAACTGGTTAGAGTATCGTTACTAAGACTGGTTATGGTAGCAATATAAAGAGCATTGTCATCATTAATGACTAAACCCGGGTTACTACCTGAACCAGGACCACCACCAATTCCTCCATCTCCGTCGCTACTGCCACCACCGCCACAGCCAGTCAGCAAAAGCACTAACATCAACAACTGAAAAATACGCATTCTGAGTACCTATGACATAAACAAGCATAGATATTAGCGCCTTTAATGAGTGACTTACTACTGGCTAACTAAAATTTAAATCAACTTCCAATTTAGCGTCTGGCCAGCATAAAACGGCACTATTGGCTTACCGTTTGGCAGGTCAATTTCTGTTGGTACCTGCCACTGCTGCTGTTGCAGGGTCACCGTGCCACTGTTGCGTGGCAGGCCGTAAAAGTCGGCGCCGTAATGGCTGGCAAAGCCTTCCAGTTTTTCCAGACAACCTAACTCATCAAATACCTGAGCATACAGCTCTATTGCGCTGTGGGCGCTGTAACAACCGGCACAGCCGCAGGCTGATTCTTTGCGGTGCTTTTCATGCGGCGCCGAGTCGGTACCGAGGAAAAACTTCGCTGAGCCACTGGCTACTGCTGCGCGCAGCGCTTGCTGATGAGTGCGGCGCTTTAATACCGGCAAGCAGTAATTGTGCGGCCGCACCCCACCGACCAGTAAATCGTTGCGGTTCAGTAGCAAATGCTGCGGGGTAATGGTGGCGGCAACATTACTACCGGCCTCGCTGACAAAAGTGGCGGCATCGGCGGTGGTAATATGCTCAAACACCACTTTTAACTGTGGTAGCCGCGCTACTATGTGCTGCAGGTAGCGGTCGATAAACACCTTCTCCCGGTCGAAAATATCGATATCATGATCGGTAACTTCACCATGGACCAGCAGCAGCATGCCCTGCTCAGCCATTACTTCAAATACCGGATACAACGAATCCAGCGCACTGACCGCGGCGCTGGAATTGGTTGTCGCGCCGGCCGGATACAGTTTAGCGGCAACCAAGCCGGCAGCTTTGGCATCAATAATTTGCTGGCGACTGGTTTGGTCGGTTAAGAACAGGGTTAGCAGTGGCTGAAAGTTACTACCGGCCGGGCGGGCGGCCAGGATACGCTCGCGATAGGCCACCGCCATTTCAGCGGTGGTAACCGGCGGCACTAAGTTAGGCATTACAATAGCACGGGCAAACTGGCGGGCCGTGGCCGGTACCGTTTCCAGCAGCATGTCGCCATCGCGAAAATGCAAATGCCAGTCGTCGGGGGTTTGAATAGTTAATTGGCTCATCAGCAGCTCCGGGCGGGTCAGAAAAGATGGCCACTATAATAGCAAGGAATCTGCAGCGGTGAAATCGACCGGCGCCGTAAATAGCATGCCGGCCGATTTTTTATTTAGTGCTGCCGGTTTAAACCAACGCCTGCGGTTTGCTACACTGGTGGCTGATACCTTTGATTCAATCACGCTGCCGGATCAGTCACGCTGGTTGCGTGGAACAGGAGCGCAAACCATGTCTGACTTTGATTTTGATCAGGATTTCGATTTGAACAACCTCGATTTTGACGGTGCAGAGGCGGCCTTAGCCAAACAACAGGCCGAAGCAGAAGCCAGGGCTGCTGAGCCCCAATTTGGTGACGACGACGATGAATGCAGTGGCGGAGCCTGTAAAATTTAGCGTTAACTGTTAATAAGGGCTTATACTGTCTGAAAATAGTCCTTGGAAAACAGCATGAAAAAAACCCGTATTATTACCACCGATGACATTCTGCTTACACTATGTCAGGCCGTTAACGGCGTACTGGCGGCTGCCGGTAATCCGGCTATCAGCCATTCGCCGATGGTTCAGAAAATTCAGAAAACCTGTCTGCGGCCCGACCTTGGCTGCTTCGTATTATTTGACGGTGGCTTCTCAGGGCTGGTGATTATCAATTTCACGGCTCCGGCAGCGCTGGAAATTTACCGCAAGTACATGATGAGTATGGGTATGCCGGCGGAGGAACTGGCTCAGTTTCATACTTCTGATGAGGTCGGCAACGTAATGGGTGAGCTGATGAATCAGATCGTCGGTGATTTCACCAATAAGGTGCGCCAGGATTTACACACCTCGATTAACCAAAGCCAGCCGAAAATGATGGCCATTAATAAGCAGGTACAAATTCTGATTAACACCCAGCTTGATCAGCCTCAGGCCCGTCGTGTCACCTTCAGCACTCCGGAACATAATATTTTTTATATGGAACTGGCGATGGATAAAACCGAGTTTATTCAGTTGGAGGAGTTTGAACGTACCGAGCAGGAAAACCCGGACGATATTCTGGCTAATGCCCAGCAATACCGCCAGGAGAATACCGTCGACATCGAACCGGAAGTTGACGACGACTTTCTGAAGAACCTCGGCTTCTGAGCTAACCTTGCGCCGGGCTGCCGATCGGACAGCCTGGCGCCAGCCTAAGCGGCGGCGGATGAACCGGAATGGGCCAACTGACGCCATAGCTGACTCAGGCCAATAGCAAGCACGCCAGATAACATCAACATCGAGAACGGTAGTGCATCACCGGTATAAAACCATGCCAGTAACGGCCCGGCCAGGGCACCACTGCCAAAGCGTAAAGTACCAATAACGGCGGTTGCCGTACCACTGTTGTGCGGGAACTGCATAATGATCATTGCGTCGGCATTCGTCGCCATTAGTCCCAGGCTGGCCATTAAGGGTGCTATGGTAAAGACGGTATACCAGAGGCCCAGCCCCAAATAGTTAAAACCGCATAACAGACTGGCACAGCACAGTGCCACCACTAAGCCACAGCGCAGCATACGCTGAGGCCCGAAGCGCACGACTAAGCGACTGTTCAGCAGGTTAGCGCTCATCAGCGCCAGCACATTAAAGCCAAACAGCAGCGCAAACATTTGCTCGCTAACCCCGAAATAGCCAATATAAACAAATGATACTGCGGTTAAAAAACAGAAAAAGGCGAACGAGGCAAACATTGAGCTGGCAATATCCGGCCAGGCTGCCCGATGCCGGAATACTTTGACATAACCACTAAAAAAAGCGGGCCGCTGCTGAGTGCTGTCGTTATTGATTTCGGGTAAAAAACGCCAGCTAAAGCCCACTACCACAGCACCATACAATGCCAGAAACAGAAAAATGGCCTGCCAGCTGGCCAGCCAGATAATACCGCTACCCATGGCCGGCGCCACCAGCGGTGCCAGCATCATTATCATCGACACGTAAGACATGCCTTTAGCGGTATGTTGTTGGTATAAATGGCGGATAATACCCGGCACCACCACTGATGCTGCTGCACCTGCCAGCGCCTGCATTGCCCGCCAGCCCAGAAACCATTCAATACTGTCGACCAGGCTTAAGGCAATACTGGCCAGAATAAAGCCGGTTAAGCCAAACACTGCCAGTGGCCGGCGTCCCAGCATGTCTGCCAATGGCCCGAACAGCAACATACCGATGCCATAGGCCGCCAGAAAAATACTCAGCGACTGCTGCACCGTGCCAATATGGGTATCAAGTTCGTCTGCCATCATCGGCATAGCAGGTAAATACATATCGATCGCCAGCGGCGTAGTGGCAACCACCGCTGCCAGCAACATCAGCAACCAGATTGAAGGTTCGGAACGACGCATTACAGGTACTCTTATTGGCGGCATATATCTTAGCCGGTTATGCTTTAACCTTGGTTTTTTGGCGAATGGCTTCTTAACTTACCGGCAGTAGCAGTTGCAGACTGGCGCCACCAAAGGCACTGTCGCTGATAAGCAGCTTACCCTGATGCCACTGCACAATACGCTGAACAATGGCCAGGCCCAGGCCAAAGCCCCCCTCTTCGCGATTGCGGCTTTGCTCCAGCCGGTGAAAAGGCTTCAACACTTCAGCCCTGCGCGCGGGCGCAATGCCGGGACCATCATCATTGACGCTGATCCGCCAATAGCCCTGCTGGGATTTAACATCGATGGTAATCCGATGTCGGGCGTAGCGTTTGGCATTGACCAGTAAATTCTGAATTGCCCGTTCCAGATAATGGGCATCACAGTAAAACAGTGCCTGTGGCGGCAGCTGCAGTTCGATTGTTGCACCAGGCAGCGGCGCCAGTTTTTCAGCAACATTATGAATGAGTTCTGTTAAATCAACTTGCTGTTTTTTCAGATTGAGCTGATGGCTTTGCAACTTAGCGTAGTCAAGCATTTCATCTACCAGTTGCTGCAACTCACGCACGTCCTGCAACATTAGCTGTTTATCGTTTTCCGGCAGTTGTGCCGCCATTTCCAGCGCAAATTTCAGCCGGGCAATTGGCGTGCGCAGCTCGTGCGACACAGCATGCGTCATTTCCCGCTGCAATTCCAGCAATGAAATAATTTGCTGGCTCATTTGCTGGAAACTGTCGGCAATCGGTGCAATAAATGAACGCGCTGGCAACTGCAATTCGGCTGGCTCTCCTTTGCCAAAACGTTGCAGGCCTTGTTGCAAAAAACGAATATCCCGTGCCACCGGCCATAGCCACAACGCGACGGCAACCGCCAGTAAGCTGAAAAACAGAATACTGAACCAGTCAAAACCCGAACGCTCGTTCAGTTGCAGCGGACCCACCAACCACAATTGCTCGTCGCGCAGACCATAAAAAAACACGCTGTTATCCTGAAATAACGGCAATAAATGGTTTTGCTGCAATAATTGCCATTCCTCCGGCTGCCAGCTGACGCTATCAAGCGGCACAGCCTGATAAGGTAACCCCAGATGACTGGACCACTGCGCTTCAGGTAAGCGCATAACCAGCGCCAATTGCTCGGCAAGGGTATCAACCAGTGCCGGTGGCTGGTTACCCTGTGCGTATTGCCACAGTTGATCAACCGTCCAGCCAAGGCCAATTAATACCAGAAATAAAAACAGATAAAAGTGCAGAAACAGACGATGCATAACTACCAGGCATCAGCGACGAATAAATACCCTTTACCCCAGACGGTTTTAATCCGGAACGGTACCTCTGCATTGTCGCCCAGCTTGCGTCTTAAATGGGATACCCGCACATCGACTGTGCGATCAAGGCCGTCATATTCGCGGCCAATAATTTGCTGATGAATGGCTTCACGTTTTACGGTCTGGCCAGCATGTCGTGCTAACATCCATAATAAGTCGAATTCATAGCTGGTAAGATCGACCAGCTTGCTGTCCAGCCAGGTTTCGCGCGAACGTTGTTTCAGCATTAACCCGCCAAAAGCCAGCTCCTGTTGCTCGGCTTGCGGGCTAACCTGAGTCCGGCGCAGTAAAGCATTAATCCGTGCTAACAGTACCCGCGGTTCAACGGGTTTAATCACATAATCATCTGCACCCAGCTCCAACCCCAGTACCTGATCAATGTCACTTTGCTTGGCAGTAAGCATCAACACCGGGCCTTTGAACCACGGTCGGACTTGTCGGCAAACACCGAAACCATCCAGCCCGGGCAACATTAAATCCAGCACAATTAAATCAGGTTGGAATTGCTTACATTGCTCGGCAACCAAATCGCCCCGGCTTTGTTGCTGCACGGTAAAACCATGCTGCACCAGAAAACTCTGTACTAACCCGGCCAACCGGGCATCATCTTCCACTAACAGAATCTTGGCCATTAAAAAATACTCCATGCGCCGGATATACGGCGACGTTTCGCCGGTTGCCGGCTTAACACCTGTAATTCTGCACTCAACAACACCTGTTGTTGCTGGCGTAAACTCAGCCAACCCCGTTGCCAGTTGACCGGTTGCTGCCATTGACCACTGGTCGCTTCCTGCCAGCAACGCTCAGCCTGCTCTGCCAGATACAGACAGACTGTTCTGGGCGTGTCACTAAACCAGATTACCCGCAGCTCTGCTTCACAGCCCTGCTCAAGCTTATCGGCCACACAGACTGTCGGGCTGACCTGCCAGCACAGCGGCTCAGCGCAGTCTGTCATTGCAACCTCAGCGTGGCTGCTCAGCGAAACAGCAAGCAGCAGGATGGGAAAGCAACGTAACAGCCACATCAGAAAAACCGGTAACTGACGCCACCAAACCAGGTTGTGACATGGTCTGAGCGCACCAGGGCGCTGTCAGTCATAGCGCTGTCCAGTTGTAAATAACGAAGGAAGACCAACACACTCCACCGCTCTGTTAATGGTTTGTTCCAGTTTAACCGAAGTTCTGCCTGCCAGCTATCCCGGCCTTGATATTCCTGGCCTGGCGGCACTTCCAGCGCCGTTAAACCGTAATAGGTGTCAATCAGCTGGGCGCTTTTCCAGTGAATGTGGGCTGACAATTGCCATTTACCATAAGGGCTCTGCCAGCCCCGTCGCGCACCTAAACTGGCATGCTGGCCATGGTGTTGTCCGCTGACATCAGTCCAGTAGGCCAGTTGCCATAAGGTGCCATAGCTGACCGTATCTATTTGCAGTCCGACATCGAGTGCGGTAGGCCTTTTACTGACCTGGCTAACGGCCACCGGATACGGCGCCTGCCGGTCGGCAACAGTACTGAATTGGGGCATGTCGCTGAAAGTATTTGCTTCAAATTGCAGCAAGTTACCGCTGAACCACTGCTGGAAGTAACCTTTTTCCTGATTGAGCTGGCCAATAATACTAAGTTGCGTGTTCTCAGTCAGGGCGAAACTGCTGCCAAGCCGGCCATTGTCAAAAAACCAGTATTTACTGTAGTAATAAATTTCCGGCAATATCACCAGGTCAAGTTTTTCACCGCCATACAAAGGGTTACTGCGTTGGCCATAGCCCAATGCCCAGCTCAGATAAAGCTGTTGTTCGTTAATGCAGTCATCTCCCCGACAGGCAGGGGTGCTGGCAGTCGCTGCGAAGCCAGATAACAACAAACTGATTAGTAACACAATTTTTAACGGCGTTTTCAACACAACAGTTTACCTGATTACAGTGACTGTTTAGTTTAGCAAGCGGCGGGCCCTGCTCGAAACAGAAATAACATAGTTTCACAAATTATCCGCAATTTTTACAGAGCGTGGTGTGATAACAGATCCCGCTGCTGAAATTGAATCTGCTACCGAATCCATCTATGATGAGCAAAATATAACTATAATGCGCTGATCAGATTGCTGCAGTTAACTGCAGGGCTGCACCGCTGTAACAGCAGAGCAAACGATGAAAGACAAAGCAACATCCTTTGATATTGCCTATTTAGCCGGGGTATCTCAATCCACGGTGTCCAGGGCTCTGCGCAATAGCCCGCAAGTAAATAAAGAAACCCGTGAACGGGTGCATGCCATTGCTAAACAGCTTAATTATAAAGTTGATAAAAATGCCAGCAACCTGCGCAAGCAACGCAGCAGCACCCTGGCCTTATTGTTGTTTGAAGACCCAACGTCTGACGAGTCGCTGATTAACCCTTTTTTCTTATCAATGCTGGGCAGTATTACCCGTGCCTGTGCTAAACGCGGCCAGGACTTGCTGGTCTCATTCCAGCAGCTGAGTGACGACTGGCATGCCGATTATGAAGACAGTAATAAAGCCGATGGCATTATTTTGCTCGGTTATGGCGACTACGTCGACTATGAAGAAAAGCTGGAAAAACTGTTAGCGCAAGAAACCCATTTTGTATGTTGGGGCGCCGAAGTACAGGACCATCCGGAATCGACAATTCGTAGTAACAATCGCGAGGGTGGCCGGCTGGCCGGTGAGCATTTGTTGGCCAATGGTTACAAAAATTTTGCGTTTGTCGGCAATGCGTCTGCGCATAGCCCGGAGTTTTTTGAGCGCTACCAGGGTTTTACTGATGCACTGCACACTGCAGGCATTCAGCCCGCTGATATTGCCCAGTGCGATGCCATTTCTACTGAAAACGCCGGTGATCATGCTATCCGGCAAATTATCCAGCAGGGTAAGCCGGTAGATGCGGTGTTTTGTGCCAGCGACATTATTGCTATTGGTGTCATGCGGGCACTGCATCAGTTAGGCTATAAAATCCCGGCGGATATTGCTGTTATGGGCTTTGACGATATTCCGGTAGCGTCATTTGCTACCCCGGCGCTCAGTACTATTCAGCAGGACACATCACTGGCCGGGGAAATGCTGGTCGATAACCTGCTGCGGTTAATTAATAACGAAGCGATCGTCAGCACCCATATTCAGCCGAAGCTAATTATCCGCCAGTCCTGCGGCAGCCGCTGAGGCGGGTGCCAGTGCCTCCAGCGCTTCTTTTAAGCTGGGATAAAAGCGCAAGCTGCCGGCAACCGGTTTTACTCCGGCTTTAGCCAGGGTGCGTAGCGGCTGAAACTGTAAATCGGCAATCACCAACTCAGTTCGACTTTTGGCACTTTTACTAATCAGCTTATTCAACGCCGCCAGACCACCGGCATCCAGCACTGTTACCCCGTCCATATATAAAACGATGCCGCGACATTGAGCGGTTAGCACGGCAATTTCGGCAAAAATCCGGTCAGCCGCAGCGAAAAACAACGGGCCGTTAATTTTCAATACTTTCCAGCCCGCGGGCAGTTCGATATCGACCAGCTTCTTATGCCGGCTGATATCAGTAACTTTAGTCATCTCCGCAATGTCTTTCACAAACAATACCGCTGCCAGCAAAATCCCTACGGTAATGGCAATAACCATATCCAGCAGTACGGTCAGCGAAAAACAGCAAAGGAATACCAGAATATCGCTGCGTGGCGCGGTTTTCAGCAAGTGCAGCGCCTTCGGCGCTTCACTCATATTCCAGGCAACCATCAGTAACAGTGCAGCCAATGCTGCCATCGGCACATAGGACAGCAGCTTTGCCAACAGCACCAGCGCCAGCAGTAACACCAGACTATGCACTATTGCCGCAATCGGGCTTTGCGCCCCTGCTTTAAAATTAGCAGCCGAACGGGCCAGGGCGGCGGTCGCAGTAATGCCACCAAAAAAAGGCGTTATAATATTGCCCAGGCCCTGGCCTAATAATTCGCTGTTGGCGCTGTGGCGCCGGCCCGACATACCATCCAGTACTACCGCACAGAGCAAAGATTCAATTGCGCCCAGCATGGCAATGGCAAAAGCCGCGGCCAGTAAGTCCTTTACCAGCTGCCAGCTAAAGCTGAGTAGTTCGCCATCCGGCCCGGGACGCAACCAGGGCCAGTCAAAAAAAGGCAGATAGGGCGGAATACCATTACCGCTAGTGCCGTCCGGCAAGCTGTAGCTGAAGCGTGAACCAATGGTATCCAGCTCGGCACCGGCGTTTAATAGCAGCAGCGCCAGCAGGGTGCCGATAAACAATGCCGGTAAATGCGCTGGCACCGGCGTTTTCAGTTTTGGCCACAACAGCATCACCGCCAGGGTCACCACCGCGACCAGCAGGCTCGGCCATGCCGCTTGCGGCAGATGTTGCACCAGTACTGCAATTTTCTCAATGTAGTGCTCAGGCAGCGCGCTGATGCTCAGACCAAAAAAGTCTTTAATTTGTAAGGTGGCAATTACCACCGCGATGCCGCCGGTAAACCCCAGGGTTACCGCTTCCGGAATGTACTCAATTAAGCGGCCTAGCCGCATTGCTGCCATAAGTAACAGCATCACGCCGGATAACACCGTGGCAATCAGTAAACCACTGAGGCCGTATTTCAGTGCTATCGGATATAAAACAACCACAAAAGCGGCAGTGGGGCCGCTGATGCTGTAGCGCGAACCGCCAGTCAGCGCAATCACAAAACCGGCAATAATAGCAGTGTATAAGCCGTATTGCGGCGGCACGCCGGACGCAATAGCCAGCGCCATTGCCAACGGAATAGCAATAATGCCAACAGTAATGCCGGCCAGCAGGTCTTTACTGAGTTTACTGAGGTTATAACCTTCAGCCAGCGCTTCACGCAGCGCATGGCCCAGACGCAAGGAAAACAGGTGGGAACGGTGAGACACCACAACTCCGCTACAGCAGAACAGGTGTTTTAGTTTAGCAAACAGCGCAGACAACCGATATACGCTATTAGTCTGGGCTGCCAGAAATAAACCGCCGCTGCCACATAGCCGGCGGTTTAATCAAGGTGCTTATTCAGCGCTTTGCAGCACCAGCAAGCCAAAGCCAGCTAAGCTATTACCGTCCAGATCAAAGGTCCAGCCTGGGGTTAAGCCATCGCGATTAATGGCACTGATATCCTGCGCTGAATCAGTTAAATTCAGCACAAACAGGCTTTTGCTGCCGTTCAGCTCACGGCTGATTTGCAGCAGGCCATTATCCAGCTGGCTAACCTGATAGCTGCCGGCAGCAGCCAGCTCCGGCCGCTGTTTTTTCTGGGCAATTAAAAACTTATACAGCTGCCAGACCGAATCGGGCTGCGCTTGCTGCGCGGCGACGCTGCGATTCTCTGCCGCCAGTTGCTCAGCCAGAAAATCCGGCCACCAGTTGGGGAAGCCATCGCCAAATAATGTCAGTTGTTCTACCCAGCTCTTGTCACTTTGGGTAAAGCCGGCTTGGTTGCTGTTATCCCACAGCATCGGCGCGCGCTTAAATACATCGTGACCACTGCGGTCCTGGGTTAAGCCGATTTCTTCACCATAATAAATGTAGGGCGTGCCTGGCGAGCTGAACAACATGGCAGCAGCCAGTTTGGCTTTGCTGTCATGCTCTTTCAGCTGATACGCCACCCGTTCCTGGTCATGATTGGTTAAAAACGGTGCAAAAAAGTTAAGCGGCGCAACAGAATCACTGCGTTGTTGCACGTTCTGGCTCAGCACACCGGCATCGGCAGCTCGCTGCTGATTCGACTGCTGATTCGACTGCTGATTCGACTGCATAGTGCCAAACTGCGCTTCGCCGGCGGCATCCTGCTGCAATAAGCCAAGAATTTTATAACCGACTTCAAAATCAAAGCCCTGATCTAAGCCTTTGCCCTCGCCATAGTAGCGGGCAGCAACCGGGATATCGACCCAGGCTTCACCCACTAAATAGGCCTCCGGGTCTACGCTTTTCACAAACTGATTAAAGCTTTGCCAGTAAGCAATAGTTTCAGCGGTATCGGCCTGCGCATCCGGGCCGTCTTCCATCGCAAAGCGCACCGCATCTAAGCGGAAACCGGCGACGCCTTTATCCAGCCAGAATTTGGCCATTTTTTCCATTTCAGCCACCACATCGGGGTGGCGCAGGTTTACGTCAGGCTGGCTGGCACCAAAGGCAGCATAATAATATTGCTGGCGGGTTTCATTCCAGTGCCAGACGGCGTCAGGTTTATCGTTGTCACTCCAGGCATGGCCCCAGCCACTGCCCGCCTCTGGCATATCATCCCGCCAGATAAAATAATCTTTGTAGGGCGCTTCACCTGCAGCAGAGCGCTGAAACCATTCATGTTCACTGGAGATATGGTTGATAACCAGATCCAGAATAACCTTCATGCCTTTAGCATCAGCCGCCTGAATAAAGGCTTCAAACTCAGCCATGCTGCCGTAGTCGCTTTCAACCTGATAAAACTCAGTAAAGTCGTAACCATGGTACGACGGCGCTTCAAACATCGGCGTTAACCATAGCGCATTCACCCCCAGCTCCTGCAGGTAAGGCAGTTTGGCGGTCATACCGTTAAAATCGCCATGGCCATCAGCATCGGTATCATAAAAACTGCGTGGCCAGATTTGATAAAACACTGCGTCGTCCCACCAGACACGGCTTTGTGCTGTGACTGTAGTTTGTTCACCGGTGGCAGCAGCAGACTGATTTGCCGACGTTGGCTGCGATGCTGGTGAGCAGCCCGCCAGCGCTATAGCCAGCGCTATGGCTGAAATTGATCCTTTAAACATAATTAACTTTCCACTTTTACCGTTTTTACCCGCAGCACATACAATGCGGCAAACACATAAGAACAGCCACCTATCGCCAGCGCATATATGGCCTGACCATTAAAGAAGTAGCCAATCAGGCTGCCCAGAATGGCTGCCGCCAATAATTGTGGCAACACAATAAAGATATTAAACATACCCATATACACCCCCATTTTATGGGCGGGCAGGCAGTTCGATAACAGCGCATAGGGCAGGGATAGAATAGAGGCCCAGGCGATACCGATGCCGATCATCGGCAACCACAGTAAAGCAGGGTCTTTAATCACAAAGAACGAAAACAGGCCGGCTGCACCACATAACAAATTAATGGCATGCGCTTTCTGAGTACCGGTAAGTTTGACTAACAACGGTATTAACAGGGCGGCGATAGCAGCAAAACCGTTATAGACGGCAAACAATACGCCCACCCAGTCGGCCCCATCATTATAAGCCTGCGAGGTGGTGTCGCTGGTAGCATAGTGGTAACTGGTTACCGCAGCCGTGGTGTAAATCCACATCGCAAACAGTGGGAACCACGAAAAGAACTGCACCACAGCCAGCTGGCGCATGGTCGAAGGCATGGTAAATAAGTCATCAGTAATTTCCACCAGCATATTGCGGTTTGCCTGCTGCTTAAACCAACTGGCTGCCCACTGCAATAATCCAAAGGCCGCGATCAGCGCCCCCAATAAATACAGTTGTTTATCTAAATTAGCGGAGGCGACCACTACCAATGACACGACACCGATTACCACAGCAGCAGCACCGCTTTTCCAGTAGTTAGCGGCAGGCGTAGCCTGAGGGGCACTGGGGTATGCTGCCTGCTCGGCGGCGTCAAAAGCTGCCAGTTGCTCCGGGCTGTATTCTTTGCTGGAGATTATGGTCCAGCCAACGGCTAGAAACAGCACGGCGCCGCCCGCATAAAACGAATAGACCACCGAGTCAGGGATCATCCCGGCCGCGGCCGTGTTCGCCACCCCAAACCAGTTGGTCATCATCCAGGGTAAGGCCGACGCTACTACCGCACCTACACCGATAAAAAAGCTCTGCATGGCAAAACCGGTTGGCCGCTGCTGTTTATTCAGGTTATCGCCAACAAACGCCCGGAACGGTTCCATCGTCACATTAATGGCAGCATCTAAAATCCATAACATACCGGCGGCGAACCATAAGGTCGGCGAATTAGGCATTAATACTAACGCAGCTGTGGTTGCCAGGGCGCCGTATAAGAAGAATGGCCGACGCCGGCCGAGCCTGGTCCAGGTTTTATCGCTGAAGTGGCCAATAACCGGCTGCACCAGCAAGCCCGTTAACGGTGCGGCAATCCATAAAATTGGGATTTGCTCCATATCGGCGCCAAGGGTCTGGAAAATCCGGCTGACGTTGCCGTTTTGCAGGGCAAAACCGAACTGAATACCAAAAAAACCAAAACACATATTCCAAATTTGCCAGAAACTCAGGTTCGGCTTTAATTGCATGATGCTTGTCTCTCCAGGCTTTTATAATTGTGATATACCCACGCTGCACACTTTTTGGGCTGCAAAGGCTCCCCGAGGGTCTTTGATAACCCCATTTTAGTGCAACCACAAGATGAATACGTATTCAAACGGCTTTTGCTGGCAGGTTTTGGTGCAGAGTAATGAATATTTGTGTCAAAAAAATCGCTGGTTAAGCAGTTTACTGGTTAGTCGTTTGCTTGCGCTGCCGCTCATACTCTTCGTAGCTTTGCTCCATCCCACGCATACATTCGTCGTATTCGGTAACAGGCAAGCGTCTGCATTCCTGTTTTTTATTCAGTTGCAGGTTCTGGTAGATCGCTTTATTGCTGCAGCCGGAAACAGCAACAAGTACGACAGCCAGTGTAATTATCACCAATTTAGTGTTCATAGCGCCTCTTTTTGTCAGGCAAACTCAATAAAATAATTAGGCGAACTCAGCGGTGCTGATCCAGCATAATCTGGTTGCCATCTGGATCTTCCAGTACAATATGAGCCGGACCACTGCCCGTTTCGTCAGCAGTTTTAATCAGAGTAACGCCTTGGGCTTGCAACTGGCTTTGGATCTTTCGAACGTCAGTAAAGTCGTCCATGTTCTGTGCGTTTTGATCCCAGCCTGGATTAAACGTAAGAATGTTTTTGTCAAACATGCCCTGAAATAAACCAATCACCGTGCTGCCATTTTTCAGAATAAGCCAGCCCTGTCCTTGATCTCCTCCCATGGTGGCAAAGCCCAATTTTTCATAAAAGGCTTTTGAGGCGGCAATATCTTTTACTGCTAAGCTTACCGAAAATGCGCCTAGTTCCATAATCATCACTCCCGTTTGTTCCCTAGCAGTTTAGCCGCGGTTATAGGCCTCTGCCAGCCAATGCTTTACGGTTTCATCAATATCAGCGACGCTGCTCAGGCGGATACGATGGCTGCACATTGCATTAAAGCTGCCTGACGCTTCCAGTTTGCCAGCGGGTTCAACATCCTTTAAATTCAGACCCAAATCTAAACGACTGGCGGTAGAGGGCTGAATTAACGCAAATTGCTTATTACGGCGCGCGCTGACATAGGCTTTTTTCGGGCTCAGCTCAATATCGCTGCCCAGGCTGTTCAGGTAGCTGATAAGCACATCATAGATTGGCAGCAATGCCGCTTTGGCACCACCGTACTGAGCTGCCAGCAAATCTGCGTCGCTGGGTGCGCCGCCAGCGGCAGCCTGTTTGGCCCGGTGGGCGATCAGGTTGGCATTACCATGGCCCAGCGCAAACTCGCTTTTCAGCCAGTTGACCAGTTCGCTGTGTTTGCTGAAGTTCTGGCTGGCAGCTAAAGCCAGCCATTCAGCCTGGCTTTTACCACTAGCCTGTTCCAGATTACGCCATTGGCTTTGTTCGGCAGCAGTAATCTCTGTCATGACAATGTCCTCAGGTTATAACCGCTGTGCCGGGTATTTCCGTTACGGTTCTGGCTTCAGCACGTTCAATAATTTTTACCAGCACAGACTGGATGGTTTCATCCTGCCGTGCGTCCTGCTTGCTGACAAAACGTTGCTCCTGCACTGCAGCGCCGGCCTCTGCGACGAAGCCGACCACGACTTCAGTAGCGCAATCCGCGCTGGCGCCAAAATACGCCAGAGTAAGTTGCGGGTAGCCGTCGAAACCTTTATTTATCTGCTTTGCGATGCGTTTTTTTGCTTTTTCCAGGTTCATGCTTTATCCAGTTTTGTTTCGCAGCCTTGCGATGCTCTTGTGCTGATCTTGTGATGGCCAAGTATGCTAAAACTATAACACTAAATCTGCCTGGTGATGGCCTTTACCACCGCATTGGCCGAACGTACGGCGGACTCCAGCAACGGTACTCCTTCATAGGCCCAGGAACCACAATAAAACAGTTTGCGGCCGCGCTGTTGATGCCATTGTCTGAGGGCAGCATGGACTTTGGCCGTATCAGGGCCCACCACCGCCCGTTGCATCGGCACCCTGGCCAGCACCTTTCCCGGGGCAGGCTCAGATAACGGGTTCCAGGTCTGAAACACAGGCGCACTGCTTGCAAGCGAGGGCTCTACCCGGTTTACCCACACCGTAAACACCGGCTTTTGCAACTGCCGGTCCAGCTGAAAATTCAGCGCGGTCCAATCCTGTTTCTCTGCTGGCATAAAGCGGGTGTCCTGATGCACCCAAAGCTCACCGGCATCGAAACGGATGTTTGCCAGCATTTGCCGTTCGTCACCAAACTGCCCGCTGTCGAGAAAACCCAGCTGATTGGCCTGGGTGGCCACAATTACCCGGTCAAATTCGCCGCCGTCACCCCGTTCATTAACTACCCTTATCTGCTGGCCAAGGTCTTTAACCTGGATCACCGGGCTACCGCTGTGCAATGTCAGGCTCTGGCTCAGCGCGTTAACCAGCGCCGTGGTGCCGCCCTGCAACCGGCACAGCCGTGAGTTGTATAAAATACTGTGCAGTAACGACAGCAACTGCGCCGCAGGCCAGTTTAGTAAGTGTTTTTCGTCACAGGTACAAATGGTGGTCAGAATTGGCAGAATTAAGCCGCGCCAGAATAGCGGGTCAAAGTGATGCTGCTGTAACACGGCACCGAGCGTCATATCAGCAGGTTGCTGCTGTAGCTTGCTGGTCAGCTGGCGCAGTTGCCAGCTGCCACGAGCTATGCCCAGGGCGCGGCGGTTAAGGTAGCGCCAGGAGCCGACAAAAGGCCAGCCAACAACCGGCAATTCGCCACTGCGAAACCAGGTTTGGCCATTTGACCAGCTGCAGGACGTATGAGTGCGGACATCAAAAGTAGCAACGCCTACCTCGCTGGCAAGCTGCAGCACACTGGGCCAGCTGTCCGGGCTCATTACCCGCAGCGGCACATCCACCAGGCCACCTTCTGCCTGCAGCGCGTGAGCATCCATGCCATGGTGGCTCTGTGCTTCGAATACAGTAACACTATGGCCGGCACGACGTGCCCGGTAAGCCGCAGTCAGCCCCGCCATACCACTACCTATTACTGCAATTGCATAGCTCACTCTGTCGCTGGCCTCATGTTGTTTACTTTAACACCCCGGGCTACCCCTGACAGGCGGCGGTGGCCTGCACTTTACAGCGGGCGTCAGCTTCTTCCTGGGTACTGCCCCCCATACAGAAATCGAGTCGGATCAGCTTTTGCTCGGGTGCATTTGCCAGGCCGCTGTTATTAACCCACTTCCATTTTTTAATCACTTTACTGGCAGGACGGGCAATCACTTTTTCAGGTACAGAACTAACCAGGCTAACATCGGTGGCTTTACCATTTTCATTCAGGGTAATATTAAACACGCCACAGCCAATTATGCCTTGTTGGGCCAACTCTATCGGATAGCGAGGAGGAACTTGGTTTTCTCTGCTCCAGATGGCATCGGCCGCTGCCGGCTCGATATTGGTCAAATGTACAACACCGTAATTCATAGCACTAACCTGAAAAACAGTAGCAGCCAGAACTGCGGCGAGAAGTATTTGTAATTTCATTGGTTTTCCTTGTTGTTTTAGCAGAATATTTCCGTTAACAGCTCAACAAATGTACCAATTATATTTACTAAAGCAACCCTGAATTAACCAAAGCAACGCTTACCAAAGGTTATTTGCCCGCAAACCCTGACCTATAAACTTTTCTTCGGCGGCAATGCCACATTGGCGAAAATCAGGCCGCCAACCAGTGCCATTAAAATCATAAAGGTTTGCTGGCCAACCCGGTCAGACACCACGAAATCCTGGCCGGAAATCAGCGAGTTTAAGCCAATATAGGTTTTACTGCCTGGCACCAGTACAATTAAGCCATGCATGGCAACGATAACCGCCGGCGCCTTAGCCAGCCGGGTAAACAGGTTGCTGTAAATTCCCACCGCAAAGGCCCCCAGAAAAGCGCCCATAGTGTAGTCGACTAAGCTGGCACCGGTAATACTGACACCATAAGCAATAAAGCCCGCCGCCAATGACCATAGCGTATATTTACCACGGCTTCTGAACAACACTATCAGCGAGCTGACCAGAATACCCACCGCCAGCCAGGCAAAATGGCGGGAAATAGGTTCTGGTTTAACAAAATCGACCATGCCAAACAGGGTAAAACCGATGGCAATACCCAGAAACGCGCCAAAATACAGCTTAAACAGCATCATTAATGCGTCCATAATCCGGGCATTGCCCGACACCAGATGACGCGCAGCCAGTTCGGCAAACCCAATGGTAAGGGCCAGACCGGGAATAAACGAGATAATAGCCGATAACACGGTCAACCGGATATTAATACCAGGATCGATATAGCTGCTGATGGCGCAGGCTGCGATACCGGCAACCATCGCTACCAGCGGCTCCAGCATATTGGAAATTCTGGGCGAGCGCTGTGCCCACAGCACAAACAGATAAACCAATAGCGACAATAACGCTGACCACAATACGTCGTTCCAGCTGGTAGCCATCAGCATCGCAAAAGCGCCACCCGATGCCATCATCGCTACTGCCGTGGCTAACTTACTGTAAGAACTGGGACGGTTATCAATTGCATCCAGTAAGGCATCCGCTTCAAACAGGCCGACCAGGCCCTGCAGCACCTGATCAACTAACTCATCAGTCCGTGATAGTGCGCCTAAATCCAGATCACCGGGGTTTACCCTCGAAGCATGGGTATATTCCTGCTCATGGCCTTCAGTCCACAACACAAAGGTCATAGACGTGGGAGATATAATAAATGAGCCCTTCAAATTAAGATGGGTGGTCAGTTCAGTCAGATGGGCTTCCAGCCGGTAGGCCGGAGTACCATATTTATGCAGCATCTTGCCCAGTTTTACGATAAATTTCCGTTTATGATTAAAATCATCAGTGTACAAAAGCGGCTTCCCGGGTTGATAAAAAGTAGCAATTCGCCAAGGTGGCTATTGTAACGCAATGACATACTGATGCCAGTACTTGCTGCTAATTGAGAATACTGCACCCGGGCCCACCCTGAGGGCCGCACCATCAATTAATTAGCAACACGTTTCGTCTTGTTCAAATTTCAGCGATAAACCAGCCCGCCATCAATTAGTGGCGCTTGTCCTGTCATGTAATCGGAATCAGGGCCCGCTAAATAAGAAACAAAGGCCGCCACATCTTCGGGCGTTTGCGCGCGGCCCAGAGCAATACCACCGACGAACTTCTCGTAGCTTTCGCCCACCTTAGCACCGGTAATATCAGCCATCCGCCGGTCAATCTCTATCCACATGTCAGTGCCGACAACCCCGGGGCAGTATGCATTTACCGTGATACCGTCACTCGCAAACTCTTTAGCCGCTGCCTGCGTCAGAGCGCGTACCGCAAATTTAGTTGCCGAATACACACCCAGCAAGGCAAATCCTTCATGGCCCGCAATAGATGAAGCGTTGATGATTTTGCCTTTGTGTCCAAGCGCCTTGAACTTAGCGGCAGCGGCCTGAATGCCCCACAAAACGCCCTGAACATTAACCTTGAAGGTCTTTTCAACTTGTTCGGGGGTGACCTCAGCAATAGACTGAATACTGGCAACACCCGCGTTGTTAACCATGATGTCGAAACCACCCAGTTCTTGTTCAACATGGTCAATGGCGGCATAAACCTCCTCCCGCTTCGTCACGTCAGCTTTGAAAGTCGTCGCTTTGCGACCGAGCGCGCGCACTTCATCTGCCACCGCTGCTGCCTTTTCGTCGTTGACATCAACAATCGCAATGTCGGCGCCATCGTTTGCCAGACGCAGCGCAATGCCGCGACCGATCCCTTGCCCACCGCCTGTTATCAGTGCAACTTTACCAACAATACTCATTTTCATCTCCCTAGACTTTGCTTACACCAAGCATACCCATTTACCCTGGATTGGTATGTTCGATATCCAACAAAGCCGGGGGTGTTTAGGACTGTGGGTGCTATGTTTCGTCTTCAGGCAACAACAGTAATCTTTCACTACGCCAGACCCGCACTAAACTGACTACCGAAGCATGGCGCAGGTAAATAATGCGAAAGGGCGGATAAATAAGTTCGCGAATTTGCTGTTGATAAAACTCAGGCACTTTCCTGCCCGAGTCAGGCTGATCTGTCAGCTTTTGAGCCTTTTCCAAAATAGTATTAACGAACCGCTGGCCGTCTTCCGGAACGCCCTGCTCAGTGTAGTAAGCCTTAATGTCCAGCAGATCGTTTAACGCAGACCGCGCAATGACAAGCTTCACTTATGTCACGCCGAGTATTTTTTTAGCCTCATCCAGGGCAACGGTATCGCCTTCCCGGATATCAGCCAAGCCTTTAGCTACAGCCTTAACGAAAAGCAGCTCTTCAGCCGTTTTTTCATAATCTTCCAGGCCTTGTACTACGGCAACACCGCGTCCCCGGCTCGTTAACAGGATCGGCCGATGAGTTTCATTAGCACGGCCCACCACTTTGCCAGGATTGACCTTCAGATCAGAAAGAGGAATAACATCCTCCGAAAATTTGGTTTGCACTTTACCACCTCCGCAGTCAACAGGGCCATTAATAGCACCTGTTTAAAGGTGCCGTCAACAATCAAAAATTGGGGTCAGATAATAATTAAATACCCACAAGCACTACTGCCGCAAAATCTTCACCATGGCTTTGCCTCTGGCAAGCTAGTCTGTCAGCTTATCTAAATAGCGAATGTTGCGAATTAGCGGGTTGGCAACGTCCTCAACCCGCACCCGGCACCCGGCACCCGGCACCCGGCAAAGCATACGGGCTGCAAAACTGTGGATAGACAAGCTCTTATAGGGGAAAATCAGTAAACCCTGTCGAACGACTCGCCGTTGAATCGCATTACACTGCCATCACCCATACCAAACCACAGAGCTCCCCTCCTGTCACGATAGATACTCCACACCATGTGGCTGGTCAGACCGTCTGCCATGGTGAAGTTCGTCAACGACTCGCCATCGAAGCGCCATGCACCATTGTCGCTTGTTCCAAACCAGATATTGCCGGCGCTGTCTTCGGCAATAGAGAATACCCGACCAAGAGACCCGGTAGGCCCCCTTTCCCTGATGCTGAGACCGTGCTGCTCGGTGAAGTTGGAGACAGCCTGACCATCGTAAAGCAAAACCCCAAGCCCGTTATTGCCTATCCAAAGTCTTCCTCTGCTGTCTTCGAATACACTTCGGACATACATTGGCTCGCCTGCAGACCCGGCTCCCACGCTCTTGTTGTTGATGATCGTGAAGGATTGACCGTCATAGCCGAATACGGCTGGATAGGTTCCGAACCAGACCTTGTTGTTCTGTCCCTTTGCGATGCTGGTCACCAGATATGGATTCTGTTCATCAACTCCAGGGGGCAAGGGGAAGGTCAGATAGGAAAGCGAGCGGCCATCATATCGAAACACGCCCTGCCCATCGACGCCTTTACCCCGTGCGTTATCGCCGGGAAACCAGAGGTCGCCAGCATTCGACTGCCAGGTATTCCCTGAAGTAAAGGCCAGCCCCTGCTGTGCTCTACCGGTACGGATCTTGAACTTATTGCCATCGAAACTGGTGACACCGTTTCCTGTGCCGAACCACATCACGCCGGCCTGATCTTCCTGAATCGTCCTGATCTGATTACCGCTCAGCCCATCGCTTACTGTGTAGTAGGTGAAGGCACTGCCATCGAACAGTGCCACGCCTTCCTGCTGGCTGCCGAACCAGAAGCGCCCTTTACTGTCCTCGAAGATAGAACTGATGACAGTGGAAAACCTGAGCTGCAATTTCGCATCGCTGGCCTCCAAAATTGTTGCTGGCGCACGATCGGCCGTTACCTGGCCGCTGTCTCTGGCCGAAGCCTGCTGGCCCAAACAAGCGCCGGCCCACAAAATCGCCAGTAAAGCCGTCCAACCGGCATGGATTCTTCTGTTTTTCTTCACAATTGCCTCGGTCTGCTTCCTAAAAATTAAAAATTGGGGTCAGATAATAATTAAATACAAGCAAGCACTACTGCCGCAAAATTTTTGCCATGACTTTGCCTTTGGTCAGCTCGTCTATCAGCTTATCTAAATAGCGTATTTTGCGCATTAACGGATCGGCCATGGTAATTGGTTTTGGATGGAGGTAACGTGAATAATGACACCCGGCCAGTCCAAGATCAAAGCTCATAGTGTGATCTCCAGCGTAGCTATCTTGCCGCCCTCAAGACTGAAAATATAGTTAAGATTAACAGGGCTGCCGGGAAAATTGCCTGTTACCTTACTGCTTACAATGGTTTTGCCCGCCTTTTCTACCAAACTAAAAGGCTCAACGCTGTAGCTGAACTTCTTTGACGAGTCTGTTTTCCATTGTTTAATTGCCGCTTTGCCCCGATAGGTGTGGTTTTCGTCTGTAACAATCGCATTATCAGTAAAACAGTTAGCAACAGCCTCACTGTCTGCCCGGTCAGCTGAAAAATAATCGCCAATAGGCTTTGGTAGATTAATATTCATCTCAGTAATTCCCTGGTTTATAAGCGGAGCACCCTATGTGTTCCGAATGGCTACCTCAGCAGAATAGGATTACGCTTTAGCTACTTCAAGAACGCATAAAAAGGTAAGGTACATACTAAAAAGTAAGTTTTTTGACTGGCAAGCATTGTAGAGAATAAAAAAAATGGAAAAAAACTGGACTCCCGTTACGGCAGCAAAGGGTGTAGAGCAGGCACTTAAAATCTTTGACGGAAAATGGAAGTTAGTCATTATGTTTCACCTGTTTGGTGGACAGGTGTTACGATTTTCCGAGCTTGAAAAGGCAATTCCTACCATCACCCAAAAGATGCTGATTCAGCAGCTGCGCCAGATGGAAGTTGACGGGGTAGTGCGGCGCATAGTTCATGCTCAAGCGCCCCCTAAGGTCGAATATGCATTAACTGACTGGGGCCAGGCGCTATGTCCGGCGCTTGACGCCCTGCTGAAATGGGCAGACCTGCGCGAAAATCACGACAGATAAATATATTAAATTGAACAATGTTCTCGTGCGGAGGGGATCTAGAGGGTCAGTATCAACGATATTTGCGCCACTAATCTTACCTGATACCGAATCAATTACACTGACCCTTTTGATTCAATCTTACCTGATACCGAATCAATGACACTGACCCTTTTGATTCATACCTGATACCGAATCAATGACACTGACCCTTTTGATTCACTGACCCTTTTGATTCAAAGTTGCGAAGCAAGATGCAAGACGTGATCCCGCATGCTTCTCCAAGACCTGACCCTGCATGCTTCTCAGCTTGCCCGCAAGCTTTTTGCTGAATACTATGTAGGCCAGCAAGAAAATAAGATAACTATCGGTACTGTAAGCATCCCTTAGACTTTGGCAAAGGCCATTTTAAAAACAGGGTGGTCAGTCATGAATGAACATGCTTCCTTCGTAACAACAGATGTTAGCTTTTCTTAAATGAAATTCGGCCGAAGACCAAATCTCTTGCTCCTTCGTTTATACTGAAAGTCGGTGCTGCACCACCAACATCTGGAAATACTACATTTGGCAAAGCAGTAAGCAAACTAACATAAATTTTCTGCCAGGACTGTGCTGTGTATTCAATTCCCAATATCTCGCAAGATAGCTGTTTGCATGTAACACTTAATATATCGAATTCCGCTTTTAGTTGATGTTGGTTTATTAAACTACGGATATCCTGCTCCATAATATAGGCCCAATTTTCATCTATAGCTGGGTCTTGTTTCAGCTCATTATTATTGATATGACTACTGTTTTTGTTTATTTGCAACTTCATAAAGTCAGCAGAATGTTGGGGCATATTCTCATCTACAATCAGAAATAGTTCTTTTTTATAGTCTTCAGACCATGAAACCAGTTCATATGAGACATTCTCTTCTTGAGCACTTGAACCACGCCCCATTTGTCCGGCCAATTCTGCAGCAGAGTCGACTGTCTTTTCTATATCATCTATAGATATAAAAACACTGCTCCCTGTAACTTGCCGACTCTCTCCAGTTGCATCAACTTTAGTTTGCTGCAACTCCAACTCAGCATTAGGCATGTGCCTAACTTCTAAATCCTGGGGGCCATCAGAGTGACGCTCCGCTATATTAAAAAATTGATACGCCGAAATTAGAATCACTGAAAACACAATTGCGAACACGACTACTTTCTTCATTCTGTATACACTCACTCTTTTATAACGTGTAAATTAAACCCTCTCTTTGTAAATGAAGTTACGCAATAAGTTCAGGCAAATCAACATAAGTTTGGCGTTATATCTGGTATCGGGGAAACGACTGAGCAACTGACTGGCCTGAACAACAACCCCAGTAAAAACTGAGATTGTTGTTTAGTTAAAGACAAGGGTGCGTAACTTAACGCACCTGCAGTTGCAGCTTTTCGCCTTGCCAGTGGGTTTTAATTTTTAACTGCTTGCTGGCTTTATCGTAGTACGCCACGTTTCGCTGGCGAGCGAAGCGCTGTGGTTGAGCGACGATGGCGATAAACTGGCCATTTACCGTGACCCGCTCAGCTTTGCCGGTTTGGTTATGCAGCACTACCGTTAGCTCGCGGCTCTCGGGTTTGCCGGTATAATCGCCACCATTCTCACCACCACTGCGAGTAAATTCCAGCTTCAGGCCGTCTTCATTCCCCTCAGCAGAAGAGTTCTCACCAGTAGAATCAAGGGCATAGAAATTTAATAACTCATAGTTACCGTTTTCAGTGCTATTGGTGCTGCTACCGTCGTCTTCATACATCTGGCCTTTGGCGCAGCTGACGCTTTTGTCAGCGTAATAATGCACGGTAAGCCTGGCTGAGCTGTAATCCTGAGTACTGGCCATTGACTCAACCATGGGCACAAAGCTGCCGGCTTTTACCAGTACTGGTATGGTATCAATACTTACCGGCACTTCTGTCAGCTGACCGCCCTGATAACGCTTGCCACTGAAAAAGTCGAACCAGACGCCATCTGGCATATTCACCGGCCAGCTACGCACACCGGGCTGGGTTACCGGCGCCACTAAAAAGGCGTCGCCCCACAGGTAGCTGTTGGTCTCGTCCATATAGTTGGTGTTGCCTTCATCGGCAAAAAACAGCGGCCGCATCAGTGGCATGCCGGTTTGGCTGTGCTGCCAGGCCATGGTGTATAAATACGGCAGTAACTGATAACGCAGGTTCAGGTAGGGGCGCAGGGTGTCGATAACCTGCTTGCTGTGAAACACCGGCTCGGGTGCGATATGCTCCTGGGCATGCGGCCGGTATACCGGCTGAAATACGCCATATTGCAACCAGCGGATATACAGTTCCGGATCGAAAGTTTCGCCCCCGGCAAAGCCGCCCAAATCTGAGTGGATATAGCCAAAACCGAACAGACTCATTTGCAGCGCTAATTCCACCTGTGGCTGCAGGCCACCCCAGCTGCGCTCTACGTCACCGGTCCACGGCACCATACCATAGCGCTGCGAGCCCAGGCTGCCGGCCCGCATCATAATAAAGGGCCGGGTGTCGGCAAAGTTACGCTTATAGCCGCGATACACCAGCTCGGCCCAACGATGGCCGTAGGCATTGTGAATTTCATCGGCACTGCCCAGCAGATGCTGGGTGTCAGACGGATGCACTTCCGGCTCGCCTAAATCGCCCCATACTCCGGCTACACCCTGCTCGGCTAAATCTTTATAAATCTGCCAGAACCAGTCGGCCGCGACCGGGTTAAATACGTCAATTAAACCAGTATTACCAAAGTAAAAATCAAAAGTCTGCGGGCTTCCATCCGGCGCTATTGCCAGTACATCAGCAGCGACCGCTTCCTGCCAGCGCTTTGAGCTGGTTAAGATAAAAGGCTCGGTCACTAAAATGGTTTTAACGCCATCGGCTTTAAAATCAGCCAGCATTTGCTCTGGCTCTGGGAAGGCCTCGCTGTCCCAGGCCAGGTTACCCATATGGCCTTTAATGTCGGGGCCAAACCAATATAAATCGAGCACTATCGCATCCAGCGGCAGGCCTAAATCGCGGTATTTCTGTACTACCGCCCGGGCTTCGGCCTCGCTGCGATAACCAAAGCGCGAGGCATAGCTGCCCAGGGTCCAGCGCGCTGGTAATGGCGGCTTGCCACTTACGGTAAGGTAATTATCGATAAGCTCAGGGAAGCTATCACCAGCCACCACGATATAAGCACTGCGGCCGCCCACTGCGCTGAACTCCAGGGTGTCGGCTGCTGTTTTGCCAAGGTCAATATGGCCACTGGCCGAGTTATCAAACAGCAACATATACTTGTTGCTCGACATTACCCCAGCCAGGCTGAAATACATTTGCTCTGACTCGGTGCTGTAGCCATAGTGCGCTTTGTTATACAGCGGCAGGCGATGGCCACGACGGTCCATACCCAATACCCGCTGGCCGGCGCCGAACAGTTTTTCCTGCTCGGTTAAGCGAAATTTAAAACCGAGCTGCTCTTTACCTTGAAAAAAGCCGGGCTGCTCTTCGGTGATCAGTTGTTCGCCACGATAAAAGCTCAGTTTAAGCGGCGATTTGGCGATCTTAATCCGCATTTCTGCCGAGCGGTACAGCAGGTGATCACCATTGTTAGTTACCGTTAAAGTCAGCGGTGCCGGTGCCGTGCCTATCGCAAAAGAAGGTAACTGCTTTGCCCCGGCCGGCTGATAATGCACCTCGGCCACCTGTGGCTGAAAGAAGGTAATAGTCAGCTCACCGTCGCTGGTTTTTAACACTAACTGATTGCCGAGCTGGCGGTGCGACTGATAATCGGCCGCAGCCAGACTAAAAGCGGCAAGTAAGCTAAAAACCGCCAGTAAGCGGCTTAACGTAACAAAATAGCGCATGTTTACTCCTGATACTGCACGCGGTACACCACTGAACCCAGCGGCGGCAGGGCAATATTAACCCGACCCACACCATTTGTAACCTGCAGTTCGGCTGCGCCTTCGCCTAACTGGCCCGCCAGACTATGGTTGCCATCGGCCAGTTGCCACTGGCTAATCAGCTCAGCGGGCAATATCAGTTCAAATTCGCTGGCTTGCCCAGCATTAAAATTACTAACCACAATTAACTGCTGAGCGTCACTGTAACGGGCAAAGGCCAGCTGTTGCTCACTGTAGGCGCTGTTATTAGCCAGGTTAGCAGTATGCAGCTGATAGTAGTCAGCCATTAAGGCCGGGGCATTGGCACTAAAGGTCATTAACCGTACATAAAAGTCCCGCAGTGCGGCTTCGTCTTTGCTTAGCGCCCCGCCGTCAAACTTACCGCCATTCATCCAGCGCTGATGATGCGGCACGCCAATGTAATCGAAAATACTGGTACGGGTCGGCTTACCAAAGCCGGCGTCTTCGGCGCCCGGTTCACCGACATCCTGGCCAAAGTACAGCATCGTTGGCGAGGTGCTGATTAACGCCGATACCACCATTGCAGGCATGCCTTTACGGGCATCACCGGCAAAATCCGGGCTGGCAATGCGCTGCTCGTCGTGGTTTTCCAGAAAGTGCAGCATATGCTGTTCAATATCGGCCATCCGTTGCTGGGTTTCTACCAAAGCCGAAGTCGGGCCCTTGCCTTGCATTACCAGTTTTAAGCTGTCGTAAAATTCCACCTTGTCATACAGGTAGTCCATTAAACCCAGTTTAATGTAGTCGCGGTATAAGTCGGGCTGATACACCTCGGCCAGCAAGAACGCATCCGGGTTAACCTGTTTAATATGCGAATTTAAATAGCTCCAGAATTCTACCGGTACCATTTCTGCCATATCGTAACGAAAGCCATCAACGCCGAAATCCAGCCAGTACAGGGTGATATCACGAAATTTCAGCCAGGAATCCGGTACATCCTTACCCTGCCAGAACTGATAATGCGCCTGCCAGTCTTTTTCAGCGTATTCCGCCGGCAACGTATCGAAATCGTAGCTGCCGTCGGGCCGCGCACCGTAGTTAATTTTTACCGTCTCGTACCAGTCATCAAAGGCCGGCTGGGCGGCGCGGGCGCCGTTGCCGGTCCACTTGGCCGGGTTTTCCAAAAATTTACCATCAGCCAGCGGGTGAATCTCGCCACCTAACAGCTGATAACTGGCGGGCCATTGTGGCACCTGAAATGGCTGGCCCGGCACATAATAAAAGTTATTGTCGCGCTGATATTCAACACTGCTGTCATCGTTAGCGCCAAAATCGGCTACGCCCTCCGGCTTAGCCAGCGACTGATAATCGCGCGCCACATGGTTCGGTACGATATCAATCAGCACCTGCATTCCGTGCTTATGGGTGCGCTCAACCAGGGCTTTGAATTCAGCCAGCCGGTTGGCCGGATCTTCGGCTAAATCAGGGTTCACGCTGTAATAGTCTTTTACTGCATAGGGCGAACCGGCGCGGCCTTTGACCACATCAGGGTCGTCCAGGCTAATGCCATAGGCGGTGTAGTCGTTAATGACCGCATGGTGTGGCACCCCGGTATACCAGATATGGCTGGTACCCAGTGCTTTAATGCCGGCCAGGGCCTCATCGCTAAAGTCATTAAACTTACCGACGCCGTTTTCCTCTAACGTGCCCCAGGGTTTATTGCTGGTATTGGTATTGCCAAATAAGCGGGTAAACACCTGATACACCACCGGCTTACCATGGCGCCCAGTGGCGCTGGGGTCATTTTCAGGCTTCGCTTCAGAGTGAGTAGTGACAGGCGTTGTCACTTCAGCTGGCGGCTGACCGCAACTGGTCAGACTAAGCGCAGCGAAAGCTGCCAGCATAAGATTAATGCGGGGACGAAAGGAGTTAGTTTTGGTTTTATGTTGTGTCGTCATTACGGTTTACCCTGCCACTGTTTTAACCCAGTAAGTTACCGCAGAATGACCATTAATGGTTGTGTTTGATTGCTGCATACGTATGCAAGTTGTCTGACGAGCTTATTATTATGGCCCGGTTAGCTAACCAGAATACTGTCGGCCCAGCGCACTGCCTGCTGATAAACCTCGGCCAGCTCAGCAATACCGCTGATTTGCTGCTCCAGATTTACCGTTGTTTCCCAGTCGCCGCGCTCAAAAGCCAGGGTCAGTTGCAACATCTGGCCCAATAAACCACTTTGCGCCAGCAAGGCTTGTTTAATTTCGGTTTGCAGCGGCAGTTGCTCCAGCATTAGCGGTTGCGGCTGCTCGATAATTTCATGGACGTTAGAGAATAAACCGGTTAAAAATGCGCTGGGCGGGTTATTCGACATGTGCTTTTGCTCAGCCAGCAAATCGCAAAAGCGGGCGCGAACTAATGCCACGGTCAGCCTGGCGTCTGGTTTACCATCGGCTAAATTGGCCAGAGCTAACAGTGCAATAAACTTTTTCAGCTCAGGCTCACCCATCGACACCATCGCCAGCTTTAACGAGCTGATGGGTTGGCGGGCGGCAAACTGGCTGTTATTGACAAAGCGCAGTAACTTATAAGACAGGCCAACATCGCGCTGGCAAATACCAGCCAACAGTTCAAAGTCCAGTTCAGGCTTTGATGCTTCGGCAATTAATGCCAGTAAGTTTGCCTTGTTCGAGCTTAGCTGCTTTTGCTTCATCATTTCCGGCCGGGCAAACAGATAGCCCTGAAACAGCACAAAGCCCATCATTTTCAGCTTTTCGAATTGCTCGGCGGTTTCTACTTTTTCGGCCAGCAATACCAGCTTATAACCTTCAATTCGCCGCAGATACCGGCTTATTTCTAACAAATTAAACTGTAATACATCAATTTTGACATAGGTTATATAGGGCAAGAACTCGTCCCACTTCGGGTCAAAATCATGGTCATCCAGCGCCAGCTTATAGCCCTGGCTGTGCAGGCTCTGACATACAGCCAGTAGCTCGGGGCTGGCCGGCACCGTTTCCAGAATTTCAATAACCGTACTGGCCGGGTTAATAGAGGTAGGAAAGCGATGCAGCAGGGTGTCGGCAGAGAAATTAATAAAGGCCGGTTTATTGCCGGTCAGGCTCTCAACACCCAGCAAAAGGTGGTGCTGCAATAGTAATTTGCTGGTCGCTTCGTCAGCGTCGATGTCCGGAAAACTGTTGGCTTCGCCATCCCTGAACAATAGCTCAAAACCATATACCGTTTTATCAGCAGCAAAAATCGGCTGGCGGGCAATATAACCGTACATAACTGCATAACTCCATTACGTCATGAACTTCAGTATATTCGGAATTGCTGTAATAACAATACGCCGCCCTAACTTATCTATCCATGCTGTAAGGGCGATACTATCGGTCTTTACTCTAACTGCGCGGCGAACGCCGGCCGTCTCTATGCTCGGTTTTCGGCTTTTTCGGCCGGTACGGTTTGCTGTTCGGGTTGCTGTCAGCCAGCTGTTGCACCGGCTCAAAACCGGCAACCACCTGACGCGGAATTTGTTGTTTGGTTAAACGCTCAATGCCCGCCAGCTCTTTCGACTCATCAGCACATACCAGGGATATCGCCTGGCCAGACTTGCCAGCACGGCCGGTGCGGCCAATCCGGTGCACATAATCTTCCGCCACATGCGGTAAATCAAAGTTAACGACTTGCGGCAGCATATCAATATCTAACCCACGGGCGGCAATGTCGGTGGCAACCAGCACCCGGATAGTACCGGCTTTAAACTCGGCCAGCGCCTTGGTGCGGGCGTTCTGGCTCTTATTGCCATGAATAGCCAACGCGCTAATCCCAGCCTTTTCCAGCTGTAAGCTAAGCTTATTAGCACCGTGCTTGGTGCGGGTAAATACCAGTACCTGGCGCCAGTTATGCTGTTTAGCCAGTGAAATTAACGCCGCGGCTTTCTGGTTTTTATCAACCGGATACACCCACTGCTCAATTTTCTCGACCGTGCTGTTCGGTGGCGTTACGGTGACTTCCACCGGATTGTGCAACAAGCCTTTGGCCAGGGTACGGATTTCATTAGAAAAGGTGGCCGAGAACAGCAGGTTTTGCCGTTTGGCAGGCAATAACGCCAGAATTTTTTTAATATCGCGGATAAAACCCATATCCAGCATCCGGTCGGCTTCATCCAGCACCAACACTTCTAACTGGGTAAAGCGCATGGCATTTTGCTGGTATAAATCGAGCAGCCGGCCCGGGGTGGCGATCAGAATATCGACGCCTTTACGCAGTGCCATCAGCTGCGGATTAATGCTTACGCCACCAAACACCACAGCTGAGCGTAGTGGCAAATACTTGCCATACACTTTTACGCTTTCAGCAATTTGTGCCGCCAGTTCGCGGGTAGGGGTTAAGATTAGCGCTCTTACCTGGTTAGCCTGGACTTTACGGCCCTGGCTACTGCCTTCGCTAAGCATTTGCAGCAGAGGCAGGGTAAAGCCGGCCGTTTTACCGGTACCGGTCTGGGCGGCAGCCATTAAGTCATGGCCGGCCAGCACCGCCGGAATCGCCTGCGCCTGAATAGGCGATGGCGTGGTGTAACCTTTGTCGCTGATGGCTTTTAAAATGTCGTTCGAAAGGTTTAAATCAGTAAATTGCATGCGTTATCCCGCAATAAAGGCTGCGAGAAAAATCTGCCGCAGCTGCAGTGGCCCTCATTTTGAAGGGCGTGCAGCTTACAGGATCTGCCAGCTTTTAGCCAATATTGCTGCAAACTGCTTTAACAGTCGGTAATTAAAACAGGGTATAAATAAACCCCGCCAGGGCCGATTGCTGGCTTACCACCACCAGACCACCGAGCAACGCCAGCACCAGAATGATTGGCAACAACCAGATTTTTTTGCGAACCCGCAAAAATGCCCATAAATCAGTTAAAAATTCCTGCATTAAAACGGATCCTCTAAATCTTTGGCGCCGGGTATTTTATCTGGCGCCAGCCAGTAACTGTCGCCAGCGGGTTTATGCTTGCAGCTGTGCTGATACTGCAACTTACCAAACAGCCGCAGCACCAGGCCCAGTGGCAATATCAGCAAATAAAATACGATGCCCAGCAATAGCCGGGTGTTGAGCCAGGCCATTACCCGGGCAAAGGCCATCCACAACCGGTACGGATAATATAAGCCTGCCGGCCAGGTTACCGCCAATAGTAAAAACACCACCGACACCGCCAGTGGCCACAGCGGCATGCGGCCAGCGCCCAGCCAGCCGAATAGCCAGGGTAATAACAACGAAAATACCAGTGGTATGGCGATGGCCATTTGCCAGCCAAAGGTACGCAGCCCGCTATGGTCGGTTTTTAATAACAGCTGCATTTTGTTTCCCTTAAAATTTCGTTAATTAAAGCAGATGGCTAATCTGCAATAAAGCTGCGTAGCCTGGCAGCAGCCAGCTGCGCCGGCTGTTGCTCGGTTTTACTAAGTAAACAATTCCCCAGCACCAGATAATCCATATCGGTGGCTAAAAAGCCCTGTAACGCATCTTCAGGGCTACATACCGGCGGCTCACCGCGGACATTAAACGAGGTATTGATCAGTAACGGGGTCGCCGTCAGTTCATTAAAGGTTTGCAAAAGATGATAGAACTCCGGGTTACCTTGCTTACTAACCGTTTGCACCCGGGCGCTGTAATCAATATGGGTTATGGCCGGCAGACTGGAACGTTGCTGTGCCAACCGGGCTAACCCTGTGGCTTCGTCTGGCTGGCTGATCCAAAGCTCGCGGTTTAGTTTGGCCACCAGCAACATATAAGGGCTGGCGCAGTTCAGATCGAAAAAATCACTGGCCCGCTCAGCCAGCACTGCCGGCGCAAACGGCCGGAATGACTCGCGCTGTTTTATTTTCAAATTAAGAATGCTTTGCATCGCGCTACTTCTGGCATCTCCCAGAATAGAGCGGTTACCGAGCGCCCTGGGGCCAAATTCCATTCGGCCCTGAAACCAGCCCACCACCTGGCCCGCCGCCAGTAAACCGGCCGTACTGTGATACAGCATATCGTCAGTTAACTGCTGGTAGGGTATCTGCTGGCTATCAAGTAACTGGCATATTTCGGCTTCACTATAAGCCGGGCCCAGATAGCCACCCTGCATCTGATCATGGTGCTCATCGCTGGTTCTGGGTTGCTGATAATACTGATGCCAAACCAGCATAGCGGCACCTAACGCCCCGCCGGCATCGCCCGCTGCCGGCTGCACCCAGATATCAGTAAAAGGCCCTTCGCGCAGCAAACGGCCATTGGCGACACAATTCAGTGCCACGCCACCGGCCAGGCAGAGTTTAGACTCACCGGTTAATTTATGGGCATGCCTGGCAATTTTCAGTACGATCTCTTCGGTAACCTGCTGCACCGAGCTGGCTAAATCCAGATAAAGCTGCCCGGGGGTAGCATCCGGCTGCAGCGGTGGCGCGCCAAACAGCTGCTCAAACTTACGGCTGGTCATTCTGGAGCCCACCGGATAGCCAAAATAGGCCATATTCAGGGCAAAGCTGCCATCTGCTTTAACGTCGATAAGCTCACGGTAAATAGTGTCAACAAAACGCGGCTCGCCATAGGGCGCCAGACCCATCAGCTTGTACTCACCGGAATTGACCTTAAAACCACAATAGTAGGTAAATGCTGAATACAACAAACCAAGCGAATGTGGAAATTGCAGTTCAAACAGCGGCGTTAGGGTGTTGTCTTTTCCATGCCAGATGGTTGAGGTAGCCCACTCGCCAACCCCATCCAGACAAATTACCGCCGCTTGCTGGAATGGGCTGGGATAAAACGCCGAGGCAGCATGCGCCTGATGATGCTGACTAAACAGTAACCGCGGCAGTTTGGCTTTGCGATCCAGCTTAGCGAGGGTACGCAGCTCGCGGCGCAGCACCATTTTTAAATATAGTTTCTCTTTCAGCCAGATAGGCATCGCCGCCAGAAACGAGCGAAAACCGCGTGGCACATTAGCCAGATAGGTTTCCAGCAGCCGTTCAAACTTCAGCAGTGGCTTATCGTAAAACACCACAGCGCTCAGATCGCTTACGCTGATCCCGGCTTCAGCCAGACAATAGCGGATAGCGTCTGCCGGAAACGCCGGGTCGTGCTTTAACCGGCTAAACCGCTCCTGCTGAGCGGCAGCCACAATAACCCCGTCGGCCAGTAAGCAGGCCGCACTGTCATGGTAAAAACAGGATATCCCCAGAATATATTGCATAAGCCGGCTTTAACAGCACCACCCGTTACAGAACACCTCTCTAAAGTAACCTTAATTGACAACAGCCGGTAGTTCAAATGCGCCAAAACTTGCTGAGTTTATTAACATCAGGTACCGTCATTTTTATTGTGCCGTAAAAAGCTGAACCCATGCCCGAATATCCGTCCTCAGCAGCGCATAAAACAGCAAGCAGCAGAAAACTGCTGTTCTACACTATAGCCTTGGCCATACCGCTGCTATTGTTGCTGCTTGCAGAGCTGTTGCTGCGCCAGACCAGCCTGTACCAGCGCTACCCGTTAGTGGTGCCGGCAGCAGCGATGCCGGGCTACCTGCAGGCCAACCCGGCGTTGATTAACCGCTATTTTGCCACGCCAGAACTGGCACCACAGCTCAGCCCCGATACCCAATATTTTCTGGCGGAAAAAGCGCCCGGCCAGCTTCGCGTTGTATTTATTGGTGGCTCATCGGCTGCCGGCTTTCCTTTTGGGCGCTGGGGCGCCCCGGCGGCTATGTTGCAACAGCGCTTAAAAAGGCTGTACCCCGAGCAGAATATTGAAGTGGTTAATCTGGCAATGGCGGCGATTAATTCTTACGCCCTGCTGGATATCACCGACGAGGTTATTGCCTTACAGCCTGATCTGGTACTGCTATATGCCGGCCACAATGAATTTTTAGGGATAATGGGGGTGGGCTCGGCCTTTGCCGGCGAATACAGTCATGCCACTAAACTGCTGTATTTAAAGTTGCGCAAGCTGGCGCTGTTTCAGGCAATGCAGCGTATTGCAGCCTGGCTCAGCACGCCGGCCGCGTTTACTGCCGACCGGACCCTGATGGCCCAGATTGCCCGTCATACTGAAATTCCGCATGGTTCAGCAACCTTTAATGCTGGCATTGCCCAGTTTAATGCCAATATAAGCCAGTTGCTGGCGACATATCAGGCAGCTGGCATTCCGCTGGTACTTAGCACTATTGCCAGTAATGAAGCAGATCAGCCGCCCTTTGTTTCAGCAGAGCCGGCGTTGGTTAACCCGGATAAACCACAGCTGCAGCAGGCTCTGGCCGCGCAACCCAATGTCGCCAGCTGGCACTTTCAACTGGCAGCGTTTTACCGGCAAAGCGGCGAGGCAGAGCTGGCATTACAGCATTATCAGCAGGCGCGGGAGCATGACTTACTTCGGTTTCGGGCACCGCTGGCCATTAATGCCGCGCTTAACAAGCTTAGTACCAGCTTTGCCGTGCCACTGGTTGATGGCGAGGCATTGCTGCGCTGGCACAGCCCGGATGGCATTATTGGCAAACAGCTGATGCTGGAACATTTGCACCCGAACCAGTTGGGTTATTTCTGGCTGGCTGAGGCCTTTTTACCTGCGGTGCAACAACAGTTGGGGCTGACCCCAGACCCCAGCGTAGTAGTGACGGCGCAGCAGGCACTGGCCGATATGCCGTTAACTGAAGTCGACCTGGCCCTGGCAGAGTTTAAAGTACGCCAGCTGACTGCGGATTATCCGTTTGTGCCAACACCAAAACAGGTAACGTTTGCTGCCAGCAATAACCCATACAGTGAGCTGGCCCGTGGGCGCAGCAACGGCTTAAGCTGGCTGGAAGCCAGCCAGCGGCTGGTTACCCTGTATCAGCAGCAGGGCCGGATCAGCGACGCCGCCAAAGTCGCTGGGTTACTGGCTGATGCCCTGCCAACCGAGAGCCATCTGGCTTTTGTTGCTGGCCAGCTGTATTTCGACAGCCAGCAATTGGCATTGGCAGCCCATTATCAACGCAAAGCCGTGGGCATAGCCCCCGACAACACAGACTATCGTTTAATGCTGGCCCGCAGTTATTATTATCAGCAACAGCTTAACCGGGCGCTTACTGAAGTAGAGCAAATCCTGGCGTTGCAGCCAGAGCACCCGGTGGCACTGCGCCAGCAGCGGCAACTGCAGCAACAACTGACAACGGGAGAGTAAACTGATGCGGATTTGGCTGTTCCGGGCCATTGCCCTGATATTACCCCTGCTGGTGTTGCTGCTGGCAGAACTGGCGCTGCGGGCAACCGGCGCTGGCCAGAACTGGCCGCTGTTTAAAATCAACCCGGCCAATCCGGCCTATCTGGTCAGCGAAACTGATATTGTTAAACGCTATTTTGCCAATAATACTGCGCTACCCTCGGTAAAAATGGAGCCGGCCTTTTTATTGGCAGACAAGCCAGACAACGCAATCAGGCTGGTGGTGCAAGGCGGCTCAACCGCCGCCGGTTACCCGTATGGCACTGGCGCGTCACTGGCAGCAATGCTGGAGCAACGGCTAAGCCGCACTTTCCCCAAGCAGCGTGTTGAAGTGGTCAACACTGCGCTGGCGGCGGTTAACAGCTATACCTTACTTGATCTGGCCGACGAAATTATTGCCATTAAACCGGATGCGGTGCTGATTTACGCCGGCCATAACGAGTATCTGGGTTTACTTGGCGTGGGTTCAAATTATCTGGCCAGCCAGAGTCCGGGCGTTACCCGGCTGCTGATCAACCTGCGTCAACTGCACAGCTTTCAGTTAATGGAACAGCTGTATCAGCAGCTGAACCAACCGCTACAGGCAGCGGATGAAAGCAGCCGCACTTTTATGGCCAGGGTGGCGCGGGATAAAGCCATCGCGCTTGGCTCTGCGCAGTTTCAAGCCGGGCTTGAGCAGTTTGACAGCAATCTCAGCCGGTTGCTGGCTAAATATCAGCGGGCTGACATCCCGGTGTATATCAGCACGCTGGTCAGTAATCTCGCCGACCAGCCGCCATTCAATAGCACACCGATACCGGAGACAGTATTAAGCCAGTTACCGGCGGCATCTGCCGCTGGCAAGCCGTCAGTCGACGTGGCTGTGCTGGACGCTCTCGCCGCCCAGGCCGCCAGTGCCGGCTCGGCCGATTTTCATTATTTGCTGGGCCAGCAGTACCAACAGCGGGGCATGTCTGAACAAGCCCGCACGCAGTTTTTACTGGCAAAGGAGCATGATTTACTGCGCTTTCGGGCACCCGAAGCCATTAATCAGCAAATCCGCAAGCTGGCCGTTCGCTATAACGCCACCCTGGTCGATACCGAAGCGGCCTTTATCGCCAACTCGCCTAAGGGCCTGGTGGGCAACAGCCTGCTGCTGGAACATCTGCATCCGAATGTGCAGGGTTATTTTTTACTGGCCGACAGTTTTTATAAGGCGCTGGGGCGGGATCAGGCGTTGGCCAGCTGGCAACAGCCGGTTCCGGCAAATCTTGTACCGGCAAACATAGCATGGCAGGAGCGGCCGATAACGCCGGCCGAGGAATACGCCGGCTATTTACGTATTTTACAGCTGAAAGCCGACTATCCGTTTAGTGAGGAACCACAGCAGGTAACGTTTCCGGTAGCGCGAACACCACAGCAGCAATGGGGCCAGGCTTATGTCGAGGGTAAACTGGACTGGCTCAGCCTGCAAAATCGCAATGCCCGCTATTATCACCAGCAAGGCGATGGCGATATGCTGCTAAAAACCTTAAAAATTATTGCGGATGCGCTGCCGCATGATGCTAATGCTAACCAGCAGGCAGCGCAAATTCTGCTAAAAGCCGGCCGGCAGGGCGAAGCAAAAGGGTATTTACAGCGGGCAATACTAGCACCCCAGGCATCGTCACAGGTGCAGCAGCAAATACAACAACTGCAAGCCACCCTGGCCTTATAATCCGCTGGCGTTACAGACAGAGGTTATAAGCGCCAGGTTAGCGCTGTTGTTAGTTAACAGAGCGGTTAGCTACCAGCCTGTTAGTTAGCAGAGCTGCCGTCATCATCGGCTTCTGCTTTGCTACCCGCCGGCATCGCCACACACTCAAAGCCCCAGCCACGCAGCTTTTCAACAAAGTCCGCAGCCTGTTGCTCACAATAACCGGCATCATTCTGCGCCTGCCACAACATACTGGTTGCGCCATCTTTAGTGTACTGCACCTCACAAGGCAGCTCGCCACCTTGCGGGTACACCACCTCAACCACCCGCACCGACTCGCCCAGCTGACAATGGGTACTCTGCCCTGGCTGCTGTTGTGCTGCTATTTGCGGGGTACTTATCAATATTGCCGTTACAACCGCACCAACTAACACCTGCTTCATTCAGTTGCTCCTTTTACAGTAAAATCTGCATTAGTATAGGCCAGCTTTTTATTGGTCGCAGTCGTACTGTGCAAGATAAAACAAAGGCGCCCTAAAGCGCCCTGTTTTACTCACTATACCGCGCGGTATTTTCGGCGGATAACCAGCAAGGCTGAGAGCAGTAGCAATAGCAGGCCGTGCATGCTACCACCAGACGACTTCGCCGGAGGTGGCTCAACCGGGCGCGGTTTTAGCGTTACGCTGATACTCACGCTGGCGCTTGTAACACCACCACGATTGTCACTGACGCTGAAAGTGATAACGTCGGTACCGCTAAAACCAGCTTTAGGCGTGTAGCGCAACTGCTGCTCTGCGGTAATGCTGACACTACCGGTTTGCGCACTGGCACTGGCAATGCTTAACGTATCGCCGTCGACGTCCGACGCATCGCTTAGCACATCAATGTTAATTGCAGTCATATCATCGGTTCTTGCACTGCTGTTGCTAATCGTCGGTGCCTGGTTGTAATACAGCGTCACATTTACTGTTGCACTGCCACTACCATTGTTGCCATCGATGATGGTGTAGCTTAACGTGTCAGTACCAATAAAATCCTGCGCCGGGGTATACCACAGGCTTAAACCATCGTCACTGATAGTAACGTCACCAAAGGCGGTAAACGCCTGGCTGATGGTTAAGCTATCGCCATCTGCATCGGTATCGTTGTCCAGCACCATTAACTGATGCGTCTGGTTCCACTGCTGGTTGTAGCTGTCAGCATTAGCGACAGGTTTGGCATTGTCGCTGCGCTGCATTGATACGCCGCCCGGATCAACAACCGCGGCGTTGACCAGGCCATCATCATCGTTCGGGCCGCCGTCTTCAATGGTGAGCTGCACACACCAGTGACCGGCTGTCAGGCCGGGTTGCCAGTCGGCCGCGCCTGGTGGTGGGCAATAACCGGGATTACCGGCAGCCGAATGCAGTGCATTGTTGGCATCGGTAATAAAGCTTACCCAGTTACCTCGCTGGAATTTGCGATACACGGCATCTTGTGGCACGGCGCTTTGCTGCGGTAACACTACCCGTACCGATTGTCCCGGTGTCGGCAGGTCACGTATGGCGAAATCAAAGATCCCGCCGACGGGTTCAAAGGCCGGGTCGGTTGTTAAATCGTTTAGCGAATCCAATTCATCGATAAGAATTTGCACGCCGCCGGAGCTGCCACTGAGGGCAAATAATCCCAGGCCACAACGGACACCAGGGTCGCACTCAACCAGGTAGCTGCTGGTGGTATTGATTTGCTGCGGCAGAATATTGGGCGACGGCATATTATCGAGATAATCCGGAATGCCGTTTCCATCATTATCGCCAATACCTTCAAGCGCGTCGCTGATACCGTCGCTATCGGTATCGCTATTGGCATCCAGCACGGGTAAGGCGGCGATAACCCGGAAATATACCCTCGCCTGCACCCAAAAGTCCGCCGAATCAGTTACGGTTACCAACACCTCATACCCACCTGACAGGTCAGCCGGGTCGAAACTTATGGCTGCACCGTCTTCGCTAAACGCGATGCTGCTAGGCAGTTGCCAGTCAAAGCTATGCGTATCAGCCACGTTGGCATCGGTTACGGTCGCTATTACCGTTACCTCCCCCCCTGCAGGAGAGACCAGCGAGGTTGCAGTACCTTGCTGCATTACTGCCAGGTTAACTTTTGGTAGCACGTTACCATCGGTAATAGTGACGGTAGTACTGGCATTGGCAGCCAAATTCGGGCCATTGTCCAGGGCAATAAGCAGGTCTTTCGCTGCGTTGCTTGTCAGGTCAGCATAGACATTAAAGCTAATGCCAGCGCGCGCTCCGGAGGCAATACTCACGGTGTCGGCAACCAGGTCATGGTCACCCGCCCCGGCCGAGCCGCTGACACTATAGCTGACGTCAACCGGATAAACCGGCGATGGGCCATTTAGAACTACGTCAACGGTTACCGCACTGTAATTAGCTACAGTCTGCGCTTTGCTTATTGATATCAGCGGCAACACCCGCAATAACTGAGTTGTAGTGCTGCTTACACCATCACTATCGGTGGCAGACCAATATAACAGATGCTCACCCGGACTAAATACCAGGGTATTCTTATCCAGCACTACCGGCAGACGGTTGCCATTACGATCAAGCGCAACGGCAACACCCACATTCACTTTCGTGAACAGGCCAGTGGCATTAACGGTTAAATCATCCGGCACGGTAATCACTGGCGCATCCGGGTTGGTGCCATCAATCTGCAGCATAACATTGGCGCTGGCGTTAAACTCACCATCGCTAATGCTGTAGTTCAGGCTGGCTGTGCCACTAAAGTTGTCCGGCGCACTAAAACGTAGTTGATTATCCGCGATCGTGACACTACCAATACTGGCCGTCGCGAACGTAATACTCAGGCTATCGCCATCGGGGTCGGTATCGTTGGCCAGTACATCCAGCTGATACACGTTGCTGATAGAAAATGACAATGTCAGGTTGTCGTCGATCGCTTCAGGCGCCTCGTTAACATTCACCACTTGCAGGTTAAATGCCGGCAATGCAGCGCTAAGCTCGCCATCCGATACGCTAATCACAATGCCTGAAGTAGTGCCCACATCGTCTTTGGCTGGCGTGCCGGTTAACGCGCCTGTCGCAGTATCGAAAGCCGCCCAGAGCGGTTTATTAACAATACTAAACGTCAGTGTGTCTTCATCAGCATCGGTTGCAGTAGGGGTAAAGCTATAGGCTTCATCCTGATTAACCGAGGTGGCCGGGGTGCCCGTAATAGTTGGTGCGGCATTGACAGCGCTGACTTCAATACTAAACGCCGCCAACGCTGCATTGGCTTCGCCGTCAGAGACACTGATGACAATGCCACTGGTGGTGCCGACATGTTCTTTTGCCGGTGTACCGGTTAACGCGCCTGTCGCTGTATCGAAAGTGGCCCAGACCGGTTTATTAACAATACTAAACGCCAGTGTGTCTTCATCAGCATCGGTTGCAGTAGGGGTAAAGCTATAGGCTTCATCCTGATTAACCGAAGTAGCCGGAGTGCCACTGATAGTCGGTGCGGCATTCACTGCTGTTACTGTAAGGCTAAAGGCTGGCAATGCCGCCGTTAAACTGCCATCAGAGACGCTAATCACAATACCGGTAGTGGTACCTACATCGGTTTTAGCTGGCGTGCCGGTTAAGGCGCCGGTCGACGTGTTAAAGCTGGCCCAGCCTGGCATGTTCGAAATTGCAAAGGTCAGCGTGGTGCCTGAATCAGCGTCGCTGGCGGTAGGGGTAAAGCTATACGCTGTACCTTGTGCCACGCTGGTTGCCGGGCTGCCGCTAATTATTGGTGCGGCATTTGGCGCTTGTGGGGTTACGCTGTTTGACGCCGCAGACGCTACACCGGTACCGCTGGCGTTGGTTGCGGTAACGGTAAAGGTATAGGCCGTACCATTGGTTAAACCGATAACACTAATTGGTGAGCTGGCACCCGTTGCGGTAATACCGCCAGGGCTGGCGGTTACGGTATAACCACTGATTGCCGAACCGCCATTGGAAGCCGGTGCAGTAAAGCTGATCTGCGCTGAGCCATTGCCAGCCACCGCAATTACTGCGGTGGGAGCGCCAGGCACTAGGGTATTTGTCAGACTAAGGTCGTTGCCATCACCTCCGGCATAGCTGGTAACTAAGTTGCTGGCGTTACCACCGGCAACAAAAGTTCCGCCCTCAGCGATACCCGAGAAGGTGCCTGTAATCGCGTCGGCGCCATCATTGCTAATCACTGCATAGCTATCACCATTTGCGGCGACATAGCTGTGAGTAGCTGAGATGTTGGCGCCTGATAACGATACTGTTCCTGCCACATTTAACCGATCGTATTGCATAACAGCAGTCGTACCGGTGATATCCAGTAGCAGATTTGCACCACTGTTAAGCAACAGATTACCGTTCACGGTTAGCAGTCCCGGTCCGGCATTGCCGGGTGACAGATTGCCGTCATCGGCAACGCTAACAGCAGGCGCTGTACCGGTGCCAGTTAAGGTGGCGCCAGAGGCGATAGTTATGCCCGAGCTGCTGGCTATGTCACCGGTTAGCAGTAAAGTGCCCGCCGACACTTGAGTCGCACCGCTAAAGCTGCTGGTTCCGCTAAGGGTAAAAGTGCCTGTGCCGGTTTTAGTTAACGAACCTGAACCGCTAATCACACCTGATAAACTGCTACTGCTATTGTTTGCGCCAGTCGTGAGGGTGGCGCCAAGCAATTTCACATCACCGGCTCCGGCCACTGAGCCTATGGTTTCGCTACTGCTAGGCAGGAGCAGGTTAGCGCCGGCACTGACTGATACCGCCACAGTGTCGGCCAGTGCATTACCGTTAGTCAGCGACAAATGACCCGCTGTAACAGTAACCTGGCCGGTTGCTGTATTGCTGCCACTGAGGGTTAGTATCCCTGCGCCGTTTTTGCTGAGCGCACCGGTGCCGCTGATCACGCCAGCCAGAGTCAGTGAATTGGTATTGCTGATAGTGGCATCACCGGCAAGCGCAATGGCATTAGTAATTGTTTGCGGGCCGCCGGTAACGGTTAACAAGCTGGAAGCATTGATCGTGACTGCACCTGAACCCAGATTAGCCGAATTCGCTGCTGTCACGCCATTGGTGCCAGAAATAGATAGCCCACCCGAGAAACTATTAGTGCCGCTTAGCGTTAAATTACCGCCACTGGTTTTACTCAAAGCACCGCTGCCACTGATATTGCCGGACAGTGTCAGGGTTTGTGCTGCGTTTAATACCTGAATGCCACCGCCACTGGCCCCCAGCACTATGGGGTTATCCAAATTAAAGCTGGCCATGTTATTGCCCAGCACACCGCCATTCAGGATGAGGGTGCCTGTAGAGAAAGCACTATCGCTGCCAACCCACAATTCACCAGCGGTTACAGTAACATCGCCACTGTAACCATTGTTATTAGTATTCGTCAGTATCACGCGACCAGCGCCGGTTTTGGTTAAGGTACCCGCTCCGCTCAATTCAGTCCCCAGGGTTAACCGGTCAGCACTGCCATTGGTCAAACTGAGGCTGCCCGCCAGGGTAAAAGTACTGCCGGTAATAGTGGCAGTGCCCAGCGCATCTGCATCTATAGTAATGCCCGCTGGAATGGTTAAAGGCGCGCCCAAAGTGATAGTGGTAGCGTTCAATGCCACCGCAAAATCGACTGTACCGCTAGCCACTACATAATTAAGCGCCTCACGCAGAGACAGCCCGCCACCATCGGCCAGATCAACCGCCAGGCTGCCGTCGATAGTTGCATCGGCACCGGCATCAGCATTGGTGGTGACGGTAACCGGACCATCTATAGTGACCGCCAAAGCCGCCGAGGCGCTGCTGACATTAGTCGCCGCATCAGTTGCCGTTGCTGTAATGTTGTGGCTGCCATTGGCCATAACACCAGCGGTAAAGCTCCAATTACCCGAGCCATCGGCAGTAGTTGTACCCAAAGTGCCGCTCAGCGACGACATCACCGTTACTGTAGCATTGACCTCTGCCGTGCCGGTAAAGGTTGGCGTATTGTCACTGGTGATGTTGTCGGTATTAGATACGCCGGTATCCGAGGCTGCATCCAAATCTGGTGTACTGGGCGCAGCAGGTGTATCGCGATCCACGCTATGAGTCGTGCCACTGCTGTAAGCCGCTACACCATTGCCAGCCGCATCGGCAATATTGCTTGAGCCGTTTAAGTTCAGCTTCAGGGTGCCGGTACCGGTGATGGTATTAACGGAAACGGTGATACTGGAGCCGGATGCTGCCGATACGCCGGCAATAGAGCCCGCCGCGGTACCCGTAGTAAGTAGGGTAAAGTCATCGGTGGAAATATTGTTGACCGACTCATCAAAGGCCACGGCAAAGTCGATGCTTGCCGCATTGCCCGCCGGTGACCCTGTCGGGGCAATGCTGGTGACGCTGGGGGCGGCTGCATCAACTAAGACCGAGGTTGTTACCCCCACACTATTGAGGGTCAGGTTAGCATCATTAGAAACTGAGTCTCGCAAGGTACCGCCATTCGCGCTCAAGGCTCCAACAGCAATACCATCGGAATCCGATTCTCCCGCTTGAACGGAGTAACGAAATAATAAAGCACCGGTTCCCGAACCACTTTGATAGCTTGCTTGACGAGTTGTCGCGCCAACAGTAATGGATAATTGTGGTGTACCGCCTCCGGTATTAACGGTAACGTTTTCACCGAAGTTAATGGTGAAATCCAAGTTTTGTCCTGCGGTATAAGTAGCATTAGCCGGAACAGTGACGGACATAACTGCTGGCGCAGTTGCATCAACTAATACCGAGGTTGTAGCACCCACACTATTGAGGGTCAGGTTAGCATCATTAGAAGCAGCATCGCGCAAGGTACCGCCATTTGCGCTCAAGACTCCAACAGCAATACCATTGGAATCCGACTCTCCCGCTTGAATGGTGTAACGGAATAATAATGCACCGGTTCCCGAACCACTTTGATAAGTTGCTTGACGAGTTGTCGCGCCAATAGTAATGGATAATTGTGGTGTACCGCCTCCGGTATTGACCGTGACATTGTCATTGAAATTAGCCGTGAAATCTAAATTCTGGCCTGAGATATAGGTTGCGTTCGCTGGAACACTAACGCTACTCACAGTTGGGGCAACACCATCAACAACAATCGCTTTATTGGCGCCTAAGGAGTTTGCCGCCCCCGGGCTTGCCAGTGTCAGGGTAGCATTGTTTGTCGCGGTATCCTTAATTGTGCCGCCGTTCAGTGTTAGGGCACTCGAGCTGATGTAATCTAAATCTGCCGTGCTATCGCCGGCTTGTACTGTGTAGTTAAATGTTAGTGTACTTGAGCCGCTGCCACTGGCGTAATTAGTCGCGCGATCTGTTGCGCCGGTTTCCAGTGTAAGTTGCGGTGTGCCGGTCACTGTTACTGACTCATCAAAATTCACCTGAATAATTATTGAGTCACCAACCTTGTAGGTGCCATTGGCGGTGCTGGAACTAATGGACGTGACCGTTGGGGCAATAGCATCGACAACAAATGCCCCTGTCGGATTAAATGCAATCCCACTGCTGGTACCGTTTAGTACGCCGGAATTGGTTTGGCTGTCATTTACAGACGTACCACTACTTTCATTCAGTTTCCAATAACCAAGCAGGCCTGATTCATTGCCCACCAATTCATTGCTGCGGTTGTTTTGGATCTGCGATTGCGTGCGCGCACTACTCCACAAACGTACATCATCAATACTGCCAACAAAATCATCGACAGCTCCGTGGTTTTGCAACCCAAACAACAGGTTGGTCACTCCCGCTCCCAGATAATCAGGGATACTATTATTGGCGCTTACATCCGCAACGTTTGTTCCCTGTGCCGCACCATCAACATAAAAATCCCAAGTTCCGTTATCAAATACAACTGCAATGTGATACCAGGTTCCTGTGCTTAACGACAAGGCATTACTTTCGGTCAGGCAACCAAAATCACAAGCAATATCGACATTTAACCTTCCAGAGTTCAGTATGAGGCCACCAGCATCAGCTCCACCGGTGAAATCCACTAAATTAATGATCCCACCAACATTGGTAAATTTTGCCCAGAACTCCAGTGTAAATGTTGTCCGATTTGACAGTGCTGAGCCTGCATTCGTCAGCGTAACGGTATCGCCAGCTGTGAAGTCAAAAGATGGGTTTTGTGCATTAGCACCATGGGATGCCATCGCAAAAAAACTGCCTGCAATTAATATTTTCCAATAAGAATGCGAAAATCCGACAATAAGATTCTTGACGGCATGAGCCGTTTTATAAACATGTTGCAGCATGACAAATTTCCAAAATGATTTATGCACTCTGCCAGGGCAGGAAAGGTTGTGGAAGGAGCGTATTTAGCGACAGTCTGTGCCAATAACTTATTAACCGCAAGTGGCGTGTTCACTTTTTGTTCATTCTTATTTTTCAAATTTACGGGGTTTACTGTTGATTATTTCAGTAATATCAGGGCCGCACCCATTACAGTAAGTGCTGCTCCCAGCCGAGCACCGAAAGCAGGGCTGCGTTTGTATACCAGCCACAGTAGCGGCAATACCAGCAACGGGCTGACCGACGACAGCCATAAAGTTTGCGTTTTATTTGCATGAACAAAGGCCTGGCGCTTTTATATACAGTGTAATTAATCCGGCGTAGATCCGAATTGCTCTGTGCAAAAACAAAAAAGCTGCAGACGGGCTGCAGCTTTTTTAATTAAGTTACCAACTTATTGTTTGGTAACGGTCAGCTCTGGCGTTTCGGTTAATGTGGCATCTAACAGGAAGTTATATACCGCATCGTCGGCGAACGTCATATTCAGGTTGTCATTACTACCCTGGATCCGTAGCGGGGTGTCCTCCGTTACCGTAGCGCCATCCGGCCCTGCGCCCATATTCACCGTAGCCCAGTCACTGGAAGCCACTTTAAACTCGTAGCTGCCGGCGGTGATACTGATATCTACGCTGTACAGGTTGGCGCCGAGGTATTCAAAGGCATCTGCTTCACCCCAGTCATTCATGCCACCGCGCAGGAAGACCGTTGTAGCACCATAAGGTACATATTCGCTGACAGTCAGCACCGGTGCTACCGGGTTAACCGCATTTAAGGTGAACACGTAGGACGAATTACTATCGACAGTAAGCAACAGGTTATCGTTACTTGGCTCAATTACAATTGGCGTGTCAACTGCAACCTGGTTACCGGCGGCACCTGCCCCCAGGTTCACCGTTGCCCAGTCGCCTGAAGCTACTTTAAACTCATAGCTACCGGCATTGATATTTAAGGTTGCCGTGTAGATACCCGCACCATCATAGTTAAAGGCATCGGCTTCACCCCAGTCGTTCATGCCACCACGAACAAACACGGTAGTGGCCTGATACGGCGGAATATCCGGCGCGCCCAGGGTGGCATCAGCTGCTAAGCCCGGGCCTTGCTCACCCATCTGCGCTTTAACAAATACCGCCATGCTGTAGGCCGGCACGGTAAAGGTGCCTTCATCAGTACCAGCGGTAAAGCTGGCCATGCTAACCATGCTGTCGACCGAGGCCTGCTGCATCGGGTGCAAGTCAAAACCGGCAGCCGTAGGTACCGTATGCGACTGCTCCTGAGCGGTGCCATTAACCATTACCACTAAGGCGTCATGCATCGGGTCTAAATCAGTCAAGCCGGAGCCATCGTCAATTGACATCACGATAACGCCCTGAGTCTGGTTACTGCCAATATTATGAAAACCAACCCGCTCCATCACATCGTCTGCCGTGGTAAGCCTAAACAGCGGGCTGCCACTGCGAATTGCCAGGAACTCCGTAAACACATCGGAGGCAAACATAATATCGGTGTCGCTAACCTGGGTTTGCGGGTTCAGGAATAATCCGGCAATGCTGTCCCAGTTATCCCGGTTTTTCTCGGCATTAGGTAAGCCCACCGCCCAGTTGTTGGTTTGCATGGTGAAATCAACATAGTTGAACCAGTCGCCTGAGTCATAGCTGTCGCGGTCCATTGATTTTGAGCGCAGGAAGTCGCCACCCATTTGCAGGAACGGAATACCCTGGCTCATCAGCGGGATAGCAATGGCCATATTCTGGGCCCGCACCCGCTCGGTAACACTCAGCGTTTCCGGTAAACGGCTTTGCAGAATATCCCACAGGGTTTCGTTATCGTGTTTCGACACATAGTTGATGATGTCGGCCGGATCTTCCGCATAACCTGCCGCCTGGCCATTCCAGTTGGCGCTGGACGCCGGGCCGGTAATATCGCGATAGTTTTTCAGCACATAGTCTTTTAAGGTACCGGCTAAGCTGATGCGGATAATATCCTGCTCAGCCAGATTGCCGTCATCGTTAACCCCGCTGAAAATGGCGGCACTACGCACGCCTTCCCGAATGCGGTCATTAAAGGTACCCACTTCGCTACCTGCCATATCCTGTTGTTTGGCCTGGGTGAACAGACGGTTGTCTGCGACTTCACCAAAGTTCCAGCCTTCACCGTAGAAGTAAGTATTGGCATCTACTGCCCGCACCGCTTCGCGCGCGGCTAACAGGTTGTCTTTCGGATGATGGCCCATAATGTCAAAGCGGAAGTCGTTAAAGCCAAAGTCGCGGGCTAAAATAACTAACGAGTCTTTAATAAACTTATCGAACATTTTGTGCTCGGTGGCGGTGTTTTCACAGCAGGTTGAACGTTCAATCGCACCGCTGACCTCGTTGTAACGATGGTAATAACCCGGTACCAGTTTATCGAACACCGAGTTATCAAACAGGCCTGAACTGCTGGTATGGTTGTAGACCACATCCAGCGCGACCCTAAGGCCAATGTCGTTTAACGCTTTCACCATGGCACGCACTTCTTTAATCCGTACGGCACCTTCCGGATCAGAGGCATAGCTGCCCTCTACCGCAATAAAGTGATGCGGGTCGTAGCCCCAGTTAAAACCGTCAATCCGGCGGATAGACTCAACCAGAGCCTGGGCATCATCACTGTATGGCAGGTAGCCTTCCAGTAATGACAGCAGGGTAGCGCTATCGCTCTCCACGCCACAGACCGGTGCCTCGGCGTTCAACGCACACAGCTCAGCTACGGTGTCGGTTAAGTTGATCCGGCGGTTGGCACGCTCTTCTATATTGGCCTGATCGTTTAACGGCAGCACATGAAAATGGGTTAAGCCATTGTCAGCCAGTTTTTTCAGATGGCTTACCGGCGCCGACTCCATCTCAGTAAAGGCCAGATACTTACCCCGGTTCGCCTCACTGGTACTCATGTCACGCACGCTGAAATCGCGGACATGGCCTTCGTAAATCACGATATCTTCCGGATTGGCTACCACTGGCACAGTGCGTTCGCTCCAGCCTTCTGGTGCTAAGTCGGCATCGGCCAGATTAACGAACTGACTGTAACGGCCGTTAGTCGACACGCTGACGGAGTAAGGGTCGGTGCTTTCAATGGTTTCCACTGCCCGGGTTAACGGGTGGTATACCGTCACTTCATAACGGTAGAATTTACGATCCAGCGCACTGCTGGCAGCGGAATACGACCAGACACCCGTTTGCTCGTCCAGGCTCATCGGATGGCTGGCTGCAACAGTTTTGTCGTCGTTGTACACTTTTAAGGTCATGCTGCGTGCGGTCGGGCCCCATACGGCAGCGGTAATATTACCGTCGGCATAATGCACCCCTAAACTGGCATCCAGCGCACTGTTATCACTACTGGCATATAAAGCATCCAGCACCTTGGCAACCTGGACATAACTGGCGGCAACCAGTTCACCGTCGCTGTTATAGGCAGCCAGTGCCAGCTGGTTTTTCGCCATGGCTTTGGCTTCATCTGCGGTAAAATCAACACTGAATGCGGCCGCATTAGCCAGGTGCGGCACCAGGGCTTTTTGCTCATCGCTCAGCTCGGCTGGCGTCAGTTCAATACTGCTGCCTTCCAGCTCGTCGTTGTTATTAACTTCAAGGTCGGCATCGGCTGAGTGAAACAGTTTAACCACTGGTGCAGTATCGGCAGCTGTGGCGTTCCAGATAAAGGTATTGGTGTCTAACCAGTGACCGGCTGCACCCTGAATACTGACGCCTAACGATAATATCGGGAACTCAAATACGCCGTTGACACCGGAGAACACCCAGTTCATCCGGGCAAAGTCCGGGTCGTCCTGCGATAACGGCATTTGCATATCCGGGCCCGGGTCTTTACCAGCGTCTTCGGTACCAATATGGATAATAAAATTACCACAGGCGCCCTCAGTACCGGCATAACCCGGTTTTAAATCCAGCACCCAGTACGCGCCGTAATTCGGGTCAACACCATCGTGGATCAGACCATTCGACCAGGCAGCAGCAATAGACGATGCGGCATAGGCATCACAGGCTTCGTTGTTCCAGGTGTGTAAGCGATAGCCATCGTAAGCATCGTCCTGCGGCCGGTTATAAAACAGCACCGCCTGATTTTCGCCTGCCATGACCACCGGGGCGGGGGCATTGGGATCGCGGCCACTGACACAACTTTCATTATCGACATCGGGAAAGGTGCCGGTCGGGCAGGAAATGGGTGGCGGGTCGATACATTGGCTGCCACTGGCATCCGGTATTTGCGGTACATTACAGGTTAACAGTACTTCACCAGGTTCGGTTGAATCACCGCCACACGCAGCTAATACACTGACCGTCAGAGTCAGTGCGCCTATCCTGAACAGGCTTGTTAGGTTAAACATTGTTGGATTAAACATTATTCTTTTACTCCAGATTATTCTGTTTCCCGCCACAGCAGGCTTGGCCTACGCTGTAGCGTTATGCTGGGTTAAAACGAGTACACGGCACCGACAAAGTACTGCCTGCCGAAAAACTGCAAGGTTCCGGTTTGAGCCTTCTGGCCAAAATAACTTTTGGTCGGCTCGTCAGTCAGGTTATTTACCTGGAACAACAGCTTCAGGTTGTCGTTAAACTCGTAACCAAATTGCATATCAACCACTAACTCACTGTCGAAGTTGGTAATTTGTTCATCTATACCCACCTGGCTCGACACAAAGGGTGAACGGTAACGGGCATTAACCCGCGCCTCTACGCCTTCATGCTCCCAGAACAGGGTGCCGTTAAAGACATTTTTTGATAAACCTTCAAAGGTGGTGGTAATGGCTTCACCGCCCAGGGTATTAATCAGTTCCACTTCACTTTCGGTATAAGAATAACTGCCGCTAACCCCTAAGCCCGACCAGAAATCAGGTAAAAAGTCGAACACGTGGGTGTAGGCCAACTCCAGGCCGCGGATGTAACCACCGCGGTCGTTGTTAACAGCCGTAGAGAAGGCACCGTTAAAGGTAGCCCGCGGTACGCCGTCTTCATTGACAATCACATCCGGCACGGCAAAGCCTGCGCCAGCGAAATCAAATTCCTGAATGGTAAAATCGTTGATAAAGTTCTGAATATCTTTATAAAACAACGCCGCGACTACAGCTCCGCTGCCAAAATAGTACTCGTAAGATAAATCGTACTGGTTAGCCTCAAATGGCCGTAAAAACGGGCTGTTTGAGCTGGAACCGTTAATTTCACCATCATCGCTGATATTGATAGAGGTATTCGACGCCAGGCGGTTAATTGGTGGCCGTGAAATTACTTTAGCCGCCGCAAAACGCAGATAAGTGTTTTCAGTCAGGTTTAAGTTTAAATTGATGCTGGGCAGATAGTGGGTGTATTTGTCACCCAGAATACTTTGCGCATACTGGTTATTAACCAGACCGGCGTCGTCCGTAATATTCTGAGCACCACGCAGCACATCACCGCCGACATCGGTTAAGTCGGTTGCCGACTGGTCCGATGTTACCCTGCGCACCCCGACATTACCGGTTAGTGGTAAATCGAAAATTTCGGTATCCAGGTTAGCCATCAGGTAAGCGGCCAGCACATCTTCGTAGACCTCACCACTTTGCAATACCGACCAGCTGGTATCGACGTTCGAGGTCGGGTCACGATTAACCACGCCGACATTGCCGGCACCCCAGGTTTGTACCGGTTGTGGCACCCCTTGCGGGAACCAGGCGGTCAGTGCCTTATCCAGATCGATAGCCAGGTAGCTGGGATAATTAGCAAAGTCGCCCTGAAAATCGACCACTGTTGCCATATCTGCGGTTAACTGTAGCGGTGGCTGCGAGTTTAAAAAGGCGCCATCGCTGCCGTATTCAAATACCGAGCGGTCATTACTGTAAGTGCGCTCAGAGAAACGCACACCCACTTCAAATGAGCGGACAACTGGTAAATCGAGGTCATAGCTCAGGTCCAGTTTAACTGCATTGACTTCATCACTGTTTACAAAGGGGTAAATACCGTACTTGCTGACCATTACCCGATCAATATCAGAAAAGGCATCCGCCTGATTAAAACCAATATCCGGCAGGTTCATGCCATTCAGTAAGTACGAGATCGACACATTGGTATCAAGCTGCGGTGCGGCAACAGTGGCATCCTCAGCCACCAGCGCCCACAGCAGGCCGTTTCTGAAATCACTGCTGGCAGTGGAGTGCGATACGTCGAATACCAGGTTAGTGCGGTCGTTAATATCCCAGTTGGCAGCAATACCGAAGCTTTTCACTTCGTCATAGTCGCGGTTGTCGTCGTTAACAATTTCTACCCGGGTAAAGCTTTGCGATGTGCGGTTAAAGGTACCGCCAATCACCGAGCGGTTATTCAGCACCGGGTTACCTACCGCTGCGGCGTCACCGCCGAACTTCACCCTGAAACCACGGGCAAAAGACTCTTTGTCGAACTGCGAAATAAAGGCATCGGCTTTTAAACTAAAGGCGTCATGCGGTTGCCATTCAATAGAACCCAGATAACCGTTGCGGGTTTCTTCACCGCCTAAATGCTGAATTTCAAAGCCTTCACTGATAAATTCGTTTTGCTCATCACCGGCCACATCTTTCTGGCCGTTATAGGCCAGACCAATAAACTGGGTAGCAACACTGGGTTGATACAGGCGGGCATAACCCAGCGCCAGGCCCAGCGTATTATCGAGAAATTTACCCTGATAGGAAAAACTAAAGCGATGGCCGGTATCCTGGCCGTCTGGCACTTCATCAGCGCGGTCATTAAACATACCACGCAGGTTAACGTTAAAACTGTGATCTTTGTCGTTCTGCAACACACTGGTGGTTTTCAGTTCAACGGTACCGGCAACCCCGCCTTCAATTAACGAAGCCTTCGGCGATTTATATACCGCCGCCGAGTTAATCAGCTCCGACGGATACTGGTCAAATTCGATGTTACGCTTGCCGCTGGTTGAAACCTGCTCGCGGCCATTTAAGGTGGAAAATACAAAGCCACCTGACATACCGCGAATGTTTATTTCGGCGGCCTGACCACCGGTCCGCACCGCAGAAATGCCCGGTAAACGGGTCAGTGCGTCGGCTATTGATACATCGGGCAGTGCACCTAAATCGTCGGCGGAAATGGTTTCAGAGACCACATCGCCAAAGCGTTTACTGTCGAGCGAGCGAAACAGGCTACTGGCAAAACCGCGCACCTGAATTACTTCAACCTGCTGCTCTTCGGCCACCGGCTCCTCTGCTGGTGGCTGTTGCTGGGCAGCCACCAACGAACTTAGCCCTGCTGTACTGACAGCAAGGCTAAGCAGACTAAGCTTAAACTTATTCATACTCTCGTCCCCGTTTTGTTTTTATTGTTGGTTGCGCTTTCCATGCGATACGGGCCAACCGACTCGGGCACGAAATAATGCAGCCATAATTGTTGTAAGGTTAGTTATTAACCTATTTGGGGCAACTGGCAATATGAATACGTATTCACAAGCGCTAAAATGGCGCAGCGGTCATTTGCCGGTAACCAAAATGGTGCAACCGGTTACAGACTTTTCATTAGCCGTAACTCAGGCTATGTTAGCCTGCAAGATGCTATGACTATTGGCCCAGCAATAAGGAAACCGTCAGGTGAAAAAAACAGCTAAAAGCTCGGTAATGGTGTACAGGCTGGAACGTTTGCTGGAGGTATTGTATTCCAGTGAAGCCAGCTGCTTTTATCAGCGCAGCAAAGCTTTTTTTGCCAGTTACCGCCAGCAGCAGGCTGAGTTGAAAAAAGCCGAACAGCGCTGGCAGCAACTGCAACAGGCGGCCAGTGTCAGTCAGGCAGAACGCCAGCAGGCACGGCAGCATTACAGCGAACTTCAGTACCAGGACGAACGGGCCAGGCTGATGCGCTGGGCCGATTTACATATGCTGGCCGAGCAGCTGCTCAAGCTATCTGAGGGGGAAAGCAACAGTGAAACCCTGGCATTCAGTGCCCGCTTACTCGGTTGCCTGCAAATTATGGTGCCGACTGCCAAGCGCCAGCGTGAACTGGTACAGTTTGCCTATAAACCATTATACCGGGCAGTACTGAGCCTGCGGCTGTTGGATCATTTACTGGCTCAGCAGTTGCTCGATGAGCCGGCCCTGGTCAGCCACTACCAATTGCGCAACCGCCAGGCACCGGATGACTGCCCGTACCGCCAGCATGTGCAATTACCTATTGTTATGGCAGTGCTGCTGCAGGATATCGGCCTACTGCACCCGGACGCTCTGGGCATAATTCAGGGCGAACTAGCCCAGTTTGATTCTGGCAGACCGTTAAATCTGGACGAGCGCGAAAGGCTGCTGCAAGTCAGCAGCGCAGCCAGTCTGGCATTATTACAGCAAGGCTTTGGTATAGCGCCATACAAAGGCAATGATAAAGCCGAGCGCGAACAGTACTTTGCCGCCCAGCAGCAACGGTTGCACTGGCTAAGTCAGTTGTTGCAGCTAAATCCTGCTGATAAAACCCTGTTTGGCAGCCTGTTAAAGGTGCCGCAGGTGTATGCCTCTATTGTGTTGCCGGGCCGGCAGCGTTTTAACTACGCCTTGCTGCCCAAAGCCGCATTATTAATGCGCGAGGGCGCCAGAAGGAATGAATACAATGGCCTGCTGGTTGATCAACTACTTCGGATAACCGGCTTATTTCCGCAGGGTTATGGCGTGGTGTTTACCCCGCTGGCTGCCGATAATCAACCACAGGACCGCTATGAATTTGCCATTGTTAACGGCCTTTACCCGCAAAAGCCCGAGCAGCCAAACTGCCGGGTGGTCAGCCGTCAGCAGCAGTACCGCAATACCGGCATAGACATCAGCCTGCAGACCGATTACAACCTGTATTTTAAAGCCGCCCGCGAACGGCTGGAGGTACTGCCCGAGCATCGTCTCAAAGCATTGCTTAACGCGTTATATCAGGACGGCGAAGCGCGTTATCTTCGAAAACTACTGCCGCGCTGCTGGCAGCCCGAGCAGTTTTTTACCGATCCGGCCCACCAGAATTTATGGCAGAACGCCACTATGAAGCAAAACTAGCTCCGGATACCCAGCTTCGAGCAAAAACCCATAAAGCTTTAACAAAAAAATCGCTGACAGCGTAATGCGATCAGCGATTTTTATCAGGTTGAAGTAAATTAAGCAGTGAGTTCTTTTTGAATCATCTCAAACAGCTGGTCTTTTAGCAGCAATCTTTGCTTCTTGCGTGTTTCCAGATACTCATCTGCTGTTGTTTCTGCGCCGGTCTCAATCCGCCGCACTTCATGATCAACATCATGATATTCATCAAATAACCGGGCAAAATGGCTGTTTTCCATTTTTAAGGTATGAATCAACGCTTTGTGTTCTGGAAATTCATGAATTAAATCGTGCTTCTCATTTAACATTAACAGTACCCCTAACGGTATGTGTTGGTGATGCCACTACTTTAACGCAATGCCAGTGCCCATGGCCTGATCCAGATCAACAGACCTCTGCCCGGGCAATATGCAGCAATTAACTGCCTTCAAAAGACATAATATCCAGCGTAGTGTCGCAGTTTAATAACCTTGAGATCGGGCAGGTTAGTTTTGCTTCCACTGCGGCTTTTTCAAACTCTTCACCACTGATACCCGGTACTTTGGCGTCTAACTTAATTTCAGATTTTGTGATGGTGAAGCCGTCGCCGTCTTTGACCAGAGTGATGCTGGCTTTGGAGCTTAAGGACCCTTTGCTGAAGCCCTGTTTGGCCAGGCCAAAGGATAATGCCATCGTGAAACAGGAAGCATGTGCTGCAGCAATTTGCTCTTCGGGGTTGGTGCCCTGCTTGTCTTCAAACCGGGTATTAAAGCCGTAAGGTTGGTCTTTTAACGCGCCTGACTGGGTGGAAACATGCCCTTTGCCATCTTTGCCCAGACCTTCATAGGTTGCTGTTGCCCAATTGATAATTGCCATGTCGTTCTCCTTTTATTGCTAACAGTTGTTTGTGTTACATCCAGTTAAGTATAGTCAGCAAAAGCTGTTCCACTTTGCCAAGGCCACGCCAATCGGGTGTTTAGTCTTTCTATGCTGCGGCTGGCACGGTAAAGAATTCACGCTGGCAGCGCATAATTGTAAAAATTGCCGAACTTTTCTATTTGCCAGCGGTAACTTAGCGTCAGATCTTTTAAGTCTCATGCCTATTATTATCCGCACTAAATAGCTAAATAAATTTAACAAATGTTATATGTTTATTCTTATAGGTAAACTATCTTTGATAAAGGCAATAACGCCCGGCAATTCTTAATATTAAAATGGACGCTGATATGAAAAGAACTTTATGGCTTGTTGCAGTATTATCGTTGGCCCCGATAACTACTTGCGCTCAGGGTAAAGCCGGGGCATCTGAGTGGCAGCTGATCCCGGTTGCCGCAGAAATGGAAATCATTGATGACCAGGGCATCACGAAAACGATTAGCCCCAGCTGTGCTTTTGACACAGTAGCAAACCCAATTAACGGCGAACCTCTGGATAACGCGTTTCACTTTTATTTTAAACAAGGCAAAAATAAAAACCTGTTAGTCTTCTTTAATGGTGGCGGTGCTTGCTGGAACGATGCAACCTGTGTTGCTTCACTGGCCCTGGCAGGTGTGCCGGAAGCCCGCCCGGCTTATAACCCGTCAATATTGGCCGAAAATTCGCCGATAAACGCGGGCGGAATTTTTGACGATAACGAAAAAGATAACCCGTTTAAAGACTGGAGTAAGGTATATATTCCTTATTGCACCGGCGATATCCACATTGGGTCGAGTGATACTGTATATACAGATGTAGACGGCACGATAACCGGCTATCCGGGGGCTCCGGTAACCGTTAAACACCGTGGTTTTGATAATTTTATGGCCGTCAGAGAATGGTTGAAAAACCATACAGAGGGTAAGAAGCAGAAAAAAATTAAGAAGTTATTGGTAACTGGCTCAAGCGCTGGTGGTTATGGTGCAACCTTGAATTTTCCTTATTTACAGACCGCCTTTCCTGAAGCAGACAGCGCGTTATTTGCCGATGCTTCTGAGGCTATTGTAACCCAGGGTTTTATCGATAGTGTGCTTGATTACGATAAGGTCTGGAATGTTGAGGCGAGCCTGCCGCTGCTGTTTAGTGAAGCATTAACGACATATTACGCATTGGATTTTAACTCTGACATTTTCACAAAATTGAGCGGGGCCTACCCACAAAGTCGATTCGCGCAGTACACGACGCAATTCGACTGGGTACAAGTACAGTTTTTAAAAATTATGGACCAAAATGATCTGGGTAACAGTAATCCTTTTTCGTGGGGCATAACCGAGTCTGACTATTTATACTTTGCCGAGTGGAATGCCAGAATGGAAGCGACGTTAGCCTTGCTATCTGAGACAACAACTAACTACCAGTACTATATTGGCAGCGGCAATGTTCACACTATCCTGACAGATGAATTTGCCACGCCCGACGTGCCTCATCCGTTTTATCAGGAGCAGAGTGCAGCAAATGTGAAATTTACAAAATGGTTAGATCGCTTTGTAAAATCAGGTAAATTTAAAGCGCACAGCGTCAAGTATTCAGATTAAACTTGCAAAGGCCAGCCATTAACAAGAGGTGTATCCACTCTTGCTAATTGCTGGCCAAATCGATGAGCCAGGTGCTGCTGTAAATACTGCCATCTGGCAAAGTTTAATATTGGCTCAGCGTTTGATATAGACCTTATAACCCCATGCCGGCAGTGTCAGCGAAGTATCAGCTGAAAATTCAGCATTGCTGCCAGTAAAATATTCCTGGTAATTACCATGGTGTAAGTGGGCTTTAAAACTAACCTGCCGGGGTGTATCTGAAAAGTTAAAGACAGCAAATACCTTGCTGTTGTCATCCTGGCGCACAAAACTCAGTACCTGATTGGCCTGACTATTATGGACCGGGATCATCCGGGCACCCCAGGTTGAATTCCAAAGCGCCGACTGCGATTTTTTCAGCTGAATCAACTTTTTATACAACTCACCATTGGCATGGTCACGCCAGACAATCGGGTCTTTCTCAAAGAATTCCAGCCGTTTTTCATTACCGGCTTCCTGGCCGTTATACAGCATTGGAATGCCTTCACTGACAAAAGATAATACGCTGACGGCCGGCAACGCCTCGCCAAACATTTCAAACTCGGTGCCTTCCCAGGCGTTCTGATCATGGTTGCTGGTGCCCAGTAAGCGCATGACCTGCTGTGGAAAGTATTTTTCATTCCACGAATAGTAAACATATAACTTGTTAACGTCGGCGTGACCGGTCACCACGGCATGCACCGCCTGGTGCCAGGTCCAGCCGTAGGTGGCATCAAAGGCCTCGGCATGAAAATCGCGGCCTTCAAATTCGGCCAGCATAAATACCGGTTTAATCTGATCCAGTTCGCTGCGCACATTCTCCCAGAAATCCAGTGGCACAAAGCCAGCTACGTCGGCCCGAAAGCCATCAAAGCCAATTTCCTTAACCCAGTATTTCATCGCGTCTGTCATATACTGGCGCAGGCCGGGCTGGCTGTAATCCAGCTCGATAATATCGCTCCAGTCCCACCACGGGGTTGGCCGGAAGTCGCCTTTCCAGTCGCGGATATACCACTGTGGGTTTTGCTCAGCTAAGGTGTTATCCCAGGCGGTATGGTTGGCTACCCAATCCAGAATAACGTACATACCCTGCTGGTGAGCAGCGGCAATAAAGGCTTTAATATCCTGTTTGGTACCAAACTCCGGGTTTACCCCATAGTAATCTTTTATTGAATAAGGGCTGCCCAGGCTGCCTTTACGGTTCACCTCGCCAATCGGCTGAATAGGCATTAACCACAGAATATCCACCCCCAGCGCTTTTAACCTTGGCAGTTGCTGCTGCGCGGCGGCAAAGGTACCTTCAGCGGTAAACTGGCGGGTATTGATCTGATAAATAACCGCATCTTTGCTCCACTTTGGGTGGCTGAGTTTAACGTACGGTTCTGGTTGATAGCGCTCATTCGTGCTGTCGGTCATGGCGGCTTCCGTGTTGTCTGCAAGCGGCTTGCCGCTATCAGTACTACCGGACAGGGTACTGCCAGCGCAACTGCTTAACAGTAAAGCGGCAAGCAAGCCTAAGCCTGCTTTAAATAGTGAGGTCGTCATAGCATCATCCTTCTGTGGTTAGCTGCGGTTAATCATGGTTTGAATGTAAGTATCATGATCCGGCAGCTTACTTAACGGTTCCTGCTTAATCGCCTGAATATTCGCCAGCATATCGCGCAGTTTTTCCGGGCTGAAATTATTAGCGATCGGGTGGTAATCTTTTGGCTCAATACCCTGGCCCAACATCACCTGCAGCCAGGAGCTTTCCAGAAATAAATCGTTCTGGTCGCGAAACAGCTGGCCGTTATCGGCAAAAATGGCCATTTTCTGACGTAAGCTGTCCGGAATGGCTAACTGCTGCATATCGCGCCAGAACTGACTGTCACTGCGTTCATTAACGTGGTAGTGCAAAATCAGGAAGTCGCGAATTTGGGTATATTCCAGCTCGGATTGCCGGTTGTATTCGTTCACCGCACTCTGGCAAATACCATTGTGCGGAAACAGCTGGATCAGCCGCACTACAGCGGACTGGATCAGATGAATACTGGTCGACTCCAGTGGCTCTAAAAAGCCACTGGCCAGGCCTACTGCCACCACATTGCGCTGCCACTGCTGGCGGCGGCGACCGGTTTTAAAGCGCAGAAACTTTGGCTCAGCCAGCGCTTTGCGTTCCAGGTTAGCCATAATTAAATCACTGGCCTGCTCGTCAGTATAGTGAGCACTGCTGTATACCAGGCCATTACCATTGCGGTGTTGCAACGGAATGCGCCATTGCCAGCCGGCGCTGTGGGCAATAGAACGGGTATAAGGCAGCGTTTTTTCAAAGCGCTCAGAAGGCACGGCCACGGCCCGGTCGCACGGTAAAAAGTGACTCCAGTCGTCATAACCGGCGTTAAGTTTGTCCTGAATAAGTAAACCGCGAAAGCCCGAGCAGTCGATAAATAAATCACCGCTCAGCTCGCGGCCATCGTCCAGCACCAGGCACTTTATATCGCCATTGGGGTGCTGAAATACCTGCTGTACTTTACCCTCATGGCGCACCACCCCCATTTGCTCGCTAAGCTTTCTTAAATAGCGGGCATACAGGCCGGCATCAAAATGATAGGCATAGGGCAGTTCCAGAATGTTGTCCTTGGCGTTGATTGGCGCAAACTTGCCGGCCATGGCGCACAGGTAGTTTAAATCGTATTGCCATAAATCGGTTTTATTGCCCTGCTGGCGGGCCCGGAGCCACAAATGATGAAAATGACAAAATGCCAGGCTTTTCCCCGGCGCGCCAAAGGTATGAAAATAACCTTCGCCCGGTACCCGCCAGTTATCAAATTTAATCGCCAGCTTAATGGTGGCTTTGGTTTCGCGTAAAAACTCTGCTTCGTTAATCCCCATCACATTATTAAACAAGCGGATAGGCGGAATGGTGGCCTCGCCCACCCCAACAGTGCCGATGTCTTCCGATTCAACCAGCTCAATATCGATGGCGCCAGCCAAGACTTTTTTCAGTAAGGCTGCTGCCATCCAGCCAGCGGTGCCGCCACCCAATACCACGATTTTTTTAACTGCGTTGTTCATATTAAGTACTCGAAAAAAAACCCGGCCCTTAAACCAGGCCGGGCTTTTACCAGGGAGAACCTGCTCTGCCTGTGGCCAGCCAGCTCCTAACTATAGCAGGCTGGCCTGGCAGAATTATCAGAACTTATTCCTTAGAACTTATAGTTCAGGCCTAACATATAGTTAGTGCCGAAGCTCTGGTACTCAGTAACCTGACGGACATCTGCACCGTTGGTTTTTAAGGTTGGTTCATCAGTGATATTCTGCACCTGGAAGGTAACCCGCAGGCCGTCCAGTGCATCAATACCAGATTCACTGAAGTCATAACCAATCTGGGCATCCCACAGTTCAGCACCGCGATCTTCAACCGTCGCCAGTGACAAACTTAAGCCACGGGTTTCACTTAAGAACTCATCGCGCTTAGTACCTGAAATTCTGAACTCAAAGCCCTTGTACTCGTAATAGGCTGTTAAGGTATAAATTTCTTCTGATAAGCCCGGCACCCGGCCGCCGTCATCCAGTTTGCCATCCATAAAGGTGGCGCTGGCCACCACACCAAAGCCATCTAAAGCCTCATGGACAATTTCAAACGGCACACTGGCCTGGAACTCGTAACCACGGACAAAGCCCTGTAAACCATCGGTTACCTGGGAAATACCACCAACAAATAACGCTGGCGGTTGGTTACCCGTGGCATCAGACGACTGGTGGAAACCCGGAATATAGACGTCAGAGAAGTCAGCGATCACGGTCTCATTGCGGTGCCAGTTTTTCAGATCTTTAAAGAAGAAGCTGGCGGCAAAGAAACCATTATCGTGGTAGTAGTTCTCGTAGGCTAAATCAAACTGGTTGGCTTCCAATGGCTTCAGCTGGGTATTACCGGCGTTACCACCCCATGGGCTGTTCTCCGGATCATCACTCAGAATATTGCCATCATTAAACTGGAAGGTTACCTGGGCGTTCGGCCGCATGTTGTCCATCCGTGGCCGGCTAATCACTTTAGACAGCGCGGTACGAACATACTGGCGATCAGCCACTTCGACACTCAGGTTCAGCGTTGGCAGAATATCAGTATAACTATCGCTGTCACTGACCGGCGTGGCCACGGTAAAGCCCTGGGCGTTACTGGTCGTGCTGAAACCTTCACCACTTTGCTTGGCGTTAACCACCTGCACGCCAAAGTTACCCTGCACCATCATGCCGGCAATTTCGGTGTTCATATCAAACTTGGCGAATAGCGTAGTCAGTTCTTCGTCAATTTTATAAGTATCACCAAAACGGCCGTTTTCCAGCAGGGCGGCATCGGTTTCAATATAGTAACCGCTGTTGTACAGGCCTAAGCTGTCGTATGCCGTTACACCTTCAATACCAATAAAGCTTAAATCGGCCACACCCAGTGGGTTAGGAATAGCCACATCGCCCGGCCAGCTTGGCGCGGTTAAGAAAGCGCCGTTGTTAATTTTGGTTTTTGATCGTTCCTGGTATACCACACCGGTTTCAACCGCGGTAATAATACCCCAGTCAACATAACCATTGGCTTGCAGCCGGATGCTGTCTAAGGTTTCTTCAAAGATTGGCTGGTTAACAAAACCATCCTGTGCGGTGTCTGGCCCAAACCCAGGCTGCCCCTGGAAACGCTCGATTGGGTTTAACGCGCCGCCCCAGGCTTGCGGGCCGGCTAAACGCATCAAGCTGGCGTCGGTATAATCCACTGATGGCAGGGTTGGGTGATCACTGTACATTACGCCGGTAGAAGTCAATTCCCAAGAGCGGGCAGCCAGCGGCCGGCCAGCAATGCCGGCGCGGCCGACACCTGAGTAGCTTTCAACGTCAGTAATGGTTTTTTCAACTTTACCGCTGGACATATCCAGCTGCGCCGTCCAGTCGTCGCTTAGTTCATACTCCAGGTTTAAGCCAAACGTCATTAAGTCTGCTTCCTGGCGACGGGCATCGTTACGTACGACTGAGTGAAAACCGTCGTAGTAACCCGAGGTAACCAGGCCATTCTCAACACCGGTAATGGTGTAATCGCCGGTACCCCACTCAGCACCACCTTCTTCCAGACCACGACGCACATCGTTTTCAGTAAAGTCGATGTACAGGGCATCGAACTTTAAGGTCAGCTTGTCGCTTGGCATATATTCAACAATGGCAGCGAACGAGTCACGTTCCAGCATTGCTGAACGGGTAAAAGAATCGTGACCACCTGACACAACAGTACCTTCCGGCACATCGACCGTGTCGGTAGCACGGCGCGGATTGACAAAGCTGCCGTCTTCATTGCGGGCCAGGTTAACATTAGCAAAACCCCAGCCACGGAATTGTTGCTCCTGGCGCGGGGTTTCCATTGACGACACCACCAGGGCTACGCCCAGAGTATCGTCGACAAATTTATCAACAAAGTTTACTGAGAAACGGTGGCCGCTGTTGTCAAAATCCGGGTTGCCGGATGAGGTGCCATTTTGTTCAAAGTTAGCATTGAAGGTCAGCGTCGGCTCTGCTGTTAACGGCCGGATGGTTTGTAAATCGATCGTACCACCAATACCTTGCGCCATTACCGTGGCATCCGGGGTTTTATAAACCACGGCGGTTGAAACAATTTCAGACGGGTACAAATCGTATTCTACGCCACGGTTATCACCCATACCTAACAGCTCGCGGCCGTTTAATGAGGTGCCAACGTAGTTTTCGTTAAAGCCCCGCACCGACAAGCCGCTGGTGCGGCCATTGCGGCGCTCGCCGGCCAGGCCAGGTAAGCGGGCCAGTGATTCAGCAATACTGGTGTCTGGCAGCTTACCAATGTCTTCTGCTGACAGTACTTCCACCACCGAGCTTTCGCTCATTTTTATTGCCTGTGCTTTTTGCAGGCTACCGCGATAGCCCGTGACAGCAATCACTTCGATGTTATCTTCTTTTGCCTGCTCGCTGGCATCAGTCGTTTGCTGCGCGACAGCGGCAGAGCTGGCGCCGGCTGCAATCAGCGCGACAGTCAGCATATTCAGTTTAAAGTTTTTCATTACCCTTATCCCCGGTGAGGTTGTTATTGTTCAGCAGTAAAGCATTCCCGGCTTATCGCAAGCGGTGAAAACTTACTAACCAACTTTTACTATGGTCATTTATTAAACTTATTCGGGCGCAAGCTCAACATGAATACGTATTCATAAGCTGCTTATTGCACAAAGCCGGGGCAAAGCGGTTAATCTGCGCACGATTGCGGTGCATGCCTTGTGCATAAAGCCACCGGTTGCCGACGCATGCCGTCATTTTGTTGTTGGTTATGCAGCATAACCAGGTTACCGACATGCTTTTCGGACAGGGTATTTCCGGCTATTTTCGCTGCATACGTATGCAGCATGTTTAACTATAGACCAACGTTGTTTTATGCTTGCACCAACTAATGGCAGTGATGGGCAAAGCCGGGATTTTGCTTTGCTGCCAATTTGGAGCAAAGCACAATGACTATCGCAAGCCATGGTTTTTGGCGTTACCGCCCAAGCCATAATGATGGCAACAACAGGCGTAACAGCCAGTTAGCGTTGTTACGGCAATATATTTGCCGGCAATTGCCACAACTACCGAGACTAAACGATACGGCCAAAGCGCTGAACGTCAGCAGTCGTTCATTGCAGCGTTTTTTGCAAGGCCACAACACCAGCTTCCGGCAGTTGGTTAATGAATGTCGCCATCAGCTGGCCCGGCAATATTTGCAGGAAAATACGTTTAATATTCAACAAATTGCTACCCAGCTCGGTTTTGAAGAACAAAGTAGTTTTCAAAAAGCATTTAAAAGCTGGCAAGGCTGCCCGCCTGGCGTATATCGCCAGCGCAGCAGCACCACAATAAGCCGTTCTTATCCAGGGCAAACCCTGGCCAGCCGACAGGTGATGTATGGAACCAATTAAGCAACTCGCGGCGTTAGCAGGCCTACAGGACAGCTATGTCCACGCACAAGGGCATGTCGAACACATTACGCTGGCCGACCAACAGGCTATTCTGGCGGCGATGGGCTACGATTTAAGCAATGATGACGTCATCGCCAGCCAGATCAGGCAGCTTCAACAACAACCCTGGACTGAAATAATTGCACCGGTGCAGGTGCTGACAGAAGCGCAGCCCCTGCAGGTCCGGTTACAGCAGCCCGCTGCTACTGCGCATAGTCACTGGCACTGGCAGCTGCTTTCCGAACAGCAGCAGTGCTACTCAGGGCAGCTGCAGATAGCCACCAGCGATGTTATTGACCGACAACAACTGGCCGGCACCGACTATCTGGCGGTGAATCTTAGCATTGACGTTGAGCTTGGCCCCGGTTATCACCAACTGACATTAACGCCTGCCAGCAATCCATTGGACACCACTGCTCCAGAAACCCGCCAGGGTTATCAGCAGCAACTCATTGTGACGCCAAACCGTTGCTTTCAGCTGCAGGACCGGGCGGTGTTACATAAAACCATGGGCCCTGCAATTCAGCTGTATGCGCTGCGTTCCAGCCGCAACTGGGGCATTGGTGACTTTGTCGATTTAAAAAATATGGTGGCGCCGTTAGCCGCGCTCGGTAACGATTTTATTGGTTTAAACCCGCTGCATGCGCTGTATCCCGGCCTGCCACAAGATTGCAGCCCGTACAGCCCGAACAGCCGGCTCTGGTTAAATACCCTGTACGTAGCACTGGAGCATAGCCCGGAGTTCAGCGAATGTGCCGCAGCGCAGCATTTGCTGCAAAACCAGCAATTTCAGGCCCGGTTGCAGCGTTGCCGGGCTGCTGCCGATGTCGATTATCATGCGGTCAGTAGCCTGAAAGCAGAAATGGCGGAATTGCTATATCAGCATTTTAAACAGCAGCATCTGGCCGCTGACAGCCAGCGGGCCCGCGACTTTAAACAGTTTGTTGCAGAAAGTGACCCCAGCCTGCTGAATCTGGCCCGTTATCAGGTGCTGCAAGCCGGGTTATTTCAACGCGATATGCAGATGGCCTGCTGGCAGAATTTCCCTGCTGAATATCAGCAGCCAGACAGCGCAGCGCTGCATCATTTTGCCGAAGAGCACAGCGATGCCATTAACCAGCAATTGTATCTGCAATGGCTGGCGCAGCAGCAACTGGCAGAGGTGAAGCAGCAGTGTCAGCAACAAGGCATGGCCATTGGCCTGTATTGCGATGTGGCGGTAGGTGCCAACAGCAACAGTGCAGAGAGCTGGGGCGCGCCGGAAGATTTTCTGATGCAGCTAAGCGTGGGTGCCCCGCCGGATATTATGGCACCAAAAGGCCAGAACTGGGGCCTGCTGGCGTATAACCCACACACCTTGCGCCAGAAAGCGTATCAGCCTTTTATTCAGCTGATCCGTGCCAATATGCGCTATGCCGGTGCTCTGCGGCTGGACCATGTTATGGCCTTACTACGGTTATGGTGTTGCCCGCCGGGCGCAGATGCCACTGCCGGTGGTTATATCGGCATGCCGGCCGAAGATTTATTTGCCATTATGGCACTGGAAAGCCAGCGCAATCATTGTGTGGTGATAGGGGAAGACTTAGGCACAGTGCCGGTAGAAATTAGCCGGTTAATGGCGAAATATCAGGTGCTGTCTTACCGGGTATTTATGCTGGAACAGAAGGCCGGTAGCTACCAGCACCGCGACCAAACTTACCCGGCACTGGCACTGGCCACCGTGACCACCCACGATATGCCGACCCTGGTCGGCTACTGGCACGAGCATGATTTAGCACTACGCCACCAGCTGGATTTATTCCCCAGCGCCCAGATTGCGGCCAACCTGGAGCAGTTGCGTAAAGATGAAAAGCAGCTTTTATGCAATGAGTTACAGCTGGAACAGGGCAATGTGCAGCAGTTAGTCCACAACAGCCATCTGTATCTGGCTGCCACCCCGGCCCGCTTAATGGCCTACCAACTGGAAGATTTACTGCTGGTCGCTACCCCGGTCAATATTCCCGGCACCAGCACAGAATACCCGAATTGGCGGCGTAAATTACCGGTTGAGTTTGAACAGGCGCTGCAACAGCAAGACGTGCGCGAACTGATTACGGCGATGGCGGAAATACGCCAGACACGCTAACAGCAAAGCGCAGACTTAGTGGCCTTTGCCAGGCCCCTAAGTCTGAAAATACGTCTGCAAGCATTTACCACCTGATCAGCATCTGTTGACGCCGCAGTGGTGTTCTATTTAAAAAACTTAATACTTAACGGGTATTCCCATACTTCATTCTGATTAGCTTTAACCGCGCCAATTATAATGAAAATAATGTTGGTAATAATCAGGGCGAAAATAAGGAAAAAGCCGATAATCGCGAACATCAGAATAAAGCTGATGACTAAATAAATGATCAGGCTCAGGATCCAGTTGACGATGTTTTTGCCATGCGCATTTACTTCCGGAAACTGTTCTTTGTTAGTTACCCACATCACTATTGGCAGAATTATGCCTGCCCCGGGAATAATAAACCCGGCAAACTGGGCTAAATGCATCAGTAAACAAAAAGCTTTTAAGTCTACGCCCCAGGGTCTGTTGTGTTGTTGATCTTCCATATTTTTAATCTTCTTATTAGTGTTGGCATCCATACCAATTAACAGCCAGCATCCTGTGCGTAACTGCGGTGAATAACATATCTGTACTTGTTATGCCGTGAGTTTATTCATGTTCCGAAATGTAAATCAAGCATTTTATTTTCAACACTATTGTTACTAAAACTGCGCTGCCAAAGGCTAATACTGGTTATTCAGCCGAGAACACTACCGCGACAAAACCTGATTTGCCTCGCTAAAGCCCGGCCAGACCCAGGTACTACCAAGCCAAACTCTGACTCGTGCTAACGGCAAATGTTACCAACCACAACCTGACGTTTATTTTGTTACATATTATTGAATAAAGAGATTTACCTTTTAGTTTGTTTCGGATATAAACACAGCCGCGTTTCCCGCCACTCTTGTGTTTTATATAAAATAGGATGTTTTATGTTGTTTAAAAAAGTTGCGTTAGTTACTGTTTTATTTACTTGTATAGCGGTGCAGGCCGACACGGCACCCAGTTACCGTTATGTGCAAGGCTCAGTTGAGCATATTTCGCAATCAGGTGAGGATAGCTTTTCAGATACCGGTTTTGGTGCCAAAGGTGCCTGGCAGTTTAACAATAACTGGTTTGTCGCCGCAGAATGGCAGCGCTATACCGACAGCGAGTCTTACACTGAAGTCTTTAATAACGAGGTGTTAAATGTCTCAGCCAGCTTAACCTTAGACCGCTACTACGTGGGTGGTGGCTATGTTAAACCCATTAATGACACAACAAACCTGAGCTTTGCCGGCTATCTGGGTAGCTACCGGCTTGATGCCAAGGGTAAATTCCAGGCTTTTGTTGACAATCAGCTGGCTTATTCTGAGAGCTTCAGTACCGGTAGTTCAAGTGAATCAATAAAAATTGAAACTCTATTGCGCTCAAATGTTAACAGCAAGCTGGAACTGTCTGGCCGCGCTTACTATGAATACCTTAATGCTGCTGTCGAAGACGAAAGCCAGTATGGCGTAGGCGTAGGTGCGCAGTATCATTTCACCCCGGCTTTCGCCCTGACATCAGAGCTAAGCCATGGCAAGCTGCTGGATGAAAACACCACCCAGTTCAGTGTCGGTGCCCGTTATCATTTTTAACACTTAAGCATCTGAACCGCCGGCTCAGCAAGGTCCCAGCTGAGCCGGAGATACGCCACAGCCCGCTTTACTATTCAAACCATAAATGAACCAACCGTTACTCCAGCAGCTTTCGCGGCGCATCCATGACCTCGTGCAAAATACGCACGACAAGTATCTCCTGCTCTAATACCTGATAGAAAACTGCGTGATGCTCTATCAGTAAGCGTCTGTAGCCGCTAAGCACATGGGCATAGTCAACGCCTAGTAACGGATAGCGAAGCAGCTGATTCATCCCTACCTCAAGCTGGTCCAGGTATCTGTCAGCCTGTTCTGCTCCCCACTCTTCACAGGTATACCGCCAAATCCCTATGAGATCAGATTCGGCCTTTGGGGTGATGCTCAGCTTTATCACTAATTCGCGGTTTTTATCAGTTTACGGGCAGCCGCTTTGATCGAAGACATATCCAGTGCTTTAGGTTTCCCGCTTAACTCACCATCAGTAAGTGCCTGTCGCAGGGTGGTAAGACGTTCCTTGGCTTGCTGGTCTCGCCGGATGAGATCGCGGATATACTCACTATCATTGCCGAAGTGACCGCTTTCAATCTGGGTTTTCACCCACTCGTCTTGTTGCTCTGTTAGCGTGATGGTTTTCCTATGCATACTCATATGCTGGTACCTCTCAAAAGACATAGTATGACAATATCATACTCCCTACCTGAGCAGAATCAATAGCCTAACCACCCAGCTCCGTAATGTGTAATAGTTCACCAACTGGCCCCCACAAGTAAAACACCTTACCCCACGACTCTCTCTGAATTGGCGTAATTTTTGTTTTGTACTGTGCTTGCGCGCAAAGACGGTATGCAGTCTCGATATCTGACCTGGAGCACACAGTATTTACCGAAGTCCAGCTGAATACGTGTGTTGTGTGCATTACGCATGATACTCGAGCCAATATAGAATAAGGGGCAGCACACCAACTAATGAAGTGACAAAAAGGCCAATTTTACCTGCTACCAAAAGATAGCTTTTTTGGGGATTGTCAGGATTGTAGTGAACTATAATACCGCCACTTGGGTGCATTTTGACTTTGGCCATTTGATGATTCAATACTGCTTTAGCGTTGTAACTTGCTACGAATACCCAAGGAGATATTCTTGAACCCTCGTAGTCTACATTTTTCACAGAATATATATATTTCGTATTCAACTTAAAAGTTTGCTCAGACTGAATGGAATCATATCCGAATTTATCTATCTGGCTTTGAACAAGACTGCCCTGTGTTGTAGGCCAGCTTCTCGTTCTAAATTGAACCCAAAAAGAGAATGCACACAGTGCAAAAAGATACACAGAGGCAAAAAACCAGATGCCTTGCTTTTCTCCTCGTGCGGTTATTTCAAACATCTGTTGAATGTAGGCAACTATTTCCATAGCACATAACAGCTTAATATTTTGTAACTCACGCCGTGTAAATTACATTCTATCTTTTGTAAGTGAATTGAAGTTAGCCAATAACTATTGGTATATCAACATATTTATGGTGTGGTTTCTGGTACATCTGCTGCTGAATAAAAAAGGGCTGCGAATGCAGCCCTTTGGTTATTAGTAGCGTAGCGTTAAGCTGGGTTATTGCGCTTCTGCCGGCTCGGCGTTTTTCACAAACTCATCCAGCCACTGCTGGGTTTCCCACAGCATATGCAGCACTGATTCGCGGGCGCGGTAGCCGTGCGATTCCAGGGGCAGCATCACTAAACGCACAGTGCCACCGTGGCCTTTAACGGCCTGGTATAAACGCTCGCTTTGCATCGGGAACGTGCCCGAGTTGTTGTCGTCGGTACCGTGGATCATCAGCAGTGGTGTTTTCAGTTTGTCGGCATGGAAAAACGGTGACATCGCCAGATACAGGTCCGGGTCATCCCACAGGGTACGTTGCTCCCGCTGAAAGCCAAATGGCGTTAAGCTGCGGTTGTAAGCGCCGCTTCTGGCAATACCGGCTTTAAATAAATTGGTATGGGCCAGCAAGTTGGCTGTCATAAAGGCGCCGTAAGAGTGGCCACCAATGGCAACCCTTTGTGGGTCGGTAACGCCACGGCTTACCCCGGCTGCTATTGCGGCTTCGGCATTAAGTACCAGCTGCTCGATAAAACTATCATTCGGCTCAACTTCGCCCTCACCAACAATCGGCATAGTGGCGTTGTCGAGCACCGCATAGCCCTGAGTTGCCAGGAATTGCGGGGTCCAGTAACTTACCCGGTTAAAGCGGTACGGCGAATCGGCTACCTGGCCTGCTGCAGCGGCATTACGAAACTCGCGCGGGTAAGCCCAAATCACCGTTGGCAGGGCGCCGTCACGTTTAGCGTCATAACCCGCAGGTAATATCAGGTTAGCCGACATCGGTACACCGTCGCCGCGCTGGTAATTTATCAGCTCACGGCTGATACCCAGCGTATGTGGCATCGGGTGCGGGGTATCGGTTAATGCCGTCAGCTCGCCGCTTGATAAATCACGAACGTAAAAATCAGCCGGCTCAGTTGGTGCTTCGCGCTGGGTCAGCAATTTACCGCTGGGCAGTAAGGTAATAGGGTACTCATAGTATGGTGCTTCTGAGCGCCATAACCGCTCGGTATCACCGCTTGTCAGCTGATATTTGTCGATAAATGGCCGGTTACCTTCTTCCGATGCTCCTACCGCCGTCAGGTACATATGGCCCTGATCTAAGCGCAGCAAGCGCTGGCCATTATCAGCTGTGGTCATAAGAGGCCGGCCCGGGTCACCATAACGATCTTCGGTAGAACGCTGCCACAATAACCGTGGTTCAGCACTGCCGTCGGGGCTGATTAACCAGACCTTTTCCTGCCGCTCCTGCCACCAGCCTTCGTACACTAATGCAGTGCCGGCGTTGGCAGCCAGTAAATTGCGGAAGCGGAAAGCCATATCCAGTAATTTCACCGGCTCGCTGTTAAAAGGGGCGGCCAGTTGCCATAACTGATCCCGTACCTCGGCGTCGTTTGCCGGATCACCGCCGTCGGCGGCCTGAGCCCAGTGTAACGTGGCCGGCGCATCGTTGCGCCAACTGACGCTGCGTGGCCCGGTAACTACTGCATCAAAGGCAATGGGCAGATTATCTGCTACCGGCTGCTCAGCTACGGTGTAGCTGACTTCACCATTCAGGTTCCACACTTCAGTGTTATTAGCAAAGCGGAAGATGGGTACGGCGTAAGAAAACGGCGGCACCACCCGGTTCACCAGAATATGCTGGTTGTCTGGCGACAGGCTGAAACTGCGGATTAGCGCCGGCTTACCAATATTGGTTAGCTTATTTTTCAGGGTTATTTTTACCAGCTGGCTACTAAAATAGTGGCTGAACAACGCCTCGTCATGACCGTCTTTTAATAAATCCTGATAGGTACGGGCCGGGGCAGTGCGGCCACGAGCTTCAGTAACGACCGGGCCGGCAGGCACTTTCGCAGCAACCGGGGCAGCAGGCCGCTTCGCGTCTACTGCCAGCAGATATACCGCATCACTGGTGGCCGCCCACTCCAGCCGGGCGCCCTGCACGGCATTGGGTTGCAACTTACCCCAGCGCTTGGCACTGGCATTTTTAGTGTCAATCCGCCACAGGCTGCTGGCGTTGTCAGCCAGTTGCACCAGGGCAATATAGCGGCTGTCTGGTGACCACTCTGCCGCTATCACCTTTAAGTTTGCCGGCAAACCCTTAATTTCGCGGCTGTCACCACTGGCAATGTCAATCAGCGTGACACCGGCAATATAGCGCGGTTGGCTCGGGCCATTATTGGCCGGGTTTAAGCGGACACCCGCCAGCCGGTGCTCCGGTCCGGCTAAATCGGCCAGGCTGGGTAACGCCGGAAACTGCAGGCTTAACAGCTTCAGGCCATCAGGGCTTAAGCTGGCACTGGGCGTCGGCGCCGCATCAACAATAGCGGTGATATCAGCAACCGGCTCGCGATAGCCCGTTTCAACCGCAGTGGCGCTAAGCTGGCTGCTAAGTAACAGCAGCATCAGACTCAGACTCAGCGGTATAACTAAAAATTTCTTCACTGTGTTATTCCTTTTAAATGACAAAACACGCAGGCCGGTTTCACCAGCCTGCGGTTAGTAGCTACCACGCCTTACCAGATTTTAACCCGGACATCTTCTTCCCGGTACATCGCATCGCCTGGCTTAACCTCAAATGCGTCATAAAACTCCGGCATATTCGACAATACACCCAGCACCCGGTACATCCCAGGTGAATGCGGCCCGGTGATCACTTGCTGGCGCAGGGCTTCGTCACGGAATTTAATCCGCCATACCTGGGCCCAGCCCATAAAGAACCGTTGCTCAGGAGTAAACCCATCGATGGTAGCGGCTGGCTGGTCTTTAGTCGCGTTCTGATAAGCACGGTAAGACACCGTTAAGCCACCTAAGTCAGCAATGTTTTCACCCAGGCCCAGCGCACCCTGTAAGCGCAGATCATCAATCGGATTAAAGTTACTGTATTGGTCAATCATTCGCTGCGCCCGCTCACGGAACTGGCTTTCATCTTCGCTTAGCCACCAGTCGCGCAGGTTGCCTTCGCCGTCAGAGCGCCGGCCCTGATCGTCAAATCCGTGGGTAAATTCGTGACCAATTACTCCACCAATAGCGCCATAGTTGACGGCGTCATCTGCCTCGACATTAAAGAACGGGGGTTGCAGAATCGCCGCCGGGAACACTATCTCATTCATGGTTGAACTGTAGTAAGCATTTACCGTTTGCGGCGTCATGCCCCATTCATCACGGTTAACCGGCTGGCCCAGCCGATCTACCATACGCTGGTATTCACATTCGGCACTGCGGCGCAGGTTACCCAGCAAGTCATCAGCGGCAATCGTCACGCACTCGTAGTCACGCCAGACATCCGGATAACCAATTTTAGTATTAAATTTGGCCAGCTTGGCCTGAGCTTCAACTTTGGTTGCCGGGCTCATCCACTCCAGCTCGTCAATTGCCTCCTTAAAAGCAACCCGCAGATTCTCGATCATTTCATCCATCCGCGCTTTGGCCTCTGGCTGAAAATGCCTCTCTACATACTGTTTGCCGACCATAAAGCCCAGGTTACTTTCGACAGTACTGACCGCCCGTTTCTCGCGGGTACGCTGTTCCTGCAAACCGCTTAAGGTGCGGCCGTAAAAGTCAAAGCTGGCGTTAACAAAAGGCTCACTCAGGTTATTGGCATTGGCCCGCAATAAGTGAAACTTCAGGTATTGTTGCCACTGTGCCAGCGGTACGTCAGCCTGAATTTTGGCAAAGGCGGTAAAATAGCTGGGCTGACGCACCACAATATGCTCAATGTCACCAAGCTGGGCGGCGGTTAAAAACCTGGGCCAGTCAAAACCCGGTGCCAGTTCTGCCAGCTCTGCTTTGCTTAATTTATTGTAGGTGGCGTTGCGGTCGCGGTTCTGGATCCGACTCCACTGGGCTTCAGCCAGCTTTGTTTCAATGGCCAGAATATTTTCGGCTGCCTGGCCGGCATTATCCCAGCCCGCCAGTTGCCACAGGTTTTCGATAAAGCTGCGATACTGGGCCAGCAATACCTTACTGCGTTCATCGTCTTTTAAATAATAGTCGCGATCCGGCAAGCCTAAGCCGGCCTGACTGGCACCGGTAATGTACTGATCTGACTGGCGCTGATCCTGGCCGACATACACCGCTAACGGTGTACCAAAACGAAAGCGCTGGTTTTCACCCCAGTACTGACCTAATTGCGCCTTGCTCCGTAAGTTTTCAATCCGGGCTATTTCACCACGCAGCGGGTTCAGCCCCAGCACGTTGATCAACTCTTCGTTCAGATAAGAGCGGTACAAATCAGCCATTTTCTGGGCATCTGAGCCTGTTGCATGCTCGCCGGCCGCCAGTTCCTGAATAATCGCCAGTACTTGTTTTTCGGCATTTTCCCGCAGTTCATCAAAACTGCCCCAGCGCGCTTTGTCGGCCGGAATATCAGTGCTGGCTAACCAGTTACCGTTTACGTAACGGAAAAAGTCCTGCTGCGGTGCCACACTGGTGTCCATATTGGCCGGATTAATGCCTGAGCCCAGCTGCTGCGAACCTTGCTGAGATTGTTGCTGAGCCGGTTCGGCTGACGACGCGACGCTGTTATTGGCAACCGGCTGGCTACTGCAGGCGGCCAGACCAAGCGACAAGGCGACACCTAACGCCAGGGCAGATACTCTATTCATAGTGGTTCCTTGGATGATGACTATTATTGTTTTAACTATAACCCGAGTGTAAAAGCTCTGCCCTGGTTGTAAAGCATGGCAGGTTAACCCGCTGCCAGGCTGCGACAAAAGGTAAAGTAGCTGAGCTTAAGCGGTTTTACTTGAATTACGCCGGCTTTTTAAGCAGGATCAGTGCTGGCATTTAATCGCAGGATCTTTTGATGACAAACAGCACCATGTTAGACACCGCATTAACCTCTCTGGCTGGCATACCTTCATTTCTGGCTTATTTTTCCCTGGCAGTCGTTTTGTTGCTGGTATTTATTCGGTTATACACCTGGGTAACACCCCATGATGAATTCGCCCTTATCCGCGCCAATAACCCGGCCGCAGCCATCGCCTTTGCCGGTGCCTTAGTTGGCTTCGCCTGGCCTCTGGCCAGCGCTATTACCAACTCAATGTCGCTACTCGATTGTGCGATCTGGGGCGCCGTGGCGTTAATAGTACAGGTGCTGACCTTTCTGATCAGCAGCACTGCCCTGAAACAACTACCAAACCGTATTACCCAGGGTGAATTGGCTGCCGGTATTTTTTCGGCCGGTTGTTCCATCACCATTGGCATATTAAATGCCGCCTGTATGACTTATTAAGGAGTATCGTATGAAGGTACGTCCCAGCAAGCGCAGCCAGAAAGCGGCGTTGATTTTTATGCTTCCGGCCACCGGCCTGGCCTTAAATGGTTGTGCGGAAAAACAGGTCGAAGCCCAGGTATTCAGCACCCCTGATGAGTGTGCCGCCTTCTATAACCCACCTGAGCAATGCCAGGCTGCGTTTACCGAAGCGGCACAACTACACCCGAAAGTGGCACCACGCTACGCCAATAAACAGGAATGTGAAGCCGACTTTGGGCCAGGTCAGTGCGAAACCGCACCTGAGCAGCACCAGCAGGGCAGCTTTTTTATGCCTATGATGATGGGCTTTATGGCGGGCCAGATGCTTAACCGCGGTGGCTTAGCGCCGGCAGCGGGCCAAGCGGCCAGTCAGCAAACTGCAGCGGCGACCGGGCGTAACCCTGTGCCCACCCAGCCGCTGTATAAATCGCGGGATGACCGCAATACCTTTCGTACTGCCAGCAATACGGCAGTAGCCAGCCAACCCGGCAGTACCACTATCCGGCCCTCTGCCGTGCAGCCCAAACCGGCAGCCCTTGCCCGGCGCGGTGGCTTTGGCGCTCAGGCAGCGCAGCGCAGTGTTAATCGCAGTTACGGAGGCTGATTTTAATGAAACGGCACACTATTGCACCGCGGCCAGGCTGGCAGGACTTTGCCAACAGTGTTGGTTTTACGTTTCATACTATCGACAATGAACCTTACTGGGATGAAAGCGCTTATTATCAGTTCAGCCTGCAACAAATAGAGCAGGATTTAGAGACACCAACTGAAGAGTTGCACCAGATGGCACTGGATCTGGTACCCGATATTCTGGCCGATGAGCAACTGCTGCGGCAACTGGCTATTCCGGAGCAGTTCTGGGATTACATTGCCGCCAGCTGGCGCAGCGGTGAGCCACATTTATATGGCAGAATGGACTTCAGTTACGATGGCACAGGCCCGGCGAAATTGCTGGAGCTGAACTACGACACCCCGACCTCGTTATTTGAAACCGGTTTTTTCCAGTGGGTCTGGCTCGAAGATCAACTAATGCGTGGTCAGCTGCCGCAAGGCGCTGATCAGTTTAACTCCTTGCAGGATAAGCTGGAACAAGCCTTTGCCCAGTTACCGCTGGCGCAGCCTTTTTACTTTAGCAGTGTTACTGAAAGCATTGAAGATAAGGGTACCGTCGACTACCTGATGGACATCGCGCTGCAAGCCGGTCTGAACTGTCGTTACATTCAGCTGGAACAACTGGGTGATATTGAAGGCCAGCTGGTAGATATGGATGGCTTTCCAATCAATGGCTTGTTTAAGCTGTACCCGTGGGAGTTTATGCTGCAGGAAGATTTTGCCAGCACCATTCTGACCAGTAAAACCCAGTGGCTGGAGCCGTGCTGGAAGCTGCTGCTTTCGAACAAGGGTATTTTGCCATTACTATGGCAAAAGCATCAGGGCCATCCCAATTTACTGCCTGCGTTTTTTGCCGATAAGCAGCCCGTCGAGGCTGGTTGGGTGAAAAAACCGCTGTTTTCGCGGGAAGGCGCCAATATTGAACTGGTCACTGCCAATGGCCAGCGTTTAAGCGAAGACGGCCCTTATACCGACAGCGGCTATATTCGCCAGGCGTTAGCACCCCTGCCCCAATTTGGCGACAACTACACCTTAATTGGTAGCTGGGTGGTTGGCGACAGCGCGGCCGGCATCTGTATCCGCGAAGACAACAGCCTAATCACCAAAGACAGCTCGCGGTTTTTGCCGCATATTATTTTAGAGTAAATAGTGGGTTAGCGCTGATTTAATTGCAGCTCTGGCTCAGCGTATTAATACCTCTGCCACCTTTTGTTTTAACACCTCGGCCGCATCGCGGCCGATAATTCCCTCTGCCAAAATCAGGTTTTTATCGTAGGTAGCGACTTGTAAACGATAGTATTCAGTGTTCTCGCCATCGCTATTACTTGATGTCATGGTCTTTTTAATTTGCAATTGCTCAAGGTTCGACACTGTCGCCTGGCGTTGATATAGCCTGATACCAAACATCTTTCGCAACGTCCGCACTTCGCCGGGCGTAATACTTGCCTCCAGGCTTCGGCCTAGCCAGAACAAACCAAGCAGCAGGATGCCGCCGCCTATCGGAGTAAACAACAATGCCATCAACCATAGCATGCCGCCTTCATCCAGCGCTTTAAACGTAAGAAATACACCGGCACCACTAAAAACAATACCAAACAACATTAATGAAAGCGCCATCATGGTGTGACGACCCGCCCGGCTACTTAAATGTAAGGTGTTACCTTTTAACTGCTGAACAATCTGGCTGGTGGCGCTGCTGCTGGCTTGCTGCAGTCGCTGTTGTTGCTGCAATTGTATTTCGCTGGCGCTGGGCTGCCAGGCTGACCGCGAGGTTCCGGCTACTACAGGCAAGGTCCACTGCCGGCTAAACGCCAGCAGTTCTCTCCCCTGCTGTAACTCGCCTTTACAGCTTAGCTGCCACTCAATTCGTCCCCGATAATCTGAGTGCTGGCCGGTGGCTGGCTGCTGCTCTGGGACATCCACCAACAGCCAGTGCTTACCGTCGACCTGCTGACTGACATTGCATTGCTGTACCCAGATAGATTGACGATGCGTTCTGCGGTTTTTACCGCTACCACTTTGATAGATATGCACACAGCTCAACTGTGCTTGCGGCATTTGCCTAAAGCGGCCATGTTGCAGGGTAAAGTAACCGCCGACCTGACCACCGGCACAACCAGGAACCGGCTCGGGGAAAAACGGCGTTTTACCAATTTTTTGCCAGTGCTGTAACTTACTGCGTCCTTGCCACATCAGCAGCGCGCCGATAAGTGGAAACAGCAGTACCAGCAACGCCGCGTAATTGCCTTTTGGTAGTTCGTCACTAAGTGCCAGATAGCTGATTGGCACACCGATAGCAAAAAATACCACGCCCATACCCAACACTACCTGATAACCACTTTTGTTATTGCTGAGTATGCCATCTGGCGGCGCGACGCCTTGCAGCATCGCCTGCTCTGCCAGCAGCTTTCGGTGTCCGTATAGTAGCAAATACATCAACAAGCCTGCGATGCCGCAGAACATCGTCATAAAGATTAGACCGGCTGTAAATTGACCATCAACCAGAAATGCTATGCCACCGGCCACGCCGGCCAGCATAAACAAACTTAAAAATCCCAACCCAAGCAGGGGCAAAGTGGGTTTGCTTTTGCTAGTACTTGTTTCCTGCATTCACGGCTCCTGGCTGGTCGCAGTTTTAATGCCTGCTTTGATAATAGTGAACAGTTTTATATAAGAAAAAAAGGAGTAAATAAAAAAGGGTCAGAGTGATTTTAAAACAGGGACAGCATTAACTTAGCGAAAAAAGAATAAATATGCTTAAAAAGTGGATATAAAACCATAAAGAACCTAAAATGCCGACTTTATGGTCGCCAGAGTTGGCATTGTGTCATCTTGCTGCCATCTTTATAGCTTACACCGTTAATGTCTTAGTAAAAGGAAGCCTCTTACCCGTGCGCACTACTGAACTTGTCTCCGGTTTTCGTCAGTCTGCCCCCTATGTTAATGCTCACCGCGGTAAAACCTTTGTGGTTATGCTCGGTGGCGAAGCCATTACCCAACCTGGTTTTCGCAGCATTATTAACGATATCGCTCTGTTAAACAGCCTGGGGATTAAAATTGTGCTGGTGTATGGTGCCAGACCACAAATTAATCAGGCACTCGGCCTGGCCGGGCTGGAGCCGACGTATCATAACCGGGTGCGGGTAACCGATGATGACTCTTTCCGGTTAATAAAACAGGTAGCCGGCGCCCTGCAGCTTGATATTACAGCCCGCTTGTCGATGAGTTTAAGTAATACCCCGATGCAGGGTGCACAAATTAACGTGGTTAGCGGCAATTTTGTTATTGCCCAACCGTTGGGCGTAGATGAAGGTATTGATTATCACCATAGCGGCCGGGTACGGCGGATTGATGCGGCCGGTATCCGGCGTCAGCTGGAGCATAATGGTATAGTGCTGATGGGGCCGATCGCGGCGTCGGTAACCGGCGAGAGTTTTAACCTGACCGCCGAAGATATCGCGACGCAAGTCGCGATAAAACTAAAAGCCGATAAAATGATTGGCTTTAGTGAAGTCGGCGGTATTACCGATGAGGTAGGCGATATTATTGCCGAGTTAATGCCCAATGAAGCCGAAACGATTCTGCAGAATTTGTCAGAAAACACCACAGCCTGCCCTGGCACCCTGGCGTTTTTACATGCAGCTATTACTGCTACCCGGGCTGGCGTGCCACGCTGCCATTTGGTCAGTTATGACGAAGATGGTGCCTTGCTGCAAGAACTGTTCTCCCGCGACGGTATTGGTACCCAGATTGTCACAGAATCAGCTGAAAAACTGCGTCGGGCAACGATAGCTGACATTGGCGGCATTCTGGATTTGATCCGGCCGCTGGAACAGCAAGGTCTGCTGGTTCGCCGCTCCCGCGAGCAACTGGAGATGGAGATTGACTACTTTACCTTAATTGAACGCGACGGCCTGGTGATTGGCTGTGCTGCCTTGTACCCCTTTATTGATGAAAACGTCGGGGAGTTCGCCTGCCTGGCAGTACACCCTGACTATCGCGATGCCGACCGGGGCAGCCTGCTGTTAAAGCATATTATTCAACAGGCCCGTCAACGCCGTTATGACAAGGTATTTGCCCTGACTACCCGCAGCATTCACTGGTTTTTAGAACAGGGCTTTGAGCTGGTCACCGTGGATGATTTACCGAGCCAGAAAAAGCAGCTGTATAACTATCAACGTCGCTCAAAGATCCTGGCCATTACCTTATAAACCGGCTAAACGATAAACCGGTCTATCAGCCGGTTTAACTCAGCTGATAACTGACGCAACCTGACGCTGAAATCAGCCAGCTTAGTCGCCGAGCCGGTACTGTCGTCTACCAGTTGGGTAACACTATGCACGCTTTGTCCCAGCTGCTTTACCACCGCGGCCTGCTCGTCGGTGGCAGTTGCCACTTGCCGGTTCAGCTGATCCAACTCGCGAATGCCGTCGACAATGTGCTGTAATTCTGCCGTCGCTTCCAACATCGCCTGGGCACTGCGACTTGCCTGCTGTTTACCCTGCTCAGCAGCACTAACCGCCACCTGTGATTCCGTTTGCAACTGGTTAATCATTTGCTGAATTTCGTCGGTGGCGCTGGCAGCACGCTGAGCAAGTTGCCGCACTTCATCCGCCACTACCGCAAAACCACGACCATGCTCGCCTGCGCGGGCTGCTTCAATTGCTGCATTTAATGCCAGTAAGTTAGTTTGCTCAGAAATTGAGCGGATAACATTAAGAATACCGCCAATTTTATCACTGTTTTGTGCCAGCGTACTGACCACCGCCGCTATATGATCGACTTCCCGGGTAAGTTGCTGCAGGCTTTGGCTGGTATCAGTTATTACCGTCAGGCCGCGGCTGGCATTGTCGTTAGTATGCGCTGCAGTGTCCGCCGCTTTTGCCGCATTACCCGCTACCGAACCGATAGTGGCTGTCAGCTCTTCTATTGCAGTGGCGATGCCATTTAGTCTGTCGCGCTGCTCCTGAGCCAGATCGCGATTATGGCTGGCACTGTCATTGACCTGGGTTGCAGACTGTTGTAATTGCTCACTTTGCTGATGCAACTGGGTAATCAGGCCATGAATTTTTGCAACAAAGTTATTAAAGCCGCTGCCTATTTGCCTTACTTCAAGTGCGCCATCGGCGGGCAGACGTTGCCTCAGATCGCCCTCACCTTCGCCGATATCTGCCAAGGTTTCAGCAACAGAATGCAAGCGACGGGTTAACGAACTCGCCAGCCACCACGCCAGTAAACCGGCCAGCAAAGTGGCCACCAGACCGGTGATAATTAACGTCGTGCGCAGCTGTTTGACCGGCGCCAGTACCTCAGCCAGCGGCACCTGCGCCACTACTGACCAGATGGTGCCTGCTACCGGCACGCTGACCAGCAGTAAATCGTCGGTTATCTCAGTGCGTAACCGAGTATCTTCAGCAAGTCTGCTTGCTACTTCGTTGCCATACAGCTCTGCCATGGTTTGCTTGCCAATCATGCTGCTTTCGGGATGAATAGCAATATTGCCGTCACTATCGGCCAGGTAAGCCAGACCGCTTTCAGCAATACGGATACTTTTCAGCAGGTCGACCATCTGGTCCAGTGACACAGCGATGCCCGACAGGCCACGGCCATTGAGCTGCTGATAATTAACAAACATCAGTACCTGGCCATCTGGCTCAGTGTACAGGCTGACATTGGTCGCCGCGCCGGAATCACGAAAGGCAAAAAACCAGCCGTCCTGCTGCTGGTTCAACACCCGCAAAAAGCCATCATACTTCCAGTAACGTCCGCTTTGCCGATCGGCCCAGGATGCCGCATCCAGCCCCAGCTGTTGCTTAACCTTATTAATTTGCTGCAGTAATAATTGCTCGCCTTCAGTGGCAAAGCCCTGTTCAGCCCAACGTAAAATATAAGGGTTTTCTGCCAGTTGCTGGGTGGCGGTAGTCATCTGACTAATTTGCGCCTCTAGTGTCTGGCTGACCTGTCGTACCACTGCCGGCATCTCATGTTGCAGCATCCGCTCCAGTACCAGCTGCTTCGACTGCCGATAAGCCAATACACCGCTTAACACTGAACTTAGTAAAATTAATAACACCAGCACCAGCACAAATTGCTGCTTTACCGGCATTTTATTAAAAGCTGAAAACATCCTGACCCCTGTCAGTAGATTTAATTATTGAAAATAATACTGATTTTATATGACAAAGCGAATTTTAATCGTCAGCTACTGCAGTGTTTAGCTGTCGGCGACTGCCTGACTAACCTGCTTACCCAGCGCCCGGGCGGTGGTCCACTTGCCACCCGATACTGTCAACAACCGGCCCTGCCAGTTCAGCTGATACTCACGGCTGGCTTTGCTGGCATTGGCGCTGCCGGCCAGCAGCGGCCGCACACCGGCAAAATCGGCCAGTATGGTGGAGTTGTCGGCTGCCGGTTGAAAATAATGGTTATATACGCTCAGTAGGTAATCACGCTCTGCGGCAGAGCACTCAATAGCCTCATCCAGTTGTTGCCGTACTTCTGTGGTGCCAAGCAGGGTATTACCCTGATAAGGTAAGACAAAAACAATCCGCGCTTCGCCCGGCACCTCCAGCATATGGCCATAGCGACCAATAGCGGGAAGAAGTAAATGACTGCCACGCACCAGATCCAATGGTTGTTGCTGCAAGCCTGACTGCGCCAACAGCTGCTGGCTCCAGGGCCCGGCCACATTAACTACCCGATCAAATTGCTGCCAACCATTGTCCAGCAGGATCCGGCCATCAGTGCTTACCTTCAGCACCGGGCTATGCTCAACTAACTGCACCCCGGCCTTTGTGCACTGCGCTGCCATCCACAACCCGAGCTTCTGATCGTCCATCTGGCCATCGAAAAATAAATAAGCTCCGATAAGTCCGTCCGGGTTTAAATTCGCTGAGCATCGTAATGTCTGTGGTGCAGTGAGCCAGCGATGGCGACCAATACCTTTGCGCCCGGCAAAAGCGTCGTACAACCACAACCCAATTTTCAGCTGCCAGCGTGGCCGGCGGGAATGGCGGTAAATAGGATACAAAATGGGCAGGCGCCGGGTCAGCTGTGGGGCTTTCTTCAGCCACCAGCGCCGCTCCTGCAGCGCTTCGCGGACCAGGCAGAACTCGCCCTGCTCCAGGTAGCGTAAACCGCCATGCAGCAATTTGGACGAAGCACTGCTGGTGGCCGCCATCAGGGTGTCGCGTTCAAACAGCGTTACCTGATGGCCAGCGAGCGCTAATTGCCAGGCACTGGACAAGCCATTGATACCTCCACCCACTATGGCCAACTTCATTAGCACTCCTTAAACTTATTTAGATTGCGACTTGTCTGCTCAGGAAATTCCTGACTAAACTTAGCCGATATCCGTTGTTGTTTGTTGTAACGGCTACTGCATATCACAGTAGTCCGCTGACCCTACAGTGATGCGCAGAGTTTCAGGGTACAGATTAACTGATGACGGAGCATACACAATGAAAACATGGTTTAAATATGCTGGATTATTTTTACTGCTGACGCTGGTGGCTGGCTGCAGTGACCCACCACAACTGGAAGCAGTAAAACAACAACTGGAACAAGACATCCCTGATGGCTGGCAAGTAACTAAATTTAAAGTAGAAGCCAGTGAAGACACTGGCAGCAAAGTGGAGCCGCTTTGGCAATACCGAATTGCTGCAACTATAGCACCGAAAGAAAACCTGCATCATAAAGTAGGCAGTTTGCTGCATACCGACATTCTGGAAATTGCTCAGGAAAAGAAACAGCCGTTTCAACTGCATGGTATTGCCTATTCCACCCTGGACGCCGGACAATGGCAAAGCAGGCTTGATCTGCAAAGCGTGCCGCCGTTTCGCCCCGGTAAACCATTGTCGGCGTTTAATAAACAACATGTGGTTCAGGGAAGTTCTGATTATAAAAAATTGCTGAAAAAAGCCAAAGACGCATTAACCGAGCAGCAACAGAAAATAGCCGTTGAGGAAGAGCAACTGGCATCTGGCATAGCCCGCTACAATGAACTTAATCGCCAACTACAGGAAAAAACCCGTCTGTCTGCTGACCATCTGGCTAACATGCAACAACAGCTTTCCCAGCAGCGTGCTGAATTACATCAGCAGGTACGCAGCCAGAGTCGTGAAATGAGCAGTCAGCTGCAGGCTGAACGCCAACAGCAGACAGCGGTATTTAAACAAGACTATGATAAAAAAGTGGCTGAGATTGACAGCCAGCACCGCCTCGCCCGGGCGAACTTTTCTGCCGAGCGGACCCGGGCCCGTGATGCCCGCAGCGCTGAACGTAATAAAGTACGGGATGAGTTTGCAGCAGACACCAGTAACGCCCGGAAAAATATGGCCAGAGCCGACTATACGGTTTATAAAGCTGAGTCGGATGAGAAACGCCGGCTGGCCTATCAGCGCATTGACGAGCAATATCAGGCGCAACTGGCAGAGATTAAGAAACAGGAAGATGAACATAATGTCAGTCGGCGCAGCAATCTGGATAGTTTAACGGCAGCATACCGGCAACAGGTAGCGGAGCTGACCGAACAGCAGAACAACCAGAGTAGTAACGTGCGGGCCGAGCTGAACCAGCAACAGCAGGAAAACCGCTCGAAACTCGACATCGAATTGCAACAGGCCCGTGACAGCCATCAGGCGCTGCTGCAGGATAATAACCGGCAGTTGAATGAGCTGAGGTTGCAACTGGATAAACTGCAACGTCAACTTAATGAAGCTAAAAATCAGTATGGCCAGCATAGTCAACTGCTGGCCCGGTTGGAATCAGTGCCAGACAGCTAAGTCAGTAACACCAAATCGTTGCGGTGCACAACTTCCTCACTGGGGCAGTAACCAAGCGCCGCAACGATGTCTTTACTGTGCAGGCCCTTTATTATGCCAAGTTCTTTTGAGCTGTACTGACTGATGCCCTTGGCCAGGGGCTGCTGCTGTGGTCCGGTAATAAGTAATGCATCACCTTTTTCAAAGTTGCCACTGCAGCTGACAATACCACTGGCAAGTAATGACGCACCATGTTTATCTAATGCAATACAGGCACCGGCATCAACTTCTATTACGCCCTGTTGTTTTAAGGTATTCAGCAACCAGTGCTTCTTAGCACTAAGCCGGTCTTGCTGCCGGACAAAACGGGTGCCGGCCGCTGCACCTGCCAGTAATTTTTCAAAGCTGCCGGGATCCTGACCGTTGATAATAAGGGTATCGATACCAGCCTTAGTGGCCTTATCTGCGGCCTGAATTTTGGTCAGCATACCGCCGGTACCAATAGCATGGTGACTGCCACCGGCCATGCTGTAAATAGCACTGGTTATTTGTGGTACTTCAGTGATGTGCCTGGCATCGGGTTCCAACCTGGGATTGGCAGTATATAAACCATCAATGTCTGAACAAATTAGCAGCACGTCGGCATCGACCACTATTGCCACCAATGCTGCTAAGTTGTCGTTGTCACCCACTTTCAGCTCGGCCGTTGCCACTGAGTCATTTTCATTAACGATGGGTAAAACCTGATTGGCCAGCAACGTGCGCAGGGTATTGTCGATGTTCAGATAACGGCTGCGGTCTTGCAGGTCGTCATGCGTCAACAATATCTGGGCACAGTCAAAGTCAAATAGCTGGCTCCAGCTCGCCATCATCCGGCTTTGGCCTACCGCAGCCATGGCTTGTTTAATATTAATGGGTAGTGGCTGCTGCTTCGCAGCAATGGCGTTGCGCCCCGCAGCCACACTGCCGGATGATACCAGTACCACCTCTTTGCCAGCCAGCCGGCATTCAGCAATAAAACGGGCAATGGTTAACAGATAGCGGGTAGAACAGCCGTGGGCGGAGGGCGCAATCAGCGCGCTGCCCACTTTAATTACGATACGACGCCAGGACGCAAAAGCCATAACATACTCCCGCTAAACGATGGCAGCAGCTTACGATTCAGGCGTCTATATGTCTATTTATTTTTAATTCCGCACCATTGCAACATTACACTCGCCGGCAGTCAGGTGGGTAAAGTTGCCATAGGCGGCAATAACAAGCTCCTGCTCAGTATGACGACGGACATGCCAACTTACCTGGCCGCTGCCAAAAGCCGGATGATCAATCACAAAGTTACCTGTTTGCTGCCGGATATTGTAATTAAACGTGTCCTGACGCTGACCTTGCTGAATATGCTGAGTCATCTGATGCTCTGCAAATACCCAGGTTTTACTTAAGGCTTCGTCCCGGTATACCGTACCATCCAGTACCTTAGATGTACCCAGCTCACACCAGCTGCCAGCAAGCATTGCCATTGGTTTGCGCTGTTCCTGCTCGCCAAACAGCATATCTATTTGTGCTTCGTCACCGCTAATACAAGGCGAGCCCTGAAATACCACACTGCCATCTGCTGCCGTACATTTAAATACACTGGCATCTACTACCTGAGCTAACCCCAAAAAAAATAACAAACAAAAACAACGAATTATAGTTATCATTACTGTATGTCCTGATTGTCTCAAACTGCGGGTGGCCATTCTTGCTACCCAAAACCCGCTTACCTTACCCAAAAAAGCCATGAAAGGGAATTCTATTTACATTAAATCTACATGATATGTTTCCAGCAAATTGTAAAGAAATAACACAAACTTAAGTATTCAATGAAGTTCAGCAGCAATTCAGAGAACAGTGTTAAGCTCGAATGATAATTCTAAGGAGTACGTTATGAAGTTTATGTCTTTTGCAGTTACTACCCTCGCCGCCAGCCTGATATTAGCCGGCTGCGCTAACCAGAATAATGCTACTAAAGGAGCCGCCATAGGTGCTGTCGCCGGCGCTATTGCCGGTAAAGCCACCGGCAATCACAAAGACAAACGTTTAGTGATCGGCGCCGCTGTTGGCGCGCTGGCAGGTGCCGCAGTTGGCAGCTATATGGATAACCAGGAAAAAGCCATGCGGGAAGAGCTAAGTGGCTCCGGGGTAAAAGTTATCCGCGATGGCGATATATTAAAACTGGATATTCCGGCCCAGCTTACGTTTGATATTAACCGCTCTGACATTAAATCTAATTTGTATCCGGTATTTAATGATATAGCCAAAGTGCTACGTGACTATGAAAAAACCATGTTGGTTATTGCCGGCCACACCGACGATACTGGTCCTTACCAATACAATATGAACTTATCGATGGCCCGGGCGGATGCAGTTAAAAATTATTTAATGGCGCAGAATGTCCAGTCAATCCGTTTAGAAACCCAGGGCTATGGCCCGAACTATCCGGCAGTGGCCAATACGTCTGATGCCAACCGGGCGCAAAACCGCCGGGTAGAAATTCATATAGAGCCGATTGTTGAATAACTATTAAACAAAGCCACTTAAAAAGAGCCGAGAGGCTCTTTTTTTACGTCAAAAAAACATTACACCCCAAATTTCACTGAATTTGCATTATTTTTACAAACTGCCCGTTGTTAGCTATGCTGTTGCTGTTTGTCTGTTTTATGACAACACAAACTTACCTAAAGTGCGCTAAGCCTGAAGCAGGCCGGGCTTTAAAGCTGTTCCCGGAGTAGTCGCTGACTCAGGTTTTAAAACAACTACAACAAGGAACAGCTTTATGCGAATGTCATATTCAACCTTAAGTTTTGCCATCACCACAGCGTTACTCGCTAATGCACCACAACTACAGGCACAGCAGGCACAGCAGGCAGAAGATGCCAATGTTGAGCGGATAGAAGTTACCGGCAGCCGGATAAAACAAACCGAACTGGAGGGGAAAAGTCCGGTTCAGATTTTGGATCGGGATTTTATTGACCGGTCAGGCCTCTCCTCTATCGGTGATATTATTCAGAACATAACAGCATCAGGCTCTGCCCTGAATACCAAGTTCAATTCCAGCGGTAATTTCGGTTTTCCGCCTGATGGCGGCGGCGTTGGGGCTGGCGCAACCACCGTCGACTTGCGGCATCTTGGTGCCAAACGTGTGCTGGTACTAGTCGATGGCATTCGCTGGGTTAATGAAAGTTCAGCGTCTGGGGTTGGCGGCGTCGTCGATTTAAACACCATCCCCCTGGCTATTGTCGACCGGATTGAAGTTCTGGAAGATGGCGCCTCTTCCATCTACGGTTCAGACGCAATTGCCGGTGTAGTTAACATTATTACCCGCAAAACTGACGATAAAGCCCGCTTTAGCAGCAGGGTCGGTCAGTTTACCAAGGGTGATGGCCACAATATGGATTTTGAACTGAGCTTTGGTGGCAGCAATGACAAGCACAGTTACTTTGTCGCTGCCAGTTACAACGAGCAGGAAGAAGTTAATGCCAGCGATCGCGATCGCTCCAGCTTGCCAGTACCTGGTACCGGGGTAGCGTTTGGTAGTTCGGCTATTCCGGCTGGCCGCTTCATTTTTACTGACCCGAATACAGGTGCAGAACTCGATTTAGTCCCCAATGCCGGTGTTACCAGCCCGACTTACAATCCGGCGCTGGGCGACAGTTGTGACCGTACTGATGATTTCCACTGTTTTACCAACGATGACCGCTTCAACTTTGCCACCTATAATCTGCTCCAAACCCCAAATAAACGAATGTCGCTCTATACTCAGCAAACTTATCAGTTAGCTGATGATACCAGCTGGTATTTAAGAGCCTTGTATAACCAGCGCAATAGTGTCAATCAGGCTGCACCAGAACCGTTCTTTATTGGTACTGCCGCACCGACCAATTTCTGGGCAGACAACATTACTATCGCTGCCGACAACCCATATAACCCCTTTGGTTTTGACCTTATCAGTACCGGTGCGGGCACAAATCTGGCTTTAGCAGGTCGCCGGCCACTGGAAGGCGGCGCGCGGCGCTTTGAGCAAAAGGTCGATACGTTTTACGTCGCAACCGGTATGGAAGGCCAGTTTATGGCCAGTGGCCAGCCAATTTATTGGGATATCAATGCCGCTTACAGTACCAACCGTGCCCGTCAGGATAACTTCGGTAGTTATAACGCACGCCGCTTGTCCACTGCCTTAGGGCCGCTAGCAGCATGTCAGGCAGATCCAAACTGCGTGCCACTGGATATTTTTGGTGAAGGCAGTATCAGCAGCGATATGCTCAGCTATATTCAGCCGATTGTCCGTGACAGCAGTGAAAACAAACTCAGTCTTTATTCCGTTAATTTAACCGGCGATATAACAGAGTTGCCAGCCGGCCCGTTAAGCTTTGCCGGTGGCTGGGAGTCCCGTAAATATACCGGTGAGTATAATCCTGATGGTTTAACCGTGTCAGGGGAATATAACGGTGTGGTGTCGTTACCAACAGCGGGTTCACTGGATGTCAACGAGCTGTATCTTGAGCTAAGCGTGCCGTTACTGCGTGATACTGCGTTGGCTGAGCAGTTGGATTTGAGCCTGGCCAGTCGTTATTCTGACTACTCTACTTTTGGTGGCGAATCTACCAGCAAAATCGGTGTCCGCTGGCTGATATCAGATGAAATGCTGTTGCGGGGCAGTTGGTCTGAAGGCTTCAGGGCACCGAATATCGGCGAGCTATTTGGTTCTGCCAGCGGTTTTGATGCGGTGATTTCTGATCCCTGCTCGGCACCGGTAAACAGCGCGATTGTTGCTAATTGTGCCACGCTGGGCGTTCCGGCAGATTACGAGCAGCCAAATCCGCAAATTGGTGTTATTACCGGTGGTAACCGTGATCTGGCGCCGGAAACGTCCACCAGCTACAACCTGGGCGCGGTGTACAGTCCGCAATTCGCGGTACAACAAAGCTGGTCTGAAAGAATGGATATCAGTGTTTCCTGGTACCAGCACGAGCTGAAAGGCGCCATTCAGGCACTGGATGCTCAGACCCAGCTCAATCTCTGTGTCCAGACGCTGGATGATAACTTCTGTAACGGTATCAGTCGCAATAGTTTTGGGGCCATCAACAGCTTTAACAATGTGCTGACTAATATCGGCCAGATAGATACCTCTGGTTTCGACTTTGACGTTAACTGGTTACTGCCTGCGGCGGATTATGGCCAGCTTAGCGTTAACTGGCGTACCACCTTTGTGGACGATTACACCGTCCTCGATGCCAATGGTCAGCCCCAACCGAAAACGGTAGGCATTGAAGTGAATGACAGCGGCATCCCGGAATGGAGCAGCAACCTGGCCGCTAATTTGAGTTATGAAGCATGGCGGGTGAGCTGGACCATGCGATATACCAGTGATTTGGTAGAAAGTTGTGGCGATGCAGCCAGTTTCGCAATTTGCCGTAATAATCCGCAAAACGGCTACAACAAGCTGGGTAGCACTACCTTCCATGATGCGCAGCTAAGCTGGACCACCGATCAGATATTCTCTGGCTTACAACTTAGCCTGGGTATCAATAACGTTTTTGGCAAAGAGCCGCCGGTTTGTCTGTCTTGCTCACTTAATGGCTATGACCCTTCAACCTATGACATGCCAGGCAGTCGCTTTTGGTATCTGCGCGCCTCTTTTACCCTGTAATAATCCTGCTGGCGGAGTTCTCTCGGCCAGCTGCCTTTTGCGGTGCAGGTGCAGTGCGGACATACTGTTAAAATACAAAAATCCGCTGTTCAGCGGGTTTTTGATATATCAGGGCTAACACTAATTAATTGGCAGCTTTGGCGTATTGCCGCTCCAGTGTTACCACTTGCGCTTGCAAGCCCCGCAAAGTAGCACGTTCAGTGCTAATCTTTTCGGCATAGCGTTGTTCAGTGCGCTCAATTTTCTGGGCAATGGCGGCGACTTCTTCTGCCCGGGGGAAACTGCGTCTGAGTTTGTACTGCTCAGCCTTAAGCTCTTCCAGTAACAAGGTCTTTTCCTGCTCCAGTTTAGCAATTTGAAATTCTACAAAACGACTTTTACGTTTAACTGCATCGACCTGCTGCCGGAACTCGCCCGGGGTGCCTGACAAAGCAGTACCGACTGGCCGCATATCTACTGCTTCAGCATCCTTGGCACATGCAAACTGGCTGAATTCAACTACGCCATTTGTTTCGCATTTATACACCGTCGCCTGCGCTGAAAAAGCCCCAAAAAACAATAACGACAAGTATCTCATATTACTTCACCCTTTTTATGAGCAATAAATGTACAAAAGGCTTGCCAATTTAGCAAGCCTTGTTTGTTATTTATTTTTTGCTTTCAGCTGGCGTTAAGCCATTTGTACTACTTCAAACCTTATTTTAATTGGCTTGCAGCGCTTTTTTCATAAAGTTCGGCAATGCAGCAGCGGCTTTATGAATGTCAACATTGTAATATTCAGTGGCAAAAGGTGCCTGCTGAGCATCAGCTTCCCTGAAACCATTAAAGGCAGCCCCTTTGCGGGCAAGGGTGCAAGTCCACCAGCCTGACGGGTAAACCATCTGCGGAAAATTCAGGGTTTGCAATGCGGCAAAACCAGCATCGCTCATGGCCTGGCGCATAGCTGATAGCAGCGGCATATGAATTAACGGCGACTCGCTTTGCTGTACTAAAATACCACCTGAACGTAACGCTTGCAGGCAGCTGGCATAGAACGCCCGGTTAAATAAACCTTCACCCGGGCCAATCGGGTCCGTGGAGTCGACAATAATCACGTCGACTGACTCAGCCGCTGCTTCCCGCATAAACTTAATGCCATCAGCAAACTGCAACGTTGCCCGAGGATCATTGTTCGACGCACACAGCTCCGGGAAGTACTTTTCTGCCATCCGGGTAACCTGCTCGTCTATGTCAATCTGAGTTACTGTTTCAACCCCGGGGTGTTTTAATACTTCACGCAGGGTACCGCAGTCACCACCACCAATAATTACCACGTTTTTCGGGTTGGGATGAGTGAACAACACCGGATGGCTCAGCATTTCATGATACAAAAAGTTATCGCGGCTACTGAGCATAATCACGTCGTCAATCACCATCAAATTACCGAAATGGCTGGTTTCATACATCGCAATTTTCTGGAACGGCGACTGCACTTCATCCAGCTTTTTAGTAATGGCCAGACCAAAGACGCTACCGCTGTCGGCAAAAACTTCGGTTAGCCACTTTTTGTCATCAAATACTGACATCTTTATTCCCCTTAAACGTATAGGTCGCATATTTTGCCTGTATGGGCGGCAACAAACAAATTTTTATCGTTTTTTGCTGCAGCTTACCGGCATAGGCTTTACACTATCTGACACAGAAATTTTTAAGGAACCGTAATGGCTGATTGGGGTATTGAAAAAGCACGTTCAATTTATAACGTTGCCGTATGGAGTGAAGGCTACTTTGATGTGAACCAGGACGGCAATTTAATTGCCTATCCGGATCAGGATCACAGCAAAGCGGGTATCAGCTTTCCCGAGCTGACTAACCGCTTCAAAGAGGAAGGCCTGACCTTACCGGTACTGGTGCGCTTTACCGACATTTTGCAGCACCGGGTTGATACCCTGATTAAATCATTCAGAAATGCCAAAGCCGAAAAAGACTATCAGGGCCAGTACACCGCCGTTTACCCGATTAAGGTGAACCAGCAGTTCTCTGTGGTTAAACGCTTAATCAGCCACGAAAGCGGTAAAGTGGGTCTGGAAGCAGGCAGTAAACCTGAATTAATGGCCATTCTGGGGGTTACTGAAAAGCCGTTACAAATCGTCTGTAATGGCTACAAAGACAGTGAGTTTTTGCGGCTGGCGACTATTGGCCAGATGATGGGCCACACCGTGTATGTGGTGGTCGAAAAACTGTCAGAGCTGAAAACCCTGCTGCGGGAAATTGACAATTTAGGCGCAGCGCCACGGATTGGTATCCGCATTCGTTTAAACTCGGTCGGTAAAGGCAAGTGGCAGAATACCGGCGGCGAAAAGGGGAAATTCGGCTTAACCGCAACCCAGGTGTTGCAGGCAATTGATGTCCTGCGCGCAGCCGGCAAGCTTGATTTACTGCAGTTGGTGCATTTCCATATTGGTTCGCAAATTGCCAACATCCGCGATATTCATAACGCTATTCGTGAATGTGCCCGCCATTATGCCGAGCTACGCACCTTAGGCGTGCCTATAACCACCGTTGATGTCGGTGGCGGTTTGGGGGTTGACTATGAAGGTTCGAAATCGCGCTCAGCCTGCTCGATGAACTACACCATGATGGAATATGCCCGCAATGTGGTTAACGGCTTAAAAGAAGTCTGTGACGAATACGACTTACCACACCCGAATATTATTACCGAGTCTGGCCGGGCGATGACTGCTCACCATGCGGTACTGGTAACGGATGCGATTGATATAGAGCGGGCGCCGGGCTTAGTTAACCTGCCCGAGCCAAGCGACGATGCCCCGACCGTTATTCTCGGCTTGTGGGACGCCTATCAGAATGTTACCCCGCGCTCAGCGGTAGAGGCGTATCACGATGCTATCCACTATTTTACTGATGCTCATGCCCAGTATGTGCATGGCCTGCTGACGTTGCAGGACTGGTCACTGCTGGAACAAATTTACTTTGCCACCATCAATAAAGTGCGGGCTAACCTCGATTTATCTGCCCGCTCACACCGGGCAATTCATGATGAACTGAATGAAAAGCTGGCTGATAAGTTATTCGTTAACTTTTCCTTGTTTCAGTCAATGCCAGATGCCTGGGGTATTGACCAGTTGTTTCCGGTAATGCCGCTGGAGCGGATGCTGGAGCCGCTGGATCACCGGGCGATTATTCAGGACATTACCTGCGACTCGGACGGCCAGCTGAAGAGTTACGCCGATGGCAATGGTATTGAGTCCAGCCTGCCACTGCCGGTATACAAAGAAGATGAGCAATACTTGTTAGGCATGTTTATGGTCGGTGCTTATCAGGAAATTCTGGGTGACTTACACAACTTGTTTGGCGACACCGATTCCGTGCATGTTGAACTGACCGATGATGGTGGTTACAAGCTAACCAACATTATCAAAGGCGATACTGTTGCCGATGTGCTGCGCTATGTCCAGTTTGATGCCACTAAACTGCTAACGTCGTACAGCAATCAACTGGCTAAACTGGATATGACTGCCGAACAGAAAGACGCCTTACTGGATGAACTGAAATCCGGCGTATATGGTTATACCTATTTCGAAGATTAAGCTAGAATAGCCACTGATCGGACAAGTACAGAGCAGCCAGTGGCTGCTCTGTTTGTCTTAAACTTAATTCGTGTTGCCAGTAGCGGCAGCACTATACCCAAACAACTTGAAGATGCAGGTAGGCGGCAAGTGAGCGAACTGGAACGCCAGTGCGACCCCATGAACATTGCAAACTATGTAATTGGGCCGGGCTGGCGCTCCAGTGAGTGAACGTAGCCAACACCGCTGCAACTTCAAGTAGGACGGGTATAAATGATCAGGTGCGCTATGTTATCGTTTTTACCCAAGCCCATTGTTGGCGTGTTGTCTGTATTACTGTATTTCTTTAACACTCTGTTCTGGTTTGTACCGGTGGTAATACTGGCAATATTAAAGCTGCCGCCGGTGACCCGCTGGCAAAGCTGGATGACCTATCTGCTGGATGCCTGTGCCGTGGCCTGGATTAGCGTTAACAACTTCACCACTGCCCTGTTTACCCGAATTCGCTGGAATGTGCAGGGTCTGGAGCAGCTTTCAAGTAAAGACTGGTACCTGATTTTAGCTAATCATCAATCCTGGGCCGACATTCTGGTGTTGCAGAATATTTTTAACCGCAAAATTCCGTTTATTAAATTTTTCCTGAAAAAAGAGCTGATCTATGTGCCGCTGCTGGGCATTTGCTGGTGGGCGCTCGATTTCCCGTTTATGAAACGTTACAGCAAGCATTTTTTACTGAAAAACCCCCATTTACAAGGAAAAGATATTGAAACTACCCGCAAGGCTTGCCGCAAATTTCAGTTTAAACCCACTACCATTATGAATTTTGTCGAGGGCACCCGCTTCACCAAACAGAAACATGACGTTCAGCAATCTCCGTTTCGCCGCCTGTTAAAACCAAAGGCTGGTGGCGTCGCTTTTGTTTTGGGGGCCATGGGCAATCAACTGCATAAAATGCTGGATATCACTATTTACTATCCGCAGGGGATCCCCAGTTTCTGGGATTATATTTCAGGTAAAGTTCGTGATATAACAGTAAACATTACGGTATTACCGATCACCAACGATTTGATCGGCGACTATAACGACCCGGTTTACCGCGAGCGGTTTCAGCAGTGGGTAAACCAGTTATGGCAGCACAAAGATCAGGAGTTGGCCGCATTAGCGCAAAAAGGAGTAGGCTGATGTTAAGTTTTTTGCCCGGCTGGTTACTGTTACCCGTTAGTTTTAGCTGCTTTGCTCTGAACCTGGCGTTCTGGGGTATCGTCGTCACCCCTATTGGCATTATTAAACTGCTGTTACCCTTTAAAAATGTGCACCGGGTGTTGGCAATGGCCGGGCGCAGTTGTTTCCGGGGCTGGACCATCGTCAACACCGGCCTGATTAATCTGTTTAACGATGTCGACTGGCAAATCAGTGGTGAGCAAACCCTGGACCGGGAAAGCTGGTACTTGCTTATCGCCAACCACAAAAGCTGGCTGGATATTCCGGTAGTCAGCGGTTTCGCTCATAAGCTTATTCCTGAGCCCAAGTTTTTCTTAAAAGATCAGTTAAAATGGATCCCCTTTTTGGGAACGGGCTGCTGGGCACTCGATATGCCTTATATGAAGCGATACAGCGCCGCCACCCTGGCAAAACACCCGCATTTAAAAGGTAAAGATATTGCCACTACCCGTAAGTCCTGTGCCAAATTCTTAACGGTACCCACTACCATTATTAATTTTGTTGAAGGCAGCCGCTGTACTGAACAAAAGCGTCTGGCCAAACAAAGCCCGTTTCAGTACTTACTGCCACCCAAAGCCGGTGGTATTGCTTTTACCCTGGCCAGCATGGGAGAGCAGTTTAATGCTATCCTGGATTTAACCTTAATTTATCCCGATAACCAGCAACATGTGGCGTTAGACATGCTGATGGGCCGCTTAAAGCGCATTGTGATTAAAGCCGATGTGCTGGCAGTCGATGAGCAGGTGATTGGCGATTACTTTAATGACGAAGGCTTCCGCCAGCGGTTTCAGCTGTGGTTAAATCAGCGCTGGCAGGCCAAAGATCAGCACATTCAGGCGTTTTATCAACAGGAACAGCAAACTGCTACTTCGCAACAACTGGCCTGTTAATTTAGCAGGCAGATCAGGCTGTGGCGGGTTGGCGCGTCGCCTTGATCAGCAAATTACGCGGTGTAACCTGATAATCACAAAAAGCGCTTAATTGTACCTGATAGCCTTGTTGCTCCAGATAAACCGCGCGGTCCAGCACCAGCCAAAGCTCCAGTGGCCGCCGGAACAGATGCCTGACCAGTTCAATTCGTCGCACCAGCGCGGCGTGTTTCGCACCTTGTTGTAAATAGTATTGCCAGTCTGGCGCAGCCGGCAGGCTTAGCTGATGCTGCCCGGCCGCCCAACGAGCGAAATCAGCAAATTCACCACTAAACCAATGCTTGGCCACCGACGCAAGCGGCCGGTAGTTGTGGTCGCCGGTCAGTTCCGCCCGCAGTGCCTGATAGGCCAGGCGCCACTGTACTTCAGTATGGCGCAGTTTTTCAACGCGGGCACCCGCGGTGACCTGGCCCTGCACGGCCAGTTTTAAGTCATGCTGACTCAGCACCAAATCATGCTGCTGTGCCAGTGTCGATAATGGCTGATAGTGCTCATCCGGAATTAAATGATAACAGCAGGGCACCACGTTTAATTGCTGACAACCTATGGTAACAGCCTGTTGCAGTAATTTAATATGCAACTGACCACAGGCATGCAGCGCCAGCACCTGTTGCTGCGGCGCTAGCACGGCACTGCCTTGTGCTGTCAGCACATCGGCATTCACAAAGCGCTGCGGGATAGCAAACTGAGTAGCCAGCGCGCTGCCATCGACACAAAGCTGTTGCTGCCATTCGATACTGGTTACCGGCCGCTGAAACTGCCAGGCCAGCAGACGCCCCAGGTGGCCTTTACCGGCGCACCACTCCAGCATAGGTAACTGACTTGACGGCAGTTGGGCAGCAAAGGCAGAAATTTGCTCCAGTTTGCGCCCACCAATGCCGTTAGCCAGCCAGAACGGAACTGGCTTAAGCCCGCCGGTGGCCAGCGCCTCACTTGCTGCTTGCAGATAATCGTTCAGCGCAAATAAACCGCTAAAAAACTCGTCAAAATGCTGGTGCTGCAAGGCCGGGCTCTGATCAATGGCGCTCAGTTGCTGCTCAGGCAAACTCAGCAGCTGTTGCTGCAGTGCCGGGTTTTGCCACGGCAGTTGCTGGCAGGCAAAAGGCACCAGCTGCCAGTAGGCACGGTATTGCTGAAGCAGCGCACTGCAATCAATAAACGCCTGTTGCAGCGCAGAAGTATCAGTCACCCGCGGCTACTAATACAGCAGACTGTACAGTTTACGCCGGTACTGGCTGGCGACAGCATCACCTTTTGGTAAGGCGGCCAGAATATCCAGAAACAGTTTTTTGCTGTCACCGTAGTTAAGATCCTGCTGCAAGATCCCCAGCAACAGGGCCAGTGCTTCTTCACTGCGCTGAGCTGCCTGATACTGCACCGCCAGCTGTTCTTTAATGCTGTTATCATCCGGCTTAGCGGCTAGTTGCTGCTCCAGCGCGCGGATTTCCGGGGTATCTGCCGCTTCCAGCGCCAGTTCTAATTTCGCCATTACCGCTTTATAAACACTGTCCTGGTCAGCCAGCTTTACTTCTGCCAGTAATGTCTGGGCTTGCGGCAACTGGCCGAGGCTAATTGCGGTATCGGCCAGCCAGACTTTCAGCTCAGTGCGCTCAGGGGCTAACTCCAGCGCCTGCTTAAACAACGGGTAAGCTTCTGCCGGGTTTTGCTCGGCCAGAAACTGCTCTGCCCGGGCAATCAGTTCATCTTCCGGCTTAGGTAGATAAGGTTGCAGCCGAGCCATGATGGCCTGTTCGGTTTCGACCCCGGCAAAACCATCGACCGGCCGGCCGTCTTTGATCAACATCACAGTTGGGAGTGACTGCACCCCAAACTGCATGGCGAGATCCTGCTGCTGGTCACAATCGACCCGGGCCAGCAGCAGTTGCTGTGGATAACGCTGCACTATTGCTGTTAATACCGAGGTCAGCTGCTGGCAGCCTTCACTGCGCGCCGAATGAAACTGAAACAGTACCAGCTGCTTATTCGATTGCTCCAGTACCTCACGGGCATTCTGGATAGTGACTTCAACGATGGGGCTTTGCATAACTGACAGGTCCTGTATTTCGACGTAATGGCTTTACTATGTGGCCGGGGGCTCCATTTTACAAGCACAGAGCAGCTTGCAGCAAATCCGAAAAAACCATCGACATTGCGCCTGACATCCCGTAAATTATCAGGGCGTTCAAATAATACGACTTCAAAAAGAAGCAACAACAAGAACGCCATAGTTAACAACCCGTCCACGTAGCAAACTGGCAGCGCCAAAATGCGCGCTGCAGATTATTGAGCCAATGCTGACTCTTCAGCGTTCGCCGTACGCTTTTGCTATAAAAAACTATGAGACAACACCATGACAAGCCAAACTAAACAAACCGAGATGTTATCGGGTGCCGCTATGGTTATCCGGGCGCTGGCCGATGAAGGGGTAGAGTACCTTTATGGCTATCCTGGTGGCGCAGTGCTGCATATCTATGATGCCTTATTTCAGCAATCCAAAGTGAAACACGTGCTGGTACGTCACGAGCAGGCGGCAACCCATATGGCCGATGCCTATGCCCGGGCCACCGGTAAAGCCGGCGCGGTGCTGGTGACCTCCGGCCCCGGCGCGACCAATGCGGTTACCGGCATTGCCACCGCCTATATGGATTCCATACCAATGGTGGTGCTGACCGGCCAGGTAATGAGCCATTTAATTGGTGACGATGCCTTTCAGGAAACTGATATGCTCGGCATCTCGCGGCCGATTTGTAAACACAATATGTCGGTGCGCCGGCCGGAAGATATTCCGGCGATTATTAAAAAAGCTTTTTATATCGCCCAAAGCGGCCGGCCAGGACCGGTTGTCATCGATATCCCAAAAGATATGACCATCCCGAGCCAGACTTTTCCGTACCACTATCCCAGTGAAGTTAAACTGCGCTCTTATCAGCCAAAACTAAAAGGCCACAGTGGCCAGATCAAAAAAGCCATTACCGCATTATTGGCAGCAAAAAGGCCAATTCTGTATGCCGGCGGCGGTGTGATTATGGGTGGCGCATCAGCCGAGCTGACTGAACTGGCGCAACTGCTGAATTTACCGGTGACCAACACCCTGATGGGCCTGGGCTGTTACCCGGCCAGCGATAAACAGTTTATTGGCATGCTGGGCATGCATGGCAGCTATGAAGCTAACCAGACCATGCACCACGCCGATCTCATTCTGGCTGTCGGCGCCCGCTTTGACGATCGGGTAACCAATAACACCAAAAAATTCTGCCCCGATGCCACTATAATCCACATCGACATCGACCCGGCCAGTATCAGTAAAACCATCAATGCCCATATTCCGATCGTCGGCCTGGTAAAACCGGTACTGACTGAAATGCTGGAATTGTTGCAGCAAAAGAAGAAGAAACTGGACAGTGCTGCCTTAAAAAAATGGTGGCAGCAAATTGATGATTGGCGCGCCGTGCACGGTGGCCGCTACGACAGCGATTCACCCTTACTGAAGCCGCAATATGTCATTGAGCAGGTTAGCAAAATTACCAAGGGCAATGCTTTTGTCTGCAGTGATGTTGGCCAGCACCAGATGTACGCCGCCCAGTACTACGGCTTTAATAAACCTAACCGCTGGATAAACTCCGGCGGCCTCGGCACGATGGGCTTTGGCCTGCCGGCAGCAATGGGGGTAAAACTGAATTTCCCTGACGATGATGTAATATGTGTTACCGGCGAAGGCTCTATTCAGATGAATATTCAGGAGTTATCGACCTGCAAACAATATGGCCTCGGGGTAAAAATTATTAACCTGAATAACGGCTATTTAGGAATGGTAAAACAGTGGCAGGATATGAATTATGAGTCACGCTATGCCAGCTCCTATATGGATTCGCTACCCGACTTTGTCAAACTGGCCGAAGCCTATGGCCATGTTGGTATTCGGGTAACCGAACCTGAGCAACTTATACCGGCACTGGAACGGGCCTTTGCCCTGAAAGATCAGCTGGTATTCCTCGATATTCATATAGACCCGAAAGAGCACGTTTACCCGATGCAAATTCCGGGTGGCGCCATGAATGAGATGTTTTTAAGCAAAACAGAGAGGACTTAACATGCGACATATAATTTCTGTGCTGCTGGAAAACGAATCAGGTGCCCTGGCGCGGCTGGTCGGCTTGTTTGCCCAACGCGGTTACAACATTGACTCGTTAACCGTGGCCCCTACGGAAGACGCGACCTTATCGCGCTTAACCCTGGTAACCCATGGTAATGATCAGGTAATTGAGCAAATTACCAAGCAGCTGCATAAACTGATTGAAGTGGTAAAACTGACTGACCTGAATGATGCGCCGCATCTGGAACGCGAGCTGATGCTGGTTAAAGTTAAAGCCAGCGGCGCCCAGCGCGATGAAGTTAAACGCTGCGCTGATATTTTCCGCGGTCAGATTATCGACGTTACCGCCAGCACCTACACCGTGCAGCTAGTGGGTACCAGCGATAAACTGGATGCCTTTATTCAGGCATTAGCCGGCACGCCGATCCTGGAAGTGGTACGCAGTGGCGTCTCGGGCATTGCCCGCGGTGAGAAAACCCTGGCGCTTTAATAACAACAGTAGTACCGAAAATAACTAAACATTTCTAAGGAAGGGCTGGAACCTCATTCCGGTCGGCACAGAGTGTCTGAGTGAGCGCGCAAGCGCGAGCGAGTTGCTGTGCCGAGCCGGGGTGAGTGTTGCAGCCCGAACGCTAAGCCAGCCAGATTTAGCCACTTAATTTAGGACCAAAAGCGAGTTTCCAGCCCTGTTGCAAAGATATGTCTTAAGAAAGGTAGCCGCTGCGTTTACATCAAACACTTACAATGCTACTTTCAGCTGAAATCCTTTATTGGAAACGTTAGTGCCAATGCAGTTAGCCCGAGTACTTTTCTTTGTAGGTGTCGCCGTTAGCCTAACCATGAGCAGCGTTTGCCATGCAAATACCAGCTTGCCACCGGTATTAAACAGCTACCCCAAGTGTGACTATCGGGTGCTGCAGCAAGCCGAAGCCACTAATAGAATTGTAGCCCGGGATGATGATGTCGAGGCTGCCAGACAAACCTTACGGCAAAATGCTATCGTTAAAATTCGCCGGCAAGCCACAGCCGTTGGTGCTGAAGCTGTTATTTTAACTGATGTTCAGGGTGTTATTAGCAATAGTGAATCAGTAAGAACAATCAGACATGCCGGCTCAGAAGTTAGGTACCGGGTCGCCGCTGAATTAATTACCTTGTGTCAGGAAGACCAGAATTTACCTACCGTTTACACGCCTTATAACGATGCAGGCATAAGACAGGCGCAAACCCGCCAGCCCTCAGTTGCCACCACCATGCAGTTTGCGATTGCGATACCGGCCAAAGCACTTTCCGACGGTAACGTTGCGCCGCCGCTGGCCAATACAATTTCACTGCAACAGGGGTTTTATGGCGCTAAGGTCGGCATGACGCCTGGACAAGTTCAGGCATTATTTGGTATGCCTGACGCTGAGTTGACGCTAAAAAATGATTACACCGCCTGGATTTATGGCAAGGAACATCAGGTGGTGTTTGCCGGCAATACTGCCGTTGCTTTTAGTCAGCAGAACAACATCCTGTCGGCAGAGATTAAGAAGCGTATGGTTGAAAACCCGCGCTTTCAACAACTTGATTGGCGGCTGGACAACACGTTTAGCCGCCGTGCCAGCTTAGCTGAGATCAAAGCATTTTATCAGGACAAGCTGATACCACTGGATCAGAATCAGTTTGCCCTGCACAACAAACAGAGCATGCTTAGGCTGCAATTTGCCTCCTATCTGGACGTTAAATCCAATAGTAACCAGTTGCAGTTAGTGAATGTCAGCCTGTCATCCCCACAATTTACCGCCAGTCAGCTACAGCTTAAATTACCAGAACCTGACTCGCTGCTATTACTTAAACAGCAGCTGACGACGCTTGGCACCACATCTGAAGCAGGGCCTTTTGCCGTGCAAGATATCGCATTTTCTAATCGTAGCCGGTTAGCAGATAGCAATGAGCTTGCTGTATTAAGCCCAACGCTGGCGGTGAGCGTCAACGACCAGCAGATAGTAGGACTGACCCTGACCAATATTCTGAATGACTATGCTGTCAGTGATATTCAACAACAGTTGATATCACTTGAGTTACCGGCGACCAGAACAGATTTTATGACACGTTTCCCTGAGGCATTCGACAGCCTTAACCAACTTACCCTGTATGGTGATCACAGTGAAGTGAAGGCCACGTATAACAATGATGAACTAATAGACAGCCTGCAGATCCGCTGGTATTAGCAACACCACGCCAGCAGCTTACTCAGTTAAATATACCGGCAAACCAGGCCAGAAACAGTAACGCAAAACCTGTCAGATAAACCAGGCCAGCCCAGCTGAGTAACTTTAGCGGCCAGCTCAGACCACAACGTTCAGCGCCTGCTCCGTCCTGTGGCTGCCTGCCAACCATCAGGCTGTAATTCAGCCAGGCAAAGACCGGGGTGGTTAAGAATGCCAGCGTCATGGCGAAGGTCAGTAATGGGCCAAGCGCCGCGCTGAAAAACAAAATAAGTGCCATGCCACTGGCCGCCTGAACCAGCAACCAGATATTCAGACTATGATGATTAGCAGGCCGTTGCCAGCCGAGCAAGGTGAAAGATTCATTTAAGGTACGGGCATACCCATCCAGCACGGTAATAGTAGTGCCAAACATACATAAAAACGCGATCAGCGCTACCAGTGGCCGGGCCCAGTCGCCAATGGTACTGGCATACATGCCAATCAGCTGCTGGGCGAAAGCAGCACCGGCCAGCGCGATATCTTGCTCCGAGCCGTATTGTACCAGGGCCCCAAGACTGACAAATACCAGGGCCAACGCTGCGGTTAACCAGTAGCCCAGATTAAAGTCAAACAGGCCTTGTTGTCGGCTGATAGCCTGCTGGCGCAGTTTGGCTTTTAACCATAAAGAACTGATGGCCGAAATTTCAATTGGCGCTGGCATCCAGCCCATCAAAGCGACCAGAAAACCCAGCGATACCAGTTGCCACGGTGACGGGCCAACAAAGTCGGCCGGGGCATTGGCGCCATTACTGGCAGCGATAATAGCGGCCGCCACGGTCGTGACTGTTAGTAGTAACATGATCAACTTGGCAACCTTATCCAGCGCCCGGTAATGACCCAATAGCAAAATAGCCAGACAGACCACCAGGATCAGGGCGCATAACAGCGGCACGGCTACCGGCCATGGCAGGGCATAGTGCAACAGACTGGCGGTTAACAACAGCACGCCAGCGGTATTGACCACAGCCGCAATAATATTTAAGCCGATAAAGCTGTAAAAATACGCCTTACCCTTGCGCTGATAACCTTGCAGTAAACTTTCGTTGTGCTCGAGCGTGTACTGTACCCCAAACCGGAAGAACGGATATTTCAGGATATTTACCAGCAGAATTAGCCAGATAAGCTGCCAGCCAAACAACGCACCGGCCTGGGTAGAGGCCACCAGATGGGAACCGCCAATAGCGGCCGTTGCCATTAAAATACCCGGGCCTAACGCCTGTAAACGGCCACGCCACCCTTGTTGCTGAGCTTGCATAGTCTACACTGCATATTGTTATTTGTTGGTGGCTAGCTTAGCCTAAGCAAATTAATGATGCAGCAACAGTTTTACTGCGCTGACCAACAACAAAAGGTAGCACCATGCAGGATGAACAGCTCGACCAGGCCATGTTATTTGAAGTGGTCGAAAACCAACTGGCCGACAACTACCCGAGCGAAGTTAAAGCGACGTTACTGCGTCTGCGAATGACTGGCAACAGCTATGATGAGGCTATAGCCCTTATAGCCTGTGCGCTGGCACCGGAAATGGTCGATGTAATAGAGCATCAGCAAAGTTTTAATTTAGCCCGCTATGTCAGCCATTTAAATTTGTTGCCGCAAACACCCTGGCTGGAGGAATAATAAAGATGACCGCTGACGAAATTATTCATCAGGCCTGGCAGCAGCGTTTTGTGCTGGCAGGAGACGGTGAGCAGGCACAACTGGATTATCAACTGGCCGGCACTACCATTAATTTTACCAATACCTTTGTGCCACCGGAATTACGCGGCCAGGGCCTGGCTGAAAAACTGGTGCGCCACGGTCTGGCCTGGGCCCGCGGGCAAAATTTAACTATTTACGCCAGCTGTTGGTATGTAAAAAAATTTTTAGACTAACCGCATGCTGCTGCAGTAAGGTTGTAAAATGCCGCAAAGTGCAACAACGCATCACAGTTAATGCTGTCGTGATGGCTTTTATTAACGTTGAAAAGGAAAATTTATGTTAACTCGCCTCACCTCTGCACTGGCGCTAGTGCTAACCAGTGTGTTGCTAGTCGCCTGCAATAATACTGCTGCGCCAGCCGCTTCGCCTGAACAACGCAGCGCAAGTGCCAGCAACCCTGTTAATGTGCCGCAATACAGCGCAGAACAGTTTTTCGCGACTAAAACCTATTTCGGTAACGATATTAACCATGATGCCAGCGCGATGCTGGTTGCCTCAGATGAAAGCGGGGTATTTAACCTGTACCGGGTCAGCATGGACGGCAGCAACTGGCAGCCATTAACCCAGTCGACCACCGATCCGGCCTTTCCGGTCAGCTGGTTCCCAAATGACGACCGGCTGTTGTATACCGCTGATCAGGGAGGCAATGAACTAAACCATGTTTACCTGCGGGAAGTCGACGGTACGGTGCGGGACCTGACCCCCGGTGACAAACTTAAAGCTTACTTTGCCGGCTGGCATAACGATGGCAGCTTTTATATTGCCAGCAATGAGCGCGACCCGCGCTTTTTTGACCTGTACCATTACAACAGTGAGGACTACAACCGCAAGCTGATCTTCAACAACAACGATGGTTATGGCATCAGCGCAGTCAGTAAAGATGGCCGTTATCTCGCGCTGACCAAAGAGCGGAATAACGCCGACAATAATTTATTTCTGGTTGACCTGGCCAGTGACAAGCCCAGCCCGGTGTTAATTACTGAGCATCAGGGCAATATTTCACATCAGATTTACGGTTTTACCCCTGACAGTCAGTCGCTGTTATTCGGCGCGAATGGTGACAGTGAATTTGTTGCTGCCTACAGCTATAACCTGCAAAGCGGGGCAACTTCACCCTACAGCAAAGCCGATTGGGATATCAGTTTTATTTATTTCAGTGAGGATAAACAGTACCGGGTGCAGGGCGTCAACGCTGATGCATCTACCGTCATTAAAATTACTGACCTGCAAACTGGCAAAGCCCTGCAATTACCCGAATTGCCAGCGGGTGATTTGCGCGGAGTCACTTTTTCAGATGACAGTAAATACCTGAGCTTTTACTTAAATGCCGACAACAGCCCGTCAAACCTGTATGTCTGGCAACTGGGAAGCCCACAAGTGCAACGTCTCACCCAGGCGCTGGATAGCAGCATTGACGAGCAACACCTGGTGCAAAGTGAGGTTGTTCGCTTTAACAGCTTTGACGATGTGACCATTCCGGCATTGCTGTACAAGCCACATCAGGCTAACCCCAACGCCAAAGTACCGGCCTTAATCTGGATCCACGGTGGCCCGGGCGGTCAATCCCGTACCGGTTACAGCCCGATGATCCAACATCTGGTCAATCATGGTTATGCCGTGTTATCGGTCAACAACCGTGGTTCTTCAGGTTATGGCAAAACTTTTTATCATCTGGATGACCTGCGCCATGGCGAAGATGATTTGCAGGACATTGTGTATGGCAAAAAATATCTGCAAAAACTCGACTGGGTAGCCAGCGAGCGGATTGGCGTGATCGGCGGCAGTTACGGCGGCTATCTGACCATGGCGGCCATGGCCTTTACTGATGAGTTTGAAGCAGGCATTAATATTTTCGGGGTGACCAACTGGGTTCGTACCTTGGAAAGTATTCCGCCATGGTGGGAAGCCTTCCGCGAGTCACTGTACGCTGAGCTGGGTGACCCGGCAGTGGATGGCGAACGCCTGCGCCGGATTTCACCGGTATTTCATGGCGATAAGGTGAAAAAGCCGGTATTGGTGGTGCAGGGTGCAAACGACCCGCGGGTACTGCAGGTAGAAAGCGATGAAATGGTTGCCGCGATCCGCGCCAACAATGTACCGGTTGAATATGTGTTATTTGATGATGAAGGCCATGGTTTTCTGAAAAAAGCCAACCGGATACGTGCGCAGCAAGCCTATCTGAAGTTTTTAAAACAGTACTTATAAGCCAGACAGTGTTGTTTAAGTAAAAATTGTTAACGTAAAAATGAGAATTGATTACCGCCCCGGCGCTGCGCATGACGCATCGCTGCGGCGGCTCGTTCAATCAGTAATTCTGCCTCATTACCATCTTCCGGAAAACGGCTGATCCCTATACTGACTTCAATACCCAGTGGCTGCGGAGATACGCCATTGAGCAACGCCAGCTTCTGCATCAGCTTTTCGGCCACCAGTACCACATCGTAGATCCGGGTGACATCAGTTATCAGCAGCAAAAACTGGCCATCGCCCTGCAGACTGAGACTGTCACAATCACGAATGACACTGGTCATTCGCTCCAGGGCTAAATCGACAACCTGCCGGGCAGTCACGGCATCATATTGCGCCAGAATTTGCTGATAATGATCGAGCTCTACGACCAGTAACGCAAAGCTTTTATCATGGCGTTGGCCCTGCTTAATCATAAATTGCAGCTGACGCTGGATCTGTAACTTATCAGTGGTATCAGTGTGTCTGGCCAACTGTTGCTGCTGTTGCAGGGTAAGCAATTCAACAAGAGTGCGCTCAGTAAGCTGCTCGGCCTTTTGCAACGCCTGTTCCAGTTCGTGGTAACTGCGCCTTGGGGTTAACAGGATCTGCTGGCGCACCGGCACCTCACCGCAAATATGGCTGATGACATTCGGTTTTCCTGGCATATCCGTCTCCACCGTGCAGTGATTAAACCCTGCGACCACGGAGCAATCTGATGGCGACGACTACCAAAGCAACCACCAGTAAAATATGGATAAAACCACCCATGGTGTAAGACGACACCAGACCAAGTGCCCATAAAATAAGCAGCAATACAATAATGGTTTCTAACATAACGTGTTCCCTGTTCACTGTCCAAAGAGCCTGACTATAGCGTGTTGCTGCAAAGCTGTATGTACGCTGTCACACATAGCAATTTTCTTTTTAACGGTGCGCTAACGCACAGATAAACTGTCGGGTTAAACATATAGTGTACGCTCAACCCTATGAGGATCTGATTATGAAAATACTTCAAGCGTTTTGCGCGATGCTATTAGCTCTGCCAGTGCTGGCCGTAACAGGCTGCGATGCTGGCTACGCCAGGACAGGTCAGCATACCCCGCAACAGGACGGCAAGCTGCATACCGCCATTACTGAAGTGATCCAACGTGATGCCGCCTTCAGGCAAAGTGATATCAATGTGCTGGTTTCCAGGCAAGGTCAGGTAACGTTGAGCGGCACTGTGGGATCAATTCAGGATAAAAAACGAGCCAGCGAAATAGTGAAGCAAGTGGCAGGCATCAAGATTGTTAACAATGAGCTTGAAGTCGTAACACCAGGCAATACAAACTAACCTTTATCAAACAGGAGTTTACTCATGAAAGCACAATCTATTTTCACTATGTTTTTTGTTGGCCTTTGCTGTGCAGCATTGTTGGGCTGCGGTTCTACGGCCACCAGTGAAGGCACTGGCGAGTACCTAGATGACACGGTGATCACCACTAAAGTTAAAGCGGCTATTTTCAATACAGAATCACTTAAAGTTACTGAAATTAATGTGGAAACTTTTAAAGGTGAAGTGCAACTTAGCGGTTTTGTCAGTTCTGCAGAAGATATCAGTACGGCCATCCGGGTAGCGCGTGGGGTAACAGGCGTAACATCCGTTAAAAATGCTATGAAAATAAAATGATATTACTTTTAGCTATATGTGCGCTGACGCACAGAGTTAACACTTTGCTCAACTATACTGATAACCTGTCAACGCAACGATAAGGAACTTCTTATGCCACAATCGGCATCGCTACAGCATGCTGCTGAACCTCAACATCAACCAGAGCATAATCATCTGCTTAATGCTTTGTCTGAGGAAGTCCAGCAGCGGCTATTCCCGCACCTGGAACTGGTTGAAATGCCACTGGGCAAGGTTTTGTATGAATCTGGCGATGTGCTGCGTTACGTGTATTTTCCAACCGATTGCATCGTATCGCTGTTGTACGTGATGGAAAACGGCTCATCAGCAGAAATTTCGGTGGTCGGTTTTGAAGGGCTAGTCGGCGTGGCGTTGTTTATGGGCGGCGAAAGTACCACCAGCAGGGGCATAGTACAAAGCGCTGGCTCTGCTTACCGGCTACTGGGCCAACGGATGAAAGATGAGTTTAACCGCCACGGCGAGCTATTACATTTAATGCTGCGCTACTCGCAGGCATTAATCACCCAGATGGCGCAGACTGCCGTATGCAACCGTCACCATAGTATTGAACAACAGCTCTGCCGTTGGTTGCTGCTGTCACTGGATCGTTTAAAAAACAATCATCTGGTGATGACTCAGGAGCTGATCGCCAATATGTTGGGGGTGCGCCGCGAAGGGGTAACTGAGGCCGCGGGCCGCTTACACAAAAAAGGCGTCATAGATTATAGCCGCGGTCATATAGTTATTACCAACCGCCAGAAACTGGAACAATTAAGCTGTGAATGCTATGCCGTGGTAAAAGCAGAAACTGACCGGCTGTTACCCCTTTATACTAAAACCAGATAAGCTATCTGTGCCGTAGCGAACAGACGCCTGTCATTGTTACTTGTACCCTTATTTGTCAAGGCTGCACAGCACCTGCCTTGCGCCATTATGGATCAATCAGTGCCGGAAGCTTTACTAATGTCTGTTGCCAAAGTGCCACTTATCACTAACCATTTGCTGAACCTGCTCAGCAACACCGAGCGGCAGCAGCTGCTGCTGCACTGTGATGTGGTCGAACTGCACTTTGCCGATATTCTATGCGAACCCCATCAGCCTTATCGTTATCTGTATTTCCCGCTCAGTGGCTTTATTTCACTGCTGACTAAGCTGGATGGCCACAAACCGCTTGAACTGGGCTTAATAGGTAATGAGGGTATGCTGGGGGTAACACTGGCCCTGGGGGTTAATGACACACCGATGCAAGCGGTAGTGCAAGGCAAAGGCACCGCCTGGCGGATTGAAATTGCCGATTTGCAGCAATGTTTACTGCAATGCCCGCACTTGCAGCATATTTTGCAACAATACTTGTATGTGCATCTGACCCAACTGGCACAAAGTGCCGCCTGCGCTCACTTTCACGAGTTAAGTCCCCGCCTGGCCCGCTGGCTGCTGATGAGCCACGACCGCGCCCATAGCAGCAGCTTTTACCTGACTCATAAATTTCTGGCCGACATGCTGGGTGTACGCCGCAGTGGTATAACAGTAGCCGCCGGTATAATGCAGGAGCAGCAATTAATCAGTTACAGCAGGGGCATGATAACTATTCTGAATCGAAAGGCGTTACAGAGTATGTCGTGTGAGTGTTACAAAGCAGGCAAAGACGATTACCGCAGTTTGCTGGGCGGCCCCGCGCTGGAGAGCAGTGAGGTGCAGGCACAGCGCCAGGCCACGGCACAAGGCACCCCCTAAGCTGCTCCATACCTGCTCTCGCTGCCAACAACAGTGAGCGTATAGGTGGCGCTTAAATAAGGCATTAAAAAACCCGCCGCAGCGGGTCTGGTCGTGCATTTAACTGGCGCAAAGTTAACTGGCGTCATCCTCGCGGTTACGACGACTTAGCCACCAGCTTAAAAGCACACCACCTGCCACCGCAATACCTACTGCCAGCAATGGCCGGTTTCTAATCTTGCTACGGGAGCTTTTCACCAACTGTTGTTGCAAGTGATGCAGCTGCTCTCCTTTGTGTGACAGAGCTCCGGCTGCATAATGCGCACCCTCTGCCACTCTGTTGGCGGTATGTTGGGCCCTGTCAGTCATTTTTCTGAACACGGGTGCTGTCGCATCAGATACATTGTCGATAGTATTGTGCAAACGGCCAGAGGCAGTTTTTACCCCCCGGCGCAGGGCATCCCGATTAATATGTGGTTTGCTAAAGTGTTCCATAATACCTCCGTTAGTAACTGCTAAAAATTGGCCAGTACAACCTTGCCTGAATAGCCTGTAAAATGTGGTGTGAATAAAAAGTATAGTATATCTGCGCTGGTCGGCCTGCCCGCTGCGCTGCGCTTGTTAACGCAGAGCTGCTAGTACAAATCTGATAGCACAGAGCTGACAGCATAAACCAGTTAGAACAGAGCAGGATTTACTGGTCCGGGTTTGCAATAATTACTTCTACCCGTCTGTTCTGTGCCCGGCCCTCTGCCGTGCTATTGCTGGCCAGGGGCATATCTAACCCTTTGCCAACCGTCGTAAGCCTGCTAAGGGCAACTCCTTGCGCAGTCAGAAAGGTTTTTACCGCCTCGGCCCGGCGCTGCGATAACAGTACATTCGACGCGGCAGAACCGACATTATCAGTATGGCCCTCAATCAGCGCTGTCCGCTCGGGATGCTCGGTTAAAAAACCGGCCAGTTTTTCTAAGTGGTTGCTACTGGATACTTTCAGGTTTGCCTGGCCGGTATTAAACAATACATCGCCCAGGGTCACTACCAGACCGCGATCAGTTGGCCGGGCATTAAGTTCAGCCACCTGGGCGCGTAACTCGCCAGCGGTTGCTGCTGATTGCTCAGCTTGCTCGCGGGCAGCACGGGCGTCATCCCTGGCCCTGGCAGCAGCTGTTAATGCCTGATCTTCCCGGCCGGCAGCCAGTAAACTTTGCTCTCTGGCCTGTTCAGCTTCACTGCGGGCACCGATAGCATCTTCACGGGCGGCATTGGCATCCGCTCGGGCACTGGCAGCTTCGCGGGTGCGGGCGTTAAGGCGCACATCATCACGTTGCTGACTCAACTCTGCCCGTTGTAACTCTAGCTGACGGGTTTGTGCCAGGCTTAGGGCAATAACAACTTTACGCTCAGCCACTATCAGGCGGTGAGCGGTAAGTCCGCTATCATTATCTGGTTGCTCTGCCAGCCTGACTGCCTGCTCAGCGTCTTTAATTGCTAGCGGCGCCAGCACCGCCAGTTGTGGGTCGGCCTGCAGCCGGTTAAGCTGCGAGCGCACTTCTGCAGAGCCTGCCGGGGCTTGCGGGGCTGAAGCGCAACCGACTGCGAATATTGCCGCCAGCGTTACGCTAAGCAAATTTCTGGTATAAGGTTTTATACTGTTCATGGTTTTACTCCTGACAGATTGCGCTGCGCTTCCTGCTGCAAGGCGTCAATACTTTGTTGCATATCGGTATTAACTGCCCGGGCTTTTAACAATTCGGCTTTAACCATTGCCAGCTCGGCGCTAAGCCCGGCCTGCACTGCCAGTCGTTCTGCCTGCAACATATTTTCCGCTAACAGGGCGCTGCGCGCCGCTGCCAGCTCGGTGCGGGCGGTATTGAGTTCAGTACTGGTATAGCGGGTAACCTGGGCTTGTTCCGCACTGCTGATCGCCCGCTCAGCGTTCTGCAATTCAACAGACGGTGGCAGCGGTGCCGCAGCACAGCCAGCCAGTAAAACAACCATACTGGCCAGTACGATAGCGCCCTTAGATAGCCTGCATAGAGGCCTGGCTATCAAGTTGGGCATAATTGACGATTGGTTAAGAATAGGGGTATTCATCTGTAGCTCCTGCTGGTCGGCTGCGCATCGGTGCACCCTGCGCCATTATCATCTTGTCCGACAAGCTTATCTGTACGCTGGCGCGCTTAGTCACGGGTATTTTTGCAACAACTAAGCCAGCCATTAACTAGCGTGCGCTGGCGCCGCCTTTTTGCTTTACCCGGTACATGGCAGCATCGGCATGGTTAATCAGTGCCATGGCGGTATCGGCATCAGCAGGGAACTGGGCAATGCCAATACTTGCTGAAAGTGAAACCTCGCCGGTCGCAAGGTGATAAGGTTCGGCCAGTAACTGTTCCAGCTTTCCGGCAAACAAACCAGCGTCCTGTGGATGGTTGACATCATTTAATAGCAACAGAAATTCATCGCCACCATGGCGGCTTACCGCGTCACTGTCGCGTATCGCATGTTGCAACCGGCTGCTGACCTGCTGCAAAATTGCATCGCCGGCAGCATGGCCGTATTGATCATTAATGGGTTTAAAATTATTAAGGTCGATAAACAACAGGGCAAAGGTGCGTTGCTTCCGCTTCGACAAACTGATTGCCTGCTCAATCCGATCCAGCATAATGCTGCGGTTAAGGGTCTGGGTTAGCGTATCGCACTGGCTGTCATGAGTTAATTGATCTAACTGCGCTACCGTGCTGCTGTTTATTGCACTGGCATGCAGCAAGGCGACCGATAACACCTGATTATCGCGCAGGATTTCCTGTTGACGCTGGTACCAGATATTATGTTGTAACAAAAACTCGCAGCGTAATCGTATCAGTTCGGCACCCTGGGCATCAAAATACAGTTTAAGTACTGAATTTCGTAATATTTCCGGGTTGGGATGCATTGGCTCATTCATAAAATCCTCCTTCAGGTAACCCGTAGCAGCGGGCTGTTAACTTTTATTTGCCTGTTTGCACGGCTAACCACAGATAATAAGTTAACTATAAGCTCGCTTTGTTACATCGTCGGTGCGTTAGCGCGCATAAGATGGATAAGATGCAACAATTCCGGTTTCAGCTTATAGTAAGTTCCCGGCCACAACAGATAACTGCAATGTCTGATCCCAAAATGCTAACAAATGAAAGCGTGTTGCCCCGCCATCTGGGGTTATTCGGGCTGTGGCTGCTGGTGGTTAACGGCTTAATTGGCGCTGGCATTTTCGGCTTGCCGGGCGGCGCAGCTAAATTAGCCGGCGAGTATAGCCCATTGATTTATCTGTTTTGTGCTTTGCTGATCTTACCTATTCTGCTGTGTATGGCCGAGCTGGCCAGTTATTTCCGGGGTAGTGGTGGTCCGGTACGTTATGGGACTGCGGCTTTTGGGCCTTTTATCGGCTTTCAGGCCGGCTGGCTGTATTACATCGCCCGCTTAGTCTCTTTTGCCGCCAATACCGTGTTACTGGTCGACAGTATTGGCTATTTCTGGCCGGCGGCAACTGCCGGCATCAACCGCAGCATATTGCTCAGTGTCATTATCGCCAGCCTGACTTTTATTAATGTTGTCGGCTCAGTACGCGCCATGCGCTCGTTAGCCTTGTTAACCGTTATTAAGTTTGCCGTATTGATCCTGTTGGTTGTTGCCGGCGCAGCTTATTTAGGTGGTCAGGTGTTGCCAGGCTTTAATCCGGCGACGGTATTTAACAGTCCGCATAATATTGGCGCCGCGACCTTATTGCTGATTTATGCCTTTGTAGGCTTTGAGTCGGTGGTGGTACCGGCCGGTGAGGCAAAAAACCCGGCGCGGGATATGCCCCGGGCGTTGATCCTGGGATTGCTGTTAGTAACCTTGCTGTATATCGGTATTCAGCTGGTCAGTGTCGCGGCGGTACCTGATATTGCCAGCTCTGCCAATCCGTTGCTGGATGTTGCCGCCAGCTTGTTTGGCACGGCGGGTGCGGTAGTACTGATGCTCGGTGTGGTGGCCTCGGTCGCAGCTAACCTGCTGGGTGCCATATTTTCTACTCCCCGCGCCAGCTTCGCTTTAGCCGAAGATGGCAGCCTGCCGCGCTGGTTTGCTGCGGTGCAACCACGATTTTTAACCCCGGCAAATTCTATTGTATTTTTTGGAGTGCTGGCGCTGCTGCTAACCTTGTATGGCTCTTTTTTGTGGCTGGCAGCGGCTACCGTGGTATCCCGCCTGTTATTGTATGGTCTTACCTGCGCCGCGGTGCCGGTACTGCGGCCAAAGCTGGCCGCCAGCGACAGCTTTGTGCTGCCACTTGGCTACAGCATACCGGTGCTGGGACTCGCTGCCTGTGGCTGGCTGGCACTGCAGGTAAGTTTATCGTCTGTGCTGGCAACCACCTTATTTGTGCTGCTGGGAACAGCACTGTATTTCCTGGCCCGCTGGCAGGCGAAAAGATAAAGGGCTGAGATCAGCCCTTTTACAACAAATTGACCTTTTAATTGAGCGAGATTGGCCTCACAGGAACCTTTTTCCAGATGATATTGTAGCGACTTGCCCATGACAGCAGATCGAATCCAAGCTGCGGGTTGCCTGTGGTGCCTCCGCGGTTAAAACTGTCATAAAAACGATGATCTATAACTATCGACAGATCCTGCTCATCTTCAGCTGTCAGATTGCCCACGTTATTAAGGTGTATTGCTCTGTCATTATATAGCTGGCAGCTATCTTCAGGTGCAGGCTGCCAAGCGGTAGGCTGGCAAATTCGGCTATTTTCATTGCTACGATAACGTCTGACATGCAAAGCACCGGCCTCATCAATTTGCCAGAAGCCTGGTTGTTGCGCTATCTCATTGTCGCTAATAACACCATCTCGATTTGTGTCACCAATAGATACTGTTATTGCCGTTTTATCGTCATATAGTTCAAGCCAGAACATGTCCGTAACGTTTAATGGATCACCTGGAATAGCATATATACCTGGCACTGAAGCTGCCAACCACCGCGGTTCACGCTTCGCTGCCGCGACATAGGTTGTTGCCCGTCCTTGACCACCAATCTGTGAACGGACGCTGACGACAGGATTATCCTGCACCAGCCTGACCGGCAAAACGCTGATTTCGACTACTTCTGAGTCTGATAATGCAATAATCACCTGTCCCGCTGCATTAATATGCCATGGATAAGGACGGGTTTCCGCAAGCAGGCCATCAGGGGAGATGTAATCTGCGGTTGTAAAATAGGCAACACCTCCCGCTTCAACGCTGCCGGTAAATTCAACTTCTGCAGCATGCAACAACGTAGCGATGTTAAAAAGTGAATCAGGCGCAAACTCGGAATTCCGACCTGCGTATGGCAATGTATATACCTGATTTAGCTCAAGCATGTCAGAAGCGTTTATCAAAGCATTGGGTTTAAACGCTTTAAAAGAAACAATCGTTGTAGTTATTTCAGGGTCAGTTACCCAGCTATCACTATGAGGAGATGCCAGCATTTTTTTTGCTACAAAGTGAACAAGGTCTGCAGTTTGGCTGGTTATGGCTAATGTTACAGACATCAGGTGGGTTTCGCGTGACTCATTGGCTAGCAGTAAACCTGGTGTACCAAAATCGAGAACGACGCCATCGCTTGTCTGACTCCAGCTAAAATCACCACCAGCATTGTTTTGCAGCCAGGTACCTGTTTTATCTTCCCGAATGATAATTTGCGAGACCTCTCTGCTGGTAGCTGATGTACGATCAACAAAATAGTGGCCTGTCACATCATCAGGTGCTAACTGCACCTTTACCAACTTATGGTCAGCCAGGATAGCAGCTGCAGCGTCGTCGTAGACTGCGCTTGCTTTAAGCTTTGCCTGGTGAATGTAGTGCCTGACAGATGCGCTATCTGCCAGCCATTCAGCAGTATCGGCATAGCGTGCTGGCAGCGCCAGCTCGGCGTTGTCTGCAGAATAATCCAGCACCAGTTTTATCGCCGTGGCAAAAGGTATAAGTAAATCACCATTCATCTCCTGCATAGCATTTTGTAATTCAGTAGATGTGGTTGGTGCTACGCCATTATTCGCGTGCATCAGCAAGGCGTAATGCGCTGCTGAAACGTTAGTGATATTGGTAGCAAACATTTCATTATTTGACAGTGTTTTGTCATTGCCCGCGGCACTAAGCAGCTGTTGGGTTGTACCAAGCAATGATTGAAACACCACAATGTCCGAGTCCGGTGATGTTGCATGTAACACTATCAGCTCACTATTTTCATCCGTCGTCAATTTAACGTTCAGGTTGTATTCGCCGCTGGCATTGGCAGTTGTGGAATACCAAACACCATCAATTCGGGTACTGACTTCTGCATAACTGATTGCCGCATCAGAAACAAACCCCTGAACATTAAACACAACGTCAACCAGGTTCACTGTTACCGTTACTTCAGCACTGGAGGATTTGCCCAGATTATCTGTTACAGTGAGACGAAAGCGCAGCGCGGTTTGCTGCTCAACATCCGGTGCGGTAAACCTTAGTGTTAACGTATCTGCCCCTTCAAGCGTAACGGCAGGACCGCCAATTTGCAGCCAGGCAATAGCAGTAATGACACCATCATCAGTAATGTTAGCTGCAAGCTCTGAGGTTGACTGTTCATCTGCTTCGGTATCCAGCAACGATATTAACGGTGGCTGGTTAAATTTAACTATCACTGTTGCAACCACCGTTGCAGACGCACCCTGATTATCAGTAGCGGTAACCTGAAATGTTAAAGTTTGATCTGCAGTGACTGCTGGCGCAATAAAACTGATACTCGCTGAACTGGTATCTGACAATGCAACCATGGCACCAGCAGTTTGCTGCCAACGATATTGAACAATAGAACCATCGTCATCAACTGCTGAAGCGTTAACAGTTACCAATTCGGTTTCATATGTAGTGACATTTGCAACAGAAACTCTTGGGGTTTTATTCTGTGCAACCACTGCAGTATCACTGCCACTGCCCCCACCGCAACCCGATATGATTATAGTAAGCGCCAGTAAAATCCATAACGTATTGTTAGACAAGATAACTAATCCTTTTTGTTATTTTTATATCACTATCATTTTTGTGCCCAAAACGGCGAGGAATTATGCATAAATATAACGTTAATGAACAGTATCTGAACAAGAAATATGTCAGTGTTTTTTATTGTTTTAATCTACAAACCATTAACCATAAGATATAGTAATCGGCAGTATTAGCGGCAACAGGAGTGCGGTGTTGCAAACCAGCCAGTTATTAATTCAGCTTATGCTGTATGTGTTTTTGCCGCTGTGGGGCATTGCCGGTTTTATCGACTGGTGCTGCCACCGGGCTACCCGGATTGAATACACTTCGGGCCTGCGCGAGTCGCTTATTCACTCGTTAATGGGCATTCAGATGGCAGTGCCCATTCTGCTGTGTCTGCTTTTTAAAGTGAATGTGCTGATTATGCTGATCTGCATCGTGGCCTGGTTAGCGCATGAAGCCGTGGCGCATTACGACGTGCATTACGCAGCACCCAAGCGTCATATCAGCGTCTGGGAAATGCACGCCCATAATTATCTGGCCACCCTGCCAATGTATATGTTGTTGTTGATAATCGTTATAAATTATCCGGTATTCATTAAACTGGTCAGTTTTAACTGGCAGGGTGAATTTTATCTGCAGCGGATGCCTTACGCCCATGGCGGCGATACTTATCTGCCTTATTACCTGAGCTTTATGGTTATAGTTTGTGTGCTACCTTATCTGGAAGAGAACCTGCGCTGCTTGTTTACCGCATTAAAGCACCCGCAGGTAAAATTATGACGGTGTTTATTACCAGTAGTGGCCACTTTTTACCGGGGCCACCCATTGATAATGAACAGATCGAACCGTTGTTAGGGTTAGTCCATGGCAAACCAAGCCGTTTAAAGCGACGGATTTTGCAATCAAATGGCATTAAAACCCGCCATTACGCTATCGATGCCAACCATAACACCACCATTTCTAATGCCGGCATGGCTGCGAACGCGGCCGAACACTGCTTAAGTAACAGCTTTCTGGGCAAACGACAGATTAAGATGCTTAGTGCGGCCACCAGCCAGGGCGATATTGTGTTACCCGGCTTTGGCTCGATGTTGCAGGCTGAACTTGGCCTGAGCGATATTGAACTGCATAGCAGCCACGGTATTTGCTCCAGCAGCATGATGGCGTTAAAAGCCGCCTTTACCAATCTATTAGCCGGTGAGCAACCCAATGCATTGGTAGTGGCAAGTGAGTTAACCTCACGGCTGTTTAAAGCCAGCCGCTATGAGGCGGCCGGTAGTGAGCTGGATTTTAATGCTGAATTTTTACGCTGGATGTTATCAGACGGTGCCGGCGCGCTACTACTGGAAACCCAGCCGCGCGGCCGCTGTTTCCGGATTGACTGGATCCGTAGCTTTTCCCATGCTGATGCCTACCCGGTGTGTATGAGTGTCGGCTACCCGGGCGACAACCCGCAAAACCGCAGCTGGCAGGATTATGCCACCTATGCCGAAGCTGAAGCCGCCGGTGCCCTGCTTATTCGCCAGGATGTGCGGCTACTGGAAAATATCGTTAAACTGGGGGTTGATGGCTATTTGCGGTTAATCAGCGAAGGCCGGGTGCAGCCAGACAAAGTCGACCATGTACTCTGTCATTATTCGTCGCATTATTTTCGCGGCAAAATTTTCGACATGATGCAGCGCGCCGGCGTGGGGATCGCCGAACACAAGTGGTACAGCAATCTGTATAGCCGCGGCAATACCGGCTGTGCCTCAATTTTTATTATGCTGGACGAATTCCGGCGCAGCCAACACTATCAAAACGGTGCCACCATTTTATGCATGGTGCCAGAAAGTGGCCGCTTTAATAATGCCTATATGCAACTGACTGTAGTGGAGGCCTGAATGACAGAACAAGTATTAAGCCCGCAGGGCCAGCAGTGTTTACAGGCGCTGATGCGGGTCTGGTTTGAATTTGAGCGTCAGCTTGGCCGGGTGCCTTTGCTGCAGCGGTTAGAGCGGGGCCAGTTCAGTAAGGCGGATTATTGTCAGTTACTGCTGAACTGGCGCCAGCAGGTGATAGAAGGCTCACGCTGGATCAGCCGCTGCGCCTCGAGTTTCGACCGTGACTACAGCGACGTGCGCTCGGTCATTATCGGCCACGCCCGGGAAGAGCACCGTGACTACGAAATGCTGGAACAAGACTATGTTGCCGCCGGTGGCAGCCTGGCGGATATTCAGAGCGCGCCGCGTAATATTGGCACTGAAGCATTGCATGGTTTTTTAATGTACCGGGCCAGCCAGAGCAATCCGGTCGATTTGGTTGGCGCGATGTGGATTATCGAAGGCCTGGGTCAGAAAATGGCCAGTGACTGGGCGGCGCAAATAGACAAAACCACCGACGGCGATGGAAGCTACAGCCGCTTTATGCGTTATCACGGCGCCAATGATGATGACCATCTGCAAAAGCTGTATCAGCTGCTTGACCGGCTCTGTCAGAGCCCGGCTCAGCTTGATGCCATAGTGCGCACGGCCCGGGTAACGGCCAGACTGTATTGCCTGCAACTGGAAGAGGTTGATAATGAGTACTAGCAGAAAATCCGAGCCCAGCGCCTATTTAAAAGCTATTGCCAATGATAATTCGCTGCCAATTGAACAGGCAGCGCTGGATTTATGGTTAAAGGATTTGCAAAACCCGCTGCGTTGGGGCGTGCGGCCACTACTGCAGTTTATCTTTGCCATTTTGCTGCACCTTATCTGGTTTTTTAAACGGCTGCCGTTTCCGCAATTCAGTGCGCATAGCGCGCTTCAAAAACTAATTTGCTGGTTCTGTACCCACTTTGTCAGCCGGGAAGCCAACTTACTGATCCTGCGTCACTATGCCACCGAATCAAATGTGCTGAATTTTCTGGCAGCCAATAGCCCGGGTAGTGAGTTCAGCCCTGTACAGCTTTATCCGAAAAGCATTGCCGATATGCAGCAGGCCAGTTTTGTTGAGCATGATCAGGAGCTGTTCCGGTTATTCAGCGAGCTGGGCAGCTGGCATCACCCGGCGCAGCCATTAAAAGCTAACGAGCTTAACTGGCAACACTGGCAAAGTATTAACATGGACGAGTTTCAGCTACCTGAAAAACGAACCCAGTGGCTGGATTTTGAAAGTGCCCACGCGCTGTTTATGTGTTTATTCTGTTTGTTGCTGACCCGCGAGCAATACCGTGATGCGATTAATGGTTTTAACCTGGATCAGTCTATTGCTATCCGGATTGGTGATCTGGTAGGTGACAGCAGTCTGCGTGAAATGGCTTTTAACAAGTACCCGCATTATTTAGTCGGGCCCTGGAATTTAGGCCAGCGCTTTTTAATGCACGGCTTTTTTACTGAACAACTGTATGCTTATCTGGAAAAACGCAGGTTAAGTAACCCGCAACCGGCAGCAAGCTCTGATATCAGCTAAAGCTCATACTTACATCCAGCTCCCGCGGAAAATTAAAACCGTTCCGGGTTTAAAAACGGGATCAGCGCCAGAGTCAGCGCCTGCTGATACACGCTGGCCCGGCTTAACTGGTTGTGGGTCAATAAACCAATAGCACCACCGGCTTGCTTGATATTGCTGGTGCCAAACAACTGGTCCATCGCATCGCCCAGCTGCTCGCCTTCAGCCAATAGCTGCAACGCCGCTGGCGGCAGCATCAGACTGGCCGAACGGGCTTTGCCCAATTTGCCATTATGCTCAATCAGCATCCAGGCAAAGGTCATATCGTTATCCAGGCCTGCTTCAATTGCCACGTAATAATCCGCATCAGTTTGCTGTTTCAGCGCCTGTAAGCGATTCTGCGCGCCAAGCAGGGTTTCAACACTGCTTAGCGGTTGCTCCGCCACACCGGACGGCACCGCAAACCCGCTTACCGTAATGGCCTGCTCAGCAAAATTGGTTTGAAAGCACAGCTTAACCGCATTAATTTTGGCCGGATTGGCCGAGGCAACAGCAATAGTCCACATGATAAAAACACATATTAGTTAAAGTAGCCGTTATGTAACATGGCAGTGCTGTCGGTTCAAGCAGATAGCGACTCAAACAGGATAAGCCGCTATTCAGTTTTTCAGGTTCTGATATAAAGTGGGATGCCGTTGCCGGTGGCGTTGAAACAAAAAGCGGCGCAGCGCTTCACGGTTGCTGCTGGTAGTGGTGATACGTGCAGCCAGCACGGTGTCTTGCTGTCTGACTGGCTGCATATCCAGATGCAACAGCTGGCCGTCGGGCAAACTCAGGGTAAGCTCGGAATGATGACTAATTTTTTCGGCAATATTGGCACAATTGAACTGCAATGACATCCCGGTACTTGATAGCGACAGTAGTTTCACTTTACCGGAAAAAGCCGCACTGCTGACATCCAGTTCTTCCAGCTCAGTTGAGCGCCAGCTTCGCTGTTTGCCAACATATTCCACTACTTCTGGAATACCCAGCACCGGGTTAAACTGACCTGCTTCGTCCAATGTCATTTCCAGCGGAAACCATAACTTGTAATTGCCGATTTCAGCCAGCAGGGTCATTTTTGCCCTACCCAGTAATGAGGAAATAGCAGGGGGCACTTCAGCAGTCACCGAAATGGTATGGCGCAGATCATTTTCTGCGGACGGCACTATATCAATATGTTCATCAAATAACTCAGCAAAATAGCCGCGTTCTTCTTCGCTAAGCATTACATTCCGTTGCATTTAGCTCACTCTGTGTCGCCATAAAAATTGCACAAATCTAACATATGCCGAAAATTTAAGCAATTTCATCAGTGCAAGCCTTGCAAAATCTGAATTACTAAACTACCCCCCCTCTAAACGTTTCAATCAGTTAGTCGCTATAACTCAGCTGATTTCCACCTGAGTTGCCATGCTTCAATGATGATTGGCTGCGTTTTTAGCTGCCCGCGCCCGGCGCAGCGCCTCTTCCTCCGCAAGAAAGCGAAGTTTAGCAGCTTGCTGTTTCAGCCGTTGCTGCAAGTGCTGTTCAACCTGAATGGCTTCAGCTACTGTGCCACGATTAACAATCCGGCGCACATCACTGTCATAACATAAGGCTTCGTTTTTTACCCAGGCGGTATAAGTTACCCGGTTAGAAAGTAAGGTAAACATTGGACAGGGTTGATAACCGGCTTGCTCTGCTTTGCCATCAAGCCAGTTACCTAACACAAAACTGCCAGCAAACATTAGCACTAACGACGCCACCATCGCTTTACCAGTAAAACTGTTTACCTTCTCAACCAGCGACAGCGCCACCTTGCCCCGGATGCGCACAGTAAGCTGAAATGCAACAAATGCCAGCAACACCACTAAACTAAGCACGACACCCGGCATCAGATTACCGGAGTAACTTATAACAATCAGCGGCCGTGCTGACTGCAACTCAGCTAATTGCTCCAGCCATGCAGGCACCAAAAACATAATAATGGCAATCAGCAATAGTGAGAGAAAAAACAACATCGCAAAACCGGCCGCGATGGCTTTGGTACTAATGAGAATCATCGTAAAACCGGGAACTGAATAGTCGCGAGCATGAATACTGGCTCAGCGTTGCATTTGCGGCAGTCATTCAATAGCTTAACCACCGTCTTTAATCTGTGCTTCTTGCTTTAAAAACTGCTGCCTGGCCTGTTGCTGTTTTTGCTTAACTTGCAGATGTTGCTCTACTCGAGCCATCTCACTTTTTGTTCCCCGGCTGAGAATTCGCCGCACATCAGAGTCGTGACACAACACTTCATCCCTCACCCAAACATCCATTGTCACCCGATTAGATAACAACGTCATCGCAGGGCAAGGTGCAAAACCTGCTGCGTCTGCTTTGCTCTGCCAGTGTGACGTAATAATATGGCTACCAACAAACATAACCAGCAAACCGGCTAGCGCAAAAGATGCCAGGATCTTTTCAGCTCTTTTGAAAAATGGTGTTTCAGTTTGGAAAACACAACGATACATAAAGTACAGCAGAAACAATAAAGCACCCGAGAAAGCACCCACTATGATGCCAGGACCATATGTATGCATGCTACTGATAATGATTAATGGGGATTCACTCGCTATAGCGTTGGCATGTTGGCGCCAGCCCGTTGTCAACATGACAACCGCTGAAACACTCAATGTAAGCATTAAACAAAAGGCTAGCAGCGAAGAAGCAATTAACTTTGCTTTCTGATGTCGATATTGCATTAACGAAACCTGGGCTGTAAGAGTGAATTCAAATAACTACGCAAAGTTAGTGACAGCTGACGCCTGACAACAGCACCAGTTGAACTTAGAACATAGTAAAAACCTGACGCTATATCTTGTTTTAACTTTTCTTCTTTTTGTTCTAAATGTTTAATCAAGGCGTTAGTAATACCAAAATGCTGATCAACTTCAAATAACAACCAAGCGGTTCCAACGGCCATAATTAAGCCAAGAACAAGGGGCACAACAGCGATGGTGGTCAGTGTTGCTGCAATAGCACCAATTGCATAACCCGCAGCACTTGCAATCACAGCCTTCACAATGTCGGTACTAATTGTTCCCAACCAGTCTGTCCACCGAAATTCATCTGCAAATAACCAGCTAAGAGTATTAATCGTTACTGAAAACAATACTGAAATTAAGAAACCACCTTTTGCTGATGATTTAAGTGCCTGACCTCCTACACCCATACTCATAACCTTAGTGTTACTGGCAAGGTAGCGCGTTCCAGTTAAAACCTGTCGTAAACCTGCACGGCCTTTAAATACAATATACTGTTTGCCACCGCTGACTTGTACATAATATCTTCCGAAAATACTGCCAGAGCGCTTCATATCCATAGCCAAAGCAGTAAGAACCCGGACTTCTGAACTTGCTGCTATTGCTGTACCACCAAACTCCCTGCCATAAACTTCAAGTTGCGCTGCTAAAGGTGTCGCTGTTATTTGCTCAAAAATTTCTGATATCTGCTGAGGGCTTTTCCCTTTACTTCTTTGCTCTGCATCCCACAATTTGATCATTTCCTGGGTATTCAGAACATAAATATCATGTTGATTCTCTTTAAAAGCCGTATCAAGCTCAGCGCGAGCAATGTAAGGGTGTGGTCGAGGCATGGCAGTGTCGTCCCTGATGGATACATATATTAATAAAACGTTATTAAAGCATCTCATTTTGGATATCGCAAGCCTGAATTTGACGCTCGTGGGGCAATACAGAAGCGACGATGCTGCCATTTTTAGTAACAGTTCACCGCTTAATATCGACGTTGTGTCCGTTGCCGGCAGAAGGAGTCAGTAAATTGAACTATGGTAAATACTTGGTGTGCCCGTGTGCCGTCTGAACAAAGCTAATTAACAGGAGTTTGGTTTGAAAAACTGTATCTTTTTATTAAGTTTTACCGCCTTACTATTTGCCAGCGCCTGGCCGGTTAGCGGCGCTGTGCCAGTTACGAAAGGGCAACCTGTGTATGGCCCGCGGCTGGAAGGTTTTGCTTATCCTTATCCGGTGCAATACTTTACTGTTAATAGCCAGCAACAGCAGCTGGAAATGGCTTATATGGACGTGCCTGCCACGGCCGATACCGCTAATGGCAAAACCATCGTCTTGATGCACGGCAAAAACTTCTGCGCCGCGACCTGGCAAGCCAGCATAAAAGCACTTAGCGAAGCAGGTTATCGGGTTATTGCCGCCGATCAGATTGGATTTTGTAAATCAGCCAAGCCACAGCATTACCAATTCAGTTTTCACCAACTCGCCGCTAATACCAAGGCATTGCTCGATAAGTTGCAGATTGCCAAAGTAACCGTAATGGGCCATTCCATGGGTGGCATGCTGGCTACCCGTTTTGCCTTGCAATACCCTGATAGTACAGCGAGCCTGGTGCTGGTTAACCCTATCGGCCTGGAAGACTGGAAAGCAGTTGGTGTGCCTTACAGGACCATCGATGAGTGGTATCAGCGCGCACTGAACACCTCTGCCGATGGCATTCGCAATTACCAGCGTACTACCTATTACGCCGGCCAATGGCGCGATGATTTTGAGCCCTGGGTGCAAATGCAGGCCGGTATGTTCCGCGGCGAAGACCGCGAGCAGGTAGCCTGGAATTCTGCCCTTACCGCCGATATGATTTTTACCCAGCCGGTAATTTACGAATTCCCGCAGCTGAAAATGCCGGTGATTTTACTGATTGGCGACAAAGACAATACCGCTATCGGTAAGGATGCCGCCCCCAAAGAATTGCAGCCAAAGTTAGGCAACTACGCCAAACTGGGCCCGGCAGCTGCCGCAGCCATTCCCAACGCCAACCTAATCCGCTTTGCCGATTTAGGCCACTCGCCGCATATTCAGGCACCAGAGCGTTTCCATCAGGCACTGTTGCAGGCGCTGGCGGCGGAAAGGGCCGACACGAAAGGATAATTTAATGGTTGAAGCAGCCTATAAAGAGCAACAAAGTTTTCGCTATACCTGGATTTATTGGCTTTGTCTGGTTATAACCCTGCTTTTTTTCTATGTCTGCTTCCAGCAAATTATATTGCAACAACCTTTTGGTAATAACCCGGCACCACACAGCATATTGGTTTTATGCTGCCTGCTAATGTTGAGCTTATGCGCTTTACTACACTTCTCAAGTTTACAATTACAGTTAGATAAACAGGGTTTGACTGTACGGTTTGTGCCATTTATTAACAACTGGCGCAAGCATGCATGGCAAGAAATCAAAGATATCCGGGTTGTCAGCTACAACCCGATAGGCGATTACGGAGGTTGGGGTATTCGCGGCGCAAAAAATCGTCGGTGTTATAACATTTCAGGCAAGCAGGGTCTTGAAGTACTATTGCATAATGGTAAGCGTTTGCTGATCGGTACGCAGCAAAAAGAAACACTCAGTCTTTGGCTAGAAGCGACCAAAACAACAAGGGCGTAATCTTTTAAATTACGCCCTTTTCGGTTGGAGGAGCCTTTATTATTAGAAGCTGTCAATATACTTTACACCAGCCAACTGGCGGCATTAAAATAAATAACAAAAACAACAAGTTACAACATGGTGCAATACTTGCTAGCGATTTTGCCGTTTAAGTTTAAACATAACAATTTTAGGGACATATAAATGTTAAAACGTATAAGTTTAATTTTAACCTTGCTACTGATTGCCAGCACTCCGGTCTCCGCTACCCTGATATCCGGTGGGTTAAATGTTGACAATGGTTACGCCGCCTACCTTTCCACAGATGATCTCAGCCCTGGAGTACTAATTTCATCCGGCAATAACTGGAGGTCGACCTATACGTTTTCGGATGTCAATTTAACCGCAGGTCAGAACTACTTTCTCCATATCTATGCTTATGATCAGGGCGGAATAGCTGGTTTTCTGGGACAGTTTGACCTGACGGGCGCAGGCCATCTATTTTCAAATGGTCAGTCATCTTTACTGACCAATACAACCGACTGGAAAGTCAGTACCACTGGCTGGAATGATTTTCAAGCTGTCAGCTTTTTAGGCGTTAATGGTGTCGGGCCCTGGGGCACTCGAGCTGGCGTAAGTGGAGCGGCCGAATGGATTTGGTCATCAGATGCTAATAACCATAACTTTAACTACTTCACCACAGCCATCACTGCGGTTGCAGCCCCAACTGCGGTTCCAGAACCTAACTCATTATTTTTAATGAGTCTGGTGTTGCTGGGCCTGGTCGTCGCACGGAAAAAAATGATTTAAGGTTAATTTCAGATATAAAAGCTGGTTAACCAAAACAACAAGGGCGTAATATTTTGAATTACGCCCTTTTCTTTGGTAGGAGCCTTCGCCTGTTAGCTCGCGGTTAAAAACGTCTGATAACTGCGGTTATTGCTGACTTGCTGGTACTGATATCCCAGTTTGTCTAAGTGGCCCGCGATATCGCTGTGATTGGCCACTTCAAAGCCGGCCAGCACATCGCCGGTGGCAGCGCCGTGATTACGGTAATGAAATAAGGTGATGTTCCAGTGTTCGCCGAGGGTATTCAGGAAATTCATTAATGCACCCGGGTATTCCGGAAAGTTAAACTGGTACACCTGCTCGGTTAACTGGCGCGGTGGCATGCCACCAACCATATGCCGGACATGCAGTTTGGCCAGCTCGTCATCAGACAAGTCCTGATAATCGTAACCGGCCTCGCTCAGCAACTTGGTTACCGTGTCAAGTTCCTGCTGGCCATGACGCAGCTTAATACCGACAAAAATATGGGCTTTGTTATCGCTAGCATAGCGATAATTAAATTCAGTAATCGCCCGGCCACCCAGGGTCTGGCAAAAACGACGGAAACTGCCTTTTTCTTCCGGGATGGTTACGGCAAACACTGCTTCTTTTTTCTCGCCCAGCTCACAGCGCTCTGACACATAACGCAGCGTATCAAAATTTAAGTTAGCGCCGCTAAGCACGGCCGCAAACTGCTGCGGTTTGCTTAAGGTGCTGTTTTGCAGCTGCTGACTGTATTTTTTTAAACCGGCCAGCGCCAGGGCGCCTGCTGGCTCTGCTACTGCCCGCAAATCATCAAAAATATCCTTTATTGCCGCGCAAATTTCGTCACTGCTAACGGTGACGACTTCATCGCAAAAGCGTTTGGCCAGGTTAAAATTCTCAGTGCCAATGCGTTTTACCGCCACGCCATCGGCAAATAAGCCAACCCGCTCCAAAGTTACCGGCGCACCAGCACTCATTGCCGCTTTTAAGCAGGCGGCATCTTCCGGCTCTACCCCTATTACCCTTACATTAGGCTGAATAGCTTTAATATACACAGCCATACCCGCCAGAATGCCGCCACCACCGACCGGGATAAACACCGCGTTTAACTGGTTATGCTGGCTCAGCAGTTCTTTGGCGATAGTGCCCTGGCCGGCGATAACATCGCTATCATCAAACGGAGGGATATAAATAGCGCCTTCGGTGTTAGCCAGTTTAATGGCATAGCTATTGGCCTCATCAAAGGCGGTGCCGTGCAATACCACATTGCCACCCAACGCCCTTACGGCGGCAATTTTTATTTCCGGCGTAGTGATGGGCATAACAATGGTAGCTTTCAGCTGCAGCTTACTGGCCGATAACGCCACGCCCTGGGCATGATTGCCGGCTGAGGCGCACACTACGCTGGCATCTGGGCTATGCAGTTTTACTTTATGCAGTTTATGAAAAGCACCACGTAATTTAAACGAGTACACCGGCTGCTTGTCTTCTCGCTTTAGCAGCACATGGTGCCCCAGCCGTTGGCTTAATTTTGGCATAGCGTCCAAAGGCGTTTCTACCGCGGCCTGATATACCGGCGACAGCAGAATTTCCCGCAGATACTGCTGCATCACATCGCTATCTGTCTGCTCTGGTTGGACTGTTGCCAGGTTGTTCATTGTTGCTCCACTGCCTTTAGTTGCATTGCTTGTGCCAGCCGACACACTTAAGTATCAAGCGCAGACAGGTAACCGCTAAGCGGGGCGTCTCCAGCAGGGATGCTGGAGAGGAGCCTATAGGGATATATTTACGGCGTCCCCGCGTGTTGTTACCTGTTGTAGCCTTCAACTCAGATTTAAACTCAGCGACAAGGAAATACTTTCTTCGCCGCCTTCAAGGATCACATCCCTGTGCCCTTTCAGCCTCCGCGACATCCCTGCCGCTGCTACGAAAGTACACCTTGCCCCTTCGTCTCAAGTCTTGCTGCTATTGCCATCCGGCAAGCTTAAGTTTCAAGCGCAGACAGGTAACAGCTAAGCGGGGCGTCTCCGCGTGTTGTTACCTGTCGCAGCCTGCAAATCGGGTTTAAACTCAGAGACAAGGAAATACTTTCTTCGCCGCCTTCAAGGATCACATCCCTGTGCCCTTTCAGCCTCCGCGGCATCCCTGCCGCTGCTACGAAAGTACACCTTGTCCCTTCGTCTCACGTCTTGCTGTTACTCTTCAAGTTTCGACAAATCCCGCACTGCACCTTTATCAGCACTACTGGCCAGCAGCGCATAGGCTTTTAACGCAGAACTGACCACCCGCTGCCGGTTCTCTGGCTTCCAGCCCTGCTTACCTTTCGCATCCATCTCTGCATGGCGCTTGGCCAGCTCTTCATCACTGATGGCAATGCCGATTTTGCGCTGCGGAATATCAATTTCTATTTTGTCGCCTTCCTGCACCAGCGCAATAGCACCACCACTGGCGGCTTCCGGTGACACATGGCCTATCGACAAGCCCGAAGTGCCGCCGGAAAAGCGGCCATCTGTGATCAAGGCACAGGCTTTACCTAAGCCCATTGATTTTAAATAACTGGTCGGGTACAGCATTTCCTGCATACCCGGGCCACCTTTCGGGCCTTCATAGCGAATAATCACCGCATCGCCAGCTACTACCTTGCCTTTTAATATGGCCTCTACTGCTTCATCCTGACTTTCAAACACCCGGGCGCGGCCGGTAAATACCAGATTTTCCGGCTCTACCCCGGCGGTTTTAACAATACAGCCCTGCGGCGCCAGGTTACCAAACAGCACGGCTAAGCCGCCGTCTTGCGAATACGCATGTTCTTTACTGCGAATACAGCCTTCCACCCGGTCATCATCTACCGACGGGTAACGGCAGTCTTGTGAAAACGCCTGGGTAGTGCGAATACCCGCCGGGCCGGCCGCATAAAATTGTTGCACCTCAGCGGAGGGGTTGGCTTTCAAATCCCATTTTTCTAAAACCGCACCCAGTGAACTACCGGCAACATGCGGGGTATCGGGGTTTAACAAACCCGCGCGGTTAAGCTCAGCCAGAATACCGATAACGCCACCGGCGCGATGGACATCTTCCATATGATACTTTTGGGTAGATGGCGCCACTTTGCATAAATGCGGCACAATGCGTGATAAGCGGTCAATATCGGCCATGGTAAAGTCGACTTCAGCTTCAATGGCCGCAGCCAGTAAATGCAGTACCGTATTGGTGGAGCCGCCCATCGCAATATCCAGCATCATGGCGTTTTCAAAGGCGGTTTTATTGCCGATACTGCGCGGCAAGGCGCTGGCATCATCATTTTTATACCAGCGGTTGCACAGATCCATAATTCTGAAACCAGCCTGCACAAATAACTCTTTGCGATCAGCGTGGGTCGCCAGCAAAGAACCATTGCCGGGCTGACCTAAGCCTAATGCCTCCACTAAACAGTTCATTGAGTTGGCGGTAAACATGCCGGAGCAACTGCCGCAAGTCGGGCAGGCGCTGCGCTCAATTTGTTCACTGTCGCTGTCGCTGACTTTCGGATCGGCTGCGGACACCATGGCATCGACTAAATCCAGCTTGATAATCTGATCCGACAGTTTGGTTTTACCCGCTTCCATTGGCCCGCCGGAAATAAAGATCGCTGGCACATTTAAGCGCATCGCTGCCATTAACATGCCCGGAGTAATTTTGTCGCAGTTAGAAATACAGACCATCGCATCAGCACAATGCGCGTTGACCATATACTCCACCGAGTCGGCAATCAGCTCACGCGAGGGCAGGCTGTACAACATACCGCCATGGCCCATGGCGATACCGTCATCTACCGCAATGGTGTTGAATTCTTTGGCGATACCGCCGGCTTCGTCAATGCTTTTTGCTACCAGCTTGCCCAAATCACGTAAATGAACATGGCCTGGCACAAACTCACAAAACGAGTTTACGACTGCAATAATGGGTTTGCCAAAATCGGTATCTTTAACCCCGGTGGCTCGCCACAGGGCGCGGGCGCCTGCCATATTGCGGCCTTCGGTAACAGTGGCGGATCTTAACTTTGGCATTGTGGAACTCCGTTATTCAAAAATAGGTTTTCAATCTAAATAGTTAATCAGCATAGCTAACAAGCGATACTAAATGGTAATACTTAAGCGCGCAGCGCGGCAATATCAGCACTGGCCAGCTGTAAGTCGCGTACGTCATATAATTTATGCAACTGACTGGTCAGTAAATGGATCGGTTTGTCACTGCTGACCGTTAAGGTGATCGACAGTCCCGCTTTCTCTGCCATAGGGGTAAGCTCCAGCCCGGCCAGCTGATAGCCACGATAGCGGGTTACCTGCAATAAACGTTCAACTACGCTGGCTTCATTATTGGCAGTGATATTCAGGGTATGGTTCATCAGTTAGTCTCCATGATCATATCTTCATTAGCGGCACCCGGCGGTACTAATGGCCAGACGTTATCTTTTTCATCAATTCTGACATGCAGTAAATACGGGCCAGGCCAGGTAAACATGGCCTCCAGTGCACTTTCTACTTCGTCTTTACGGGTAATACTGTGGCCGGGGATGGCAAAGGCCGCTGCCAACGCGACAAAATCCGGGTTATCTGATAAATCGGTTTCACTGTAGCGTTCGTTAAAAAACAGCTGCTGCCACTGTTTCACCATGCCCAGCCGCTGGTTGTCGATAATGACGATTTTTACCGGCAGCCGAAAACGCTTAATGGTGCCCAGCTCCTGCACGTTCATCATAAAAGAGCCATCGCCTGAGACGGCGATGACCGTGTCCTGCGGCCGAGCCAACTTGGCGCCAATCGCTGCCGGCAAACCAAAGCCCATGGTGCCCAGGCCACCACTGGATAAATGGTTGCGCGGGTGGCTGAACCGCATATGCTGCGCCACCCACATCTGGTGCTGGCCCACGTCGCAGCACACTACGCTGTTATCCGGCATCCGCTCGCTTAACTGCTTTAACATCAGCGGCGCGTAAATGCGCTCGCCCGGATGGTCATATCGCCAGCCGTGTTGCTGCTTTAAGTTGCTGCAGTGGGCCAACCAGTCACTGCAGTCGGTGCTGCTGGCGATGGCCGGCAGAATTTGCCGCATATCCCCTAAAAACGATACCTCGGCAAAACGCACTTTGTTGATTTCTGCCGGGTCGATATCGACATGAATCACCTTAGCGTTAGGCGCAAACTTTTTCAGATTGCCGGTTACCCGGTCATCAAAGCGGGCGCCTAAACAAATTAATAAATCGCACTGCTGCACCGCGATATTGGCAGCCTGAGTACCGTGCATACCCAGCATACCTAAGTAATAAGGGTTGTCTTTCGCCACCGAACCCATGCCTTTTAAGGTGGTAACAGAGGGCATCAGGCACTGGGCTAAAAAATCCTGCAGCTGTGGCATGGCGCCGGCCATATGCACCCCACCGCCGATATAGGCCATTGGCTTGTTAGCCTTAGCAATTAACTGGCGGGCCTGAGCGCTTTGCGCCAATGAGGTATTAAGCGCGCGGCTTTGCGGCGTGGCAGCATTGTCAGGTTCTGCAGCGGCGGCCAGTTGCACATCTTTCGGGATGTCTACCAGCACCGGGCCGGGCCGGCCAGAGCGGGCGATAGCAAAAGCTTCGTTTAACGTGGCGGCCAGCTCGTCGGCGCTGCGCACCATAAAGCTGTGTTTGGTAACACTTAAACTTAAACCCAGTACATCAATTTCCTGAAAGGCATCGGTGCCCATCACCGCCTGCGACACCTGGCCGGTAATGGCTACCAGCGGCACAGAATCCAGCATAGCATCGGCCAGCGAGGTAATTAAATTAGTGGCTCCCGGGCCGGATGTTGCCAGGCACACCCCCACCTTGCCGGAGCTGCGGGCATAACCTATCGCCGAAAACGCGCCGCCCTGTTCATGCCGGCAAAGGTAATGTTTGACCGGGCTGGCGTAAATCGCATCGTAAATGGGCATAATAGCGCCGCCGGGATAACCAAAAATGGTATCCACCCCATGCTGCTGCAACACCTTTAATACCAACTCTGCGCCATTCATCCTAAACCTCTTGCTGCTATTTAATTTTCACACGCCCTGAAACGACAAAACCCCCGGTCCTTGCGGAGCGGGGGTTTTGTTGGATTTCGCCTTAAGCTACTTTATTTTTCCAAAACACCGCCCCCGCGGAGATTAATAATCACCACGACCACGAGGACAATAATGTTCAGAACAGCAGCTAAACGCATAATTTAATTCTTACTTATTTACTTGGTTGAATTCGTTTTTATATTTTAGCTCTGTTTTACAGAGCAATTGCCTACTACAAATAGCCGTCTATCAGTCTGAAGTCAACCAATTTTTGTGATCTGCTGAAAAATAATCAAGCTAACTGTAATAAGACCAAAGGAGAATCGGCTTACGCTAAGCCAACCGTTGCAGGCCAGGATGGCCGAATCGAGCCTACAGGGAGGTATTTACGGCGTGTTGGCGTGTGTAAGCCGGTTCGATTGTTAGGCTAAGTACAGGCAGTTTACGCAATAAGGTTCATCTTCTTCGTCAGGTTGCACCTTCAGCCTACCACAACGTACACTTAGTTTATTCATCAGCCTGGGCGGTAGCCTTGTGGATCAGTTAGAGCTATTCGACATACCTAACCCCTGCATTGGGGTTTGTCAGAGTAACAACCGGGGTTATTGCCTGGGTTGTTTGCGCTCGCGTGACGAGCGCTTTAACTGGCACCAGAAACCCGCGGCAGAGCGCAGCCATATTTTGAAACTACTGGTGCAACGCCGCGCAAGGCTAAATGCCAAAGCGAAAAAAGAGCAGGACTTGCCAGAGCAAGGTGAATCACTGGATTTATTCTGAATTTGGCCCGTAGCGCTTATCGTTACAACTCCCGCTCTGGCTCGCCACAGCAACTCGCCCTCTCGCCTGCGGCAGGGCTCAGACACTCTGTGGCGCCCAGTTCGGGGTTCTAACGCGCGCTACTCTGACATCCGCTGACAGTTAGCAAGCTTTTGGGGAAAGTGGTTAACTTCTTTTAATTAAACCAACCAGATAAATCAGCACTACCGCACCCACCGTTGCCATAACCAGCGAGCCAATAAAACCACCTGCCGACAAGCCAAGCAACGTGAATAAAAAACCGCCTAAAAAGGCACCAACAATACCAACAACTATATTACCTAACAAGCCAAAACCTTTGCCTTTCATAATATTGCCAGCTATCCAGCCGGCCAGTGCACCGATGATTAAAAAAGCGATAAAATTCATAGTAATCCCTTAAAAGTTGCATGCTGAATTAGCATAGCTTGAGCATAGTCTAAAAAAATTACATAAAAAAGCCGGCGATTAAACCGGCTTAATATCAACGTATCAGTATCAGTCGTTAGAAAAATGACGACATAGCGTAAGCTGTTTTTTCAAACATCAGCGGTTGAGCTTCCGCCAGCTCCAGGTTGGCTTTGTTCGCGGTAGTCACTACCCTAGTGCGATACTCTTTCAGGTTCGACGCCTCAGAGTAAGTGGTGGTGGTTGCACCATCATCAGATATTTTGGCATTAACCTTTGAATCCTTACGTACAATCACACCTTTCTTGGCGCGTTCCTGAATTTGAATATCTGCTACCAATAGATAAGTAACGTCTTTAACAAAAGCATCTGCCGCAGTAGCCATTAAACCACCGACTAAAGCTCCACCAGCAGCTCCGCGGTAACCTGAACCAGTTGCTACTGCAGCTGCAGCGCCCATACCGGCACCAGAGTATCCGCTCTGTAACGCGTTCTCAGCCGCAGACGGGGACGCTTTCTCAAGCTGCCGCACAAACACACTCATGGTGTACTGGGCATCATCCGGGTCGTCGGTAAACGTATAACCATTGCCACTTTGACTAATTTGCTGGTTAAGTGAGGTTCTGAAAGCATTCCGGTCAAATTCCATTACCGCACTACGTACTTCCAGATAAATTTTCCGGCGCTCTTGCGGCACCGGCGCTACAAAAATAGAAGTACTGACTTTGGTTTGCACATCTAAATCGCGCTTGCTTATCGATGTATGCACAGCAGCACACCCCGACAATCCAAAAATCAGCAGACCAACTACAATTAGCTGGTTTGTTTTTATTTTATTGAACATATTAAATTCCCTTTAGTATCAGGTTTTTGAAAACTCTATTAGTAATAGTATCGGCCATGATAGCGATAGTAATACTGGCAGTTTCTATATTCTGTCCAGTTATACCTAAGCAAATCACGACAGGTGTAGCCCTTTCGCCAATATCTGCCTTTGTATTCTTCCGGCTTAATATTCTGCTCGAGCATACTCTTAATATATTTGTCTACTTCTTCTGGTTTCTCAGCCAAAAACGGCTTAGACAATACTTCAGCATTCATTTGCGCCTGAGCCCGGGCAAGTTCATCATCTTCTTCAGGCTCTGCCAGCACAGGCGCAGCTAGAAAGGCAGCTATTGCAACAATTATGAAAGTCAGCGAGAGAGGCTTGCTGGCTTTTTTCATCATGACAGGCGACATGATGTTCCTCCTTGTGTTTTGCAGGTGGCTACTCCATAAAACCACACCAAAAATTAAAAGACTGCAACAGTTAAGCATCCGGGTTGCCGGCGCTTTATTATTTAACAGCCAAGATTATCATAATAGATATTTTACAAAAATGCACAGTGAAAAAGTTAAATGATGAAATGTTTGCAACATAATTAAGGTTATATCAGATAACTGCTTATATTCTATACTAAGAAATTGCAAATAACATTGTGTGAACTCTCGTCATTTACTTGCCAACCGGGTTTTGAAGCAATGTCAGCTCTGATTCTGTCAGCTCACGATACTCACCCTCAGCTAAATCAGCAGGCAGTTGCAGGCCACCGATTTTTTCGCGGTGCAGTTGCTCAACCTTGTTGCCAATAGCAGCAAACATCCGCTTTACCTGATGATAACGGCCTTCATGAATGGTCAGCAGTGCTTCTCGTTCGGCCACAATTTCCAGCTGGGCCGGTAGGGTTGGGTCTTTTTCGCCGCGTAGCATTACGCCTTCGGCGAACAGGCTGGCCGCATCCAGGCTAATAGGGTCGGCAGTCCATACCCGGTAGGTTTTAGCAATATGATGTTTTGGTGAACTGATCCGGTGCGACCACTGGCCGTCATCGGTTAGCAGCAATAAACCAGTGGTGTCTAAATCGAGCCGGCCAACAGTGTGCAGGCGCTCAACTAAAGGTTCATCCAATAGACTGAACACTATCGGGTGGTCCGGGTCATCATTGGCGCATAAAAACCCTGCTGGTTTGTGCAGCATAATATACCGCAGGCCAATGATTGCTAGCGGCTTACCATCTAACACTACGGCATCGTCACTGCTAACCTGGCGGGCAGCCTGTTTAACAATTTCGCCGTTAATGCTAACCAGTTTCTGACGAATAACTTTGCCAGCCTGGCTGCGGGTCAGGCCGGTACAATCACAAATAAATTTATCTAAACGCATAACATAAGTCACCTATAAATCCCCAAACTACTTAACGCTACAGCTGCGCTACGTAGTTTGGGCATTTCGCTAGTGTAGCTAAAATCCAGAGTAGAGTCGCGGTTTTAGTCACGCAGTGCCGATACTATAAAATTCGGGTTAAGCAGCTGCTCGCGCTGATAAACTTTGTTATCTATGCCGGCAAAACTCACTGTAGCACCGGCTTCAGTCGCCACAATATGGCCGGCACCGGTGTCCCAGGCCATGGTTGGGCCAAAGCGCGGATACACATCTGCCGTGCCATCGGCCACCAGGCAAAACTTCAGCGAGCTGCCAACCGGCACCATTTCATGCTGATTAAACTGGGCCAGATAACCGGCTAAATCGGGGCTGGGGTGGCTGCGACTACCCACTACCTTTACTAGCTTATCCCTGCTGGCCTGGTTCACCTTTATCGGCCTGACACCACCGGCTTGCTTTAAAAAGGCGCCTTCACCCTTAGCAGCGTAATAGGTTTTAGCCAGCACCGGCGCGTGCACCACGCCCAGGATCGGTTCACCCTGGTCAATCAGCGCAATATTAACGGTGAACTCGCCGTTGCGTTTAATAAATTCCTTGGTGCCATCTAATGGGTCAACTAACCAATACCGCTGCCAGCTTTTGCGGATATCCCAGCTGATATCGGCCGCTTCTTCCGATAAAATCGGTAACTCCGGGGTTAATGTTGCCAGTTCAGCGACAATAAGCCGGTGTGCTGCCATATCAGCAGCAGTCAGGGGTGAGTCATCACTCTTGGCGCTGATCTTAAAAGCGGCCTGGCCGCGGCCATAAATAGCTAAAATGGCCTCGCCGGCCTGTTCGGCAATCTTAATAATGGCCGGCAGTAAAGTTGCAGTCATATCATCGTCCTTGCGGGATACTGTTGAAATATAGGGTTGCAGGCAAGCTTACCAGAATTAGCGCAGCCGGGTTAGCGGCTGGGCAAATACCGCACTCTGTGGCCGGGCACCAAACCAATGCAGCTGGTTTTGCAAGCTGACCACTTCACCAATAATCAGCAGCGCCGGCGATTGCACTTGCTCACTGCTGACTCGCTCTGCCAGCTCACTTAGCTGGGTAGTAATAATCCGCTGCTCCAGCCGGGTACCGTTTTCAATAATGGCTACCGGCGTACCGGCGGCCCGCCCGGCTGCCAGCAGTTGCTGCTGAATATGGGCCGCTTTCATCAGCCCCATATAAATCACCACCGTCTGGTTAGGAGTGCTCATGCTGCGCCAGTCGGGTTCACTGCCGTCTTTACGGCAATGACCAGTAACAAACTGCACGCTTTGCGCATGGTCGCGATGAGTAAGCGGAATACCAGCATAAGCGGCACAGCCGGCAGCAGCCGTCACGCCCGGCACCACCTGAAAGGCAATATCGTGCACCAGCAATGCCTGAATTTCTTCTGCACCACGGCCAAAAATAAAGGGGTCACCGCCTTTTAAACGGCAGATTTTTTTGCCGGCCAGGGCTAAATCGATCAATATCTGGTTAGTATCCTGCTGGGCAACCGAGTGCGCGCCGGCTTTTTTGCCGACGCAAATCAGCTCGGCATCGCGCCGTACCAGCTGCATAATCTCCGGCGACACCAGATAGTCGTATACTACGACATCGGCTTGTTGCATTAACTGCAGGGCTTTTAAGGTTAACAGTTCCGGATCGCCCGGCCCGGCGCCAACCACATAGACTTCGCCAGCCAGTTGCTGCGGTTCAGCCAACAATGCAGCCAGCCGTTGTTCTGCCTGCGGCAGCTGATTCGCCTGGACATCACGCACTACATCCGAGTTAAACACTTTTTCCCAGAACTGGCGGCGGGCAGCAAAACCTTTAATTTTGGCTTTTACCTGATCCCGAAAACGGCCAACCAGCTGCGCCAGTGGCCCTAAGTGCTGGGGTAGTATGGTTTCCAGTTTTTCACGCAAACGCCGGGCCAGCACCGGGGCGGTACCAAAGCTGGAAATGGCAATAATAATCGGGTTACGGTCGATAATGGACGGGAAAATAAAACCACATTTAGGCTGATCATCCACGGTATTGACCAGCATATTGCGTGCAGTCGCCGCCTCAAATACCGCGCCATTAACGCTGTCGTTATCAGTAGCGGCTATTACCAGCAACTTACCGTCTAACAGCTCCGGGCTGAAATAACCGTGCACTAATTCAGCTTTGCCTTGTTGCTGCCAGCTGATAAATTCCGGGTTAAATTCCGGGGCTACCACCACTAATTTTGCGCCAGCAGTTAACAAAGTACCGGCTTTGCGCAGCGCCACAGCGCCGCCGCCGACAATCAGCACCGGTTTACCGGTTAATTTTACGAATAAAGGAAGATATTGCACCACGGCTCCGCAAGCTGAATCAGTCAGCTTTATTTAGTGCTAAGCATAGCGCCGGTTAGGCAGTCAGCAAAATAGCTTATCACGCTCATATATAACCAAACGGAATTAAGAGCTCGCTCTTTATGCTGTTGATTTAGAAAAGCGCCAGTTGTTACCAGCTGTTAATTCCATTACATTAGGTAGGTAAAATATCGGCAATAACAGCCTCTTCTGTAATAGAAGGGTGGCAATATACGAACAATAATAATCAGCGCAGCAATTTTAAAGGAATTAAGATGTCGACACTTAGCCAGTTTATTAATGACTTAGCCACCAACCTTAAGCTACAACAAGATTTTCTGGATGACCCGGCAGCCACCATGCAGAGCTACGGACTGCAGAGCCATGAAATAGACGCAGTGCTTGCCGGAGACAAAGTAAAAGTTGAGCAATTAACCGGGCATGCGGTGTTGCCTGTTACTTTTATTTTTCCGGCAAAGTAGCACCTCTTGAAAAAGTGTGGAGCATTTAGCACGACGTTAATATTTTTATTAGCGTCTTTTTTTGCTTTCTCTGCAACAGACACTTTGCAACAGCAACTGGACCAGGCTGAAGCATTACGCACCCAGTCACCAACCCAAACCGCGGAAATTGTTGCGCAGCTGGAATCAGACTATCAGGCGCTTACCCCCTATCAACAACAACAATTTACGTTTCTTAAAGCATACATCTTTGCATTTCAGAGTAAGCAAGATGAGGCCATAACCTGGGCAGCTAAAATCGCGGACAGTGACTATCCGGAAATCACCCTGAAAGCCAATTTGTTACTGGCAACCGTATATGAGCACCGCAAAGATTTCAGCAGAGCTTATGCTTTCCTGTTTGATGCATTAAAGGCGGGAGGGACGCTTAACGACGAGCCACTGCAGGTCAGCTTATATACTGTAGCGACGCAATTGCACATAAGTGCAAATGTGTACGATAAAGCATTGGAATATGCATCGAATATCGTCGAGATTGCGAGTTCTCCACGTAGTCTTTGTGTCGGCTATGCGCTGCAATTAAGTGCATCTTTGCAGTTAACTCAAACTTACACTGCTGATGCAGTTCAGCAGGCTCGTCAAGCCTGCCTGACAGCCAACGAGCCGTTATTATTACATACCATCAGCCTTTACATCGCGGAAATCGATGTATCAAAGGTACCAGAACAGGTTAAACGTGACATGCAAGCGGTACTGCCTGAACTCAGCAAAATAGGTTATGTGTACTCGGTTATCCAGGCTGAATTTTATCTGGGCTCGGCAGAGCTTCATTTAGGCAACTATGCAGCAGCAGAGTCGTTGCTTGAAAAAGTTTATCAACAAGCCACAGCATTAAATGACACAAAAACAGCCAATAAGACTATGCTACTTTTAGCCCAATCTTATCAGGAAAGAGGTAATGCCTCAGCTGCTGTTAAGGCCTACAGCCAACACTCTGCTGCTCTGAACAGCTACATTGACGAGTTTAAAAAGCGCAGCGTGGCATACTATCTGGCACAGGCCGACTTTATGGAAAGCGAAAATAAGTTGGCTCTGCTGGAGAGTAAAAATGAGTTATTGCAACTGGAAAGTAAGCTGCAACAGGATGAAAAGCTGAAAGCTCTGCTGATTGCCGTCGCGCTACTGGCATTACTTCTGCTGGTGATTTATGTGTTAAACAGCAAGCGGGTGGCGCTGAACCGGCTGGCCACCACCGACTTTTTAACCCGCTTATTCAACCGCCGCTATTTTAACGAAACGGTCAGTAAACAGATGGCGAACCGGCGCCAGCAAGGTGAGTGCAGCCTGATTGTGTTCGATATTGATTTATTTAAACAAATTAATGACCAATACGGCCATGCCGCCGGTGACAAGGTGCTTAGCGCTATCGCCCGCTGTTGTCAGGATCAGATCCGCCAGCAGGATATTTTAGCGCGAATTGGCGGCGAAGAATTTGCGCTGTTTTTACCGGGCTGTGCCCTGGCTGATGCTCAGGAGATTGCCGAGCAGTGCCGGCATAGTTTGGAGCAGTTAGTGATTCCGTTTGAAGAGCAGCATATTCAGATAACCGCCAGCTTTGGGGTGGCAGCCAGCAGCAATGCTGACTTTGACAGCCTGTTAAAACAAGCTGACGATGCGCTGTATAAAGCCAAAACCGGTGGCCGCAACCGGATAATGGTTTATCCCACCGCTGCCAGCAAAGGCAGTAGTTTTGCCTGAGCACACCAACGGTAGTTTGCTGTGTCTGGGGCTGGGGATCACTCTGGGTAGTCAGCTGACGATACTGGCCCGCGAGCAGCTGGCGGCAGCTGATTTGGTGTTTTTTCACAGCAATAGCCATTACCTTAGCGGCTTTTTACAGCAAATAAACCCCAACTTGGTTGATTTACAACCGTTTTATTTACCTAACCGACCGCGCAGCGAAAGCTATCAGGCGATGCTGGATGCGGTTATTACCGCAGTAACTGCCGGTAATAATGTGGTTTGGGCATGTTATGGCCACCCGGGCATTGCCAGCTGGCCGCCACACCAGGCAATTCACCAGCTTAGAGCGCTGGGCTACCGCGCAAAAATGGAGGCCGGCATTGCTGCCGATGCCTGTTTATATGCTGATTTAGGCATTGACCCAATGGCTGAAGGCTGCCAGCAGTTTGAAGCCAGCCAGTTTTTATTTTATCAGCGCACTGTTGATGTCAGTGCTTACCTGCTGCTATGGCAGGTAGCGATAGCCGGTGATTTCAGCCTGACCAGGCTTGAGAGCGATAGCCGCTATATTGACATACTGGTGCAGCACCTGCGGCAATGGTACCCGCCAGCGCATCAGGTAATTTTGTATGAAGCCGCCGACTTACCGATCTGGCAATACCGGGCAGAACAGCTAAGCTTAGCCGAACTCCCCCAGGCAACCCTGAACCAGATCACCACCCTGGTGATCCCGCCGTTACGCCCGAAAAGTATTAACCATAAGATGCTCGATAGGCTTGGCGTGCCGGCCGATCATCCATTACGGCAAACCCGGTTACCCTGAAAATGCTCCTGTCGATGTCACACTTTGTAATGTCAAAGCGTCTTATAGTAAAACAGCACAAGGAAACCCGGTGTCAGCACACGGATTTGGCAGACCAATAGCGCCTGAGATTATCAAAGCAGCCCAGCGCGGCCAGCCAGACGCCTTAAAGCGGTTTTACAGTCACTTTGCTGATGCGGTGCTCCGTTTATGTAGTGGCATGCTGGGTTCTGCCGAAGATGGCCGTGACCTGACCCAGGATATTTTTATTAAGGCATTTGCTTGCCTGGCTGATATTAAGCAACCGTTAGCGGTAGGCGGCTGGCTAAAACAACTTAGCGTCAGGTTAGCGCTGGATACGCTGCGTCAACGCAACCGGCAACAGCAGCTTAGTGATGACGAAAGCGACAACATAAGCGATCAAAGCTGGAACAGCGCCATAGACTCGCTAACCCGGCTGGATGATGTTGAACGCATTATGGCGGTACTGTCTGAACAGCAGCGGGTATTGGTGTGGTTGTATGCCGTAGAGGGCTACAGCCACCAGCAACTGGCTGAATTATTGCAACTATCTGAGCAAAATGTCCGCCAGCAATACCGACGGGCACTAACTAAATTAGCAACCCAACTTAAGCAGGGCGAACTATGAGTAAGCAACAACAATTCAGTGAGCTGTTGGGGCAGCGCTTAACGGCCGCACATCAGGAAACTGCCGACGATTTACTGTGGCAGCAGCTACAGCAACGTCTCGATAAAAAGCGACGCAAGCTTACACTCTGGCTGAGCAGTGCCGCCAGTCTGGCGTTTATTGGTATTTTAAGCGGCCTGCTGTATAGCGGCCATATTGAGCCCGAAACGGTAGCGGTCGCAGACCCGGTTGACAGCTATCAGCTGGAAAAGCTGGATGTGGCAATTCAACAATCCATTATTCGCAACGATCATGAGCAGGTTGAGCGTTTAATAGCGCAGCGCCAGCAACTGAATAAACCTCAGCCCCGGACGTATACCTTATGAAAGTGACAAAACTGGCCCGGCTTTGCGCCGCAATGACGGCACTTTGGATTACTGGCGCGGATGCCCGGCAACCAGAACCCTCACAGGACGTTATCGAAGCGGTACAGGCGGCAATAATGGCGTCGGGGAACTCGGCAGAAGATGGCCCGGTGACAATTGAAGAGCCAGCCCGCAATTATTACCATTTTGGTGCGGTAATGGACCGGCAACATAAAATACTGGCGGTAACCCCGGATTCGGATGCAGAAAGAGCCGGCGTAAAGGTGGGGGATAAAGTGTTACAAATTAACAATGCTACCCTTGATTCTACCAGTCTGGAGGATGTGCTGGCATTGTTAAACGATTTTGAAGAGGGAAAACCCTTTAATGTCTGGGTTAACCGCGCCGGCAAGGCAATTAATTTAAAGAGCACCGTAACCCGCAAAACCATTCCGGCCTGGCGTTTAGTTATTAACCCGGTGCAAAATGCAGACAATGCCAAATCAGTGCAAACTGACGGTTGTGGTTTTGTTTCGGTATTTTACTTCCCACCCCGTACCCTGGAGTTGTTTCCCACCGCTATTCGCGCGGCAGGTGATACTGACTTCAGGATTGAGCGCTCCCGTCGCACCGATGTGGTAAAGATTGATACAGGCCTACAAGATATCGAGTTGGCAGAGCAAATTGCGTTATCGCGGGTCAGATGGAGTCGGTCAGACCTTTGGGAGCGCAGAAAACAGCTTACTCAGGTTTTGCAGTTAAACGTTGAGCCCAATAAGGTGTATCACCTGGCCAGCCGTTTTATTGAAAAACCTGAAGACAGAACCGATCCCGACCAGTATTGGGAGCCGGTAGTCTGGAAAGTCACAGACAGACAATGCGATTAACTTAACCCGGCAGGCAAAAAAAAGCGGCAACCGGAGTTGCCGCCAAAGAGGGATGAGAGAGGTATCCCGTTAAATCGTTAGCTTAGTGGCGGATCAGCAATTAGTGCCGGATCAGATAGTCAAACGCTCCCAGCGAAGCATTGGCGCCAGCACCCATGGCAATAATAATTTGCTTGTAGGGCACCGTGGTGGCATCACCGGCGGCAAATACGCCCGGCAACGAGGTCTGGCCGCGCTCGTCGACAATAATCTCGCCACGTGGCGACAGCTCCAGCGCACCGCGCAACCATTCGGTATTTGGCACCAGGCCAATCTGGACAAAAATACCAGCCAGCTCAATATGGTGCGACTCACCGGTTTTGCGGTCAGTATAATTAATACCATTTACCCGGTTACCGTCGCCGGTGACTTCGGTGCTTTGTGCTTCGGTAATAATGGTAATGTTGCCCATTGAGTTGGCTTTTTTCACCAATACCGCATCGGCCCGCAGCGTAGCGGCAAATTCCAGAACGGTAACATGTTCAACAATACCGGCTAAGTCGATAGCCGCCTCAATACCTGAGTTACCGCCACCAATTACTGCGACCTTTTTACCTTTAAATAACGGGCCGTCACAGTGTGGGCAATACGCCACGCCTTTACCCCGGTATTCCTGCTCGCCCGGCACGTTCATTTCTCTCCAGCGCGCACCCGGCGCCAGGATCAGGGTTTTACTCTTTAACACCGCGCCATTGGCCAGTTCCAGCTCTACCTTGTCGGCACGGCTTAACTTCACGGCGCGTTGGTTATTCATAATATCGACATCGTACTCACGGACATGAGCTTCTAAGGCGTTAACCAGCTTCGGGCCTTCGGTATATTTAACCGAAATAAAGTTTTCAATACCGACGGTATCAGCCACCTGGCCACCAAAGCGCTCGGCTAAAATGCCGGTATTCAGGCCTTTACGGGCGGCATACACGGCAGCAGAAGCACCAGCCGGGCCACCGCCTACCACTAATACATCAAACTGGGCTTTGCTTTTCAGCGCTTCAGCCTGACGTTTCCCGGCGTTGACGTCGATTTTCTGGATGATTTTTTCCAGGGTAATCGCCCCCTGCGAGAACAGCTCACCATTTAAAAATACCGAAGGTACTGCCATTACGTTACGTTCGCTGACTTCGTCCTGGAACATGGCACCGTCAATCATCACGTTAGTAATGTTCGGGTTAGTCGCCGCCATAATATTCAGTGCCTGCACCACTTCCGGACAGGTCTGGCAGCTTAACGAGATATAGGTTTCAAAAGCGAACTTGCCGGGTAACTGGCGAATTTGCTCAATGGTATCCGCTTCCACTTTAATCGGGTGGCCACCTGAGTGCAGCAGGGCCAGCACTAACGAGGTAAATTCATGGCCCAATGGCACACCGGCAAAGGTAATGTGGGTATCTTTGGCTACCGAACGTACCAGCATCGCTGGTTTGCGCTCCATAGCGGCATCGTCGCGACGCAACGACACTAAATCTGATAAACCGGCAATATCGTTGGCCAGTTGTTCTACTTCTGCAGCTTTGGCGCTATCGTCTAAAGATACCACCAGTTCAACCTCGGTTTTCAGGTTCTGCAAATAAGTTTTAAGTGTTTGCTTCAGGTTAGTATCTAACATAAAAACTCCAGAAAATTTAAGACGATAAAAAACAGCGTAACAAAGCCTCAACCTGAGTTGTCAGGCCGTAAACATAATATTCGGGATAGTCCGGGCAGGCACTGCCTGCCCGGGTACCAAACCGTAGTCTGGCAGAGGGAAGCTGAGCTACAGCTTCTTAAGAAGGGCTGTAGTCAGGTCCCGCTGCAGTCAACTGCAGGATATTGCACTGCTTAGATTTTACCAACCAGGTCCAGTGAAGGCGCTAATGTCGCTTCACCCGGAGTCCATTTCGCCGGACATACTTCGCCGTCGTGGTTAGCAACATACTGTGCTGCCTGTACTTTACGGAACAATTCGCCAGCAGAGCGGCCGATACCTAAGTCGTGAATTTCAGCAACTTTGATTTCGCCTTCAGGGTTAATTACGAAGGTACCACGCAGTGCCAGGCCGTCTTCTTCAATCATTACGCCAAAGTTACGGGTAATGGCACCAGTCGGGTCGCCGATCATTGGGTAGTTGATTTTCTTGATGGTTTCAGACGCATCGTGCCACGCTTTGTGGGTGAAGTGCGTGTCAGTAGATACTGAATATACTTCAACACCGATTTCCTGAAACTTAGCATAGAAATCAGCCAGGTCGCCTAATTCAGTTGGGCATACAAACGTGAAGTCAGCCGGGTAAAAACATACTACAGCCCACTTGCCCAGGATATCCTGCTCTGTTACCGGAACAAATTTGCCCTGATGAAATGCAGTGGCTTTGAATGGCTTAATTTTAGTATTGATAATTGAAGACATAGTCTTGCTCCTTCGGTTAGTAAATAGGTTGGTAAATTTCCGCGTTCTCAATGCCAGCTATCATAGCCAGTCATCTTAAGTTTTTAAAACGAATTAAATTAATCACTCTAATCGTTTTTATAAATTAGAAGCCAGAGACGTTGCTAATAATAATGTTTAGCGCAATAACTACGTGGCAGCACAGCCCTTTAGATGAGGACAAGGCGCTGAATTCTCAAGCGCCTTGTTGTTTTTTATCGGTTAATTAACTGAGGTGCTACTCTTCTTGTCTGGTCAGCTGAATAGCGCGGATATCCATACCACTGGGATGCTGGTATACCCGCAAACCAAACTCCGGCAAAATAGCCAGTATGTGGTCAAAGATATCAGACTGAATGCCTTCATAGGCCAGCCAGGCGGTTGTATTGGTAAAACAATATACTTCCAGCGGCAGGCCATCTGCTGTCGGTGCCAGCTGGCGGGCCATTAAGGTCATCTGCTGATGCACCCCGGGATGGCTGGACAAATAACGCTGCACATAAGCACGGAAAGTACCAATATTGGTAATGCGCCGGGTATTGACCGGCTCTTTACCCTGCTCAGCCAGTTCGCTATTCCAGCTATCAATTTCCTGCTGTTTTTCAGCCAGATAATCCTGCAATAAACTAAAACGGTTTAACCGCTTGCGCTCGTCGGCATCCAGAAAGTGAATACTTTGCTGGTCGAGCATCAGGCTGCGTTTAATCCGCCGCCCACCTGACTGTTGCATGCCACGCCAGTTTTTAAAGGCATCGGTCATAAAGCGCCGGGTAGGAATAGTGGTAATGGTTTTATCAAAGTTTTGTATTTTTACTGTATGCAGCGCAATATCAATCACGTCACCGTCGGCATTCAGTTGCGGCATTTCTACCCAGTCGCCAACCCGGATCACATCGTTCGATGAAATCTGCACGCTGGCGACCAGCGATAAAATAGTATCCTGAAAAATCAGCATTAACACGGCGGCCATCGCACCCAGGCCAGACAGTAGAATAAGCGGTGAGCGGTCTACCAGCGCAGCAATCATTAAAATAGCCGCTACCGTGTAGACCAGAATTTTCATGACCTGAATATAGCCCTTAATCGGCTTGGTTTTCGCCTCAGGCCGCTCTTCGTAAACGGTATTCACCAGGCTGAGAATATTGGCAATTGCCAGGGCAACGGTCAGTACCACAAAGGCATTACAGACATTCACCACTATCGTGCTGACAGTTTCTGATACGCCGTCAATCAGGGTGATGCCTTTGGAGATAATCAGTGCCGGCACAATATTAGCCAGCCGGGCGACAAAAGCGGATTGTTTAATAACCTGATGCTGACCATAGACACTGGCCCGCAACGCCCGGAAGATACCGCGGATCAGCACTTTTTTAACAATGTAGTTGCTAAGCCAGGATACCAGCAACAGCAGGCCCAGACTAAGCCACAAATTGGTTTCGGGGTGCTGCTCCAGCCAGCTCTGAATGGCGCTGAAATCGTAATCCAACATAAATTAACGTATTCCCTGTTCGCAAAGACGATATAACGGTGACAGCTGCTTTAGCAGCGACAGTGGTTGCTGCCGCTATTATGCCCCGTTAAAGCGCTTTTGCAACCGCCAGGGTCAGATACCGTCACCATCCATATGCAGGCCACATTCGCGGCCAAAGCCATTAAAACGGGTGTCCTCCTCGCTCATCCCCGGTTCAAACTTAACGGTGGAGTGGGTATCACCTACTGATAAATAGCCCTGCTCCCACAATGGGTGGTATGGCAGGTTATGTTGTTTTAAATAATAAAATACGTCTTTATTAGACCAGTCGATAATCGGCTGAATTTTTATCACACCACGGCTAATTTCGACAATGTCTTTTTCGGCGCGGCTGCTGCTCTGACTGCGGCGCAGCCCGGTAAACCAGCTACCGACCTTAAGTTCGCGTAGTGCCCGCTGCATGGGCTCGACTTTATTCAGCTGGTTGTACTGTTTAGTACCCTCAGCCGTTAACCATTGCTCGCCATAACGGGCCAGTTGCCAGTTGGCTGATAACGCGGCGCGGTATACCTGTAAATTCAGGCCGAGCTGCCCGGTTAACTGGTCAATAAACTGGTAGGTTTCCGGAAATAAATAGCCGGTGTCGGTTAATACCACCGGAATATCCGGCCGTTGTACTGTCACCAGGTGCAGCATTACTGCGGCTTGAATACCAAAGCTGGAACTTAGCATCGGCTGCGCCGGCAAGTTTGCCAGCGCCCAGCGCACCCGCTCGCTGGCACTCATCGGGCTGAGCAGCTGGTTTATTTCTGCCAGCCAGGCGTGCTGGGTTGCGCTATCCTGCTGCAGCACCTGTCGATAATCGGTCGTTACACTGTCGATCATGCTGTTTCCTGCTATCACTAAATCTGGCTGTCTGGCAGCCACACCTGCCTTACTCATCAAAGAATCAGGCATGAAAATCGGTCTTCGATACTTTCACTTCAGCTACAATACCTTTGCGAATAACAAAATCACCAAAGCATTCACCACTGTTGCGATCGCTGGCCCAGCGGCCTATTAAGTTATCCAGCTCACTAAGGATTTGTGCTTCGCCAACATTATCCAAATACAGTTTAGGAATGCGGGTACCGACTTTATTGCCACCCAGATAGACATTGTATTTGCCCGGTGCCCGGCCGACCAAGCCCACTTCGGCCAGCATGGCGCGGCCACAGCCGTTAGGGCAACCGGTAACCCGCAGTACAATGTGATCATCATCAAGCTGATGTTTAGTCAGTAATGCTTCCACTTTAGTTACCAGTTCAGGTAAATAACGCTCGGCCTCAGCCATTGCCAGCGGGCAGGTGGGGAAGGACACACAGGCCATCGAGTTTTTCCGCTGCTCGCTGTGCGCATCATCAATTAAGCCGTGTTCAAGGGCCAGTTGTTCAATTAACGCTTTTTGCTCCGCTGGCACGCCAGCGACAATCAGGTTCTGGTTAGCAGTCATCCGAAAATCACCCTGGTGCACTTTAGCAATCGCTGCCAGACCGGTTTTCAGTGGTTTACCGGGGAAGTCCAGCACCCGGCCATTTTCAATAAATAAAGTTAAATGGTGTTTGCCATCAATGCCGTCGACCCAGCCGAAACGATCACCGCGGGTGGTAAACTCAAACGGTTTTGCCGGTGCAAAAGCCACGCCGACCCTTTGCTCTACTTCGGCTTTAAAGGTATCTAAGCCAATCCGGTCGATGGTGTATTTGGTCTTGGCATTTTTGCGGTTAACCCGATCACCGTAATCGCGCTGCACGCTGACAACATGCTCTGCCACCTTTAACGTATGTTCCAGGCTGATAAAACCCAGCACTTCGGCTTTACGTGGATACGTCGAGGTATCGCCAAAGGTCATCGCCAGGCCACCGCCGACCAGCACGTTATAGCCAATCAGCTTGCCGTTTTCGGCAATGGCGACAAAGTTCAGGTCGTTGGCATGGACATCAATGTCATTATGCGGCGGGATCACCACCGTGGTTTTAAACTTACGCGGCAAATAGTTTTCACCTAGTACCGGTTCAGTCTCAGTGGTTTCGATTTTTTCCTCATCCAGCCAGATCTCCGCATAGGCGCGGGTTTTTGGCAGTAAGTGCTCGCTTATCTGCACCGCCCACTGGTACGCCTGTTGATGCAGCTCTGACTCCACCGGATTAGAGGTACATAATACGTTGCGGTTAACATCACCGGCGGTGGCAATAGAGTCGATACCAATGCTGTTTAAAAACTGATGCATCGGTTTAATATTCGGCTTTAACACACCATGAAACTGAAACGTCTGGCGGGTAGTTAACCGAATGCTGCCATACAGGGTTTTGTCAGCGGCAAACTGGTCAATTGCCAGCCACTGCTGCGGGGTAATAATACCGCCGGGCATCCGCGCCCGTAACATAACATTATGCAGTGGCTCCAGTTTTTGGGCGGCGCGCTCAGCCCGGATATCGCGATCATCCTGCTGATACATGCCGTGAAAACGCACCAGCATAAAGTTATCGCCGTTAAAGCCACCGGTAATATCGTCGCTTAAATCCTGCTCGATGGTACCGCGCAGGTGCTTACTTTCTGCCTTTAACCGTTCATTGTCAGATAATTTACCGCTGACCTGCAGTTCGGGTTTAATCGGATATTGGCTCATCAGTACACATCCTTCTGGTAACGCTTGGCTACCCGTAATTCATCTAAATATTGCTGGGCCTGTTCGGCGTTTTTGCTGCCGTGTTGCTGCACGATGTCCAGCAGCGCCTGATGCACGTCTTTGGCCATTCGGTTAGCATCACCACAAATATAGACATGCGCACCTTGCTCCAGCCACTGATAAACCTCGGCCGCATGTTTGCGAAGTTTATCCTGCACATACACCTTTTGGGCGCTGTCACGGCTGAAGGCGACATCAAGCTTGCTCAGCAGGCCTTGCTTTAAATAGCCCTGCAGCTCTACCTGATATAAGAAGTCCTGGGTAAAATGCGGGTTACCAAAAAACAGCCAGTTTTTACCGCTGGCGCCGCGGGCATCCCGCTCCTGTAAAAATGCCCGGAACGGCGCAATACCGGTACCGGGGCCAATCATAATAACCGGTGTGTCGTCATTGGCCGGCAAGCGGAAATTGTTATTCTGCTCGACAAATACCCGCACCTTGTCACCTTCGGCTAAGCGCTCGGCTAAATAACCCGAAGCACCGCCTAAATGTGGCTGACCAAAGGCATCGTAGCGCACCACGGCCACCGTTAAATGCACTTCCTCTTCTACTTCCGCCTGCGATGAAGCGATGGAGTACAAACGCGGTTGTTGCTTACGCAGCGCATCGACCAATTGCTGGGCAGTTATCGGGCTGTCAGTCACCGGATAGTCACGGACAATATCGATAATTTGTCTGTCTGCCAGATAGGCTCTGAGCGCGGTTTTATCGGCAGCCAATTGCTGCAACGCATCGTTGGCACTGGCAGCCGCATATTTTTCAACAAAGGCCGGGTACGACTGGGTGAGTTCCAGCTGCTCAGTCAGAGCGTCCAACAAGCTTAAGCTCTGGTTGCTAAGGCTGACCTCGGCTGTGCCTTGCAGGGCGGTCAGGCTCAGCAGTTCGGCCACCAGTGCCGGATCGTTGCTAAAATACAGGCCCAGTGCATCACCTGGCTGGTAACTAAGGCCCGAACCTTGCAGCGAAATTTCAATATGCCGTACGTCTTTCGTGGAATCACGGCCGGTAATTTTCTGGTTTGTGTATAACTCAGCTGCAAACGGCTGCTGTTTAGTATACTGGCTGGCCGCTGCCGCTGCCGCCTGACCTGGCCAGTTAATTACCTGAGCCGAGGGCGCGCTGGCAAATTCCGGCTCTACCTCCTTTATAAGAGCATTATTCCAGCTGCTGGCAGCAGCGTCATAATCGACATCCAGATCAGCCCGGGCCTGCAAGCGCTGACCACCTAATTCGGCCAGTCGCTCGTCAAAATCGGCCGCCGTTTTACAGAAGAACTCATAGCTGGTATCACCCAGGCCCAGCACAGCGAATTTCAGCTGCGGCACTTTCGGTGCTTTTTTGCTGAACAAAAAATTGTAAAAACTGACCGCATTTTCCGGCGGCTCGCCCTCACCGTAGGTCGAGGTCACAATAATCAGATACTGCTCATTTTTCAGCTGACTACTTTTATAATCAGCTAAATCCACTACTTTGGCAGCGATGTTCTTCGCTTTAGCTAAGCTGGCCAGTGCTTCAGCCACATGGCGGGCATTGCCGGTCTGCGAGCCGTACACTATGGTCAGGGTAGCGCTGGTTGCTGCCGCTGCGGCGGGTGCCACTGCCTGGCCACCGGCCAACTGGGCACTGGCTGCCAGGTAGCCACTAACCCAGGCTTGCTGGATAGGATTAAGCTGACTAACCAGCCCCTGCAGTTGTTGTACCTGCTGCTCTGACAGCGGGCTGGCCTGCGCCACTAGTGATGATAAAAGCATAAAAACACCTGTATGAACTTTATAGCGGCATTTTAGCCATCCAAACGTATGCCAGTAAAAGAATGGATCTCTCTGCGTTATTCCAAATAGTAATTAAAAGCGCATTTCCCGGCCGAAAACCAGCAGGTTGCGGCGATATCTGCTTTGGCCTGCCAAACATTTCCAGCTGATAATTTCGCTAATAAATAGCCAAAAACGCTAACCAACGAGATCGCCGCTGAGTTGCTGCACACTTTACTGCCATAAAAAACAACAACTTAAAAACTGGCATTACCCTTGCCTTAACAAGTTGTCATTAAGAACCACAATAAGGATCATTATTATGAAAAGCTCACTTTTAGCCAGTGCCGTTGTACTTGGCTCAATCAGCCTGAATGCCATGGCGCATTCAAATCAAAGTTGTAATATCGAATTTGATAAAGATTTAGTTATCAGTAAAAGCAGCGTGCAGTTGCAGGACAATGGTAACACCTTGTGGCAAATCAGCGACGACGGTCAGTTAATCCTGAATGGCGAACCTGTAACAGTGAATAACGATACCCGGTTGTTATTGCGGGATTATCAGGCCGGTATTCGCAGCCAGACCCTTGAAACGGTAGCATTGGTGGAAGATGCACTGATTATGGCCAGCGAAGCGCTGACCACAGTATTAAGTGAGCTGACCGGAAAGTCACTGGACGATTACCCGGCGATGCAACAGGCATTAACAAAAATCAACGACGCTGCGGATCAGGTCGTGGTGCAGGATGGTGACAACACATACCTATACGGCAGCCGGCTGGACAGTATCGACCAGGCTTTTGGTCCGGAATTTGAACAGGCAATTGAGGACGCCGTCAGCCAGTCGATGGGCAGCATTATGATGCTGGTAGGCAAAGCCATGACCAGCGGTGAAGGCAGCTTCGAACAGCGGATGGAAGCCTTCGGCGAAAAAATGGAAAAATTCGGCGAAAATCTGGAAGCGAAAATGGACATCAAAGCTGCTGCACTGGAACAACGTGGCGACGCCATCTGCAGCCAGGTAAGCCAGCTGGATGCGCTGGAGACCCGCATTCAGCAACAAATACCCGCAATGCAACAATATGATTTATTTAAAAATGGCGACAGCTCACTAAGTCTGCGCCGCTAACCCGGTAACTCCCAACCACAACCTTTAGCGCAGGGGCTTTGCCTGCGCTTTTTTTATGCCACCCTTGTACCTGAAATAAAATGGGTCAGAGTGATTTTATCTGCGAAAATGGGTCAGAGTAATTAATTGTGGCGACGGAGCGTTTTCAAGGGTTACATTCCTGACAATATTGCTGGCTGGCATGGCTGGCGGCAACCGGCTTTGTTTCAGTATACCCGCAGCGCTGACACAGAGCCTGACGCTGTCTGGTCAGGCTGGTGGCAACGCCACAGGCTTCGCATGGCAAACCTGGCAAGGCCTTATCCGGCCAGAAGCCAGGGCTCGCACAATGTGGACATAAGTGCTGTAAACGCCGGGCTAAATCGTCAGCGGCCTGCTGGATATGTAAGCGCCGCTGCGGGCTAAGATGAGCCCTTAAGTCATAGCTGAGGGTCACTTCTCCGTATGAAAACCTCAGCAAAGCCAGATTATGTGCCTGCGCCGCTGTCAGGGCTTTTTTCAGATAATGGCCTTGCTGCAACACTAAATACTGACCAGGTTCGACACCAGCCAGCGCCAGCTGCAGCGACTCAGCATCTGTGAGCCGCCATTGCTGGGCCAGCGAGGGCCCGTAAAACCGGCCCGTTACGGCCCAGCCTGCCGACACGTTAATACAGCAGATCAGCTCCAGATTATAAGTACCAATGCCGAAAGGGCCGACAGCAAAGCTGCCTTCGCTGCCGATGCCGATATTCTGCCCGGACATGTCTGCAGCCAGCGCCGCTTTTCGGAATGCGCATTCCTGCGCGGTCATAAAGCGGGAGTGACCACCGGCGAAACTGCCCAGCGTATCAGTATCAAAACTGTCGACTTCGCTAAGTTGCCAGCCAAACTGGCTGAGGGCAGGGGCAATTAACCGGGCTTTATCATGCCGGGTCAACACAGCAACAGTTTGTTTCATACTGTCACCTGTTGCCAGCGAACCTGCTGCCATTGGTGCAGCGTACCATCCGGGTCCAGCTGATAAAGCCATAACCACTGATTGTTCACCAGTGCCGCCACGTCGTCCGAACGCTTGATAATATCGGCGATAGCCTGCTGTGGTGCAGCAATAATGACACTGAGACGGACGGGTTGATGCCGAAGCCGACTACCGTCATGCACCGATTGCCAGCTTAAACCATTGCGTAGATCACCACCATTGCCCTCAAAAACCCCGATGTGACCAGCCACAACATTGTGCAGCAACTTATTGCCACTGCCGTATTTATCCGGCGCCACTACCGAGGCGTAATATTGCAAGTTGATCCAGTTGGTTACCACCATGGGTGCGGTCATGATGGTGTATAACAGACTGAAATCAGCATCATGCTCCGGATTATAATCATGTAAAAAGCAACGCCCCTGCAAATTCAGCCCTTTGGTCAGGGTACGTGGCGCCACGATGAAAGCGGCATTGTTGGCTAGCCCCCACTCTGGCCGAAGCTGGGCCCAGTCGCGACTACGCAGCTTAAAAAACCGGTTTAACCCGGCAGCGTCCGCCGGTGCCTCAGCAAACTGGGTAGCTCTTTGTTCTCTGGCCTTTTTGCCCGCCTCTGCTAACCAGCGCAGCCAGTCAGCATTAGCAGGGGCCTGAAACACTTGCAGCGCGTCGGTTGTGGTCTGGTGCATTGCTGCATAAAAGCGGGTGTCTGCCGGGATCTGCAGATCGTGCTGACTTTTAAGCTCAGCGCGGACCTCGCTATTGTTCAGAATTTGCGCTAACACCTTAACGTTAACTTCGCCGGTCTGGCCGCCGCAGGCACCACAATCAAGCGCCGCTGCCTGCGGGTTATTGCAAGTCTCGCTGCCATGTCCCACCAATAATACTGTTGGCGCCAGTGTGCTGCTCAGTCCCATCGCAGCAAGAATCGCAGCAGCCAGTTGCGCTTGCTCAGCAATACTAAGTGGCTGCTGCTCCCGACTCAGAGACCATTGACCATCGTCCAGGTAGCGATTCATGGCGTGTGGGGCTTTAGTACGGAAAAATGCCCGTTTCAGTAGACTAAGCAGCTTAGTGGCGCCCGCAGCTTCCACCATGCCGAGGCTGGATGATGCCAGATCAAAGCTTTGTTTCCAGCCCAGTGCAGGCTGGCGAGGTAACGTTGCTTTTTCCGGCCGGATTTGACTAACTTGCAGCACAGGCGCCAGTAAACCAGGCAACTGGGGGCGACTTAGCTTACTATCGGCTGCTTTATAGGCGATAGGCAGGCCGAAAAAGCCGGCAAATCCCAGAGTTTGGATCCCTGCGTTCTGCTGCTCCAGCACCCGGCGTATTGGCTCTGAACGCACATCAATACAAAATGCTGCCTGAAGGACAGGTCTGGCAGGCATTACTTCGGGTTGCCCGGCGGCCTGTTGCAGTTGCCGGAATAATGGCAGCTGCACGCTCAGTTCAAGTGCCCGTTGCCAAACCTGACGCATATTCTGCAGCGCGCGGGTGTTCAGCAGCATGGCGGTATACTGCCGGCTCTGCTGCTTTAAAACCTTAATAATATGCTCATGCGCCGCATGTTGACGCTTGCTGTGCTGCCACAACACCCAGTCCCAGCCCAGCAGCATGTAAAGCAACTGACATACGGCATTGTGGCTCTGATGTTTGTTCAGCTGTTGTTGCCAGTCGAGCCATGCCTGCCAGCCCGCCCAGCCAGAGAGGTTTTGCAGCAGATTTTCAAAATAGGCCAGCTTTACCTGCTCGTCCGGACACCAGCTATCCAGCCAGGATTCCAGCTGCTGCAAAAGTTCAGACGGCTCAGCTGGCAAGGTAGCAAAAAGCGTCGTTAGATTAATTCCACTAAGAACCTGCAACCCCTTATCCTCGCGCACCACAGTCAACCAGCTTTGATAGCTATGCTGTGCGCTGCCTGCCGCAACACTAAACCGCTCCGGATACTGGTAATACAGCCCCATAAACTGGCTTAATTGCTGCTGGATAAGCTGTGGCCAGGGCAACGTACCCTGCCTGGGCGCCTGCTCTGCCAACAGTTGCGCCAGTGATTGCCAGTGGCGCAACTCATGCTGTTGGGACAACATGGCGACAGCCTCGTCAGTCGTCATTTTCAGCTCTGCTTCCTGCAACGCCTGCTGCAAATGTACTGGCTGTATTTGCTGCTGCCATTGTGCCAGGTACCAGTCGGCGGTCATCAGGCAACTGGTTTTCGCCAACAGCTGTTGCTCGGCGCAGACTGTGACAAAATGTTGCTGTCGTTTCGGCCACCATGGATTGACCGCGATCATCTGATCAAGCGGCCAGGCGGGGGCTATCTGACTGGCGGCCTGCGCAATCAGTGGTTGAAGTTTACTGCCGGTTTGCCGGGCTGGACTACTGACTGCACTCATTTCAGGCTCTCCGCTTGTGACAGGTTGCTGGTTTTAACAGACGTTTTGTTATGATAGGGCCAGATTTTCAAAGTAACCCTGGTGGCCCACTCATCAAGATAACCGCCCGCGTTTAACCAGATAAATACCCGGTTAACGGCACGGTGCCGGCTGTGATAGCGCAGCAGCACAGCCATCACGAACAGGCCAGCGAACACCAGGCTGGTAAACACATCTGCCCATGTTGAAAACACCTGTGTGGTCGGTGCAATGGGCTGCAACATATACTTGCCGCTGCTATAAAGTGCCAGCAGTCCCACGCCATACGCTACTGCCAGCATTACCCGCAGTGGCCGGCGGCTGTCAGCCCGGGCCAGTGACGGCATTAACAGCACGGTAACAGCCAATACCAGCAGTACCGCACTGCTCAGGCTGGAAAGGGGTAGGATCTGATGCGCCAGTATTACCAGCGCCGATGTAACCAGCAGCGCCAGCAGCCAGTGCCTGGCTTGCGGTTCGGTTTGCCCGGCCAGTTGTGCTGCCAGATAATGATTGACGGCATTGCCGCTGTGCAGGAAGGCATAAGCCTTGTAACAAGAGTGCGCAAGCAGGTGCAGTAGTGCCAGCGTATAAAGACCAAGGGCTATTTCGACCAGCATCAGCCCCATCTGAGCGATCGTTGACCATGCCAGTCGCACTTTTATACTAATTCGCGTGGTCATAATCAGCGCCGCCAATACAGTACTGATCAGCGCGGTAACCAGCAGTAACACTGCCGCAGCTGCGCTCAGTTTTAGTAATGGCGAGAATAACAACAGTAAAATACCGCCGAGGTTAATGATACCGGCATGCAACAGAGCGGACACGGGCGTCGGCGCTTCCACTACCTGAATCAACCAGCCATGCAGCGGTAACTGCGCGCATTTAATCAACGCCACCAGAACCAGTAGCACAGTGGCAACATGGCCGTACAGGCTAAGACTGTAATGTTGGCCACTGGCCTGACTGACAATGTCGCTGATCTCAGCCGTTCCGAATTCGATGTACAGCAGGATAAATGCCCCTGCCAGCAATATTTCTCCTGCCCGGGCACTTAATGCTTTTTTATGGGCAGCCAACTGGGCGCGCGGGCGTTCGGGATAAAACAACAATAACTGTTGTAAACTGAGACTAATCCAACACCAGCCCAGCCAGAACAGCAGCAGGTGGTTACTTAACAGCGTAAAAACCGTCGCTGTTAACGTCAGGGCAAGCGCCCGCATAAAACGCAGTTTGTCCTGCTCACCAGCTAATGCCGTTGCGCTGTAACGCCAGATCACAACGGCAAGCAGCGCAACCAGCGCCAGTAAAACCAGCTTTAATGATGAAATAGCCAGTAACGAGTTCATCGCTCACCTTTCGCTTTAATTAACTGGCGCTATTGTCTACAGTGAATTAGCATTAGTAAAATACATAATAAATCACAAATCGTTCACTAAAAGAGAACCATGAGCCGGTTAAACTATCATCATCTGTATTATTTCTGGCAGGTAGCCAGAGGCACAAATCTGACGGAGACAGCGCAACGGCTGCATATTTCGCAATCCGCTCTTTCATCCCAAATCAAACAGTTAGAGCAAAGTATGCAGGTGCAGCTATTCCGGCGCGAAAACCGAAGGTTGATACTGACAGACAGCGGTTACCAAACCCTGAAGTATGCCGAAGATATTTTCAGCCGCGGTGCTGAGCTTGAGCAATTGCTGCTTCAGGGCATGCAACCTCAACATAGTCCAATCCGGATTGGTACCTTGTCGACCATGTCACGCAACTTTATTGAAAGCTTTATTACGCCATTGCTCAGCAAAAGCAACGCACGCTACAGTTTACTGTCAATGAACCAGACCATGCTGTTAAATGCCCTGGCCCAACATCAACTCGATCTGGCGTTAAGCAATATTGCGGTGCAAGGCAACGACAGTCAGTTATGGCAATGCCGTCTGCTGGCCCGGCAACCTGTTGCTGTGATTGGCCCGCCAGGCACGCATGCTGGTAATAGCTTGAGTGATTACAAACAGCAACGCTGGGTGCTACCGCCAGTACAAAGCCCGGTGCGAACCGCCTTTGATGCGCTGGCAGCACAGTATCAGCTGCAACCTGATATTATTGCTGAAGCAGACGATATGGCGATGCTGCGCTTACTGGCCCGCGACAGCGGCGCCCTGGCAGTTATTCCAGAGGTTGTGGTAAAAGACGAATTAAAAAGCGGCAGGCTGCATAAATATCTGACCTTGCCCCAGATTTACGAAAACTTTTACATTATTACCACCCAGCGTGAGCTGTTACACCCGCAGCTGAACCTGCTGCTGCAGGCCTTTCCTGGCTAAGCAGCACTCAGTTCAACCGGCTAGCAAATTAAAATGGGTCAGAGTGATTTTTTTAAGTGGCTAGCCACAGTAATTTGCTAAGCTGTGCGCCAATAATTTTAGCAGTAAGGAATTTTGATGTCTGTCACGAAAAGGCTGTACCTCGCTGGCACTGCGGCTTTGGTTATTGCCGCTATTTTGCTGTACACCCTGGCCTGGCCGGCCTGGCAGCAACAGTTAACCGAGCGGGAAAGTAGCCGACTGGCTCAGCTGCTGGCGGCGGCGAAACCGGCTGCAGCGCAGCAGCGCTTAGACCATCAGCAACTGCTGGCTGATCTGAACTGGCTGGCGCACCCTGATCGACAGGGTCGTAAGCCAGGAACCCGGGGTGGCATCGAGGCCCGCAACTGGCTGGCCCAACAGTTTGCCGATATTGGCCTGCAACCGGCGGGTAGCGACGGCTACCTGCAACCTTTTAGCGTGGAACAACACTTTGTATTCAGTCGCTGGCTACGAGGCAAAACCTCAACCGTGCCGGCAGCTGACAACGCCGCCAATGTGCTGGGCCTGCTGCCCGGGTTAAACACTGATTTAAAACCGATAGTGCTGACCGCGCATTATGATCACCTGGGAATAGAAAACGGCGAGTTGTTTCCGGGCGCTGACGATAATGCCTCCGGCGTTGCTACCCTGCTTGGCCTGGCGCGGTATTTTCGCGAAAACCCGCTTACCCACCCGCTATTATTTGTAGCGCTGGACGCCGAAGAAGGTGGCCTGCAGGGCGCAGTTGCACTATTTAAACACCAGCTGCTGGAACCTGAGCAACTGGCCTTTAACGTTAATATGGATATGCTGAGCCGCGACACTGAGCAGTTGCTGTTTGCCGTAGGCAGTTACCAGCAACCCTGGCTGACCCCGCTGCTACAGCAGCTGCAGCAGCAAAGTGCGGTAAAAATTATCGCCGGCCACGACCGGCCCTGGTACCGGGCGGGGAATACCCAGGACTGGACCTTAAGCTCTGATCACGGCATTTTTCATCAGCAGCAGGTGCCTTTTATTTATTTTGGGGTGGCAGACCATGCCGACTACCATACGGTGCGCGATACCGTTGAAAATGTCGACCAGGACTTCTACCTTCAGGTAAGTGAAACTGTGCTGAGCTTTATTCAGTTGCTGGATCAGCATCTTAACCAGAGTTAAACCGGTGGCTAGCTGAGCGCTGATAAAGTGGTGAAAAAAACCACTTTGTCGGCCATTATCGCAAACAGCAGAATTAACAAAGCCACTTTATTTAATTAACCACATGATATATAACAACTAAAAAGCTGGCACTCTTTGTGCAAATTCACGGATAGAAAAACAAAGAAGACAATAAAAGGAAGTGTTTATGTCAATCACGTTGTTATTGCGTCAGATCAGGCTGTTCAGCCAGGTAGAACTGTCCCGGTTGTGGCTGACCCGCCGCGGCCTGATGACTCTGGCGGCTACCGCTGTGGTCTGGTTTTTCCTGTTACGCTATGCCATTGCCCCGGCCACTGAAATACTGCAGGAACCCAATTTCCAGAAATCGTTAACGGCGGCCTTCGGCATGCTGGGTCTGCACCAGTTATTAAACTGGCCGGCCCCGGAACTGACCCTGTACTGGATGCTGAGCCTGATACTGCTGCCGTTTCTAAGTCTGGTTTTTACTGCCAACCAGCTGTCGAGCGATGCTGCGCGCGGTACCTTGCGCTTTATCAGCCTGCGCAGCAGTCGCACCGCCATAGTGCTGGGCCGCTTTTGCGGCCAGTTAATAGTACAGCTGTGTTTAATACTGTTATCGCTGGCCGCGACGCTCGCCATCAGCGCCTGGCGCCAGGGCAGCATTAGCTGGCAGGCGATTGAAGCCGCCTTGCTGATAAGCTGCCATCTGCTGATTGTGTTAATGCCATTTACCGCGCTAATGACGGTGTTCTCCGCCTGGGCCCGCTCGTCCCGGCTGGCGCTAAGCCTGGCAATCGTCAGCCTGGGAGTGGTATTTGGTTTGCTTAGCTGGCTTATTTATCATCAGCCTGGCGCCGCATTTTTACTGGAATATATGCCAGGCGCGCAAATATGGCAGCTTATTCCGGCCCAGGGCTGGCAAAGCCTGCAACTGGCGGCACTACCGCTAGCACAAACTGCTGTTCTGTTGCTTATTGCCCAGCAAATTTTAAGCCGGAGGGCACTGTAATGAATAACCCTATTATTAAGGTTAGCCAACTGGCAAAAAGCTATGGCCGGCATAAGGTGCTGAACAATATCAGCTTCGAAATAAACAAAGGCGAAACCGTGGCGCTGATCGGCCAGAACGGCGCCGGCAAAACCACCTTGTTCAGTTTGTTATGTGGTTACATTAAAGCCGATAGCGGCAGCATGCAGCTACTGGGACAACAGCCCGGCAGCCAGACCTTATTTGGCAAAGTGAGTGCCTTACCGCAGGACGCCCAGCTGGATCCGGCTTTTAGCATTGGCGAACAACTGAGTTTTTATGGCCAGCTGCAGGGTTTATCTGCCCGGGCCGCCCGTGCAGAAACCGAACGGGTGCTGGCGTTGGTTGATTTGGCAGCGCACTACCACACCAAAGCCGGCGCACTTAGCCACGGTATGCGTAAACGGGCCTGCATGGCCCAGGCATTTATCGGCTCGCCAGCGCTTATTTTACTGGACGAACCAACTGCCGGGCTGGATCCGGCCAATGCGCTGCATATCCGCGAGCTGATTAGCGATTTAAGCCAGCACGCCAGCTTTTTAATCAGCTCACACAATATTTTCGAGCTGGAGCGGCTGTGTAACAAGGTGTTTTATTTACAGGATGGTCAGTTACAGCAACACCATGCCCAGCCAAGTGAAAGCGCAGCACATTTAAGCTTACAGCTTGCTACCGGGGCAGATGCCGCTGCGGTTGACAGCAGCGAGGTGTGCCAGCAACTGCGCCAGCTAAAAGGAGTGACAGAGGTAACAGCGGGCCGCAACCATGAGTATCAGTTAAGTTATCAGCCCCAGGTGGTTGATGATTTCGATATCAGGTTGTTGCAATGCCTGGCCGCCAATGGCTGGCAATATAAGCAGCTAAGCAAAGGCAAAAGTCTCGAGCAGCAGCTGTTCGCCAGTAAAAAAGCGGCAATCGTGGAATAGTATCTGGCCAGGGAGTTCAACCCTGGCTGGTTTCACTAAGCGCCCGTTTAGTCAGCTTGTGACACTTCAGGTAATTTTAGTGCATACAGCAAACCCGCCAGGCAACTGGCGGCAAAAAACCACAGTACGGCCAGCAAAGACCACCAGGCAAGCAGGCTGCTGATGCCACCGACCACTAACAACAGTACCCCAATCAGAGAATTGCTGACCGACACATAGTCAGTACGCTTGTTACCCGATGCCATATCCAGCAAATAGGTTTTTCGGCCGACCCGCACCCCGGCATGGCCAATGCTTAACAGTAAAAAAAGCAGCAGGTAACCATGCAACGCAAGTTGTCCGACGAACAGGTGCAGCGCAGCCAGCACGGCACAACCGGTAAGCGCCATCGCAGCGGCGATAATAATAACCTGACGGCTGCTGCGATCGGCCAGTTTGCCCCAGAACACAGCACTAAGCGCGCTGGCCAGGCTGGCACAAATTAAAAACCAGGCCAACGTCTGGCCATTGCCATGGTGTTGCTGGGCCAGCACCACCAGAAAAGGTGATACCAGTGCCGAGCCGAGCAGTAAGCTACGGCATAATACAAACTGGCGGAAGTGACTGTCTGTTTTCAATAAACCGAGGTTTTGCCAGGCCAATTGCAGCGCATTGGCACCACCATCGGTCTCGCCGGGTTGTTCCTGCACCTGGCTGAAGATAGCGGCGGCGCTGAACCACAGCAGGCCAGCAGCAACCAACAACACTATGTAGACAACAAGGTTGTCGGGCTCCTGACGTAATAACCACAGTGATACCAGCAGGGTTAGCACCCCGGACACCGTACCGGCTATACCCGTTAACTGGCCGCGCTGGCCCTTGGGCACGGTTTTGCCCTGCACGTCTTTCATCGCCACTGAACACAATCCACGGCCTAAACTAAACAGCACCAGCAGACCAATAATTGCCAGGCCTGCCACAGCACCCTGCCATTGGCTGACCACCAGTGCCATTGCCAGCACACAACTGCCCTGTACTATACTGCCGGCAATCCAGAAGGTTTTCCGAATCGCATAACGACGCACCCAGGCGCCAATCAGCAATTGCGGTAACATCGAGCCGGATTCGCGAATAGGCACCAGCCATGCCACCATTGCTGCCGGCGCGCCGACTACACTCATTAGCCAGGTCAGCACCGTTTTCGGGCTGGTCAGTAAATCGCCCAGGCTGAGTAAAATCTGGCTAAGCAGCACCAGCACAAAGTTTTTCGGTACTTTGATACAGGCACTATCCGGGATGTCCCTGCAGGCACGGGTGTCTTCTTCATTTACCAGTAATTCGTATATTTTCCGCTGTGCCATCGTTCTGCTTCTTATTAATACTGCTAAACATACTGGGCAATAACATAACGGTACTTGCTGCAGACAACAAGCTGCATCACCGTGCAATACTGCCGTTATAGTTTCTTACAAATGAAACAGCAGCAAGCTATTAAATTGATTGACCCTTTTATCTAACATCAGTTACTGTTTGTCGCTGAATTACATATACAGGATAAAGCTATGAGTATCGCAATGATCTGGATCATCGTTGGCGTGCTGTTAATTCTGTCGGAACTGCTGGCAACCAGTATTGTTGCGGTGTTTCTGGGTATTGGCGCTATTGTGGTCGGGGTATTGCTGCAACTGGGCTGGATAGAGTCGGCCACCATGCAATACCTTATCTTCGGGGTCGTCAGCCTGGCGCTGTTGCTACTGGCCCGCGGCCACTTTAAACGCTGGTTTACCGGCTATGTCGCCGACAAGGGCGAGCAGCCCAGCCGGTTAAAAGACGACATTGGCAACCGGGTGATCGTACTGGCCGATTTTCAGCAAGGTGCCGGCCGGGTGGTGTTAAATGGTGTGCAATGGGACGCCCGCTCCAGCGAGCCATTAAAAGCAGGCGAAGTCGCCTGGGTTATAGCCAATGAAGGCATTCATTTAATTGTCTCGGCCCAACAGCCGGTTTAATTGTTAGTTTAAAAGGGAATACTAAAGATGGAACAAATTGATATTCAAACAATACTAACGCTGGGCTTTGCCATAGCGGTAGTTATTACCATTATCAAAACCGCCCGGGTGGTGCCACAAAAAACCAATTTTGTCATCGAGCGCCTGGGTAAGTATTCGCGCACCCTCGACTCGGGCTTTCATATCCTTATTCCGTTTATCGACAAAGTGGCTTATACCCATAGCTTAAAAGAAGAAGTGATCGATGTTGAGCGCCAGACCTGTGTCACCAAAGACAACATCCAGGTCGGCATTAACGGCGTGCTGTATTTACAGGTAGTCGACCCGCACAAAGCCAGTTACGGCATTAATGATTACCGCTATGCATCATCTCAGCTGGCGCAAACCACCATGCGGTCAGTAATTGGCCAGACTGACCTGGATAAAACCTTTGAAGAGCGGGCCAAAATTAACGAAGAAGTGGTAAAAGCGCTGGACGAAGCGGCCTCGCCCTGGGGCATTAAAGTACTGCGTTATGAAATTTCTGATATCGAATTGCCACTCAGCATTAAAGATGCCTTAGAGCAGCAAATGCGCGCCGAGCGGGAACGCCGCGCGGCTATCGCCAAATCTGAAGGTGAACGTCAGGCAATGATTAACGTATCTGAAGGCCAGAAGCAGGAGGTTATCAACCTGTCAGAAGGTGACAAGATGCGCCAGATCAACGAAGCAGAAGGCCGTGCCCGCGAGATTGAACTGGTGGCCATTGCTACTGCGGAAGGTATCCGTCAGATTGCCGAAGCCATTAACCACCCGGGTGGCCAGGAAGCAGTTAGCCTGCGGGTAGCTGAACAATATGTAAAAGAGTTCGGTAATCTTGCGAAAGCCAACAACACCATGATAGTACCAGCCGAACTGGCCAATATCGGCGGCGCCGTAGCAGGCTTAACTGAAATACTGAAAATAGCCCGGCCCGGTGGAAAATAAGGCCGCGACCAAAGGAGTAATGTATGGCAACTCAACAGGATTTTAATGAAGCGCTGCTCAAGCTGGCCATTTTAATGTACCGGATTGACGGCAAAATACGGCTGAATGAACAGGAACTGCTGGATGAAATTGGTGATCAACTGGATTGGCAAGGCGTTAACAGTATTACCGCCGTCCAGAATCAGGCGTTAGCCGACGTGCGGCAGGCGATCAGCAGCAATCAGGTCGAAGGATATCTAACCAATCTGAAACCGGCACTGCAATTTGATAAGCAACAGGCGCTGGACACCGCCAGAGAGCTGATGCAAAGCGACGGCGAAGAAGCCCAGCAAGAGCGTCGCTTATATGATTTGCTGGTGCAGATGTTGTAGTAACAAGTAGGTGTATTAGAGAAGCCAGCGGATTGCTGGCTTTTTGTTTGTAGGCTACCAACTAACTCTTTGTTATGACTTTTACTCCCACCATGTAAACAACACAACGGTAAGAACTAACACCAAAATCAACCTGAATTGATTATTCACCCAAGGAGCCAGCGCTAAAAATACGTAACTCGTTGTCAGAGAAGTACCGACAACCCAATACAGCGCTAAACGACTAATATAATTATTGCTTTCAAGTGCAATTGCAGCAAGGACAATTGCTAAAATCAGTATTTGATAACCAAGAAAAACCGGCTTAGAGCGCAGCACGATATCAAAAAACACCGCCGTAGCTTTGGGTATATTTCTTACTCTGATTGTTGATGAAGTCATGCTTGCCTTTCCATTTTGTTAAGACTGTATCTGTAACGCTCAGCCACCAGCGACCGCTTTAATCCCTGCCACTATTGCCGCGGCGCTTTCTTTGCCATAGCCGCCGCCACCTAAAAATACCGTTGGGATATTTAGCGCTTTTAAGCGCTGATATACCAGCTTATGGCTTTGTGCGACATCGGCAATGCTTAGCTTTAAGCCGCCCAGCGGATCAGTAGCCAGGACATCGGTACCTGCTACTACAAAGGCCAGTTTATAACCGCCTGTAAGCAGTTCCAATGCGCCGCTAAGTTTATTCAGATATAACTCACCGCCGGTACCAGATGGCAAAGGTACGCTGATATCCACTCTTCGCCGGCTTACTGGGTCGTTAGGGTAAATATCGGCGTTGTACACATCCAGCAGGGTGACGTTTGTATTGTCGTGAAAAGTACGGGCATTGCCGTTACCATGGTGAGCATCGATATCGATAATCAGGATCTTGTCATCTACCGTCAGTTCGCCACTGGCAACAAGCTGCTGACAGCTGATGCCAATGTCGTTGTAAATGCAAAAACCTTCCATGCTGCGCTGGTCTGCATGGTGGTAGCCGCCAGCGAGGTTCCAGGCATCGGTACCAGTCAACGCTGTCTTGCTGGCAGCAAGAGTGCCTGCGACTCCCCAGCGCATGGGTGACAGTACGCGTTTTTCCAGCCATGAGTAAGGTACCAGTGGAATGTATGGGGTCTCCAGCGCTTCAAGCACAGGCCGCTTGTGAAGAACCAATCTGCGCATTAACGAACTAAAGAAAGTGTTTACTGCCGCTTCAGGAATGCACTGAGCTGGTTCGACAATTTCTGCCAGCTTTTCGCGCCGGAGTTGCGCCACTACCTTGCCAAACTTCATACCATCAAACGGATGGACGAACTTAAGTAAGCCAATGTTGATATTGTAATTGTCATGGTAGAAAACTTTCATGAATTTCTCAGTTCGTTGGCATAGCGCATTACATTTGCCGGCGTCCAAATACCATAACCTAATACCCGGCCTAATTTTGCGTACTCACCGGCATGAGGCATAAAGGAAGGACTTTTATTTGCGCCTGCTAGTAATACGCTAACGACGACGTGAGAGCAATTATTGCGTGCAATTTGATATCGCGGCACCTTTACTCTTAGTTTCTCAACGTAATCGAGCATTTTTTCTTCGTCAAGTCCGTGTAACTCTATAGTAGTCGGCGCTCTTCCGCCCTCGTTTTCTATATCATTAAGGATGCTCTTCATATAGGTTCCTGGATGACTACGTTTTATTTTCAGATCTTTTTTTGTCGCGTCACCATCGGGCCAGAAACTAATATAGTCATCACCAATCGTCAATGCAGCGTGACCTACGTACGGCCCGTGTTTTAACCAAATATGTACCTTTACCATGACTTATTCCTTTGCTTTTAAAAGCCATGATGATAATGCAGAGCTATCAATAAATAAATATATTGTTAATTAAACATCAGCATTAGTTGACGGACAGTCAATTTACAACTTAACATTCACTAAGTGCTGGTCCGACGGATAAAAAGAGCAGGTTAATTTATGTTAAAGAAAATTTTGTTTCCTGTTTCGTTGTCAATGTCAGTATTTGCCTGCAACGGATTGGAAATTGAAAAAAAGTTAGTTAACAACATCTTTCCTTCTGAAATATGCACCGAAAACGCTGTCTTTGAAGAAGAGGCCACGGTTTTATTTTCTGAATGTGAACGCTACAAATTCATAAATCAATATACCGTAACAGATGCGATGAGCATGTCTGATTTCGGTGAGTTCGTTGCTAAATACAAGCTGGGTGCGGAATACGAAACCACACTTGAGCAGGAGTTGTTACGCCACTTTGACGCAATGATTTCACCCTTCTATCCTGATACTAAAGTAAGCCAACACGATAATTTGATGTTATTTGAATCGAAAAGTCATCTCGCGTTATTTCAACGTAATGATAACCATTGGTTGCTTACCAAAGCGGTGTTACCACAAGACAATTAATTAGTGTTAAATAGCTCAATGCTGGATATTCTATTTTAAGGCAACTACCATGAAAACAATTGGCTTGCTGGGTGGCATGAGTTGGCAGTCGACTATTCCTTACTACCGCATTATCAATGAAACGGTAAAACATCAGCTCGGTGGCCTGCACTCGGCTAAAGTTATCTTATACAGCGTTGATTTTGCAGAAATTGAGCGGATGCAACGCGCTGGCGACTGGCACGCTGCCGGGCAGTTGCTGGCTGAAGCTGCCACCCGTCTTGAAGCCGCCGGTGCCGACTTTATTGTGCTTTGTACCAACACCATGCACAAAGTGGCGGGCGCTATTGAGGAGGCGACAAAACTGCCGCTACTACATATCGCCGATGCCACGGCGATGGCGGTTAAGGCTGCAGGCTACAAAACAATTGGCTTGCTAGGCACCAATTTCACCATGGAGCAGCCTTTTTACAAAACCCGGCTAACAGAGCAGCACGGCCTGAGCGTGCTTGTGCCCAATGAAGCAGAGCGTCAACAAGTACATCAGATAATTTATGATGAGCTTTGTGTCGGTAAAGTTTTACCAGAGTCCAGAGAACAGTATCGCCAGATCATTGCCGGGCTTGTCGCACACGGTGCCGAGGCCATTATCCTCGGCTGCACCGAAATCTCGCTGCTGATATCGCAGCAGGATGCAGCAGTACCCTTATTCGATACAACCGACATCCATGCCCGCAGTGCCGCTGAACTGGCTTTGCAATAAGTATTGAACCGTAGTCTAGTCACAGGTTATCACTTGCTTGACCATCTAAGGCAAACTATGGTTAAACCATTGATTTATTGAATAAGAGCAGGTCCGATGTTTTTCAGGCAAGCGTTATTGCCCATTTCTTCTTTATTCATCTCGATCGCCTTTCTGGCCACGGGCTATGGCATGCTGATGACCTATATCGGCTTGTATTTAAAGCAGGCCGGCCTGTCGGAAATGGCCATTGGCGTTATTAACTCGGCGTTTTTCCTGGGGGCCTTACTGGCGGCCGTGTTCAGCCAGAAGTTAATTGTCTCGGTTGGCCATGCCCGCAGTTTTTCGGCTTTTTCTGCGCTGATGGTAATGGCGTTTCTCGGCCACACGTTACATTACAACCCCTGGTTCTGGGCAGGTTTGCGCCTGCTATCAGGTTTTGCGTTTTATGCCTTATTAATTGTGCTGGAAAGCTGGCTGAATGAAAAAAGCAGCTCAGATGACCGCGGCCGGGTGCTGGCGGTGTACACGGTAGTGTTCTTTATGGCGACGGCAATTGGTCAACTTATATTAAGCATGGATATCACATCGCATGTGGTGTTTGTAATGGGCTCTGTGCTGGTGCTGGCCTCATTGTTTTTAGTGGCCATTACCCGGATTAGCCAGCCGGTATTAGCACCATTTGAGCGCTACAGCTTACCTAAAGTACTACATATTGCGCCGCTGGCACTGGTCGGCAGCGTTATTGGTGGCTTTTTTGTCGGCGGTTTTTACACCATGGTGCCGGTATTTGTGCTTAATACCTATGGCCAGCAATCGGTCGTGGCCTCCTTTATGGCAATTTCAATATTAGGTGGCCTGCTGGCGCAATGGCCGGTCGGCACTTTGTCTGATCGCTACGGCCGGCGTAAGTTATTAGCCTGGGCCGGCTTATTCAGTTTTGTTATCTGCCTGCTGCTTGCCCTGCTGGCCAGCCAGACCTGGCTGTTTTATCTACTGGGCTTTTTACTCGGCACCAGCCTGTTCAGTATCTATCCGCTAAGTGTCGCCCGGGCTAACGACAGGTTAGATCACGGCAAAGATTTAGTGGAAGTCAGCCGTAGCTTGCTGTTTGCCTATGGCATAGGTTCGTTTTTAGCACCATTAATCCTGGGCGCCGTATTGGGCGTATCGGGCGGCCTGTTTTTTACCGTGCTGGCTTTAGCTGCACTATTACTGGGTGGCTATGCCTTAACTGCAGAGCGGATTGCCAATGAACAGCTAAGTGTATATGTAGCGGTACCGGCAGCGTCGGGGGCCTCACTGGCCCAACTGGACCCACGCCAGGACGAACAATGGGTAGAGGACCATAAGCCCGCCTACCCGGAGGATACAGATCCCAGCGCCGACTCTGAACCAGCGGCGACAGAGCGCGCCGAAACGCAACCATCTGAGGCCGATGCTACAACGTCAGCGCGACATATCGACGATTAACTGACTCTAAAAACCTTCTGCCACGGATAGCTGCATAGCTGCTGGCAAAACCAGCTCAGCGCGTTGCCCTGCTGTTGTTTGTGCCACGCCAGGTATAACTTAGCGCTGTCGCGTGGAATGGTGTGCTGCTTGGCAATAAGCTCGCCGCGGTCCAGTTGTTGCTGCACCAGATGGCGCGGTAAAAAGCCGACGCCTAAACCTTGTTGCTGGGCAGTAATTTTCTGCGCCAGGTTGGCTACAATAACTTTCTGGCGGCTGTCGAACAGGCCGCTGGACAGCTTCTGACTGTCGATGGCAGAATCAGCAACAATTATCGCCGTCTCCTGTTGTACGTCGGCCAGAGTCAGCACCTTATCCAGCTGTGCCAGCCGGTGATGCGGCGCAACGGCAAATACAAACTCCACTTCGCCCAGCAACTGCAAATGATAAGAGCCGCTATGCTGACTGGCCGGTACGCCAATGGCAATGTCGGCCCGGCCGGTATTCAATGCCTCCCAGCCGCCGGCCATCACTTCCTGGCGTAGCGCCACCCGGGTGAGTTTGCCCAGTTGCAAAAACTGGCCTATTAAGGCAAAAACCGGCTCGGACGGTACTACACTGTCCAGGGCCAGGGTAAGCTCTGCCTCCCAGCCACTGTCCAGTTGTTGCACGGCTTTTTGCAATTGATCAGCGGCCTTTAGCAGCTCACGACCTTGTTGCAACAATAACTGCCCGGCGGGCGTTAAACGGGCCTTTTGTTTGCTGCGGTCGAACAGACTTACCCCGAGGTTTTGCTCCAGCTGCGCCATGGTGTAACTAAGCGCAGAAGGCACTTTGTACAACGCTTCAGCCGCCGCGGCGAAGCTACCTTTGCGGTCAATGGCATCCAGTGCCCTTAGGCCATCTAAACTAATCAGTTGCTGCATATCCTACTCAAGTCATTTCAAGCCACCGCCATAGCAAGGCCCTATCATTCAAAAATTTTGAACTAAAGATACAAAAAGCTCCGCTTTTTGATTGCCAAGTATAGCGCTATCTTTAGCACATCGACAGGTTGTATGCGGTCGGGTAAACAAAAACACTTTACTTAACCATTAAATATTTTGACAGGTGACTTATGAAAACATTGATTGCAAAACTTACTGCTACCCAGGCCGGCTGGTCGGCACTGGCACTACGGCTGCCTATCGGCATTATATTTGCGGCCCATGGCGCCCAGAAACTGTTTGGCTGGTTTGGCGGCTATGGCCTTGAGGGCACTGCCGGCTGGATGGACAGCATTGGTTTAAGTCCTGGCATGCTGATGGCACTGCTGGCGGGTGCAGCAGAGTTTTTTGGCGGTCTCGCATTAATTGTTGGCCTGTTAACCCGGCCGGCGGCAGCGGCCCTGTCGGTAGCTATGCTGGTCGCCATTTTCGCGGTGCATTTTGAAAATGGTTTATTTATGGCCAACAACGGTTACGAATTTGGTTTGGCGCTGTTAGCGGCCAGTGTTTCGCTGCTGTTTAGCGGTGCAGGCAAATTGTCTGTTGATAAATTACTGGCCGGCAAACTGAATCGCTAATGAATGAGGCAAGAACTTACGCAGAACCTGACCGCATGGTGGCGGGCGTGCTGACGTAACAGCAGCAAGGATGCTGCGCAGGCTGAAGGGGCACAGGGATGTGATCCTTGAAGCCGGTGAAGTCAGTATGGCCGCCACCCTGCCTTTGCACCGCACACCGCAATAAGTAGCTACATTATTTAGTAATAAGGAGAGCCCGATGATTACCCTACGCAAAGCCGACGAACGCGGCAAAGCCCATTTCGGCTGGCTGAAAAGCCGCCACAGTTTTTCTTTTGGCAGCTACTACGACCCGGCGCATATGGGCTTTTCGGCCCTAAGAGTCATTAACGATGACTGGGTTGCCCCCGGTGCCGGTTTTGATAGCCATGGCCACCGCGATATGGAAATTATTACCCTGGTGCTGGCCGGTGCAATCGTCCATAAAGATTCAGCCGGCAACGAGAAAGTACTGCCGGCCGGTGAATTTCAGTTAATGAGCGCGGGCAGTGGTGTCTACCACTCGGAATACAATGCCAGCCAGACAGACGAGCTGCGCTTTTTACAGATTTGGATCATGCCAGACAAGCAAGGCGGCAAACCGGGCTATCAGCAACAGCATTTCGCCAGTCAGCCAGGCTTAACCCTGATTGCCTCGCCAGACGGCCGTGATGGCAGTCTGGTGCTGAAACAACAAGTACAGCTGTTGCGGGTGACTCTGGCTGCAGATGAGCAGCTTAATTATCCACTGCCAGGTCGCAAGGTATATCTGCACCTGATAAGCGGCGAGCTGCAACTGGATAGCATTACAATGCAGCCCGGCGATGGCCTGATGGTCAGCGCTGAAACCGCCCTGCAGTTAACCGCTAATCAACACAGCGAAGCCCTGTTGTTTGATTTGCCTTAGCCTGGCAACACCCAGGGCAACAGTGTACTACTGCTGATCGGCAGTGGGTAAATCGGTTTGGCTGTCAGGCTTTACATTTTGCGCCAGTAAGGCTGCTACCTGCAGCTCCAATTGCTCGACCTTCTCGCGGGTGCGCAGCAGTACCTGGCGCTGCACATCAAACTCCTCGCGGCTGACAAAGTCGAGGTTGGCCAGCTTTTGCTGCAATACCTGTTTTACTTTGGCCTCAGTATCATCAGCAAATTGCTTTATTTGCGGTGGCAGGGCATTGCCAATTTGCTTAGCGATATCTTCAATTTTTTTCGGATCTAACATACATTGCTCCATTTAGCCGGGTTAGCGTGCTGATAAAGCTATTCTACGGAGATAAATCCAGAACGCGAATGCTATTTGCCGCTAATTTTGGTTACAATGCCCGCCCTTGGTATAGGTGCAGGTTATGCAGTTAAATTCGCAACAAAACGCCGCTGTTCATTTTATTGCCGGGCCTTGCCTGGTGCTGGCCGGTGCCGGCAGTGGCAAAACCCGGGTGATTATCAATAAAATTGCCTATTTAATTCAGCAATGCCAGCTGTCTGCGCGCCATATTGCCGCAGTAACCTTTACCAATAAAGCGGCGCGGGAAATGCGCGAACGGATCCAGGCGCAACTACCGAAAACCGCGACCCGGGGCCTGACCATTTCCACCTTTCATACCCTGGGCCTGGAAATCATCAAAAAAGAATACCGGCATATTGGCTATAAGCCCAGCTTCAGCCTGTTTGACGATCAGGACAGCATGGCGTTATTAAAAGAACTGACTGCCAACGAATTTCAGGGTGACAAAGACTTATTAAAAGCGCTGCAAAGTAAAATTTCCGGCTGGAAGAACGATTTAACCTTGCCAGCCTTGGCTTTACAGCAGGCAAGTGACCCGCAAAGTATTAATTTTGCCAATTATTACCAGCAATACAGCGATCAGCTAAAAGCCTACAACGCGCTGGATTTTGATGACTTAATTCTGATCCCCACCTTATTGTTTCAGCACAATAGTGAAGTGCGGCAAAAATGGCAGCAAAAAATTCAGTATTTACTGGTTGATGAATATCAGGATACCAATACCAGCCAGTATGAACTGGTAAAAGCACTGGTCGGCGAGCGCCAGCGCTTTACCGTGGTAGGCGATGACGACCAGTCTATCTATTCGTGGCGCGGTGCCCGGCCGCAGAATCTGGTGCTGCTGAAAACGGACTTCCCCAACTTAAATGTGATTAAGCTGGAGCAGAATTACCGCTCGGCTGAGCGGATTTTAAAAGCAGCCAATATTCTGATCGCCAACAACCCACATGAATTCGAAAAGAAGCTGTTCAGCCAGAATAGCTATGGCGTGCCGCTCAGAGTACTGCCTTGTAAACATGAAGAAGACGAAGCCGAAAAGGTGGTGGCCGAGATTATTTCGCACCGCTTTATTAATCGCAGCGAATACCGTGATTATGCGTTGTTGTATCGCGGTAATCATCAGGCACGGGTATTTGAAAAAGCGCTGATGACCAACCGCATACCCTATAAAATTTCCGGCGGCACGTCGTTTTTTGCCCGCAGCGAAATTAAAGATGTGATGGCTTATCTGCGGCTATTAGTCAACCAGGATGACGACAACGCCCTGTTGCGGATTATTAACGTACCGAGGCGGGAAATTGGCGCAGCTACCTTGCAGCAGGTGGGCAACCTGGCCAACAGCAAAAATATCAGTTTATTTGCGGCTTGCTGCGATATGGAATTATCAATGCATTTATCGGCCCGGGCCCAGCAGGCAGTACAGCAGTTTGCTAACTGGATAAATCAGGTAGCCGATAACACCAAACGGGCCGATCCGGCTGAAGCGGTGCGCGATCTTATCCGGCAAAGCCATTACGAAGCCTGGCTGTTTGAAACCAGCAATAGCCCGAAAGCAGCAGAAATGGCGCTGAAAAACGTAAATGAGCTGTACCGTTGGATCAGCACCATGCTGGAAGGGGATGACGAGCATGAAGCCATGACCCTGCCTGAGGTGGTTACCCGGCTGACCCTGCGCGATATGATGGAGCGCCAGCAACAGGAAGACAATGCCGATCAGGTGCAGTTGCTGACGCTACATGCGTCGAAAGGCCTGGAGTTTCCTTATGTGTTTATGGTCGGAATGGAAGAAGGTTTATTACCGCACCAGAGCAGTATTGATCAAGATAACGTCGAAGAAGAGCGGCGGTTGGCCTATGTTGGGGTAACCCGGGCCCAGCGCGAGCTGATTTTCACCTATGCGCGGGAACGCCGGCAGTACGGCGAAGTAATAAGGCCGGAACCGAGCCGCTTTTTACACGAATTACCGCAGGACGACCTCGAGTGGCAACAGGCGGCGCCTGCGAAAACCGAACAGCAGCGCCAGCAAACCGGTCAGGCCCACCTGGAACGGCTGCGCCAGATGTTGAAAAAGGACTAACAGCTGTTATTCAGCGCCCAGCGCTCTGAGCATCTGATCGCGCATCCTGTCCTGGAAGATGGCATACCGGCCACGCCCCAGCGCCTTGGCATGGTACATAGCAGCGTCGGCATCGCGCAGCAGCTGCTCGCCGTTACTGTAATCAGATTGCATTAAAGCAATACCAATACTGACTCCGGAATTAACCTGCTGACCTTCCAGATAATAGGGCTCGCGTACTTTTTCAATAATCCGCTGTGACACATCCTCTGCATCATGCTCACCCTGCAGATTTTGCAGCAACACCACAAATTCATCACCCCCCAGCCGGGCCGCTAAGTCGTGCTCACGTACCGCACTTAATATCCGCTTGCTGGTTTCTATTAAAAACGCATCGCCAATATGATGGCCCAGGGTATCGTTAATCAGTTTAAAGCGGTCTAAATCCAGAAACAGTAGCGCCATCCCAATATCGGGCTGACGCTTGTAAATAGCAAACTGGCGCTTTAACTGCTCTAGGAACATCTGGCGGTTGGCCAGGCCGGTCAGCAAGTCGTGATTGGCTTCATAGAATAACTTCTGCTCAGCTTTTTTCCGCTCTTCTACCTGTAACCGTAAAAATAAATTGGTCTGACGCAGCTCGCGGGTACTTTCAAATACTTTACGCTCCAGCTCTTCCTGGTGCTGCTTTTGTTTCTCAGCTGCCAGCTTGCGCTGAATAGCTACCCCAATATGCTGCGAAACAAAGCGTAAAATGCTGAGCTCCTGCTCGGTGTATTCGTAGGCGTTATCATATGATTGCACAGCGATGACCCCGATAACCCGCTGGTCAATCATTAACGGCGCACCCAACCAGCATGATGATAAGCGCGCCCGTTGCAGCGGATCGGCCATCCCCCGGCGGATTTCACCTTCTGCAGCAAGTTGCTCAGCCGCATCGGTATTAATTAACCGCGCTTCGGCACACCGAATAACGTACTCGGTAAACCCACGGCTAATTGGCCGCTCCCGTGCCGGTGGTGAATACTGGTCAAGATAAAATGGAAAGGTCAGCTTGGTCTGGTCAGCGTTTAGCAGGGCGATATAGCAGTTATCTGCTGACATTAAACCCGACAGCACCTTGTGCACCGCTTTATAAAAGCTTTGCATATCACGACTGCTGGCGGTCAGCTCAGAAATTTCATACAACGCCGCCTGCAGGCGCTCGGCATTAGTGCGTTCTTTAATTTCTTTTTGTAAAGACTGATTGATCAGCTGCAACTGCTGGGTCCGTTCCTGCACGGTCAGTTCCAGTAACTCACGACTTTTTACCCGATCCAGCGCGGTAACGGTATGGCCGCCAATGCTCAGGAACATCGCCAGCTCTTCGTCACCGTAACGATAATCGCTGTCGTAGGTTTGAATAGCCATAACGCCAATTAACTGTGAGTCCCGCCACAGCGGAATACCCATCCAGTGGGTACATTCTGACCCCTGTGCCTGAATATCCCCTCTGGCAATCATGGCATTAAACTGGTCTTTATCACAAAGCAACGGCTTGCCGGTCTTGGTAACGTAACCTGTCAGGCCGCTGGAAAAGGCCGTCGATGGCACCTGTTTGATATATTGCTGGTCTTTTTCGTCAGAAAAATATTGCAGTTGGTATTGGGTAGTACTGGTGTCGTATAGCACCACATAAAAGTTTTCGGCGTGCAGCAACTCCGACACCATCTTGTGAATAGCCGGGTAAAACTCCCGCATATCACTGATAGTACTGGCCAGTTCAGACAGCTTTAACAACGCCCCCTGGATCGTATAAGCCTGCCGGTAGCGGCCGATCAGGGTGGTAAGCCGGCGTGCTTTGGCTTTAAACAGTTGGAGTTGCGATCCGTTTAGCTTCAACTTATTTCTGCTCTGCTTATGCTGGCGTTAAGATAGTTGTTATTATGCACAAAGTTTCGCCACATGGAAGTGATCAGCCGTTAAACAAACTATTTTAGTGCCTTTTTTACAGACAAAAGCCGTGCTGAGCACGGCTTTTGTTTATCTGAATTTTAGTAATGGCTACACGCCGTCGATCATAAACCGGATGGCCGCAGCAATTTCATCTTCGCTGCAGGTAGCACAGGTACCCATGGCCGGCATATTGTTAAACCCTTCAATTGAGTGCTTTAACATCACATCAAAGCCCTGCGCAATACGAGGTTTCCAGGTATCAGCACCCGGCTTTGGCGCGTCCAGCGCGCCCGTGCCATGACAGGCAATACAAGCACCTTTATACACATCTTCACCAGAGCGCGGGCCACTGGATTCGGCTGCAACTTCGGCTTGCTGACCGGCTACATATATCTGTCCCACCGGCGCTATGCGCTTAGCCAATTCTTCATTATTATCCGTACTGGCAATCGCACCAACCGCAAGCAGAAACGAAGCCAGCGCAAAAGTTAGTTTCTTCATTAAAAGTTTCCCGTAGCTTAAGGCAGAATTATATTGCTGCCATTATAGCCTGCAAGCTGACGCAATTAAAAGACTGCAATATCGATCTGAACTGCTGTTTTATTAGTCAGCCACGTTTAATTCCTTTTACGCCACTGTATTGCCGCAGGATCAGCGAGCGTTCTGTTAACTGGTAGCCCGCAAAGCCCCAGCTCACCTGCTTTATGCTTTTAGCTTCTTTAACAGCTAACTTTTAATAGCGAAATTATTTAAAACAACTACTATGCAACAGCCTGGTTTGTGGTAGTCTAATCGACCTACTCAGTCAGGGAATGACCAGGTTGTCACACTCCTTCAGACCCCGTAGAAAGTTTTTCCACAAAGTGGATGTAAAAATAATAATAACAAGGGCGTTCGCGATTTCCCCTCGTTTACATTAAAAATCATGAAGTTATATAACATGCCTATCCATCATTTAATTAAATGTGTGGTTGTTAACTATTAGTTTTACACAAAGTTATCCACAGCTTATCCGCTAAAAACCGACCTTTTCACTCTGTAGCAATTCTGGCTGTCATCCGCTGGCTGTGGCATGCTATAGAAAATTTCTGCAGGACTGCATAGCCATGGTTTATATCCCTAAAAACCCGTTGATATTAGTAGATGGTTCCTCTTATTTATTTCGTGCTTATCACTCGCCACCACACTTAACAAATTCACGGGGAGAAGCCACTGGTGCCATTTATGGTGTAATCAATATGCTGAAAAGCCTGTTGCGCCAATATAATCCCAGCCATATGGCGGTAGTATTTGATGCCAAAGGCCCGACGTTTCGCAACGAGATGTACAGTGAATACAAAGCTCACCGGCCTGCTATGCCGGATGATCTGCGCATTCAGATTGAGCCAATACATCAGATAGTCCGGGCAATGGGCCTGCCACTCTTGTGTATAAGTGGCGTGGAAGCTGATGATGTTATTGGCACGCTGGCCCGGCAAGCCAGTAGTGCCGGACGGCACACGTTGATTTCTACCGGCGATAAGGATATGGCCCAATTAGTGGACGGTCACGTCACCCTGATTAATACCATGACCAATACCTTGCTTGATCCTGAATCTGTGGTCACGAAATTCGGGGTAGGCCCGGAAGCGATCATTGATTACCTGGCACTGATGGGTGACAAAGTAGACAACATTCCCGGCCTGCCTGGTGTCGGTGAAAAAACGGCTGCCGCTTTATTACAGGGTCTGGGTTCTATTGAAAATATTTATCAACAGCTGGATAAAGTGGCTGAGCTGAGTTTTCGCGGTGCCAAGACCATGGCGGCAAAGCTGGCTGAGCATAAAGCACAACTGGAATTATCATATCAACTGGCGACGATTAAAACCGATGTGGAATTGAATTGTCAGCTCGATGAGCTGGCTATTCAACCGGCAGACCGCCAGCAACTGGCCGAGTTATACCGTCATTGTGAGTTTAAACGCTGGCTGGCGGAGATCCTGCAGGATAAAGCACCGGAGCAGCTGGTAACTGACGACCAGCAAACTGCCTCTGATACACAACAAGCTGATGCCGTGCCGCCAACGCTGGACCGCAGCCAATATCAGACCATTCTGAGCCAGGACGAATTTGCAACGTTACTCAGCACCATTGAAAAAGCTGAACTGACCGCGTTTGATACCGAAACCACCAGCCTGGACTATATGCAGGCAGAACTGGTAGGCATGTCATTTGCTGTTGCCCCCGGCCAGGCCTGGTATCTGCCGCTGGCTCATGACTATGTCGGCGCACCACAGCAGCTAAACCGCGACGATGTGCTGGCAGCATTAAAACCCTGGCTACAGGACAACAACAAAGCGAAAGTCGGCCAGAACCTGAAATACGACCGCAGCGTGCTGGCCCGCTATGACATAACTCTGCAAGGTATCCGCTTCGATACTATGCTGGAATCTTACGTGTTTAACTCCGTTGCCAGCCGGCATGATATGGATAGCCTGGCGCTGAAGTATCTTGGCCATAGCAATATCAGTTTTGAAGATATTGCCGGCAAAGGGGCCAAGCAACTTAGTTTTAACCAGATTGCACTGGAACAGGCCGCGCCCTATGCCGCGGAAGATGCTGATGTCACCCTGCAACTACATCTTAAATTGTGGCCACAAATCCAGGCAGAGCCGGGCCTGGCAAAGGTACTGACCGAGATAGAGGTACCACTGGTTACGGTGCTGAGTAAAATTGAACGAAATGGCGTACTGATCGACAGTAAAGTACTGGGTTTACAGAGCCAGCAACTAACCAAGCGGATTGATCAGCTTGCTGAACAGGCTTACCAACAGGCAGGCCAGACCTTTAATATGGCATCACCCAAGCAATTGCAGGAAATACTTTTTAACCAGATGGGCTTACCGGTATTGAAAAAAACCCCGGGCGGCACCCCATCCACTGCCGAAGACGTACTGGCAGAGTTAGCGCTGGAATACGACTTTCCGAAACTGATCACTGAGCATCGTGGCTTAAGCAAATTAAAGTCGACCTATACTGATAAACTGCCAAAAGTAATTAATCCGGCCACCGGGCGGGTACACACCTCTTATCATCAGGCTATTGCTGCCACCGGGCGGCTGAGCTCAACCGAGCCTAACCTGCAGAATATTCCTATTCGCAGTGAAGAGGGCCGCCGTATTCGCCAGGCCTTTATTGCTCCACAAGGTAAAAAAATTCTGGCCATCGACTATTCGCAAATTGAATTAAGGATTATGGCGCATTTATCGGCTGACAAAGCACTGCTCGATGCCTTTGCTCAAGGCCTGGATGTGCACAAAGCGACCGCAGCAGAAGTATTTGGGGTAGCACTTGAGGATGTCAGCAGCGAACAACGTCGTCAGGCAAAAGCAGTAAACTTTGGTTTAATTTATGGCATGTCGGCTTTTGGTCTGGCCAAACAGCTGGGGATCAGCCGTAGCGATGCTCAACGCTACGTCAACCGCTACTTTGAGCGCTTCCCCGGAGTACTGCGCTATATGGAAGATACCCGTAAGCAGGCGCATGAACTGGGGTATGTCGAGACGCTGTACGGCCGCCGGCTGTATCTGCCCGATATTAATGCCCGCAACATGGGTCGGCAAAAAGGCGCGGAGCGGGCCGCGATTAATGCACCAATGCAGGGCAGCGCGGCCGACATTATAAAGATGGCAATGATCAAAGTTGATAGCTGGCTGAGCAGCCAGCAAAATGATGACATAAAAATGATTATGCAGGTACACGATGAACTGGTATTTGAAGTGCCTGCAGCAAACCTGACATCGGTGCAGACTGAACTGGTCGCCATTATGGAAAGTGCTGCCAGTTTAAAGGTACCGCTCCTGGCCGAAGCTGGCAGCGGTGATAACTGGGATCAGGCGCACTAGCCTGGACCAGAGTGTCACCAAGTATGGTAATTTAATTACATTAAGCAGCGTAATATGGCTAATAATAATTTTTTTGTAGTTTTATTACATAAAAACTTGCAATTATTGGCCAAGTGGCTAAAATTTGTCGGGTAGGGTACAGAGGTAAGATGTTCTATCTTTCAGGGCCACGCCACTATGGCAGGCTATAGAAAGTAGGCTTATTTAGCCGCCCCGCTGTTTTGCAGCGGGGCGTTTTTTTATCTGAAAATAAGTACTACTGGTAATTGATGCCAGCCGAAACTGAAATTAAGCAATATTTTTTAGAGTAAATACTTTAAACGCGGGAGTTTTGTTGTATAATGGCGCTGTCTTAGCGATAAGACACCCTGTTGATTTGAATTATTAGCTTCTCCCCGATTGCTATAGCCGACACTTTTTAGTGTCGGTTTTTTTATGGCTGCCTTTTTTAACCAGCCGCGTCCGGCGTATTTGGGTTGCTGTCAGTGCTAAACCAGTTATCCAGGGTTTGTTCAAATTCCGTCATACCAATTTTGGTAAGTGAACTGAACATATGCACTGTGACATCGCCCATAAATGCCAGGGACGCTTCCCGCACTTCCAACAAGGTTTTTTTGCGGGCACCCGGCCCAAGCTTATCGGCCTTGGTTAATAAAATAAGCACCGGTAACTCGCTTTGTACCGCCCAGTGCACTAATTGCTGATCCAAATCTTTCAGTGGATGACGGATATCCATCAATACCACTAAGCCTTGCAAACTCTGGCGTTTTTCCAGATATTGCGACAGTGATTTCTGCCATTTTTCCTTTACAGCCAGTGGTACTTTGGCAAAACCATAACCAGGTAAATCTATCAACCTTTTGTTCTCAGCAAACACAAACGTATTGATAAGTTGGGTACGGCCAGGTGTTTTACTGGTCCGGGCTAAACTATTTTGCCGGGTCAGCGTATTTAAAGCACTGGATTTACCTGCGTTAGACCGGCCGGCAAAAGCTACTTCAATACCGCTGTCGGCCGGTAATGCCTTAATATCAGGGGCGCTGGTTAAAAAAGTAGCTTGTTGGTAATTGAATTTTGCTTTGTACACTGCCTGCTCCGGCGGTTAAATTTGGGCCATTGTAACGGATCTGACGGATCGGAAGAAGCTTTTGCAACACAGATGGGATTTTACTTTGGGCAGTTTCGTGTAAAATGGCTGCACTTATTCTTATAAACGAACTTGGTTGCCAGTTTGCTGGCGGTTTAATGCGGACAGAGACGGATATAAAATGAAAAAACTCGTACTTCCACTGACGCTGTTAATCGGTTTAATCGGTACAGCTAATGCCTTTGATGGCGATGCTGAAGCAGGCAAAGCTAAATCGACTACCTGCGTAGCCTGTCATGGTACTGACGGCAACAGTATGGTAGATATTTATCCAAAAATTGCTGGCCAGCATGCAGAGTATCTGTATAAACAGTTAACTGATTATAAACTGGGTATGACGACAGGCGGTAAAGATGGCCGTAACAACGCTATTATGTTCGGGATGGTCGCCACGCTGAGCGATCAGGACATGAAAGACCTGGCCGCATATTTTGCCTCACAATCGATGAAAAGTGGCACGACACCGGAAGATGTCATCGCTAAAGGGCAACAATTATATCGCGGTGGCGATCAGGCCCGCGGTGTCGCAGCCTGTATTGCTTGTCATGGTCCACGCGGTGTTGGTACCAGCCTGGCGGGCTTTCCAAAAATATCCAGTCAGCATGCCTCTTACCTGAAAGCGACCTTGCTGGAGTTTCGCGACGGAACCCGTGCCAATGACATGAATGGCATGATGGGTGATATCGCCAGAAAACTGACTGATGAAGACATTGAAGTGCTGTCGCAATATTTAGGCGGCCTGCACTAAGTAACACCCTACTGAGCGATACCCTGCTGACGGGGTTCAGGCCCCGTCACGGTTCTTTTTTGTAAGATATTTCTCACACCGCTGTAAGCAATCTGCTATTTCATAAAAAATATTGAACTTTTCTCATTTCATAAAAAATCTTTAAATGTTTGATTTATAACAGCTAGCTGAATATTCAGTTATTAAAATTGCATTTTTTTTCAGCAGAGGCTTGTCATCCGCTCAGATCAGAGTAAATTAAACCCAGTTACGTTTAGTAACAAATAACAACAGGGAACTGCGCAAGCGGCAAGGAAGTAAGTGCCGATATCGGTACACTCTATTTGGCATCAGGAAGGTGCATAGCGTTGCAAGACGCCCAGGGATGAGTAATAAAGTACCAGGATGGTCGTGAAGAATAAAATTTTATACATGGAAGATACGCAATAATATATGGAACTTGTATTAACAGGGTCGTTGTAAACGCATCAGGATGATTTAGCGAAATTGAGAGAAGTGTCCACCTAGACACAAGTATACGGGGCGATAAGGCTATCTTATCGCCCTTTTGTTTTTTACAATAAAGCGTTTTCAATATCAGGTGAGCCCTGAGAACGATGTTGTATTGAGGTCAACTATGGCGCTGTCTGCCAATTCCTACTGTCCGCTGTGCCGGGCAACCGGGCCGGAGTTATATCATCAGGATAAACAGCGCAGCTATTTCAGGTGCAATATCTGTGCACTGGTATTTGCCGATCGTGGCAGTTTGCTGAGCCGCGACGCTGAATATGCTCAGTATCTGCTGCATAACAATGATCTTAACGACAATGGCTACCGGCAATTTCTGGCCAGGTTAAGCGAGCCGCTACTGGCAAAGTTACCCGGTGTTGGCCATTCAGGCCTCGATTACGGTTGCGGCCCCGGGCCTCTGCTGGCAAAAATACTAACCGAGGCAGGCCAGCAAATGCAGCTATGGGACCCTTTTTTTGCAGACGACCCTGTTGTGTTACAGCAGCGATATGATTTTATCTGTTGCAGTGAAGCGATAGAACATTTTGTTCAGCCCCAACATGAGTGGCAACTCTGGCTGCAATTGCTTAAGCCAGCAGGTTTGCTGGCGATAATGACCAAGCGTTACACCGATTCAGAGGCATTCAGCCGCTGGCATTACAAAAATGATCCGACTCATGTCAGCTTTTTTCATCAGGATACATTCAGCTGGCTGGCAGCCCAGGCAAAAATGACTGCTGACTTTGTGACGAATGATGTGGTGATCCTGCAGAAAACTGGTTAAAATACGCGCCCTTTTTTACAGGTATCCTGTTATGACGCGTCAAAAGAAAAGTCGTAGTACCGGCAATAATGGCCAACGCCATATGCCTGCAGCAGAAGCTCGCAAACTGCGCCAGCCCAAAGAAGAAACCAAGAAAAAAGGCGCAGGTAAAAAATCCGGCAGCCGCAACGCGATTGTAGAGCAAAATACTGCACCGCACGCGCAACACAATGGCCCGAAAGACCCCAGAACCGGCAGTAAAAAACCAATAGCACTGGTCGCTGAACCGGCGGTAACACCGCAAATTAAGCCAGATTTGCAGCCTAAAGCCAAACTAAGCAAGGTGGTAGTGCCTGGTTTAACTGCTGCCGAAGAACTGGCAATGATTGAGAACGACACGCAGTTGCAGCAGTTGCTGGAACGGGTAGAAAATAACGAAGTGCTGACCGGTAAAGATGCCAAGTATTTTAATGCGAAAACAGCCAGGCTGGAGCAACTGCTGGAGCAACTCGGCCTGACAGAGCAAGCGGACGCTGCAGAAGATGACGATCCACTGGCCCAGTTTGAGCGTATTGACTGGCGTAAGTCTATTTTAGGTGAAGAGGATTAATGCAAAACCCCTGGTTGATATTTCTGATTGTGCTGGCGCTGCTAATAATTGCCGGCCTGGCATTTTACGCCGGCAAGCTGTTGTGGCTGCTACAGCAGCAGAGTAAGCAGCGAAAACAACTGGCAGCAAAGCAACAGCAGCAACAATTGCAAAATCAACGGTATGTTGAACAAAGCATTTATACTATCTGCAAAGCGGTAGATGCCGGCCAGTGTGAGTTGTCAGAAGGGGCACTGCGGGTATGGGTGTTGCTTACTCGCTTACCGGAACAACAGCAGGGGCCGCTGGCAACTGACTACCCGGGTATTTTTCAGATGTATCAGACAGTGAAAGATATGCCCACTCATCAGGCGCGGAAACAGCAGAGTAAACAGGCTACCTTAGCTCAGGACAAGCAGCGGCTGCAGGCTGAACAAACTTTAGCGCCACAAATTATGTCCGACACCAGCAAGCTATTACAACGCTTTAAGCCAGCTTGAGAGTGGACTAAACCGGCATTAGTTACATAAAGCCGGCTATGTTTGCATATTACTGTTTATAAACAGTACCGGCTTTCATAACAAACCTGACATCGCCCATCACGGTAATGTCCTGCAATGGGTCGCCGGATACCGCAATAATATCTGCAATTTTACCGCTGCTAATGCTGCCTAATTCAGCCTCAACTCCCAACAACCTTGCGCCTTCAATGGTTGCCGACTGAATAGCAGCCATCGCTGGCATGCCAGCTTCGGTCATATAAATAAATTCCCGCCAGTTTTCACCATGCGGAAAAACACCGGCGTCGGTACCAAAAGCGATTTTCACCCCGGCCTTATAGGCGTTACCAAAAGTTTGCTGAATTAGTTTGCCGATGCTGGCCGCTTTGGGCCGCACCAGCTCCGGGAAAAAGCCGCTGATCGCCGCCTTTTCTGCCGCCCATTTCCCGGCGCTGATAGTGGGCACGTAGTAAGTACCCTGCTTCCGCATCAGGGCAAAAGTGGCGTTATCCATAAAGGTGCCGTGTTCAATTGAATCGACGCCAGCTTTGATTGCCCGCTCCATACCCTCTTTACCATGCGCATGCACAGCGACTTTCATCTCATAATCTTTGGCCGTTTGCACCACAGCAGCCAGCTCAGCATCGGTAAACTGCGGATTGGTGCCACTTTTAGCTACGCTCAACACGCCACCGGTACCCGTCAGTTTAATCAGATCAGCACCTTCTTTATAACGCTGCCGCACAGCTTTTCGGGCCTCTTCCGGGCCATTAATTACCCCTTCCTTCGGACCCGGGTCGCCCATCTGGGCATAAGCAACGCCATTAGTTGGGTCAGCATGTCCCCCGGTTGTGGCAATAGACTTACCCGCAGCATAAATTCTCGGGCCGTTAACATAGCCCTGGTCTATCGCTTTGCGTAGTGCGACACTAATGTGATAACTGTCACCCAGTTCCCGCACTGTGGTAAAGCCAGCCATTAAGGTTTTTTCAGCAAATACGGCACCGCGCAGGGCAAAATCAGCTTCATTCAGGCGCTGGCCTTCACTGTAAACTGTAGGGCTGAACTGAGTATAAAAGTGGGTATGCATATCCATTAAACCCGGCATAACGGTATGTTGGCTTAGATCAATCAGGGTATCGTCCGCTGTGGGCTGACGAAAGCCTTTCGCTATCGACGAGATTTTTTCACCATCAATAATAATAGTTTGTTCAGTCAATACTTTACCGTCTTCAACATTAATCAGCTTGCCGGCGTGGATTAGTGTTGCTGCACTGGCAGCAGTAGCGTTAATGCTTAGACAAATGGCGACAGATAATAATGCTTTGCGCATAGTGTGGTTTCCTTACAATGATTACTGCACTGTGCACCTGGCAGCCAGATGTTAGCAACCAGCCTGCGATACAGCCCATATTTTGTACGTTGAGTGGCTAACTCAGACCAACACGCCCAGCGTAAACGGATAACCAGCACTTTTCAGCTGATAATGACTGGCGCCATTCCAATAGACTTCGCTGCATTGCTCAATTAACTGGTAATAGGTATTGCGGTTTAAACGGGCTGATAAACCGCGCCATAATTGCAGATAGGGCAACTGCTGTTGCGCAAACGTCTTTAAACGCAGTGGATACTGCGGCGTGACACTAACGGCATCACCAATATTAGTGGTTAACGTTAGCAAAGGCCCGTTAACCGTGTCCTGCCATTGGCTGGCAACCACCAGGAAAGGGGCGTCTTCAACCTGGATCCGTACTTTTTCTACCGGCGTTTGCAAATAATATTGCTGCTGCTGACAAATCAGGACTGACGCAAAGAGGCGCACCATCGGCTGGCGGCGGATTTCACTGCCCTGATACAACCAGCGGCCATCAGCAGTAATCCGCAGCGGCAAGTCGCCACAAAATTTGGGTTGCCAGCTCTCAACCGGCGCTAGATTGGGGCACTGTAACTGCTGTTGAAGTGACGCTAAATCCATTTCATTAAGGGTATTTACTGAAAGTGATCTTAACCATAGAGGGAGGACGTAGCAGGGTCAAGCCAGGCAGAATGCGTTTGTAGGTTTGAAGAATATAGTGGGGTGACTGATGGGGCTCGAACCCACGACAACCGGAATCACAATCCGGGGCTCTACCAACTGAGCTACAGTCACCGTCGCATTCGTCAATTATTCTAGCTAAATTTGCTTTAGCAACCAAGTTTTTTTAGCTTTTTGCCGACCCGGCGTACCATCACAGGCCCAAGATTGCTAAACTTGCAAACGTGCTATCACAAGCTGGCCTGAATTGTTTAACAAAAGGGGTGTGTAATGGAAGAGATAAACACGTTTTTTCAGGAAAACCATGAGGTAATACTTGGCTATCTGCTGCAACTGGTCGCAGCGATTGTCATCTTTTACGTTGGTCGAATTGTCGCCAAAGGGATCTCGCGTCTGCTGGAGCGAGGCCTGCTTGCGCGCTCAGTAGACAAGGCTGTGGTCGCTTTTCTGGTCAGTATTGTTTATGCCATTGTGCTGATCGCAACAGTACTGATGGCCTTATCGCAAATTGGGGTGCAAACCACCTCATTTATTGCCATTTTGGGTGCCGCTGGTCTGGCTATTGGCCTGGCACTGCAAGGTTCACTGGCGAATTTTGCCTCAGGGATCTTAATTATTCTGTTCCGCCCGTTCAAAGCCGGCGACTTTATTGATGGTGGTGGTGTTTCCGGTACTGTTGAAAAAATAGAGATTTTCCAGACTCAGATGACAACCCCTGATAATAAGCGGGTTATTGTTCCCAACGCCCAGATCACCGGTGGCCCGATTACCAATTACTCATCTGAGCCTATCCGCCGGGTTGATTTGGTGATTGGTATCAGTTACGACTCAGATTTACTGCTGGCGAAGAAGTTACTGGAAGAAATTTTGCAAAATGATGAGCGGGTACTGGCTGACCCGGCATTCAGCATTAAGGTTGGCGCGCTGGCTGACTCTTCAGTTAATTTAAACGTACGCCCCTGGGTTAACTCAGCTGATTACTGGGGCGTGTACTGGGATACGCTGGAAAAAGTAAAACTGACCTTTGATGAGAAAGGTATCGGTATACCCTTCCCGCAAATGGATGTGCATTTAATCAAAGAGCAAGCAGATACTAAGGAGTAAGCATGAAGTTTTTCACTGTCCTGGCGCTTGGCAGTCTTGCTGCCAGCAGCGCCCTCAGTGCGCAAGAAGCCGGAACTGATGAAACCAGGGTATGGCAAACCTCAGCAGAGCTGGGGGCCATTACCACCTCAGGTAACACCGTGGGCACATCAATAACCGGCAAAATTGACGCCCGTCAGGAACTGGAGTCCTGGAGCAATCAGTATATTTTCAGTGCTTTCTTCAAAGAGGATGAAAAAACGGATGCCGATGGTAATACCATCACAGAGCGCTCTGCTGAACGTTATCTTATTTCTGCCAAAGGTGCCTATAAACTGGCTACTGAACACGATAATTTATTTGTTATCGGCTCACATACCAGCGATAAGTTTGGTGCTTTTGAGAAGTACAATACGGTTGCAGTCGGTTACGGTACCCGGCTTTATGACGCTGAAACTCAACATCTGGACGTAGAAATTGGTCCCGGTTATTTTAGCGGCACCCGGGCGACCGGTGAATCTGAAAGCGGCTTGATTATCCGTGGTGCGGCAGCATACAACTGGCAAATCAGTGAGTCTGCAGCCTTCAGCCAGACCCTGAGTGTTGAATATGGTGATGATAACACCCGTACTATTGCAGAAACTGCACTGACCGCCAAAATTAACGGTGCTATGCAGATGAAAGCGGCCTTTCTAATTCAGAACGATTCTGACGTTCAGCCAGATAAAGAAAATACTGACACCCAAACCTCCCTTACCCTGGTCTACTCTTTTTAATCTGATAACGCCTTAGCCGGCTTTCTCGGCTAAGGCGTTCTTATTAAATAAGAATCTCATCTAATTAGTTTTTTAATTTAAAATTTTAAACTATGCTTAATTTCCTAACCGCCTATTAACGGCGTTTCGTTATTTGTGCCAGAGATGTAACCAATGAAACAAAACCGCTCCGCCAGAATGTTGCGTCTGTACCCAATTATGGGTGTGCTGATGTATCTTCTGCTTGGCGTTATCTGGATATTATTTAGTGACAAACTAATATTAATCATCGCTGACAACTCAGAGCAACTTATTCGTTATCAAACCTATAAAGGGCTGTTCTACATAGGCTTGACAGGGCTCCTGGCCTGGCTGCTGTTACGTCAGCACCAGCGTTTAACCGAGTCATTGCAGGCGAGTGAACAAGCGTTCAGCCAGACCTTTGATCATGCCGCTGCGGGTATCGCCCACACTAACGCCAGTGGTCAGTTATTACGGGTTAATCAACACTTTGCCCGAATGCTTGGCTATAGCCCCTCAGAAATGCTGGATATGTCTTTCCAGCAGATCACTCACCCGGAAGATTTAGATCATGATCAGCATCAGTTTAATCAGCTACTGCAAGATACCATCACCAGCTACACCTTAGAGAAACGCTATTTTAATAAAGCCGGTCATACTATCTGGGTAAAAATGGCGGTCGCCAAAGCCCCCGACACCGGCGATGCCCCCCCCTATTTTATTGCTGTAGTGCAGGATATCTCTGCGCAGAAACTTGCAGAGCAACAGCTGCTGGAAAGCGAATTGCGTTTCAGAACCTTACTGGATAATGCACCACAAATTTCGGTGCAGGGTTATGATGAGTTTGGCACAACCATTTATTGGAACCGTGCCAGTGAACTCATTTATGGTTACAGTGAAGAGGAGGCAATTGGTCGCAGCTTGCTGGAGTTAATTATTCCTGAAGAAGCTCACTCTGAAGTTCGTCAGGCCATGACCTATATGGCTGAGCATGCTAAGCCTATTCCGGCTGAAGAGCTGACGTTGAAGCGAAAAGATGGCTCGCTGATTTCAGTATTTTCTAACCACGCCGTGGTAAAGCTGCCTGACAAACCACCGCAGATTTTCTGTATTGACATTGACCTGACAGAACGCAAGCGCCAGGCAAAAGAACTGGCCTTTTTAGCCGAGTTCGACCCGTTAACCCAGTTACCCAACCGTCAGCATTTCAGTAACCGCTTAACCAGCGCCGTTAAACTGGCGAAACGTAATCAGCAGTTTCTGGCGGTAATGATCCTCGACCTCGATCATTTTAAAGATATTAATGACAGTTTTGGCCATCAGACCGGTGACAGCCTGCTGCTGCAGGTAACTGAGCGGTTGAACCTGTGTTGCCGGGAAACGGATACTCTGGCCCGGCTGGGAGGTGATGAATTTGTGTTTCTGGTGGAACAACTGGGTCAGCCGGAGGACGCTGCCAGAGTAGCAGACAAAATTCTGCAACAACTACATGCCCCTTTTACCCTTGGCCAGCAAACGGATGTCAATGTGGCAGCCTCTATCGGCATTTGTATTTATCCGATTCATGCCGACAGTGCCGAGGCATTATTACAGGGCGCAGATGCCGCGTTGTACCGAGCCAAAGCCGATGGCCGCAATACTTACAGCTTTTATTCTGACAGCCTGACTATGCAGGCCAGAGCCCGCCTGGTGCTGGAACAACGCTTACGCAATGCCATGAAACAAAACCACTTAACCTGCTATTATCAGCCGCAACTGGACATTAATAGCGGCCGGATTATTGGTGCCGAAGTGTTATTGCGCTGGCTGGACCCGACAGATGGTGTGATAAGCCCGGATACCTTTATCCCACTGGCCGAGGCCAGCGGTCTAATTCACCCGATAGGTCACTTTGTTTTGCAACAAGCCTGCCGCCAGGGCCAGGCCTGGCAACTGGCAGGCCTGGACAATATTAATCTGGCCATTAACGTTTCAGCGCAGCAATTTAATAAAGGAGACCTGCAGCAGAAAATAACCGGCATTTTGCAGGAAACCGGCTTTGATCCTGGCTGTCTGGAATTAGAAGTTACCGAAAATGCCTTAATGGGTGACGAAGATGTGGTGATAAAAACCATGACGGCCCTCCGCGCCCAGGGTATTAAACTGGCTATCGACGATTTTGGTACCGGTTATTCTTCGTTGGCTTACTTAAAACGTTTGCCACTTGATGTGCTGAAAATTGACAAACGTTTTATCGAAAACTTACCTTCCGCCGAGGATGATCAGAGTATCGCCAAAGCAATAATAGACCTGGCGCATAACCTGCGCTTTAAAGTGCTGGCTGAAGGGGTGGAAACGGCTGAACAACTGGCATTTTTGCGCCAGCAACATTGTGATTATTATCAGGGCTATTATTTCAGCAGGCCGGTACCGGCCGCCGAATTTGCTGAATTACTGAAAAAACAACGCGGCCCGGCGTCCAGCGCTACTGACTGATCCGGATTTGGCTGTAACCCAACCCCTGCTGCTTTTCCAGTGTTATTTGTACCGGTACCCGCTGCTTTAACGCCTCCACGTGGCTGATAATACCGATCATCTTGCCACTGGCATTTAGCTGGTCCAGCACGGCCAATGCGCTTTCCAGCGTATCAGCGTCCAGAGTACCAAACCCCTCATCCAGAAATAACGAATCGATACTGGTCTTGCTGCTGACTAAATCCGATAACGCCAGCGCCAGCGCCAGGCTAACCAGAAAGCTTTCACCGCCCGACAAGGTTTTGGTATCACGTGCTGCATCGGCTTGCCAGGTGTCCAACACCTGCAGCTCCAGTTCTGCACTCGGGTGGCGTGCCAGCTGGTAACGGTTATGCAGCAACTGCAGCTGACGGTTAGCCAGCACCACCAATTGTTGCAGGGTCAGGCCCTGAGCAAAACGCCGGTACTTTGCGCCATCAGCCGATCCTATCAGGCTGTTCAGTCGCTGCCATATCGCCAGGTGCTGCTCTGCACTGGCAATCTCTGCCAGTAAACTCTGCTGAGCGGTGCGTCGTTGCTGATCATTGCTTAGCTGATGCTGCAGCCGGCCCTGCTGCTCTGTAAGCTGCTGGACCTGTTGTTCCAGTTGTTGTAACTGTTGCTGCAATTGCGCTTGTGATTCGCTGCTGAGCTGTTGCCTGGTTAGCTCGTCGACGCGTTGCTGCCGATCCGTTAATAGTCGATTGATTGCGACCTCAGCTTGATGCAGGTGTTGCTGCAATGCTGAAAGTTCACTCAGCTCGGCATCACTTAACAATGCTGCCAGAAAAGCTGCCTCATCGTTAAAATTACTGGCAGCAATGGCTTGTTGCCATTGCTGTGTGGCTTGTTGCTGCCCGGCCGTGGCCTGTTGCAACTGCTGTTGTAACTGTTGCTGCTGTCCTGCCAACTGCTGCAATTGTTGTTGCAGCTGTTGCAACTGGCTTTTCAGATCAGCCAGATCACGGCACGGAGACGTTACTTTTGGCTCGGCGTGTTGCAGAGCCTGCCATTGCGCTTTCCAGCTTGCCAGCTCGTTGCTTCGTGTCTGTTGCTGCTGAGCCAGGTTTTGTTGTTGCTGGGCCAGCAAGGCCAGCTGATGCGCAACATCAGTTTGCCGGCGCTCTGTTTGCTGCTGCTCTGATACCAGTTGCTGTAACTGTTGTTGCTGCTGCTCCAGTTGGGTTAGCTGTTGCGCGTTGGCGGTCAGTTGTTGCTGTAGCTGGTCATAGTGCTCATTAAGTGTCCGGGTAAGGTTGGCGTTGTCTGCAGGCATTGCCGCAGCAACCAGGTCCAGCAGCAGCGGTTGTAACTGGTGTTGCAACTCTTCCAACTCAGCCTGTTGTTGCGTGGCCTGCCGTTGTAACTGCACCATTGCAGTATTCAGCTCTGCCTGACGGGTCCGTGCCGTTTCACCCTCAGTTTGCACCTTACTCAGCGCTGCTTCTTTTTCGGCCAGTTGTTTAGCGGTGGCCGACCCATCCAGCTGCTGATACTCACTAACTGCAGGGTGCTCCGTGCTGCCACAGAGCGGACAAGGCTGCTCCGGCTGCAAGTTCGCTCTGTGCTCCGATAACTGCATAATCAATTGCTGTTGCGCCAGAAGCTGCTTTTTATCGGTGATTTGTTCGCTCAGGCTTTTAAAGCGGCTGCGTAACATGGTCAGCTGCTCAGCAAGCGGCGCCAGCTGTTGTTGCTTGTCACTAAGTTGCTGTTGTAGTTCTGTCAGTTGTTGCTGCCATTTTTGCTGCTGCGCCAGCAGCCGTTGTGCTTGTTGCAGCTGATACAGACGTTCACGCTGTTGTTGTTGCTGCTGGCGCAATGTTGCCGCATCACCGCCTTGCCCCAGCCTGGCCAATTGCTGTTTAAGAAGAGTGTGAGCATCAGTTTGCTGTTGCAGTGTTGCTGCCAGCTGGCGTTGTTGTTGTTGCAGGTCTTGCTGCTGCTGGCTGAGTTTTTGCTGTTGTTGTTCTGCACTTTGCTGTTCTGCCAGTAGCAATTGCCAGCCCTGCCATAACAGTGTGGCTTGCTCAGTGTGACCAGATGCTACATTTTGCTGCAGCTGTTGCTGGTTAGCCTGCAAATCTTGCAGCCGCTGCGCCGCCTGCTGCAATGATTGATAAAGCGGTGCCAGTTTACTGGCCGGCTGATGGTTGCTGAGCCGGACAAGCTTTGGCTGTTGCCTGGCCTGCTCGGCTTTGAGCTCTGCGGCCTCCTGCCGGCTTTGTGCCAGGGCCTGCTCCGCTGCGGTAACTTGCTGACGCCACTGCAGTAGTTGCCGCTGCTGGTTGACCGCCTGTTGTTGTTCACTCAATTTTGCCTGCGCCGCCGCAAGTTCTGCCGCTAACGCTTGCTGTTGCTCAGCAGAAAGTAGCTCTGTCGCCGAGGCTTTCGCTTGCAGCAGTTCCAGTGCACTTTTGTGCTCGCGGGCATCGCTGAACACTTGTTCTGAAATCCGGCCATAAATGTCGGTCCCGGTCAGCTCTTCCAGTAATTCAGCGCGCTCATTGGCATCTGCATTTAAAAAAGCGGCGAAGCTACCCTGAGCCAACAGCATTGATTTGGTAAAGCGTGCAAAATCCAGCCCGGTCAGCTCGGTAACCAGCTTCAGTTTTTCATTGGTTTTTTCGGCCAGAATAGTGCCATCCAACCGGGCCAGTTCTACTTTTGCTGCCTGCAAGTTGCCATCAGCCTGACCGCGGGCGCGGCGCTGGCTCCAGAACGCCCGGTAGCCCTGACCCGCCACTTCAAATTCAACCTCAGCCAGACACTCACTGCTATGCCGGCTCATCAGTTCGTTGCTGGTAGGCGAGGTTTTTAAGCGTGGTGTCTGATGATACAGCGCCAGACAAATGGCATCGAGAATAGTGGTTTTCCCGGCACCGGTCGGGCCGACGATGGCGAATAAACTGGCACTGTCAAAAGGCGGCAGCCGAAAATCGATGGTCCATTCGCCGCGTAACGAATTCAGGTTTTGCAGCCGCACCGCCAGGATTTTCATCCGTTATCATCCTTGTTGCCTTGCCCCGCGCGCTGCGTTGTATCCCACACTTTAGCCAATACCAGCTGATGCAGCTCCGTCAGCTGCTGTTGCTGCTCAGCCGTTAGCTCTTCATCGGCGAGCCGGGCCTGCCAGACATCAGCCGGAGACAGTTCAGCCAGGCTGGTTTGCTCCAGTTGCTGCAGGCTGCTGCCGCTGCTGGTACGTTCGCGGCGCAGCCTCAGCAGTTCTACCGGCAGCTCACTGAGCAATTTTTCTACCCGGGGCTGCAAGTCGCTTAAATAGCCATCGCTGCTGTTTATTACCACTTCAAGCCATAAGCTGGCCTCATCGGCTAAGGTGTCCAGCAGCGGCTTAAGCATCGCCGGCAAACTGGCTAAATCGGTTTTAATGCTGGCCAATGGCTGAAAGCATGGCACGGCAATGCTACTGACGGCTTTGTCGTTGCCATTAAATTCAAGCAACCACAGCTGCTTTTGCTGGCGGGCTTCATCAAAGCTCAGCGGAATGGGTGAGCCGCTGTAGCGGATGTCGGTGCTGCTGTTCAGCTGTTGCGCCTGATGAATATGGCCCAGCGCAATGTAATCGGCCGGCGGAAATTTACTTGCCGAAAAAGCCTCTAAACTACCGATATAAATATCGCGTACCGACTCTGACTGACTGACGCCGACAGTGGTTAAATGACCGGTCATGATGATTGGTAACTGCAGCTGATGTTGCTCGTTATACTGCCGGGCCAGTTCAAATAACTGCTGGTAGTGGCTGGCGATGGCCTGTTGCAGGTCCTGTTGCTTTTGCTGGCCGCTTTGGCCGGCCTGGCTTTGCAGTAAATCACGCGATCGTAAAAACGGTACCGCCGCCAGCAAACAGGCCGGGGCGCTATGCTGGTCAGTCAATACTAATAACTGCTCAGCTAAGTTAGCCGGAATGGCGGGTATTACGGTGGTATGCAGTTTTGCCAGCAGCTGTTTGCTTTCGGCCAGTACCGCCGGCGAGTCATGGTTACCGCCCAACATCACTAATTGGCAACCCGTTGGTTGTAAATCGACAATAAACTGATTGTATAGCTCGCGGGCATAGCTGGGCGGGGTGGCGGTATCAAAAATATCGCCAGCGACAATTAACGCATCAATCTTAAGTTCGCTTACCTGCGCCACCAGCCAGCGCAAAAAAGCCGCATGCTCAGCAGCGCGGCTTTTACCAATAAAATGCTGGCCAAGATGCCAGTCGGAACTGTGGAGAATCCGCATATCAGCACTATCCACTTAGAAAACCCGTTTAGAGAACCCGTTTAGAGAACCCGCGTAGAGAACCGCCAGCCTAAAGTAAAAAGCCTGACTAGTCAGGCTTTTGGGGCAATCTTAACGATGTCAAAAAGGGATATCGTCGTCAAAGTCGATAGGTGGTTCCATTGGCGGCCGTTGTTGCCCCTGTGCTGGCTGATTGCCACCCTGTTGGGCAGGTTTCTGATAGCCACCTTGCTGTGGTGAGTTCTGAGCAGGCGCCTGCTGATAGCCACTACCTTGCTGTGGTTGTTGATAGCCGCCACCTTGCTGAGCGGGTTGCTGTTGCGCCGGACGCTGATAACCGCCCTGCTGGCCGCCACCCATGCCGCCGCCCTGCTGCTGACCATCACCCCGGCCATCCAGCATTTGCAGCTCGTTGGCGACGATTTCAGTGGTATAGCGCTCAACGCCGTCTTTATCAGTCCATTTGCGGGTTTTCAGTTTACCTTCAATATAAACCTTGCTGCCTTTACGCAGATATTCACCGGCAATTTCAGCCAGACGCTGATAAATTACCACCCGGTGCCATTCAGTCTGCTCTTTTTTCTCGTTGGTGTTTTTGTCGGTCCAGCTTTCTGAGGTGGCCAGTGTCATATTAGCGACGGCGCCACCCTGTGGCATGTAACGCACTTCCGGGTCGGCGCCCAGATTGCCGATTAAGATAACTTTATTAATTCCACGCGCCATGCGATTTCTCCTGAAAAATTAGGGTTGGCTTGTACCAACCAATGTCCGGGCCTGTGCCAGGTCAAATTGCTGCGAACTGACTTTTAAATAACAGCGTTGTTCGGCCAGTAAAATAGTGACTTCCTGCACGCCGCTAAGCTCAGCTAAGCGACCGGCCATTACGCTGGCCTCTTGCTCTGAATTGACCTGCACCGCCAGCGACAAACGCTGGGCCCGGGCAGGCACCTGCATCGTCCGGGCAATAAGCAGCCATATTAAACCAATACCGGCTAAAACGGCAAACACCAATCCATAACTAAAGTGCTGCGCGATCAGACCGCCAATCAGGCCGCCGGCGAAAGCCCCGAAAAACTGGCTGCTGGAGTAGATGCCCATGGCGCTGCCGCGCTGTCCGGCCGGTGCAACCCGCGACACCATTGCCGGCAAACTGGCCTCTAAAAAATTAAAACCGGTAAAAAATATTAGCAGAGCGGCAATTAACCACCATAAGTCAGTGGCAATAAAAGCCAGTAACATAGCAATAATCAGCAAGCTGATCGCTACCAGAAAATAACCTTTTTCCTGCTGCCGGCGCATAGCGATGATCATCATTGGCACCATTAGCACAAAAGAGCCAAGCAGCACCGGCAAATACACCAGCCAATGTTGATCGGCTGCCAGTTGATACTGGCTAAGCAACAACGGCAGGGCAACAAACATGGCAGTCAGCATTAAATGTAGCAGTAAAACGCCAATATCGAGCTGCAATAACTGGCGGTGTCTGACAATATTGAGCAAAGTAGCGGGTACGGCCAGCGTTTCTGCTGCCGGTGCTTTACTGACGCTTTTCGGTACCAGCAGCGCCACGATCAGCATCGCGCAGCAAGCCAACACAGCGGTAAACCAGAACACGCCACTTAAACCAGCCCATTTAGCCAGCAGTGGCCCGGCGACCATCGCCAGCGCAAACGACAAGCCAATACTGGCGCCAATAATAGCCATCACTTTCGGGCGCTGCTCATCGCGGGTTAAATCGGCGGCCAGCGCCAGCACCGCGCCGGCAATAGCACCGGCGCCCTGCAAAATACGACCGAAAGTGACCATGTACACCGAGTCAGCCAGTGCCGCCACTACCGAGCCCAGCACAAATAACGCCAGGCCCAGCAGCATCACTTTATGCCGGCCAATCCGGTCAGACAGCCAGCCAAACGGAATTTGCAAAATGGCCTGAGTCAGGCCATAGGCGCCAATGGCCAGGCCTATCCACAGCGGTGAGTAGCCAATAAGTTCAGTGCCGTACAGTGCAAATACCGGCAGCAACATAAACAGGCCCAGCATCCGGGTTAAGAACACCAGCGCCAGCGCCAGTGCTGCCCGTTTTTCAATAGCGTTCAGTTGATCCATTAATTTTGATTAACAGCCGAAATAAGCGCGCAAGTGTAGCACAGAACCCGCCCGCTTTAAGTGGATTTACCGGCTATTGCATCGCATCAAACGATATTGTGTTAGCTGCACAGAAAAGCGAACTAATTACCCTGCAACCAACTTGCTTTGCCGGCGTAGCAGAGCAACGGACAATAACAACAGGCTGAGCGGCAGCAAGGACAAATAAAACGCAGTCTGGCCGCTGAAACTGGCAAAGGTATAGCCGGTTACAATCGAGCCGGTAGTGCCACCAAGTGCAGAAAACACCACAATTAAACCGGTCATCGGCGCATGCTGCACTTTCGGCAGGGCACTTAAGATCACCGAGTTAATCACCGGATATATCGGCGCCATAAATAAGCCTATTAACGGGAATAAATAGGCGGCCAGTGGCGCATTAAGCAAACTGACATCCGCGGCCACTTGCACATTATTAGTTAACGGCAACGTCAGCAAAATTAACGCTGCCATGCACGCCAGACAAATATTCAGCAGCCAGTACCAGCTTAAATGTTTCAGCACCACACCCGCCGCCAGCCGGCCCAGTGCCAGACTGGCAGCAAAGATACTGGTTAACTGCACGCTCAGCTGATTGGGCAGGCTAAGTACTTCGTTGTTAAACGTCGGCAACCAGCTGCCAATGCCCTGCTCAATTAATACATATAAAAAGGCTGAAACCACAAACACAAATACCAGCGGCCGGTACACCAGTTTAATCATCGCCAGAAAATCCTGGGCGGCATGACTGACTTTCGGCAGGTCGAGTGCTGGAAAACGGGTGCTGAGCAACAACAACAGGTTCAGTGCCGATAAGCCGGCCAGCCACCAGTATACCTGCAGCCAGTCGGCGGATTGCGGTGCGGTTGGGTCCATAAAGGCAGCAAACACCCAGTAGCCACTGAGCACGCCCAGCATAAAAAAGCCTTCGATAAAATTCAGTAACGACGCGTGCTCGGCATTGGTGCGGGTAACCACACCAATACTGGCATACACTGATACCTTAATCAGTGCGAAACTGGCGCCAACGGTCAAAAACAATAACTTGGTCGTTAAAAACGACGGCAACAGGGGCATCGCCAGACACGCCAGAGTAACCAGACTAACGCCAATCAGCATGGCATTTTTATAACCCAACCGTGGCAGCCAGGCGGCAATTAAAAATGACACTATGGCAATCGGGATATCTTTAAAGCCTTCCAGCACACTGGCTGCTTCTTTAGTGATCTGATAGGTGTGGATCACCTGCAGGATCACGGTGCCGACACTGTTCAGCAAAATTGCAAAAACAAAGTAGGTAAGCAGTAAAGCCAGTTTTATTCTGAGCGTTGCCATATTGTTATACTCTTTTTCAGGCCCTGCCTGGTGGCAGTTGTTGGTTTTTTACCCTGTTGCCAACGACTATACAATGTTTTAATTGTCAATTGCAATCGATTGCAAAAGCAATTTAAAACCGTGTATAGTGCCAGTATCGCAAGTTGCTACAAGGAAATACTGATGACAATGCAAGCAGATATCACCAAAGCGTTGGGAGTCGCGCCCTGGCAACTGGCTGACGACAGCTACCGACCTGAGCTGCATATGTTAAAAGAAACCCTGCTGAGTTTGGGCAATGGCTATATTGGCAGCCGCGGCAGCTTTGACGAAGCGCTGCCCGCAGGAGTAAACCACTGCGAAGGTACCTACTTAAACGGCGTATACAGCAGCGAACCGATAACCTATGGCGAAAGCGCCTATGGCTTTGCTCGCAATAATCATAAAATGCTGCAGGTTGCCAATGGCAAAGTAATGCAACTGACCGTCGATGGCGAAACCGTTACCATTAGTGGCGCCAGTAGCCATAGCCGTCAGCTGGATTTGAAAACCGGGGTACTTGAACGACAATGGCAGTGGCAAGGCCAGAGTGGCAAACGGCTGCAACTGCATAGCCGGCGTTTTATTTCCCAGGCCAATCCGCATTTACTGGCAATTGAATTGACTATTACCGCCCTTAACTTCAGTGGCGATATTCAGCTTGATAGCTTACTGGATGCCGGCTATCCCGGTTTTCAGAAGAAGGATGACCCGCGGGTCGGCATAATGTCGATAGCCGACAGCCTGCGTTTGCTGCAACAGAGTTGTGACAGCGAGCAAGCGATGATGCTGCATCAAGCCCATGGCAGCGGCAGCACTGTCGCGGCAGCCATCAGCCATCAGCTACCCGCTGCGGCCAAATGGGCGGCAAATCACCAAAACGAACACTGTATCAGTCAGCAGTTTCAGCTAAGCCTGACAGAAGGCGAGCCGTTAACATTGCATAAACTGGTAGTGTATTGCCACAGCAATGAGCAAGGCGACGTTAGTAAGCTGCAGCAGCAGGCCAACACCTTGTTACAGCAAGCTTCTGCGCAGAGCTTTGCCAGCCATTTGGCTGCGCATCAGCAATACTGGTCGCAGTTCTGGCAGCAGGCCGATGTGAAAATTGGTGGCGACACGGCGCTACAACAAGGGATCCGCTTTAATTTATTCAGCCTGGCCCAAGCCGCCGGCCGCAATGGCACAAGCAATATCGGCGCTAAGGGCTTAACTGGCCCGGGCTACGATGGCCATTATTTCTGGGATACTGAAATATACGTGGTGCCGGTACTGAGCCTGACCCAACCCGAAACCGCCCGCCAGTTACTGAGCCATCGTTACAGTCAGCTTGACGCGGCACGAACGCGGGCCCGGCAAATGTCCCATAGCCGTGGTGCTTTGTATCCGTGGCGCACTATCGGCGGCGAAGAGTGCTCGGCCTATTTCCCGGCCGGCACGGCGCAGTATCACATCAACGCAGCTATCGCCTATGCCATTCGCAGCTATTATCTGGCTACCGCCGATAATGATTTTATCCGCGAGATGGGCGCTGAAATGCTGCTCGAGACCAGCCGGCTCTGGCTGGAGCTGGGCTTTTTTAATCCGCGCCACGGCAACCGTTTTGAAATTCACCAGGTAACCGGGCCGGATGAATACACCGCTATTGTGAATAATAATTTCTACACCAATGCCATGGTGCAGCTGCAACTGGAATTCAGCCTGCAGATTTTTGCTAAGTTTCCTGAGTTAGCCTTAAAGCTTGGGGTCAGCGATAGTGAGCTGGCCAACTGGCAACGCGCCGCTGAAAACATGTATCTACCGTATGACGAGCAACTGGCCGTACAGGCACAGGACGACAGCTTCTTAACTAAAAAACCCTGGGATTTTGCCAATACCCCAAGCGACAAGTACCCGCTGTTGCTGCACTATCACCCGCTGGTGATATACCGCCATCAGGTGTTAAAGCAAGCCGATACCGTGCTGGCTAATGTGCTGCTGGATAACCGGGTAAGCCCGGCGCAGAAAGCGCGCGACTTGGCCTATTACGAACCGCTGACCACCCACGACTCCAGCTTATCGGGTTGTATTCACAGTATTGCCTTTGCTGAAAGCGGCAGCATCGAGCAGGCCCATGCCTTTTTTGGCGATTCAGCGCGGATGGATTTAGATAACCACCATGGTAATACCGATGTGGGGGTGCATATTGCCTGCATGGCCGGTAGCTGGTTGTCGCTGGTAATGGGCTTTGCCGGCTTAAGAGTGCGTAATGACGGCTTGTATTTTCAGCCGCGTTTGCCGCACGGGTTACCCGAACTGGAGTTCCGGCTGTGTTATCAGGGCCGGGTGTTAAAAGTCAGTCTAAGCAAACAACAGGCGTGTTATCAGTTAATCTCTGGCGAACCACTAACCCTGCATCACGCCGGCCAGCCGCTGCAACTTAGTGTTGCTGCGCCGCTGCAATGCACAACAGGAGCCTGATATGACGGTTAAAGCGGTCATTTTTGACCTGGATGGTGTGCTAACCGATACCGCTCATTATCATTTCCAGGCCTGGCAGGCATTAGCGCACGAGCTAGGCATTGGCTTTACCGAGCAGGATAATGAACAGCTAAAAGGAGTCGATCGCTTAGGCTCGCTGCGTTGGATTTTGCAAAAAGCCAACCGACAACTGAGCGCCGCTGAAGAAGCCCGGCTGATGCAGCAGAAAAATCAGCACTACCTGGAGCTGATTGCCCATATGAGCCCGGCTGATTTATTCGCCGGCGTGCAGCCGTTATTCGCAGAGCTGCGCCAGAACGGCATTAAAATTGGCCTGGCTTCAGCCAGTAAAAATGCTGCCATGGTAGTAGAGCGTTTAGGTATCGCCAGCCAGTTTGATTACATTGCCGATGCCAATGATGTGGTTAACAGCAAACCCGACCCGGAAGTGTTTTTACTGGCCGCCAAAGGCCTGGGCGTAGCACCCGAGCACTGTATCGGAGTAGAGGATGCGGTAGCTGGCATAAAATCGATTAATCGCGCTGGCATGCAAGCGATAGGAATAGGTGAGCCCAAGGTGCTTAACAATGCGCTTAAGGTTTACCCAACAATACAGGCATTAAAACTGACTGACCTTATGAAACTCTAAAGCAAGTGGCGGTTAGCTTTGCTGACGGGGCGCCACAGAGTGTCTGAGCCCTGTAAGGGCGACAAATTCGTCCGGAATGAATTTGAACAGCTTTAGCTGGCTCGCGTAGGGCAGGACGCCCGGAGTAGTTGCTGTGGTGAGCCCGGCGGCAATGGTAACGCAAGCCACGACTACATTGCCCCCAGCTGGCCGGCTCATGCTCAGACATATAAGCAGAGACTTCAGACTGCAACAACCTGCCGGGCTCGACACAGCAACTCACTCGTGCTGAAGCACTCTCTCAGACACTCTGTGTCGCCCCAACAGGTATTCCAGTCTTTCGTCTTTAAGTACTGTTTCGCAAACTGGACTGGCGATCGACCAGCTTAACCGGCAACAGCTGTGATGCCGCTTTTCCGCCGTCAATCCGGCTTAACAATTCCGCTACCAGCAACTGGCCGCCGGCATGGGTATCCTGCTTAACCGTAGTTAACGACGGGGTGCAGTAGGCCGACATTGCAATATCATCAAAGCCGACTATTGCCACCTGCTGTGGCACCTTAATGCCATGCTCCAGCAAGGCCTTCATCGCCCCCATGGCAATGGCATCGCTGGCCGCAAAAATGCCATCCAGGCTGGCAAGCTGGTCAAATAATGCTTGCTGGGTCTGCAGATAACCGGCCTGGGCGGTAAAGTCAGTGTTTAGTTGCAAGGCAGGCTCAGGTTTAATACCCGCGGCGCGTAGCGCATCCTGATAGCCGAGGTAACGCATTTCAATTTCGGTATGGCGAATATCACCTAAAAAGGCAATGCGCTTACAGCCCTGCTTAATTAAATGAGCCACTGCCAGTTGCGCCCCCTGCCTGTTGTCCGAGCCAATTACCGGATACTGCTCGGTGCCGGTTGCTGCCCCCCAAAGCACAAAAGGCACCCCGGCCGCTGCCAGCTGATCGACCCGCGCATCATGTTCGCCCTGGCCAATGACTATCAGGCCATCGGCCCGTTTTGAATCAAAATAATAACTGCGCCAGTCCTTATCGGTGGTTTTGCTGGTGCTCAGCAACATGTCATAGCCCTTGGCGGTCAGTTCGTCGGCGATAACCCCAAGAATATCCAGTAAAAAGGGGTCACTGATCGCCTGCTGGGTTTTGGCATCAAATAAAATAATCACGGCAATAGTATGGCTTTTCTGCGTGCGTAAACTGCGGGCAGTCGCATTCACCTTAAACTGATGATCCGCGGCAATTTGCTGCACTTTCTGCCGGGTTTGGGCATTAATTACCGGATTATCACGCAGGGCACGCGACGCTGTCGATTCCGACACGCCGGCCAGTCTGGCAATATCGGCCAGGGTCATCACTTTTGCCGCTTGTTTCATGCTAATTTCCGTTGCTTCCTTCACGATTCACATCACCATTACCACTAGCATAATGCCTTAAGCGCCGCACCGGAGCAACGTCAGCTGGAAGTTGAGTATAACAAACTGCAGTTTAATGCTAATTATGTCTATGCAATCGTATGCAAAAACACTAAAAAGCGTATTGCAATCGATTGCATTATGCTTAAAAGTGTCCTAAGGTAAGTTTCGCCCGGCACAACATTAAAAAATACAGCCAGCGTTTTTATCAACAGGACAGGAGAATAAGAATGGCGTTAAAACTTAATAAAATTACCACAGCCATGGTAATGCTGTTCAGCTTACCCGTGGCTGCCCAGCAAAGCAGTGACAGCGAAGCGGCAAGCCGCACTGAAAATAACCAGATTGAACAAATTGTCGTTACCGGTAAAGCCAGCGGCATGACCGGCTTAAAAGTAGATACCAGTTATGCAGTAACCAATGTCTCGGCTGAGAACATTACCCGGCTCTCCCCGAAAAGCACTGCGGAACTCTTTACCGTAGTACCTGGGGTCTGGGCCGAGAGTTCCGGCGGAGTAGCCGGGGCCAATGTGTTTGTCCGTGGCTTTCCCAGCACCGGCGATGCCCCCTTTCTGACGATTCAGCTCAACGGCGCGCCGATTTTCCCGCCGCCAACCTTGTCGTTTTTAGAAAACTCCTCTATTTTCCGGCTGGATGAAACCATTCATTTTATGGAAGCGCTGCGTGGCGGCTCTACCCCGGTGTTATCGAATGGCCAGCCCGGTTTAACCACTAACTTTTTATTAAAAGAAGGCAGCGATATTACCGAAGGTCTGGTGAAGTTTTCGACCTCCAGCTATGGTCTGCGCCGGGTAGATGGCGTGATCAGCGGTGAAATTGCCGATGACTTATACATTATGGCCGGCGGTTACATCAGCAGCTCTGAAGGGCCGCGCGAAGTGGGTTTTAATGCCGAAGAAGGCCATCAGTTCACTATTAACCTGACCAAAGATTTAGATAACGGCAAAATTAATGTCTATACCCGCCAGACCGACGACAGCGGCGTATGGCATTTACCGGTGCCCATTAACGTGGCCGGGGTAGATAACAGCTACAGCCAGATTGGCCCGAATAACCGCTTAGGCCGCATTGCCTTTGGCCCGGATAATCAACAGCAAAGCTATGATTTTGGCGATGGCCGCGGCTGGAAAGGCGGTATTACCGGCGGCACCATCGATTTAGACTTAACCGACAGCTGGCGCCTGATGTACCGTTTCAGCCATATCGCCGGTGAAGCCAATACCTTTGGTCTGGTGTCGGAGGGCGGTGCCACCACCCTGGGTAATGTTGCCGGCGTTAACGGCCCGGTTACCGGCGCAGTCAGCGGCGACAGCTATGATAACGATACCGTGGTACAGCAAATTGGCCGCTGGGTGGTATTAAAAGATATCGAAGCCTTTACCAATGATATCGCCTTTAGCAAAACCACCGACAAGGCGGTATTTACCCTGGGCTACTACGCCACGAATTTTTCGGTACAGGACTGGTGGTCTATTGGTAACCAACAATGGCACGTGGTAGAGAAAGGCGGCGAAGCACTGGTCGGCATTGACTGTAACGACAGCCTGGCCAGCTGCAGCTGGAACTATGATATCGACGCCACCGGTGATGGCAATACCAGTGCTTTTTACGGCGCATTGGAGTATCAGTTTAATGACCAGTGGCGGGTTGACGCCGGCCTGCGCCGGGAAAACCATAAAATTACCTATGTGGTTGATGAAGGCTTAACCGGCGCCATCAGCAAGGCGATTGACTACGACGAGTCAGAGATTGCCTGGACCGCCGGCGTAAACTGGATGTGGCAACCAAATATGGGCATGTTCGCCCGGATTAATAAAGGCAATAAAATGCCGTTTTTTGATGACTTCCGCGATAACTTCGGCGCCTTTGAAAGCGGCGACAAGCTGATTAAAGAAGTGACCCAGTATGAGCTGGGTTATAAATGGGCCGAACAAAACTACAGCTTATATGTTACCGGTTTTGCCAACGAAGTGGACGGTGAATTGTTTGTATCCCGCCCCGGTGCGCCGGCTGAAGTGTTGACTACCGAAGCGCTTGGGGTAGAAATTGATGCCAATTACCGGGCCGATAATGGCTTTGCCATTAACCTGAACGCCACGCTGCAGGATACCGAAATTACCAACCATCCGGACCCGCTGATCATTGGCAAGCAAGCAATCCGCCAGCCAGAGTGGATGCTTCGAATGACTCCAAGCTACGGCTTTGAGCTGCAGGATATGTATGCGACGGTGTATGGCACCCTGGCCAGCGTCGGCGACCGCTTTGGTGATAACGGCAACACGGTAAAACTGGAAGGTTACACCAAAATTGACCTTGGCCTGCAACTGGAACTGACGGAACAGTTAAAAGCCCAGCTGGCGGTAAGCAACCTGACCGACAAAGACGGCATAACCGAAGGCGATCCGCGCAGTGCCGGCAGCCCGAATGGCCGCTATATTATGCCGCGCAGTGTCGAGTTTAGTATCAGTTATACCTTTTAATTTTTACCTTAATCTCCCTTGCTTCACCCGTATTGCCTCCGCTTCGCGCGGGGGCTTTTTTATCAGCAATTAAAGCCAATTTAGCAGTATGCGCGTACTAACCACCTTACTTAGCTTCAGGTTACATGGTGACCCCGATAGCGAGGATTAGAACCCCGTTTCGGTCGCCACAGAGTGTCTGAGCCTCAAAAGGGTGAGTTGCTGTGGCGAGCCGGGGCGGGTGTTGTAATCCGCAGCCCCCACCCACACAACTAACCCTACGCTGATTAATCGCTATAACCGGCTAAACTAAGTTAGCTGGATTAGCTGGTTTTTTATTAATGCTATGTAGTGTATATTTGTACAGCTTTTGTGCCTTCACTGCTGATAACCGGAAACCGCAATGGATAAAATTGATATTCGGGGTGCCCGTACCCACAACCTGAAAAACATTTCGCTGCAAATTCCGCGCGACAAACTGATTGTGATCACCGGCTTATCGGGTTCCGGCAAGTCGTCACTGGCCTTTGACACCCTGTATGCCGAAGGGCAGCGCCGCTATGTCGAGTCATTATCGGCTTACGCCCGGCAGTTTTTAAGCATGATGGAGAAGCCCGATGTCGACCATATTGAAGGCTTGTCGCCGGCGATTTCAATTGAGCAAAAATCGACCTCACATAACCCGCGCTCCACTGTCGGCACCATTACCGAAATTTACGACTACCTGCGGCTGTTATTTGCCCGGGTGGGCGAGCCGCGTTGCCCGGTGCACGACCAGCCCCTGGCAGCACAAACCATTAGTGAAATGGTTGATAAAGTGACCGCCTTCCCTGAGGGCACCAAATTAATGGTACTGGCCCCGGTAGTGCAGGAGCGCAAAGGCGAGCACGTCAAAGCCCTGGAAAACCTGGCTGCCCAGGGTTATATCCGGGCCCGGATTGATGGCGAGGTATGTGACTTGTCTGACCCGCCGACGCTGGATTTGCATAAAAAACACACCATTGAAGTGGTGATAGACCGGATTAAAGTACGAGACGACATTAAACTGCGCTTAGCCGAATCATTTGAGACCGCGCTGGCGTTATCAGGTGGCGTGGCCAAAGTCGCCTTTATGGACGAACCGGACGCCGCCGAGCTGGTATTTTCAGCCAATTTTGCCTGCCCGACCTGTGGTTATTCAATGACCGAGCTGGAGCCGCGGCTGTTTTCATTTAATAACCCGGCCGGCGCCTGCCCCAGCTGTGATGGCCTGGGGGTAAAACAGTTTTTCGACCCGAATAAAGTAATTGTCAGTAACCAGCTAAGCCTGGCTGGCGGTGCGATTCGTGGCTGGGACAAACGTAATTTCTATTATTTTCAGATGCTGAAAGCACTGGCCGAGCATTACGGCTTTAAACTGGATGTGCCCTTCAGCAACCTGGAAAAAAAACAACAGGACGCGATTTTATACGGCAGCGGTAAAACCGTGGTCGACTTTAAATACCTGAACGACCGCGGTGATGTGGTACTACGCAGCCACCCGTTTGAAGGCATCGTACCCAATATGGAGCGGCGCTATCGCGAGACTGAATCAAATTCGGTACGGGAAGAGCTGAGCAAGTATCTGGCAACCCAGGCCTGCCCCAGCTGTCATGGCACCCGGCTGCGCACCGAAGCGCGCCATGTGTTTATTGGCAAAACCAACCTGCCAGAAATCGTTGAGCTATCAATAGGCGACTGTTTAGCCTTTTTCCAGCAGCTAAGCTTGCAGGGGCAGAAAGCCAAAATAGCCGAAAAAGTGTTAAAAGAAATTCAGGACCGGCTGAGCTTTCTGGTAAACGTTGGCCTGAACTACCTGAATTTATCGCGCAGCGCCGAAACCCTGTCGGGCGGAGAAGCGCAGCGTATTCGCCTGGCCAGTCAGATTGGCGCCGGCTTAGTCGGCGTAATGTATGTGCTGGATGAACCGTCAATAGGTCTGCACCAGCGCGATAACGAACGCTTACTCGGCACCCTGACGCATCTGCGCGACCTTGGTAACACGGTAATAGTAGTAGAACACGATGAAGATGCGGTGAGGCTGGCGGACCATATTATCGATATCGGCCCCGGCGCCGGGGTGCATGGCGGCCATATCGTGGCTCAGGGTACCATTGAGCAGATTATGGCAGAGCCCAAATCGTTAACCGGTCAGTATATGGCCGGTACCCGCAAAATTGCCGTGCCGGAAAAACGCACACCATTGACTGATAAATGGCTGGAAGTCATTGGCGCCAGCGGCAATAACCTGAAAAATGTCGATTTAGCCATCCCGTTCGGGGTAATGACCTGCATTACCGGCGTATCAGGCTCGGGTAAATCAACCCTGATTAATGACACCCTGTACCGGGTGGCGCACCGGGTGCTGAATAAAGGTGAGGGCGCCGATCCGGCACCGCACCATGAAATTAAAGGCCTGGATCATTTCGATAAAGTTATCGATATTGACCAGAGCCCGATTGGCCGCACGCCGCGCTCGAATGCCGCCACCTATACCGGTATCTTTACCGCAGTGCGCGAGCTGTTTGCCGGTACTCAGGAAGCGCGCTCGCGGGGTTATCAGGTCGGCCGTTTCAGCTTTAACGTTAAGGGCGGGCGCTGCGAAGCCTGTCAGGGCGATGGCCTGATTAAAGTGGAAATGCACTTTCTACCCGACGTTTATGTGCCGTGCGATGTTTGCAAAAGCAAACGCTACAACCGGGAAACGCTGGAGATTAAATATAAAGGCAAGAATATTCACGAAGTGCTGGATATGACAGTAGAAGACGCACTGGCCTTTTTTGAAGCGATACCAGCGGTAAAGCGTAAGCTGCAAACCCTGCAGGATGTGGGCCTGACCTATATTAAACTGGGCCAGTCGGCCACTACCTTATCCGGCGGTGAGGCACAACGGGTAAAACTGGCGCGCGAGCTGAGTAAACGCGACACCGGCAAAACCCTGTATATTCTGGACGAGCCGACTACCGGCCTGCATTTTTATGATATTCAGCAATTGCTGAACGTGCTGCACCGGCTGCGCGATCACGGCAATACCATAGTGGTGATTGAGCATAACCTGGATGTAATTAAAACCGCTGACTGGATAGTCGACTTAGGCCCGGAAGGCGGTAACGGCGGTGGCAAAATACTGGTGGCCGGCACCCCGGAGCAGGTAGCTGAGTGCAAAAAGTCCTACACCGGCCAGTATTTAAAGCCGTTGCTGGGGTAAGGTGCCATCTGAATGACGGATAAAAAATACACCATTGCAAAGTCCCATAATGGGACTATAATTGCGCTATGAGAATAATTGCACTCTCTACGTTAAAAGCATTCTGGCAGGATAAGCCGGAATATAGTGATGCCAAAGAGCCTATTCTCGCCTGGCATCGCCACGTATTAAGTGCAGACTGGCATTCGCCTGCAGATGTAAAACAAGATTTCAGGCATGCCAGCATTCTCAAAGATGGCAGAGTGGTATTCAACGTAGCTGGTAATAAGTATCGGCTGGTAGTGTGGATTAATTATGCCTACAAAGTCGTTTATGTGCGTTTTATCGGTACTCACAGCCAATATGATCAGATTGATGTGCAAACGATATAGTCGCCGGAGAAGCAATGATGGATATCAGACCTATCAAAAATGATGCCGACTACCGTGCAGCGTTGCATGAAGTCGAGCAACTGATGCTGGCTCAGCCGGATACGCCGGAGGGCGAGAAGTTAGATGTAATGGTTACACTGATTGAAGCTTATGAGGCTAAACATTTCCCCATGGATTTGCCCGATCCTGTTGAGGCTATAAAGTTTGAAATGGAACGAAAAGGCTTAACAGTTAAAGATCTGGAGCCAATGATTGGCAAAAGTAACCGGGTTTATGAAATTTTAAATCACAAACGCTCGCTTACTTTGAAAATGATCTGGCGGCTGCACGAGGGGTTGGGCATTCCGGCAGAGTCGCTGATTAAACCACCGGTAAACCTGTCAAATTAAAACCAACGCCTTACCTGTTTGGTATAGGTCTGATACTCCGCGCCAAATTTTTCCAGCAAATAACGCTCTTCCGGCGCTATCTGCCAGCGGTTCATATACAGCACGAACAGCGGCAACAATATCATAGCGGCCGCACTCATTAAGTAACAGGCCAGTGCGGTTAACAGCAATAAAAACCCTAAGTACATAGGGTTTCGGCTATAGCGGTAAATACCCCGAATTACCAGGCTGGAGGTTTGCTGCGGAATGCGTGGGTCTACTGTGGTATTGGCCCGGCGAAATGCCAGCACACCCGCTAACGCCACCGCTATACCAGAACCAGCCAGCACACCAGCCAACCCCTGCCCCCATAATGGAGGCAGCGCCACAGATGGCAACCATAGCGCCACCAGCCACATCGCTAGTGCAAACAGCACTACCAAAACAACCGGGGGGATTTTAAGTTCAAGTGCCTGCATTAAAGCCATCCGTGATTTTTCGTTTATGCATCATACTACTTACCATAGTTTATTAGCCAAATTCTGTGCAGTACAACACTTTTATGCGCAGAAAAGTGTTGGGTTTTCGCATTTTTATGCGCAGAAAAGTGTGAAGTTGGTGTCAGAGCCGTTATAAAATCAGGCCGCCGGCAGCTCAGCAAAGCTACTGCCGTGGTGCAGCCAATGCGTGATGTCTTCGGTAAGTTGTGGCAGAGGCGCCTTGTTCTTACCTTTTAGTGCACACTCCCAAACCAGCAACACCCGCCAGCTAAGCTCCCGCAGTTTGTCCATGACAACTTCGCTCAAAAATATGCTCACGATGGTAAGCTAAAAACTGTGCTGCTGGATAGAATTTCTCCGGCAAGGTTATGGGTTTACCATGAAAGTTTGCGATTGCTTCCTTAAAGAAGTGGTCATTTTTCACGCCGTCCTTGCTCGACACCACCACACAGTAATCTTCGCTTATGGTAATTAGTCCTAAATCAAAAGCTTTGTCATGCAACGCAGATAACGCCAAGCCATTATGTGGGTTTAAACGGTTATGCTCGTCAGCACTCCAGGGTACAATATGGCTGGCAACCAACAGCTTTGAATTAGCCAAACCACTAATACAACAACGCTGATCATAAGCACTTAATACGGCATTGCGGAAGAACTGTTGGCCAATTCTCACTTTCACCGCCGCGATTTTTGAAGTGGTCACCAACTCATTTTCAGTTACATCATTAATAACGACTTGACCAGTAAGCTCCTGTTCTGCTTGTGCCATGGCGATAGAGAACTCTACCCAATCGTGCTGCATTTCTTGCCACATGGCTTTGTCAGCGTTGGAAGCACCACTTAATCCAGAACGACCGGTGGAGGTAATGGCCGGATCCAGGCTAGCAATATTAGATAACTTCATTGCTAGTGCCGAAGGCGTCCGCTGTATTAAGTTTGCATATCGAATAACTTCTGGATTTCGAGAATGAAAACGACCAAAAGGTAAGCGGCAGTAAAGGCTAAACGCCACTAAGCTTTGCTGTCTGCTCCAGTGCGATACCGCCACGAACTACTCCATTGCTAAGCGATTACTTATCGTAAATAACCATAGTGTCACTGTTCACTATTCTTTGCTAGCTAATCAAGCCGGCGTGGGCAATTTGCCATCTACCATAAATTGAGTAGCGTTGAATTGGTAAACCTGGGTGTCGCCGTTTTGTTTAAACGCTACCTGCCCGGCGCTGAGTTCACATAGCCACTGGCTGCTTTGCTCGGGTTGGCTGGCGGTGAAAGCTTTGGCTGAAAATAAGCCGACACAATCGGCAGCGGGCTCTGAGCGGGCCGAGCGGTATTCAAATAACTCTACCCCAGCGGCGCGCATGGCGCTGCCCAACTGCTGAGTTTGCTGGTAGCTTGTTTTGCTGCTGAGTTCAGCCTGATACTGCGAAAAAGGCACCCGTTGCAAGCAGACGCCGCGCTTACTGTGGTAGCCCACGCTAAATAGGGTATGGGCCGAGCGTAATACCGGTTTAACCGGCGGTGCCATGATAGACTGCCAGAACAGCAGCCGGTAAAAAGCTGACTCGGCCAGGCACACCTCAACCGTGCAACCACCGTAAAAAATGCCGGGTTCATGAATGCCCCCAAAACGCGAACCCCACTTTAATGGTGGATACCGAAACGGGGCTTTTAGCAAAGGGTGCAACCCGGCAGCATCAGTTGGTGCAGCTGGCTTGGTATCTTCCAGCAGTTGTTCCAGCAGAGCTTGCTCCGCCAGGGTATCAACCAGGCTTAAGGTCGCAGCTTGCTCCTGGCTTGCCACCAGCCGGAAAAGCAGGCCAGCAACCGTCCTGATATGCTGCTCACCTTTACTGGCTTGCCAGATCACAGCTTTGCTCTTAATGCGTCGACAAATTGGAGCACCTGGACAAGGCCGCTGATGCTTTGCACCTGCTTAGCGGGTACCCCGCCAGTTACCTGATTGGGGCTTTGCATAAAATGTTTTATCCATGCCGGATCACCACCGGCGAGGGTATATACCGAACGGGCGACCCGGATAAGTAGCAGTGCCAGCTCGCCTTGTTTAGAAGATGGATCCAGCACTAAGCTTTGCTTTAAGCGGCTTACCGCAGTGCGGTGCACGCCCAACACTGCTGCCAGCTCAGCTTGCTTCAGGCCTAATTGCTCTGCTGCATTTAACACTGCTTTGGCCAATACCGTGTTTGGCGTAGCAACCGGTTGCAATAACGCGCTCATTTCAGCTCCCCGTGTTCTATCTGCACAAAGTATAGTCACAATGTCATATTTTCACAAACTGTCAGGCAGGAATAAAAAAGGGCAACCGAAGTTGCCCAAAACACCAGTGTAGCTACCAGAGAAACTTAGAACTGGCCGATAACCGCCAGGCTGTAAACTTTAAGGTCTGAATTGTCAGCATTGCTGCCAAAGCCGGCCTCTAACGCCCAATTGAGATTAAAGAAGTGCTTGGCATTCAGGCTGTAGCTGTCTTCTTTATTGTAAGACACGCCAACTGAGGTCATTTTAGAGAAGTAGTAATCTGCTTCAGCTGCCCAGCTGGTGTCGCCGTCATTATCCGCAATAGCGGCGCCGATGGTGATAAAACGCTCGTCACCCAGGCTGGCAAAGTATTTACTGCTGATGGTAAAGAAATCGAATTCGTCATCTACCGTAGCGGTGAAACCAAGGTAATCATTGCCCTGCAGCTGGTGGTTGTAACTGGCAGAGAATTGGAAACTGGTATCTTCGCCTTCAGGCTTAACCGCCTGAGCACGTACAATAAAGTCATCAGAAATCAGGTAGCCTAAGCCTAAAGACGTTACGTCGAAATCACCTAAACGCTGGTGGCTGGCTGAAACAACAAATTTGTTTTCAGCGAAGTACTCGCCACCGATGCCATAGCTGTTGTCGTCATAAGCACGGGCAAAGGATGCTGAAACATTGCTTACCTTGTTGATGTATTCAAACTGATCAAGCGGGCCCAGTGTTTGCTTTTTATCAAAAAAGTAAGTGCCGTCCAGTGACCACAATGTTTCTTTGTCGCCGCTAACGCGCACATGGTCAGCACGTAGTTCAGTGAATAATTGGTATTCTTCGGCAGAAACAGCAGTAGCAGTCAGTGCGATAGCAGGCAGTATGTACTTCAACGTCATTGTTTTATTTTCCTAAGTTGGTGATTGCGGCGCGCATACTACAGGGCACAAAAACCAAAGTAAAACGGAAATTCATATATATTTTACATAATGACACTGACTGTTTACTTTATAGGCTACCTTAGTTTATTTAGCAACCAACAGGGAATTAAACCTGTTACTGCAGGTCTGTCGCAGTATTAAAAAGTTCAGCACAGTTATCACAAGCGAAATAACGATACTGCTCTGCGCATTTTATATAACCAGTCGCACCCGCCCGTACCTGCCAGCTGCAGCTTTGCTGCTGAAGCTTTAACGTACCCTCAATAGCACATGGTGCGTAATTATAATGATCGTGTAGTACTTTATGCTCAACCTCACGTGCCAGTTGAAAAAACTGTGTCACGTCATTGTTGCTTAAATCAACGTCTTCGGGACCACATTGTTCTGGTGCATCAGAAACAAAATCAGCGATATATACCTCACTGATATCGGCAGTGTTAAATTCGTTTGGTTTGCTACACGCAACCAACAAAGCGACCAGGCAACATCCAATTAAAAATCGCATTACCAGCTTGCCCCTTTTGCTTATATGATTTGTAAGTGGATTGAGTTATAGCGCAAAAATACAATAATTAAAACTTTAATTTACAATTTAGCAGTATTTTTATCTACTTGCCTTTCTCAGGTAATTCGCCAGAATAGAACATTCGCACAGGAGAATGATTATGTATAAACCCGTTCTGGCTCTGGCATTTGCCACAACACTTTCCGCCTCATTATTCAGCGCGCAGGCCGCTACTGTTTTTGGTGAGGTTGTTGATAAAACAGCAGCGATGCCGGTGGAGCAGTTATTAACTGCACCGCAAACGCACTTGCAACAGGTAGTGACTATTTCAGGCACCGTTGACTCGGTATGCAGTAAGCAGGGTTGTTGGATGAAATTTACTGCGGACAGCGAAATTGGCCCTTTCCGGATCAAAGTGCGTGATGGCGATATGGTGTTTCCGCTAAGCGCCAAAGGCAAAACCGCTTATGCGACAGGTGTGGTAACACTGTGGCCGCAAGGTGAAGATAAAGCGGACGGGTATCAGTTAGTGCCCAGCGCAGTGGAAATAGCAGACTAGCTGACAGTACCCAGCCGCAACTGCACTAAGTAATGACGTAACTGCGCCACCCGCTGTGGCCGGTTGAACAGCTGGTATAGCTGCAACCAGTCAGCAGGTGGCATCCAGCAAATGCCATTTTGCCAGTGGCAACGCTGCGGATTAAACTGCCAGCGGCTGATAGTGTCATCCTTTTTCACTGCAATTCCGGCCATCAGCTCAATGTCCGGCCAGCCAGAGCGGCTGAAGCGGGCAAAATGTGTAGTGGCATATTCACTATGAGAGGGTGGGTCTTGCAACTGATACTCTGCTGCTAGTTCATTACAAATCGCGGCAAAGTCATCCTCGCTGCATATAATATCAATGTCATTCGGCGAAGTTTCCAGCCCCAGCTGCCATAGCAGGCAACTGCCACCCACCCCGAATTGAAATGGCGTTAATATGGCAGATAACTGCTGCAATTGGGTCAGTAATGTCTCATTATTCATCTAATGCCTTTATCAGTTGCGCTAAAAAAACCAGCTTCTCATTATTCAGCTGGCGGTAGTCAAAGTACGGGCATACCAGCAACCGGTTAAACTTATCTATAGCAAATTCGTTATTCAACCAGCTTAGCTGAGCCGGTAAGCCGGCATCGGGCAGCGCTTTGGCATAAGTGCGGCCGGCAATAATATGCACGGTTTTGTTGTCTGGCTGCAGTTCAGGCAGACTAAACAGCAACGCGGTATCGCTGCCGGTCTGCAGTAAATACTGGTCGCGAAACTGTTGCCAGCTGGCAGCCTGCCGGCTATAGGTAAATTGCCTGGGATCCAGCGCAAACAGTAATTTGGCGTAAACATTAAATACCTTGCGCCAGCCATTGCCACAGGCACTGTTGATCAGCTCAATCTCACCGCGTTGCAGTGGTTGCACCATCGGTAAATACGCGTACTCGGCCATGGGCGGCCGGTTAGCGATATATACCCGGAGCCCGGCAGCAGCATCACCAAAGCCGCTTACTGATAACAACCGGTTATTCATACCCTTACTCAGTATTTGTTCAGTTAACTACTTTACCATAAGCCGTTGCATTAACCTTGCCTGCCGGCTTGCGGCAGGTTAGCTTAGTTTATAACGCTATCCCGGATTGATTTAAATATGTCATCTTATACAACTTCTGCCGTTAACCGGCTGGACAACTGGTTAAAGCAGGTTACGCCACCACAACATACTGCAGGGCTGAAGCGGTTTTGCTGGGAGTTCTGGTTTTTTGGTCTGAAACAGGCGAGGGCCTGCCTGTTTGTTGGTCTATTTTTCGCGTCGGTATTACTGGTTCCGCGCACCGGCCTGTTTGGCATACCGCGCTACGATGTGTTGCTGATCCTGGCGCTGCTTATTCAGTACTGGATGGTATGGAGTAAGCTGGAAACGGTCGATGAGCTGAAAGCCATCTGTTTATTTCATCTGGTTGGCTTTGCTTTGGAGGTGTTTAAAACCTCAGGGGCGATTCAATCGTGGAGCTACCCTGACTTCGCTTACAGCAAAGTGTTTGGCGTACCCTTGTTTGCCGGATTTATGTATGCCGCTGTTGGCAGCTATATTATTCAAAGCTGGCGTTTATTACAGCAGCGGGTAGTGCATCATCCCCCCTACTGGATGGCTGTACTGGTGGCGTTGCTGATTTACGCTAACTTTTTTACTCATCACTTTATCGGCGATTATCGCTGGTATATTGCGGCGGCTACGCTGGGGCTTTACGCCCGCACTGTGGTGTATTTTACCCCATTGGACCGGGAACGCAGCATGCCCTTACTGCTCGGTTTTGTGCTGGTAGGCTTTTTTATCTGGCTGGCGGAGAATATCAGTACCTTTATGGGGCTGTGGAGCTATCCGAACCAGCTGGGCGCCTGGTCAGCGGTGCATTTAGGCAAGTGGAGTTCCTGGTCACTGCTGGTTATTATGACGTTTACCATAGTGGCGCAGCTGAAATACGTTAAGCAACGGATAGAGGTGCCACGCTAAGCGCAAAAAAGGGCTGGATTGACCAGCCCTGTTGTAACCTTTAACCTGGTGGTAACAGCTTCTATATTAAGCGTCTTTCTGTAACAGGTAGCTAATCAGCTCCTGCAACTCATTTTCCAGATTACGCTGGTTCAGCGCTTCGTTAATAATTTTGTATTTGTCGTTTACCACCAGCATCGGTACTGACGATAACACCCGGCTTTCTGATAATTCAGTCTGCTCTTTTTTCATCTGGCTGGCTGCACCACGCACCGAGAAACTGCGCATGGCTTTTTCGTATTCTTCAGCTTCAATGTCATTGATCAACATCAGGCTGCGTACATCATCTTCGTTGACAAACGGCACCCGGCTGCGGTGGATCTGGTTAAAAATTGCCATCGCGATCTGGTCACCTTTACCCATATTTTTGCCTACCAGATAGGCCCGGGCCAGCATATTCTGAATTTCTGGTGAGGCAGCACGGATAAAGTCGACGTGTACTTTCTTAAACTCGGCGCCATCCGGTAACTTTTTAGCCAGACTTTGCGCTACCGGCTCAAACCCATAGCAACCCCCGCAAAAAAACGAAAAGTATTCTTTGACCACAGGCTTGGCAGAAGCTTGCTCCGCAATTACCTGATAATGCTTACCTTCGACAAATTTTGAATTAGCACTTACCGCCAGTGGCAATAACAGCGCAAACAAACACAGTGATAACAGCTTTTTCATTTTAACTTACTTCCTTAATCGGGCTGACTCAGCCACTAGCTTAGCAAATTGTCAGTATCCTGGCACCAGTGATAGCGGTGGTTGTTGCAATAATGCCAGCTGCTCTTTTAACACCAGACATTGTTGTTCCCAGTATTTATCGGTGGCAAACCAGGGAAAGCTTTGCACGAAAGCCTGATCCTGCCAGCGTCGCGCCAACCAGGCCATATAGTGCACTATACGCATTGCTCTGAGTGGCTCGATCAGTTTTAGTTCCGCAGGATCAAAATCACAGTACTGCTCGTATTCCTCTAACATCAGCTCCAGGGTCAGCCGCTGTTCCTGCTGATCACCTGACAGCATCATCCAGATATCCTGAATAGCCGGGCCGGTGCGGCAATCGTCCAGATCGACAAAAAACGGGCCCTGATCGACATAGAACAAGTTACCGGCGTGACAATCGCCATGCAGGCGGATTTGCCGGCCAGGCTGATACTGACGGCTGGCTTCTGCTATTACCTGCTGCAGCACAGTATCAAATGCCGGTCGCATATAGTCGGGAATAAGCTGTAGTTTTGCCAGCACCTGCTGGCTTTGCAGCAGGTGGCTGTTGACACTGAAAGTCGGCCGGCTGCTAAACGTTTTTTTAGCTCCAACCTGATGCATCCGGCCAAGAAAGCGGCCTAACATCGCCAGCTGTTCGTCGTTATCCACTTCCAGCGTGCGGCCGCCCCGGCTGGGGAATACCGCAAAATAATAACCCTGATATTGCAGCAGGCTGGCGCCATCAAAGCGCAGTGGCGCTACCATCGGGATGTCGGCCTCTGCCAGTTCAAACGCAAAATCATGCTCTTCCTGAATTTGCTGTGGGCTCCAGCGTTCAGGCCGGTAAAACTTCACCACATACTTTTGCGGCTGCAGGCTCTGATCAGGATAAGCGGTAAACTGATACACCCGGTTCTCGTAGCTGTTAAGCGCCAGCAGGCCGCTGCTGACATCCAGCCCCAGTTGCAGCAGTGCATCTAATATCAGTTCCGGTCCGAGGGTGGCAAAGTCAAACCGGCTGATGACATCATTGTTAACGGCCGGCAAAGAATTTATTCCCCTGGCTGACTTTATGGCCATCGTCCGACAACTCAGTAACGCTGAACTCAATATCCAATACCGGTTTAGCGGTACTGTATGGGTCAAGCGCCAGACTAACCGGTACATTGGTACTGTCACCGCCGGCAATCGTTATTTCAGTCGGGCCAAGCCAGGTGTAATTGTTTACCCCTGACACCGCTAACTGATAAGTTTTAGCCTGTTGCGATTTATTAATAATGCTCAGGGTATAGGTATTTTCAATCAGGCCTTCCGGCGTTTCCCGGTATAGCGCACCGCGGTCACGGATAATATCCAGCTCCAGCGGTTTTCGCAGATACAGGTTGGTGGCAAAGGCGGCACACACTATCAACAGAATAACGAAGTACCCGACCAGCTTAGGCCGTAGTACCTTGGTAGGTTTGCCGTTTAAGCTGTGCTCCGTGGTGTAACTTATTAAGCCTGGCGGATAGCCCATTTTCGCCATAGTGTCATCACAAGCATCAATGCAGGCACCACAGTTTATACACTCGTACTGCAGGCCATTGCGAATATCAATACCGGTAGGGCAGACATGGACACACAGGTTACAGTCGATACAATCACCCAGGCCTTTTTCTTTATAATCTTTGTCCTTACGACTGCGCGGGCCCCGGGTTTCGCCGCGTTTTTCATCATAGGTAACGGTAAAGGTGTCTTTATCAAACATTGCTGACTGAAAACGGGCATAGGGGCAGATGTGGGTACACATAATTTCCCGCATCCAACCGGCATTGCCATACGTGCAGGCAGCAAAAAACAGTACTGAGATCACCGCCCAGAAGCCGGCCTGAAAGGTGAAAAACTCAATGAAAAGTGGGCCGACAGGAGTAAAGTAGCCAACAAATATCAGGGAAGTAAGCAAAGCAAACGCCAGCCAGCAAAAGTGAGTCAGGGCTTTTTTGGCAAACTTCGATACTGTCCATGGCGCCTGATCTAATGTCATGCGCTGATTACGACTGCCCTGAATTTTTTCTTCAAACCACATAAAAATAAAAGTCCACACGGATTGCGGACAAAGATAACCACACCAGACCCGGCCATAAAATGCGGTAACAAAAAATAAAGCGTAGGCCGCGATCACAAAAATCCAGGCGAGGATGGTAAAGTCTTGCGGCCACAGGGTCAGGGCGAAAATATTGAATTTCTGCTCGCCGATATTTAGCAGAATAGCCTGGCTACCGTTGTACTGGATCCACGGCAACAGCATAAACAGGGCCATAAAAATAAAGCCCATATTGCGGCGCAGACTCTGGTGCAGGCCTTTAACTGAGCGGACATATATCCGGTCACGGGAAGCGTATTTAGTCTGGTTTGGCTGCTCTGGTTTATAGGTTTCTACCTTAACCGGGATGTTTTTTATATCGATACGGTTGTTGTCCACTGCTACCTCTGACCCGCTGCTGCGCTAAGAGCAAGTATAACAGCCTTGGCAGCAGAATATTTGATATAAAATAAGCCCGGGAGCAGCAGATGCGCCTTTGCCAAAAATACTTTACAATAGCGACTGCGATTTTTGAGGTGCGCTATCAGATGAAAAAGTTTTTTTGGTTAGCTGTTATTGTGTTATTGCTCCTGACTTTCTCTGATCATGAGTTGCTCAGGCCTTATCGCGATCAGATTTATGGGTTGATTTTGGACAACGCGCCTAGCTCCGGTAAAATGTCTGACGAGCAGGCGATGCGGCAAATTCAAAAGCAGTTTAAAGACCTTGCTGCTAACTGGGGCGAAGGCCAGCAACAGCAGTTAGACAAAGCAGTGGCGTCAAAAGAAAGTCTGCTGGTTTTTCACCAGCGTTATTGTGTAAATCGTGACTTTAACCCTATTTTGTTTGGTGAACCTCTGCGCCAGAGCTGCAGCATTATCGACAGCCAGATGGAAGCACTAACCAGCCCTTAACCCGGGCACAAAACTATTGAGACTTATTATGCGTGTATGTGGAATTGAAATTAAAGGCAGTGAAGCAATCTTATGCCTGATGGCATTTAAAGACGGCTTATTCGACTTACCGGAGTGCCGGCAAACCAGATTGGCTTTAACCAATGACAAAGACGCAGAAAGTTTACAGAAGTTTCAGTTCAATCTGGCGAAGCTGGTCGAAGATTACAAAATTGAGCAACTGGTCATTAAAGAGCGGCCACAGAAAGGCAAATTTGCCGGCGGTGCCGTTGGCTTTAAAATTGAAGCTGCAATTCAACTTATCAACAAATGTCCCAGCCAGATATTATCTGCTAATGCGATTAAAGAAAAACTAAAACAGCATCCATTACCGGTTGATTTTAAAGATACTGGCTTAAAAGGGTTTCAGGAAACTGCCTTTACTATCGCTTATGCGTTTCTGGCGAAATAACACCTTAGCTGCTCAGATTATAAAACCGGCCTAATCAACGCCGGTTTTATTTTTTGTGGTGGGCAATTGCGTCAATTCCAGCTGCACATGCTGGGTAGCACGCAGAATTAAGCGGCGTATCAGTTTTGACTTGGCTTCGCCGGTCAACTCACTAAGATCATTTAACGCGGCGATTGCTTCTTCGCTAAGGGTAAACGTCGCATGGCGCATCGGCAGCCGGGTGGTGTCATCTTCTTCCGGCAATTGTTTGCGCAAGCTAACAATACGCGGCAGTCCCAGCGCGTAATTATTAGCATCTTCAATAAACTCGTCGGCAGTAAAAGCCGGTTTATTTGACTGCAAACACTTTTTCTTCAGGTCGCTCAGCGCCATCTTCTTGTATCGCCTTCATTGCCAGGAGTTCTTCAATAATTGCCCGAATTTCGTTAGCGGCTTTGCCATCACCATCTACATCCATCACCGATAAGCCTTTTTCTTCACTATCATCATATATATTCCGGCTGTAGGTAATATTTTCCAGCACCCGGATATTAAATGACTTACAAACGTCTTTGGCATCGATGATCCGCGGGGCCTGGTTCGGTAACGACGGACATTGGGTCATAACACAACCGACTATCATGTCAGGATTAACAATATTACAGGCGCTGACCAGATCTTCCAGATGTTCCAGCGTTTTTAAATCGCGCCGCTTAGGCCGCAGCGGAAACAACACATGGCTGGCAACCACCATTGCCGAGCGAAGTGCCACACTGTCCTGGCCACCACAGTCAACCACAACCACATCGTAATGCATTTCCAGGCTTTTTAATTCAAAGCGGATTTTGCCATACATCTGCACGCAATTAATCCAGGGTAGACTGGCATCCATATGCCTTTCCTGCACCCAGTCAGACGTGGTTCGCTGCGGATCGCAATCAACCAGCATCACATTGGCTTTTTTTTCACGGGAAAAATATACCGCTATATTCTGAGCCAGACAGCTTTTACCACTACCACCTTTTTCACCACCAACTAACACTATCATTCACGTCACCTTCTTATAAAGCAACAACATAGAGTTGCACCGTTGTAAGCACACAGAGTTAAGTGTAGGCGAGGAAAACCAATATCAGGCTGATTCAGCAGAACTATTTGATATAAAAAATGGTTTTTAATAATTAATAGTTACTATAAAGACATGAAAGCGCAGCAGGTAATCTGCCACGCTACAAACTGATTATCGTCAACGCCGGCTGACTATTGTTGGCGACGACGCCACCAGAGTAAGGGCCCAAGTAATAGTAACGCCAGACTGCTGCTACCAGAACTACTTTCAGGCTCAGGTAACAATGTATTGGGTACAGGGTTTAAACCCGCGGCACTGTTTGGCCTGGCGTCCACTACAGTAATGCTTTCAACAGTTACCATATTAGTACTATTTAATGGCACATTGTCGGCGCGATCATTAGCAGTGTAATTTCTCAGAGGTAATCCCTCAATGCCGGTAAAATTGTAAGTGGGCAAGTTGGCAATCGCCATTACCACTTCCATATCTGCGGCAGTTATCTGGCCAAAAACCGTGTAGGCACCTTCAACAATATCCAGTCTGGGGCTGCCGGCGCTGTTATCTGCCAGGTTAATAAACCACTGGCTGGTCGCACTATTCGGGTTGCCCGGTAACTTTGCCATGGCAATGGTTGCCCGCACGTTAGAAAGCTTTGGTTCATTGACAATAGCCGCGTTGGTCTGGATAGGGGTTAACGGAAGCTGCTCATCAAAGCGAAAGCCACCGCCCTGAATGATAAAGCCTGGCACCGAACGATGAATAACAGTCTCGTCATAACGGCCACTGTTGACGTAACTTAAGAAGTTCTGCACCGTTACCGGCGTGGTTTCATCAAATAAATTAACTTCAAAATCACCCAGGCTGGTCTTAACCTGAACAATCGTAGCTAATGCCTGCTGACTGACCAGCAGCATAGTGGCTGCAACCAAAGTTGACACAAATGTTGGCTTACTCAAGGCTTTCTCCTGCACGCACTGTTATAAATAGTGCTGTGAGGATAATCAGCTGTAGCCCGGCTTACCAGCGCTATTACACTTATTAACTAATTCATACAGTTGTCGTGCTATTTGCAGCAGAGCCGGAACCACTTTTAGTTGCTGTTTTACTGCGATAAGATTTTTGCTGTTTGCCGCTTTTGCTGCCAGTAAACTTTGACGCTCCGCGTTTTTTAGTCGCTTTTTTACGCCACGTCTGCGGCATGCCAGTGCCCAACCCCTGCGGATTTACTGCATCTGCCTGGCTGATTAACCGCTGCAGATTCTCTGTCAACGGCTGCATAAATGCCTGATAACTTAGCTGTCGCTGGCAAATATCATTTAAAGCCGCCTCCCAGCGCGCGGTCATATCCGGCAAAGAGGCTTCTGGCGGCAACGCCGCTATCAATGCCTTGCCAGCTATTGTCGCACGAATTTGTTTACCCTCCCGCTGTAAAAAATTCCGTTTAAACAACAACTCGATAATGCCAGAGCGCGTTGCTTCAGTGCCCAGGCCATCAGTGTCCTTTAAAATCCGCTTGATTTGCGGGTCCTTTACAAAACGGCCAATGCCGGTCATCGCACTTAGCAAAGTAGCATCCGTAAACGGTGCCGGCGGCTGAGTTTGCTTCTCCAGCAACTGACTATCGCAGCAACGCAATTGCTGCCCGACAGTCAGTTCAGGTAAACCCTGTTGCAGTGGTGGCTCGTTACCCGCTGTAGCAACTTTGCTCCGCTCGTTATCAGCGGCGGCGGGTAGCAACGCTTTCCAGCCCGGGTGAATTTGCTGCCGTGCTTTAGCCACAAAGCAGCCGCCTGCAATCCGAAACTCTGCTTTACTGTCTGTATAACGACAGGCCGGGTAAAACTGCATAAGATACTGGCGGGCAATCAGCCCATATAGCTTTTGTTCAGTGGCAGTCAGCCTGTCAGCCGACAAGGTTTTCGCGGTTGGAATGATCGCGTGGTGGGCCTCCACCTTGCTGTCATCCCAGGCTTTACTTTTCAGCTGCAAATTTGCCCCGGCTAACGCAGCCTCCAGTGCAGGTACATTTTTGACTATTGCCTGCCCTACTTTGGCTGCGTCAACAAAGTGTGCCGTGGGTAGGTAGCGACAGTCCGAACGCGGGTAGGTAATCAACTTATGTCGCTCATACAACTGCTGACAACTATCCAGTACCTGCTGCGCACTTAAACCATAAGCTTTGGCAGCATCTATTTGTAGTGCAGACAAACTGTAAGGGAGTGGCGCATACTGCTTTTTGTCCTGCTGCTGCAGGTTCGTCACCTCTGCGGGCTTATCTTTAATTGCCTGCTGCACTTTAACCGCCAGTGCCTGCAATAATACCCTCCCTTCGTCATCCTGGTAGGGTTCACAGGCCGCGCTCGGCTGCCATAATGCGCTGATAGTGGCTCCGTTGTAGCTAACCAGTTCCGCCTGTACCTGATAGTAAGTTACGCTGGTGAAGTCTGCTATTTCTGCATCACGCCTGACCACCAGGCCCAACAGCGGGGTCTGCACCCGGCCGACTGACAATACCCCCTGATATCCCGCAAGTTTGCCACGCAGGGTATAAGCCCGGGTCATATTCAAGCCGTACAACCAGTCGGCCCGGCTGCGGGCCAGTGCCGAGGTGGAAAGTGGCACGAAATGCTTATTGGGCTGCAGTTGTTTTAATGCCTGACGAATAGCAGCTGTATTCAGATCATTGATTAATAAACGTTTAACATTATCCCGCTTTGCCGGAGAAACGTTGCACCAGGCAATAACTTCATCTACCAGCAACTGACCTTCCCGATCAGGATCGCCCGCATGGATCAGTTGGTCGGCTTGTTTGATCAGCTTCTGTAAAATATTAAGCTGTTGCTGGGCCGACTTTCGGGCTTTTAACTGCCACTTAGCCGGAATAATAGGTAGATGCCCGGCTTGCCAGCGTTTATAATCAGGGTTGTAATCCTGTGGTTCAGCCTGCTCCAGTAAGTGACCAATACACCAACTGATCACGTCACCATTGGCGAGGCGGATGCATCCGGCATCTTTATGCTGCGGCTTGGGCAATGCAGCTGCAATAGCCCGCGCCATACTGGGTTTTTCAGCGATGTAAAGGATCATAATAACCACCAGTACTGTATAAATTAACAGTTAATTTAGTTGGTATGGCAGATAAATGCAAAAATAATGTGATAAAAATTTAGTTTTTAGTCAAAAACGACTACAGTATGCTTCTTGTGCTGTTTAAAGTTGTTCTGCAAAATCAAAGTAGTGAATCGGATGTATAACTATGACCCAATATAGTGAAGTCAAAAAGATCTGTGATGAATTGCAGCAAGCTGGCAAACCGGTGTCGCTCGATTATCTGTTGGCGAAAGTGTCTGGTGCTCAGGCCAGTCTGGTTGTGCATTATCAGAAGTGGCGTAACGAACAGGCTACCCGCACCCCTACCGTAGCCGAAACATCCTTTAGTGAAGATTTTGTCACGGCCTTTCAGCGGGAAGCCCAGCAGCATGCCAGTAAACAGCTGGAACAACTAAATGAGCAGTTAGCTCAGGCGATACAGGCTGAGGTACAGGCCGCAGAGCATAATCAACAAATTCAGAAAGATCTTGAACAGCTGCAGCAGAAGCGCTCAGAACTCGAGGTTAGCCTGGCTCATCAGCAACAGCAACTCGCCGTGCAGGCAGAAAAATACAGTGCTGTTAAGGATGAGCGTGACCAGGCATTGCAGCATGCAAAAAGTCAGCAGCAGGAGCTGGCCGAATCAAAACAAATTCAGGAACAGCATCAGATGCAGCTGGATCAGCTGCAGAAAGAGCTGGAAATAGCCGCCACTGAACGGCAACAAAGTGAACAGCAGCTGCAAAAGGAATTGGAAAAGGCAGCAAACGATCTACAACAAGGCCAGCAGCAGCTACAACAGTTGCAACAGCAACTGGAAGAAACGAATAACAAACTGACCGCCACTGAACAGGCGGCAGTCAAAGCTGCCGACGAGCTTAAAGCATTACAGCAGACCAATGAGCATTTGCAGCAGGAGTTACAGCAGCAAAGCGAGCAGCACAGTCAGCAGTTAGCTGACTTGCAAAATCAGCTGGCTGAAGCCAGCTCAGAACAGCAGGCTTTACAGGACAAACTGACTAATGCCCTGGCATTGGAGCAGAAACTCCAGGACCAGCAACAGCTTAACAAGCAGCAACTGCAAGAGTTGGAAAAGTTACAGGTTGCCGCGAAAAAATATGCGGCTGAGCAGCAACAAAGCAACAATGAAATTGTTGAACTGCAAACCATGCTGAGCGAGTTTGAAAACAAACTGCAACAGGCAACCAAAACTGAAATGCAGGCGGTTGCGCAAAGCCGCCGGCTGCAGTTGCAGCTTGACCAGCTACAGCAGGCGCAGCAAGAAAGTGGTAATGCCAATGCTGACAATGGCCAGCAAGCAGCAATTATTGCTGAGCGCGATCAGGCGTTACAGCAAGTTGCCGAGTTGGAAGCCCTGCAAGCCAGCCTGACGGAGGAGCGTGACGCTGCTCTGGATCAGGTTGCTATTGAACAGAAGCAACTGGCAAAACTGCAAAGTAAGCAACAACCTGACAATAATGCGGAACTGGAAGCGGCGCTGGCCGCCCAGCAACAGCTGGTTGCTGATCATAAAGCAGCGTTGGACAGCCTGAAGGCAGAACGGGAAGCGGCACAGCAGGAAGCAGACTCACAACGCAATCTGGTCAGCGAACTGCAGCAGCAAATTGACCACCTGCAACAGCTGCAAAGTGAACAAGGTAGTGACCAGCCCGATTTACAACAGCTGGTCGATCAATTGCGCGCCAGCAATAATATGATGAAAGAGCAGAGCGCAATAACGGCCAATCATCAGGCCGAGCAGCGGGAAACCATCAAGCAACTACGCGATGAATTGCAGCAACAACGTGATCAAATGCAAGAGATGCTGGTCGATAAAAATGGCTGGACCAAACAAAAACAGCAGCTGGAAGAGCAAGTCAGCTTTGTTAAAAGTAATGCTACGGCAACAATTGAACGACTAACCCGTTATCGTGAGCAGGCGCAGGAAAAAATAGAAAAGCTAGAGCAAAAACTGCGCGATCAGCAAAAAGACTCTGCAAAAGCACATTAACGAATCTATATCAGCCCTGCCATCTAATATGTGCCGGCTCAAAACGTTGAGCCGGCATAATTTTTCGCTAAATATCTGATTGACTCGTTTCAGGGACACTGCTAATTTCAGCTACAAATAATTAAAACGTTCTACCTTATACACCACACTGCTGTCAGGGACCTTATGAAGCAAAAGTTACTGCCCCTTTTGATGTTACTGAGCATAGTAACGGTGCTGTATGGTTGCAGTAGCAGCAATAATGTAGAGCAACTTGCCGGCCATCCTGACAACGCAGCAGAGCTGCTAGAAACCAGGCAGCCATTTCGTAATATGTATTATGGCAATATTCCTTATCCAGCCAATTGCGAACAAGACTGTTATCAGCCCCATCCACAGTTAGCATGTGAAGCCCCGGCAGAGCAATGTTATTACACCGGGCCACAACAAATTCCCGAGCTGAAAAGTGGTTTTAGTGTGCATTGGCTGGGCCATGCCAGCTTTAGTATTCAGACACCTGATGGCCAGCACGTATTGCTGGACCCGGTAACCGGCCAGTTCGACTGGCCGGTTAGCTGGGCTGCGCACTTAACGGGTATTAAACAGCGCGCTATGACACCAGAGTTCAGTGCTGAACAATTACAGCGTGCTGATGCGGTGTTATATTCACACCTGCATTATGACCACTTCAGCACCCGCGATATAAAAAGAATTGGCCGCGATGCCCACTACTACCTGCCGTTTGGTATGGCGTCTTATTTACCCACAGGAGGCTATAACACCACAGAAATGGCCTGGTACAGCAGTGCTGAACAGGGCGAACTCACTATTCATGCGTTGCCGGCCCGCCATTTTAACAGCCGCACCTTTAGTGATGAAAACCAGGCGCTTTGGGCAGGCTGGTTAATTCAACATGGTGACAAAAAGCTGTTTTTTGCCGGCGATACCGGTTATTCGAAGCATTTCAGCGATATCAGGCAACGCTACGGCGCAGTTGATATCTGCCTGCTACCCATAGCGTCTTACCATGGCCCAAATTACCGGGCAGTACATATGACACCGGAAGATGCGCTGATGGTAGCCGGCGAGCTGGGCTGTAAGGTGATGATCCCGTGGGGCTATGGCAATGCCAGCTGGCAAATGGGCGATCACAGCTCACACTCGGCATTGTTGCGGTTACTGAATATGCAACAGCGCCTGAAAAGCCAGGTGCCGTTGCTGATTTTAAATGAAGGAGATAAAGTGACAATATAAGCCAGCGCTTATTCCGCCACTGGCGCTAACTTTGCCTTGGCAGCCAGTTTATCGCCCAGTTTGCCGGTAACCGCCCACACACACAACGCGACCCAGGCGATGACAGAAAAACCAGCCGGTACATTTAGCAGCGCAATTTTACCGGCATGCCGGCGGTTCAGAAGCAGCGCCAGCAGGCTGGGTAAAAACCACACGGCCAGAAAAAACAGGCCAAACAGCAGCAGAAATACCCAATCAGCTTGTTGCCAGGCGTTGTTAAATATCGCGAAATAGGTTTGTATAGTTTCCATTTTTGAATCCTCTTTGTTGTTAGTCAGTTTGTTAGTTTTGATACAGCGTGTGGTTACAGTTCAACTGCGGTTAACGAAGTAAGTTGTGCTTTCAGGTCATCAACCTGCCAGGCTTTACCTTGCTGCACCACGGTTTGCAAGGTTGACAGGGCAGCGAGATCAGTTACCGGGTTGGCTGGCAGCACAATAAAGTCGGCAACAAAACCCTCTGCCAGTTGCCCGGTATCGGTTAGCTGAAGGTGACGGGCACCGCCTGTCGTAGCCAGCTGCAATACCTGCCAGTTTGTCAGGCCCGCCGCCTGACTAAGCTGCAGTTCACGCAGATAGAAGGGGCCACTGGCCACGCTGTCGGTACCGATAGCTAGTGGCACACCAGCATCGTAAAGCCGCTTAAAAAACTCTTGTACTTTGGGTAATTGCTGCTGCGCAGCTGCAAAGTCCTCTGCTGTCCAGTCATAGCTTGGCGCTGCCATCACCGCACGCCATCCTTTGCGCATCTGGGGATGAAACACCCACAAATCGGTTTCCGGATAAAGTGCACCCAGCTCCCGGGCAAAGTAAAACAATTCGTTGACTACCAGCGTGAGATCTATCCGGGTTTGCTGTTTTTTAAGGGTGCGGATCAACCGCTGCATTGGCTCACTGTCATAGTCAACGTGCTGAAACCAGCTGTAGATAAATCTTTGATTAGCCAGGTTTTTGCGTTCTATCAAATACGCATCTCTGGCTGCACCGGTTAACAGTTCAGCACTGGTTGGCAGGGCGTGAGTTAAAATATCAATCCCCAATTCTGCCCCGAACTGCCAGCTGACACTATCCAGATGCGCTACTGTTTTCAGACCTGCCTGATTAGCAAGGCGCACCCCCATTGCTACTTCTTCTTTGCTAAGACCCGCGTAAAGTTTGATGTGATCGACACCCTGCGCTTGTTGGTTGGCAATTTCCGCCTGCCAGCCAGCTTCATCTTTAGGATGGACAGAGCCGCCTATAATCGGCGTGGGTTCAAAGATATAGCCTGCATAGCTGAGCTTTGGCCCTGGCCAGTTTCCCGCCTGCTGCTGACGCACATACTCAGCATTAGCCGCAGCTTCGCCTGCAGGGCTGAACGCTGTAGTCACCCCGCTGGCAAGCGTACTGATAGCATGATAACGGGTTATTTCGCTATCGCCTTTCATCGTCAGTACCGGCTTGCCATCCTGCATCTCAACCCGGTGAGGGCCGGCAGTAAGGTGCAGGTGCACATCAATAAGCCCAGGCATTACATACTGATCCTGTAAATCAATTTTCTTTGTTGCTGCTGGTAAGCTCGCATCAGCTTGCTGATGGCCCATTTGCACTATGCGGCCATCTTTCACTAACAGCCAGCCATCAGCCAATTGTTGCTCGGTGGCCGGGTTTATCAGGGTCGCGTTGTAGTACAACACCGTGGGCGGCAATGGCTGCTGTGCAGTTGCCGAAAGACTCAACAGCGAGGCTATAACAGTTGATGACAAAACTTTTTTCATATTCTGGCTCCGGTTTTAGTTAGTTGTTGCAAGTTAAGTCGTTGAATTTTTGTCAGGTGTTACAGATTATTTTTTTATTTTTTTGTGTAACACTTGGCACCATTGCCCAGACTTAACAGGTGAGCGCGGTATAAAGCAGCGTCACCGGATACACCACTTGACAGCAAGGCAGCAACCTTTGAAAACAGGACCAGACAGCGGACAACACCCGACCGATTTTGTAATGCAGCTGTGGCAGCAGCATCAGGGCGCTATTAGTCGCGCTTTATTGGCCAACGAAGCAGACCCGGCCGCACGACAGGATTTAAAACAGGATATTTTTCTGGCGATACACCAGGCAGCAGACCGGCTAATAGCAGCGGAGATGCCGCGGGCGTACCTGTTTCGGATAGTACACAATGTGACAGTAGATCATATTGCCCGGGCACAGCGGCATAAATGGCAACCACTGGATGATGACATGCAGCAACAGCTGCTTGACGGTTGCCCGTCGGAACAGCTGGGCGAGCAACAGCAAAGCCAGCAGTTAATGCTGGCAGTCAGGCAGTTATCTGCCGCCAACCGGCAGGTTATTTTGCTGGCAATGGAAGATTTGGATGCACCAGAGATCGCAGCTATTTTGCAGATCAGCCATGGTGCGGTGCGAGTGCGGCTAAACCGCGCCAAAACAGAATTGATGGAGTTAATGCAACATGGCCGATAATTTTGACTTTTCCGCCCTGGCAAAAAGCTGGCAGCAGCAACCAGTAGCAAAGGAAACGCCGCCCAACGCGGCAGATTTAGCTCAGGCCAGCCAGCGTCAGCGCGGGCAAAAATTTTTAATGTACGGCGAATGGCTGGGCGCCGTTATTATGGCCGCCGCCGCTTGCTGGTTGGTCTTGGTCATGCCGGATGCTGTAGGATATTTAGCTGCAGTTTTTTTAGCTGTGGGGGCACTAAGCTCACTGTATGTAAGCTGGAAGGTACACCGGCCTATTCTGGCCTATGACAGTTGGACAAGCTGGGGCTTACTGAAGTTTCGCCGCCAGGCCTGCCAGCTTAGCCTGCAGTACTATCGTTATATCCAGTTGTCATGTGCTGCAATCATATTGTTCGCTGGCTTGTTGTGGTTACTGCAATGGCGGAAAGTTACCGAAGTACCAACTGACCTGCTGCTGTTCTACAGCTTCATTGTCTCACCATTGTGTCTATTCTCCATTTACAGACTTCAGAAAAAAAAGAGAATTAAACTCAATGAATTACAGAAATTAACTACATTGGAAGCAGACTTTCAGTGTAGCGAGTAACCAGTATTCCGACACAGGATAGCTCTTTGTGGATAGTGCGCTCGTCAGTGGTGATGCGGCTGGCGCCACGCCAGCAAACTACCTTACAAATTCATTTCGGCCGTACCTTACAGCCGGTGTTGCAGTTAATCAGCAGCCAGTAAGGTGGGTAGGTGCTGTTGATCCAACAGCACCGTATAGCTGGCAATAGCCGGTAGCTGTTGCCAGCTGGCCAGGGTTAAGCGCTGAAATGGCAACATAAACCGCGCAAGTTCGGCCTCTGTCATGCCTTTACCACGGCTTTGCGACAGTTTGTGTTCCTGCTGTGCCCGCCAGCGGCATACGCAATCCCAGTCGGGTGCCTGTAGCCAAATCAGTGGCGTCATTAACCGCCAATATTCTGCGTAAAGCCCGGCCAGTTGCTGGTTTACATAATGTCGCCAGCGGCCATCAGCATCTGTTGTGGCTTCCAGTTCATTAACCGGGGTAGCCAGTTCTGCTTCGGTTTGCGCCGGTACGCCCAGGCACCAGCCTTCAACAATGAGAATATCCAGCGTTTGTGCCGGTAAGGCAGCGGCAGGTTCATCCAGAGCCTTATCAAACTGCGGCAAGGCTATCGGCTGGCCGGCCAGCACTGCTCTGGCATCGGCCAGTGCCTGCGCAATATTATGTGTACCCGGTACACCGCGCTGCGCCAGCACGGGGTGTACCTTTTCTGCCAGCTGCCGGCGCTGCGCTTTACTCAGATAGTAATCGTCCAGCGATACGCTGCCGGCGGCAATACCTTGCGACATAAGCAGTTCTGTCAGCACGCTGGCCAGGGTGCTTTTCCCAGTGCCCTGGGCTCCAGTGATACCGATAACAACGGGTCGTGGCAAAGCTAATAATGGCTTAAGCAGTTGCCGCAATAACTGCTGATAGGCGGTGGCTGCAGCAGGTGTCAGCTGCAGCTGGCTGATAATAGCACTGAGCAGATTCATTCCGGCTCCGCCGGTGGCTCTTCCAGCCAGCGATACAGCGTGCGGCGGGTAATCCCCAGCATTTGCGCCGCCCGTTGTTTATTACCGTTGGTATGATTTAGCACCTGCTGCACATAATTCTGCTGCAGCTGTTGCAGGGTCGGCCAGCTTTTGTTGGCTGGCTGCACGTCGCTGTCAGAGGGTGGCTGATAATTGCGGATCCGCTCCGGTAAATCAGTAGCCGCAATGTGCTGGCCACTGGCAAAGGTAAAAGCGCGCTCGATGGCATTTTGCAGCTCGCGGACATTGCCCGGGAACGGGTAGCGGTACAGACAATCCAGTGCCTGCTGGCTTAAACCCTGCACGGCCTTTTGTTGCTGCTGCTGAAACCGGCCAACAAAATGGCTGGCCAGCAATTCCAAATCCTCTGCCCGCTGCCGTAGTGGCGGCACGGCCAGGCTGAACGTTTCCAGCCGGTAGAATAAATCAGCCCGGAACTGGCCCTGTTCTACATATTGCTCAAGATCCTGATGGGTTGCCGCCAGAATCCGCACATCAACCGCTACTTCCTGATCACTGCCCACCGGTCGGATTTTGCCTTCCTGTAATACCCGCAGCAGTTTGGCCTGCAATAACAGTGGCATTTCGGCAATTTCGTCCAGCAGCAAACTGCCGCCGTCAGCTTCTTTTAATAATCCGGTGCGGGCATTTCTTGCACCGGTAAAGGCCCCGGCAGCGTGACCAAAAAACTCACTTTCCATCAGCTCGGCCGGAATACCAGCACAGTTTACCGCAATAAAGGGCTTGTTACTGCGCGGGCTTTGCTGATGAATGGCCCGCGCTACCAGTTCTTTGCCGGTGCCACTTTCGCCCAGTATAAGCACTGCCCCCTGTGCAGGTGCCAGCTGGGCAATTTGCTGATAAAGTAACCGCATCGCCCTGCTGTTACCTACTAAGCCGCCCGGGCCGGTCTGGCGGGTTGATTGACGTAATTGCTGCACTTCCTGCTGCAATGCCTGACGCTGCAATAAACGCTGAACAGCTAACGCCAGATGTTCCAGATCCAGCGGTTTAGTCAGAAAGTCATCCGCCCCCTGTTTCAGGGCCGCCACCGCCTGACGCACGGTACCAAAGGCGGTAATCAGCAGCAGCGCAGGGGGGTTATTGCGCTGTTTAAGTTGCGCCAGCAGCTCCATACCACTGATCCCGGGCAAGCGGATATCGCTTATCACCAACGAGAACTGCTGGTCAGCTGTTAATGCCAATAACGCCTCGGCACTGTCGCAGGCACTCACCTGATACCCCAGCCCGGTAAGCTCTTCCTGCAGTAACTCTTTTAATGCCGGGTCATCTTCCACCACGGCTATCTGTTGCGGGCCGGACATAAACTTACTCCTGTACTGAGGTTAGCGCTGCTGAGGTTAATGGCAGGATCAGGCAGACTTCACAGCCGCCAGCGGCCAGATTGTGCAACAACACCCGGCCCTGATGAGCCTGGACAATTTGCTGCACAATCGCCAGGCCGAGCCCGGTACCTTTACCCTGCACTTTGGTAGAGACAAAAGGCGCTACCAGCTCGTCTGCAGTAAGGCTCTCGGGTAAGCCGGGGCCGTCGTCCTGCACCCGCAGCCACAGCTCAGTACCCTGAATTTCGGCGCTTAATTCTACCCGGCTATCAGCGGCTTGCATGGCATTACGTAAGACATTAACCAGTGCCAGTTCCAGTCGCGGCACATCAGCTTGCAGGCTAAGCTGCGGGTAACCTTCAGCCAGGGTCGGCATAACGTCCTGCTCCTGTTGTTCGAAACTTAAACTGTGCAGTGCTTGTTGCAACAACTGGTCCAGCGCAATTTGCTGCTGGGGCGCCACCGGGGTGTGGGCAAAGGCCTGTAATTGCTGCACCATCCGGTTTAAGCGGGCAACCTGGCCTCGCACTGCTTCCAGCTGGCGTTTACTGTCGTCATCGGTTTGCTGACGCAGCAGGCGCTGGGCCCGGCCATCTATCACGCTGAGCGGCGCCCCCAGCTCATGGGCGACACCACTAACTACCTGGCCGACGGCTGCCATCGTTTCCTGGGCTTTTAACTGCTGCGCCAGCTTCTCCCGCTCCTGTTGCTGGCGCAAAATAGCGGCATTGCTGTTATTTATATGATCCAGCATGCTATTCAGGCCGCGGCTGAGCTCCCGCAGTTCAATCGGGCCATTAGTATCGGCTCTGTGCTGGCTGTCACCGGCGGCTACCCGGCGCATACTGGCCACTAACCGGGCGACCGGCTGGCCTACCGCACTGTTATGACCCAGCCACATAATAAGCAGACTCAACACTGCCAGGGCCAGCCAGCTGAGCCAGGCCAACTCGGCCATCTGGCTGAGCGAGCGGGAAAAATCACTTTGTTTACGGTTAATTTGCAGCAGGCCATGGATCCGGCCGGAGCGGTCGACAATCGGCAAAAACTGTGAAAATACCGATTCACCGGACACTGAACGGTAGCTATCCTGTAACTGGCCGGTTCTAACCACCTCAGAGGCGACCAGGCTGTGGGACAGATCGCGCTCAGTCACCCCGGTCGCCGCAACCAGACCACCTTCGGTATCATACACAGAGGCACCATACACCCGGCCAATGGTAAATACTGACTCAAGATACGTATTAATTGTCGCGGTATCCTGCTGCAGCAGGGCGTCACTTATCGGCACCCGGATTGCCCGGCCAATCAACTCCAGATCCGAGCGTAAACTGTCGGCTACCAGCGTATTAGTGAAACTCAGACCAAAACGCATGGCCAGCGCCGCCAGCAGCAACATCGGCAATACCACGTAAAAAAATAAACGTCGCTGTAAGCTCGCCAGTGGCCAGCGCCATAAGTTGGTTAGTTTTGTCACAACCCATCCTTTAGTGTGTCTAAAGTATACACAAAATCGTACCCGACTTACTGAAAACCAATCTAAAAAAGTTTAAGTTATTGATATAAAACTATTTTTAATAGTTGGCATGGAAGTAGCAACAGTTAAAGCGAACTCAAATAAAGGAGAAACCTATGCGTAAATCATATCTGGCAGTCGTACTAGCAGGCTTAACCATGGCAGGCACCGCTCAGTTAGCTCAGGCGCAGGCCAATCCGGCACCAGCGCAGCCTCAGATGCAGCAACAAACCACCAACTTTAACGACGCGACCTTGTTGAAGTTCAGCATGGCAATGGAAGGTGTGCAGCAAGTCGGCAGCAAATATGAAGCTGAGTTTCAGAACGCTGAAGATGCCGCCGAAGCACAGAAAATTCAGCAGGAAGCACAGCAGGAAATGGTTGAAGCCGTGCAAGCGTCAGGCTTAACCACTGAAGAATACAACCAAATCGCCCAACAGGCACAGCAGGATGAAGAACTGCGCAGCCGTATTCTGGCGATGGCTGATACCGAATAATCTGGTAAAAACTTTACCCCTCCGTTAAAGGCACCTGTTGGTGCCTTTTCATTTTCAGCTAAACTGGCTAAGGTACCTACAACGCTTATAACAATAACTTAGTCAAAGAGCCTGTGATGCTGAACGCTGCCGCTAAACCGCTGGTAAAACTGGTCGACCGCTACCTGCCTGATCCCTATATTTTTGTCTTGCTGCTTAGCATAGTGGTGTTTGCCGCTGCAGTGCTACTTGAACAACAGTCACCGCTGCAAGTACTGCAGTATTGGGGCGATGGTTTCTGGGGCCTGCTAACGTTTTCGATGCAAATGCTACTGGTGCTGGTAACCGGCTTTATGCTGGCCAGCACGCCTCTGGTTACCGGTATCCTTAAGCGCTTAGCCAGGCTGGCCAAATCAGCCGGCCAGGCCATTATTCTGGTAACGGTGGTATCGCTCATTGCCAGCTGGCTGAACTGGGGCTTTGGCTTAGTGGTCGGCGCATTATTCGCTAAAGCGTTGGCGCGGCAAGTAAAGGTTGATTACCGCTTACTGGTGGCCAGCGCCTATTCCGGTTTTATTGTCTGGCATGGCGGCTTAGCGGGTTCGGTGCCACTCACTATCGCCACCACCGGCCATTTCAGCGAAGCACAAATTGGGGTAATAGGTACCAGCAACACCATTTTTGCCGGCTTCAACCTGTTATTACTGGCGTTATTATTTGTGGCCATACCGTTGGTCAATTATTTAATGCTGCCCAAGGCGGGTGACAGTGTCTATGTCGACCCGGCAAAATTGCAAAGCGTGCCACTGACAAATGACAACAATGAACGCCCGGCTGATAAGTTGGAAAACAGCCTGCTGCTGGCTTTGTTAGTTGGTTTAGCCGGCATTGCTTACCTGGTGCAGTATTTTGCTAAAGGTGGCGGCCTTAACCTGAATATCGTGAACTTTTTATTTTTATTCCTGGCGATAGTACTGCATGGTACACCACGGCGCTTGCTGCATAGCCTGCAACAGGCGATTCAAGGCGGTGCCGGTATTGTGATTCAGTTTCCGTTTTATGCCGGCATTATGGCGATTATGGTGCAATCGGGGCTGGCGCAAAGTATGTCGCAGTGGTTTGTGGGTTTTGCCACGGCCGAAACCTTAGCGTTTTGGAGTTTTATCAGTGCCGGTATCGTCAATATTTTCGTACCCTCCGGTGGTGGCCAGTGGGCAGTGCAGGCCCCGATTATGCTGCCCGCTGCGCTGGAGCTGGGGGCGGATGTCAGCCGGGTTGCCATGGCGGTAGCCTGGGGCGATGCCTGGACTAACCTTATTCAACCGTTCTGGGCCTTACCGGTGTTGGCTATTGCCGGCCTGAAAGCCAAAGACATTATGGGCTTTTGCCTGCTGCAACTGGTCGTCACCGGGGTAATCATCAGCCTGGTGCTGAGTTTTGCCTGAGTATCAGCCTTAGTTACAGGCTCAGCTGAAACCTGCCCCTAATTGTAACTGCTGCATCAATGCCGCCAGTGCACTGGCCGCGAATGCCGCCAGTTTTTTGACAGATTAATGTTATCAGCTTAGAAAGAATACCGCAGATTTGCACTAACAGAACGGCGCTGACCATAGAAGCAGTCTCCCCGGGCCAGACAGGAGGTAATTACGGTTTTATCGGTGATATTCTGGGCCTGCAGGCTAAGGCTGTAAGCGCCGAAGTCGTAACCGATCATCGCATCAATCAGCGTGTAGCTGGCGGTGGTCAGCGGCTGGTTTAACACCACGCCATTTTGTTCAACATAGGCAGAGCCATCTGAAGTTTCGCCTACATAACGTACCCCTGCGCCAAACTGCCAGTTAGCAAGCACCGTCGGGCGCCAGGTGGCCCAGACTGACGCTAACTGTTCTGGCTGTGCTGCTAAGGTTGCGCCTAACTCCCCCACTGTATTGCTCTGGCTGACATAAGCATCGATATAGGCATAACTGGCGTAGATATCGAGCTCATCCCAGGCCAACTGAGCCTCTAGTTCAACACCTTTTGATGTTACCTCTCCATCCTGTACCTGGCCTTTCGGGTTAATGACTGCGGGATCTGAAGCCTGGGCTGCCGACAGCGTTGTGGTACGGTTTTGCTCGGTAATATCAAATACAGCAGCGGTTAACAGATGCTCCGTGCCTTTGGGCTGATATTTTAAACCCGCCTCCCATTGCTGGCCTGTTTTCGGCTGGAAGGCTTTGCCAAACGCATCGGTGCCCAGTAATGGCTCAAACGACTCGCTGAAACTCAGGTAGGGTGAAATCCCGCCATTGAATAAGTACATTAACCCTAACCGGCCCGTGGTGGCATGTTGGGTAGTACTGCTGCCAGTTTGCGGATTGGTGGTAGCGCGATCCCGTCGCAAAGCCGCCGATAGCAGCCACCTGTCTGCGATTTTCATATTATCCTGTACGTAAACCCCGGCCTGATAAGTGGTGCTGGACGGGCTATCGGCGATATCGGCTACAGCAGGCAGATTATTGACCTGGCCGTACAACGGATTATACAAATCCAGTAAGCCGCCTGTTGCCGCATAAAAACTGTCGTTATCGGTGTAGGCATGCTGAAAGTCGAAGCCGGCGACCAGGCTGTGCTCTACCGCACCGGTATAAAGTTTGCCATGCAGCTGCAAATCGCTGGTCAGGGCACGGGCATCGGCATCGCTTAAATACACTACCCGGTTAACACTGCGGTTATCATCCTGCAGCACCGGTGGCCAGCCATACATCGTATGGTAATCAGCATGGCTGTCACTGTAACGGCTGGCTAAGCGCAACTGCCACTCATTGGACACATCATGCTCAACAATTGCCGTTACTGCAGTTTGCTCAGTGTCGTATTTATCAAAGCCCGGTTCAGAGACAAAACGGTTGCTGGGGATCTGGCCAAACTCGTTCGGCAAAATAGTGCCCTGATGCGGAAAAAACTGAGTGCTGGAGCCAGATTCATTTTGCTGGAAATTACCCAGCAGGGTAATTTTGGTCGCGTCACTAGCTTGCCAGCTGACTGAAGGCGCCAGTACCAGGCTGTTATCCGGTACAAAGTCGGTCTGGGTGTCGCTGTCACGCCACAATGCCAGCAGCCGGCCTTGCAATGAGGCATCATCATTTAACGCACCGGTAATATCGCCGGCCAGTTGTTTTCGTGAATAGTTGCCCAGCTGAGCCCATAGCTGACCACTGGTTACCGGCTCTGGTTTTTTGCTGACTAAATTAACGATACCGCCAATTGACCCCTGGCCATACAACACTGAACTGGGGCCTTTCAGTATTTCAATTTGCTGCAGCGTATAAGGCGCTACCCGTACATTATTATAAAAGCCAAATAACGATTTTAAGCCATCCAGATATTGCACCGGCGACACACCACGAATTTGCGCCCAGTCACCACGGGTATCCAGGCCGTAAGGGCCATTATATAACCCTGAAACATAGCCCAGCGCATCCTGCACCGTTAACGCACCCAGATCAGCAATCCGCTCTTCGGTCAGCACCGAAACGGATAGCGGCGTTTCAATAATTGGCGTATCAGACTTGGTGCCCGAAGCGCTGACATAGGAAATAAGCCCGCGCTGACTTTTTACCGTGATCACCTCAATCCCGGCCTCACCAGCACTGCTGCCTTGCTGGCTTTTATCGGCGGCAATAGAGGGCAGAGCGAATGCCATGGCAATGCTACCGGCTAATACTGAATACTTCATACTTACATTTCCTCGTTATAAATATGGCTGGCATTCTAAATGCAAATAGCTCTCAATTACAATAGTGTTGATAATCATTCTTATTATCATTAATATGGCATTCTGATGTAAACCTCAGCAATAACTTCACAGGTAAGGCGTTCATGGCAAAACTGAGCAATCGTTTCTGGTTTCAATTACATGGCTGGTTTTCGCTGCCGATCTGGCTGATTTTCTGCTTTGTCTGCTTAACCGGCACCATAGCGGTATTCAGCCATGAGCTAACCTGGTTAACCAATCCGGCGGCGCGCGCTACCAACCCGGATAACCTGCCAGCCAAACCGGTAGCTGAGCTGGTTGCCAGGGTGCAACAAGCCTACCCGACAGCCGATGTTGGCAGTGTGATGGTATTTGAGCCTTATCTGGTTAATGCCGTTATGTTTACCGACCATGACAAGCCGTTTGCAATTGCTTACGTTAATCAGTACAGCGGCGACATTCAGCAGATTAATCAAGGCATGACCTTTATTAACTTTATGCGCAGCCTGCATGGCTGGTTGCTGTTTCCGTGGCAAAGCGGCTACAGCGTCGGTTATTACCTGGTATCGGCGATGGCGCTGGTGATGTTGGGTGCCCTGATTACCGGCCTTATTATTTACAAAAACTTCTGGCGTAGCTTTACCCAGCCGAAAATCCGCTTGCATCAGGGTAAAAAAACCGTGCTAACTGACTTACACCGCATGGCCGGGGTCTGGTCTATCTGGTTTTTAATGGTGATGAGCGCCACCGGGCTGTGGTATCTGGTGCAAGCGGTGATGTGGCATGCCGATATTGATATTGAGCCACATGCGCCTATTGTCGCAGTCAGCGATGTCCCCAGCACAGCGGCAACACCGCCGGTCGATTTTGCCGCGGCAATGCAGCTGGCACAACAGCGCTTTCCGGACTTTCAGCCGAGCTTTTTAATGTTACCCGAGCATAATCGCGGCATGTACACCCTGATGGGCGGTGGCGACCATATTTTTTATGATCAGTATTCCTATAACCTGAGCATTAACCCCTGGACCGGCGAGATTGCCCATCAGAAATCACCGCAGACGATGACGGCTCTGCAAACGGTGATGCATATCGCCGACCCGCTGCACTACGGCACCCTTGGTGGGATCTGGACCAAAGCCATCTGGTTTTTATTTGGCCTGATGTTATCGGGCATGTCAGTTACCGGTTTTATGATCTGGGGCAGCCGTACGGTGAAAGCTGTACGCGACAGCCGCACAGCAGCGAACCTGCAGGAGGTGCCGGATGGTGCAAAGTAAAGTTTTCTGGCAACAGCATAAGTTTAAATTAAATGGCCTGGTGCTGCTGTTACCACTATGGTTTTTGTATGACTCGCTGACGCCTGAGTTTCCACCCGCCTGGCCGGCACAGCAGCTGGGCCAGTTTGAAATTGCCCCGATACCACTGGATTTAAAACCGCCGTATGCCCATCATGATGAATACGTAAAAGACTTTTATCTGAGCTTTACTCAGGGTGATATTGCAGCTATTCGTCAGGGTTATCTGAATATTGGCCCTGCCCCGTTGCCGCTGGCCGAATTACAACAGGGCGAAGAGGGTATTTTACATGGCAGCCGCCATGGCCAGCATGTGCATGCCATCGCGCCGCCGCAGCTGACCGCGACTGATAAAGTCTGGCTGACTCTGCAAACCTGGCAGGGTGAACTGCTGACGACCAGTTGGCAGCTGCCTGACGAGTTAGTGCAACCGCAATAAAGCTTGCAGCCCGCGGCAAGCTACAGCAACAGGTTTACAACCAGCGGCGTTACCAGCAAGGCGCCGCAAAATAACCCTGCTTTGCGCCAGCCTGTGCTGAATTGATAGGGTGTTCTTAGCCCCACCAACGGCGCCAGCAATGGCAAATGCCAGCACACAAGCAAGCACAATGCCGAGCCTGACAGCGTAACCATCAACACTAAAGCCGCTTCGGTAAAGCCGCCCAGTGCAAAAGGCGTCAGCCACAGCGCAGCAATAATAATCAGGCTCTGATGCAGCAGATACACCGGAAATACCATACGGTTAGCCAATGCCAGCTTGCGGTGCGGTTTGCTCAGGTAGCGCTGCGCCAGCACCAGTATCCAGCACAGCATTGCTACTGCCTGCACTGAAAAGCTCAGGTGCAGCCCGGGCAGAATCGCCGGTTGCAGCAGCGCCGGCAGTTGGTCTGGCTGATAAGCCAAAAAATATAGCCCGCATAGCGCGCCGTAGTTCAGCAAACACAACCAGCCCAGCCAGCGCCGAGGCTGTGCCAGTTGCTGCCAGAAATCTGGCTGACGCACGACTAATATGCCCAGCAGAAAAACAACCAGGCCTTGTAACTCCCTGACGGCATCACCGCTTGCCGCAAAGCGGATAGCCAGTAATAAAAGCGACCAAGCAAACACCTGCCAGGGCAAAGCCAGCTGAAACAACCAACGACAAGCTTGCTGCACCCGCCGGCTATTAAGTATTGGCATTAACAGCAGTACCAGCAGGGTAAACTGCCATAACGACCTTAAAAACCAGAGGTGGTTTACATCAACATGCGGCCAGACCCCACTTTGATAATCTGCAAACAGTGGATGCTGTAAATCGAAAAACGCCTGATAAAACTGCCAGTAGCTGAGTGACAAGCCGTCTTTTTGTACCATCTCGGCATACAACTGTGGTGGCACTATCAGCCACAAGCCAACCAGCAGCGGCAGCAACAAAATCACCGTGCGTCGCAGCCCAAACTTAAAATACTGGCGCCAGCCAGCACAATGCAGGATGACTGCGCCAAGCGCATAGCCTGAAATAAACCAGATAAGCAGCATGCGCCAGGGTGACGACAACAGCATCAGATATTCCAGCGACGACGATAAATACTGGCTTTTAAAATGAAAGCCCCAGCGCTCCACATACAGCATGCCGGTGTGATAAAAAATCAGCAGGCCAAAAGCAAGCACCCGCAGCCAGTCCAGTTCATAACGTCGGGGTATAACCTGTGTCGTTGCAGATGTTGTTAACATTAATTGCCCTTTAGCCTATTGCTGTATGTTGCCTGCGTTGTTAGTTCAGCAGTATGCTAAGCAACACACTAGGTTAACACCGCCAAATAGTCAGGCGGTGGCAGACAGGGATAAAAGGTGGCAAATAGTGAGCAGTAGTGACCAACAGCAACATACATCGCTGGCAGAGCGTATTGTCCATCATCCGCAAAAGTTTGGATATTTGCTGCTGGCTGTATTTTTGATGCTGAATGCGGCGGTAAATGCCAGTTCGGTCTGGACAGATTTACAGCGAAGTGCAACAAACGGTAATCTCTGGTGGCAGCCGATAGTCTGGGAATATAGTAGCGCTGTTAGCACCCTGCTGTTATGCCCCTTGCTGTTCTGGTGGTTCCGGCAGCAGCCGTTGCGTCTGGTCAAAATCGGCCGGCAACTGGCCTTTCATCTGGCCGGCTCTTTAATTTTTGCATTGTTACATATTTTAATTATGATTCTGCTGCGCCAGCCCGTTTATGCCCTGGCTGGTGACAGCTACGGCTTTGAGCCACTAACGGCTGATTTTTTATATGAATACCGCAAAGACGCCTGGGCCTACCTGTTTTTTCTCTGCTGTTACACTCTGGCAAGATTTTTCTATTCACGCTTATCTGGCGAAGCACACCCGTTGAACGCTGCTGATAATAACAGCGGCGCAGTGACAGCTGATGATGACACCACGCCTGAACATTTTCTGGTAAAAAAGCTCGATCGCGAATTTCTGCTGCGAAACAGTGATATTGAATGGCTGGAAGCGAACGGCAACTATGTCAACCTGCATAGTAAAGGCCGGATTTATCCATTACGGGCAACATTAAGTGCCACCTTAAAGCAACTCGAACCCCTGGGGTTTTGTCGCTCCCATCGCAGCCTGGCGGTAAACCTGCGCCAAATTGATAGCATGCAGTTTCAAAGCAGTGGCGATGGTGAAATTACGTTGTACAGCGGTAATACTCTGGCCCTGTCCCGGCGTTATAAAGACAATCTTAAGCAACAGTTAACTGAAACCTGACACTGTGGCCAGCGCAGTTAGCTGGTGCCGCCTTGAATTGCAGAGAGCGTGGCCGGATATCCTGTTTATCGTTCTCATTTTACAGCCCGCAGTTAGTGGCCAACAAGCAGGAGCAACATTATGCAACATATCGTGATTACTGGTGGCAATAAAGGCATTGGCCTGGCTCTGGTGAAGCAGTATCTGGCAAAGGGCGATCAAGTATCGGTAATTTGCCGCCAGCCCTCGCCTGAACTGGCCGACTTAGACGTTACCCTGTACAGCGGCGCTGAACTGAGCGAATCGCAGAAAATCAAAGGAGTTGCCGCTAAATTCGCCGAAAATAGCATAGATGTTCTGATCAATAATGCCGGTATATTCTGCAATGAAACCCTGGATAACTTTAATGACGAGACCATTTTAAAACAGTTCCAGGTAAACAGTATTGCACCCTTACTGCTAAGCCAGCAATTACTGGGCGCACTTAAAGACGGCGGCAAAATAGCGATGATCACCAGCCGGATGGGCTCGATAGCCGATAACGACTCAGGCAATTACTATGGTTACCGGATGGCTAAAGCGGCACTGAATGCCGGTAGTGTGTCACTGGCCAATGATCTGGCGCCGCGCAAAATAAGTGTCGGTATTTACCACCCCGGCTACGTGCAAACTGAAATGGTTGGCTTTGGTGGCGATATCAGCCCCGATGAAGCCGCCCGTCGTTTAACCGGCCTGATTAGCGAGCTGAGCCCGGCCAACAGCGGTAAGTTTTATCACAGTAACGGCAGCGAGCTGCCCTGGTAAGCAGTAAAAAGCCGGCCTGCGCTGGCAGGCCGACAACACAGCATTGGTTGGGAGATCAAAGCCGGTAACCCGGGTTTACAATTAACTCGTTAAGATTAATGTTTTGAATCCAGTAACGCTTGCAGCTGTTGCAATTGCTCTTTACTGAGCTCGGCATTTTCCAGCAGATGTTTAATAGCGCTGAAGCTGTGTTCACCCGCTTCACGCTGAATTTCAATGTGCATTAACTTGGCATGTTCACCAGCCTCGCGGTGAATTTCAATCAGTTGCTGTTGTTCATTGCCATCGACGTCTTTGTGAATAATAACGTGTTTTGCACCGTCAGCCTGATGCCAGCTGACACGCGGCGGATGAGGTGGCATAGGTGGTACCGGTGGCGCTTCACTCAGTAATTTTTCCAGCTTTAGCTGTTGCTCGGGTGCCAGTTCAGCACTGAATTTTTGCCACTCTTCACTGTCGCGCCAGTTTTCGCCACTAAAGCGCCACTCTTTTTTCTTGCCGTCCTGCATTACCACAATCCGGGTTTCATGCACTTTCTCTGGCACGGGCTGCTCTGCCTGAGCCTGGGGTAAAGCACAGCCCGTTAAAAACGCGATTAAAGCGGCATTGATCATTATCATTTTCATCTTGTTGCTCCTTTAAATCCATCATACGCAAAATGCACTTTACCAATGAAAGTTTAATGCCATTATTTTTATCATTTAAAATCAATCGCTTGTAAAAATAACTGACCAAGACATCCCGATATCAGCCGCTATACATCCCGATATCAGGATAAATCGTCCGCTAATCACCTGCCGTTGCCGACTACTAACAGGCAAGCCCCCGCAGTCATTGGCTTTGGCAAACTGGCACAGGGGTTGTAAGCTAAGCGCTATTAGCATTATTGAGAGCGGCTGTATGTCAATTCGCTGGGCATTGAGTTTAGGCATAATTTGTCTGTTATTGGCTATGGCGGCCAGCCAGATTTGGCTGGTACGGTTTTTTCAGAGCCAGATAGAGCAGCAAATCAGCAGTAGTAGCTCAGAAATAACCCGGGTAGTGCTGGCACAAACCGCGGATCAACTGGAAACCATTATCCGACAACCGCCCCGGCCTCCCGCGCCGCCAGTACCCGCTAACGGTGAGGCACCGCGCGAACACAAGGTGAGAATTATTGAAATTGAAAAAGACGGCCGGCAACTTAGCATTGAATCACTGACTGATATTAACTGGCAGCAGGAGCAACATGCGATAGAGCATTTGTTGCAGCAAATTGCCGCCGAAAAACTGCAAGACCGCGCTGAACAATTGCACCGCAGCGGCCGTTTTAATCAGGCCGGGCCACTTATTGCTGAATTTACCCAATACACCATGCTGCTGATTGCCGCCAGCACCGCGCTGGCCATGCTGATTGCCCTGTGGCTGGGCCACCGGCTGATCCAGCCTCTGCAACGTCTGGTTGCTGGCTTTAAGCAGTTGCAGCATGGTCAGCTTGGCCAGCAGGTTGCGGTTACCGGCTTAGCGGATTATCGCTATGTCAGTGAACAATTTAATCAGATGAGTAGTCAGCTGGCAGCATTAGCGGCTCAGGCAGAGCAGCATCAGCAACAACAGCATCTGGCAGAATTGGGCGAAATAAGCCGGGGTATGGTGCATGCATTGCGTAACCCCATTCATACCTTAAGTTTATTACTGGAGCAGGTAGCCAGTAGTGATGACCCTCTGCTGCGCCAGCGTTTAAGCGAACAGGCTGAGCAGAAAATGCAGCATATTAACCGCAACCTGACCGCGATGCTGACCTTAAGCTGCGCCGACATTGACCGCAGCCAGCAGGTATTATTGCAAAACGTGCTGCATGACTTAATGCTGGAATTCAGTAACGAGCAGCTGCGTTTTAGCCTGACCGGCGACAGCGACGCCAGCGTAGCAGGGGCCGAAGCAGAGCTGCGCAGTATTTTTCATACCCTGCTCGCCAACGCTGCTGAAGCCTCCGGCGGTAAGGGCCAGATCAGTATTGATGTGCGAACTGATCTCAGCCAGGTGCAGGTAACGATTTGTGACGACGGCCCGGGTGTCAGCGCTGATATTCTGCCGCGATTATTCAGCCCGCATTGCTCCAGCAAAGCGGATGGTGCCGGTATGGGACTGTATCTGGCCAGCCGGCTGCTGAAACTTTACTATCAGGGCGCAATTGCATTACACAACAGACCAGAGGGCGGCTGCTGCGCTATGGTCACCATCAGCGGAGCAGCGCAATGAAAGCGACCATTCTACTGGTAGAAGACGATAACGAGCAACGTCAGTTGTTAAGCCAGTTATTAACAGCTGAGCAATATCAGGTATTCAGCGCCGCTACCGTGGAAGAGGCCTTGCTACTGCTAAAGCAACAGCCGCAAATTGAACTGGTATTCAGCGACTGGAAGCTGGGTAATTACACCGGCTTAACCATTTTAAATTATGTGCGTACTAACCTGCCGGAACTCGGTTTTGTGGTGGCAACCGCTTATGGCTCAGTCAGTCATGCCGTTGAGGCGATCCAGGCCGGCGCCGATGACTATTTAACCAAGCCGTTTAAACGGCAGGAATTGCTGTTAGCCGTCAGTAAAGGCTTAACTGCCAGGCAGCTGCGTTGCCAGAACCGCCAGCTCAGCCAACAGCTGAGCGAACAGCAGCAACTGGTAGAGCTGATTGGCACTGCGCCCTGCATGCAGCAACTGTTTCAACGGATAAACCGGGTGTCGAACAGCGATGCCACTGTGCTGATTAGCGGCGAGAGTGGCACCGGTAAAGAACTTGCCGCCCGCGCGCTGCATCAGTTATCAGCCCGCAGCAAAGGGCCTTTTATTGCCATTAACTGTGGTGCCATTCCCGAGCAACTGGCTGAAGCAGAGTTATTCGGCGCCGAAAAGGGCGCTTATACCGGTGCCCATCAGGCCAAAGCCGGTAAGTTTGAAGCGGCAGCCGGCGGCACCCTGTTTCTGGATGAAGTAGCGGAGTTGCCGTTAAGCCTGCAAGCAAAACTGCTACGCTTGTTGCAGGAAGGCAAAGTCACCCGGCTGGGCAGCCATCAGGAAATTACTCTGGATGTGCGGCTAATCGCCGCCAGCCATCAGGATCTGGCCCAGGCGGTGCAGGATGGACGCTTTCGCGAAGATCTCTACTACCGGCTGAATGTGGTGCCACTTCATATGCCTGCCCTGCGCCAGCGCCGTGAAGATATTCCACGGCTGATTCAGCATTTTCTGCAAATCAGCCAGAAGCGCTATCAGATTGCCGTACCCGCGCTAACTAAGCCTACCCTGAAGCAGCTAATGGACTATCAGTGGCCGGGCAATGTGCGCGAACTGGCCAACAGGATTGAACGCTTCGTCCTGCTGGGCGATGAACAGGAGCTACTGACCGACTTAACCGCAGGGTCAGTTAGCACCGGTCAGTTTGTGTTACCCGCTGCTGGCCTGAACTGGCAGCAACATGAACGCGACTGCCTGTTGCAGGCCCTTGAGCGCGCCGGTGGTAATAAAGCCCAGGCCGCCAAGCTGTTGCAGCTACCTTATAAAACCCTGCTGTACCGGCTGGAAAAATATCAGCTATGCCACTAAGCCTAACGTAGTTCGATATCATCCAGCTCAAACTGGAATTCGCCCTCTGGGCCATTCCAGAGCAGCATACTGACGGCCTCAGTATTCAGACCGCTAAACGCCGATAACGGCAGCTCAATTGTTTGCCAGTCGGCGGTAACCGCAAAGCGATGGCTTACCGGCATAAAGCTGCCAGCGGAGAACGCATCCAGCCGGTACTGGCCGGGGGTGCCGCGAATGGTAAACTTAATGTGGCTAATGTCACTGAAGTTACTACCCGTCTCCATGCTGTCAGCCGTTTGCCAGGCCACCCCGGCCCACGGATAAGCAAAACCGGGGCGGGTAGTGCCCGTTACCTGCAACGCCCCCTGCTGCACCCTGATTTCTGCCGATGACTTACCCTGCATCATGCTGTCGCTGCTGGCAGCAAAGCCGCCGCTGCGGGCGGTTAAGCCGGTATTAAAATCAGCGATTAGCCCGGCAGTTACAGCTGTGCTCTCAGCGGGCAACTCTGGCTGATGCAACCAACCATTTTTCCAGATAGCAGCTGGCGTCAATAAGGTGGTTAATTCTGCCATCGGATCCTGACTCAGCAATAACATATCGGCTTTATAGCCCGGTCGCAGGTAGCCCACTTCCTGTAAGCCAAAGGCCTTCGCCGGGGCCGAGGTGGCACTTTGCAGCACCTGCAAATTTGGCACCCCGGCCCGTTGCAGCAGCACCATCTCAACCAGCAGACTGACACCATGGGCAGTATTGGGGTTGGGTGCATCAGAACCGGCCAGCAGCAGAATCCCGGCCTCTGCCATTTTTTTCGTGTTACCGGCCAGCAGCTGATAGCGTTCCGGCGGGATCTGCGCGTTACCAAAGCGCTGCTGCAAACTGCTGATAGCGGCAGCAGTAAGCAGAGCTGGTGGATCCTGCAGCAATAGTTCTTCGTTTATCTGGTTAGCAAGCATCCCTTCCATGACGGTCATGGTCGGGATAACAAAACGCTGCCCGCTGGCCATCAGCTGAAGCAATTCATCACTTACCGGCTCGCTGAAAAAGCTGTGCACCAGGCCATCAGCACCGGCCGCTATCGCCTCTTCAGCAGAGGGTAAATCAGCAATATGCACCACTGCCAGCAAGCCTTGCGCCTTGGCGGCGTCAATCACTGCCTGCAAGGTGGCCAGATCGATTGACGGTCTGAAGTGGCGCAACGCTTTAGCCGAGGTGTAAACAATTTTAATATAATCAGAGCCTTCGGCAAGGCGCGCCGCAACAAAGTCACTGGCCTGTTCCGGACGTTCAATCACAGGTATTTCAATGCCATACTGGGTACCATGGCCTTTCGGCGCGGTTACCAGCACACCGGCACCATACATATCGGCCTGATCGGTGCGTTCAGTGCCGGCCCTTGCTGCTTTTTGGGCGACCAGAAACTGCTGATCGCCAAACATATCAAGCGCTGTGGTTACGCCAAAATTCAGCGCCTGCTGCAAGGCATCACCCCAGGCATGCACATGCGCATCTATCAGCCCGGGCATCAGCCATTGATTATGGCCGTCGATAAGTGGCAACGTACTATCGGGTTTATCCGGATGCAGTTGCTGCACCCGGCCATCCCGTACTTCAACATAGCGCTCTTTGCGCCACTGCTGGCCATCAAACACTTTTACCGGCCCCAGCACAAAACTGTTGCTGGTAGCATCGCTGACGGCGGTGGCAACCGGCTTCAGCTGCGACGTCGCGTCCGGTTGTGGTAACAGCAGAAAAAACAGCACCAGCACGCCGGCAATAGCAGTAAAAACCAGGCTTTTCATGATTTAGCTCCAGTGTAGCGCCGGAATACCAGCAAACATAACAGGGTCAGCACGGTGCTGGTAACCAGCAGTATCGTTAGATGTAACAACAATGGTTGCCCCTGATCCAATGCCAGTAATTTTAGCCCCAGTTGCGATAAATGATAACTTGGCCACAGCCACGCCAACTGTTGCAGAAATTGTGGCAGCATCGTTACCGGCAGCCATAAGCCAGATAAAAATGCCATCGGTAAATACAACAGGTTAACCACGCCAGGCGCGGCCTTATCACTTAGCGTTAAACCCAGCAGCAAGCCAATTAACGCAAAAGGCACGGTTCCCAGTAGCAATAACAACGCCAGACCCAGCCATTGGCTGTGATATAACCTTACCTCGCCGAAGATAGCGGCAGCACTGAATAACAGCAGAATAATAAACAGCGCAAACACCAGGCTGGTGGCCATTTTTGCCAGCAAATAGGCACTGACCGGCATCGGTGACAAACGCTTCAGGGTTAACCAGCCCTGCGCCCGGTCGCTGGCGATACTCATTGCGAAATTAAACATTGCCGGGCCCATAATGCCAAAACAGCTGTATGTTACCAGCATATAAACCGCATGACTGGTACTGCCGGAGGGGCTGAACAGCACCCCGAAAAACAGATAAAACACCAGCGGGAAAGCCAGTGCCGGCAACACAAAGCCCGGGGTCCGCCAGACACTGATTAAATCGTACCAGGCTTCTTTCTGATATATGGCTAAAGTATTCATGCGACCTGCTCCTGGTTGTCTGCCCCGGCCTGGGCAGCAGCCGCATCGCCGGTAAGTTGCAAAAATGCCTGCTCCAGCGCCACCTGGCGCACCTCCAGCTGACTGACGCCCGGGTCCTGACTAAGTAAGGCTCTGACGGTTTGCTCGGCATGGCTACTGTGCATAGTCACGCCATCCTGCTGGCGGTTAAGCTGCAGCACCCCTGGCAGCGCCAGCAGGGCAGCATCGCTCAGTGCACTGCAACACTGCACCAGCTTGTAGCGGGTCAACGCTTTGAGTTCGCCCGGGCTGCCGTCCGCAATAAATTTGCCCTGATGCAGCACCATAATCCGGTCGGCCAGCTGTTCGGCTTCTTCCAGATAATGGGTCGTCAGGACGATGCTTACTCCCTGTTGCTGCAGCTGGTGGATCTGTTGCCACAGATTGCGCCTGGCCTCGACATCCATCCCCAGGGTGGGCTCATCCAGAAACAGCAACCGCGGCTTGCCGGCGAGCGCCAGCGCAAATAATAAGCGCTGTTTCTGGCCACCGGATAAACGGCCAAAGCGTTGCTTGGCATGGTCTTCGAGCCCGGCTAACGCCACCAACTCTGGGGCGCGGTATCCAGCCGGATAATAACTGGCGAACAGGTCACACTGCTCGGCCACCGTTAACGTGGCGGGCAAGCTGCCAATTTGCAGCATCACCCCCAGTTGCTGGCGCAGCGCCACACTGCGCTCAGCGCCTTGCTGTAACTGGCCCAGCAAGTGAATTTCACCAGCATCAGCTGCGATAAGCCCCAAAATTGCAGAGATAAGGGTGGTTTTACCGGCACCATTGGGGCCGAGGATACACAGTACTTCACCGGCAGTAAGGCTTAAATCGATATTGTTAAGGACCCGCTTGCCGGCAAACGCCTTATCGAGCGAGCAGACCCGTAGCACAGCTTCAGTTTGTGGTTTCATACCGTTTCCTCAGCCTTGATGATGCTCAGTCAGATACTGGCGAATTTGCTGGTTCAGCCAATCAGGTGCGTCAGCCATAATAAAATGTTTGGAATTGCGGGCGAATGCGAAACGATGATATGCAGCCGGTGCCTTGGCCAGTTGCTGCTCATAGTTGGCTTGTACCTGCTCAGGTGTACTGTAAGGTGCACCATGTTGCAGCGCGCCAAGGGTCAGCACCGGCACCCGGATAGCAGCCAATTGCGGCCGCAAATCTGCGCGCATCAGCTCACCCATCACCCGGCCGGACGTTGGGCCATCCGAGCGGGTCATGTCGCTGGCAATACGCTGCTGCCAGCCGGGGTCGGATGCCATGCTGCGAGCCATGGCCATAGGGTCGAAACCACCACGTTGCGCCGGCTTACTGTCGCTGTCTGTGGTCACATTTTCCGGCGGCGCGCTGTTTTGTGAAAACAACGCACCGAGCGCGGGTAAGCCATCAACATTAATCGCCCCACCGATCTGCTCCGGAGCGCCTGCTGCCAGCGCCAGTGCCAGATATCCCCCTAAGGAATGGCCAATGACGACAGGCTTATCCAGTTGCTGCTTGTTTATGTAGCCTAAAATGGCCTGTTGCTGCAATGCCAGATAGCCCTCACCCCAATTTTGCATTGGTATCGGTTTTACCCCACCGAATCCGGCGAGGGTGAGAATATGCAATTGATAGTCGGCCTGTAATGCCTCAACGGTGCTTTGCCAGACGTCACCTGACGAGGCCACCCCCGGAATGAGTATGACAGCCGGCCCCTCGCCAATGACCTCGACGTTAAAGCAGGCGCAAGCAGTTTGCTGCTGGCTGGCAGCATCAGCGACAACGGCTGCGGGTTTAGCCAGCAGCGCACTGGCGGGAGTCATTGCCGTTGCGGCCAACAAGGCAACTGTACAAAGGGTTTTGATTTTCACGGTAACGGTGTGGTTCAAAGTTGTGCGTTTCATATGGCTATTCCTGTTAGTCAGTGGCTGTTATTCAGCTGCCACCAGCCTAACCCGAATCAGGCCGCTATCAGGCTCACAGTTGTCATCAGTTGCGGGTGACATTTGTCATTAAAATCGCTGACAAAGCACACTGCCGAATTTTTTGTTACTGACCAATACTTACCGGCAACAACACAGCAGAGGACAGACAAATGACCACTCTTACTTTAGAACAATACAGAACTCAATTTGCCCAGCGGCGCTTTCTGGCCATGCCGTTAACCGGAATGCTGGTATGGACTGCTATGGCGGTTACCGGCGCGTTGCTGCCGCCGCAGCAAGCAATTATGGCGCTGTTTATCGGCACCGGTAGCATTGTCTATCTGGCAATGGCAATAGCGCGGCTGACCGGTGAAAAAATGAGTTTTAAAAAGTCACAGAAAAACCCGTTTGATAGTTTGTTTCTGTACGGAGTGGTAATGGCGGCTCTGGTTTATGCCATCGCCATCCCATATTTTCTGGCAGATTATCGCTCTTTGCCGTTTAGTATTGGCATTCTTACCGGACTAATGTGGTTGCCGTTGGGCTGGATTATTCAACATTGGATTGGCTTGTTTCATACCCTGGCCCGCACCGCATGCTGCACTGTGGCGTGGATAGTGGCACCAGAGCATAGTTTTGTTACTATGCCATTAATTATTGTCGCAATTTATGCCATCAGCATCGTGACGCTGGAGCGGCGCTGGCGTAAGCTGCAACCACTAAACACCTTAACCGCACAGGCATTGGCACAATGAATACACAGCTGGAACGGAAAATGAGCTGGGTTTACCTGATAAACCTCATTTTCTATATTATTCCGCTATTTACTGTGAGTTTTGCGCCGTGGCAGTACCTGAGCATGCTAACGGCGCTGCTGCTTTTTCTGGGTTGTTATTTCTGGGCTTATCGTTGTAACCGCCACACCATGCACTGGCCTATCGCCGGCATCGTGCTGGTGGCCGCCCTGATCACCCCGGTAAACCCGGGTTCTGTCTCGATGTTTGCTTATGCCGGTTTTTTTATCGGCTTCGCTTATTCACTGCGCCGCTATCTGCTGCTGATGGCGCTACTGACAGGCTTGATGGTGCTGCTTGAAATAACGCTGACTATTCACTGGAACCTGTTTTTAGTTATGGGGATCCCTATTGTGCTGGCAGTCAGTTTTCTGGGCCGGGCCGAGCAGACAAAACAGCGCCATTATCTGGCGGAACAACAAAGCGAAGATGAAATAAAGCAACTGGCTGCCATGGTTGAGCGCGAGCGGATTGGTCGTGATTTACACGATATTCTGGGCCATACCTTATCCAGTGTAATTTTAAAAGCCGATCTGGCCACCAAACTATTGGCCCATCAGCAAACAGAGCCTGCCCAACAGCAGTTAGCCGAGCTTAGCCAGATTGCGCGCGATGCCCTGAGCCAGGTAAGACAAAGTGTTTCCGGTTACAAGCACCAGGGGCTAACCGCTGAAGTGGCTAAACTGCTTGGCCGGTTGCGGGATGCCGGCTTTCAGGCCGCGTTAAAAGGCGAAATACCGGTACTCAGTAATCGGCGGGAAACTGCTGTCATTCTTGCTCTGACCGAGCTGGTAACCAACGTAATGCGCCATAGCAAAGGCGACAGTTGTCAGTTGCAGTTTTTACAGCAAGACAACAATTTGCACATTTGCCTCAGCGATAATGGCCCGGCGACAGCTATTAACGAAGGCAATGGCATAACCGGCCTGCGGGAGCGGCTGGCGGCGATAGGTGCCACTCTGGCGTTACAACAGCACCATGGCGTAACGGCAACCATTCAATTACCGCTGCAGGAGCAGACGTTATGAATATTTTACTGGCTGAAGATCAGGCGATGATCCGCACCGCGCTGGCCAGCCTGCTGCAGCTGGAGGCGGATTTTCAGGTGACAGCAGCGGCAGATGGCAGTGCCGCACTGAAACTACTGAAGCAACAGCCTTTCGATTTACTGCTAAGCGATATTGAAATGCCCGGTTTAAGCGGTATTGAGCTGGCACAGTATATTCAGCAACAGCAGCTGGACACCAAAGTGGTGATCATTACCACCTTTGGCCGGGCCGGTTATGTTAAGCGGGCGATGGACGCCGGAGTTGGTGGCTTTTTACTGAAAGATGCCCCGGTAGAGCAACTGGTGCAGGCCATCCAACAAGTCATGGCCGGTAAAAAGGTGGTCGACAGTGAGCTGCTGTTAAACTCGCTGGGCGAGCAAGACCCACTCAGCGACAAAGAACGCCAGGCACTGCGGCTGGCGGCTGACGGTAAAAGCACCAGCGAGATTGCTACCGCGCTTTACATCGCCGAGGGTACCGCCCGTAACTATTTGTCAGAGGCCATTAGCAAACTGCACGCCGCCAACCGGATTGACGCCGCGAGGATTGCCCGGCAAAAAGGATGGTTATAAATTATGGATTTTCGTAATAAAATCAGTGCTTATCGGTTACTACAAAGCCGCAGTGATGAGCTGCAAAGTGCGCTGGAAAGTGACCGCGGCCGGATAATTAACTCGGCCGCTGTGCGCCGGCTGCAGCAAAAAACCCAGGTGTTTCCGCTGGAGCGCAATGCCGCAGTGCGCAGCCGGCTGACTCATTCCTTGGAAGTACAACAAACCGGCCGCTTTATTGTCCAAACCATCTTCAAGCTGTTAAGCGCCGAGCAACAGGCCGCCTGCGGCTTAACCGGCTTAGAGCGGCCGATAGAGTCGCTGGTAGAAATGGCCTGCCTGCTGCACGATGTCGGCAACCCACCGTTTGGCCATAGTGGTGAAAGCGCTATTAACAGCTGGTTTAATCAGGCCCTGCCTGAACTCACTAGCCGGCATCAGTTGCAGGGCAAGCCTTTATGGCACACCCTTAGCACTGAACTGGCCCAGTTTGAGGGTAATGCCCAGGCCATCCGGTTGGTACATAGCCTGCAACGGATGAACCTGACGTACAGTCAGGTAGGCTGCATTTTAAAATACACCCGTTTGGGCACTGAGGGTAAACCTGACAAAAACCATAGCCAAAGTTACTTACAGAAAAAGCCCGGCTACTATTTTGCCGAGCAGCAATTTGTACAGCAGCTATGGCAGCAGCTGGAGACCGAAGCGGGTTGCCGCCAGCCGCTGACTTACATTATGGAAGCCGCCGATGATATTTCCTATTGTCTGGCCGATTTGGAAGACGCGGTTGAGAAAGGCCTGTTCAGTCTGGCCGAACTGGCCCGGCAACTAAACAAAGCCTTTGCCAGTCTGGAACCGCAGGGCCGGCTGATTGCTACCCACAGTGGCGGTAGTGAAAGTTTTTCTGCACTGGTTAAAGCGGCACTGGATAAAGCAGAAGCTGAACCTATTAATAAAAACTCGGCCTTTTTTATCAAGCTGCGGGTAGGCATGATCCACCCACTGGTGCGCCATGCCGCAGAGCAGTTTATCGCCAATATTGACGAGGTATATCACGGCAGTTTAAACCGCGCCTTGCTGGAAGATGACAGCCAGTACCATGCTATTACCAGCACCTTTAAGCAGGTCGCCCGCCAGTTTGTGTTTAACCAACCCGAAGTTGAAACCCTGGAATTACAGGGCCAGCGTATTATTGCCGGCCTGCTTGACTGCTACCAACCGCTGCTGCTGTTATCCGCTGCCGATTTTACTGCCGTGCTGGCCGACCAGGGTTATGCCTTTGGCCGGGAACAGCGGCTGGCACACCGGCTGCCAAATAAGCATGTGGCCGCTTATCAGCTGGCGGTTGCCGCCATAAACGACAATCACACGGCGCTTGAGCTCTATTACCGCTGCCGGCTGCTACAGGATTTTATCAGCGGCATGACCGACCATTTTGCCTTTGATGAGTATCAGGCACTGGTGCTTTGCGCCAGTTAAAAGCTGCCAAACAGCCAAAATAAACACGGTTAGGGCAGCTGCAACTGAGCAAACAGCCAGTCCAGCGCCGCTTTTATTGTTTCTGGTTGTTGTAATGCCAGCAGATGGTCACTGTTGTTCAGCGCAATATACTGACCATTAGTTTGCTCAGCCTGCTGCCGATTCCAGCTGGTACTTTCCTGTTGCCATAAACTAAGCAGCTCTGCGCTTTCCGGGTTCGCATCAATCTGCGCCTGCTCAAAATCAGTATCAATAACCGATACCGGTATCGCGCTCAGCATCGGTAGTGCGGCATAGGCGTCTAAATCAGCACTGTAAGCCGCTATTTCCCGGGCCCGGTTTTGCTGATGGCTGATCAGTAAGCGCTGCTGGCTGATCAGGTCAAAATAATGCCAGTCCATTAACGGATTATCGCCAACCAGCTGTTCGGCGTGGCTGCGCTCAGCCTGCAACTTTTGCGACGTGCGTTCAGTCCAGGCGCCTGTCGCCAGATGCGGCAGCAGTGCCTCCAGATTTGCCAGATACCAATCGGCCGGATAGCCCTGATAAACGCTTAGCGCATTAGGGGTGGGTACGTCCGGGTCTACCAGCAGCATAGCTTTAATATCAAAGGCTTGCTGTTGTTGCTGATAGAATAACCTGGCACTGATACTGGCACTGGCCATCGCCACTATCACCACCTGCTGTTCGTCCAGCTGCTGTAACGCCGTTGCCAAATCCTCGGCAAAACGCCGGTATGACAGGTCATCGTCGCTTTCGCTGAAACCATTACCCAGCCGGTCGATACTGTATACCCGGTACTTTTCTGCCAGCAGCGGTTGCAACAGGGCAAACCAGGCACTGTCGCTGTGGTAGTTTTCATTGGGGCCGGCCAGTAGCACTACCGCCGGGCCGGCATGTTGCTCTCCCATCAGGCGCACATGCATACGCTTGTCGCCAACCTGCACTAAACTGGACGCTTCAGGCAGACGCGGGCTGTCCAGCTGCTGAAAAAACTGCAGAATTTCGGCTGAGGTATCAAACTGGCTGAACTGCCACTGATGCTGCCCTTGCTTAATACTGAACAACTCGGCTTTTTGCCGGCCATTGCTATAACTGAGCAGCTCAACCTGCTCAGTCGCCAGTGTCTGCTGCTGGGCCAGCGGCAAGCTATTGTTCAGGCTAGCAAAACGGGCTATCGCCTGTTTGGCTGAGACCAGACCAAAATTAGAGTCTGTATAACCATTGTAGGGCAACACCGTATCGTTTTTACCCATGGCCATCATTATCGACACCGGCTGCTCTGGTGCACAGCTTTGCCACAACTGCCCTGACATCGGTGCGGCGACCACCGCAACAGCTTTGAAACGGTTGCTGCGATTACAGGCCAGATTCTGGGTAAATAAGCCGCCCTGAGAGAACCCGGCAGCATAGATCTCCCCTTGCTGCAGACGATGCCTGGCACTGATATCAGCAATAACTTCGTCAACAAAAGCTAAATCGTCAATGCCCAGCCGGTTGGCAATATTACAATTACAGCCTTCATTCCATTCGATAGTGCCCGCTTGCGGATAAGCCACAATGTAGTCATTACTGTAGCGATTGAAGTCAGCCGTCCGTTGCATATCTGCACTGCTGCCACCCGAGCCATGAAAGGCCAGCAGTAGCTTGTATTCCTGCTCCGCACGGTAATTGGCGGGCAGCACCAGTAGATAACTACGATCGCCCAGTTTCATCAGGTTGCTGTTATCCGGCTCACTGTCGCCACCGCCGCAACCCGTCAGTAACACGGCGAGCAGTGCCGCTGACACCAGCTGCAAAAATCTTAGTTGTAATTTCATATTGCTTTCCTGTTAACATAAAGTCGCCAGCCAACCTAAAGATAAACCGCAGATATAGCGATAATGGCCAGGTGATGGATTTATGATGAAAAGCTTACTGTTACTTTTCAGCTGTTAAACAAGGGGTTAGAACAAGCAATGAACAAACAGCAATGGCAGCTGGGCCGGCTGATATTTGACCCGCAACGCCGCACCCTGCAGCGGGCCGGCCAACAGTGCACACTGGAACCAAAACAGGCCCAGCTGTTACTGTTGCTGGCAGAACATGCCGCTGAGCCGGTAAGCCGCGAACAACTGATTAACGAGGTATGGCAGGGCCGAGTGGTCAGCGAAAGTGCGATTAACCGGGCGGTTAGTTTATTGCGAAAAGCCTGTGCCAGCCTGGACCCGGCAACCGACTATATTGCCACTATTCCTAAGCTGGGCTATTGCCTGCTGCCGGACGCCCGCTTACTCAGCACCGTTACTGTATCAGAGACCGAGGAAAATACAGCGCCGCTCATCCCGCCGCACAATGCAGATAAGCCGGAGCAATCCACAGTAAAAATGACCGAAGCACGGCCAACGGCTTCCCGCAACAGTATGGTGATATGGTTGTCTGTGGTACTTGCGATTGCAGTAGTTGCAGCAAGCTGGGCCTGGCTGCAATCGGCGCCTGCCGCCACCACACAGAATAAAGTACTGATCCCTGAGCCGCTTACCAGCTTTGATGGTGCAGAGTTTGATATCAGTAGCAGTATCGATGGTCAGCTGTTATACCACCGCCGCGACGCCGAAGGTAAAATTCAACTATGGTTACGCAGTGAGCAGCAGGATAAACCGCTTATTGCGACGCAGGTGCAGGTGCAGGCGTTAAATGGCAGCATCAGTCCGGATGGGAAGCAAGTGGTATACCGCAGGATCGACGGCAACCAATGCCAGATAATGTTGTTGTCTTTGGATTCGGCCTCGCCCGAACGCGCTTTATTTGACTGTCCGACCGACAGTGCATTTGAGGCCAGCTGGAGCCCTGACAACGAGTACTTCTTTTACCGGCTGCGCCAGAGCAAAACCCGGCCTTATCTGGTGTATCGTTATCAGATTGCCACCGCCAACCTGCAACAACTTACCCTGGCAGACCCAGCCAGCTTTAACGGCGCTGTCGCTCTGGCTATTGCCGCCGATGGCCAGCAACTGGCGGTTGCCAGCTATCTTACGCCTGCGCGCAGCCGGCTCAGCTTATATCAGCTGGCTGACGGCCAGCCACCACAACTGCAGCACACGACTGATCTTGATATTGCGGTGGTCGATTTAAACTGGCCAGCGGGCCAGCCGCTGATGCTGGCCAGCAACAACCAACTTTTTTCGCTGGCGGCTGATTACAGTCTTAAGCATTACTTTTACTCACAGCAGCCTGTGAACTCGATAACCAGCACGGCACAACACCTGTATTTTGCCAGTCAGCAGCAACAGGCCGATATCTGGAGACAGCCGCTGCAGGATGCTGATACAGATACAGATACTGTGCAGGCTGCTGATTCAGATACTGGCGGCAATGCCGTGCCCCTTATTTACAGCTCGCGGCTGGATATTTTACCCCGGGTTAATCAGCAGGATACGGAGTTGCTGTTTTTAACCACCCGCCAGGGCCTGCATCAAATCTGGCGAAAACCTCACAACGGGCCTGAACATATGCTGGCAGCAATACCGGCACCGGCTGGTTTTATCCGGCTCAGCTGGTCATTTGATCAGCGTAGCGTTTATTTCAGTCAGCAAGGGGCGGTATATCAGCTTGAACTGGCAAACGGCCAGTTAAGCCAGTTATTTTCAGCTGAACATCAGGCCTATGTCGTTAACCCTGGCCCTGATAATAACAGCCTGATCTACAGCAGCAACAAAACGGGCGACTGGCAACTCTGGCGCTATCAGCAGCAAGGCGACGTCCACCAGCAGCTGACAACCCACGGTGGTTATAGCGGTTATCATCAGAGCAACACCCTGTATTACAGCAAATATCATCAGGATGGCCTTTGGCAGCGCGATCTTGACAGCACGGAAGAGCAACTGCTGTTAGCTGACTTTGATAAAATTAACTGGCTGAACTGGCAGCTACAGGGCGAATCCATCATCTATTACCAGCCGGGGGCCGGCATTTTCCGGCAATTACTGGGCAAGCAGACTGAACCTGAGTTACTGCTGGCCTACAGCCCCGAACTGGTGCATCACTACAGTGTCAGCAACCGGGCGATATACTTTGTCAAACGCCAGCCGCCGCAAGGGGATATTTACCAGCTGCCGCTGCCATAAGGCGTTCACTTTGCAGTTTTTCCGGTTAGCTTCTATGCTTGCTGTTTGTTTACGTTGTCTTGTTTAACCGTCATGGAGGATTATCATGCAAGATTTTAAAATGTCAGCGAAGCCCACTTTAATCACTGCCGCCTGCGCTGCCGCGCTTAGTTTAAGCCTGTCTGCCAGTGCCGAAACGCTGAAACTGGATGTCGAACCCGGCTTATGGCAACATACTTTCAGTATAAAAACCGCCAGTGGCGAACTGGAACGGGCGATGCAAGAACTGGAGCAACAATTAGCCAGTATGCCGGCTGCCCAGCGGCAAATGATGGAAAAAATGATGGAAAGTCAGGGTATGTCTTTTGATTTAAAAGGCAGCTCGGTGCAGGTTTGTCTGACCCAGCAGGAAATCGATCGCGGCCAGTTACCACAACAGGATGGCTGCCAGCAGCAAATCAGCCAGACCGGCGATAACAGTTACAGTTTTTCTTTTAGCTGCGATACTAACCCACCAACAAGTGGCGAAGGTGATATGACATTTAGCAGCCGTAAAGCTTATAGTGGCAATGCCAGTTTTACTACTGAAGTAAATGGCAAAGCCGAACAAATGACCATGCAACAAAGCGGCAAGTGGCTTAAAGCAGATTGCGGCTGATTTTTTAACGTTTTAGGACCCGCTATGCCCGCTACCGTCACCACCCAGAACTGTTATCCGCTGGCTAACCAGCTGCGCCAGCACAGTCCGTTAGTATTTGGTTGTATGAATTTAGGCGGCGGCTGGAACAGCAACCCGCTGTCTGCCGCTGATATTACTGAAGCCCATAAGGTAATAGATGCCGCGCTGGAAGCGGGGATCCGGATCTTTGATCATGCTGATATTTATACCTTTGGTAAGGCCGAGCAGGCTTTTGGCAAGGTATTGGCAGAGCGCCCGGAACTGCGGCAGCAGATGTCGCTGCAATCAAAGTGCGGTATTCGGTTTGCAGATGATGACGGCCCGCAGCGTTACGACTTCTCAGGACAATGGCTAACCCAATCCGTCGATAATATTCTGCGCCGGCTGCAAATCGAACAGCTGGATATCTTGTTACTGCACCGGCCCGATCCATTAATGCAGCCAGAGGAAGTAGCGGCCACGTTTGGCCAACTGATCCAGAGCGGCAAGGTTAAACACTTTGGCGTGTCGAATATGCAGCAACACCAGTTAGCGTTGCTGCAAAGTTCGCTGGTGGACCCGCTGCTGGTTAATCAGCTGGAACTGAGTTTAAGCCATCTGGCCTGGCTGGATGAGGGCACCACCGCAGGTTGCAGTGGCCAGCCCGCGGTCAATTTCAGCGCCGGCACTATCGAATATTGCCGCCGGCATAAAGTGCAGCTGCAAGCCTGGGGTAGCTTAAGCCAGGGCCTGTTCACCGGTAAAGATATCAGCAAGGCGCCAGCGCATGTCAGGGCGACCGCTACCCTGGTGCAGCAATTAGCTGCCGAATATCAGGTAACGAAAGAAGCGATAGTATTGGGCTGGTTAATGCGCCACCCGGCGCATATCCAACCGGTGATAGGCACTACCAATATTCAGCGGATTAAAGCCTGTGCAGAGGCCGGGGAAGTGCAGCTAAGCCGCGAGCACTGGTATGCGTTATACCTCAGTGCCCGCGGCGCGGCGTTACCGTAAATTAATCTGTTTTAAAACGACTAACCTGACCACTTAGCCCCGTTGCAACCTGTTGCAATGCTGTGACGGCGCCACGATTTTGTTGCAGGGTCAGCGTGGTTTCACGCGACATAGTGGCAATTTGTTCAATATGCCGGGCCAGCTCACTTACTGCCGCGGTTTGTTCACTGGTTGAACGCGACACATCACGGACATTGTGCAGTGAATCTTCAGCCTGCAACCGAATTTGCTCCAGCATGGTTACCGCCTGATTGGCCAACTTCAGCCCCTGGGCCACCCGCGGGGCAGATGTTTCCATCGCCAGCACAGCTTGCTGGGTTTCATCCTGCACCAACTGGATCATGCCGGCAATTTCGGTAGTTGCCTTGCTGGTACGCTCTGCCAACTGGCGTACTTCATCTGCCACTACCGCAAAACCCCGGCCAGACTCACCGGCCCGCGCGGCCTCTATAGCAGCATTTAATGCCAGCAGGTTGGTTTGTTCCGCAATGCTGCGGATCACCCCGGCAATACCGGCAATATCTTTCGAGCGTTGCTGTAAGCTGCCAATCTGGCTGGCAGATTGCTGCACGGTTTCAGCGACAACACCAATTTCGGTTGCGGCATCTTTGACCAGTTTTGCGCCCTGCGCTGATAATTCTGCGGTCTTCTCCGAGTTTTGCTCGGTCAGCTGCACGGTATTGGCTACCTCATTCAGGCTAACGGTCATTTCCTCAATGCTGGCCGCAGAGGCGGTTGATGATGACGCCTGCAACTCAGAGGCCTGTAACGCTTCTTTTGAAGCAAGATCAAGCTCTGTCGCCTGCTTTGATACCGTTGTTGCTGCGCTGATCACTTCTTTTAAGGTTTGGCGCAGTTGTTGCTGCATACTGGCAACAGCGGCCAGCATACTGTCTGGCTGGCTGTCTTTAATCCGGGTTGTCAGATCACCACCGGCAATCTGGCTGACAATTTCCGCCGCCAACGCAGGCTCGCCGCCTAATGAGTTGCGCAGATAACGAGCGATATACCAAGCAGTAATGGCACCAATAACAATTGCCAGTAAGGTCAGCAACACCATCGACAGAGCGAAGGTTGCCGCTACATCTCGGGCATAAGTCGTCGCTTGTTGATTTTTCTGTTCCTGAAAATCGATAAAGGCATTAATACTGGCCAGCCAGTCGACAAAAGCCGGGCTCATTTGCTGCAATAATAACTGTTGCGCCGCAGCTTGTTGTCCTTGCTGACGTAACCGGATCACCTCAGCAGCTAGCGGCTGCGCCCGTTGCTCAACCTGATGAATAGTGTCCAGCAGACGTTGCTCAGAGTCACTGATGTCAGCACTGGCCTGAAACAGCCGGTCCATTGGCTGACGCGACTGCTGATAAAAAGCCTGCAACTGGTTAATATCATTCAGAATAGGGGTCAGATCCGCCACGTCTGGTACCAGAGTAATATCACGCAATGCAATTGCCCGGTCATGCACACTACCGCGGAAATTAATGGCGTAGCGTTGCTTAACCGAATTCACTTCGGTGATTTGTGTCAGGGTAAGATTTATCTGGCTAACCCGTTGCACACCAAATAAGGTCAGCGCCACCATCAGTAACAGCACAACCCCGAAACCCAAAGCCAACCGCATCGCGACGGTCATCGACTGCGTACTCTGCATAACTATACCTCTACTGCAAACGGGCAACATGCGCGTTGAGGGGCGCACTATACGCTGTTGTTTTAATCAAAACTAATGAATTTAACCTGATTGATTAAACGAAAAAATGGATTAATTTATAACCGATTGCCTGCTATAGCATTCTGCAATATTTGCTGCTTAGGTAACGGCTGCCTCTGCCACGGAGTCACGCGGAATTAGATGAGGATCAAAAATTTGCTGCACTTCAATGCTGCTTTGCTGGTACACCTGTTGCAGGACCCAACGGGCTGCCATCTGGCCCATAGCACTAACCGGATAATCAATAGTTGAGAGTTTCGGATAGGTGTAATAGGCAAAATTAACGTTATCGAAGCCCATTACTGAAAAGTCAGCCGGCACTTCGTAGCCCAGCTCGCGGGCGGCGGTCAGGGCACCCGATGCCATTTCGTCATTGGCACAGACCACAGCGCTGAATGGCCGGCCGCTGGCCAGCAGCGCCTGCAAGCCTTTGCTGCCACCAGTTTCGCGAAAATCACCTTCAAAAAATAACGCCTCTTCAGCGGTTAACTGATACCCGGCCAGTGCCCGCTGATGGCCATGAAAGCGGTCGCGGGCATCGGTTTTCCACATGGGTCCGGCAATGTAGGCGATATGGCGGTGGCCCTGCTCCAACAGGTAACGGGTGGCCAGATAGCCACCGAGCTCGTTATCCAGGCTGATACAGCGATCAGCCAGCGCCGTTATCTGGCGGTTCAATAGCACGAAAGGAGTTTGTTTCTTACTTAAATCGATTAAATACTGATCGCTGACCGCTTCAACATGCAAAATAAGCGCGTCACAATTGCGGCTTAGCAAAAACTCGATACCATCTTCTTCAGTAGCCCGTTCACTGTGGCCGGCGGCAATAATGACGTGTTTGCCCGCCGCCCGGAATTCCGCCTCGATCCCGGTCAGCATTTCGCCATAAAATGGTCCGTGTAACTCGGAAACCAGAATACCTATGCTGTTAGAGCGGCTGGATGCCAGCGACTGAGCAATAGAGTTCGGCCGGTATCCCAGTTGTTCCATTGCCTGCAACACTTTGTTGCGGGTGGCTTCACTTACCCGGACATTGTTATTCATCACCCGGGAAACAGTGGCCAGTGATACGCCTGCTAATTCAGATACCTGGTATATGGTTGCCATGGTTTACCTGTACTTATTATTTTAGGCATTTACTCTAGCATGCTCTGGCGCGATATCACCAGATTGCCGTGCCAGTTGCTGGTGAATGTCCAGCACCCGCTCGCTGTTAAGCCGGTAGCGACTCATGACCAGCGCGACCAATACTGACCCGATGGCCGGCAGCAGGGTAAAGCTGAGCAAAATACCCTGCTGCGCCTCCGCGCTTTGTACCGTGTCAGCCTGATAACCAAAACCGGCCAGCAGCCAACCTGCTAAGGCGCCACCCAGGGCCAGCCCCAGTTTTATAAAAAAGACGATAGAGGAATACACCAGGCCGGTGATCCGCACCCCGGTTTTATAATGGCCGTAATCAACCGCATCGGCCATTTTCGCCCACAACAGCGGCGTCGCCATTTGTAAAAAGAAGCCCCAGAGAAAATACAAACCGAAGGCCAGTACCAGTTGCTCAGTGCCAATAAAAAAGCTGATAACACAAATAAACGCCGAGATAAGCTGCAAACCAATGTAGGCTTTCACTTTGTCGATATATCGACTTAACCACTGCGCCGCCGCACAGCCAGCAATATTACCCAGCATGCCGAGGGTAATAAAAGCGGTGATTAAGTCTTCCCGGCCCAGAAAGTATTTCACGTAGTATATTGCCAGGGTGGTGCGCAGCACCATGCCGGTTAACAGGAAAAACGCCGCCACACATAAGATGCGCCACTGATCATTCTGCCATAAGGCGCTGAAACTGTTAGCCAGGGTCAGCTGTTGATTGGCAGGGGCATGCACCCGCTCGCGGGTACCAAAAAAGCACAGTAAAAACAATAATAAACCTAAGGCACTCATCGCGGCTATCGTTAGCTGATAGCCTCTGGCGTTGTCGCCATTGCCAAAGTAATTAACTAACGGCAAGGTGCAGGCTGTAACGAGCAGGCCGCCCAGCATACCAAACACAAAACGGTAAGACTGCACAGACACCCGCTCGGTCGGGTCAGCGGTTAATACGCCACCGAGTGCCGAGTAAGGAATGTTGATAGCCGTGTAAGCCAGCATCAGCAGAGTATAAGTAGCAAAAGCGTAAATCACTTTGCCATTGGCTGATAAATCGGGAGTAGTGAAGGCCAATACGCTGCACAGGGCAAATGGCAGCGCCAACCACAATAAATAGGGCCGGTATTTGCCATGGCGGCTTTGGGTTTTATCTGCCAGTGCGCCCATAAGCGGGTCGGTTACGGCATCGATGATCCGCACCAGCAGAAACATAGTGCCCACTACCGCTGGCGAAATACCAAAGATATCAGTATAAAAAAAGGTTAAAAACAGCATTACCGTCTGAAACACGATATTACTGGCCGTATCGCCAAGGCCGTAGGCCACTTTTTCTTTTTTTGTCAGCATGCTAACCCCATGATGGCGCGTTAATTCTGTTTATTGTTATTTGTTAGCAATTTTCTGGTCGTTAGCCTGTCTGTTGGCAAAGCAGTCGCGCAAGGCAATGGCACTGGCTTTTAACGTGCGTTGCTGGGTGGTGTAATCAACATAGACTATACCAAAACGTTTGGCATAGCCTTCCGCCCATTCAAAATTGTCCATCAGGCTCCAGGCAAAGTAGCCGTCGATGCGCATGCCGGCATTTATGGCGTCTTCCACGGCTTGCAGGTGTTGCTGAAAATACGCTATCCGTTCCTTATCCTGCACCTGGCCCTGCTGCAGACGGTCCGGCATCGCCGCGCCATTCTCCGTAATATAAACCGGAGGTAACTGATAGCGCTGGTTTATATCCAGTAAAATCTCAGTCAGCCCTGCCGGGTAAATTTCCCAGCCCATGTCAGTTAAAGGGGGGGCGGTTGGCGGCACGTCACTGAACCAACCTTTGCCGTTGTCACGATATACTGTGCGGGTATAGTAATTAACGCCGAGAAAATCCAGCGGCCGGGCAATAATTGCCATATCGCCCGCAACGATGTCCGGTTGCTCGCCAAGCGGTAACTGCTGTAATAGCGCCGGATAACAACCTTCCATTAACGGCTGAATATACCAATGATTATGATACTGATCGGCCATCCTGGCTGCCTGCATATCGGCGTCGCTGTTGCTGGCCGGATGACATGGGCTGAAATTAAGGACTATACCGTTCAGCGCCTGAGGGGCATTCTGTTGCAACACCTGCATCGCCAGACCATGCGCCAGCAGTAAATGATGGGCGACCTGGCGGCCTTGCTTGCGATTCTGAACACCCGGCGCATGAATACCGGCTTCGTAACTTAAGTAGGCACTGCAAAAGGGCTCGTTTAACGTGGCGTAGGAGTACACTCTATCAGCAAATGCCTTACTGATCAGGTCAGCATATTCGGCAAATTTGTATGCTGTCGCCCGGTTTAACCAACCGCCGTTATCTTGTAAATACTGCGGTAAATCCCAGTGGTATAACGTAACAAAGGCTTTTATGCCTCTTACTTTAAGGGCGTCCAGCAGTTGCAGATAAAAATCCAGCCCGGCCTGATTAACACTACCATCAACATTAATTACCCGGCCCCAGGCAACAGAAAAACGGTAAGCGTCAACGCCAAGCGCAGCAATAAGTTCAATATCTTCACGCCACCGATTAATATGATCACAGGCTGTCAGGCCGTCAGAGCCGTCTTTAATCCGCCCGGGTTCGGCACAAAACGTATCCCAGATACAAGGCAGCCGGCTGTCGGCAGCACCTTCAATTTGAAATGAGGCCGTCGCCACGCCAAAGGTAAAGTCAGGTTTAAGTAAGGCTGAGTTGGCAGCTAAGGAGATTTTCATCAATTTGGCTATCTTCCGAACGTAAAGTTACTGGCAGCTGGACGACAAAAAATTTGCCAACAGCGTGATATATGCTATAAATGAAAGCGCTTACATAATACTAGACGGCGCAGGCCTGTACGTCAACAACCCGCCCGTCAATAAAAACACTATTCACCCGAGGGGAACAAGATGGCTACTTCACCATTACCAACAACGGCGGGCCTCAGTAGCAGCGGCGGCAATGAAAATTACCGCTTTGCTCTGACTGCGCTAACCTCACTGTTTTTTATGTGGGGCTTTATTACCTGTCTGAATGACATTTTGATCCCCTACTTAAAAATGCTGTTTGATTTAAGCTACACCCAGGCCATGCTGATCCAGTTCTGCTTTTTTGGTGCTTATTTTATTGTCTCAGTACCGGCCGGCATGCTGGTCAGCAAAATTGGATATAAAGCCGGTATCGTTACCGGCTTACTGATCGCCGGCGCTGGTTGTCTGCTGTTTGTACCAGCGGCTGCCGCCCATGTGTATGCGATGTTTTTACTGGCACTGTTTGTACTGGCTTCAGGCATTACTATTCTACAGGTCGCGGCCAACCCTTATGTCAGTGTACTGGGCCAGCCTGAAACCGCCTCCAGTCGCTTAACCATGACTCAGGCCTTCAATTCATTGGGTACCACGGTAGCACCTTTTTTCGGTGCCTGGCTTATTTTTGGCGGGCTGGATGCGCCGGAGCCGGTACCCGGTGCCGTTACCGAATCAACCGTACAGTTACCCTATTTAATTCTGGCTGCCAGCCTGGTGCTGCTGGCCATCATCTTTGCCTGGTTGAAATTACCGGCTATGGGCAAAAAAGACCCTGCTGAAGCCTTACCGCTGGGCGGTGAAGCCTGGAAACAACGCCACTTAATGCTGGGCGCACTGGGTATTTTTGTCTATGTCGGCGCGGAAGTTGGTATCGGCAGCTTTCTGGTCAGTTATTTGTCGATGCCGGAAATTGGTGGCATGTCTAAAGGCGCAGCATCGCACTATATCGCCTGGTATTTTGGTGGCGCTATGGTAGGCCGTTTTATTGGTGCAGTGGTGATGCAGAAAGTTAACGCCGGCAAGGTGCTGGCCTTTAATGCCGTTTGTGCCGTGTTATTACTGGCATTAACCATTTTATCATCCGGTAAGCTGGCAATGTGGTCATTGTTATTAGTCGGGCTGTGCAATTCTATTATGTTCCCTACTATTTTCAGTTTAGCCATTGCCGGTTTAAAGCAATATACCAGCCAGGGCTCGGGCATTTTATGTCTGGCTATCGTCGGCGGTGCTATTTTACCCCTTTTACAAGGCGCATTAGCCGACAGCTTTGGTGTGCAGCTGGCCTTTATTCTGCCGCTGCTGTGTTACATCTATATCGCCTTTTACGGCCTGAACGGCTGCAAACCACGCACCGTGGTGCCTGCTGCCGGTGTGACCAAGGACGTTTTATGACTTTATTTAAAAAACCGTTTTATGCACAAACCTATGTAAAGCCTTTAATGCTGGCAATAAGCAGCGGGCTGTTACTGGCGGCCTGCAGTAAACCCGCTCCCGATTCGCCGGACGTTGCCCAGCCAGACCCGGTAGTGGATAATATTAGCATCTGGCCACAGCTGAACTTGCCAGTACAACAAGACCCGGCCATTGAACAAGCCATTACTGAGTTAATGGCCGGGATGACGTTACCGCAAAAAATTGCCCAGATGATCCAGCCTGAAATTCGCGATATTACGGTGGAAGATATGCGCCAGTATGGTTTTGGCTCCTATCTGAATGGTGGTGGCGCTTTTCCGAATGACGATAAATACGCCAGCCCGGCCGACTGGATTGCCCTGGCTGAAAGCATGTATCAGGCGTCGGTTGATGCCAGCCAGGATGGCAGTACTATCCCTACCATGTGGGGCACAGATGCGGTGCATGGCCATAACAATGTGATTGGCGCGACTATTTTTCCGCATAATATTGGCCTGGGCGCCGCCAACAACCCGGCATTAATAGAACAAATAGCCAAAGTTACTGCCCGCGAAGTGATGGTAACCGGTATTGACTGGGTATTTGCGCCGACGGTAGCAGTAGTGCGTGATGATCGCTGGGGCCGCACTTATGAGGGCTATTCAGAGCATCCACAAATTGTCCACGACTACGCCGCAGCCATTGTTAAAGGCTTGCAGGGCGTAGCAGATGGTGACTTCCTTGGCGATGATAAAGTGATTAGCACCGTTAAGCACTTCGTTGGCGATGGCGGCACCACCGGCGGTATTGATCAGGGCAATACTGAAGTTACCGAGCAACAACTGTTTGATATTCACGCCCAGGGCTACGTTGGTGGCCTGCAGGCCGGCGCGCAGTCGGTAATGGCCTCTTTTAACAGCTGGAATGGCAGTAAAATTCATGGCGATCAGTATTTGCTGACCGACGTACTGAAAAACCGGATGGGTTTTGATGGTTTTATTGTCGGCGACTGGAATGGCCATGGCCAGATCCCGGGTTGCACCAACGAAGACTGTCCACAGGCAGCCAATGCCGGGCTGGATATTTACATGGTGCCAACCGCGGCCTGGAAACCTTTGTATTACAACCTGATTAAGCAGGTTGAGGGCGGCGAGATCAGCATGGCGCGGATAGACGATGCTGTACGGCGTATTTTGCGGGTTAAAATGCGCGCCGGCTTATTCGATAAACCCAGTCCGGCCAAACGGGCCCTGGCTGGTAAAACCGAACTGATTGGCGCAGATGAGCACAGAGCCGTCGCCCGCGATGCGGTGCGCCAGTCGCTGGTGTTGCTGAAGAACCAGAATAAATTATTACCCTTAAACCCGCAGCAGCGGCTATTGGTTACCGGCGCCGGCGCCGACAACATCGGCCAGCAAGCCGGTGGCTGGACCATCAGCTGGCAGGGTACCGGTAATACTAACGCCGATTTCCCCGGCGGCAGTTCCATTTACGACGGCATTGCCCGCCAGGTTAAGGCAGCCGGTGGTAGTGTTGAGCTTTCAGCCGATGGCAGTTATCAGCAGAAACCGGATGCGGCTATTGTCGTGTTTGGTGAAGAACCTTACGCCGAAGGCAATGGCGACATTGATAATCTGGAATATCAGCGCGGCAATAAAACGGACTTAGCGCTGCTTAAAAAGTTAAAAGCAGACGGTATACCGGTAGTGTCGCTGTTTATCAGTGGCCGGCCGCTGTGGGTTAACCCTGAGCTGAATGCTTCTGATGCCTTTGTTGCAGTATGGCTGCCGGGCAGCGAAGGTGAAGGGGTAGCAGACGTTATTCTGACCGACGCCGATGGTGCTGTGCAGTATGACTTTCATGGCAAGCTATCCTTTTCCTGGCCAGCCAGCCCGCAGCAAACGGCGGTAAATTATGGCGATGCTGATTATCAGCCGTTGCTGTCATACGGTTTTGGCCTGCGTTATGGTGAAGACGACGTATTGGCTGCAGTATTGTCTGAGCAGGTTGAGCAAAGTAACCAGTTGACCGAGTTGGTGATCTTTGAACGGGCACCACGCTCGCCGTGGCAGTTACAGCTGCAAAGTGGCAACGCTAACTCCAGTGAGAGCGTCATGGTTGGCAGCAGCATTCAGCAACTGGGCGCCATCAGCAGCCGCACCTTTGATAAGGAAGTGCAGGAAGACGCCCGTCGCTTTGAATTTGATGGCAGCGCCAGTGCAGCGCTGCGGTTTATCAGCCCGTTTCCGCGCGATTTACGGGCCTATGCCGAGGCCGACAGCCAGTTAACGGTGTTGGTAAAACGTCAGGGTGAGGTACCTTCGCAGGTAATGCTGGGCATGGCCTGCGGCGATGACTGTGGTGGCGCGGTAAATATCAGTGCGGCGCTCACTGCCATGCCGGAACAGCAGTGGCAACCACTGGCGGTGAATTTGAGCTGCCTGCAACAGCAGGGCATGAATTTGGGCCAGGTGTTTCAGGTGTTATCGGTACAAAGCAGCGGTAAGTTAACCCTGAGTCTGGCGGATGCCAGAATAAGCCCGGTAGCTAACCAACAACACACTGTGGTTGCTTGCCAGTAGTAACTCTTCTGCTTGAACACTGCCGTTGTAACGAGGGCGCCAGCAGGCGCCCTTTTTTTGTACCTCTCACAGCTCTCATAACTATGGCCCCTGTCTGTACTGAGCTACTAAAACTGATACTAACACTATCTCCGAGGGGCTCGGGGGCTGGTGTGCTTACGAAGCAGCGGCAGGGATGCCGCGGAAGCTGAAGGGGCACAGGGATGTGATCCTTGAAGCTGGCGCAGTAAGTATCTTCAGCCACTACACCTGACTGAAGGCACAGTGACTGGTGTGCTTACGGAGCAGCGGCAGGGATGCCGCGGAAGCTGAAAGGGCACAGGGATGTGATCCTTGAAGCTGGCATAGTAAGTATCTCCAGCCACTGTGCCTTTACACCGATCTCTACGGCACCCGTTTTCAGCACATCACCAGCCACCCAACCTTGCAAGATCGATGTAAATATCAGTGCAATATACAAAATACGCGCAAAAAAAAGTGCCCGCAAGCGGGCACTAAACCGGAGTTACAACAGGGAGGGTGTTACAATATGATCAATTACCCATGGTGTATCTGACACCAATGGCATAGCGTGGACCATATTGCGCAGCACTTAAGAACTGTCTTTCAAACCGGCCAAAGCTGCGCTCGGTTTCGTTGGTCAGGTTAATGCCTTCGAAGAATACGGTCAGGTTTTCATTAATATCGTAGTTAACGCTTAAATCCCACTGTAAGTATTCTTCAACATAATTTGGCGGCGCATCGGTTGTGTCCGGCTGGCCCTGTCCCGCCAGATATTCATCACGCCACGCGGCCGTTAACCGGACAGACAAGCCCTCTTTCTCGTAGAACACCTGCCAGTTAGCCGAGTTACTCAGACCGGGAAGAATCGCCTGTGCCGCCAGCACGAAATTATCGTACTCGACATCACCGTCAACCAGCGTGCCGTTTATTCCCGTGCCGAAGCCACTGTCGCCAAACACGTGCTGCACTGCAAACTCCAAGCCGTTTACCTTCCTGGCTCCGACGTTTTCAGGGGAATTGATTGTCCACTCAATCAGAGGATCGGTAGCGGGGTCAGGCAAGACCCGATTGTTTTCACCTATACCCACTCCATTAGCAACAATCTCATTGTAAATGGCGCCATCGGTGGCCTGCTCGCCACGAGCCTCGATGGCTGCAACCGCATTATTCCAACGCTGGCCCTGATAAACGTCATGCAAGCCCTCGAAGGTTGTGTTGACCTGTGAGTTATCGATCCAATCGTCAACGTCTTTCCAGAACAGACCTATGGCCGCATAGCTCGCCTCGCCATAGTAATACTCCAGCGAGAGATCGAGGTTGGTTGACTCAAATGGCTTCAGATTAGGGTTGCCGCGGCTACCACTTCTGGCGCCAATCTTGGGTGAGGGCGTCAGACTAAGATTGCCAAGCATCTGCCCCAGGGTTGGCCGGGTAATGGTCTTACCTGCCGAGAAACGTCCAACCCAATCTTCGGTAATATCCACTTTCAAGTCAAACATTGGCAGCAGTAAGTCATAGTTGCCGGTGAACTCGACCTCTACCAGGTCTCCGCCGCCAGCGAACTGCGTCAACCACTCTGAGCCGCCTGCCCAATAGACATACTCAGGCACCCGGCTCTTAGCCGGACTGACGATGTCGGTTTCTTCATAACGCAAACCGAGGTTCACATCGATATAGTAACCTTCGACTTCAAATTCCCACTCCGTTGAAACAAAAACACTGACCGTTTCTTCCTTGATGCGATTCACCGGGAACATGTCCGGCCCAAATGAGCCAATCTCGTAGGCATCAGCGCCCAGAACATCCTCTGTAAGGAAGGCCATTTGGCGGATGATGGCTTCATCGATATCATAGGTATAGGCATACCCAGGGGATACCCCCTCTGGTCCGAAGGAAAATTGATTCAGAAAGTTACTCAGGTCAACACGTTCAAACATGCTATCCGGGAAGATTTCGGCAAAAGTGCCGTTGTTGAATCCCGGCGCGTTTGCATTGTTGGAGCCGCCAGATCCACTCAGAGATTGTTCAGTGTAAGCCGCACCGAATGAAACACCCATCAGGCCATAACCGAGGTCGGGCAGCCAACTGCCGTCAAACTGATACTGAGTCACTTCTGATTCACCCGGGGTGCGGGTAAAGATGCTGAAGTTCGATCCTATTTCACTCGGGCTAAGTTCATTGCTGCCATTTTGCCACCTGATGTTATAGCCTGGAATCTCACCCTCGCGGAAAAAATACTCCTTGGATGAGAGGGCGGCCGAGCCCAGAATAATCCGCGCCTGTGACCCCAATCCCTTATCCTTACCATTGTCTGTGGTGGTTTTAGAGGTATGGGCATCAAAGCTGAAGTTTAATGAATCAGAAAACGCCCAAGCGACATTAAAACCAGTGGCTTTTGAGTCGACCTCGCCTGTTTCCCTGAACCCGGTAAAAGAGCCATCATCGCCGGATGAGTTGTAATAAATGGCAGTGCCGTTTTCATCCAACTCATAGGCATTAGCGTTGCCACCAAAGGAACCGTTCCATACCCCCCAGGACAGCGAGTTATTGCCGGTCACCGCATTGGAAATGGTGTGATCCAGGGTCAGGATCACATCATCCGTTGCCGCAAACTGAAAGGTCACCTGACCATTGGTTCGCTCACGCTGAATATCATCGCGGGCGAAACTGATTTCCTGAGGAAAGAATGCTGCCGAAACAGGTTGTAAATCGCCGTTGTCATCGGGTGCCCAGAAACGGGGAATAACCTCACCGCTGGCATCCACTGGCCGGCCATCCACAATATCCGACTCATCTACCGACAAGGAAGGGTTTAACTGCCAGGAACGGACATTGCCTGACTGCCGCTGGAAGTCTCTGCGGTGGTAGGAGAAGTTAGCGGTTACGCCGAAGCGGTCATCCATAAAGGTATTACTGTAAATACCCGCTAATTCGGGTGTCACGTCGTCACCGGCTTCATTTGAAGAGTCATACAGGCCCTTCGCCATAATAGAGTAGCGTTCCCCCGGGTTTTGGAAAGGTTTAGCGGTAACAATATTGACCGTTGCACCCAGGCCGCCTGTTGGTACATCTGCACGGGCGGTTTTGTATACTTCTAACGCGCTGACGCCCTCGGAAGATAAGTTTTCAAAGTTAAACGACCGTGAAAAACCCGTTCCCGCCATCTGACGACCATTTAGCGTAACCAGGTTGAATTCCGGACCAAAGCCCCTTACGGTAATCTGGCTGCCTTCACCGTTTGCCCGACTTACCGAGACCCCGGTAATCCGCTGCAGCGATTCAGCCAGGTTAGTGTCGGGAAACTTACCCATTTCCTCTGCAGAAATGGCATCCACTACGCCCGAGGCTTCGCGTTTCACGTCCATCGAACGCGCTAAACTACCGCGAATACCCTTAACCTGAATAACTTCGACATTGACGTCCTGAGCCTGTTCTTGCTCTTGTTCCGCTTGCTGGGCCTGCACCGGCATTAGCAGGCCGGCTGTCAGTACGACTGATACCGCAATGGCAACCTGGCTTTTATTAAATAATATTGGTTTCATAATGGTTATACTCTCGTCGCACTGATTAGTTATTAGAAATTTCAACGTTATCAATCTGATATACCGCACCCGTGCCAGTACCCCAGGCCGGGAACACCATAATCACACTGATGTCGCTGATATCTAAGCCAGCGTCAAACAGGCTCTGTAACGAAAAGCTGTAACGTTGCCATTCACCGGTTACCGGCGCCTGGTCGTTGTTGCCTGCGGCTAAAGGCAGCTCCACTGCACTGGCGGCGCCAGTCGATTCAATTTTAAATAACCAGCTTGAGTCTGGGTTAGCCGGGGCATCAACCACCCGCATATCAAAACTAACGCTGCCGCTGGCCAACAGTGGCGTTGCATCGTACGAGACATCTTCGTTGGCTAAGATACCCTGCACGGTTTCTGGCGAACCCAGCACCGAGAACTGCGCTACATTGCCATAAGGGGCACCGGCATCGACTACCTGGGGCGTTGAACCTGCGCAACAGTCCCACAAGCTCCAATCCGGGTTAACCGCATCACGGAACAGGGTCAAGGCGCCGCCACTCTGAGCATTCGGGTTATAGATCCGGACATTATCCAGCCGGTACACGGCACCATTACCGGTATCCCAGGCTGGGAACATCAGCAGTACGTCAATAGCACTGATATCCAATCCGGCGTCAGAAAGGCTTTGAATGCTAAAGGTATAAGTGGCCCACTCACCGGTAGCAGGCTCAATGCCGCCACTGCCAGCACTTAATGGCAATTCAACGAATGATTCACCACCGTCTGCTTCTATTTTAAACAGCCAGCTTGAATCCGGGTTGGCCGGGGCTTCAACCACTTTCATCTCAAACTGAACCACACCTTCGCTTAGTAAAGCAGACGCATCAAATGGCTCTGCTGCAGCTTCCAGCAGTCGGGTGTTAAAGCCCATTACCGTTGGCGTAGCGCCAATGGTAAATTCTGCAGTAAGACCATGTGCTTCATCATCCATCACTTCAACCGGGGTGGTACCGCCACAACAGTCCCACATCGGCCAGGCCGGGTTTTGTTCATCAGTAAAGATGGTAAGCTGAGGCGATGCGGCATCTGGCTGGGCAATTTTTACGTTATCAACCTGGTACACAGCACCATTACCGGTGTCCCAAGCTGGGAAAATCATAATCGCATCAATGGCAGACAAATCCAGACCAGTATCGGCCAGCATCTGCAGCGGGAAGGTGTAGGTTTGCCACTCACCGGTCACCGGCGCGATACCTTCACTGCTGGCCGTAATTGGCAGCTCGGCGAAAGTAGTGTTTTCATTGCTCTCTACTTTAAATATCCAGGTAGAGTCCGGGTTGGATGGCGCCGAAACCACCAGCATATCAAAGCTGATACTGCCGTTTTCAATTAACGGTGAGGCATCAAAGGGGCTGGGTACGCCTTCCGGATCGGTAATAAAGGCTGAACGGGTAATAAAACCATTTACCGTAGGCTGAGCATTGACCACAAACTCATACACATTGCCACGGTCGGCCACTTCAACCAAAGCCGGGGTAGAACCACCACAGCAATCCCATGCCGGCCAGTTCGGGTTAGGCGTGTCAGCAAAAATAGTCAGGTTCTGGGCAACACCGGTTGATGGAGGCGACGGAATGGGCGCTTCACCAATAACCAGCGTCTCTTCGTCTTTATAGCCGGCGCGTACTGTTTCACAGCCTCTACCGCTGTCTAAATCCTGGCCGCACTGATATACCCTTACATAATCAATTTCATAGGTCTGGCCATCAGCAAAGGCGTCAGCATCAATGCCCAGGTTATTGACGTTTTCCGGCCAGTTACCACCAACAGCCAGGTTCAGCAGCAAGTGAAAGCGCTGATCAAAAGGAGCGCTGTTCCATTTCGTTTCCAGCTCACCGGTAACGATATCAAAATACTCGGCAAACCAGCCGCGATGACTGAGGCCAACAGCTTCGCCACGGCTGTTAAAGCGCACTTTCGAGGCCATCTGAGTTTGGTACAGGTAGCCATCAACGTACCAGCGAATTTCGCCTTCATTCCATTCAATAGCATAGGTGTGGAAGTCATCAGCCGGATTCATTCCCTCTGGCAACATATAGGCTTTGCCTGAACTGGCGTTGTTCGGCCAGTCGCGGCCATAGTGCAGGGTGCCGTGAACGTTAGCTTCCGCCACGCCATCTTCTCCGGCCACTTTCAGGTTAACCGCTTCAACAATGTCAATTTCGCCAGATTTCGGCCAGCCGCCATAGACTTCGTCAGTAGGCAGCATCCAGAACGCCGGCCAGCTACCCTGACCTGACGGCAACTTAGCACGCATTTCAAAGCGGCCATATTTAAAGTCACCCTGGTATTTGGTATTCAGCCGGGCCGACGTATAAGGTAAGGGCGCGCCTTCTTCTGCCGGTAACGCGACAATTTTCAGGGTGCCGTCGGACACAAAAGAGTTGTCCGGGCTGTCGGTATAGCATTGTTTTTCATTATTACCGCCGCCGGCGCAATTTACTTCATGCGTCCATTTGCTGTCATCAATGCTGGTGCCATCAAACTCGTCACTCCAAACCAGTTGCCAGTCACTTACCGGCTCGGTTGGGTTAACAGCCGTTAAATCCGTTGTGGTAGCAGTATCGCCACCGCAACCGGCCAGGCCTGCCGCCATTAATAAGGCGGTTAACGTTGAAATCTGTTTCATTTTAATTATCATCCCCTGGGTCTTTGCTACCTGCTGACTGAAACGCCAACACCAATAAAGGTATCTGCAACATAAAAATGTAAGCGCTTACAAAAGGTAGATGATTAAATTTCAGCCGTCAATAGCGCTGCGACAAAAAGCCTGACCAAAGCGGTGCAAATTATGGCAACAAAATGACTTTTTTATTAATTTTCAAAGAATAAGCCTGCACCAATAAAAAAGGCCCCTAAGGCCCTTTGCTAAATTTTGGTGCAAATTATTCGACAGTAACCGACTTCGCCAGATTACGTTACTGGACTTGCGTTAAGTTGATGACACGAGTATGCCGGCAAGTCTCATGTACAATATCCTTACTTGTTCACTAAAATGGCTTTCCTGTACGTTTCTGCTTTTCAGATATAGGAAATCAATAAATTTATACATATTCGCCTCGATGTGTATAGTTTTTTGAATTTTTTATACATACTGTATCAACATATATAAAAATCACCGGGAACTTTGCATGTCCTACGTATTAGCAGCACTGCCACTACCAAGCATTGAACAATGGGAAACCCGCGCGGTATTAAAGAAGACAGCAGAAGCACATCGTTATCTAGCCGAACTGAAAGGTGTTGCTGCGAGTATCCCCAACGAAGCCATACTGATCAACACGCTAAGTTTGCAAGAAGCAAAAGACAGCTCAGAAATAGAAAACATCATCACCACTCACGATGAATTATATAAAGCCAATCTGTTTACAGATGCGGTTACCAACCCTGCCGCCAAAGAGGTGCAGGACTATGTGTTTGCCTTAAAAGAAGGTTTTCAAACTGTCAGACGGCAAAAACTAATTCGACTGACCGATATATTGCAAGTGCAGGAAAATCTGGAAAGAAACCAGGCAGGTTTACGCAAACTGCCGGGAACAGATCTCAAAAACGCCCACACAGGAGAAATCATTTATACGCCACCACAGCATACAGAAACCATAGTTGAGTTAATGCACAACCTTATCGAATACATTAACAATGATGAACTCTGTGATGCTGACCCACTGGTAAAAATGGCTATTATCCATCACCAGTTTGAAAGCATACATCCATTTTATGATGGCAATGGTCGAACAGGCCGCATTCTCAATATTCTGTATTTGGGTGCCAAAGATCTGCTAAACCTGCCAGTACTGTATTTAAGCCGCTTTATGATCCGTGACAAAGCCGCTTACTACACGCAATTGCAGCAACTACGTGAAACTGGTGATTGGGAATCATGGCTTATATACATGCTCAACGGCGTTATCGAGACGGCGATTAATACCATTTCACTGATCACAGAAATAAAAACGCTGATGCAAACCTATAAACACCGGATCCGTGACGAACTGCCGAAAATCTACCGGCAAGAGCTACTGAACAATCTTTTTAATCACCCTTATACCAAAATTGAGTTTGTCATGAATGACCTTGGCGTGTCGCGCATTACCGCAACTAAGTATTTAGAAGAACTTGTCCAGCACGGTTTTCTGCACAAAGAAAAAATTGGCCGCAGTAACTATTACATTAACCATCCACTGTATAGTTTACTGATGCAACATGCTTAACCATCATGCAGCGCTTAGAGCCGAATTTCAAACTGAAAGCAGGCTCTTAAAAACCTCCAAACTCAACAGATAAAAAGGCCATCACAATATACTGTTGATGGCCTTTAACGTTATTACAGTACCTTATTCCACCGTAACCGATTTTGCCAGGTTACGTGGCTGGTCGACGTCGGTGCCTTTGATAATGGCGACGTAGTAGCTTAATAACTGCAGTGGCAGGGTGTAGACAATAGGCGCCAGGATGTCGGCGACGTGTGGCACGTTAATCACCCGCATAGTAGCGTCGGACTGGAATTTGGCATCGGTATCAGCGAATACGTATAAAATACCGCCGCGGGCCCGTACTTCTTCGACGTTCGATTTCAGCTTTTCCAGCAGGTCGTTATTTGGTGCAACCACGATAATTGGCATATCGGCGTCAATCAGCGCCAGCGGGCCGTGTTTCAGCTCGCCTGCTGCATAAGCTTCAGCATGGATGTAAGAAATTTCTTTTAGCTTTAACGCCCCTTCCATCGCGATAGGGTACTGATCGCCACGGCCTAAAAACAATGCGTGGTGCTTGTCAGCAAACTCTTGTGCCAGCGCTTCAATTTGTGGCGCCAGCGCCAGGGTTTGCTCCAGTTTGCCCGGTAAACTTTGCAGTGCTGCAGTCAGTTCGCGCTGTTGGGTCGCCGTTAAGCCGTTATATTTGCCAATGGCCAGGGTTAACATGGCCAGGCCAACCAACTGGGTGGTAAAGGCTTTGGTAGAGGCCACACCAATCTCGGCGCCGGCGCGGGTCATAAAGGCTAAATCAGATTCGCGCACCAGGGAGGAGCCCGCCACATTACAAATGGTTAAGCTGCCAACATAGCCCGCTTCTTTAGCCAGGCGCAGCGCGGCTAAGGTATCGGCGGTTTCGCCCGACTGGGAAATACTGACCAGCAGGCTGTTCGGTTGCACGAACGATTTGCGGTAACGGAATTCAGAGGCAATTTCTACGTTACAGGAAATACCACCTAACGATTCCAACCAGTAGCGCGCAACCATACCGGAGTGATAACTGGTACCACAGGCAACAATTTGCACGTGCTTAACTTTTTTGAACAGCTCGGCTGCACCATTACCAAAGGTTTCGTCCAGCACCGAATCACTGCTTAACCGTCCTTCCAGGGTGTTATTGATAGCATGCGGCTGTTCGTAAATTTCTTTAAGCATAAAGTGACGATACTGGCCTTTATCCCCGGCATCGTAGCTGACGTTCGACTCATGTACTTCGCGCTCGACGGCGTTACCTGCTTTATCAAAAATACTGACGCTATGCCGGGTGATCTCTGCCACGTCGCCCTCTTCCAGAAAGATAAAGCGGCGGGTCACCGGCAATAATGCCAGCTGATCTGAAGCGATAAAGTTCTCACCAATGCCCAGGCCAATCACCAAGGGGCTGCCTGAACGGGCGACCACTACCCGGCTGGCATCGGTTTTATCCAGCAGCACTGTGCCATAGGCACCATGCAACTGTTTCACCGACTTTTGCACTGCCGCTAACAACGAACCGGCGCTTTTCAGCTCTTCTTCTACCAGATGAGCAATAACTTCGGTGTCGGTGTCTGAGGTAAAGACATAGCCTTTGGCTTTTAATGCGTCACGCAGCGGACTGTGGTTTTCGATAATGCCGTTATGTACCACGGTAATATTGCTCGATACATGTGGGTGCGCATTGCGCTCGCTCGGTTCACCATGAGTGGCCCAACGGGTATGGGCGATACCGGTACCACCGGTCGCAGGTGTCGCCGCAACGGCATCGGCTAACTCTTTTACTTTGCCTAAACGGCGTAACCGGGTCAGTTCGCCACTGGCGTTAACCACAGCGACACCCGCTGAGTCATAACCCCGATACTCGAGGCGGCGCAGGCCTTCAACCAGAATATCCACGACATCACGTTGCGCCACAGCGCCGACTATTCCACACATAATTTATCTCCGTTAATCCGTTAAATGCAGCTTAATTTGAGCGGGTGAATCAGGCATGAACCCTGATCACCTTCACCCCTTGTTCAATTATCCGGGCCGCGGCCTCGTCGCTTAATCCATCGTCGCTCACCAGCACTTTTACCATGGCCCAGGGCAGTTCCAGGTTATGAATTTTCCGCCCCAACTTGTCCGATTCCAGCATAACAATGACTTCGCGCGCGCTCTCGGCCATTACCCGGCTTAAACTGTACAGCTCGTTATAAGTGGTGGTGCCGCGCGCCAAATCTATGCCATCGGCACCAATAAACAGTTGATCAAAATCATAGGCGCGCAACACCTGCTCAGCCAGCTGGCCCTGAAAGGCTTCCGATTGCGGATCCCAGGTCCCGCCGGTCATCAGCAGGGTGGGTTCGTTCTCCAGTTCGCGCAGGGCATTGGCAATACCCAATGAGTTAGTCATTACCACCAGGCCTTGCTTACTGGCCAGTTCAGGCAATAACGCGGCGGTGGTGCGGCCGCTGTCGATAATAATCCGGTAATGATCTTTAATCAGACCTGCAGCGGCTTTGGCAATCGCCAGCTTTCGCTTTGAAACTTTTTCAAAACTGGAGTCGGCAATAAAGTCCTGCGGTACCGGTACCGCGCCACCATAGCGCCGTAGCAATAAACCCGCCTGCTCCAGCACGGTTAAGTCTTTCCGAATCGTTACTTCAGAGGTCTGAAATTGTTCGGCCAGTTGCTCTACTGAAAGCTCGCCCTGCTGCTGCAGTTGGCTGACGATCAGATGGCGTCGCTGTTGGGTATTGCGTTTATTCATAGATTTTACTTTTTTCTTTCGATGATGTTTCGAAACGAAACATATTCTACGCCGTTTTTATCGCTTGGCAAGTTTCGGTGTCGCCAGATTACAGATTTGTTCACGGTGGTGACCGTGTATTGAGCAGAGTTATTACGTTTTGTCAGGCAAGATGATGTCTGGTGCATAAGCAGAAAAGGTGAAAACAGTATTATTTGTAGACTAACACCCCTTCAGCAAAAGGCAGGTAGCGAAGTGAAAATACGATTTGAGCATGGCAGCCTTTAATCGCCCGTTGTGCCAGAGCGATTTCTTCATTCGATGCCGCTCTGGCCTGAAAGGCTAACTCATGGGTGGTTAACTGACGAAAATGCTCTGAAATTACCGCAAAACGACAAGGCAGTTGCGCCAGCAGCGCCTGCCGCCGGGCTGGTGACTTAAAGCCCACCCCAGCATCGTCTTGCAACCAAATGTGAAAGCCAGTATCCGATATTTGCTGCAGCGCCCCCAGGTACTCATTGTCTGACAATTGGCCATTACTAAATGCACTTACTGCCACGGCTTCCTTGACACTGCTTTTAAATAACCTTAGTTCAGCCGCCAACCATGATATCTGAGCTTGTGTAGAAAAATCTGTATCATTCAGTTCAACCGGCAGATACCAACCGGCAAAGTTTGCTGCTGGCACAAGCATTTGCTTTTTTAAACGATTCAGTTGCAATAAGTTATGCGCCAGCTGCAGTTTGAAGTAACGTCGCCGCTCATCTTCAGGTTGCTGCATTTGGCTAAAGTAACTGGCATCGCTGTTCAACCCCAGCCAAATAGTAAAGTTAAATTGCTCTGCTGCTTGCAGTACCTTTTTCAACTGCGCATCTTGCGCCATAAAGTCAACGTTGTCGTACCGCGTCCACTGTACTACCAATGAGCGGTAACCGTGATTAGCAGCTGCTTCAAACAGCTGCTGCCATTGTACCTGACTGACCGTTCTGTCCTGATTAAGCGGTTGATAAAATACCGTTTTACCATGTGAACTACTGTTTGACTGGCACGCTACCAGGCTAAGTAAAATTGCAACAACAAAGCATGCTGTCGCTGATTTAAGTCGCCTGCCAGCTGATATTGCCATTCTGCATTTACCTCAAAGCGCTGTTTTTCCAACAACACGGGAAGCTGACCAGGCCAAAAACGCCATTGCAATCCCATACCCGTGCTAAGCTGGTTTCCACTTACTGGCCGGCCTGTTTCTAAAGCCTGACGCCGGTAGTCAAACTGAGCCAAACCATACCACTTTATGGCTTGCGCTGTCAGAGTATTAAGTTTCCATACCCGCCCTTGATCATAGCGTAACTGAGCCAGCCGGCTGCCAGAGTCTGGCCACCACACCGTATCAATATAAAGTTTTCGCTCCCACCATCGCTGCTGCGATGGCCGCCACTCTGCCTGCCAGGGGGTGGTATTGAGTAAATCGGCATTGATGCGAAGTAAGCTGTGCCAATCGCCCTCGGCCAGGGGGTATTGCTCTATCCCTGCACTTAACCAAAGATTCAGATTTGAAACAGGTTTATAGCTGACACCATATTGCTGTCCCAGGTTTTGCCAGGGAGAATCATTGCCATTGCTGGCTACTATTGCATACAACGATAAATCTTGTTGCAGCGGGTCCAGGAAATACTCGGCCTTAAGTGCCATCCCATTCCTGGCCAGTTCAGCGTTGCTAGCGACAAGTCGCTCGCCAGTTATCGCGCCGCTAGTCAGATTGACACTACTACTAAACCGCCAGGATGACTGCAATTGCTGCTGCAAGCGAAGCAAACTGAACTGATTATTCAGCTCTGAATTACTTACAAAATCCTGCTGCTGATATTGCAATAGTGCCGAACCTGTCCAGTACTGTGTTGCGTCAGAATTGCCCAGTCGCTTATTCAAATAGGCCAGCTGCGCGCTTCCTGTTGCATCAAACTTATGGCCAGCCTTCTGTATACTTGTCATAACCTCAAGTGCTTTTTCAGGCTCATTCTCTGCCAATACATAAGCATACGCCAATTGATATTCAGCGTTTTGTGGCTGCAGTGTTGCGGCATCCTGCCAATTTTGGAATGCCTGAGATGGTTGGTTTAACTGTTGGAACAATGCGGCCTGAATAGCATGCTGCCGGGCTCGTTCAACTGGCAATTGTGTTTGAACCTGCTGCAAATAGTCAGCGGCTGTTACACTATCGCCAATTTGCAACGCCAGCTCTGCCATGCTGAGCCAATCTGCTGGCAGTAACAACTTTGCAGGTAACTGTTGTAAGTATTCTAATGCCTGGGCCGGCTGTTTCATTGACTGATATTGGTAAGCTATCTGTTGCAGATATGTCGGATCAGGCTGCAGTTGATATGCCTGCTGCCAAAACTGTATAGCAGCCGCCGGTTGCTGATTATTGGCGCAAAGAGCCAGCGTTTTCCAGCCTGACGCATCCTGCGGGGCAGGCGTAAGCAATTGCTCTGCTTGCTTACAACGGCCAGCAATTCGCCAAAGCTCAGCGCGCTCAGCCGTCAATATTGACCAACCTTCTAGTTTTTGCAGCACAGTGGCGATTTGTTCGATGTTTTGTTGTTGCAATAAATTAAGTAACCGCTCAGGCAACACGCCACGCGCCATCGCTTCTGTGGAAAAGGGTAACGCATCCTCCAACAGCTTGAGCGCCTGCAGTGATTGTTGTGTCTCAATATAAAGAAAGCTTAACTGATCCAGAAGGTAATCATCAGGCATTACCTGGTACAGTGCTTCAAGGTACATGCGTTGTGTTGTGGTGTCTGTCAACGCATTGATACTGGTAATCAACAAGTTGTAATCCTGTTGTCGCAAAGGCTGCGAAAACTTTCGCTTTAATAATGTCTGATAATCATTGGCAGCAATGCGTTTTTGTAACACCATCTCGGCTTGTCGTTTTGCTAGTGTTGCATCATGTATGGTTATTGCTTCCAGAGCATCGGCAGATAGCCAGCGATCAGCGTATGTCAACCATTCAGCACGCTGCTGCACTGGACATGTTTCAAACTGAGCTCTTGCTTCGTCGCCTGCCTCTGCCTGCAAATACATTGCAACTTTATCAAGACAATTCAGCTGCAGATCAACAATTAGCCTTTTCGCTAATGCGGTATTCTTATTGTTAAGTGCACTTTGATATCGTTGCAAGTGTTCAGCCGGAGTCAGACTCGTATGTTGGACTAACCACTTGAAGGTCTGTTCTGCTCCTGCCCAGTCGTTCGCAGACAATTGACTTTGCAGCAATTGCCGGAAAAAACTGCTTGCCCACTCTTCAGTACTTCGTTGTTTAGCCAATTGTATGGCCTGCCCTTGTTTACCCTGTTGCAACAAAGCCAGGCTGTACCGCAGCCAGTCCCGTCCAGTTAGCTGTAGTTCTGAGACAGATTCGGTATCTGCAATTACCTGTTGTGGCAGCGAAAGCTGGTCAGCAAGTTCGGCTCGTTGCAACAACAGGCTGTCAGGTAATTCGGTTTTATCCTGCAGCCAATTAAACGCCTGCTGCATTCTTTGGTTAGCAATTAAGTGTTGTGTGATCAGCCCTAAAAGCTGATGCTGTTCTGCTACGCTTAATGTCGCCAACAATCCCGAATATTCCGCCAATGCCAGCGGTTGTTGTATATCTAGCTGAGTTTGGGCAATACGAAGTAGTTTATCTTCACGCAGCGATTCTGGCAGACGCTGATAAGTAACCAGAGCTGACGCTGGGTCAGGGACAGCCAACTGGGCATCAAACAACATGTCCAGCAAAGGCGCATGGGCTGGTAATACCTGTAGTGCTTTTTCAAGTTCAACCGCTGCTGCTGCAAAATGTCGTTGCCGTTTTAGCGCAAACGACTTTTCAACATATGGGTAAGCACGACTTTGCTGTAGTTCACTCAGGCCATCACGCCATTCCTGCGCATGCAATGTAACGCTGCATAACATTATTAGACAGCAGAAAAACCGGCTCATGCTATGACTGCCTCGCCTGACGCTTGTTTATATTCAGCAAATAATTGTTGTAAAGACTTTTGGACCGACTGTTGCAGCATTAGGGTTTGTTCGAGGACTTGCTCAGAGATTAGCTGCTCCTGCACAAGGTAGGCACCCAGTTTAAGATTACCGTCATATTCATAGCCCATCATTACCTGATTTATCAAAGCAGGTTCAAGCAACGAAGCCTGCAGCAGCGCTTCTCCGAGCATGAGCTGACAAGAGAAATATCGCTCCCTCAGAGTTTTGACAGCAGATTCAGAGATGTCACCATCGCTACACCACTGTGCCAGTTGCTGCTCCGGATTACAGGATTTATCAAACATATACCAGTAACGCAAACCCAGTGTTACCGCTCCAGCCTGGCATATAACATAGCGGACTTTACGTTGTAAAAGACGCTCAATAGCGCCCTGCGCTACAGGTGACAAAGCGCTTTCCTTGGCGAGTAGCAAAGTGCCATCTTCCATACCAATGGGCAGTACTGCATATTTAAAAGCCAGCCGCTCCGGAAACTGGACAATAGGTTTTGCTTCCAACATGAAAGGATCTATCAGCCGACACTCTGTTGATGCCTGTAAAGCCAGAGCCTCTGCCAACTGTACAGGAGAAATCAGTTCCAAGCGTAACATGGCCTGACCAAGTCTCTCGCCACGAACTCTGTGCTCCAGCGCTGTATTAAGCTGATCAGTTCTAATTACACCCTGCTGCATTAAAATAGAGCCAAGAGATGATCCGAGACTCCGCTCACTAACTGTTGGATACTGATGCTGAGTTTTATCCCATGCTACCCGTCGAGGATCGCCATATTGAACAACCTGGCGAATTGCCCGGACATTGGCAAAAAAGTTGATAATATTTCCCCATAGCTGACGTGGTACAGATAGAAATGCCTGCACTATGCCATAGTATCGCCGGACAAAAATCATCCGTTGCAGTATGCGGTTAAGGAAAAAAACTAAATTTAAACTTAATAAGGCAATTATTATCGGGTCATCCGAAAAAACACCGATAAAGTTATAAGCATTTGGTGCTATCGCCTGATACAGCCACAACAAGGCCAACTGAATAAAAATGATATTAGCCAGAAAGCTGACAAAATAGCTCACAACACCTTTGCGGTCGCGCCATAGGAAGTAATTCAGCTTCCAGTCTTTGCTCCACTTATGTACTTTTATGCCTTGAAATACGATGCCTATAATCCAACGACTTTTTTGCCTGACTGCTGTTTGAAAGGTTTCCGGGAAATATTCTCTGACGCAGACGACATTACCATCGATCTTGCTGCGACTGCGGTTCTTCTCTGCAAATGCTGCCAGTTTGTTATTGGTTACCGAGAAGCGTACAAAAATCTCTTCCATGCCCCACTGCTTCATCCGGAAGCCAATATCATAATCTTCTGTCAGCGATTGCACATCAAACGGCAAACCATCGCCTTCTTCAGAAAGCTTCAGGATAGCCCTGCGGCTAAAACAGGTGCCAACCCCGGCACTCGGTACCTGACCAACAATAGCTTCCCGCACCACCACGTCCTTGCCATGCATCTCAGAAAACTCATCCAGATAATGACCTGAGGTAAAATGCAAGGCGCCAGTGGCAAAAGGATACACTGGCAGTTGAATGAGATCTTTTCGGGGAAGTAAATAGTTGAATAACCGTAACTCCATTGCCGAAATCACATCCTCAGCATCGTGCAACACAAAACCGGAAAATTTTACTTTAGACCGCCGCTCAAACTCGAGAATTGACGTAATAACATTATTAAGACAATCTGCTTTACTGGTTGGTCCCGGACGGGCACAAACAACCTTATGGATATTTGGAAAACGCCGGCAGACGGCATCAACATCTTCCTGTGTACCAGGATCGTTAGGGTAAGTCCCTACAAAAATCTGATAATTTTCGTAATCAAGTTCAGATGCAGCAAGTTCTGCCATTTTGCCCACAACCCCGACTTCCTGCCACGCTGGAATCATGATTGCTATTGGTTTCTCTTTGCAAAAATATAGCTGTTGCTCATCAAACACAGAGCGATTGCGATATATCGTTAGTCCGCGCCATGATCGCCGCAACCAGTAATATATATCAATAAACAAGTCGTCCAGCGCAAAAAACAGCAATAACACCAGCAACACCAAAGCGACATTTTTCAATGCATACAAATATATTGCGATGATATCAATAAGGTTCATGTTGCTGCACACTAACTAACTTAAAGAAAAGCTGACAGCCTGCGAACAGACTGTCAGCTCAAGTAATTACTTAAATAACTGTTATCAGGCTTTACGGCGGAGCACTAATCCCAATAAACCCAACGCCATCAACAGGGCGGAAGAGCTAACGGGAACAGCAACAGCAGCTATTGCATTGCGATCCCTGACCAACAAAGGTGCTACATTCAGGTTATCCATTTCTAATATACCTTCAGCTTCCCAAAGCGGGGAGTTTTCGTCGGTAAAATAACCACTTGCGCAAAGTACAGAATATGTTGCACAACTAACATCGGCAATATTCCAGGCAAAATCCGCCATCCAGACATATTGCATTGCGCTTTCATGCCAGGTGCCAAATTGCCAATAACTATAACCTTCGAAATCATAACCCTGCTGACTGGAAAACGCGGGGCCTGTGCCATTTAGCAAGAAAAATAATGCGGAACCTGCTTTTTGGCTCTCTGACCAGCCATCAGCCATGGGATCTGTATCAAACCAACTATGAATTGCTGAAAACTCAAGAGCTGTTGCCCAACGCCAGCCGTCTGAATTACTGTTAACAAAAGTATTGATATCTGTTAAACCAGCCTGATTCTCCATTCCAAGACTATCACTCCAAGATAAACGGGCGATATCCAGTTGCATGTCAAGCAGTGACCAATACACACTATTTTGCTGATCACTGGCGTAACCTGTACCCTCAATCAACGATGCTTGCGCAGTATGCAACGAAAGCATGCCAGTACACATCAACCCTGCAAGAAGTCCTTTCCAAAACATATACAACTCCGAAACAAAAATTAAACAATCAATAGTAAATCAACGACTTGGCGATATTATAACCACAACACGCATAGAAAAGAATCATTCAGAAAGAAACAATTTAAAAATCACAACAAATACAAATGAAAATTATTTGCATTTAAATGAATACTAGTTTATAGTTTTGCTTGTCATGGACTGACACAGACTGGCCCCGGATGGGCCGTCTCTGGTCGTTGTTTTACTTGTCTTGCACTTTGGGGTGGCTTTTGCCACTCTTTTTTTATGTGCTATATGACTAAAAGTGGGCACAAGCCGCGGGGCATTCTGTATTAAAATGATGGCTACTGGCCGCTGGGACTAAACGCCAGTTTGCCATCCTGTACCGACATATTTACCGGTACCGCAGTGAGCAGCCTGATGGTGGGGTTGGTTTGATCAAGCCGGTATACCGGGTTTGATGCCAGATAGCCATTAACCAGCTGCAGCAATTCGTTACTTACCGGTGCTAAATTGCCCCGGTAACCGGCCGCTTCAATACTGCTGTCCAGCAACTTAACTGAACGGATAAAAATCGCTTTTTCGGTTGCGTCATAGTAAGGCGCACCTTCTATTTGCAACTGCAAATTAGCCGGATAACTTAAACCAAACAGGGACAATACCGCAGAGGCATCAGTATTAATCCTTACCAAATCACTATTATCGGGGCCAATATCAACCTGCATTTTATCCACTGCCATTTTCAGCGGAATACCGGCAACATTGGCCTGGCGGGTGAGTTTCGGTAACTGTGAACTTAACATCTGCTCTAAGTCTGCCTCGCTGACGTTATAAGTCGACAGTGAGCCAAGCTGGGCACAGCTTGCCAACAGCAAAATGAACATTAAACCAATTACACTACGCATAAGTTTTCCCTGTATTACAATATTGTCCGGTTAACACAGTACCGGTTGTAGCTTAGTATAACCTGAATAACAACTTGTTAAGCCTTAGCTCTGATAGCTTGTTAAAAGACAATCAGCCCGCAGGCGGAGTTGCGACGTTTATCAGCAAGTACGACAGCATGCAGTAACAGATGACCGCACAATAATATGAGTAACACCTCCGGATACAGCAGTTTCGTATACTGGACAACGCCCGGTGAGGTTAGCAGGGCTATAATGCTAATGTGGCATAGCAAACAGCAAAGTAGAAAATGCTTCACGTGAAACATCTTAAGCTGTACATCAGCATGTTTGAAAAACAGTGCTAAGCAGCATTTACCTGAAGCTGAAATTATTCAACACGTTATTCTGGAACAAACAACTGTTTAAAGCTGCTTGAAAATACAGTCAAAGAGGGTATTCTACCATGAGAATTTTCTAATTTACTTAGAATGAATGCATGCAAAATCAAGCCTCTTTGATAACAAAAGCCTTACCCCAGTCACAGGTCAAGCTGGTGTTATTTCTAATGGCGTTGATTCTGATAACGTTCTTACCTTTACTGCTGAATATAGACCTACCTGAACTAAGCCATCAGGCTTATCTGCCGTTACATACCGTACTTGAGATCTTAGCTATTGTTATTGCGGCAATGATTTTTGCTATTATCCGTGAGCAAGCACTGGTGAACATGACCCTGCGGGGAGTGGTTTTAGCCTGTTCATTTTTTACTATTTTCTGGTTAGATTTGGCGCACCTGCTGTCTTATCAGGGCATGCCTGATTATTTCACCGTTAATGACCCACAAAAAACTATTAACTTTTGGCTGGCAGCACGGTTAATTGCCGCACTTGCATTGTGTTTTGCTGTTTTACCTGTTGCCGACAAAAGTACCGGCTTAACCACTTACTACAAGATACTTTTAGCAGCGATAGCCACGGTAATCAGTCTGAATTATTGGTTTGTTAATCACCCCAATACTTTACCGGTATTTTATGTTGATGGTGTTGGCCTGACTAAAGCAAAAATTATTGCCGAATATGTGGTTATTTTTATCAACCTGATAACGGTATTTTTTATTTTACATTACCGCCGACATCAGCGGCCTTTTCACACTCCAGCGCTGTTTGCTGCTGTTGTTACCATGATCCTGAGCGAGTTTTATTTCACCTTATATGGCAAATTCAGTGACAGCTTTAATATTTTAGGCCATGCCCTGAAACTCTTGTCGTATTTATTTTTATACCGGGCTCTGGTTTTTGAGACGCTGGCTGCGCCTTTTGCGCAGATGCTGCAATCGAAAGCGGAGCTTTCAGCTACTCTGGCTGCAGTACCTGATATTTTATTTGATGTTGATCTTGAAGAACGCTTTCATCGCGTTCATTCCAGACCCGATAGCAAACTTTATCTTAGCCCCGAGCTGTTTATTGGTAAAACAGCTGCCGAAGTGTTACCCGATAACGTGGCGAGGGCCATGCAAAAAGCGATAAGCGAAGCCTACAGTCGTCAAGGCTGCTCAGATGCCCATCAATATGCCCTGACTATCGAGCAGGATGCTGACCCCAGCTGGTTTCAGGTTATTGCTGCATTAAAAACAGATAACAACGTCATGCCGCACTTTATTCTGGCCGTAAGGGACATTACCGCGCAAAAAAATATGCAGGCGACAGAGCAGCTTAATGCTCTGGCATTTCACACCCGCGAAGCCATCATGATTACCGATGCAGAGCGGCGTATTATCCGGGTAAACCCGGCCTTTACCGAGATTACCGGGTATACCGAAGCCGAAGTCATTGGCCAGAAGCCATCGGTGCTTAGCTCTGGCCTGCACGATCCGTCTTTTTACCAACATATGATGCAAATACTGGAGCTTTATGATGTCTGGAGTGGTGAGATTTACAACCGACGAAAAAATGGACAAGTTTATCCTGAACATGTTGTGATTAATGCCCTGAAAAATAATGAAGGCCAGGTTACCCATTACATCGCCAGTTTTAACGATATCAGTAAAGCTAAAGCAGATCAGCAACGCATCCACCGGTTAGCATTTTATGATCCCTTAACGCACTTACCTAACAGACGTTTACTGCTGGAAAAAATTCAGGAAGCACAGATTGAGTGCCAGCGTAGCAGCGACTTCGCAGCCTTACTGTTTATCGACTTAGATCACTTTAAACGGCTTAATGACAGTTTTGGCCATTCATTTGGTGACGACTTACTGCGCCAGTTGGCAGAGCGGCTGCAGTTAAGTATTCGCGCTACCGATACCCTGGCCCGGCCTGGTGGTGACGAGTTTATCTTGCTGGCCAGGTTGCAAACTGCAGATCCGGTAACAGCAGCCGCAGACGCTGAAATTCTCGGCAATAAATTATTAGAGGAAATACGCCTGCCCTTTGTGTTGAAGGGTCATCATTACCAAATAACCGCCAGTATTGGCGTTGCACTGTTTAATAACAACAATAAAGGTATAGATGAGTTAATGTCGTCAGCTGATTTGGCTATGTACCACTCAAAAGAACATGGCCGTGATCAACTATACTTCTTTGAACAACAAATGCAGCAGCAGTTGCGACAGCGACAAAAGCTGGAGCATGAATTAAAACTAGCGTTAACAGAGCAGCAATTCTCGCTGTATTACCAACCCAAAGTTAATAGTGTCCGGCAATTAGCTGGCTATGAAGCGTTGATTCGTTGGCACCATCCAGAGCAAGGTATGGTTCCGCCGGATCTCTTTATCCCGTTAGCAGAGAGCTCTGGACTGATTATTGATATTGGCACATGGGTACTGAAAACCGCCTGTCTGCAAATTAAATACTTCGTGGATCAGGGAGCCCGGTTAGCTATTGCCGTGAACGTTAGCCAACGCCAGTTGGTGCAAAAGGATTTTGTCGATACTGTTCAGCAAATCATTAAAGATACCGGTATTCAGGCTAACTTATTGGAGCTGGAAATTACCGAGAGCATGCTACATGATGATCTGGAAGCGACACGTCAAAAGTTACTAGCCCTTAGTGATATAGGTGTCACATTCTCACTGGACGATTTTGGTACCGGCTATTCGTCACTATCGTATTTAAAAAATCTGCCTATACATGTGCTGAAAATTGACCAGTCATTTGTTAAAGAATTTCTGATAGAAAAGACCGATCGTGCCATTGTACTTACTATTATAGCGATGGCTGAAACGCTGGGGCTAATGGTGGTAGCTGAAGGTGTTGAGCAACAGCAACAATTTGAGGAACTCGCTGAAATGGGCTGCGCTCTTTTTCAGGGTTACCTGTTTGGCAAGCCAGCACCACTACCTGAGCTGATGTCAAAAAAAATAAATTTAGTTGATGCAAAGCAATAAGTTGTACTTTGCCTGACACTACACTAAATAACAGCAGAGAGCAGTAACAGATGAGCAGCCTATGACGAGTGCAAACAGTAGCGTCGCAGAACCAATCCCGCGGCATCTTTTTGTCAGCACAGCGCAAAATGTTGAACTGGTTTCTGGTCACAGCATGCCAACTCAGGCTGCTGTACAACGTATAATACAGTTATTACCGCAGATTGAACCGCAGCACAATGTGATACACATCGGCGCAGGTAGCGGGTACCTTAGCGCTGTGTTGTCGGGGTTAGCCGCAAAAGTATATGCGGTAGAGCGCGATGCCAGCTTAATCAGTGACGCCCGTCAGCGCTTTGCCACTTTAGGTATTCAGAATATTCAATTGGTGCTGGCCGACGCTAACGACAGCATCGCGGTAAGTGAGCCTTGCCAGCTTATTCTGGCTACCTGCCTGTTGTCACACTATGAACAACTGGTGCCTTTGCTGACTGAAAACGGTTTGCTGGTGGTGATCGAAGATGAAAAAGACCATGTTTCAAATTTCGTGCTGTATCAGAGGCAGCAAGCAACATTAGTCCGCCAGAGTAAACTCGGCTGGATTGATTTCAGCCGCCGCCTGGCCGATATGGTGATAGACCTTGGCTATGCCGATGATGCGATGCTGGCTGAAGCCAGGCAGGAGGCAAAACGAAACAACGAGCTATTTGCGCACGCGCTTGACCGAAAAATTCAACAGCATAGTAAAGGCCTATACAAAGCGATGGCAGCAGAGCGACAACTGTCATTTATCGATTTTGACAGCCTGATCAAGCAAGTTGACAGCAGCTTATTTAACCACTTTTCGCATACTTTTCTTGAGCGCAGCAGGGCATTGCCCGTTACCTTAAAAGACAACCGGATGACAGTAGTGACTGATAATCCGGATGCGGATTTAGCCGAACTGGCGGTGATGAATGGCAACGGCAAAATCCACTGTGCCCTGGTAACCCCCGAGGATTTCCGTCGGCTGTGGACCCAGCTGGAAGTAAGTGCCAGGGCCCAGCAAAAATCCGCCCTTGCCAGTAAAGCTCATCCTGAAAATACTGCTGCTGACGCTCTGCCCAACCCGGTAAATCCTTATCTGGTGTCGCTGTACGAAGCATTGTTGCTGGAAGCCGTAAGCGAGCACGCCAGTGATATTCACCTTGAGTGCTATCAGGATATGCCCCGGGTAAGGCTGAGAATTGACGGTGACTTGCATGACCTAAGCCATTTTCAGATCAGTATGTCAGAGTTGGCAGGACTGATTAATGTGATCAAAATTCGCTCAGAGCTGGACATTGCAGAGCGACGTTTGCCACAAGGCGGCCGCAGCCAGGTAAAACAAGGCAAGCATTGGTATGACTTACGGGTGCAAACGCAACCGTCCCTGCATGCAGAACATGTGGTTATCCGCTTGCTGAAACATACCGGCCGGGCCATGACGATGCAAGACCTGGGCATGTCACCACGGGTAGCCAGCATGTACCAACGCTTACTGAATAATCCGGCAGGGCTGGTGTTAGTAGTAGGCCCAACCGGCTCCGGCAAATCCACTACGCTATATGCTGGCCTGCAAGAGCTGGCAGATGATGGCAAACGCAAGGTCATTACCGTTGAAGACCCGATAGAGTACTCGATAGACAAAGTACAGCAAACCCGGGTACGCGCTGATATTGGCTTTGACTTCCCCGATGCGGTGCGCGCTTTTGTCCGGCAAGACCCCGACGTGATACTGGTGGGTGAAATCCGTGACCACCCCACCGCACTGGAAGCGGCCAGAGCCTCTCAAACCGGCCACCTGGTATTATCCACTTTGCACTGCAATGATGCGGTTGATGCGATTCAACGCCTCAGGGACCTAAATATTCATCCCAACTCTATCGCCAGTGAATTACTGGCAGTTATCGCCCAGCGCTTAGCCAAGCGCATTTGTCCGGATTGCCGGGCAGCCGCCGAGCCAGACCAGACAATCCTGGCCGAATTATTCCCTGATGGTGTACCCGGCAATTTCCGCTGCTTTGCAGGCGCAGGCTGCAGCCGCTGCCACGGCAGAGGCACTGTTGGTCGTATTGCCGTGGTCGAGTTTTTGCTGATGAATGCGGACATTCGTAATGCTATTTCCAGAGAAAACACCGCCAGCGAGTTGCGCTGGCAAGCGCTGGACGCCGGCATGATCACCATGCGCGACAGCGCGCTGAACCTGGTAATCGACGGCATTATTCCGCTACACGAGTTACCAAAAGTTCTGCTGCAGGAGCGAATGGCTCCCGAGCACCGAGGGGGAGTTCAGCAGTTATGATGACAACAGCTGATACCCAGAAAAAGCCGGCTGAGCAACACTATGCGGCCGAGTTGCAACGGCTGCAGCGGACAGATAGCGCTCCGGTGCCGCCCGGTTGGTTTATGTCGGCGGTGGCGGTTGAAAAATTTATCAGCGGCGATGCCGAACTGTCAATTGAGCGCAAATTTGTTGCTGAACCCGGCGTAGTCACCCGGATTATTCTGGCGTTATGCACTCAGCGAGGCGCGCTGTTAACCGGCGAGCCCGGCACGGCAAAGTCATGGCTATCCGAGCTGCTCGGCGCCGCAATCAGTGCCGACTCTACTCAGATTATCCAGGGTGGCGCGGTCAGTAACATAAATCAGCTGCTTTACAGCTGGAACCCGCAACTGCTGCAACAAAGTGGACCTTGCATTGAGGCGCTGGTGACGACCCCCTTATACCGCGCTATGCGGGATGGCAAAATACTTCGTTTTGAAGAAATATCCCGCTGCCCGCAACCTCTGCAAGACGCCATTTTGTCCATCTTATCGGAGCGAATGCTGGTAGTACCGGAGTTACCTGCCGCAGAAAGTACCCTATATGCCAAAGCGGGCTTTAATATTATTGCCAGCGCTAACAGTGTGGACGAAGGCTTGCAGCGGATGAGTGCCGCTTTAAAACGCCGCCTGAGTTTTGAGCATATTAAACCAATCCGCCATGTCGACGACGAAATGGATGTGATTTTCTGGGAAACCAGCAAACTGATGGCGGCCAATAATATAAACATCACCGCAGATGCTGAGCTGATTCAGGTACTGGCGACTATTTTTCATGAATTACGCAATGGCCAGACTCTGGATGGCCGCAGTACCGATCGGCTGGCCGGGGCCACGATGTCTACCGCCGAAGCGGTTAGTGTGGCTCATGCCATTTATACCCATGCCTACTATTATCAGCAGGCCCAGCCCGATGCCCAACTGCTGTTGCATGTATTACTGGGCTCCGCGCTGAAAGATCATCCGCAGGACAGACGCAGATTAAAACATTATGTGGAAACCGAGTTTGCGGAGCGTAAAGGTAAGTTCTGGCAGGCGTTATACCAGTACCGATCATTAATATAGCAAGAGGGACATATTATGTTGCAAAGTGGTGACCTTTTACTGGTCTGTTATCGCAGATTATTCAGCAACGACGAAAACCGTTTTTTCCTGGGCGCGGTAGATGACTATCAGGCCGGCATTGTCAAAATTACCGGTCACAGTTTTTTGCGTGACAGTGTAACCGGCAAGATGGCAGAAAAGTCTGATCTCGCTACCAAAATTCTGTCAATCAGCTCAGGTTCGCTTATCGTCTATCAATTACCACCCACCCTGGTGCTGGCTGATCTGCGCTTTGAGCAAAAGATGATGCGACTTATATTGCTTGACGATCAGGGGTTTTCGCTTGACCTGACCGAGAAACTGCACCGGCAAAACTGACAAGCGAAATTGGTGTAGTGCCATGATTTTCTCCACTTAAAACACAGCTGACCAGCAAAGCGCAGTCAGCTGTGACAACTTATGCTATGCTCAGCCGCGACAATCCGGGCTTTTACTACATATAACAAGAACTTTAATTAACGAGAAGATTATGGCGCTAATTTTAAAACTGATTGCCGGTATAGTACTGGGCATGCTGCTTGGCCTGTATGCTCCGCATTGGCTGACCCAAATTCTGATTACTTTTAAAGCACTGTTTGGCCAACTGCTGTTTTTTACCATCCCCTTGCTGATCCTGTTCTTTATTACCAGTGGTATTGCTGCTTTGCCGCAAAAATCCGGTAAATTACTGGGTCGCACCCTGGGAATTGCCTACCTGTCGACTATTTTGGCTGGTACCCTGGCGTTCTTAGTGGCGGCGATAGTAGTACCGATGCTGGCACCTGCTGCTGCAGCAACGTCAACCGGCGTAGTGGCTGACTTAACGCCTTATATTGAAATGAATATTCCGCCGGCATTTGGCATTATGACGGCACTCGCGCTGGCCTTTATTTTTGGTCTAGGCATTGCCGCCACCCAGGCGCAGCAATTAAAACAGTTGTCAGATCAGGGCCGCGATATTATCCAGCTGCTGCTGTTAAAAGTGATTATTCCACTATTACCGTTTTATATTGCCGGGGTATTTGCTCAATTGGCAGCAGCCGGTACCGTGTTCGACACCCTGCAAACCTTTGGGATAGTGCTTATACTGGCTCTGGTGCTGCACTGGCTGTGGATCATTATTCTGTACAGCATAGCCGGTATTAAAGCAGGTAAATCACCACTCTTGCTGATTAAAAACATGCTGCCAGCCTATTTCACCGCCTTAGGCACCATGTCGAGTGCGGCAACCATTCCGGTATCACTGCAGGCCACCAAAGCTAATGGCGTTAAACCTAATATTGCCGATTTTACCGTGCCGCTATGCGCTACTACTCACTTAGCCGGCTCAACTATTACTATTGTTAGTTGCGCCGTAGCTGTAATGGTGATGCAAAATGGTCTGGAAATTCCGTCACTGCTTACTATGCTGCCGTTTATTTTAACCTTAGGCGTAGTGATGCTGGCTGCCCCGGGCGTGCCGGGTGGTGCGGTAATGTCAGCCGTTGGCCTGCTGGGCTCCATGCTTGGCTTTGGCGAAGCGGCAGTAGCCATGATGATAGCGCTGTATATGGCGCAGGACAGCTTTGGTACCGCCTGTAATGTGACCGGTGATGGTGCAATTGCCGTACTGGTGGATAAAGCGGACTAAGCGGTATTTGAACGCGTAGGTTGGAATCCCGATTTGGGCGTCACAGAGTGTCTGAGCCCGGCCGCAGGCGTTAGCGGGAGTTGCAACCGAAGCTACCCGCAGCCTGACGCAGCTATATCAGCCATGCAGTTATGCTAATAAAACAGCCCGCATTTGCGGGCTGTTTTATTTGTGCTTTGTCAGTTCTGAAATAATTACTTTTTAATCTTCACCGGCCGCTGCCAGCCTGCAATATGCCGTGGCTTGGCCCGGGCAACCACTAACTCGCCATCAGCCGCATCACGGGTTAGCACACTACCCGCACCGACAGTGGCATTTACGCCCACCGTTACCGGCGCCACCAGCGAACTGTTCGAACCGATAAAGGCACCATCTTTAATGGTGGTAACAAACTTATTGGCACCATCGTAGTTACAGGTAATGGTACCGGCACCGACGTTAACTTTGCTGCCAATCACTGCATCTCCCAAATAGGTTAGGTGGTTGGCTTTTGAACCTTGACCCAGCGTGGTTTTTTTCATTTCCACAAAGTTACCGACATGGCTGTCGTCCAGCATTACCGAATCAGGCCGCAGGCGGGCATAAGGGCCGACTGAGCAGTCGCTGCCAACCGTGGCTTTTTCAATCATTGAGTTAGGTTTAATTTCAGTGTTATCGCCAATGGTGCAGTCTTTTAAAATACAGTTGGCGCCAATGGTCACGCCTTTGCCCAGCACCACCTTGCCTTCAAAAATAACGTTGATGTCGATCAGCACGTCATTGCCAACATCAACCGTGCCACGCACATCAAGCCGGGCAGGGTCTCGCAAATTAGCACCGGCCAGCATCAACTCAGTAGCTTTGCGTTGCTGATAAGCCCGCTCCAGCGCAGCTAGTTGCACCCGGTTATTGGCCCCTTCCACTTCCATCGCATCTTGCGGTTGCGCCGTGGCAATCTCAACACCTTCGCTATGCGCCATGGCAATCACATCAGTTAAGTAATATTCACCCTGAGCATTGCTGTTAGACAGCTTGCCCAGCCAGCTTTTCAGCTGCTTACCTGGCAGTGCCATAATGCCGCTGTTCACTTCGTTAATTAGCAACTGTTCTGGCGTCGCATCTTTTTGCTCAACAATACCAACGACGTTACCGCTATTATTTTCACCAGCGCGCATAATCCGGCCATAACCGGTCGGGTTTGCTAAATTTACCGTTAAAATCGCCAGGCCGTCAGCCGGTTTTGCCGCTAACAGTTGTTGTAAGGTTTCCAGCCGGGTCAGAGGCACATCGCCGTAAAGCACCAGTACAGTTTCATCATCAGCAATGTTAGGCACAGCCTGGGCCACGGCGTGGCCGGTACCCAGTTGCTCGGCTTGTAATACCCAGTGCAATGGTTGATCGGCCATGGCGGCTTGCAGCGCATCAGCACCATAGCCATATACCAGCTGCGGTTTTTCCGCGCCGAGCGCCCGGGCGGTATCAATAACATGTTGCACCATTGGCCGTTCAGCCACCTTGTGCAGTACCTTGGGTAGATCTGATTTCATCCGTGTGCCTTTGCCGGCCGCCAGAATTACTACATTTAATGCCATAACATAAATCCCTGTAATCTCGTATCGTCTATAGTGCGCGTATTCAAATAGACACTTATTCTAATAGATATCAACGCAGATTACAGGGCTGGGGTGAAGTTTTGCTGAATGAAATGCGCCAGCCGAAGATGGCGCTTTGATGTTAAAGCTCAACTGATGTTAGTTTTTTTCAGTTTCACCAATATATTTGTCGAAAAAAGCCAGCATTTTCTGCCAACGCTCAACGTTGTTTTCCGGTTTGTAAAAGCCATGGCCTTCTTTATCTTTTACCAGCCACTCATAAGGATGGTTGCGCTTCTCCAGCTCTTCCCGTAGTCGGTTGGCGTGGATAATTGGTACCCGACGGTCTTCTTCACCATGAATAATAAACACAGGCGCTTTTAACTTATCCAGATGCTTAATCGGAGACTGGGCATCAAGCTGCACCTGATCGCGGCCAATGGCCATTTCCAGATAGTTAATGCCGCTTTGCCGTTCCTGAATATCACCATCGGTGTACATCAGGTTTAAATCAAATACCCCGACAAAACCAACGGCACACTTGTACAAGTCAGGCTCGCGCACGGCACTCATTAACGCAGCATAACCACCGTAAGAGCCGCCATAAGCGCATACCCGGTTCTTATCAACTATACCTTGCTCTACCAGATGCATAACACCATCGGTCATATCATTAATCATTGTCGTGCCCCAGTTCTGGTAACCTGCCTGCAGGAAACTGCGGCCAAAGCCACCTGAACCGCGGAAATTTGGCTGCAATACGGCATAACCATGCTGAGCCAATACTTTGGCATCCGTGTCAATTTCCAAAACATCACGCGGACCATGTGGGCCACCATGCGGCAACATTATCAGCGGCAGGTTCTCCGCTTTTTTATCCCGCGGTAAGGTTAAAATGGCATGAATATCTAAACCGTCACGGCTTTTATAAATAACGGCTTTAGTTTCAGCCAGTAATTCCGGCTTCATCCAGGGCCTGCCATTCAGCAAAAAGCTTAGTTGATTGTTTTTAGTATCAAACAGGTAGAATTCGGGCGGATGATTGGCAGAGCGCGTGGTCAGTACCAATATACTGTTGTCGCGGGTTGCTGAATTGATTGCGATTTTTTTACCCGGAAAAGCCGCTTTCAGGCTTTGTAAATAACCGCTAAAGGTTTTATCTTTAATATCCGCAAAAAAGACATCTTCGTGAAGATCATATTCGTAAGACGCACCAATCACCTCTTTCAGATAACCATCTTCTATACTGAATTGTGGTGCAACGTCCACTTTCGGATGATGTGCCAGTAGCTCTTCTTTGCCGGTTTCCGGGTCCATAATGCTGATTGCTTTGGTATCGGTCTGGGTGTCACTTAAACCAACCACCCGTTTATTATCCGGTAAAAAAGCGATTGGCGTAAAACTGCCATCACGCTGACCATAGCGGCGCAGCGTTTGCCAGTCCGACTTTTCGTCTTTGCGGTACATCAGTACCATTTCGTTATCATTTTCCTGATCTTCGCCTACTGCCATCCGGGCAATACCGTCATTATCGGTAATCATGCCAGATGAGCGCATCGGCGCACGGGCGATTTGCCGGGCGCGGCCATTTTCAATATTTAGTCGCTTTACCAGACTAAAAGAACCTCTACGACTGGGCGTGCTGGTAACAATAAGCACAAACTTATCTTCCTCTGGTAAGTAGTTTATTACCTGAGCGGGCGTTTTTTCATTGTCAGCACGATAGCCGGTTAACATTCTGGCATTAGAGCCATCGGCGTCTACAGCAAAAATCTCACCGGTTGCGACCGGCTGCTCCAGCGCACCGATATCCCGCACCAACGTCAACAGCAACCGCTCACTGTTGGCCCAGTCGATAGAACCAATAGAGTCACGACCGGTAAAATGCCGCACACTGATAATTTTATTCGATTTGATATCAATAACATTCAGATAAATATTGCCTTCATCGCTGCGGCTGGTCGCCGCCAGATATTTACCAGTAGGCGAAATTTCAATTTCCAGAAACTGTGACTGCCTTGCGTAATCTTCCAAGGTCAGTTCTGCTGCCTGAACACCGGCGCAGGCGACGAGCAGCCAACCTAACAGTATTGCTCTCATTTGATACTACCTCTTTAACCAGACACGGCTTTGGTACTCGCCCAATACCAGGGCTGGTTCTGACTTATTTAGCAGCTTTAACATTACCGTTTTCGTTTAACATACACAACTTTTCAGCGTTCCAGCCAACCTCAGGCGACTTATCAGGCTTTTCTTTGTTGCAATAAAAAAGCCACCCGCAGGTGGCTTTTCTGACAAACGTAACCTTACTTTTTGCGCAGTTTCTGAATAACCCGCAGCTGAGCAATGGCCTCGGCCAGTTGCGCTGCTGCTTCAGCGTAATTGAAATCTGCACCGGCGTGTTGCATCGCTTCAGTTGCCCGTTTCTGGGCATCTAATGCCGCCTGCTCATCCAAGTCTTCGCCGCGTACCGCAACATCAGCTAACACGGTAATGCTGTCGGGTTGTACTTCAAGTACGCCACCGGCTACATAAATTACGTGCTCTTCACCGAACTGCTTCACGATACGGACCATGCCAGGTTTCAGAGGAGTCAGTAACGGGGCGTGAAAAGGTAAAATACCTAACTCGCCCTCACTGCCTGTGACCTGCACGGACTCGACAAGGCCAGAGAAAATTTTCTCTTCAGCACTTACTACATCCAGTTGCACTGTCATCGCCATTTCGCTCTCCTAAAGCCTGGTTGCTTAAAGCTTCTTCGCTTTTTCGATCGCTTCGTCGATAGAGCCTACCATGTAAAAAGCCTGCTCTGGCAAGTGATCATACTCACCGTCCAGAATGCCTTTAAAACCACGGATAGTTTCTTTCAGCGGCACATATTTACCTGGCGAGCCGGTGAATACTTCAGCAACGAAGAATGGCTGAGACAGGAACCGCTGAATTTTCCGCGCACGGTAAACTAAGGTCCGGTCTTCATCAGACAGCTCGTCCATACCTAAGATGGCGATGATGTCTTTCAGTTCTTTGTAACGCTGCAGTACCGTTTGTACGCCACGGGCCACATCGTAATGTTCCTTACCGATAACCAATGGATCTAACTGACGAGAAGTAGAATCCAGTGGGTCGATTGCCGGGTAAATACCCAGAGACGCAATGTTCCGGCTCAGTACTACGGTTGCATCTAAGTGCGAGAAAGTAGTGGCTGGTGACGGATCCGTTAAGTCATCCGCTGGTACATAAACGGCCTGAATCGACGTGATAGAACCGGTCTTGGTCGACGTAATACGCTCTTGTAACGCACCCATCTCTTCTGCCAGCGTTGGCTGGTAACCTACTGCTGATGGCATCCGGCCTAACAAGGCTGATACTTCAGTACCGGCCAGGGTATAACGGTAGATGTTGTCCACGAAAAACAGTACGTCACGGCCTTCTTCCCGGAACTTCTCAGCCATGGTTAAGCCGGTTAACGCGACGCGTAAACGGTTACCTGGTGGCTCGTTCATCTGACCATACACTAACGATACTTTATCCAGTACGTTAGAGTCTTTCATCTCGTGATAGAAGTCGTTACCTTCCCGGGTCCGCTCACCTACACCGGCGAATACTGAGTAGCCGCTGTGCTCGATAGCGATGTTCCGGATTAATTCCATCATGTTTACGGTTTTACCTACACCGGCGCCACCGAACAGACCTACTTTACCGCCTTTGGCGAACGGGCAAACTAAGTCGATAACTTTAATACCGGTTTCCAGCAGGGCGTTTGATGCGGCTTGCTCTTCGTATGAAGGCGCAGCGCGGTGGATTGACCAGCGCTCTTCTTCACCGATAGGGCCCGCTTCGTCAATCGGGTTACCTAAAACGTCCATAATACGACCTAAAGTCGCTTTACCGACAGGTACCTGAATGGCTTTGCCTGAATTTCCAACCAGGGTACCACGACGTAAACCGTCAGTGGTGCCCATTGCGATAGTACGAACTGTACCGCCACCCAGCTGTTGCTGTACTTCCAGCACTAACCCAGCCAGATCACCGTCAGTCACGTTTAACGCGTCATAGATGCTAGGTACCGCTTCTTGTGGAAAATCGATATCCACAACGGCGCCAATGATTTGGACGACCTTACCTTGACTCATGATGTTTCCTCAAATTTCTCAAAACTGTTCACCTTAGCCTACAGCTGCCGCACCTGCGACAATTTCGCTGAGCTCCTGGGTAATAGCGGCCTGACGTGCTTTGTTGTACACCAACTTCAGGTCGTCCATTAAATTACCGGCGTTGTCGGTAGCGGCTTTCATTGCCACCATTCGCGCTGCATGTTCACTGGCAGCGTTTTCAACAACACCCTGGTAAACCTGTGACTCGATGTAGCGGTCCAGCAACATATCTAATATAGGTTGCGGGTCCGGCTCGTACAGGTAATCCCATTTATGCTCTTTTGGCGAAACTTCTGTTTGCGGCAAAGGTAAGAGTTGATCGATCACTGGCTCTTGCTTCATGGTATTTACAAAAGTGTTATATACCAGGAATAAGCGGTCAATCCGGCCATCCAGGTATGCCTGCAGCATAACCTTGACCGAACCAATCACATCAGCCAAACGTGGTACGTCACCTGAACCCGTTTGTTGTGCTACAACTTTACCGCCGAAACGCTTAAAGAACGCGGTGGCTTTGTTACCGATAACGGCAAACTCAGCTTCCACGTTCTGGCTTTTCCAGCTTTTCATTTCCAGCACAACTTTCTTAAACTCGTTGGTATTCAGGCCACCGCAAAGACCGCGATCGGTTGAAATAATAATGTAGCCCACCCGTTTAACGTCACGCTCCGATAAATACGGGTGACGGTATTCGATGTTGCCCTGAGCAATATTACCGATTACTTTGCGCATACCTTCAGCGTATGGGCGGGTTGCAGCTACGCGCTCCTGCGCTTTGCGCATTTTGCTGACCGCAACTTTTTCCATAGCACTGGTGATCTTGCGAGTATTGTTAATACTCCCGATCTTACTTTTTATCTCTTTACCACCGGCCATGACTGTATCTCCGTTTCATTCAACGAACGGGGTGGCTGTTGCCACCCGCGTAATTTACCAAGTCTGAGTTGCTTTAAACTTCTCAATTGCCGCTTTCAGCGACGACTCGATTTGATCGTTGTAGTTACCGGTTTTCGCGATATCAGCCATCAGCTCGGCATATTCGGCTTTCATAAAGCTGATTAAAGCAGTTTCAAAATCCAGGATTTTGGCTACTTCAACATCTTTCAGAAAACCTTTTTCGATAGCGAAAATTGACACACCCATTTCACCAACGCTCATCGGGCTGTACTGCAGCTGTTTCATCAGCTCAGTTACCTTCTGACCGTGCTCTAACTGGGCGCGGGTTGCTTCATCCAGGTCAGACGCGAACTGAGCGAATGCCGCCAGTTCTGAGTACTGGGCTAATGCCAGACGAATACCACCACCTAATTTTTTGATGATCTTGGTTTGCGCTGCACCACCTACCCGCGATACCGAAATACCGGCGTTAACCGCAGGGCGGATACCGGCATTAAATAAATCAGACTCTAGGAAAATCTGACCATCAGTAATCGAGATTACGTTAGTAGGGACGAACGCTGAAACGTCACCAGCCTGGGTTTCAATAATTGGCAGGGCGGTCAATGAACCGGTCTGGCCTTTTACTTCACCATTGGTTAAGCGCTCAACATAGTCGGCATTAACCCGTGATGCCCGCTCCAGCAGACGTGAGTGAAGATAAAATACGTCACCCGGGTAAGCTTCACGACCTGGCGGACGGCGTAACAGCAACGAGATCTGACGATAAGCAACAGCTTGCTTAGACAAATCATCGTATACAATCAGTGCGTCTTCACCGCGGTCACGGAAATATTCACCCATGGTGCAGCCAGAGTAAGGCGCCAGGAATTGCAGCGCAGCGGCTTCAGAAGCAGAAGCGACTACCACGATAGTATTTGCCAGGGCACCGTGTTCTTCCAGTTTGCGTACTACGTTAGCAATGGTAGAAGCTTTCTGACCGATAGCGACATAGATACACTTAACACCAGTATTTTTCTGGTTGATAATGGCATCAATTGCCAGGGCGGTTTTACCAGTCTGACGGTCACCGATTAACAATTCACGCTGGCCACGACCGATAGGGATCATCGCATCAACTGACTTATAACCGGTTTGCATCGGCTGGTCGACTGACTGACGGTCGATTACGCCCGGGGCGATTTTTTCTACCGGGGCATAACCCGCAGCTTCAATCGGGCCTTTACCATCGATAGGTGCACCTAAGGTATTTACTACCCGGCCTAACAGCTGTGGACCAACCGGTACTTCTAAGATACGGCCGGTGCTTTTTACTTTGGTACCTTCGGTTAAGTCCGCATACGGACCCATTACCACGGCACCAACAGAATTGCGCTCTAAGTTAAGCGCGATAGCATAACGATTGCCAGGAAGCTCGATCATCTCACCTTGCATACAATCAGCAAGGCCATTAATCCGGATAATACCGTCAGTTACCTGGACGATAGTACCTTCGTTACGAGCTTCACTGACCACTTCAAACTGAGCAATTCGACTCTTGATCAGTTCTGAAATTTCAGTGGAATTCAGTTGCATACTCTATTCCCCAATTACGACTGCAGCGCAGTTGCTAAACGATCCAGCTTACCGCGGACCGAGCCATCAATAACCATGTCACCTGCCTTGATCAGCATGCCGCCGACCATGTCAGGATTGACGCTACAGTTCAATTTAACTTTGCGTGCCAAACGTTGCGATAATGCAGCTATCAGCTTGTCTTGTTGAGCTTTATCAAGGGCAGTGGCGGAAGTAACCTCGACGGTTATTTCTTTCTCATATGCCGCTTTATGTTCAACAAAGGCAACTAATACTTCAGGCAACGCCAACAAGCGGTGATTTTCTGCCAGCACTTTAATAAAGTTCTGACCCTGCTCGTTGAGTTGCTCACCACAAACCTGAAGAAACAGGTCGGCTTGCTTTTCAGCAACACCAGAAGTACGCAACAATGCTGCAACCTGGTCGTTTTCTGCTACTTGCGCAGCAAAAGCCAGCATTTGCAGCCAGGCATCCAACGCTTTTTGCTCAACAGCAAAATCGAAGGCCGCCTTGGCGTACGGACGAGCAATATTCGTCAAATCAGACATAGCTCATCCCCATTACAGTTCTTGTACCAGTTTTTCCAGAATGTCGCTGTGAGCAGCTTCGTCGATAGAACGTTGCAGAATTCTCTCTGCACCGGCTACCGCTAAGGCAGCTACCTGCTTGCGTAAATCTTCGCGTAAACGATTCCGTTCCGCTTCAACTTCGGCTTTGGTCTGCGCCAGGATATTATCCCGCTCAGCGTTCGCTTTCTGGGCCGCTTCTTCAATCATCTTCGCTTCGCGTTTTCTTGCTTGCTCGATAATTTCAGCAGCTTGTGCTTTAGCATCTTTTAACTGATCTTTGGCTTTGTCCTGGGCTAACGCCAGGTCTTTTTCTGCCCGATCAGAAGCTGCTAAACCGTCAGCAATTTTTTGTTGGCGCGTTTCGATGGCATTCATCAGCGGCGGCCATACAAACTTCATACAAAAAAGTACGAAGACGGTAAAAGCGATTAATTCACCTAACAGAGTGGCGTTTAAGTTCACGTCCGCTCCTCCTTATTTAGTTGTTCGACGATTAAAAACCTTCAATTACATTGCGAACAACATGTACATAGCGATACCTACGCCGATCATAGCTACGGCATCGATAAGACCAGCAAGGATGAACATTTTAACTTGCAGTGAAGGGGCCAGTTCAGGCTGACGGGCACAAGCTTCTAAGAACTTACCACCCATGTTACCGAAACCCAGTGCAGTACCGATAGCACCAAAACCGATTAACAACGCTACAGCGATTAATTTAATAGCTACTGCAATTTCCATTTTTATCTCCGATATTTCTATAGTTAAAGTTAAAGTTAAAGTAAAAAATTAATGGTTATCTGAACTGGCCATACTTAAGTACACAATGGTCAGCATCATAAACACGAACGCCTGTAAGACAATTACCAGAATGTGGAACACAGCCCAGACAAAGTGCAACGGCAGTTGCGCCAGACCAATGGCACCAATCAGGATAAAGATCATCTCCCCGGCATACAGGTTACCGAATAACCGCAGCGCCAATGAGAATGGCTTAGCCACCAGCGCAATCAGTTCAAGTAATAAGTTGAACGGGATCAGCACAATTTGCAGTGGGATATTTTTGGTACTGAATGGGTGTAAGGTCAGCTCTTTAATAAAGCCAAGCACACCTTTAATCCGGATTGAATAACCAATCATCAGCAAAAATACGCCAACAGCCAGTGCTGCAGTCATATTGATATCTGTGGTAGGTACAATTTTCATATAGACATCATGCGAGTCCATACCAAATGCGGTTTCACCGACAAAACCAGCGAACGCAGGCAGGAAATCAACCGGCACTAAATCCATCAGGTTCATTAAAAACACCCAGACAAAAATAGTTAATGCCAGTGGTGCGATTAATTTGCTTTTACCGTGGTAGGTGTCTTTGACGTTGGCCGCAACAAACTCGACCACCATTTCAACAAAGCACTGTAACTTGCCGGGTACACCAACAGTGGATTTTTTCGCCACATTGTGGAATATCCACAAGAATAATATGCCAAGGCCAATAGACCACGCTAAGGTATCGACATGCCATGTCCAGAACCCGGCCTCACTGCACGCTTTGTTAAACGCGATACTGCCATCGACAGTACACATTTTTGCGTTAGTAAGGTGGTGCTGAATATGGCTAGACAGTGTTAACTCTTCACCTGCAGCCATGTTTCATCCCAATAGTTTAATGTTTAAAGAAAAACGGTGCTGTCCACTGTGTCAGTAAGGTGATCAGGAAACCAGTAATAAACGCCTCTGGTACTAAATGCTCCTGTTGTAACACTACTGCACACAATATAACAGTTAACAATATTTTTAAGCTGTGGCCGCGCATTAGCGCCGCCGCTATTCTTTGTGCCTGTTCTGCGCCGCTGTAACGAAACGCAAAAAAGGCGAATACAAAATTTGGTACCGCCGCTGCCAAACCGCCTTTAAATGCCGATTTGGCAGCCGCACTGTCAGTCAGCAAAAAAAACGCCAGTGCAATACAACCGGCGACGATAACCTGAGCCAACACTGCAAAATATGCGGATTTCCTGGCCTGGGCTGCGATATTTTCTGCCACTGAACCCCTCGTTGTAATAGCCCGTGCAGGGGTAGAAAAAACTTGCGAAAGTATACTTATTTGCCCCTGATTTGCAACAAAAAGCGGTTTTAGCGGCTGCTTGTCCTTATCATAGCGAAATAAAATACTTAATCTTCCCCGGTTATTTGCATTTTGGCTAAAATACCGTCGAGTTCGGCCAGGCTGCTGTAATTAATAACCAGATTACCTTTACCTTTTTTGTTGTACATAATTTGCACTGGTGCGGCAAAGCGCTCACTTAACCGCTGCTCGAGCGCGTCGACATCCGGATCTCTGGCTTTTGCAGCTGCCGGGGCCTTTGGCTCCAGAATGCGCCGCACCAGGCTTTCCGTTTCCCTTACAGTAAGCTGCTTATGCGCAACCAGACGGGCGGTTTCAGACTGGCTGTCATCAACCAGCGCCAGCAGAGCCCGGGCATGGCCCATTTCTATATCACCATGTTCCAGCAACACTTTAACATCGTCGTTCAAAGCATTTAAGCGCAGTAAATTGGTTACGGTAGCGCGGGATTTACCGACAGCATCTGCCACTTGCTGATGGGTTAGTTCAAATTCGGTTAATAAACGGTCCAGGGCAACAGCTTCTTCCATTGCATTCAGATCTTCGCGCTGAATGTTTTCAATTAACGCTATTGCTACCGCTGCCTCGTCGGGCACATTTTTAATCAGACAAGGTACTTCAGCCAGCCGGGCCAGCTGCGCTGCCCGCCAACGCCGTTCACCGGCAATAATTTCATAACTGTTGTCGCTGACAGCCCGCACCACGATTGGCTGAATGACCCCCTGGGCCCGGATAGAACTGGCCAGATCTTCCAACGCATCCTGCGACATATCTTTGCGTGGCTGATATTTACCTGGGCGTAAAAACTCGACCGGCAGTTTCTGCAGCTCTGCAGAATGCTGGTTAGCGTGATTTTGCTCCGTCGTTTTATTTGACGTCAGTAAAGCATCTAAGCCCCGGCCTAAACCGCGTTTTTTCACCGCCATGCGCAAAAATATCCTTTAACTTATCGTGGTTATACTGAGGTCGCTTTGCCACTGGTTTTTTTTTCAGAACGCCGCAGAATTTCACCGGCTAATGCCAGATATGCTTTAGCACCAGTTGAGTTTTTGTCGTAATACATCACCGGCGTACCAAAACTGGGTGCCTCTGCCAGCCTGACATTACGGGGGATCACAGCCCGGTAGACCTTATCACCGAAATGTTGTTTTAATTGTTCTGACACATCATTAGCTAACCTGTTACGCGGGTCGTACATGGTTCGCAGAATACCCTCAATTTTCAGATCAGCATTAACCACCGCTGCCAGCTTATTAATGGTATCGACCAGTGCAGTCAGGCCTTCGAGCGCAAAATATTCACACTGCATCGGTACCAGCACGGTATCGGCAGCGGCCATGGCATTCACGGTTAACATGTTGAGGGAAGGTGGGCAGTCGATAAAAATAAAGTCATAACTGCTGCGGTAGTCTTTTAACGCTGTGCGTAAGCGAAGTTCACGGGCAAATACATCCATCAGCCTGACTTCGGCGGCAGTGACGTCGGAATTAGCTGCAACCAGATGATAGCCACCGGACGTTTCTTTGACGACGACTTCAGCCAATGGTTTTTGTTCAATCAATAACTCGTAAGCGGTGGCGTGAACTTCATATTTATCTACACCACTACCCATAGTGGCATTACCTTGCGGATCGAGGTCTATTAACAGTACTTTGCGCTTGGTAGCCGCCATTGACGCTGCTAAATTAACAGCAGTAGTGGTTTTTCCTACCCCACCTTTCTGATTGGCAATGGCGATAATTTTACCCACAAGGCTCCCTCGTTATGGTTAGACGCTGGTAACAATAAGCAGGTGCCGGCTGGCATCCAGTTCTGGTACCTGCAATGGTATAACTGCGCTTACTTTAACAAAATCCGGCAAAGCTGCAATTTCTTCTTGCACTGCCGCACCTTTCATTGCGTAAAAACTGCCGGTTGCTGCTGGTAAATGACGGCACCATTGCAGCATATCACTGGCAGAGGCAAAGGCCCGGCTGATCACGCCATCATACAATTTTTCTGGCTGATGCAGTTCAACTCTGCCTTGTATAGGGTTGATATTGGCCAGGCCCAGTTGGATCTTAACCTGATTCAAAAAGCGGATGCGTTTGCCAAGGCTGTCGAGCAAGGTAAATTGTTTATTGGGATAATAAATGGCCAGTAACACTCCCGGTAATCCGGGACCGGTGCCAACATCAATAAAATGCTCACCTTGTAAATGCGGTGCGATCACCAGGCTATCCATAACGTGCTTAATCAACATTTCTGCCGGATCACGCACCGAAGTCAGGTTATAGGCACTGTTCCACTTGTGCAGTAACTGAACGTAGTCAATACATTGCTGTAGCTGGTTTTCGCTAAGTTGCAGACTGGTTTTAGCTACCAGCTGCCGCAGTTTTTCAAGCATTGAGTTTCCTACAGGCTGGGTTGTGCCCATTTAAGCTGATTTACGCAGTAAACCCTGCTTTTTCAGGTATACCAACAGCAGTGATATGGCCGCCGGTGTAATACCGGAAATCCGCGATGCCTGACCAACGGTCGCCGGTTGGCTTTGGTTTAGCTTCATAATTACCTCATTTGACAAGCCTTTGACCGCGGTGTAATCAAAAGTTTCGGGCAATTTTGTTGCTTCATTACGCTGTTGCTTGGCAATTTCATCTTGCTGGCGATTAATATACCCTTCGTATTTAATCTGAATTTCAACTTGCTCCGCCGCTATCGGATCGGCTAGAGCAGGGCCAAGCCCCTCAATTTGCATTAATTGTTGATAAGTCATTTCTGGCCTGCGCACCAGTTCTTCTAAACTGGCTTCGCGGTTTAATGGCGTTTTCAGTAATGGGTTAACTGCTGTTAAAGCATTGTGTTGCGGGTGGACCCAGCTTTGGCGCAAGCGTTGGCGCTCCAGCTCTATTTGTTCCATTTTTTCACTAAATGCCTGCCAGCGAATATCATCAACCAAACCCAGTTCACGGCCTTTAGCTGTTAAGCGGGCATCAGCGTTATCTTCACGCAGCAGTAAGCGGTATTCAGCCCGGCTGGTAAACATCCGGTAGGGCTCTTTGGTGCCCTGAGTGGTTAGATCATCAACTAATACACCTAAATAAGCCTGATCCCGACCAGGTGCCCAGGCTTCGCGCTCAGTAGCAAAAAGGGCAGCGTTTAACCCCGCGAGTAGACCCTGAGCGCCTGCTTCTTCGTACCCGGTAGTACCATTGATTTGACCGGCAAAAAATAATCCTTTGATAAACTTAGTTTGTAGCGAACTGGTGAGATCCCGCGGATCGAAAAAGTCATATTCAATCGCATAACCTGGCCTGGTTATATGGGCTTTTTCCATGCCTTTAATCGAGTGAACGATTGATAACTGGACATCAAAAGGCAAACTGGTGGAAATACCATTTGGATAGAGCTCATGGGTAGTTAAACCCTCTGGTTCGATAAAGATTTGATGTTTATCTTTATCGGCAAAACGCATAACTTTGTCTTCGATAGACGGGCAGTAGCGTGGACCAATGCCTTCTATTACACCAGTATACATCGGCGAGCGGTCCAGATTATCCCGGATAACCTGATGAGTATTCTCATTGGTGTAAGTAATATAACAAGGTATTTGCTGTGGTTGATCAGCATGTTTACCCAAAAATGAAAATACTGGTGTCGGATTATCACCAGGTTGAGCTTGCATCACTGAAAAATCAACAGTTCTGGCATCAATTCGTGGTGGGGTACCGGTTTTAAGCCGATCAACCCGGAATGGCAGTTCCCGCAAACGGCGTGCTAAAGCAATGGATGGAGGGTCGCCTGCCCTGCCACCAGAGAATTGCTCTAAACCGATATGGATCTGGCCACCGAGGAAAGTACCAACAGTCAGTACCACAGATTTAGCACGGAATTTCAGGCCCATTTGGGTAACAACACCCTGAACCTGTTCGTTTTCAACAATTAAATCGTCACAAGCTTGTTGGAATATTCGTAAATTAGGCTGGTTTTCCAGAATTTGCCGGATAGCTGCACGATACAGCTGGCGGTCAGCCTGGGCCCGGGTTGCCCTCACAGCTGGACCTTTTGAGCTATTCAGGGTACGAAACTGAATGCCGCCTTTGTCAGCTGCCATAGCCATAGCGCCACCAAGCGCATCAATTTCTTTAACAAGGTGGCCCTTACCGATACCGCCGATTGCCGGATTACAGGACATCTGACCCAAGGTTTCGACGTTGTGAGTCAGCAGTAAAGTCTGCAAACCCATGCGGGCAGCAGCTAAAGCAGCTTCGGTGCCAGCGTGGCCACCACCGACAACGATCACATCAAAAGTTTCTTGATACAACATATCTGCCTCAACTCTGGCATAAACGCCACTTGAAAATAGGGCGCGTATTGTAGCGCGATCCGATCACTTGTGAAACGTCTAAAGCGGATCAGGATCGGATTAATATATATAAGATCTATTTAAAGATCTTTTTATTATTACTACTACTAAGCAGCCTGTTTTCGGTGGATAAACGATTATTACAATATGGGATCAATAGCTTAAATAAGATCTGATCCTGTGATCAAGGTTGGATCAAGTCGGTTTGAACTGGTGGACAACTATGCTACTTATGCACAGGCGCTGCTGATATTTTTTTTATTAAGGGTATAAGTACAGGTTAGTAACCGGATAAAAGCTAAGTTATGCACATTATGAATTAATATGGTGAAACATTGTTGATAACATGGGGGTATCACAACTGCTAATCGTTGGGGTTTTCGCTTCAAAATCAGATTTTATCAATGCTTTATCAAGGTATTGTTAAGTCAGAGTCTGCTTTACGAGGTACAGTAGCGCCTGGTTGGTTTTATTGCTGAGGTCAACCGGGAGCAGTGATTTATTTATCTGTTCTTCCTGAGATACTTGTGTTTTGGCGAGTGATAATCACTCGCCTTTTTTTATCGTGTTAATCAATTCCGGCAGCCATACCAAAGCCTGATCTTCGGGTAAGTCTGCTATCAATACATCTATTTCCAGATTCGCTAACAATGGTTTTGCCCCGCGTTGTTGCAACAATTCGCTTAACGTTCTGCCTGCCTGGCAAAAAGTATCGTAGCTGGAATCACCTAAAGTGATCACGGCGAAAGAAAGTGTGGTAAGATCACGCCGATCTTGTGCTAATTGATCCGCAAAGGGTTGAATATTATCAGGCAGATCTCCTGCGCCATAGGTGGATGTGATCACTAACCAGACGTGAGTCGGGTTTAGCTGATCCAAATCGGGTTGAAGATGAAGCGTTGCTTCATATCCCGCTTGTACCAGTGTTTCAGCAACTTGTTCTGCCACATATTCCGCTGCGCCCATTTGGCTGCCAACGAGGATTTCTATCATGGTGATCCTCCAGGTGGTAAATGTTTGGCTATACTACTGGAATAAAATCGGGGAAAGCTATGTCTTTTGCCCGTTTTCGTGTTTTTACTGCATTGCAGGCCAGGTAAAAACAACAATAGCACTTACCAACAAGCCTGCGTGTGATTGAGGTTATAACAACGTATGTCTGAAACTTTGTCTTTTTCCCAGCTAATGCTGCCGGAACCGCTGGTACGCGCGGTCACTGAACTTGGTTACGAAACTCCCTCGCCCATCCAGGCGGCGGCAATTCCAAAACTATTAGCTGGTGAAGACGTGTTAGGCCAGGCGCAAACAGGTACCGGTAAAACCGGCGCGTTTGCTTTGCCTTTACTTGCGCGGCTTGACCCTGCGCAAAACGACCCACAAATTCTGGTGCTGGCACCTACCCGCGAACTGGCTATTCAGGTAGCTGAAGCCTTCCAGGCTTACGCACGCTATATGCCGGCATTTCATGTGCTGCCTTTATACGGCGGTCAGAGCTACACCAATCAGCTGAAATCGCTGAAGCGGGGTTCGCAGGTTATTGTCGGTACCCCTGGCCGTATTCTGGATCACCTGGACCGCGGTACCCTGAAGCTGGACAAGCTGCGGGCTATCGTGCTGGATGAAGCCGATGAAATGTTACGGATGGGGTTTATCGATGACGTGCAAACCATTATGGATGCTACACCTCCGGGTCGCCAGGTTGCCATGTTCTCCGCTACTATGCCAACTCAGATCCGGGCGATTGCCCAGAAGCATTTAAAAAATGCTGAAGAGATTAAAATCGCGTCAAAAACCAGTACGGTTGAACGGATCACGCAACGTTATGTGTTGCTCGATTCCAACCAGAAGCTGGACGCATTAACCCGTTTACTGGAAGGTGAAGAATACGACGCCAGCATCGTGTTTGTTCGTACCAAAAGTGCTACTGAAGAAATTGCCGAAAAACTGGGTGCCCGCGGATACGCTGTGGCCTGTTTAAATGGTGATATGAATCAGGCGCACCGAGAACAGACCATTCGCCGGATGAAAGCCAGCCAGCTGGATATTATTGTTGCAACGGACGTAGCCGCCCGTGGCTTGGATGTTGAACGGATTAGCTTAGTGGTTAACTACGATATTCCATACGATAGTGAAGCCTATGTGCATCGGATTGGCCGCACCGGTCGCGCGGGTCGTGAAGGCAAAGCAATATTATTTGTATCGCCACGCGAGCGTCGTTTGCTGCGTACTATTGAGCATGCAACCAAGCAGCCGATTGAGCAAATGTCATTGCCTACTGGCCAGGTGATTGAGCAACGTCGGATTGAATCGTTCCGGGCGCAACTGGCCCAGACCATCGAAACCCAGAATCTGAGTTTCTTCCAGGAGTTGGTAACCGATTGGCGCGAGAAGCTGGAAACAACGGATGTTGACATGGCTGCTGCGTTATTATTTCTGGCGCAGAAAGATCAGCCGTTAAATGTGGCCAAGCAATTTCCTGAATTACGTCAGCCACACGCCCGCGGTGAGCGGGAAGATCGGCCGCGGCGCGATCGCCCTGAACGTTCAGGTGACCGCCCGGAGCGTTCAGGCGAGCGGCCAGAACGAGGACCTCGGGTTCGTCGGGAAATGAAAGGTGATTACAACAATTACCGGATTGAAGTAGGTAAAGAGCACGGCGTACGCGCCGGTGATATCGTTGGTGCAATCGCCAACGAAGCGAATATCGACAGTCAGTTTATTGGTAACATTAAATTGTTTGATCACTTTAGTACCGTTGAATTACCCGCCAATATTCCGGCTGAAATTTTTCAGCACCTGAAAAAAGTGTATGTGCGTAAGCAAAAGCTGAATATCAGTATTGATACCGGCAGTACCGGCGGCAATAGCAGCCCGAACAGTGGTGGTGAACGGCGCAGCGGTCCAGGTCCGCGTCCGGGTGCTGCCCCACGGGCCCCGCGTAAACCAAGAGATTAAACCGGTTTAATCTGGCTAAATATCAGGCCCCGCTTTTGCGGGGCTTTTTTTTGGCGACAGAACGCCCGATAAACGTGCTGAACACTGCTTGTTTGCCAGCCTGAACTTCCTTAATGTAGTCCGCTTGTTGTAAGCACTGATAATAATAAGAGAGCACCTGATTATGCCTGCTGTTTCGCCCCGACCTTTGTTGTCTTTCAAATCAATATCAATGTTTAGTCTGTTGGCGACGCTGCTTTGCAGTTCAGTTTTTGCTGACAGTGCCATTCGCCAGACCAAAGGTGATTTTGAAGATAAATTTCGCCAGTTAGATGAAGTGTTACCCACGCCGAATATTTATCGCAATGCCGCCGGTGAGCCGGGCCAGCAATACTGGCAGCAGCAGGTCGATTATAAAATGGCTGTGCAGCTGGATGAGTCAGCCCGCCGGTTAAGCACCAAGCAACAAATACGTTATCAGAATAACTCACCTTATACACTTAAGTATTTATGGCTGCACCTTGACCAGAATATCTTTAAAAATGACTCAATGGCCGAAATGAGCACCGATTTTGGTGGTGTTGGCCGTCGCGGTCCGGCAACTTCGGTCGGCGATGGTGAGATCACCGCGCGTTTAAGTCTGGAAGAATTGCGCCGGCAACAGTTTATGGCGGACAACGAGCTGGGCTTTGCTATATCAAATGTGAAAAGCAGCAGTGGCAAAGCATTGCCGGTAACTGTGGTTGGCACCTTAATGCGGATTGATCTGGAAAAACCGTTAAAACCGGGCCAGCAAGTCGGGTTCAGTCTGGATTTTGCCTTTAATATTGTCGAAGAAGATGCGGTATCAGCCCGCGCCGGTTATGAGCATTTTCCGGATGATGAGCGCGAAGGCGGCAATGATATTTTCTTATTGGCGCAGTGGTTCCCGCGTCTAGTGGCTTATACCGACTACGAAGCCTGGACCAACAAAGAGTTTCTGGGCCGGGGCGAATTTACCCTGGAATTTGGCAATTATGATGTTGAGCTGACTGTACCGGGTGACCATATAGTGTCGTCGACCGGTGAGCTGCAAAATAGTAATAAAGTGCTGAGCCGCGAGCAGCTAAACCGGCTGGAGCAGGCAAAAACTGCCAAGCGGCCGGTATTTATTGTTACCGAACAGGAAGCGCTGGAAAACGAGAAAGAGGGCACAGACAGCAGTAAAACCTGGCATTTCAAGGCGAAAAATGTCCGTGATTTTGCCTGGGCTTCATCGCGGAAGTTTATCTGGGACGCCAAAGGTTATCAGCAGGGCGGTAGCGAGCAACCCTTTGTGATGGCAATGTCGTTTTATCCGAAAGAAGGTGGTGAGTTATGGCAGAAATATTCCACTGAGGCGGTAATTCATACCATGGAGGTGTATTCCCGTTTCTCATTCGATTATCCGTATCCGGTCGCGCAATCGGTTAATGGCCCGGTCGGTGGCATGGAATACCCGATGATCACCTTTAACGGCCCTCGCACCAAATTGCAGGACGATGGCAGCCGCACTTACTCTCAGGCCGAAAAACGCTTTTTAATAGGCGTAGTGATCCATGAAATTGGCCATATTTACTTTCCGATGATTGTAAATTCCGACGAGCGGCAATGGACCTGGATGGATGAAGGATTAAACAGCTTTCTTGACGGAGTTGCGGGGCGGGAATGGGACCCGACTATTCCATGGGGCGTAGAGCCAAGGGATATCGTTGATTATATGAAGTCCGATATCCAGGTACCGATTATGACCCAATCTGACAGCGTATTACGGTTAGGACCAAACGCTTATACCAAGCCGGCGGCAGCGCTGAATATTCTGCGGGAAGTGATCCTGGGCCGTGAGCTGTTTGATTTTGCCTTTAAGGAATATGCCGCCCGCTGGAAGTTTAAACGGCCGACGCCGGCTGATTTTTTCCGGACCATGGAAGAAGCAAGCGGGGTTGATCTGGATTGGTTCTGGCGTGGCTGGTTTTACAGCACCGATCATGTCGATATTTCGCTGGATAGAGTGTTTCAGCTGCGTTTAGATACTAAAAACCCGGATATCGATTTTCAGCGTCAACGTCAGCAAGAACTGGATAAGCCTGTGTCGCTGTTTGTTGAACGTAATAAAGCTGAGGGCAAGGTACTTTGGATAGATCAGAATCCGGATGTGCGCGATTTTTATGACGAGAACGATCGTTTTACCGTTACTAATAAAGAACGCAATGCCTACAACAAGTTTCTGCATGAACTGGAGCCCTGGGAGCGCACAGCGTTTGAGCGGGCGGTAGCGGAAGATAAAAACTACTACGTGCTGCAGTTTAGCAATAAAGGCGGCCTGGTGATGCCAATTTTACTGCAACTGAATTATGCCGATGGCAGCAGCGAGCAGCAGTACATTCCGGCTGAGATCTGGCGTCGCAGCCCTAAGGCAGTGAACAAACTTATTGTGACAGCCAAAGATAAAGTGCTGCAAGACGTGGTAGTTGACCCAAAATGGGAAACGGCCGATGTCGATATTGAAAATAACTTTTACCCAAGGCGTATCGTGCCGTCACGAATAGAGGCTTATAAGTCTGAGAAGAGCAAAGCTAAAGTCAGCCGCGATATTATGCAGGACAGCAAAACTGAACTGAAAGATCCGGCAAAAAAGTCAGAAGCTGACAAGCCAGCTGAGCAGGGCGGCAATTAATGCGCTGCTTGCTGAGCTTGCTATTACTGGCCTGCTGCTGTGGCCAGCTGGCGGCGCATGAGATGAAAACAGCGTTGAGTAAGGTGCTGTTTAACTCACGTACTGGCAATATTGAAGTGATGCACCGCTTTTATGTGCACGATGCCGAGCATGGGGTAAAACAGTTATTTGATAACAATGCCGACTTACTGAACAACCAGCAAACCCAACAGCAGTTTAATCAATATGTCGCTGAGCATTTTAGCCTCAGCTCGCTGGCAGGCGAGCCTGTTAAGTTAAGTCTGGTTGGCGGTCAGCTGGATGGCCGGTTTTACTGGGTTTATCAGGAAGCCGCTATCCCGCCAGAACTAGCCGGGCTGCGTTTACAACACAGCTCGTTACAGGCGCTGTGGCCCACTCAGGTCAATATTGTCAATATTGAAGGTATTGACGGTGTTAAAACGCTGAGTTTTGACAATAAAACGACCTGGCAGCAGATAAGTTTTTAGCCGCAACTTTAAAAACTACTGCTTCGACAATATATAACAGAGAATATCCGTTAGCGGGAGCCTGCAATGATTGTTGCCTGTCCGAATTGCCATAGCCTTAACCGTTTACCGGCTGACAAGCCGGCCCTGAATGCCAACTGCGGCAAATGTAAGCAGGCCCTGTTTGCCGGTCAGCCGTTAGAGCTGACTGCTGCTAACTTTGCCGCTCACGCTCATAAGTCTGAACTGCCGTTAGTAGTCGATTTCTGGGCCAGCTGGTGTGGGCCGTGTAAGAGTTTTGCGCCGGTTTTCAGCCAGGCCGCTGCTGAACTGGAACCGCACTTTCGGTTTGGCAAAATTGATACTGAGCAGCAACAACAATTGGCAGGCCAGTTTAATATTCGTTCTATTCCTACCATAATGTTGTTTAAGCAGGGCAAGGTGCTGGCGCAGCAAGCTGGTGCTTTACCCAAACAAGCCTTTTATCAGTGGTTATCTCAGTATAAGTAAGTGGTTACTAACTTTTTATAAGCTATGGAGGCAATATGACTGACGCGCGTTTTACCCTCAGCAGCCCGGATCTGCAGGAAGGCCATTTTATGGCTAAAGTCCACGAATTCGATGGCTTTGGCTGTAGCGGTGACAATGTGTCACCTGAATTGGCGTGGCAAAATCCACCGCAGGATACAAAAAGTTTTGCACTAACTGTATTTGACCCGGACGCACCCACCAGCTCGGGATTCTGGCACTGGCTGGTAACCGATATTCCGGCCGATGCCACCGGCTTAGCCCAGGGAGTGGGTAAAGGCCGTTTGCCGCCGGGTTGTCGCAGCTTTAACAACGATTATGGCAGTAAAGACTTTGGTGGCGCCTGCCCGCCTGAAGGTCATGGTATGCACCGTTACCAGTTTACGGTCTGGGCATTACCGGAGGAAACGCTGGCCGTGCCAGACGATGCCAGCGCTGCAGTGGTCAGTTTTATGCTAAATGCGAATGCCTTGGCCAAGGCGACACTAACTGCAACGTACGCCCGATAGCTATTGCTACAACTATTGCTGCCGGAGCAGTAAAACCCTTTCCGACTAAGGCCGCATATCGCGGCCTTTTTTTCTGGGCTAAGCTGGGTTTTTGCTTGCAGGCTTCGCCAGTCTCGACAACTTACAGCAGGGGTATCAGTTGCCACAGCGCTACTATGTCTTGTTAGCCGGGTTTTTCAGCCAGTTACTTTGCCTGGGCGTGGCCCGCTTTGCCTATACGCCGCTACTGCCGCTGATGCAGCAGCAAACCATCCTGACTGATAGCAGCGGCGGTATGCTGGCAGCTATTAATTACCTGGGCTATATGACCGGTGCGCTGCTGGCGGCCAACCTGACTAACCTTAAACTAAAAGACAGCCTGTACCGGCTTGGCCTGGTTCTGGCGGTTTTAAGTACCCTTGGCATGGCATTCACCGAGAACGTTTATCTGTGGTCATTCTGGCGCTTTGTGGCAGGTTTAAGCAGTGCCGGCTCAATGCTGATTGCTTCCGGCCTGATCATGCACTGGCTGCTTAGCCATAAGCAGCGCGCTGAACTGGGTATTCACTTTGCCGGGCTGGGCCTGGGTATTGCGCTTGCTGCGGTGTTGGTAGAACTGATGCTAAAACTGCAGTTGGACTGGCGCGCCCAGTGGCAATACTTCACCTTGCTGGCGGTGCTGCTGGCTATTCCGGCCTGGCGTTGGTTACCACGCCCTGCCAGCGTTACGGTTAGTGCAGCTGGCCGCTCAGCCGATACCCCACCCACTAAACGCTTTTACCGTCTGCTGCTGGCCAGTTATTTTTGCGCCGGCTATGGTTATGTGATTAGCGCCACCTTTATCGTCACCATAGTAGAGCGCATGCCGGGTTTAACTGGCAGCGGTAACCTGAGTTTTATTGTACTGGGTTTAGCCGCCGCCCCCGCCGTGCTGCTATGGGACTTTATTGCCCGCAAAACCGGCTACCTGAAAGCGATAATGCTGGCGCTACTGGCGCAAATGCTGGCGATTTTACTGCCGCTATGGTTCAGCTCATTAACGGTGGTGCTGTTAAGCGCCGCCTTATTTGGCGCGACTTTTATCGGCGTGGTCAGTTTAGTGCTGACAATGGCCGGCCGCTTATACCCCAGTAAACCGGCGAAACTAATGGGCAAGATGACCTTAGCCTACGGCAGTGCCCAGGTAATCGCACCTGCTCTCACGGGCTATCTGGCAGAAGTAAGTGGTTACTATACGTTAGGTCTATATCTGGCCGCCGGCTTTGTAGGCCTGGGTGCCTTGCTGATAGCGGTATTAATCGGGACTGACCAAACCGCGCAACAGCTGGATGCGGTAAAATAGCTGGGAAGCTGCTACAAGATTACTTGCCGATACAAAATGAGCTGAAGATCCGCCCTAATAAATCATCACTGCTAAATTCGCCGGTAATTTCATTTAAGTGCTGCTGGGTTAGTCGCAGCTCTTCAGCCAGAATTTCGCCGGCAATATAGCTGTGGAGTTGCTCCTGGCCAATGGCCAGATGTTCGGCGGCGCGATCGAGCGCATCTAAATGACGGCGGCGGGCCAGGAAGCTGCCTTCGGTACTGGCGTCAAAACCAATGCATTGCTTGAGATGCTCACGCAGCGCATCTATACCGGCGCCGGTTTTCGCTGATATGCTATAAACAGGAGCCTTGCTGCTGTTCTGCTTTACATCTGGTATCAGAATCTCGCCGGTAATATCAGCTTTATTGCGAATAACGGTAACCCCTAAGCTCGCGGGCAGGCGGTCAATAAAGTCGGGCCAGATAGCGTGCGGGTCGGTAGCGTCAGTGGTGGTGCCGTCGACCATAAATAATACCCTGTCGGCCTGGGCAATTTCCTGCCAGGCGCGCTCTATCCCTATTTGTTCTACCTGATCGGTCGCTTCGCGCAAACCGGCGGTGTCTATAATATGCAAAGGCATGCCATCAATATGAATATGCTCACGCAGCACATCGCGGGTGGTGCCGGCTATCTCAGTAACAATAGCGGCTTCACGCCCGGCTAAGGCATTTAACAAACTGGATTTACCGGCATTAGGCCGGCCCGCTATCACCACTTTCATGCCTTCACGCAAAATACTGCCTTGCGCCGCCTGTTTTTTAACGGTGGCCAGATAATCAATAATCTCTGCCAAATCAGTGGCCACTTTGCCGTCCGATAAAAAGTCAATTTCTTCATCGGGGAAATCTATTGCAGCTTCGACATACATCCGTAGGTAAATGACCTTTTCCACTAATTCGTGAATCCGGCGCGAGAACTCACCTTGCAGTGATTGCATAGCACTGCGGGCCGCTTGCACACTACTGGCATCAATTAAATCGGCAATGGCTTCGGCCTGGGCTAAATCGAGCTTGTCGTTCAGAAAAGCCCGTTCCGAGAATTCACCAGGGCGTGCAATCCGCACATTTGGTGCAGCCAGCACCTGTTTTAACAGCATATCGAGCAGCACCGGGCCGCCGTGGCCTTGTAACTCGAGTACATCTTCGCCGGTAAAGGAATTGGGGCCTGGGAAGAACAGGGCGATGCCCTGATCCAGCACCCTTGCTTCGTTATCAAAAAAAGGTAAGTACTCGGCATAGCGGGGTTTAGGCAGCTTATGCAAGATTGCCTGAGCAACTTTTTTAGTGTCGGGGCCGGAAATGCGGATAATACCAACACCGGCGCGGCCGGGCGCGGTGGCTAAAGCGGCGATGGTGTCGGTACTAAACATAGTTGCCTCTTAATGGAAAAAGCCTGTCGCATGATGCTGACAGGCTAATTTTTACATCTGGCCGGAGCCGGGAAATTCCTGCTTCGCCGCCTTCGACAGCACATCCCTGTGCTCTCTCAGCCTGCGCGGCATCCCTGCCGCTGCTACGCAAGAACACCCGACTCCAGCCTGTCGGTATTGTCGTCAGGCTTTCTTGGTATGTAAGCCTTTCTTTTCCATACCTTTGTAGATATACAGCATTTGCGCCAGTGAAATAAGGTTACTGACAAACCAGTAAAGTACCAGGCCGCTTGGGAACCAGATAAAGAATACTGAGAACGCAACTGGCATCCACATCATAATTTTCTGTTGTAGCGGATCGGTAACCTGCATTGGTGTCAGTTTTTGCATGGCGAACATACTTAAACCAAACAGCACCGGCAGGATGTACCACGGATCTTTCGCCGATAAGTCAGTGATCCACAGCATAAACGGTGCATGGCGCAGCTCGACGCTTTCTACGAATACCCAGTATAACGCCAGGAAAATCGGCATTTGTACCAGCATCGGTAAACAGCCACCCATAGGGTTAACTTTTTCTTTGCGGTACAGCTCCATCATCGCCGGGCCCATTTTCTGGCGGTCATCTTTATACCGGGCTTGCAGCTCTTCAATTTTTGGCTTTAAGTTGCGCATCTTGGCCATTGATTCATATTGAATTTTGGTCAGCGGGTACATAATGCCTTTAACAAGAACGGTGATCAGAATAATCGCCAGACCCCAGTTCACTACAAAGCCCTGAATGGTGGTTAGTAACCAGAATAACGGCTGCGAAATAAAAAACAGGAAGCCGTAATCAACAGTTAAATCCAGGCCATCGGCCAGCACGGCTAATTTATCCTGCTGTTTCGGGCCGGCATAAAAGGTGCTGCCAACTACCGTGCTTTCGCCAGGCTGTAATTCAATCACTTCACTGCGGCTGCCAATAACACCTTTGGCACCTGATACCATACTATACAGACGTTGCGGCTGAGTTTGGTCAGGTACCCAGGCAGCGACAAAGTAGTGCTCCAGCATCGCAACCCAGCCACCAGTGCTATTAATAGCCAGGTTGTTCTTGGCCATATCGTCAAAGTCGTATTTTTCGTAGCGGTCTTCATTGCTGCCGTAAGCTGCACCCCGGTAAATAGGCATCATCATGCTGCTGCTTTCGCCGTTATCGATGTTTTGCACCAGGTGCTGATAAGGCTGAATACGCTTACTGACATCACTTTCGTTGACAATAGAATACTCTACCCGGACATCATATTTGCCGCGACTGAAGATAAAGCGCTTTTCTATTTGTAAGCCGTTAAAATTAGTCACCAGCGGTACTACCAGCTCATCACTGCCATCAGCCAGTTGATACTGCTGCTGCGCAAACTGATATGGCTGACGACTGTTGGTCTGGTCATCCGGGCCATCTGCACCAATTAAGCCAGATTGCGCGGTATATTCAAAACCAGGCAGTTTGCGCATTAATACATACGGCAGCTCACTGCCCTTGGTTAGTTCGTATTCAGGCAAGGTCAGGCCAACAATGTCACCACGGCTGGTATCAATCTCAACATTTAATACGTCGGTTGCCACTGTTACCAGCTGGGCCGATGGGGTGGCGGTCTCGGTAACCTGGCTGGGCGCATCATCACCGGTTAGCCGGATGTCACCGTTACTGTCGGTAGTACTGCTGCCTGGCGTGACACTTTGTGCCTGTTCAGCCGTAGTGGGGGCGGCAATGGGTTTTGGGCCATAATCTTTTTGCCATTCCTGCCAAAGGAAAAAACTGACGATTGCCAGGGCAATTACTAAAAAACTGCGTTGTGAATCCATGGGTTAGCTTTTCTCATTATGCTTATCAGGAACGGGATCATCACCGCCCTTATGTAAGGGGTGACATTTTAATATGCGTTTGCCTGCTAACCAAGCACCTTTTACCGCACCAAAGCGTTCAATAGCAGTAATGGCATAGTGTGAGCATGTTGGATTGAAGCGGCAATGTGGTCCCAGCAGCGGGCTTAATACCAGCTGATAACCACGAACCAGCATTAACATCAGCTTGATTGTAAAGCGATGTACTGGCGAGCGATTTTGCTCCATAGCCGTTCCAGTTGTTTCAACAGTTCACTATTCGGGGTGTTACTGATATCACCCTTTACCATTAATACCAGATCGACGCCGGGCAACTGGTGTTGATGCAAACGAAAGCTGTCACGCACACAACGTTTTATACGATTGCGTTGCACGGCCAATTTAACACGTTTTTTAGCGATAGTAAGGCCTAATCGCGGGTGTGTAAGCTGATTTGGTTTTGCAAGAATGGTAAACAGGGGAGAAGCAACCCGAAAAGGGTGTTGGAAGACATTGTCGAATTGACTGGGAGCTAACAGGCGTAACTCCCGGCCGAAGTTCAGGCTGACCACGCAGCGCTTAACAGCCGATTACGCTGATAAACGCTGACGGCCCTTAGCACGACGACGCGCTAAAACCTGGCGACCATTTTTAGTGGCCATGCGTGCACGGAAACCGTGGTTGCGCTTGCGTTTTAATACGCTTGGTTGAAACGTTCTTTTACTCATAATTTCATCCGTCCGGTCGAAATATTTACTAAGATTACCTGTGTTTTAGCAAATACACCAAAACGCAGCTGACAAAAATGAGCGCGAATTTTAAGTAGTTCGGGCTACAAAGTCAATGCGATCCTTACTTTTATTCTGATCTGATCGTTGTTTTACTGTTCACTTTAATAAGTTTTCCACAGCCTCACTGATCTTACTGAATAAAATGTGGGTTAATTGTTTTTTAGGCCAGAAAGTGCTGCCGGATTTGTTCAGTATTATTAAATAGAATAAGGCATTATTAATTAACAAATACAGATGCTTACATTAATTTATTTGCAGCAGAGGTTTTTTTTGAAAAGTCAATGTTGAACTTGTGGATAAGATCATACGATAATGGCCGACTTGCGTAATGACACCAGCCTTAATTTATAATTTTAACCAGGGCTTCAGGAGACACGGTGTATCAATCTGTTTGGCAAAATTGTTTACAGGCATTGCAGGCGGAGCTTCCTGCCCAGCATTTCAGTATGTGGATCCGGCCTCTACAGGCAGATAGCTCGTCTGACTCGCTGATCCTGTATGCGCCAAACCGGTTTGTACTGGATTGGGTACGCGAAAAGTACCTGAACCGGATCCTGGAACTGATCCAGGATTATTGTGGTGACGATGCCCCCCGGCTGAAGTTTGATGTTGGTAACAGCCAACAGCAAACTAAACGGCCGCCGGGCAACAGCCATTTACCACAGCCGGAAGCCAGCCAGAATAACCCTGGCCCGGCACCGCGTGAAACCGCTGAGCCCGCCCCAAAAACCATAGTGCGTAGTAACGTGCGGGCTAATTATACCTTTACCAATTTCGTTGAAGGTAAGTCGAACCAGTTAGCGCGTGCCGCGGCCAGCCAGGTTGCTGATAACCCGGGTACCGCTTATAACCCGTTATTTATCTACGGCGGCACCGGTTTAGGTAAAACTCACTTGTTACATGCGGTAGGCAACGGCATTCTAGCCAAGAAGCCTGACGCGAAAGTAATTTATATGCACTCAGAACGCTTTGTGCAGGATATGGTAAAAGCGTTACAAAACAATGCTATAGAAGAGTTTAAGCGCTATTACCGTTCGGTTGATGCGCTGCTTATCGATGATATTCAGTTTTTTGCCAATAAAGAGCGCTCGCAGGAAGAGTTCTTCCATACCTTTAATGCGTTGCTGGAAGGAAACCAGCAAATCATTCTGACCAGCGACCGTTACCCGAAAGAAATAGATGGTGTGGAAGACCGCCTGAAATCACGTTTTGGCTGGGGTTTAACCATCGCTATCGAACCGCCGGAGCTCGAGACCCGGGTAGCGATTCTGATGCGCAAAGCGCAGGAAAACCAAATTCGTTTGCCGGAAGAAGTCGCCTTTTTTGTTGCCAAGCGCTTACGCTCTAACGTCCGTGAACTTGAAGGCGCGTTAAACCGGGTTATTGCCAACGCCAATTTTACCGGTCGGCCGATAACCATAGATTTCGTTCGTGAAGCATTACGAGACTTACTGGCATTGCAGGATAAGCTGGTCACCATAGAAAACATTCAGAAAACAGTAGCTGAATATTACAAAATTCGGGTGGCTGATTTGTTGTCAAAACGCCGGTCCCGTTCAGTGGCGCGGCCGCGACAGATGGCCATGGCGTTATCGAAAGAACTTACCAACCACAGTCTGCCGGAAATAGGTGATGCGTTTGGTGGTCGTGATCATACGACAGTGCTGCATGCCTGTCGCAAAATAGAATCATTGAAAGAAGAAACCCACGAAATAAAAGAGGATTTTCAAAACCTCATTCGCACGTTGTCTTCATAGCAGGTTTTAACAGGGTCATCCTAACTAGGGTTAAGCTATGCAATTTGTTATCAACAGAGACGCCTTACTCAAGCCACTGCAAATGGTGTCGGGTGCCATAGAACGCCGTCACACTTTACCTATTTTATCTAACGTGTTGCTGGAAGTAACAGAACAGCAGCTGGCATTAACTGGTACAGACTTAGAAGTTGAGCTGGTTGCCACCACTGACGCTGTGCAGGTGCAACAGGTTGGCCGGGTTACTGTGCCGGCGAAAAAGCTGTTGGATATTTGCCGCAGCTTACCGGAAAATAGCGATATTAAAGTGGTAATGCAGGCTGAAAGCTGCATTTTAACCTGTGGCAAAACTAAATTTACCTTGTCAACCTTAAGTGCTGCCGAATACCCTAATCTGGAAAGCTGGCAGGGCGAGGTTGATATCAGTATCAGCCGCCAGCAATTGCGTAAATTACTGGATGACACAGCGTTCTCGATGGCGAATCAGGATGTTCGTTATTACCTGAATGGTTTGTTATTTGAAGTAGACAATGGCAGCTTAACGGCAGTGGGTACAGACGGCCATCGTCTGGCACTCAGTAAACTGGCATTGCCCGGTGTAAATTTGCAGCAAAAGCAAATCATTATCCCACGTAAAGGTGTGCTGGAGATTATGCGTTTACTGGCTAATGATGATCAGCTTATTCAGTTAAGCCTGGGCCAGAACCATATCCGCTTGTCTGATCAGGGTTTTACCTTTAGCAGTAAACTGATTGATGGCCGATTCCCGGATTATAGGCGGGTGCTGCCGCGTAACAGCACAAAACTGGTTACTGCCCACCGGCCGGTGCTTAAAGATGCCTGTACCCGCGCTTCAATTTTATCTAATGAAAAATACCGTGGCGTGCGTTTTACGTTGAACAACGATGAGCTGCAAATTATGGCCAATAACCCTGAGCATGAACAGGCAGAGGAGGTTATTGAAGTTGAGTATCAGGGGGAGCCACTGGAAATTGGCTTTAACGTGGGTTATATGCTGGACGTGCTAAACACCCTGAATACTGATCTGGTTATTTTGCATTTAAATGATGCTAACTCCAGTACCTTAATTGAAGGTGTTGGTAACGAAGGTGCGTCTTACGTTGTTATGCCGATGCGCTTGTAAATAATGGCTTTGTTGTCTTTGCAAGTCAGCCAGTTTCGCAATATGGCGGCGCTGGCTGTAACTGCCCACCCTGAATTTAATCTTATTTATGGCAAAAATGGCAGCGGTAAAACCAGTTTGCTGGAGGCCATTTATTATCTGGCGCATGGCCGTTCCTTTCGCAGCAGAGTACACCAACGGCTAATTAAAGACGACGCTGCGCATTTTACGTTGCACGCCAAAGTCAGTAATAACCAGCAAAGCTATAGTCTGGGTTTGCAACGCAGTCGGACAGCTGAATTGCTGCTGCGGTTAAATGGTGCTAACGTGCAGCGGCTAGCCGAGTTTGCCAGTTTGCTGCCAGTACAGCTGTTAACGCCAGATAGCTTCCGCTTGTTTTTTGGTGGCCCAAAGGAACGCCGGCAATTTTTCGATATGGGTGTGTTCCACGTGGAACCAGGCTTTTTTCCGGTTTGGTTGCAGTTTAGCCGGGTTCTTAAGCAGCGTAATTCCCTTTTGAAGCAGCGCCGACGTTATGATGATCAATTTGCGTATTGGGACCAACAGTTCGCCAGCCTGGCCTGGCAGCTGCAGGGCCAGCGCCAGTTGTATATCGACCAGCTAACGCAAGCCTATCAGCTGCTGGTTGCCGGGAATGAGTTACTGACTGACATCACTATGCAATTACAAAGTGGCTGGCCTGAGCGGATTAATAGCGAGCAGGCACTGCTGGCGTTACTGCAACAGAATTTTGAACAGGATTGCAGGCAGGGTTTTACCCAGTATGGCCCGCAGAAAGCAGATTTAAAGTTAAAAAAAGCGCAGCTGACGGTGGAAGAAGTATTATCCCGTGGCCAGCTAAAAGTGTTATTATTTGCACTTAAAATCGCCCAGAACAATGTAATCAGCAACAGTGGTAACAAACAACCATTGCTGTTGATTGACGACTTGGCGTCAGAACTGGATTCCAGTTCGACCCAACTTGTTTTTGAGTATTTAACCCAGATTAATTCACAGGTATTTATTACTGCAATTAATGCTGATCAGGTTTCACCTTATATTGCTGCCGAACGCAGCAAAATGTTTCACGTGGAACACGGTCAGATAACAGCACGGACAGACAAAGATGGCCGAACAACATAATTACGATTCCTCAAGTATTAAAGTATTAAAAGGGCTGGATGCCGTTCGTAAAAGACCAGGCATGTATATCGGTGACACCGATGACGGCACTGGTTTACACCATATGGTGTTCGAGGTGGTCGATAACTCTATCGACGAAACCCTGGCTGGCTATTGCACCGATATCTGGGTAACTATTCATAGCGATGGTTCTGTATCGGTCCGTGACAATGGCCGTGGTGTGCCAACCGAAATGCACGAAGAGGGCGTATCGGCTGCTGAAGTTATTATGACAGTGCTGCACGCTGGCGGTAAGTTCGACGAGAACTCTTATAAAGTATCCGGCGGTTTGCACGGTGTTGGTATTTCGGTAGTTAACGCCTTATCTGATAAATTGGAACTGACAATTCGTCGTAAAGGCCAGGTCCATAATCAGATTTATCATTTAGGAGTACCGCAGGCGCCTCTGGCAGTAATTGGTGAAACAGAAGATACCGGCACCGCTATCCGGTTCTGGCCAAGCCCGACAGTGTTCAGCGATATTGATTACCACTACGATATCCTGGCCAAGCGTTTACGGGAACTGTCGTTCCTGAACTCGGGCGTCAGTATTATTCTGTCGGACGAACGCAACGACAAGAAAGATCACTTTAAATATGAAGGCGGTATTGAAGCGTTCGTACAATATCTGAACCGCAGCAAAACCAGTGTTCACCCCAAAGCATTCTATTTTACTGACCAGCGCGAAGATGGTATTTCAGTAGAAGTGGCGATGCAGTGGAACGATAGCTATCAGGAAAACGTGTTTTGCTTTACCAATAATATTCCACAGCGTGACGGCGGGGCTCACTTAGCCGGTTTCCGTGGTGCGTTAACCCGGGTGCTGAATAACTATATTGAGCACGAAGGTTACGCTAAGAAAATGAAGGTACAGGCCTCAGGTGATGACGCCCGTGAAGGCTTAACCGCTGTGGTTAGCGTAAAAGTACCCGATCCAAAATTCAGTTCACAAACCAAAGATAAGCTGGTTTCCAGTGAAGTACGCTCTGCCGTAGAAGGTATCATGGGCGAGAAACTGAACGAATACCTGCTGGAAAACCCGGGCGATGCGAAAATTATCGTCGGCAAAATAGTTGATGCAGCGCGGGCGCGTGATGCTGCGCGTAAAGCGCGGGAAATGACCCGGCGCAAAGGCGCGTTGGATATTGCCGGTTTGCCAGGCAAGCTGGCTGACTGTCAGGAGAAAGACCCGGCTTTCTCTGAACTCTATATTGTAGAGGGTGACTCAGCAGGTGGTTCTGCCAAGCAGGGCCGCAATCGAAAAAATCAGGCTATTTTGCCACTGAAAGGTAAAATTCTGAACGTGGAGAAAGCCCGCTTTGACAAAATGCTGTCATCACAGGAAGTGGGCACGCTGATTACCGCTTTGGGTTGTGGTATTGGCCGGGAAGAATATAACCCGGATAAAACCCGTTACCACAGTATCGTGCTGATGACTGATGCTGACGTCGACGGTTCTCACATTCGTACCTTGTTACTGACCTTTTTCTACCGGCAAATGCCTGAACTGATTGAGCGTGGTTATATCTATATTGCTCAGCCACCACTGTTTAAGGTTAAGAAAGGCAAGCAGGAGCAGTATATTAAAGATGAGCCATCGCTGGTTGAGTACTTAACCACCTTAGCGTTAGACGAAGCCAGCCTGCACGTTAATGCCGATGCGCCTGGTATCAGTGGCGAGCATCTGGAAAAGTTGGTGCGGTTGTATCACAAGGTAACCGCCATTATTGACCGTTTAAGCCGGAAAATTCCTTACAACTTACTAAACGAGCTTATCTATGTTACTGGTCTCTCTCCGGACAACGTTAAAGATAAAACCGTGGTGGAAGCCTGGGTAAAAACTCTGGCAAAACGGTTGGATGAGAAAGAAGGTGACGGTTCAAGTTACAAGTACGATGTACTGGAAGACCGGGAACGTCACTTGTTCCAGCCGAAAGTTATTATTCGTCAGCATGGTATCGATAACGAATATGCGCTGCATTACGACTTTATCACTTCACGTGATTATCAAAGCATCGTTAGTTTAGGCGATGAAATTCGTGACTTGATGGAAGAAGGTGCTTATATCCGCCGCGGTGAAAAGGTTAAGCCAGTAGAAACCTTCGTTGAAGCACTTAACTGGTTAATGGCTGAATCAAAGCGTGGCTTATATATTCAGCGTTATAAAGGACTGGGTGAAATGAATCCGGATCAGCTATGGGAAACCACCATGGACCCGCAAAACCGGCGAATGCTGCAGGTTACTATCGAAGATGCGGTAGGTGCAGACCAGCTGTTTGCGACCCTGATGGGTGACCATGTTGAGCCACGGCGCGCATTTATTGAAGAAAACGCGTTGTACGTTGCCAACTTAGACGTATAGTTTTTTACCAGATAACAAGACAGGGGCTGCGGCCCCTCAGTCATTTTAGCGAGTTAGCAGCGCATGCATAAATACGATATTAAAACCTTCCAGGGGTTAATACTGGCCTTACAGGATTACTGGGCCCGTCAGGGCTGTGTTCTTGTCCAGCCGCTGGATTTAGAAGTGGGTGCCGGTACCTTCCACCCGATGACCTTTCTACGCTCACTTGGGCCAGAGCCAACCAACGTGGCCTATGTGCAGCCATGCCGCAGGCCTACCGATGGCCGTTATGGTGAAAACCCGAACCGTTTACAACATTACTACCAGTTTCAAGTGATCTTAAAACCATCGCCAGACAATATTCAGGAGCTGTACTTAGGCTCACTGCGTGAGTTGGGGATTGATACCCTGGTGCACGATATCCGCTTTGTTGAAGACAACTGGGAATCACCCACGCTGGGTGCCTGGGGCCTGGGCTGGGAAGTGTGGTTAAACGGTATGGAAGTGACTCAGTTTACCTACTTCCAACAGGTGGGTGGCTTAGAATGCCGGCCGGTTACCGGTGAAATTACTTACGGCTTAGAGCGTCTCGCCATGTACATTCAGGGTGTTGATTCTATCTATGACTTAGTCTGGACCGATGGCCCGTTGGGCCTGGTTACCTACGGTGATGTATTCCACCAGAATGAAGTTGAGCAGTCGACGTATAACTTTGAGCATGCCGATGTACCGGCATTATTTGCCCAGTTTGACCAATGTGAAAAAGAAAGCCACTACCTGATAGAGCAGGGCCTGGCGCTACCGGCTTATGAAAAAGTGATGAAAGCCTCGCATGCCTTTAATATGTTGGACGCGCGCCATGCTATATCGGTAACTGAGCGCCAACGTTATATTCTGCGGGTGCGTACTTTAGCTAAGGCCTGTGCCGAAGCCTATTTCGCCAGCCGTGAGAAACTTGGTTTTCCGCTTTGTAAAAACGCTACGCCACAACAGCAGGAGGCCAAATGAGCGCACAGGATTTTCTGGTAGAAATTGGTACTGAAGAGCTGCCACCAAAAGCGCTTAAAACTCTGGCCAGTGCCTTTGCCGACAACATTGCCAGCGAGTTGGCAAAACAAGAGCTTAGCCATACCGATGTGATCTGGTATGCCGCACCCAGGCGTTTAGCAGTGCGGGTAAACAGCCTTGCACAGAGCCAGAGCGATAAAGTTGTCGAGAAGCGCGGCCCTGCTATTGCTGCTGCCTTTGATGCCGATGGTAAGCCTACCAAGGCTGCCGCTGGCTGGGCGGCTGGCTGTGGCATAAGTGTTGAGCAAGCCGAGCGGCTGGAAACTGACAAAGGTGCCTGGTTGCTGCATAAGCAATTACAGAAGGGCCAGAACACCACTGCGTTATTGGCTGACGTTATAAAAACTGCCCTGGCTAAATTACCGATTGCCCGGCCAATGCGCTGGGGTAGCTCTGATGCGGAGTTTATCCGGCCAGTACATACTATTATTATGCTGTATGGCAACGAGGTAGTGCCTGCCACTATTTTGGGCCGCAGCAGCAATAATAAAAGTTATGGCCATCGTTTCCATGCGCCGGAACTGGTTGAAATTGCCAATGCCGATGCTTATTTACCGACCTTGCAGCAGGCTTATGTGGTGGCAGATTACCATCAGCGCAAAGCTATGATTGCCGAACAGGTTAACGCCACGGCTGACAGCTTAAACGCCACTGCGCAAATGGATGATGCCTTGCTGGAAGAAGTGGCGTCGTTAGTGGAATGGCCAGTGGTATTAGTCGGCAGCTTTGAACAAAGCTTTCTGCAGGTGCCGGCTGAACCGTTAATTTCAACGATGAAAGATAATCAGAAATACTTCCCGCTGTTGGATAAGCAGGGCAATTTACTGAATAAGTTTATCTTTGTAACCAATATTGAAAGTAAAGATCCGCAACAAATTATCAGCGGCAATGAAAAAGTCGTGCGGCCACGTTTAGCCGATGCTGAGTTTTTCTTTAACACTGACTGTAAAACCAAACTGGAACAGCGGCTGGATAGTTTAAAAACGGTGTTGTTCCAGCAGCAGTTAGGTACCCTGGCGGAAAAATCAGAGCGCATTAGCAAAGTAGCCGGTTTTGTCGCGACGAAAATTGGTGCCGATCAGGCTGCCGCAGAGCGGGCCGGCTTGCTATCGAAAACCGATTTAATGACCAATATGGTTGGCGAGTTTCCGGAAGTGCAGGGCATCATGGGTATGCATTATGCCCGGCTGGACGGCGAGGACGAAGCGGTCGCACTGGCATTAAACGAGCAGTATATGCCGCGTTTTGCCGGCGATCAGTTACCAAGCCGCTTAGAAGGCGCTGCGGTAGCCATTGCCGATAAACTGGATACTTTAGTCGGTATTTTTGGTATCGGCCAGATCCCGAAAGGTGATAAAGACCCCTTTGCATTACGCCGGGCTGCTATAGGTGCGCTGCGGATTATGGTTGAGAAACAACTGGCTCTGGATCTGGTTGAGATTATTGCCTTCAGCCAGCAAACATTTGCTGACAAGTTAACTAACCCAAAAGTCGACGACGAAGTTCTGGACTTTATGCTGGGACGGTTCCGCGCCTGGTATCAGGATGAAGGCTATGCAGTCGATGTTATTCAGGCTGTACTGGCACGTCGGCCAACCAGCCCAAGTGACTTTGACAAGCGGGTAAGTGCGGTGGCCGAATTCAGTAAACTGGACGCCGCAGCCGCCTTAGCAGCCGCCAATAAGCGAGTAGCTAATATTCTGGCGAAAGTAGCTGACGACATACCACCGAAAGTAAGTACTAACTTACTGCAAGAATCAGCAGAGCACGCGCTTTATCAGGCAATCACTGCCGAACAAGCATATCAGATAGAAGGTCACAGCTACCGCGACAGCCTGGCCCATTTAGCCGGTATGCGTAGTGTGATCGACAGCTTTTTTGATCAGGTAATGGTAAATGCTGACGATAACGCCGTGCGCTTTAACCGCCTCGCGTTGTTAAAACAGCTGCGGGAATTATTCCTGCAAGTCGCTGATATTTCAGTTTTACAGTAGTAATCGCCATTACACTTGTTAAAAGCCAGCTTAACCGCTGGCTTTTTTGTTTGTGGGATACGATAAATAGCTCGCTGGCCGGAAAATAAATTTGGCTTGGCTTGAACCTGACCGTGCCACGCGTCGTCTCTTTATCGTAATAACAACAATAAGGACAACAATGCAGCAGGCACAACTCGACTTACTGGTGATGGCAATGCAAGGCGGCGACAAACGCGCCTTTACTTTGTTGTATCAGCATTATCACCGTGACTTGCGCCGGTTCGCAGCCTATTTACTGGCTAACCCGGCGGCAGCTGAAGATCTGGTGCAAAACGTCTGGTTAAAAGTCAGCCGGCGAATTGCCCGCTTAAATGACCCGGCGGTATTTACCAGCTGGTTATATCGGGCGGTGCGTTGGGAAGTGCTGGATTACCAGAAACAAACGGCAAACCGCAAGCAGCAGCCACTAAACGAAGATGAGCCCACGGCTGTTTGTGATGAGCATAGTGAAAAAAATGCCGATAGCAGCGATTTAAATAAGGCGCTGGCTTTGCTAGCAGCAGATGAGCGTTTAGTGATTCAACTGCATTATTTGCATGAATTAGAGCTAAGCCAGATAGCCTTAATCGTGGACATACCCTTAGGTACGGTTAAATCGCGTTTGCACCGGGCGCGACAGCAGTTACAACAGCGCCTGCAATAACACTTGTAACAACGGTTACAAATACAACGAGGAACAGGTTATGACTATTGATACAGATATTAAGCAGCAGTTAGCTCAGCAGGCAGCGGAGCTGGATAAGTTGATGCGGGAAGAGCAGGGGCTGGAGAAGGTATTAGCCTCTGGTTTTAAAGGCGGGCTTGGCGGGATTATGATAATTGCCTACATACTGGCAATCTTGCTGGCAGTGGCAATTTTATATTGTGGCTATAACTTTTTCACCGCAGAACCGGGGCAGCAATTGTTCTGGGGCGTGTCATTGTTGTTGGTGTTTCAGGCCCAGGTTGCGACAAAACTGTGGATCTGGATGGAAACCAACCGCAGCTCAACCTTACGTGAGCTGAAAAGACTGGAACTGGCTGTGGCGAAGTTAACTGTTTAGCACACCAGGTTACGGCCGCTGTGTTTCGCAAGGTATAATTGCTTGTCGGCGTGTTCAATAGCGGCCGCCAGGCTGTTGCTATCATGGCAACCGGCGACCCCGAAACTGGCTGTGACCGGCAGTGCCAGTTTGCCATGTTGCAGTGGCTGGTCCAGCAAAGCCTGGCGGATCTTCTCAGCAACCAGCATGGCGTCGTCAGCGCTGGTTTTTGGCAGAAAAAACAGAAACTCTTCACCACCAATCCGACAAGCAATGTCCTGCTGCCGCAGATTACGTCGAAATAAATTGGCGAGGTGGCGCAAGACGGCATCACCTGCGGCATGACCATGTTGGTCATTCAGTTGTTTAAAGTGGTCAATATCGCAAATAATTACTGCCATAGGCAGAAAGGCGTCAGCTTGTTGCTGCAAATTAATGTTCAGTGATGAATCAATGAACCTGCGGTTTAGTAATAAGGTAAGCGGGTCAGTATTGGCCTGTACTTCTTTACTCTGTTGCAGTAAGTCCATCGCTTCATGACTACGTTCCCGGTAATGATCGTTAATCCAGCAGACAATAATGACGATAAGCAATGAAGCAATAAACCGGCTGGCCTCGGCTTCTTTATAATCTGCCATAATAATGTCTGGTATAAACAACATTACACCCAGTACTACTAATAGCAATGCATTGCTTAACAGGGCTTTTTTAACCCCGAGTAAGCCAAACAGAATAGCCGGGAACGGGAACACCCAGTAAAGGGCGGTATTATTAAAGCCGCCCTGATATACCAGGGCAAGTACAAAGAAACCGACCAGAACAGCTTCAATATTACAAGCCAGATTTAAATTGCCAGACCAGCGAAAGTAACTGATATTAATGAGAAATGTGGCGCCCGTGCCGAATAAGATCAGCGGCAGCAAAGCAACTTCACCACCGAGGTTTTTAAAACCGTAGATAAACATGACGACAGAGGTAATGTAACTGACAAAAGATAAAATATAACGCCGGCGTCGGGCGTCAATTTTCTCAGCTTGCCGAGCACTATCCTTGTTCAGAGCTACCTGCAACAGCACCACCCCCTGTTTTTATTTATCCTAGCACACAAAGATATAACAGGAGCAAAAAGTCTTTAAGGTCTGTTCTCCTGTTGCTGTGCCAGCTCAACCAATTTCCGCACATCAGTCAGCAGCTGCTGGGCATCGTATACGATGCCGTCTTTTATAGTGTAGCGCACGCCCTGGGTGCGGATGGCCTGGTTGTCTGCATTAAGCCGGTAGTGACCGGTGCCATATAATACTTTAAAATTTGCCAATGGGTTTTCCGCAACGATAACCAGGTCGGCTTTCTTACCCGGCACCACGCTGCCAATGTCCTGCTCCAGCCCAAGGGCAATAGCACCATTCAGGGTCGCAGCCTGAATTACTTCCAGCGCATTAAAGCCGGCTTCACGCAGCAGCTCCAGCTCCTGAATAAAGGCAAAACCATAAATTTTATAAATATAACCAGCGTCAGACCCAACGGTGATCCGGCCGCCATGGTTTTTATAGTCATTTAAAAACTGCATCCAGATCCGGTAGTTTTCGCGCCAGGCAATTTCATTATCGGTGGTCCAGTCAAACCAATAGGAGCCATGGGCATAACGGCTGGGGGTAAAAAACGTAGTCAAGGTGGGCAGGGTATACTGCTGGTGCCACTCGGCATTACGCTGTGCTGCAGCATCACGACTGGCCTCGTAAATAGTCAGGGTAGGGTTAATAGTAAAATCCAGTTCAATTAACTCATCACGCACTGCATTCCACTTCTCTGAGCCCGGTTTGGCAGCCTGACGCCACAATTCGCCTGCGGCACCGAAGCGGTCTTGTTCATTCTGGTAATTATAGTTTGCCGGATAATTCTGAATAGTCTGACCGGTGAACAATGCTTCCGGCAAGCCATACCAGTGCTCCATTGAGCCCAAACCCATCCGGGCGCTGTCCAGTACATTGGTGCGGGCGACATTCAGCTGGGCGTGGTGCATCATGGTACCCAATTGTTGCTTATTTGCTTCGTCCAGCGCCGCGGCAATAATGCCAGGAGTAGCACCAAAGAACTTAATACCGGCCGCGCCGGCTTTTTTAATATCACGCACCCACTTACGGGCCTGCTCCGGGTTAAACACCGCTTGGGCCAAGCCCTGACCAAAACCAACGTAGGGCACAATTCGTGGTGCTACTATCCGGTTCTCAGCCGAGGCTTTGACATGCTTTAAGGTCCAGGCCAGGCCATTGAAGCTGCCTGGCTCTCTTACCGTGGTAATACCATGCGCCAGCCACAGTTTAAACACGTACTCTGCTGGAATACCGTTGGCTGAGCCACCAATATGGCCATGCATATCAATAAAGCCGGGCAGAATATACATGCCGCTGACATCCATTTCGGTGTCACCCTCTTTTGCAACCGGACGGCCGCTGGCCAGCACGGGCACATCGGGGTACCCTACAACCGAAACCTGACTGATCCGGTCATTTTCAATGACAATATCCACCGGGCCAATAGCCGGTGCGCCTTCACCGCTGATTAAGATGCCGCCGCGTAAAATTAATCGTTTATACGGGCCGTCACCTTCAACTTGATTGCGCTCAGGCGCAGAGGGGGTACGTTCAGGGGCATTTGCTAATACAGGCAAACAACTGGTGCAGATAAACAGCAATAAGGTGCTAAACAGCAGGCGCATGGCAGGTCCTTTCAGATTATACAGGGGAGCATAGGCACCAGTGTGCCAAGGCTTTAGTTGCAGCGCCAGTGCAACGCGGCAAAACGCCTTAACTAAAGCGTGAACGGTAAACGTCAGCTAAAGCTTCAACAAAGGCGACCTCTTCCTCGGTCCAGCGTTTAATTACTGCCGTTTGTTCACAGCAAATAATGCCGCTGAGTTTATCACCATGATAAATAGGCACGTCCAGCAGGGATTTAATATTAAAAGGTTTTAGAAATAAATCAGACAAATCTTTGGTTGCCGGATCATTTTGCGCATCACTTGCTCTTACTACTTTTTTCTTATCTAGCGCTGCAAAATAGCCTGGAAAACTCCAGCGATCTATCAGAAGTGCCTCTTTGCTGATGCCGTTGTCTTTATCGAGCAGCAACTCACAACGCAGCAAATCGTAGTCGGTGTATTGCCATAGCCCGACCTGCTGGATTTTCAGCCCGTCTAGACAGCACCGCAACAAATGCTCGCGGGCTTCGTTTTCACTAATCTCAGGGTTGTAAATAGCACTGTGAAGCTGATCAAGTTCGGCTGAATACTGCGACGTCATAATAGGGCGATGTCCAAAACAGAAATAGGGTAATCACAACCATAGCAAAAGGATTGAACGTTGCCACTGTAATTAGCAATTTGCTATAAATAACTTAGCTTTTTAAACTGGTTACCAGGTGTGTTTGCGGCAAATGGGTTTGCAGCCACTGCAAAAATGGCTGGTATTGTTGCAGTGGGAACTTATAGCGTACATGCAGGTTGGTGTTAAGTTTGAAATCAACATAAGCCAGTTGGTCCTGCTGATAAAGATTGAGCTGCTTAACATCACTTACTTTGGCTCTTTCCATTGCCACTTGCAGCCAGGTGCCATCAGTAGAGAACAGCTTCTGAATATCTTTGCTGTAGATGAATTCACCTTTATTGGCCGGGGTTATACTCAAGGTGATAAGAATGTCGGTAATAAGCAGTAACAGCGCCGCGCCGACGGTATACCAGTTAAACCACCACAGCAGAAACATTAACACCAGCAGCACTATGGCTTTTACCGGCACTGAGTCTTTAATTAAAGGCCATAACATAACACGCTACTCCATAGCATTAAGTCACACAGCGACGTTATAAAACCAAGGTTTTTAAGTCAAGCAGCGCTTTGCAAGGGATTGTAACAAAGGGTGTAAGAGGGGAATTGTCTGAATTGACTTCTATTCAAGAACCCATCTACCGGTTGTTCCATCAAATATCTATAGGGTGAATATGGGTGTCCTTTGTAATTATAGATTGAAACTATATCACTAAGTGTTATACTTTTTTGCGTTTAGAGCAAGGATTGCTGATGCGAGTATTTAAAAACAAAGTTTTCGCAAAATGGGCTCACAAAGAAAGTCTGACAGACAAAGCACTTTTAGTCGCTGTCGCGGAGATCGAGCAAGGGCTGATTGATGCAGATCTAGGCGGCGGTGTTTTTAAGAAACGTGTAGCGACAACTAAGGGTAAAAGTGGTGGTAGCAGAACCTTAATCGCTTATCGGGTGGCTGACAAGGCTTTCTTTGTTTATGGATTTACCAAAAATGCTAAAGCCAATATAACTGTTACTGAGCTAAAAGCTTTGAAGATGCTGGCTAGTGATTTGCTGAATTACAGTGACACCGAGCTTAGCTTGCTGTTGGACGCTGGCGCATTATTTGAGATAAACACAAATGAATAGAAAAATTTTAGACATGGTGCAGGAAACCGCGCAGGATTTTTATAATGCCGGGGTAATGAAAGATACGACACTGCGCGAGATAGAAGCCTTGTGTTTACCTGTTTTAGAGGAATTTAGCGCTGAACAGATTAAGCAAATCCGTAACCAAAATAAGGCAAGCCAAGGGGTATTTGCGGCCTATTTAAATACCAGTAAATCGACAGTACAAAAGTGGGAGCAGGGACAGAAAAAGCCAAATGGCCCTTCGTTAAAGTTGCTTAATCTGGTGGCTAAAAAGGGCTTACAGATACTGGCCTGAGCGAGTATTGGTTATAGCTAAACTGCTCACATTAAAATCATTTTTTATGGAAGTCTATTTGCTATTGTCTGGTGAGAATCCCTTTTATGGTGTAACACGGCAATGATGGCAATACCTTTTTCATTAGTTTCGTAAGTGTAATACACGGAGTGAAATCTGTTATGCCAGACCATAATATCAGGCAGGCTTTCACTAAAAGGTTTGGCTGGTAGTAGTTCATCGACAAGCGAAACAAAGGTTTCTTCCAACTCAGCGGCATAGGCTCTGCTTTGTGCTACACCCCAAGTTTTAACGGAATAACGGGCGATATTCAGTAAGTCTTGAGCAGCGTCAGCAGTTAAACGATAACGCTTTTTAGCGTTTACCATGGTCGGTTATAGCCTGCTCGAAAATATCGGTAACGCTTTGCTCTGAAAAATCACCTTGCCTGGCGCTTTGCAGCCGCTGTTGGAGCAGGTCTTCCAGTTGCTGCACCGAATAATTTTTGGCCTGTTCAGTCACTTGTAGTGGCAGCACTTTATCCAGAATAAAGTCTTTAATGCTTTTACCCTGTAGGGCAGCCATCGCCTTTAACAGCTGATGTTGCTCGGGGGTTACTTCAATTGAGAGTCGGCTCACTGATGCTCCGGAGGTTGCTGTAAACTTTGCTAAGTATAAACCCGTTGCACTTATGTGCAAATGTACATTTGTGCGGGTGAGGTATTGTGGTCGAAATAGTGTTTGCTGTTCCCTGTTTTATAAACTAAGTTAGAACCTGCAAGTCGCCTGAGAGCGATAAAGGATTGAAAAACAGGGAAGCTCATCATTGAAAAAACTGCTACTTTTTGCGCTGATCGCATTCGGTGCCTGGAATTACTTTCAAAAACAAAGCACAGCTAAGCCGATTATTGAGCCCGTGCCGCAAGTATTACCTGACTACACCGTACCAATTCAAAAAGCCCGTGAAGTTGCCGCGAAGCAGAGTTTTAGGTGTGATGGCCGCCAACATTGTAGTCAGATGACATCTTATGAAGAAGCTGTGTTCTTTTTAAGAAACTGCCCCAACACAAAAATGGATGGCGATGGTGATGGTATACCTTGCGAAAGGCAGTTCGGTAAGTGACATCAAAAAACAAAGACATTTATAAGATTCAACCTGTAAAAGGGAATGCCGAAAAAGGTATTTTCAACCAAAGAGCATGGCAATCGGAGGCTGATGCCCATCTGCTATCTGCAAAACTTTTAAACAGAGCCGCTGTTGATGCGAAGTTTGAATTAGAGGGAAAATTCCAAGAATGTCTCCAAAAAGGTGAAACTGCACAAATCAATACGTTGGCAAATCAAGTTGAAGCATATTCGAAATCAGCCATTTTACTACTCGGGTATGCAATTGAGACATTTTTGAAGTCCGGCTTAGTAAGATTGTATCAGTATGTTGAGCGCGAAGATTTTCTTCGGATTATCAAAAAGTACTACGGACATGATCTGAGTAAAGCAGCTTATGATTTAGGTATTAAGCTGATGCCTGACCAAACTAAAAGTTTACAGAGGATTCGAGAACTGATCCTAGACGAAGCTCGCTATCCTGTTACCCCGAAAAGTAAGAAGCACTATTCATCTGCAACGAATAAAATTAATAGAGAAATTTGGTCTGATGAAGTCTTTAATGAGTGGCTGGACATCGCAGAAACGATCCGTGACTATATTCACAAGATTGATTTTGATAGTAATAACCCTGCCATAATAAAACCTTACAAGTTGGGTTTTGACGGTTATTTTATACTCAGATTTGGAGGAAATTTACCACCTTATTTGATTGCTAAATTTTCTAAAGAGGGTATTAGAAACGTCGTTACTTTCAGTGATATCAAGGGTTACTTTGCAGATAAACATAATGACTCTGCGTTTGCGCGTTATGTAATAAGTCGTTGGGACCAGTTTGTACCAATAGACGTTAACAAATGTCTAGGTATCAAATAGGGAAATTCAGCTACTAACCTTCTTCACCACATATCGATATGGCATTTCTTTAGTATCACTGGCCAGTAACTCATGATCCATAAAACGGCAGAATGCCGGGATATCGCGGGTGGTGGCCGGGTCGTCGGCGATAATTAATAAGGTTTCACCCACCTGCATTTTGCGGATAGTTAAGCGGATCATCATTACCGGCTCGGGGCAGCGCAGGCCTAAGGCGTCCAAGGTTTGGGTGGCGCTGTCAAAATGCGGGTTCATTACTACTCCAAAGTCTTAATTAACAACTTAACTTGTTTCACTGGCGCAAATTTCAGTATTCAGGCAGCGGCTGTTGTCGCTAAGCTAAGGCGATGGTTGGAACCCAACTTGCGCAGACACAGAGTGTCTGACGTTTTGCGTTAGCAAAGCCGAGTTGCTGTGGCGAGCACAGTGGGTGTTGCAACCTACAGCCGTTACCTGCATAGCAAACAACAAAAAAAGGCCGTAAAAACGGCCCTTATTCTATGCGATTGTGCTGGTCGCTACCAGCCTGTTGCTGTCAGCTTATGGTCGCTCAAAAACAGTCGCGATACCCTGGCCTAAACCAATACACATGGTGGCCAGGCCGAACTTGCCGCCTTTGTCTTCCATCACATTGATTAAGGTGGTGCTGATCCGTGACCCTGAGCAGCCCAGCGGGTGGCCAAGGGCAATGGCGCCGCCATTCAGGTTTACTTTCTGATCTTTAACTTCCAGCAGGCCTAAGTCTTTCATTACCGGCAGCGCCTGCGCCGCGAATGCTTCGTTCAGCTCGGCGTAATCGATATCGTTAATGGATAAACCGGCCATTTTCAGCGCTTTTTTCGAGGCCGGTACCGGGCCGTAACCCATAATAGACGGGTCGCAGCCGGCCACGCCCATACCGCGCACATAAGCGCGGATAGGCAAGCCCAGCGCTTTGGCTTTTTCTTCGCTCATTACCAGCATGCCCGAGGCACCGTCTGATAACGCCGACGAGGTACCGGCTGTTACCGTACCGTTAGCCGGGTCGAATACCGGCCGTAACTGACCCAGTGCTTCTACTGTGGTTTCCGGGCGAATAACTTCGTCGTAGTCCATCAGCTTTAACACGCCATCGGCGTCGTGGCCTTCGGTGGGGATAATTTCATTTTTAAAGCGGCCTTGTTCGCTGGCTTCCTGCGCTAAGCGATGCGAGCGGGCACCGAATGCGTCCTGTTGCTCGCGACTGATGCCGTGCATTTTTCCCAGCAGTTCCGCGGTTAAGCCCATCATACCGGCCGCTTTAGCGATAGTGGTTGATAAGCCGGGGTGAAAATCGACGCCGTGGTTCATTGGCACATGGCCCATATGCTCGACACCGCCAATTAAATACACCTCGCCCATGCCGGTTTGGATGGAACGTACCGCGTCGTGCAATGCCTGCATAGACGAGCCGCATAAGCGGTTGACGGTAACAGCGGGCACCGAATGCGGAATACCGGCTAACAACGAGGCATTACGCGCCACGTTAAAGCCTTGCTCCAGGGTTTGCTGGACGCAGCCCCAGATAATATCGTCAATATCACTCGGGTTTAACGCCGGGTTACGGTCCAGCAAGGACGCCATTACATGGGCTGATAGCTGCTCAGCGCGGACATTACGGTACATACCATTTTTAGAGCGCCCCATTGGGGTGCGGATACAATCTACTATTACTGCGTTTTTCATTATTCTGCTCCTGCGCTTAAACCGGGAAGAAACGCTGGCCGTTATCGGCCATGGCGCGGGTTTTATCTGTAACCTGATAAATTTCGCCTAAATGGGCGTATTTATCGGCCAGGGCAACAAAGTTAGTTAAACCTATGGTGTCGACATAACGCAGCGGGCCACCACGGAACGGCGGGAAGCCCAGGCCAAAAATCAGGCCCATATCGGCTTCGGCGGCGGTTTGTACTATGCCTTCTTCTAAACAGCGAATGGTTTCGTTGATCATCGGCACCATTACCCGGGCAATAATCTCATCCGGGCTTAACTCTTTTTTGTCAGAAGCAATATCGGCCAGTATTTCTAAGCTTTTCGGGTCGATATCTTTTTTCGGCTTGCCCTTGGCATCTTTGCTGTAGGCATAGAAACCAACGCCATTCTTCTGACCGTAGCGGTCCGCCTTATACATGGCGGCTACCGGGTCGTTGTCCAGTTTTGCCATCCGGCTCGGGAAGCCCTCGGCCATCACGTCTGTGCAGTGGAAGGCAGTATCCAGGCCGACCACATCCAGCAGATACGCCGGGCCCATTGGCCAGCCAAATTGTTTTTCCATTACTTTATCAACCTGGGCGAAATCGGCACCGTCCAGCACCAGCTTGCTGAAACCGGCAAAGTAGGGGAACAATACCCGGTTAACAAAGAAGCCCGGGCAGTCGTTGACCACGATAGGTGACTTACCCATTTTTGCCGCGTATGCCACTACCGCAGCCACGGTTTCATCGCTGGTGTGCTCGCCGCGAATCACTTCCACCAATGGCATCCGGTGTACCGGGTTAAAGAAGTGCATACCGCAGAAGTTTTGCGGCCGGCTCAGGTTTTTCGCCAAAGCGTTGATGGAAATAGTTGAGGTGTTCGAGGTTAATATCGCGTCGTCGCTGATTAAACCTTCTACTTCTTTTAGCACTGCGCCTTTGATTTTCGGGTTCTCTACTACCGCTTCCACTACGATATCAACGTCTTTTACCATGTCGTTGCTAAGGGTTGGGGTAATGCTGGCAATCACTTTAGCCATACCGGCCACATCAAGTTTTTTGCGCTCAACCTGCTTACTCAGCAACTTAGTGGCTTCGCCCATGCCGAGCGCCAGCGCTTTATCGGCGATGTCTTTCATTACTACCGGCACGCCTTTTAACGCAGACTGATAGGCAATACCGCCGCCCATGATGCCGGCACCCAGTACGGCAGCTTTTTTAACTGACTTAGTGGCAACTTTGCCGGCTTTTTTCGCTTTGCTTTTAATCAGCTGGTCATTTAAAAACAAACCAACCTGAGCGGTAGCGGCATCGGTTTTCGCCAGTTTGGCAAAACCAGCATTTTCCAGCGCCATGGCGCCGGCGCGGTCTAAGGTGGCGGCCGCTTCAATAGTTTGCACCGCTGCCATCGGCGCCGGGTAATGTTTACCGGCGCTGGCAAATACCATACCTTTGGCGGTGCTGAAGCTCATCGTCGCTTCGGTTTTATTCAGTTTTAATGGCTGCAGTTTAACCGCACGTTTTTTCTGCCAGTTCAGGCTGCCGGCAATGGCATCTTCTAATACGCTGAGTGCTGCCGCTTCCAGTTTTTCCGGTGCCACTACTGCATCAATTAAACCGGCTTTCTGGGCCTGCTCGGCGCTATGGTCTTTGCCGGTGGTTATCCACTCCATCGCATTATCGGCACCAATAATCCGCGGCAGACGCACCGTACCGCCAAAACCCGGCATTAAACCCAGTTTTACTTCCGGTAAGCCAATTCTGGTACTGGTGTCTGCCACCCGGTAGTCACAGGCTAACGTCCACTCACAACCACCACCTAAGGCGAAACCTTTTATGGCGACTACGGTCGGAACCGGCAGGTCTTCACATAAATCGAAAATATCAGAGGCTTGCTTGATCCAAGGTACCAGTTCTGCTTCCGGACGCTGGAAAGTACTTAAGAATTCGGTGATATCCGCGCCAACAATAAAGGTGTCCTTGCCACTGGTAAAGATCACACCTTTCAGGTTACTGTCAGCGTGCAGCTTGTCTAAAGCTGTCTTACAATCAGTCAGGGTCTGTTGATCAAATTTATTTACAGAGCCTGCGGCAGCAAAGGTAAACCGGGCGATACCAGGTTTAATATATTCAACACTGATAGTGTCACTCTGGTAGATCATAAATATGCTCCTTGGTCGCGTTATAGGGTGATTGTCGCAACTGGTACGATGAGGTTAACAGGTTCAGTGTGTCGTGCTTTACTAAAAATTTCAACCGTTATTTAAACAGGTGTTTGAAAAAGGTAGCTAAACCCAGCTAAACGTTGCCATTAGATGTGACTAACTATAGTTGCTTTTCTATTTTTCGCTGGAGTCAGAGGTAAGTCGTGATAACTTTTCGTTCATTATTCATCGCCACAGTAGTAGCTTCAACAGTGGCGTCCTGCGCATTTACAGCCCGGGCGGCTGAACAGGACAAATTACAGCAACAGCGCGCGCGGTTTGTTGCACTGGAACATAGCATTGATAGTGTCAGTCGCAAGCAGGCCGAAAGCTGGCTGGCTGAGCTGGAAGGCTATCCGCTGCAACCTTATTTACGCCTGAAAAGGCTGCAACGATTTTTGAATGCTCATGATGCCATCGAGACATTTCTGACCGAGTATCAGGGCACGCCGATGGACTGGCCGCTCCGTAAACCCTGGTTGCTGCGTTTAGCTGAACAACAACAGGCCGAGCGCTTTCTGGCGAATTTCCCCGGCTCATCAGACGCAGAGCTGAAGTGTCTGGCCCTGCGTTTTCAATTAAAAACCAAGGCGCTGCCTGAGGCTGAAATATGGCAGCAAACCGAAGAAATCTGGACTGAAGGCAAATCGCAACCACGTGCCTGTGACCCGTTATTTACTGCCTGGCGCGACAGCGAACCGCTGCAAAGCGAAACGGTACACCGCCGGCTGCAACTGGCGGCAGAGGGCGGCCAGGCCCAGCTTATTCCTTACTTAAAAACCTTGCTGCCGGCCAATGAGCAGTATCTGGCCGATTTGTGGCTGCAAACCCGGCGCAACCCGGCGGTGGTTGGCCGGGCAAAATTTTTTCCTGGCAAACATATTATTGAACGCGATGTGTTGGCTTATGGCTTAAAGCGCTTAGTCTGGCGCTCGCCCGATCAGGCCCTGGCTACCTGGCAACGTCATGTCAACGACCCTTACTTTACTAAAGCACAGCGCTTAGACGTCCAGCGCCAGTTCGCTATAGCGCTGGCCAGTAAAGGCGACAGCCGGGCTGATAACTGGTTAACCACCTTGCCGGCTGAATTGTTTGATGCCAATTTAGCACAGTGGCAGGTAGCGCATGCATTACGGGAGCTGGACTGGCCTAAAGTGCAAAAAGTGGTCGAGCAGTTACCTGCCGAGCTGCAGGGCGATATTAACTGGCGTTACTGGCGGGCCCGCGCGCTGGAAGAGCAGGGTGAAACCGAGCTGGCCAAGACTGAATTTACCGCTATTGCCGGCCAGCGGCATTATTACGGTTTTATGGCCGCAGCCAGAATTGGCTTGCCGCCCAGCCTGGCGCATAACCCGGTAAAGGTAACAGAAGAAGAAATAGCACAGTTACAGCAGCATCCGGCAGTGCAACGCGCCCAGCAGTTTCTGGCGCTGGGCCGGCTGACAGAAGCCCGGCGGGAGTGGAATCATTTACAGGATACCTCTGACGAGCAGCAGAAAATTACCTCAGCCAAGCTGGCCAGCCAGTTGCAGTGGTATGAGCGGGCGATATTTTCGCTGGCCGACGTTGGCTACTGGGATGACGTCGAATTACGTTTTCCATTGGCTTATCAACAGGAAATGCAGCTGTCGGCCGATAAATTTAATATCGATTCAGGCTGGAGTATGGCAATTGCCAGACGCGAGAGCTCTTTTATGGCTGATGCCTATTCACCGGCCGGTGCCCGCGGCTTGATGCAGATTATGCCTGGTACGGCTAATGACATCGCAAAAAAACAGGTGCAGATCCGGCAGTTGTACAACCCGGTCACCAATATCGACTATGGAACAGACTACCTGAATTATTTAAAGCAGCGCAACGATGGTAATCTGCTAAAGGCTACCGCAGCGTATAATGCCGGCTACCGGCGGGTAATGCAGTGGATCCCGCAGGATTATGCGCTGCCAGCTGATGTCTGGGTTGAAACCATTCCGTACCGGGAAACCCGCGAGTATGTAAAGGCAGTAATGGCCTATTATCAGATTTATAATATCCGGATGAACGTGGCCCAGGATGTTTTTAAACCGCTGGTGGCTATGAAGATTGGGGTGATAGTGGAATAGTGCTATTATTGCGCTCATCAGCCCACCCAACCGAAATAAGGTAGCTATGAACTCAGGTTATCAGGCGTTATATCAGGCTCATATTGCCCAATTACAGCAGCGCACCCAGCAGGTGCTGGCCCGCGAAAATCTGGATGGTTTGGTTATTCATTCAGGCCAGGCCAAGCGTAAATTTCTGGACGATATGGATTACCCCTTTAAAGCGAATCCGCATTTTAAAGCCTGGTTACCGGTGGTAGATAATCCGCATTGCTGGTTGTTACTGGATGGGGTAAATAAACCCAAGCTGATTTTTTACCGGCCGAAAGATTTCTGGCACAAAGTGCCTGACGAACCCGCTGATTTCTGGGCAGAGTACTTTGATATTCAGCTGTTAGATAAAGCGAACAAAGTTGAAACCCTGCTGCCGTACGATAAAGCCCGGCTCGCCTACATTGGCGAGTATCTGGAAGTGGCACGGGCTCTGGGTTTTACCGAGATAAACCCCGAGCCGGTACTAAGCTATTTACATTTTTATCGCGCTTATAAAACCGGTTATGAACTGGCCTGTTTAAGGCAGGCTAATCAAATGGCGGTGGCGGGCCACCGGGCGGCTAAAGCGGCGTTTTATGCCGGTGGCAGTGAGTTTGATATACAGTTGGCGTATCTGGCGGCTGTTGGTCAAACCGAGAACGAAGTACCGTATGGCAATATTGTTGGGTTAAACCAGAATGCGGCCATTTTGCATTACACCGCACTCGAGCGGAAAAAGCCGGCAAAGCACCATTCATTTTTAATTGATGCCGGCGCCGAGTTTCACGGTTACGCTGCCGACATTACCCGTACCTATAGTTTTAACAAAAACGATGAGTTCGCCGAGCTGATTGGCGCAGTGAACCAGTTAGAGTTAAAGCTGGTTGATGGTTTAAAACCCGGCATTAATTACACCGATTTACATCTGCAATGCCATTTGGGTATTGCTCAAATTCTGCATGACTTTGATTTTGTCCGGCTGGACCCGGCGACCATCGTTGAGCGTGAAATCAGCCGTACCTTTTTTCCGCATGGTCTGGGCCATCATTTGGGGTTACAGGTCCATGACGTGGGCGGCTTTATGCTGGATGAGCGCGGCACTCATATTGCGCCACCAGATAATCATCCGTTTTTACGCTGCACCCGGCTGATTGAACCCGATATGGTATTTACCATTGAACCAGGCCTGTACTTTATCGATAGCCTGCTTGCCGATTTAAAACAAACTGACGCTGCAACCAGCCTGAATTGGGAAAAAATTGCAGCCTTCGGCCAATTTGGCGGCATTCGGATCGAGGACGATATTATTGTCCATCGTGACCGTAATGAAAACATGACCCGGGATTTGCAGCTCGCCTGACAGGGCGTTAAGGGACGCTATGCAATATCGCTCTATAATCCGGATCCTGGGGCTGCTGATCGCCATTTTCAGTATCACCATGATCCCGCCCGCACTGGTCGCTTTTGGCTATAAAGACGGGGCTGGCGTGCCTTTTATTTTGTCATTCCTGTTGTGTCTGGTAATGGGCTTTGCCATCTGGTACCCGAATCGGGCCAACCGTTCTGAGTTAAAGGTGCGGGACGGCTTTTTAATTGTGGTGCTGTTCTGGACGGTACTGGGCGCAGTCGGCGCTATTCCGTTGCTGCTAACCAGCAACCCTGATATGGGGCTGGCCGATGCCTTCTTCGAGGCTTTCTCGGGCCTGACCACCACCGGCGCCACCGTGCTTACCGGAATTGAAACCCTACCCAAAGCTATTTTGTATTATCGTCAGCAGCTGCAATGGCTGGGGGGGATGGGGATAATCGTATTAGCGGTAGCCATTTTACCGCTGTTAGGCGTAGGTGGCATGCAGCTGTACCGGGCAGAAACGCCAGGGCCGGTTAAAGACAATAAAATGACCCCGCGGATTGCCGATACTGCCAAGCATTTATGGTATATCTATCTGGCGATAACTATTGCCTGCGCGCTGGCCTTTCACCTGGCAGGGATGTCGGTGTTTGATGCCATTTGTCATGCGTTTTCCACCGTAGCCATTGGTGGCTTTTCAACTTACGACGCCAGTATGGGCTACTTTAACAGTGCCACCATCAACATGATTTGCGTTATCTTTTTGCTGATAAGCGCAGTTAATTTTCCGCTGCACTTTGCTGCCATCCGCGGTAAAAGTGTGTCAACTTATTTCCGCGACCCGGAGTTCAAGGTATTTTTAGGTATTCAGGCCAGCCTGGTGCTTATTTGCTTTCTGGTACTGTTAAACACCAACGTGTACCAAACGGGCGGCGAGGCGCTGAATCATGCTGCTTTTCAGGCGGTATCAATTTCAACCACTGCTGGCTTTACCACTGATGGGTTCTCAACCTGGCCGCTGTTTTTACCTATTTTGTTAATTTTTTCCAGCTTTATCGGTGGCTGTGCCGGTTCTACCGGTGGCGGCATGAAAGTAGTACGGGTGCTGTTGCTGTTTTTACAGGGCCGGCGTGAGCTGAACCGGCTGGTGCACCCGCGGGCGGTATATGCCATTAAGTTAGGCCGCCGGCCGGTAGAAGACCGGATTGTCGAAGCAGTCTGGGGCTTTTTCGCCGCTTATGCGGTGGTTTTTGTGGTTATTATGCTGTCACTGATTTTAACGGGCATGGACAACATCAGCGCCTTCACCGCGACAGCCGCCTGCTTAAATAACCTTGGCCCGGGGCTGGGCGAGGTTGCCGCTCATTTTGGTTCTATACCCGACGCTGCTAAATGGCTGCTGATTGTGGCAATGGTATTTGGTCGGCTGGAAATATTCACGCTGCTGGTGTTGTTTACCCCGGCATTCTGGCGGGATTAGCCATGGCTGTGGCCATGGCTAGTCGGTTGTTGCAACAGAGTCAGATAAAAATAGCGCTTACCTGAAACAGCTTTTCCACTTCGACAATATGCTTTTTGTTTACCATAAACAGAATAACGTGGTCATCTGTTTCGATAACAGTTGTATCGTGGGCAATTAATACTTCATCACCACGTACTATGGCACCAATGGTGGTGCCAGGTGGCAATTTAAGGTTGCCAATCGTTTTGCCAGCTACCTTGCTGGTACTGCTATCCCCCCGCACCACGGCTTCTATTGCTTCAGCTGCCCCGCGGCGCAACGAGTATACGTTAACGATGTCACCGCGGCGGATATGAGTAAGCAATGCCGAAATGGTCGCTTGTTGCGGTGATACCGCAATATCTATTTCTCCGCCCTGCAACAAGTCAACGTAGGCACCGCGTTTAATCAGTACCATGGTTTTCTGTGCGCCCATCCGTTTGGCCAGCATTGCCGACATGATATTGGCTTCATCATCATTGGTAACGGCGATGAACACATCAACTTGCTCAACACTTTCTTCTTCCAGCAGTTCCGGATCAGAGATATCACCAACATACACCAGGGTGCTGTCCAGGCTGGATGCCAGAAACTCGGCCCGCTCTTTACTGCGTTCTATCAGTTTTACGCTGTGAGTTTTTTCCAGGGCCCTGGCTAAACCAAAACCGACGTTACCGCCGCCGGCAATCATAATCCGCCGGTAACTGCGTTCCAGTTTTTGCAGCTCGCTCATTACCGCCCGGATATGTTTGGTGGCGGCAACAAAAAACACTTCATCATCGGCTTCAATAATAGTGGTGCCCAGCGGTTTGATGGCATTACCACGGCGGTAAATGGCTGCTACCCGGGTTTCAATATTGGGCATATGTTCTTTTAATGCCGACAAAGCATGGCCTACTAACAAACCGCCGTAGTAAGCCCGGACTGCAACCAGGCTTACTTTACCTTCGGCAAATTCAACTACCTGTAATGCCCCAGGGTAATCAATTAAACGGCGGATATAGTTAGTGACCAGTGCTTCGGGAGCGATAAAATGATCAACCGGCATATCGTCTTTGTGGAACAGCTCATCTCGATACTTCAGATACTGGTTGGTGCGAATGCGGGCGATTTTCAGCGGGGTATTGAAAATACTGTAGGCGACCTGACAGGCGACAATATTCACTTCATCGCTGTTGGTTACCGCCACTATCATGTCGGCATCTTCTGCTCCGGCTTTTTTAAGCACATCGGGATGAGAGCCGTGGCCATGCACCACCTGCAAATCAAATCTGTCCTGCAGGTTACGCAATTTATCCAGGTTGGTATCAACCAGGGTAATGTCATTCTGCTCACCAACCAGGTTTTCAGCTAAGGTGGCGCCGACCTGGCCTGAGCCTAAAATAATAATCTTCATCTGGCGTGGTTATCCTGTGGCGCTTTTTGTAGCAGCGCATAATAAAAGCCATCACGGTTCAGCTGACCCGGTAACAGTTGCCAGCCCGGCTGAGCGGCGCTATCAGGTTGCGCATTGCCTGGCAACGCGATAGGCAGCAAGCAGGCATCAGCGTTATTACTGATAAACCGGGTAATTTGTTCATGGTTTTCTGCCGGCAGCACACTGCAGGTAGCGTAGAGCAACTTACCACCTGGCGCCAGTAGTGCCCAGCACTGCTGCAGAATTTGCTGCTGCAACTGCACCAGGGGCGCAATATCACTTTTTTTGCGCAGCCAGCGAATATCAGGGTGGCGACGAATAACCCCGGTGGCTGAACAGGGAACATCCAGCAATATTTTGTCAAACAACTGGCCATCCCACCAGCTGGCTGGGTTTGCTGCATCTGCTGCTAACACTTCAGCACTCAGGCCAAGCCGTTGCAGATTTTCCCGTACCCGCACTAAGCGGGCCGGATCTTTATCCAGCGCGGTAAGCCTTGCTGCGGGAGCCAGCTCCAGCAGGTGGCATGTTTTACCACCAGGGGCACAACAGGCATCAAGAATATGCTGGTCATTTTCCGGCGCTAACAGCCTGCCTGCATACTGGGCAGCCGCATCCTGCACCGAAAACCAACCCTGCTGATATCCTGGTAAATCGGTAACATCAGTTGGGGAGTCCAGCAACACTGCGCCCGGCAGTTCTGTAATTGGCTGGCTATGGGCTATTTCTTCCTCAGCTAAGGCAGCACTAAATTGCTGCGGACTAATTTGCCGGGTATTAACCCGCAACCATAAAGGGGCTTTTTGTTGATTAGCGTCGAGAATAGCTTGCCAGTTATCCGGGTACGCTGCTTGCAGGCTACTGATTAACCAACCCGGATGGCAGAATTGTACCGCCTGACCCGCCTGGCTGAAGTCAAATAACTGCGGCTGGCGCTGCACATTCCGTAATACGCCATTAATCAATTTGGTCAGTGACTGGCCTTTTAGTTCGCGGGCGGCATCGACAGTAGCGTTAATCGCCGCATGGTCTGGTACCCGCATAAAATGCAGCTGGTATATGCCAACATAAATCAGAAACTGTAACACCCGGAAGTTCTTTACCAGCGGCTTTTGCATTAACCGGGCACAGACATGTTCCAGCTGCGGCAGGGTGCGCATCACCCCAAAGCAGATTTCCTGCAACAGGGCTTTATCCAGCGGATTAGTAAGGTGCTGCTGAGCTTTGGGCAGCACATCAGACAATGAGCGGCCCTGATCTATCACCTGATAACAGCACTGGGCAGCTAAGGCCCGGCAATCACGGCTCATGCGTCAGCCAACAATGGTGCAACCGGCAACGTGGTACCAACTTTAAACCAGTCAGCCCGGCCGTTTAAGAAATCGGCTACTGCCATAGGTTTCTTGCCGGTTGGTTGTAGCGTAGTAAGTACTAACACACCGCTGGCGCAGGCTATCTCAATACCTTTTTTGCCAGCAGCTAATATCTGACCGGCTGGCGCCTGATGATCCGTGTTCTGCCAGCTGGCCTGCCATATTTTTACAGTTCCCTGGGGAAGTTGCAGATAGCTGGCTGGCCAGGGATTAAAGGCGCGGATTTCTCTGTTGAGGGCTGCGGCACTTTTACTAAAGTCGAGCAGGCCTTCTTCCTTATGCAGCTTTTCGGCATAACAGGCTTCATTGTCATTCTGTTCTTCAGCGATGGCCTGCAGAGTGGGTAATTGTGCCAGGGCACTGAGCAATGCTTTGGGACCCAGTTCAGCTAGCTTCGCGTACAAGCTGGCGCTGGTGTCGGTCGGTTCGATAGGGCAACTTACTTTGCTTAACATGGCGCCGGTGTCGAGCCCCTCATCCATTTGCATAATAGTTATACCGGTCTGCTGATCCCCGGCCCAGATTGCCCGTTGAATGGGGGCAGCGCCGCGCCAACGGGGCAATAAGGAGCCATGAACGTTAATGCAACCTAAGCGCGGGCTTTGCAGCACCGCCAATGGCAGTATCAGGCCATAGGCCACCACTATCATAACATCTGCGTCCAGTGCAGCCAGCTCGGCCTGGGCTTCAGCTTTTTTCAACGACTTGGGCTGATAAACAGGCACCTGGTGCTGTTCGGCCAGTTGCTTAACCGCGCTGGGTTGCAGCTTCTGACCGCGACCGGCGGGCCTATCAGGCTGGCTATATACCGCAACAAGCAGATGAGGACTGTCAATTAATGCCTGCAAATGGCGAGCGGCAAAATCGGGGGTGCCGGCAAATATAATACGTAAAGGCTGAGTCACTGTGAGTCCTGTGTTAAAGCGCGTGGCGCTGGGCCATTTTCGCTTCTTTTTCCAGTTTTTTACGGATGCGGTCGCGTTTTAACGGTGATAAATAATCAATAAACAATTTGCCAACCAGATGGTCCAGCTCATGTTGCAGACAAATAGCCAGTAAACCGTCAGCATTCAGTTCAAATGGCTGGCCATCACGGTCAAGCGCTTTAACTTTGACCGTAGCAGCCCGCTCTACCGAGGCATAATTTTGCGGCACCGACAAGCAGCCCTCTTCATAGCTGGTAATACCGTCGCGTTCGACGATTTCCGGATTAATCAGTACCAAAGGATCGTTGCGATGCTCTGATAAGTCGATAACTACAACCCGCAGGTGCACATCTACCTGAGTCGCTGCCAGACCAATGCCTTCTTCATCGTACATGGTATCCAGCATATCGCTGACTAACTGCTTGATTTGCGGCGTAACTTCTGTAACCGGTTTCGCTACAGTGCGCAACCGATCGTCAGGAAAATGTAATACTTTTAAAACTGCCATAATACCTACAAAAATATGCTTTATTTCAAAGGTTGTGATATGTTTTAATTTTAGCCATTAATCCGCTGTATTAACAGCATAGTGTGCAATAATTACAACAAGAATAAGTTCAAGGAAGCAGGCATGCTGAAAAAAATTGCAATATCTGTAATCGCGTTGTTTTGCTGGTTGTCTTTCAGCCTGCAAGCAGACGTACTGCAAATCAGAGAGGACGCTCCCGCTTCCTATGTTGTGAAAAAAGGTGACACGCTGTGGGATATCTCCGCATTGTACCTGAATGAGCCCTGGTTATGGCCACAACTGTGGCAAATGAACCCGCAGGTTGATAACCCACATCTAATTTACCCTGGTGACGTGCTGACCCTGACTTATGACAGTATGGGACGTCCGCGGTTATCCGTAAACGACAACGTGAAACGCTTGTCACCAGAAGCGCGGAAAACTCTTAAGGGTGACGGCGCTATTACCACCTTACCACTGAGTATGATCAGACCTTTCCTGACTTACGAACAAGCGCTGAATGAAGAACAAATAGCGGCATTGCCGTATATTCTGGGCACCAATACTGCAACTAAGATGGCGGCAGAAACGCACACCGTCTATGTAAAAGGTGTATTGCAACCCGGTACGTCCTATGGCGTTTACCGGAAAGGCAAGCCCTATGTTGATCCAGAGTCAGGCTCAGTTTTAGGTTATGAAACCAGTTTAATTGCTACTGCCCGCGCTTTCCGGCCTGGTCGCGAAGCAACGGAAGACAGCCCGCTGGAAGCTGCTTCAATGCAGGTGCTGAGTGTTAAGCGTGAAATTAAGCAGGGTGACAAAGTGATGCCGGCGTTGGAAGGTCAGTCACTGCCGGCGTTTTTCCTGATTAGCAAACCAGACTTTGAAGTAGACGGCACTATTATTGACACAACCTCTCAGCTGCGAGAGTTCTCAAAAATGGATATCGTGGTCCTGAACCGCGGGTTAATTAACGATCTCGAAGCCGGCCAGATGTTGGGTATATATCGTCAGTCACCATCGGTGATTGATGGCGAGAATGGCCCGGTTTATGTGGAAGATGCCAATAAACTGCAAAAAATGTTTCGCAATTTTGGCGATAACAGCATCAGCATGCCGCGGGAGAAAGTTGGCGAGCTAATGGTGTTCAAAGTTGCCGAGCGGGTAAGTTTCGGTATTGTCACCAGTACCCGTCGCCCAATCCGGGTTGGAGACGCTATCGCCAACCTGTAATAAAAATGATGGAGCCAGTTTGCCATGGATGATCTCCGCAACTGGCTCGCTTTAGCCTCTGTGCATGGCCTGGATGGCCTGAAGTTCCAACGACTAAGCGAGCATATTTCACTGACCGAGCTGGTCGGCTTACCAATAAGTACATTGCGTAATATTGGTTTTACCCCGCGTCAGGCCGAATTACTGGCAGTGCATAGTCCGCGACGTGCTGATCTGGCGCTGGAGTGGCTGGCACAGTCACCTTTGCATCATATCGTTACATACCACGATCCGCGTTATCCGCCATTACTAAAACAAACCAAACAACCACCTTTACTGCTATTTGTTAAGGGTCAGGCGGAGCTTCTGCCAAGACAACAACTTGCGATGGTTGGTACCCGTCAGCCAACACCAACCGGCCGTAAAGTTGCCCAGAATTTTGCCGCAGAACTGGTGCAGCAAGGTTATATGGTTACCAGTGGTATGGCACGGGGTATTGATAGTGAAAGCCATAAAGGCGCGCTGCAGGGCGGCGGCTTTACCATCGCCGTGCTGGGGCATGGCTTGCAACAAATATACCCGGCAAGCAACAGAGCGCTGGCAGAGCAAATCGCGGCCAATGGCGCTCTGGTCAGTGAGTTTTTCCCGGATATTCAGGCCAGAGCCGAGTTTTTTCCACAGCGTAATCGTATTGTGGTCGGCTTAAGCTCCGCCACCATAGTGGTAGAAGCAGCGATGAAAAGTGGCTCGCTGATTAGCGCGAATTTAGCGGCAGAATATAATCGCGATCTTTTTGTGGTGCCGGGCCCGATATACAGCCGGCAATCAGCAGGGTGCCATTGGTTAATTCAACAAGGTGCTAAACTTGTTACTTGCGTGGCCGATATTCTGGAAGAGTGGCAATTTTTTGCCCAGAATGGCTTAAGTACTTTAGCTTTGGATGAAAAAAAGTCTGCGCCGGACTTGTCTGCGCAGCAGTTGTTGGCTAACGTAGGAGATGACGCTACTGCAATAGATTTAATTGCTGAGCGGTCTAACATGTCAGTGACAGACGTATCCATAACCTTACTGCAGCTGGAAATAGCAGGTGAGGTGGCAGCAGTACCCGGTGGTTACATTAGAGTGAGGAGTGCCTGATAATGTTTGATATCCTCGTTTATCTGTTTGAAAACTATATTCATAATGAATCTGATATTTATGTAAACCACGCGGATCTGACCAAAGAGCTCAGCCGTGCCGGCTTTCATGATGACGATATTTTTAAAGCACTGAAATGGCTCGATAGCTTGTCTGCCTTGCAGGAAAGCCACATTAAGCCTTACCTGACTAAAGTGAATTCGACTGCTGTTCGCATTTATACAGTGGAAGAACAGCGTAAGCTGGACGTTGCAGACCAGGGTTTTTTAATGTTTTTAGAGCAGATTAATGTGCTCGATGCTAATACCCGGGAAATGGTAATTGACCGGGCGATGGACCTCGACAGTGCCGCACTAAGCCTGGAAGATTTAAAATGGGTGGTGCTGATGGTGCTGTTTAATGTACCTGGGCGGGAAAATGCCTACGCCCAAATGGAAGACTTAATTTTTGATGAACCCGACGGGCCGCTGCATTAAGCGGCTTTTGCTGATATGACCGAAGATTCGCCGCTGTTTAAGCTGCCGCAACAGCGGCAGCTTTGCCCGTTATGTCAGAATGCACTGCAGATAAAGTCGTCGAAAAACGGCCCCTTTCTGGGCTGTAGCGCTTATCCTGGCTGCAATTATATTAAACCGTTGCACCAGCACGACCATGCGATAGTAAAAGTATTGCCGACAGAAATTTGTCCACAGTGTGGTAGCGAACTGGCGGTGAAAAATGGTCGTTACGGTATGTTTATTGGTTGCACCGGTTATCCGGCATGTGACTTTGTGGTTGATCAACATGAAGATAACACAGACCAGCCGCAGCTAAGCTGTCCAAAATGTAAAAAGGGCCAGCTGACCGAGCGAATTAATAAGTTTGGCAAGCATTTCTATGGCTGCGACCGTTATCCCGATTGTCGTTTTCTGATAAATGATAAGCCGCAGCAGGGGAATTGTTATTACTGCGGCTTTCCATTGTTAGTTGCCAAAAAAGACGCTTTGTTCTGTGCAAAAAAAGGTTGCGGGAAAAAACAGCCGGCCCCTGAGGCCGGCACGACTGATTAGTCGCTGATCTGACCCAGCATTTGCTCAAGTTCCGGAAAAGCTACTGCTGGCAGCAAATCGATCAGTTTGGCAAAGCGGGCTTTAAGCTCGGCCAGTGAGTTAGCTGATAAATTGATATGGCCCATTTTTCTACCCGGCCTTTTAGCTTTGCCATACCAGTGGATATGTAGCCCGGCTAAACTGAGGATAGCGGCTGGCGCACTGTCTTCACCCAGGATGTTGATCATCAGGGTAGGGCGTAACAGCTCGGTATTGCCAAGAGGCATGCCGGTTACCGCCCGCAAATGATTCTCGAACTGACAGACATCGGCGCCTTGCTGGGTCCAGTGGCCGGAGTTATGTACCCTGGGGGCAATTTCGTTAACCAGTAGGTTTCCATTTACTTCAAAAAACTCTATCGCCAGTACTCCTACATAGTTAAGGCCATTGGCAATAGCGGCGAACTTCTGTTCGGCCTGTTGCTGGAGTTGTTCGTTTACCTGCCGTGCCAATGATACGCTCAGTACACCATTGACATGATGGTTTTCGGTTAATGGGTATACTTTAACTTCACCGCTGGCTGCTCTTACCCCAACCAATGACAGCTCCCGGTTGAAACTAATAAACTGCTCCACAACAATCGCCTGCTTGCTATCGGCAGCCAGAAAGTCGGCCATCTGCTGCCATACTGCAGCAGCCTGTGTTGGTTCTTTTAAGCGCCACTGACCTTTGCCGTCGTAGCCTGCCAATGCACTTTTAAAGATCAGTGGCAAGCCAAGGCTGCTAACGGCCTGTTTAAAATCTGCTTCATTATTAATGACGCTATAGCTGGCGCTGGCTACCCCACAGCGGGTTAACAGGGCTTTTTCTAACCGACGATCGCCGCCGGCCTGAATAGCGTCACTACCGGGCAGAAACTTACCGCTTTGCTGGCACTGCTCAAGAATCGGTAAAGGAATATGTTCAAACTCAGCTGTTATTACGTCAGCATCTGCAATCGCATTTGCCAGGCCGCTACCCAGCTGTTGCTGAGTTAACGGATGGACAACAGCGTCTGAATTAACATCGTAAGCGCTGATTGCGATATTAAGCGGCGCCCCGGCCAGTGCCATCATCCGTGCCAACTGACCGGCGCCCAATACCAGAACTTTCATAGCGGCACCTTTGCTGGATCTGGCTGGCTTAATACGGTGTCAGTCTGCGCCTGCCGGAAAGCATCAATTTTTGTCATTAACTCCGGGTCGTGGGTTGCCAGAATTTGCGCGGCCAGTAAGCCGGCGTTAGCGGCACCGGCGTCACCAATGGCTAAGGTTCCAACCGCTACACCCTTAGGCATTTGCACGATTGATAACAACGAGTCGATGCCTTTAAGGGCTTTTGATTGCACGGGTACACCCAGCACCGGCAGGCTGGTAAAAGCGGCCGCCATTCCAGGTAAGTGGGCTGCGCCGCCCGCGCCAGCGATAATGACTTTTAAGCCCCGGCGGGCAGCGCTGCTGGCATAGTCTGCCAATAGTTGCGGTGTACGATGGGCAGATACCACGCGGGTTTCATAACTGATGCCAAAGGAATCGAGCATATCAGCCGCCAGCTTCATGGTTGGCCAGTCTGAAGTTGAACCCATTATAATACCCACTTGCATGCCGCTTTCCTTCTGAACTTAATGAACTGAAATGACTAAGGCGCTATTATAGCGGCATCTGAGTCTGATTAGAATTTTTACTGTTAACTGAGGTAAATTGATGAGTGGGTGCACCATAGCGACGGCGGTGGAGCTGTTGCAGCAAGGCGAAGTGATTAGCTATCCGACAGAGGCGGTCTATGGCCTGGGCTGTGATCCGGACAATGAGGCTGCTGTGCTCAATTTGCTGGCTATAAAACAACGGCCGGTAGAAAAAGGCCTGATTCTGGTGGCTGCAACTTATTCTCAGCTATTGCCCTATGTTGATGATAAAGCGATACCACTGGAAAAGCGCTACCAGATTATTTCCAGCTGGCCCGGGCATATCAGCTGGATATTACCCGCCAGTAAAACCGCCCCTAAATGGATTACTGGTCAGTTTGACAGTATAGCAGTGCGGGTTAGCGCACATCCTGTGGTGCAGCAGCTGTGCCAGCAATATGCTAAGCCAATCATTTCAACCAGTGCTAACCTGGCTGGCGAGCCCGCTATCACAGACTATCAGCAGCTGCTGGCTACGTTGGGTTTAAAGGTTGCCGGCATAGTTGAGGGGGCATTGGGCGGCGCAGCTCAGCCCAGTCAAATCCGGGATGCCATCAGCGGCCAGGTAGTAAGGAGTTAATATGGCAGAGAGTAACAGCGAGCAGTTACAGCAGGTGCAACAGTTTTTAACGGCACTGCAAGATACTATTTGCAGTGAACTGGAAAAAGCAGATGGTAAAGGCCATTTTGTCGAAGACGCCTGGCAACGGCCGGAGGGTGGAGGTGGTCGCAGCAGGGTACTGACCAATGGCGCAGTATTTGAGCAAGCCGGTGTTAATTACTCTCATGTATTCGGTGCGCAAATGCCCGGCTCTGCGACGGCTCACCGGCCGGAACTGGCCGGCCGCAGCTTTCATGCGTGCGGGGTGTCACTGGTGTTACATCCGCATAACCCGCATTTACCGACTACCCATGCCAATGTACGGTTTTTTATTGCTGAAAAAGACGGCGAAGCAGCGGTCTGGTGGTTTGGTGGTGGTTTTGACTTAACGCCTTATTACCCGTACGAAGAGGATGTCGTGCACTGGCATCAGACGGCCAAAACAGCGGTCGAACCTTTTGGTAAAGAGTACTATCCACGCTATAAAAAATGGTGTGATGACTACTTTTACTTAAAGCACCGTGGCGAAACCCGCGGTGTTGGCGGTTTATTTTTTGATGATCTGAATGCGCCGGGCTTTGCCCAAAGCTTCGGCTTAATGCGGGCAGTGGGAGAGGCGTTCCTGCCAGCCTATCTGCCTTTAATCCAAAAACGCAAAGATACGCCTTTTACTGAGCAACAGCGCCAGTTCCAGCTATATCGCCGTGGTCGTTATGTCGAGTTTAACCTGGTATACGACAGAGGTACCTTATTTGGTCTGCAAAGCGGCGGCCGTACTGAATCCATCTTAATGTCGATGCCGCCGCTGGTGCGCTGGCAGTATGGTTATCAGCCCGAGCCAGGCAGTGCAGAAGCGATGTTATACCAGCGCTATCTTAAGCCACAGGATTGGTTGAAGCTCAGCAGTTAATTCTATCACCCGCTAGCGAACAGATGGCTTAAATACCGGGATTTTCAGTAGCAGGTAGTTGTTCATGCAAGCAGCTAAAGCTCACGCTTCCATTCAGGTGCTGCTTTTGCTGCATCATCAGCCTTAAGAAAACTGTAGGTCATATCACCCTTAACAAATTAAATGTCACACTTTTTCAGCAAAACCACGTCTTATTATAAAACACTGGAGCAAAAGTGACTTGAAAGGATTTACTGAAAAAGTTGCCCCTGATGTTGTAAAAGACGCCCAACAAGGACAGTTGCTTGCTTTAAAGCAACTCTATCAGGCCTATGCAACAGCAGTTTTGCGGCTGGTTAGCGGCATTTTGGGGTCTGTGGAAGAAGGGCGTGATCTCACTCAGGAGATCTTTATTAAAGTCTTCGGAAAACTACCCGAATTACGCCAAATTGATGCTTTTCCCAGTTGGCTAAAGCAACTCAGTGTCAGGATGGCTGTTGATCAGCTGAGAAAGCGAGTTAGCTTTGTGCATGAAGTGCTGGAAGATGTTATTGAATCAGAACCTGACTGGACGCAGGCGACCGATAGGCTTTGTCAGTTAGATGATATTGAACGTGTTATGTGCAACTTGTCGGAGGTTGAACGTGCTTTAGTTTGGTTGCATGTAGTAGAAGGTTATACCCATGAAGAGTTGGCGAAAGTGTTGGAATGTTCTGAAGCTGCCGTTAGACAGAGATATCGGCGGGCAATGGTTAAGCTAAAAAGTAAATTATACAGGCAGGTCAAAGATGAACAGTGAAGACCAGTATAAGCAGCAACTGGCTAAAAGATTAGCGGAAGCAAATTGCCCGGTAGCAGATCAAGAGCTATGGCGCATTATTGAAAACCGCATTCTTCAGCGGCAGCAACGAAAAACCTGGTACTGGTATGGCATTGCAGCCAGTTTTTTCGCAGTCACATTTTTGCTTTATGTGCCATCTGGCTCCGAGCCATCGGCTGACAAAATAGTCTCTTCAGCTGAGCTTTATATCTTTGATGTTGCATTGCAACAAGCCTATCTGACGGATCCTGGTTCTGTTGAAACGATTCGTTTACTGGAACAAAGGAAATATTTGGAATCACAGCAGCCGGGGAGTTATGAGCTATGAACAAATTTTTATTAACACTGTTATTTGTCCAGTCATTGGCATGGGCGTCAGCCGCAACTGAAATTGACCATGAAAAGCGAGTGGATGTTCTGCATGAAATCCGCAAAGCGTTGATAACGGCAAATGTTACTGCGCAAGATGCGCCGATCATGATTGCAGAGCCTGCCAGAAGTTTTTACCACTTTGGTGCGGTGTTAGACCAGGATTTCAAGGTGGTGGCACTAACCCCGGGTTCCGATGCAGCTAAAGCGGATGTCAGAGTAGGCGACATGATCAAAGCGATTAATCACCAAGAAGTGAATAAAAGCAGTTTGGCAGACATTCTGGCACAAATGAATGATCTGCAAGAAGGCACGACTCTGGCAATTGAAGTACAACGTGACAATAAACTGAAAACCTTGCAAAGCCCGGTAACACGAAAAACGTTACCAGGCTGGCGTTTGGAGCTAGTAGAAGACTCCGGGCAAGCACCTGATACACCTTTAACTATGGGCTGTGGTTTTGTATCAGTATTTTATAATCCGCCAATAAGCATGCACCGTCATACTGTGATGATTAATGAAATAAAAGATATCGGCTTTAAAGGAAAACTTACTGAAACAAAAAGAGAGCAGGTATTTAGATTACCTGCAGGCGAAGTGGAGATTGTCGTTCAAGAACTAATCAGTTCAGATTCTATCAGGCGAAATAGAGGTGATTCACGAATCCGTCAGTATAATTCAATCAAAACCATGACTCTTGTGGTAGAGCCTGACAAAGTTTATCACCTTGCTGCAGAGTATTTTTCTGACCGTCGTGAGCGTGAAGATGCAGATGACTATTGGCAGCCCATCGTGTGGAAAACGACAGAGCGTTCTTGCGAATAGCGATTGAACAGGCCTGCAGCATAGAAACACTATTGATGATGGCCCAGATATGCAAAACGTTTGTCCGAATAATGATGTTGTTATGTATTAATCATATGGCTCGCCAGTTGGCCTATCGACTGGCGAATGCCATCCCGCAGTAACTTATTATCTATCACCTCATCCAGCGCTTTATCCATACAATACATCCATTGGTTTCTGAGCTTTTCATCTACCTGAAATGGCAGGTGCCGTGCCCGAAGCCGCGGATGACCATATTTTTGTTCAAACAGCGCCGGGCCGCCTAACCAACCGGATAAGAACTCAAAAAACTTCTGGCGGATGTTATCCAGCGGCAACGGGTGGATAGCATATAACTCAGCTGCTTGCGGGTCGCTGGCCATAATGTCATAGAAACGATTGGCCAGTTCCCGCACCTTTGGCTTTCCACCCATCAGGTCGTAAGGCGTTTGCTCCGGGGTTGGGTGAGGCTTGCTATTTGCGGTGGTTTTATTAACAATCATCTGTACTAATTTCTTGATGGACATCAGTTGTGGACCGTTATGCTGTATTTGGAAATCCGATAGGCCAGTCAAAGTCACCTTTTATTCATAGCCAGTTTGCTTTGCAATGTAAGCAGCTAATGCAATACGAGGCTATTCTAGCACCGGCAGATGGCTTTGCCGACAGCTGGCGGGACTTTGTTGCCAGCGGCGGTAAGGGCGGTAATGTCACCGTGCCTTTTAAAGAGCAGGCGTATCAGCTGGCAGAAGTACTATCGGCGCGGGCTCAACAAGCCGGGGCGGTGAATACGCTTTACCTTAATACTGCTGGTCAGTTATGTGGCGACAACACCGACGGTATTGGCCTGGTAGCTGACTTAAAGCGGTTAGGGGTTAGTTTAGCTGGCTGCACGGTGCTGCTGCTGGGCGCAGGCGGCGCCAGTCGCGGCGCTATCGGGCCTTTGCTGGACGCAGGTGTGCGGCAACTGGTTCTGGCGAATCGTACTTTCAGTAAAGCGCAGACCATAGCAGCCAGTTTTGATAGCAGGGTAGTTGGCTGTGGTTTGACGGACATTCCTCAGCAGGCCTATCCACTTATTATTAATGCAACATCATCAGGCTTAACTGGCAGCCGGCCTGAAATAGCTGCGACGTACTTGAAAGACTGCCAGCTTGCCTATGACATGGTATATGGTGCACAGCCTACAACCTTTATGCAATGGGCTAAGCAACAGGGCGTGCCACAGCAGGCCGATGGCTTGGGAATGTTATTAGCGCAGGCTGCTGCAGCTTTTACAATCTGGCGTGGAGTAACTCCGGATATTGAACCGGTAATGGCATTGCTTAAAAAGCAGTTGGCGGTATGAACCAGCAACTGATTTTCAATAACGATTTTCAATATGATGTGTTGCGCCAGGCGGTATGCTTTAGCTGTTTAGTAGCCGGCTTAAAAGTGAATTGCTTTATTGCTCTGCCAGCCAAGGTGGAGCCCGTCCGATTTTTAACAGCAGTTAAAGCCGAGGCGTTTAACTGGGAAGATTGCGCCGAGCAGGCGATTACTGACGGCGCTTATAATGAAGCAGGGGAGATCTGGCTTTAGTTGCTAAGCTAGTTGTTCAACTCTGCCAGATATTCATTCTTCAGGATGACATAGTTAGCCGCAGATTCTGCCAGAAAAGCTTTTTCAGCGTCATTTAAGGGCCGTGCCTGCTTCGCAGGGCTGCCAACATACAAATAACCGCTTTGTAGCCGTTTACCTGGCGGTACCAGGCTGCCCGCACCGATAATAACCTCATCTTCAACAACAGCATCGTCCATGACGATGGCACCCATGCCAACCAGAATACGGTTGCCTAAGGTGCAGCCATGCAGCATAACCTTGTGACCGACCGTTACGTCTTCACCAATGATCAGGGCGCAGCCATTGGGTTTACTGTTACTGGGCCGGGATAAATGCAACACTGTGCCGTCCTGAATATTAGTGCGGGCACCTATACGAATGTAATTCACATCACCGCGGGCCGCAACTAAAGGCCAGATACTGACATCTTCTGCCAGTTCAATATCACCGACCAGTACGCTGGATTCATCTACATAAACTCCGGCTGCCAGTTTTGGCATTATTCCTTTATAAGCTCTAATCGACATCTTCATCTCCAAACCGGCTGCTATGCCGGGTTATTATGCAGTAAATGCTTTAAAAAAACGCGTTTCGTTGAAACTTTATCCGAACGATCACTAAAACCGAAGTTTTGTTGTTTTTCTCCTTGCAGCTTATCATAAACGCCCTATAATGCGCGCCATGCCAAGGGGTGCTGCGCTAAGCAGGGTTCAGGTGAGATAAGCCGGATTGCAAAAATCTTTAAAAAAGACCCTTGACAGTCAGGTTTAAATCACTAAAATGGCGCCCTCGCTTCAGGGAGGTAACGAAAGCCCTGAAATGAGATAAAAGTAGCAAACAGTAGTAAGCAAGCCAAACGTGATGAAGTGTTTATGTAAAAAGACAACTTATCACGCTTGACTTAAAATCTGGGAAGTGTAATATACGCCTCCCGCTTCAAACGAGTTTGAAGCACGCTCTTTAACAATTAGCAATCAATTATCTGTGTGGGCACTTATAATGATGTTCGTGTAAACGAAAAAAATCAGTATGAG
>NZ_OBEB01000011.1 GCF_900215315.1 Arsukibacterium tuosuense | reverse complement strand
GATGTTTGGCGATTGATCTGATCACCGAACGCCATGAATGTTCCTTCTGAATTCATCTTTTTGTTTTAGCTAACAATTTTGTGGGGATACCTCAGGGTCAGATATTAATTTAAAATTAGGGTCAGATAACAATTAATTGACTATGCTTATTTCAGACCTCAACGACCGACAGGAGTGGTTATGGCAAGGCTACCAAGAGTGCATTTGGCGGGCGTGCCAGAGCATGTTATTCAGCGTGGCAATAATCGCCAGGTCTGTTTTGTCAATAATGAAGATTTTGCCGCCTATGTGTATTGGCTAAAGCAATATTCTGCGCAATTTGAGGTGCATATTCATGCCTGGGTGTTAATGAGCAATCATGTGCATCTGCTATGCACAGCTAGCGACAATTCCGGCATTAGCTTAATGATGCAAAGCCTGGGTAGAAAATATGTCAGGTATTTTAACCGGCGCTACCTACGCACTGGTACCTTGTGGGAGGGGCGTTATAAGTCTTGTTTGGTACAGGAGGAGCACTATTTGCTCACGTTGTATCGCTATATTGAACTTAATCCTGTCCGGGCGGGTATGGTGGCGTCAGCGGCAGATTATAAGTGGTCTAGTTATTCGATTAACGCGCTGGGTAAGCATTCTGATTTGTGTCAGCCACATGCTTGCTACCTGGCATTGGCGGATTCAGTAGCAGAGCGGCAGCAAGCGTATCGGGACTTATTCGGTAAAGAGGTAAATGAAGCGCTGCTAGCTGACATTCGTAGCACGATTAAAAGTGGCATGGCGCTTGGAAATGCGCGATTTAAGCATGAAGTGGCAGCCTTGACAGGGCGGCGTCAGCATAGGGAGCGGCCAGGGCGGCCAAAGGGGTCTGAACAGGCAGATTAATTGTTATCTGACCCCAATTTAATATTTTAAATTGTTATCTGACCACAATTTTTTTTAGTTTTTGGCGGCGGCTTGCTGGCACAGTTGGCGTAATACCTGTAACGCGCTACTGTCCTGGTTGCGGCCATGCGCCAGTACCAGGGTGCGTTCCAGTTGCAGGCCATGGATAGGCCGTAAACTGACATCGCTGCGCTGGCGCAGGCTGTCCAGATCAGGTACCAGGGCGCAGCCGACACCGGCTGATACCAGACCAAGGGCGTACTCGATGGTTTGGATGTCGGCGCGGATGTCGGGTCGGATTTCCCGGCGCAGCAGTTCGGGATAAAAGGCGGCCCAGGCATCGCAGGGCATCCGCTTAATGAGCGGCAGGTCGGCAAAGTCTGCCAGGGCAATCTGCGCCTGCAGGCTAAGCGGCCAGGCCGGCGGTAGCGCCAGTAAGTAGCGGTCATGCCACAGAGGTTGCAGTACTTCGCCGGTTTTCAGTTGTTGCGGGGTAATTATCCGTGCATCACAAGGCTGGTCTGGCTCGACTAAATGCAACTCCAGGCCGTCGACCTGTTGGCTGAATTCGCGCAGCAGGGCGCTCATCCGCTCTACCCCCAGCGCTTTAATTAAGCCGAGCCTGAATTGTACCCGGTTAACCGGCGTGCGGAACGACGCTTTTAGCGACTGCAACTGGCCAAGCAATTTACCGGCATGATTATATAGCTTATCGCCATCCTCCGTTGGGGTTACCCCTTTGGGTAAACGGACAAATAACTTCACGCCCAGCTCCAGCTCTAACTGCCTTAACGCGGCAGACAACGACGGCTGCGCCACACAGCACTGGCGGGCGGCGGCGCTGATACTGCCCTGTTCATACACGGCAGTGAAGTAGCTGAGTTGGCGAATATCCATAGGAATAAACTATACCAGATACAGAATTAATATATTTTAACTTTATATCAGGCCGCAGTAGAGTGAGCAACAGGCTTTGATTTAACACTAAAGCATATTTATCGACATTTTTATCGATATTTTTATCGAACATCAGCATGAGGTAGCGATATGGCCCGCCCGGTATTTGATTGGCAAGACCCGTTTCAATTATCAGCAATGTTAAGCGAAGAAGAGCGGATGATCCGCGATACCGCGCACCAGTATTGTCAGGACAAACTGCAACCGCGGGTGCTGCTGGCCAACCGCAATGAGCATTTTCACCGTGAAATCATGACTGAGCTGGGCGAGCTGGGCCTGCTGGGCGCTACCTTGCCGGAAAAATACGGCTGCTCAGCCGTCAATTATGTTTGCTATGGCCTGGTGGCGCGCGAAGTTGAGCGGGTCGACAGCGGTTATCGCAGTGCGATGAGTGTCCAGTCATCGTTAGTGATGCATCCTATCCATGAATACGGCACTGAAGCGCAGCGTCAGAAATACCTGCCCAAACTGGCCACCGGCGAATGGGTGGGCTGTTTTGGTTTAACCGAGCCTGATGCCGGTTCTGATCCTGCCAGTATGCGCACCGTAGCGAAGAAAACCGCCAATGGTTATCTGCTTAATGGCAGCAAGATGTGGATCACCAATTCGCCGATTGCTGATGTATTTGTGGTGTGGGCCAAGTTAGACGGCGAAATTCGCGGTTTTGTGCTGGAAAAAGGCATGAAAGGTTTAAGCGCGCCCAAAATTGACGGCAAATTCTCGCTCAGGGCATCGATTACCGGGGAAATCGTGATGGATAACGTCGAAGTACCGGAAGAGGCGATTTTCCCGGAAGTCCGTGGCTTAAAGGGCCCCTTTGGCTGCCTGAATAAAGCGCGTTATGGCATTGCCTGGGGCGCATTAGGCGCCGCAGAATTCTGCTGGCATGCGGCGCGCCAGTATACCCTGGACCGTATTCAGTTCGGCCGGCCGTTAGCGCAAACCCAGTTGGTGCAGAGAAAACTGGCCGATATGCAAACCGAAATCAGCATTGGCTTACTGGGCTGTTTGCAGGCCGGGCGCTTAATGGATGCCGGCCAGTTGGCGCCGGAAACCATTTCGCTGATTAAGCGCAATTCCTGTGGTAAGGCGCTGGATATTGCCCGCCAGGCCCGCGATATGCACGGCGGTAATGGCATTGCCGACGAATACCATGTTATTCGCCATCTGATGAATTTAGAGGCGGTGAACACCTACGAAGGCACCCATGATGTGCATGCGTTAATTTTAGGCCGGGCCCAGACCGGCCTGCAGGCATTCAGCTAGCCGTGGCCGAACCGATGCATCCGTGGCTGCAGCAGTTTCTGCAGCAGATAGACAGCAACAGCTTAGCACCGGCCAGCAGTTTGCAGCAGGGCCTGAGTGACAGCGAACTATACCGGCTCTGGCACAGCCAGCTAAGCAGCCGCTTGCTGGATTTACAGTCGCGTTTGTTGCAGGCCAAAGGTCAGAGTTTTTACACCATTGGCAGCGCCGGCCATGAGGGTAATGCCGCGGTGGCGGCGGCACTGCGGGTAACCGATCCGGCGTTTTTACACTATCGCAGTGGTGCCTTTTTTATTGAGCGCAGTAAACAGTTGCCGGGCAGTACACCCCTGTACGATATGCTGCTGTCGTTCTGTGCCTCCAGTGACGACCCTATCTCTGGCGGCCGCCACAAGGTGCTGGGCAGCCTGGCACTAAATGTGCCGCCGCAAACCAGCACTATTGCCTCGCAAATCCCCAAAGCAGTTGGCACTGCTTTTGCCATTGATTTAAGCAAGCGGCTGGGCCAGAGCGGCAACTGGCCACATGATGCTATAGTAATGTGCAGCTTTGGCGATGCTTCGGCTAACCATTCCACCGCCCAGGGCGCAATTAATGCCGCCTGCTGGGCGGCGTATCAGCATGTACCGGTACCGATGCTGTTTGTCTGTGAGGATAATGGCCTCGGTATTTCCACCCCGACGCCGCAGGGCTGGATAGAGCAAAGCCTGGCCGACCGGCCTGAACTGCGCTATTTTGCTGCCGATGGCCGCGATTTAGCCCAAACCTTTGCGGTGGCCCGCAAAGCGGCGCATTATGTTCGCACTAAACGCCAGCCGGCGCTGTTACATTTATCCACCGTGCGCTTATTTGGCCATGCCGGCGCCGATACTGAAACCGCCTATCGCCATAAGAACCTGATTAACGCTGAGCTGGAGCTCGACCCAATCCTGGCCAGCACCGCCAGTATGCTGGCGCGCGGCATTTTAAGCCGGCCGCAGTTATTCAATGCGGTTTCTGAACTGGCCAGCCAGATCAGCCGGGTGGCAGCTGTTGCCAGCAGCCGGCCAAAATTACAAACGGCAGCAGAGGTAATGGCCGCGATAGCGCCAGTGCGGCCAGCGTTACCGGCACCGCCGTTACCGCCTACTGCTATTCGCAGTGCGTTATTTGAGTTTGATAAGCATAACCTCGGTAAGCCACAGCATTTGGCCAAACTGTTGAACTGGACCCTGCACGACTTATTCGCCCAATACAGTAATACTGTGCTGTTTGGTGAAGATGTCGCCAAAAAAGGCGGCGTTTACGGCGTATCGCAGCATTTAATTCAGGCATTTGGCGGTAACCGGGTGATTAATACCCTACTGGATGAGCAAAGTATTCTGGGTATGGCGATTGGTCTGGCGCAACAGGGCTTGTTACCGATTGCGGAAATTCAGTTTCTGGCTTATGTGCATAATGCAGAAGACCAGATCCGCGGCGAGGCGGCCACCCTGCCGTTTTTCTCCAATGGCCAGTATCATAATGGCATGGTGATAAGGATTGCCGGCCTGGCCTATCAGCGCGGTTTTGGCGGCCATTTTCATAATGATAATTCGTTTGCGGTGTTCCGGGATATTCCGGGCATTATTGTGCTGTGTCCGTCTAACGGTGCCGATGCGGCGTTGCTGTTACGCCAGGCAGTGCAACTGGCGTATGAGCAAAAACGGCTGGTGATCTTTTTAGAACCGATTGCCTTATATATGACCCGCGATTTACTGGCGCCCGGTGATGGCGGCTGGCTTTACGATTATCCGCTGCCTGATGTGCCGTTACCGGCCTTAGGCGAGCCGGCGGTGTTTGATCAAGCCCCGGCTGACCAAGTCTCGGGCCAAGCCCCTGATCAGGGCCCGGCAGCGACAGCAGATCTGACCATTATCAGCTATGGCAATGGTTATTACTTAAGCCGCCAGGCCGCGGTGGAGCTGGCGCAAGCAGGTTACCGCCTGCGACTGCTGGATTTACGCACTCTGGTACCGCTGCATATTGATGCCATTGTTGCGGCGCTGGCAGATTGCCGCCAGGTATTGATTGTTGATGAGTGCCGGCGGCGGGGTTCGCTTAGCGAAGAGCTGTTTACCGCCTTGCATGAGGCACGGCCTGGCTGGTATCAGCTGAGCCGGATCACTGCAGAAGACAGTTTTATTCCACTGGGTGCGGCGGCCTATGCAGTGTTGCCGTCGAAGCAGCAGATTATTGAAAAAGTACAACAACTGCTAACTAAAGCGCCCGCAGCATGAGTGATAACAGCCTATGAGCCAGAAAAAAACCGCGTTGGTAGTATGTCCGGGCCGCGGCAGTTATAACCGGCCTGAGCTGGGCTATATTCAGCAGCACCTGCCAGCGGCCAGCCCGTTCCGTCAGCAACTGTACGAATTTGATGCGCTGCGCACCGAGCTGGAGCTGCCAACGGTAACTGAGCTGGATAGCGCGGCCAGTTTCAGCAATGGCCGCCATATTAAAGCGGAGAACGCCGCGGCGTTAATTTTCAGTGCCGGCCTGGCCGATTTCAGCCAGATTAACCGCGACAAGTTCGACATCGTGGCGGTTACCGGTAACTCGATGGGCTGGTACACGGCGCTGGGTTGTGCCGGCGTCTGGCAGGGCCGCGACAGTATGCAGCTGGTGACCAGTATGGCGCAGCTTACCGCCGGGGCGGCGGGCGCCCAGTTTATTTACCCATTGCTAAACAGCGACTGGCAGCTGGATATTGATAAACAGGCCCGGCTGGCTGAACAGCTTTACCTGCATCAGGGTGCGCTGTTTATGTCGATAGCCTATGGCGGTTATGCGGTGCTGGCTGGTACCCAGAGTGCGGTGCAGCAGGCAATGCAGGCGCTGCCGCCCTGTGATGAGCGCTTTCCGTTATTATTACCGGGCCATGCAGCCTTTCACAGCCCGTTAATGCAGCCAGCGGCCGATCAGGCGCTGGCCCGTTTTGCCGAGCCACTCTTTGCCACGCCGCAGCTGCCATTAATTGATGGTCGTGGCGTGATCTGGCCCAGCCAGCTGGCGCAGCCCAGCGCATTAAAAGCCTACACCTTAGGCCAGCAGGTTTGCGATACCTTTAATTTCAGCCGGGCCATTCAGGTTGCGGTAAAAGAGTTTGCCCCGGAGCACATTATTTTGCTGGGCCCGGGCAGTAGCCTGGGCGGTGCCGTTGCCCAGAGCCTGATTGCCATTAACTGGCAGGGGCTGAGTAGCAAGCAGGACTTTAGCCGCGCTCAGCAGAACGATAGTCCCTTTATACTGAGTATGGGCTTGCCAGAGCAGCGTCAGTTGATTCTCTGAAACTTTGTGTCTTAAACATCCTGCCTTCAGCTAAACTCACCGCTAAATGCCAGCCATTTAGCGCAATGCGGTTATTTTTACTTGATAACATACAGACGTGTATGTATATTGCGTGGCTATTCTGGCCGGAGTAATCGCACGCTATTGCTGCCGGGTCAACCTTCATGTGGTAATACAGGACACACTATGCAAGTTTTCAAGCCGTGGGCTAAACAACTGTCGATGCTGGCTGCTGCCAGCGTTTTGCTGCTGGCTGGTTGTAGTGAGCCCCCCGCGGCAGCTGCGGGACAAGGCCAGCCTGCGCCTGAAGTGGCAGTGGTGACCCTTAGCACCAGCACGGTGGAGCTGACCACTGAACTGCCGGGCCGTACCACCGATTTCCGGCACGCTGAAATCCGGCCGCAGGTTAGCGGTATTTTGCAGCAACGGTTGTTTACTGAGGGCCAGTTGGTTAGTGCCGGCCAGCTGTTGTATAAAATTGACCCGGGGTCTTACCAGGCCGCGTTAAGCAGTGCGCAAGCCGCGCTCAGCAGCGCCAAAGCGGTGCAGCACAACGCCCGCTTAAAAGCCGAACGAATTGAAGGCTTGCTCGGCAACAACGTTATTAGTCAGCAGGATGCCGATGATGCCGAAGCGGTACTGATGCAGGCCGATGCGGCCGTCGCCAGTGCCGAAGCTGCGCTGTTAACAGCACAAATTAATTTAGATTATACCGACATTAAAGCGCCGATAGCCGGCCAGATTGGGCGTTCTTTAGTAACTGAAGGCGCCTTGTTAACGGCGAATCAGGCTCAGGGACTGGCAACAATTCGCCAGCTTGACCCTATCTATGTCGATTTAACTCAGTCGAGTAACAAACTGTTAAAGCTGAAACGACAGCTTCGCGCCGATAAGCGGGCTGACAATGTTCAGGTTGAATTACTGCTGGATGATGGCAGCAGTTATGCCGAAGCGGGCAGTTTGCAGTTCTCGGAAGTGAATGTGGACCCGGGTACCGGCATGGTGACATTGCGGGCGGTATTCCCGAATAACAACGGCGACTTGTTACCTGGCATGTTTGTGCGGGCCCGCCTGCATCATGGCACTAATAATCAGGCGCTATTAGTGCCGCAAAAGGCGGTGAGCCGTACCCCCAAAGGCGATGCCACGGTAATGCTGGTGAATAAAGATAACCAGGTAGAACTGCGGCCAATAACCCTGGGTAAAAGTTTTGGCCAGAACTGGCTGGTAACTGACGGCCTTAGCAGCGGCGAGCAGGTAATTGTCGCCGGCTTACAAAAAGTGCGGCCGGGCGCCACGGTCACCGTGGTTAGTGCTGTGGACGGGGAATAAGCAATGGCGAATTTTTTCATCAGCCGGCCCATTTTTGCCTGGGTTATCGCTATTGTTATTATGCTGGCCGGCTTACTGGCCATTAAACAGCTGCCGATAGAGCAATACCCACGCATAGCGCCACCGGCAATCAGTATCAGTGCCTCTTATCGCGGTGCGTCGGCGCAAACAGCAGAATATGCGGTAACTCAGGTGATTGAGCAGGCGATGAACGGCCTGGACAACCTGATGTATATGTCAGGCAATTCTGACTCGTCCGGCAATGTCAGCCTGACCCTGACCTTTGAAACCGGCACCGATGCCGATATCGCCCAGGTGCAGGTACAGAATAAACTGCAGCAGGCGTTGCCACTGTTACCGCAGGAAGTGCAGCAAAATGGCGTGCGGGTAGCGAAATCGAATGGCGGCTTCCTGATGGTGGTCGGCTTTATCTCGGAAGATGGCAGCCTTGCGCGCGACGACATTGCTGATTTTGTGGTGGCGAACGTTAAAGACCCGCTAAGCCGCACCAACGGTGTGGGCAATGTTCAGGTATTTGGCAGCCAGTATGCAATGCGGGTCTGGCTGGATGCCGACAAGCTGAATCAGTACCAGCTAACCCCGGCTGATGTTACTGCGGCAATAAGGGTGCAGAATAATCAGGTAACCGCCGGGCAACTTGGCGGCGCGCCTGCGCTGGAGGGCCAGCAATATAATGCGGCCATTCTGGCTCAGACCCGGCTGACTTCGGCCGAAGAGTTCGGCCAGATTTTACTGAAGGTAAACGCCGACGGTGCTGTGGTTAAACTAAGTGACGTGGCACGGGTGGAGCTGGGTGGTGAAGACTACTCAGTAATAGCCCGTTACAACGGCAAAATGGCTACCGGTTTGGCGATAGAACTGGCCACCGGTGCCAATGCGCTGGATACGGCGGCAGCAGTAAAAGCCAAACTGGCCGAGCTGGAACCGTATTTTCCGCAGGGTTTAAGCGCGGTTATTCCTTACGACACCACCCCCTTTGTTGAAGTATCCATCAGCTCGGTGGTGCAAACCCTGATTGAAGCGATAATTCTGGTATTTCTGGTGATGTATCTGTTTTTACAGAACTTTCGCGCCACGTTAATTCCCACTCTGGCGGTGCCGGTGGTGCTGCTGGGCACCTTTGGTATTATGGCCGCCTTTGGTTTTACCATTAACACCCTGACCATGTTTGGCATGGTGCTGGCGATTGGTTTGCTGGTCGATGATGCCATTGTAGTAGTGGAAAACGTCGAGCGGGTGATGAGCGAAGAGGGCTTGGGCCCGGTAGAAGCCACCCGTAAATCGATGGGCCAGATCACCGGAGCACTGGTCGGTATTGGCCTGGTGCTGTCAGCGGTGTTTGTACCCATGGCCTTTTTTGGTGGGGCTACCGGCGCGATTTACCAACAATTCTCGATAACTATTGTCACGGCAATGGCATTGTCGGTGCTGGTAGCGTTAATTTTCACCCCGGCGCTGTGCGCCACTATGCTCAAACCCATTAAAGGCGATCATCAGGCGAAACGCGGCTTTTTCGGCTGGTTTAACCGGGGTTTTGATCGCAGTAACCAGAGTTATCAGCGCGGCGTAGCCGGCATGCTGGCGCGGCCCAAACGCTCAATGTTGATTTATGGCGTAATAGTGGCGGTAATGGCCCTGATGTTTATGCGCCTGCCTACCTCGTTTTTGCCGGAAGAAGATCAGGGGGTATTTTTAACCATGATCCAGTTACCAACCGGTGCCAGCCAACAGCGCACCGAGGCGGTAATGGATCAAGTGGCAGCGCACTATGCCAGCGAACAAGCGGTGGAGTCGGTGTTTACCGTGTCAGGTTTCAGCTTTGCCGGCCGCGGCCAGAATATGGGCCTGGCGTTTGTGCGGCTGGCCGACTGGGATAAGCGCGGTGAGGCAGACAGTGTGCAGGCCGTGATCGGCCGGGCCTGGGGCTTTTTCGGCACCGTAAAAGAAGCACAGATTTTCGCCTTTAACCTGCCGCCGATTGCCGAGCTTGGCCGGGCCACGGGGTTCTCGTTATTTTTGCAGGACCGCGGTGGGGTTGGCCATGATGCCTTACTGAACGCCCGCAACCAGTTACTGGGGATGGCCGCGCAGCAACAAAATCTGGTTGGGGTACGGCCTAACGGCATGGAGGATGCACCGCAACTGCAAATAGAGGTAGACCAGTTAAAAGCCCGGGCGTTAGGTGTGTCGCTAAGTGATATTAACCAGACCCTGGCAATTGGCTGGGGCTCTACCTATGTGAACGATTTTACTGACCGCGGTCGGGTGAAAAAAGTGTTTGTGCAGGCAGAGCCGGAGTTTCGGATGACCCCGGAAGATATCCAGCGCTGGCATGTGCGTAACAGCAGTGGCGAGATGGTCAGTTTCAGCTCTTTTGCCAGCAGCGAATGGGTATATGGCCCGCAGCGACTGGAGCGTTACAACGGCGTGTCAGCAATGGAAATTCAGGGTGAGCCGGCACCAGGCACCAGCTCGGGCGATGCCATGGCGACCATGGAGCAGCTAATTAGTCAGTTACCGCCGGGCATTGGCTTTGAATGGACCGCCACTTCTTATCAGGAAAAACTGTCAGGCTCACAGGCACCGGCATTGTATGCGTTATCTATTCTGGTGGTGTTTTTATGCCTCGCCGCTTTGTATGAAAGCTGGAGCGTGCCGTTCGCGGTGATCTTAGTGGTACCGCTGGGGATCATCGGTGCGTTAACGGCCGCTTACCTGCGCGGCATGGGTAACGATGTGTATTTTCAGGTGGGGCTGTTAACTACCATGGGCCTGGCCTCAAAAAATGCCATTTTAATTGTCGAGTTTGCCCGCGAGCTGCAGAACCAGGGCAAGGAGCTGACCGCAGCGATTCTGGAAGCGGTGCGGCTGCGCTTACGACCCATTATTATGACATCAATGGCCTTTTCGCTGGGGGTGCTGCCGCTGGTGATCAGCTCTGGCGCCGGCTCGGCCAGCCGCAATGCCATTGGCACCGGTGTGCTGGGGGGGATGATCTCTGCTACGGTGCTGGCGGTGTTTTTAGTGCCGGTATTTTATCTGGTGGTAATGAAGCTGTTCAGCAAAAAGCAGCCTGCTGTTTAAGTTAATAATAAAAGTTAGTACCTTTGCCAGCTAATCCGTTTTGCAATTGCGGTTAGCTGGCTTTTTTATGGCTGGTGTTGGGGCTCAGGCTTTTTTCAGGCCCAGCAGCATAGCGTCTATTAACGCCGGGGCATGCTGCATTAAATCGCATTGCTGCGGTTTTAATAAAAAGTGACTGATAATTCCGCCAACATACATATGCAGCGCTACCGCCGCCAGGCGCGGGCTTACGCCCGGGCGCAGCATACCGGCCTGTTCCGCCCGTTCAAAGGCGCGCTGCATTACCGCAACCGCTTCGTCATCCAGTTTATCCTGCTGGTTTACAGCCGGATTCAGCTCGTCAATGTATTCACAGCGATGAAACACAATAGTCAGTACCCGGTGATGCTGCTCGCTGGAGGCGATTAAACGCAAACCGTTACTCATTAAATCATGCAGCTGGCTGAACGGGTCGGCACCGGGATTATTGTCTACTGCCGCCAGCAAATGCTGAAATGGCAAGCGTACCCGCAACAACATGGCGTTAAATAAGTCGGCTTTATTCTGAAAATGCCAGTAAATCGCACCACGGGTAACGCCGGCCGCGGTCGCTATTTTTTCAAGGGTGGTGCGTGATACACCATGCTCAAAAAACAACAATTCGGCGGCATCAAGAATGGCAGCGCGGGTGCTCTCTGCTTCGGCTTTAGTACGTCTGGCCATAGTTAAAAGTGGTTAACAGGGTTAAGAATTAACATGAGTTTATACTAACAGATCAACGGCGATAGCTCTAATGGCAATATCGGCAGCTGCAAGGCTGGGTGCGACAGGGAAATATCAGAAGTTAGCGAGGCGGCCTTAGTTGTTAAAGATGGCCGGCAGCAGGGAGTACTACCGGTCATCTGCGACAAAATCAGGGGTTAACAGGGCTTAGAACTGGTAGTTCAGGCCCACGGTCATTAACGATACGTCAGACTCAATCAGGCCTTCATCTTCGTCTTCCAGATCGGGCAGCATAGCGTATTCGGCCACCAGACTTAAGCGGTTAGTAAGGTGAAAAGTAGCACCTGCACCATAAATAAAGCCGCTTTCGGTACTGGATTCAGAGCCGGTCAGCCCTGGAATATCATAGGCAAAACTGTATTTAGTCTCACCATAGCCTGCGGTGGCAAACAACGCAAAGCGGTCGCCCAGCGGCAGCGAGCCTTTAGCCATCAATGCCATATGACGGTCAATTTCGTAGCGGGCTGAGTCGCTGTCAGCAAAAATTTCTTGATCTTCGACGCCAATGGCGTAGCGGGCCTCGACCGCAAGAAAGCTGGTAAGTTGCAGACCGGCATTAACCCCGGCTACGCCAAAATCGACATCGGTATTAGCAAAATCGGATTCCAGTTCTACTTTATGCTGGCCATAGTGGCCACCCAGGTAAAAGCCGTTATCGTACGTTTGCGCAGCAGCTGCTGCTGAGAAAAAAGATCCAACGAGTACGGCGCTTGTAAGTAGCTTATGCATTGTGACTCCTTAATTGCGATTACGACGATTAAAGTCACAACAGGTATAACAAAGCCATAATGAATCAGTTATTAATACAATGTAATTATCTGTAATTATTTTTTAGTTTACTTAATAACAAAATCAAAATACTGCTCGGTATACACCGGCGGCTGGTGGGTAAAGTGCCACCATTCCATGCTGTATACCTTAAAGCCAGCCTGCAACATAATGCTTTCCAATAGCTGGCGGTTAGCCTGTTGGGCCTTACTGATGGAGGCGTTGCCAACATTAGACACCGGGTCAAACATATCGAAGGCTGAGCCCATATCCAGCGGCTGCCAATTGCCTGCATCATCTTTGGCCGCCAGGGTTAGGTCGATGGTACTGCCGCGGCTGTGGCCGGATTTTTCGGCAATATACTCGCCAACCAGCTTGTCTTTGCCAAGGTTAGGGTAGTACTGCGCTTTGGTGCTGGTATCGGTTAAATCGCTGGCCCAGCGCATAAAATGGTTAACCGCCCGCTGCGGCCGGTAACAATCAAAAATCCACAGCGTATAGCCTTTGGCTGCGGCGACAGTTTGCGCCTGCACCAGTGCCTTGGCGGCGTTATCCTGTAAATAGCACTTATTAGCCTGATAACCGTCGACTTGACTGCCAACAAAGTTATTGCTACCCAGGTATGCCATATGAATTTGCGCCTCGGGAACCAGGCTGGCAACATCAGTAAAGTCGGCAGGGACAGCATGCTCTGGCTGCTCCGTTGCCAGCAATGGGCTGCTAAGGGTTTGTAAAGCAAGCAATGTCATTAGGGCTGTTTTCATATCATCAGTACTCCGGCAATAACGAAACTGAGTAATGCAATGGCACCACAGACCAGGGCATAAGGTAGCTGGGTTTTTACGTGTTCCAGTAAGTCACAGCCGGCGGCGACGGAACTTACCGCCGTACTGTCTGAAATAGGCGAGCAGTGATCACCAAACACGCCGCCGCTTAAAATAGCAGCCAGCACCAGTTGTGGTGGTAATCCCAGCAGGCTGACCATTGGCATGCCGATAGGAATAAGAATAGCAAAGGTGCCCCAACTGGTGCCGGTGGTAAAGGAAATTAAGGCGCCAGCTAAGAACAGCAGCGCCGGAATTAGTACCTGCGGCAGGTTCTGATCCACAATGCTGGCAATAAAGGTGCCGGTACCCAGCAGTTTTAAGCTGGAACCGAGCGACAGCGATAACAACACTATGGTGACCAGCGGCAATAATTCGCTGATGCCTTTAAAGCCAATATCAACCAGTTGCTGGTGGGCAAAGCGGCGGCTTAGCAGCATCATGCAGTACACCACTACGCATGACAGTGCCGTAGCATAGAGCACCGATTTAGAGCCCGAACCCTGCACCAGTTGGCCATTGCCGGTTAATAACATAAAGCCGAGCATGGCCCCTACCAGCGTAACCAGCGGTACTAACATATAAGCAGGGTGGCTGGGCTCAGTCTCAATTTCGCTGTGGTGCGACAGGGTATGCAGCTGTTGCTCTGATTTACGCATCGGCCCGTAAACCTTGCCACTGATTATGGTATACAGCACCACCACCAGGGTAATTAACGCGTAGAAATTAAGCGGTATGGTACCAATTAAAATAGCTACCGGGCTTTGGGGTAAATCGTAGGTGCTAAGCAGCCCCAGAATATAAGCGCCCCAGCCATTGAGTAGAATAAGAATACAAATCGGCGCACTGGTACTGTCGATAATATAGGCCAGCCGGGCCCGGCTCATTTTAAATTTATCGAACAGGCCGCGCGAGCTGATACCGGCGGTTAACGAGCTCAAGTTAGATTCAATAAAGGTCACGCTACTGATGAAAAAAGTCAGTAAGCCGGCCTGGCGGCCATTGCGGGCAATGCCTTTATTCACCAGCATCGCCACCGTAGCCGACACCCCGCCGGAGTAGCGCATATAAGCCAGTAAGCCACCGACCAGCAACGAGAACATTAAAATACGGGCGTTGTCGGCGTCACCGGTAACAGCAATAATCCGCTCCAGGGTCTGAATACTGCCGTCTAGCAATAAACCGGCGCCAAAGCTCTGGCCGTTTTGCAGAAAAATCAGCAACTCCGAGGTACAGAGCGATAACAGCAACGCCAGAATCACTTCTTTGCGCCACAGCACCACGGCAATGGCGACGACCGCCGGAAGTAGGGTTAACCAGTCTGCCACCTTAGGCTCCTTTTATTATTGTTCTTGTGAGGCTTGGTAAGTTAAAAAGATTTAACTCAAGCTGTTACTTTTATACAGATAACCGCTCAGCTGGGCAAGCTCAGCCTCAATTTGGCCAGTATGCTGAGCGCTGCTGGTTGTGTTATGGTTAACATATTTCGCCAACATCGCTATAGCTGCAAGGATAACAAGTCTATGTTAAAGCAATTATCATTATGGTTGGCCCTGAGTGCCGTGCTGTCAGGGCTGGCAACCGCGGCAGATTATGCAGAATTTACCACGCCTGGCCTCGCTAAAGCGCAAATTACCCATAGCGATATTGCGCCACTTATTACCTATTACAAAGAACAAGACTGGCTGGAAGTTACCGAGCTGGGCCGCTCTGTTGAGCAGCGACCAATATACTTAATTAAAATTGGCGATGGCGAGCGCAAAGTGCTGGCCTGGTCACAAATGCATGGCGATGAACCGACCGCCACCGCCGCTATTTTTGATTTGCTGGCGGTCATTGAGGCGCAGCAAAAACAGCAGGCGGCAACCGGCGAAGGTGGCCCGGCCTGGTTGGATGACATAAGCTTATACCTGATCCCGATGCTGAACCCGGACGGCGCTGAGCGCAACAGTCGCTTTAATGCCCTGGGCATTGACGTTAATCGCGATGCGCTGGCGCTGCAAACCCCTGAAGGTCAGCTGTTAATGCAGGCCGCAAAAAAGATTAAGCCGCACTATGGCTTTAATTTGCATGACCAGAACCGCTACCATGGCGCCGGTGATAACAAAAAACCGGCCACTATCTCGTTACTGGCACCGGCTTATAACGAAGCACGTGAGATAAACCCCAGCCGCCATGCCGCCATGCAATTAGTCAGTGCAGTAAAACCGCTGCTGGATAACGCGTTGCCTGAGCAACTTGGCCGCTATAATGACGAATATTCTATCCGCTCCTTTGGCGATACATTTTCCGGTATGGGGATCAGCACAGTACTGGTGGAGTCGGGTGGCCAGTATAATGACCCGTTCCGCCAGCAGGCCCGGCAGATAAATGTGCAGTTGTATTTAAGCTGGTTAGAGATGATAAGCACTGGCCGTTACCGCGATTTCGATTTAAGCGGTTACAACAGCATTCCGATGAATAACAGCGGCGGTATGAAAGATTTAATTATCAGTAATATCAACTTGCCCCAGGCCGATGGCAGTGGTGTACTGGCCCGGGTAGATTTAGCCTTTACCGCCGGGGGTAATGGCCGGGGCCAGGCAGTGCTGGATGAAATAGGTGATGCCAGTATTTATGGTGGATATCACACTCTGGATGCCAGCGGTATGAACTACAGCCCGGGCAAAGCGTACCCATTAACCGGGCCGCTTAGTTTAAGCGCTGAAAAGTATTTGCAGTTGCTGGCTGATGGCTACAGTCATTTTAGTGGTGAGGCGGGCTTACTAACCAATAGTTCCGGCTTGCCGGTGGCAATAAACCCGCGGGGTGTGAATAAACCCTGGCCACAACGGCGGTCAACCAGCACTTTTCTGCTAAGTAAAGACAGCGCGGTGCAACTGGCCGTAGTCAATGGCCGGCTGATCAGGCTGGCCGATGCCAGCCTGCTTGATGCCTTTAGTGGTAATTAAGCCGCGATGGCTGCTTTAGCCATTATTAGCACTTTTAACCTTTACCAGCACTAAGCCGCTGCTGCCAGGCCAGCAGCGCGGCCAGTAATTTGCGGACGTTGGCCTGAATTTTTTCATCGGTTAAGTCGCCGTCATTATCAAAAGCGCCGCTAAAGGCATTGGCAAATACCTCGGGCTGATTCAGTGGGTGTAAATTAAGATAAACACAGACCTGGCGCAAGTGGTACTGGGCCCGGCTGGAACCCATACCGGCGGCTGAACCCATAATAGCCACTGGTTTACCGCTCAATAAGTGATTGTCGGGCTCACGTGAGGCCCAGTCCAGCACGTTTTTCAGAGCGGGTGCCAGTGAATAGTTATACTCCGGGCACGCGAACAGTATGGCATCTGCCTCAGCCAGTTGTTGCAACAGCGTTGCCACTGCCGGCGGTTTGGCACCCAGATCTGCATTGTAAAACGGCACCTCCATTAAATCTGCCAGATGTATTTTCATGCCATCAGGGCTGTTGGCCATGGCGTAACGCACCAGCCCGCGGTTGGTTGATTTTGCCCGCAGGCTGCCACAAATTGCCAAAACATTAATACTCATTCGAACTCCTTTTTTACTGAGGTTTTAATTCAGGCCGGTTTTCAGTGTAGTACATTTGCGCCGGATTTCGTGCTTAAGTTCAGCGCCGGTAAAGTTGGCAGGGTGACAATAGCCGTTATACTTTAACCTGCTTTGGCCAATACTAATTTACTTCAGGGACCCCATTATGCGTTATTCATTCAGCCTGTTTGGCAGCACAGTGTTTTGTTCAGTATTAAGTTTAGGAATGCTGACAGGGTGCCAGCCCGAAGCAACCAGCCCGACAAATGAGCCGGTGCAACAGCAGTCACCCACCCCGGCTGATACCAGCCAGAATGCGCTGGACTGGCCCGGCAGCTATCAGGGCGTAATTCCTTGTGCCGATTGCCCCGGGATTAAAATGACCCTGCAACTGGATGCCAACCAAGGTTACCAGCTGACGCGCTACTATCAGGAGCGGGCCGATGAGCCAGAGCAGACAGAGGGCGAATTTCGCTGGAGCAGCGATGGCCGGCAAATCCAACTGGATGATGCCGCAGGCAGTCAGTTTCTGGTAGGCGAAAACCGCTTGCTAATGCTTAACCCGCAGGGCGAGCGGATTAGTGGTGAGCTGGCAGCACAATACTGGCTTGATAAACAACAGGACACTGCAGCGCAGAGTGCCGACAACGGTTTAAATATTGCCGGTAAGTGGCAACTGACAGAACTGCTGCAAAAAGCGGTTGATGCAGACAACAAGGTGTTTTTGCAATTTGATAATGCTGGCCGGGTCAGTGGTTATACCGGGTGTAACCGCTTGACCGGTGGTTATCAGTTGCAGGGGCCGAAGCTGAGCTTTACGCCGCTGGCCACTACACGCATGGCCTGCTTGCAGGAGACGATAGAGCCGCAGTTGCTGGATGTGTTAAGTAAAGTCGATAACATCAGCATTGCCGGTGACGAACTGAGCCTGAACCGGGCCAGAATGGCACCGTTAGCCCGGTTTACCCGGTTGCCGGAAAATGCTGACGAGTAATGGGTCAACCGCATACCGGTAAGGTGTTTTTTATCGGTATAACAGGTACGGCTGGCGCTGTCCGGCAAAAGTCTGTAGTTCGCTCTGCCAGCTGGCCCGGATTTGCTGCTCGGTTAAACCTTGCTCAATTTGCTGGCGCAAGGTTGACGTGCCAGCCAGTTTGTCCATAAATGCCGGGGCATTAAAAAACGTCGTGTTATGTTCGCTAAACAGCTGCTGCCAGGTTATTAAGTAGCTTAAATCTAAACCTCCGGCATTTATCTGGCGTAAGTCCTGGCCCTGGCTCGGGATATCTTTTAAAGGCGGATTAAGGGCTGCGCCCGGCGTTGCTACCGGGGTAAATGTGAAATCACCTACACTGAATTTATCATAACCCAGTACCTGAAAAGGATAGGGCGTGCCGCGGCCAACGCTTAACGGCGTCGCTTCAAAAAAGCCCAGCGACGGGTACAGCGCAATGGCCTGGTCATTGGGTAAATTCGGGCTGGGTGGTACTGGCAGGCTATAGGGCATATCGCGCTGGTAATTTGCTACTGGTATAACGGTGAGATCCAGTTGTGCTGCCTGGTCTATCCAGCGCTCGCCTTTGATCATCAGTGCCAGCTCACCGACAGTCATGCCATGCAGCAGCGGGATAGGGTGCATGCCAACGAATGACTGAAACGCTAAATCCAGTACCGGGCCATCCAGATAACGACCATTCGGATTGGGCCGGTCCAGCACCAGCATCGCCACATTATGAGTGGCAGCAGCCTGCATCATATAATGCATCGAGCTGATATAAGTATAGTAACGAACGCCGACATCCTGAATATCAAAAATAACAATATCTAATGCCTGCATTTGCTCAGCACTGGGCGCCTTATTAGCGCCGTAAAGCGACAACAACGGCAAACCGGTTTTACTGTCGACTCCGGAGCTGACTTTGGCGCCGGCATCATGATCGCCCCGGAAACCATGCTCAGGGGCAAAAATACTGACAATATTGACCTGGTTTGCCAACAGCAGATCAACCAGATGTTGTCCGGCCACCTGCGAGGTTTGATTCACCAGTAAACCAACCCTTTTGCCTTGCAACAGCGGCAGATATTCGTCCAATTGCGCTGCCCCCGGGGTAATGTGCTCTGGGGTGGCTGCCTGCTGTGGTGGCGGAGGTTCATTGCAACCGATCAGCCCGGTCAGCAATAGCACAGCCATTAAACTCAGCACTATCCGCATTATTCAGCCTCCAGCGCTTTACTGACAAAACCTTTGCTGGTAGCCAGTGCTTGCTGGCAGCTTGCCAGATCCTGGCCGGTCAGCACCAGTAAAATGGCCAGCTTCGCGCTCATGCCCGCCTGCTGTAATGCTGCATTGGCGGTAACGCTGTCGCAGTCGGTTGCCTGCATGACAATCCGGACCGCCCGTGCTTCCAGTTTCTGGTTGCTGGCGTGTAAGTCGACCATCAGGTTCTGATAAACCTTGCCACTGCGCACCATGGCCGCGGTGCTTAGCATATTTAATAACATTTTCTGGGCGGTGCCGGCTTTCATCCGGGTTGAGCCGGTCAGCACTTCCGGGCCGACTTCGGCGCAAATAGCAATATCAGCGGCGGCCAGGATTGGCCCGCTGGCATTACAACTAATGGCGACGGTGGTCACGCCCAGCTTGCGGCCATAGGCCAGCGCACCCAGAACATAAGGTGTGCGGCCACTGGCGGCAATACCGACCAGCACATCGTTCTGACTGAAGTTAATGGCGGTCAGTTCTGCCACTGCAAGCTCCGGGCTGTCTTCAGCACCTTCTACTGCCTGCTGAATAGCTGTCGTGCCGCCGGCAATCAGCGCAACCACCTGATTGGCCGGCACACTGAAGGTGGGTGGGCATTCGGCGGCATCTAAAATACCCAGCCGGCCACTGGTGCCTGCACCCAGGTAAATCAGGCGGCCGCCGCGGGCAAATGCCTCGACAATCGCATCGACGGCTTTGGCTACCTGAGGTAAACATGGGATTAGCGCCGGGGCAACAGCATGATCGGCCTGATTAATCAGACTGACAATCGCCAGACTATTCAGTTTATCCAGGTTGGCAGAGGCAGGATTACGTGCCTCGGTGCTCATCGTGGCCAACTGTTGCAGCAATTCTGTTTGACTCATCAGACACTCACTCAATAAATTCAGGGTTATAGTTTACGCATCGTTAATTTGTGCCAGCTGCTTTGCAGCCAGGATCAGGCCACCGTCCAGGGCATCTCCCCGGGCAGCTTGCAACAACTTACAGATATCGTCGCTAAGCTTTGACTGGCTGTTGGCTGCCAGGCCGCCAAGCAATACCACTGGTAAGTCACGCTGACCGCGGCAACAGTGAATAAGTTCTGCAATGGCTGCCGCTTGCTGACGCAGCAGCTGCTGCGCCAGAGGGCAACTGCTATGGCTGAATACCAGTGGTGCCAGTGCCGCAAAGTCAGTAGCACTGGCCTGCTTTAACCACGGCAGCACCGTACTGATATTGTCGCCGCAATGCCGGGCCAGCGCCTGAGTCAGTGGGCTGGTCAGGCCATCGTCGCTGTCCAGTTGCCATAGTAACTGGCGCACCGCCAGTTTACCCAGCCAGGCACCGCCGCCTTCATCACCAATATTAAAGCCCCAGCCACCCACTTGCTGCTCGCTGCCATCAGCAGACAAACGCATAGCAACCGAGCCGGTTCCTAACGCCACCATGACCACTGGCTGGCCATTATTAGCGCCGTATAGTGAGGTCCGGGCATCGGTGGTAAGCTGCCAGGCGGCAAAATTAAGCTGCAGTTGCTGACAAAAAGCGCTGTACAACTGCGGGTTACCGGCGCCAGCCAGACCAATACAAGCCATTACTTCATTAAGGCCAATATCGGCTTGCTGGCATAGTTGTAAACTGAGTTGGCGCACATTGCTGATGGCCAGATCCAGATTATTAGACAGCTGGGCTGGACCACCTGCTGCCTGCCATTGCCTGCCACTAACCACATGTTGTAGTCTGGCCACGGTTTTACTGCCTCCGCCATCAACAGCCAGTAAATACATTTAATTCTCCGCAGTGCTTGTTGCCGCTATGGCTGCCGGCAAGGGTGCTGTTATGGGTGCAGGGGGCCGCGGCTTTCCTGCCAGGCAAACTATGCCGGCAACCAGGGTGCCCAGACATAATTGCCAGGTAAAGCCCAGATCCCAGCTTGCCAGGGTTGGGCTGATAAATTGCAACAGGTACGGCTGCATTAACAGGGTGACAGTAAAACCGGCCAGCAGTGCCGCTGTCACGCTGGTGCTGTTGCCTCTTTTGCTGAATAGCGCAGTAAAAAACACGCCCAGCAAACCACTGTACGAAAACACCATTACACTCAGGGCAAACGCCAGCAGCGGCATATCAGAATACTGCTGCCAGTAAAAACACAGCACGGCCATCGCTGATAACGTTACAGCGGTTAGTAACATGGCCCACTGGCCTGCTCTGACATAATGCCGGTCACTGGTCGCCGCGTTGCGGCGCTGGCGCCAGGGTTGATACATATCAGCAACCAGCACCGACGCCATCGAGTTTAAACCGGAAGTAATGGTTGATAAGGCAGCGGCAATCACACCCACCACCACCAGACCACGCAGTCCGGATGGCATTTCATTTAGCACATAATACATAAAGACGGTAATTTGTTCACCGCCAAAGCTGCCACTGTAGCTGGCGTCATTACTGAATACGTCGGGCCGCTGGTAATAGATATACAGCAACAGGCCAATGACGATAAACACCAACATCACCGGGATAACCAGCAATGCTGACGATAACAGTGCTTTAGCGCCGCCGGCGGCAGTTTTACAGGTTAATACCCGTTGGGTCATGTCCTGATCAAGGCCGAACGCCGCAATGTTCAGCAGCACGAAGCCAGTCAGTGCCGACCAGATAGTAAACACGCCACTGCTGCTGAAGTCGGCTCTGAAATCAAACAGCAGTAATTTAGAGGTGCCGTCGGCCAGGGGTTCACTTAATACGCCATACAAACTGGCCAGGTCCAGCTGCAGGCTGCTGTACAAATAGCCCAGCACCACCAACGCGGCAGTGACGTAAACTGCACATTGCATGGCGTCGGTATAAATAACCGAGCGAATGCCGCCGGCCATGGTACAGGCCAGCCCAATAATGGCCAGCAGGGCGATAGCGCTTACCACACTGCTGGCTTCAATATTGTTAAACAACAGCATGGCAACGGCCAGCGCAGCCATATATAAACGGGCACCACTGGCAAAAACCCGGCCAAATAAATACATTTTACCGGCGTGGTTTTTGGCTGTCGCATTAAAGCGGCTCTCCAGCAGTTCGTACACTGTGGTGACTTTCAGCTGGTAATAACGGGGTAGCAGCCATTTTATTACCAGTAAAGTGGCAATAATAGCGCCAATATTGGTGGCCAGATAGGTTAAATTGCCGCGAAAGCCCATGTCAGGGCCGCCGAGGAAGGTGGCTGCAGATTGTGAGGTCGCCAGGACTGATATCGCCACCAGAAAGGGCGGCATGGAGTTACCACCGAGAAAATAATCGCTGCTGTTGTTGGCCTGGCGCCGGTTTACCCAGACAGCCAGTGTTGCCAGCAGCAGGAAATAACCAAAAAATACCGTCCAGTCTAAAAACGTCAGTTGCATGGCAGCGTTCCCGAAGCGAGGTTTTACCGTTAATTTTTCTTTAGCAGAGCGCCGCTACTGGCGGGCGTGCGTTTTTTTTGTTTTACTGCAAGTATCTATTTATCAAACGATACTTTAGCAATCGATACGTTAACAAGCGTTACCTTAACATAAGCGGAGTAGACAGTGTGTTGGATCAGAAAAATTGTTGGTATAGGCTGTTATCGGGGTGTTTTATGTTATCGGTTTTTTTGTCAAGCGGGCCGGCAATGAGTAATCAGCCGCAGCCAGGCACAGAGCGCACTCACCCGGAAGCCACTGGCCCGGAACCCCGTTCAGAACCCCGCTCAGAACCCAGTATCCGGCAGATGCTCGGCCAGAAGCTGATGCTCGATCTGCGCTATTACTGTCAGGATGCGACGCCAGCGGGTAAGTGCCGCACACCCCTGACCAGTCTGCCACCTGAGCTGGCGCAGCTGATCAGTCAGTATGATATTGGCGGGGTAATTTTATTTGCGGAAAATTTGCAGGACAGTCAGCAGATTATTACGCTAAACCGGCAATTGCAGCAGGCCGCCACCCGTTCTGATTTAAAACAGCCACTATTTATCAGTATTGATCAGGAAGGCGGCCGGGTCGCCCGTTTACCCCGGCAGCTGGCTACGTCGTTTAGTGGCAATATGGCAATTGGTGCCACTTACCCGCAACATGGCAACTATTTTGCCGAACAGGCTGGAACCATTCTGGCCGACGAGCTGCTGGCGCTGGGGATCAATGTGAATTTTGCGCCGACGGTAGATGTTAATGTTAATCCGGATAACCCGGTAATCAATGTCCGGGCCTTTGCTGAAAACCCACTGGTGGTGGCAGAGTTGGGGGGGGCCATGACAGCCGCCATGCAACAGCGTGGCGTGATTGCCGCGCTGAAACACTTTCCGGGCCATGGTGATACCCACGTCGACAGTCATCTGGGGTTACCGCGGGTAGAGCATAGCCGGCAGCAGATTGATCAGATCGATTTATTGCCGTTTGCTGAAATTATTAATAAGCAACAGCCCGGCATGATAATGACCGCGCACATTCAGTATCCGGCGCTGGACAGCAGCACTTTTACCGCCAAAGACGGCCAGCAAATGATCAAGCCGGCTACTTTGTCGCGGGCGATCCTGCATGATTTACTGCGCCAGCAACTGGGCTACAATGGTCTGATAGTCACCGATGCGCTGGATATGGCCGGTATCAGTCATTTTTTCAGCCCGCACGACGCGGTAATTGCCACTTTTGCTGCCGGTGCTGATATTGCGCTGATGCCGGTAAAATTGCAAAGCCCGGCCGAGCTGGCAGATTTAGCGGCACTGTTAAACGCCCTCGAGCAAGCAGTAGCTAATGATCAGTTGGACAGCACCGAATTGCGGGCGTCTTATCAGCGAATCATTAGCCTGAAGCAACAGTATCCGCTGTTACCAGAAGGCAACGCTGCTACGCAGCTGGCAGCAGCAGAAAAACTGCTGGGCAGTCCGGCACATCGTCAGGTTGAGCTGGCGCTGGCTCAGGCGGCCATTACCCGGATCCCAACTGCTGATGATGCCAAAAACACCTCGCTGCCGCTGCTGAAAGATAAGCAGATTGTACTGATCATGCCTGACAGCAATAAAGCGGCAGCGCTGAGCCTGGCCTTGCAGCAGCAAAGTCCGCAACCACTGCAGATACAAAGCCTCAGTTTATTACAGGATGATTTGAGCGACGCTGGCCTGCTGTTGGCGCAGGCCGATGTGGTGATCAGTGGTTTTATTACGCCAATGCCATCGCTGGCTGAAATTGGCGGCATGGACGATGTCAGTGCCCTCGGTCCGCTGGCTGCCCGCTATCAGCGTCAGCAGCAGGATTTTCTGAGCCTGCTGCGCCAGGTTGAGCAGTTACAGGCTCCTCATGTATTTATCAGCCTGCGTGCACCCTATGATGCGGCTGTTTACGGCCAGTACGCCGATCTCTCTCTGGCCAGCTACGCTTATAACAGCGAAGATAGCGCCATTGCTGCCGGCGACCCTGGTGCAACCTATACCGCGCTGGCCCGGGTGTTACTTGGCCAGGCCGCGCCTGCCGGTAGCTTACCGGTGACGATAAAACCGGTTCTGCCTGAGCAGACAGCACCGGTTGCATCGAATAACCCGGCTAAGACGCGCTGATGCTGGCATCGGTGAAAGGCCATTGCGACGCCATTCTGGCAAGTTTGCCAGCGCAACGTTTGCTGGCGCTGGATGCGCTGCGAGGTTTAACCATTACCGCAATGATTCTGGTTAATAACCCCGGTAGCTGGAGCCATGTCTATGGCCCGCTGCGCCATGCCGAGTGGCATGGCTGGACGCTTACTGATCTTATTTTTCCTTTTTTTATAGTTATTGTCGGCATATCGCTGCAATTCAGCCTGCAGCGGCAAAGCAGCCAGGGTCAACATAGTCAGGGCCAAAAAAGTCAGGCTAACTGGCAGGTAATACGCCATGCGGCAGTGCGCAGTGCAAAGCTGTTTGGCCTGGGACTGTTTCTGGCGTTGTTTTATTATAATTTCGCCGATCCGGCTTACAGTTACCTTGAACAAAAACTGCTAACGCTGCGCTGGCTGGGTGTATTACAGCGGATTGGTCTGGTGTATTTCGCGACGGTGCTGATAGTGCTGTACTGTGGTAGCCGCGGCCGGATAGCCTGGCTAACAGGGCTGTGTCTGGTGTACCTGTTGGGCATGCTGTACCTGCCGTATCAGGACAGCCAGGGCAATACCTTTAGTGGTTTGCTGTTATTTGGCAATAGTTTCGCGGCCTGGCTTGACCATACACTGCTGGGTGTTAACCACCTTTATTACCGCACGGCCACGCCCTTTGCCTTTGACCCTGAAGGGATCTGGTCGACACTGCCCGCTATTGCCAGTTGTTTAAGTGGCGTGCTGCTGGCCCAGTGGTTACAAACCGAGCGTAGCCTGGCCCATAAAATTCGCGGCCTGCTACTGGCAGGCGTCATAGCCGTGTGGCTGGCCGAGTTATGGCATTTCAGTCTGCCAATTAATAAAAGCCTGTGGACCCCGAGTTTTGTGCTGCTCAGCACTGGCTACTGTGCCATCGCCTTAGCGGCGTGTATCTGGTTGTGTGATATTAAACGCTGGCGGCGCTGGAGTGCGCCTTTTGTGGTATTTGGCGCCAATGCTATTTTGTTCTTTATGCTGGCCGGCATTATGGCGCGGGCATTGGTGATGATCCCGGTCGGGGACGGGCTGCTGAAAGGCTGGTTATTTAACCGGTTATTTCAACCCCTGTTCGGTAACCTTAATGGCTCACTGGCATTTGCGCTGGTTTTTCTGGGGCTGTCGTATCTGCTGATGCACTGGTGTTACCGTAAGGGATACATTTTCAAAGTATAGCCGTTGAGCCTGCCGGCGACATTTGCAATTTGAGCTGCCTGCAGTAAGCTCAATAACAGAATAACAACTAAGTGACCTGTTTATGTGCCGTATTGCTCTGTTGCTGGCATTGCTTTTTTTAACTGCCAAAGGGTTTATTTTCGCTCCAACCTTAGCTAGCGAGACAACTTCGCCAGCAAGCCAGCCGCTGGTAGTAGGTATTTACCAGAATCCGCCGAAAATAGCGGTAAGTGCCGATGGCATGCCAACAGGTATTTTTGGTGACTTGCTGAAACACATTGCACAGCAGCAAAACTGGCAATTAAAACCGGTGAGTTGTGACTGGTCATATTGTCTGGAGCTACTGAAAAGCGGCGATATCGATATCCTGCCTGACGTCGCGTTCAGTCCGGAGCGGGCGCTGGAAATGAGTTTCCATCAAACCCCGGCCTTATACAGCTGGTCAAGATTTTACAGCCTGCCAGAGCATAAAATCACCCAGTTATCTGAGCTGGCGGGTCAGCGGGTTGCGGTATTACTGAACAGTTCGCAAGATTTTTTTCTGCAGAATTACCGGCAACAGCAGCAACTGGATATTAAGCTGGAGAGGGTAAAATCGCTGCAGGCCGCTTTTAATCTGGTGGCCGCCGGGCGGGCTGATATTGCCGTGGCAAATCATTTATTTGGCGATCACCGAGCGGCACAGTTTCAGCTGCAGGCCAGTCCACTGCGTTTTGACCCGGTTGAACTGTTTTATGCTACAGCGCATGGCCGGAATCAGCAGATATTAGCCACGATTGACCAGTATCTGCAGCAATGGCAGGCTGACCCGCAGTCTTATTATTTTCAGACGGTCAGCCGCTGGAGTGAGCCTGGTTTTATAGATAAAACCAGTGTCTCATTGCTGTTGATCTGGTCAGTGTTCAGTAGCGTGTTGTTGTTGCTTAGTGCAATGGCATTGCTTTGGTACCACAGGCGCAGCAAGCGGCAGCTCAGCCAGCTGCAACTGAGCCAGGACCGCCTGACAACCATTCTGAACAGTGTCGATGCCCATATTTACATTAAAGATACACGCCTTCGCTATCAGTATGTCAATCACAAGGTAGCTGAGCTGTTTGGCCGGGCGCCAGAACACATTGTTGGCCATACCGACAGCCTGTTTTTTGATGCCAAAACGGTCAGTCAGTTACAAGTAAACGACCAGCGGGTACTGATTGCTGGCGAGCGAATTGTTGAAGAGGAGATAAATACCACTGCTGATGGCAGCCAGGAGCACGTCTATTTGTCGGTGAAATTGCCACTGCGCCATGCCAACGGTGAAATATATGCGTTATGTGGTATTTCAACTGATGTGACCGAGCACAAGCAGAACCAGGCCGCGATTCATCAGTTGGCCTTTTACGACTCACTGACATCACTACCGAACCGCCGTTTACTGCTGGAGCGGTTAGAGCAGGCCTGGAGTCTGGCCGGCCGTATTCCCTGCCAGGGCGCGGTACTGTTTATTGATCTGGACCATTTTAAAGACCTGAACGACACCCTGGGCCACGCCGTGGGGGATGAATTGCTGAGTCAGGTAGCCAGCAGGCTCGGCAATCAACTGCGTAAAAGCGATACGCTGGCCCGCTTTGGCGGCGATGAATTTGTGGTGCTGTTAGCCGAATTGCAGCCACGACCCGATTTAGCCGGGCAGCGGGTAGAGTTACTGGCCATGAAGCTGATGGATATTCTGAGTCAGCCGTTTCAACTGGCGGAGCGCACCTATACCATTAGTGCCAGCATTGGGATTGCCATGTTCAGCGACGCCGATAATATTGATGAACTGCTGCAGCGGGCTGATTTAGCCATGTACGATGCTAAAAACCGCGGCCGTAACCGCTACTGTTTTTATGACAGTAAGTTACAAGCCAAGGTGCTGGCGCGTTCGGCACTGCATACTGGTTTACGCCATGCGTTAAGTCAGCAGCAGTTTAGTTTGCATTTTCAGCCACAGTATCATCGTGATGGCCAGGTGCTGGGCGCTGAAGTGTTACTGCGTTGGTTTGATGCGGAGCTGGGCCCGGTTTCACCCGCCGAATTTATTCCACTGGCCGAGGACAGCGGCTTAATTCTGCCAATAGGAGCCTGGGTGTTGCAACAAAGTTGTCAGCAACTGGCCGACTGGCAGCATGACACCCTAAAAGCAGACTGGCATCTGGCGGTTAACTTAAGTGTCCGCCAGCTGCATGACCCTAAATTTGTAGAGCTGGTGCGCAATACGCTGCAGCAAACTGGTGCAAATCCGGCAAATTTAGTACTGGAGCTGACCGAAACCCAGTTGCTGGAAGATATTGAAGCCGTTATTGTAAAAATGCAGCAGCTTGGCGAGTTGGGTGTACGGTTTTCGCTGGACGATTTTGGTACCGGTTATTCTTCGCTCAGTTATTTAAAGCGTCTGCCGCTTAACCAGCTAAAAATAGACGGTAGCTTTGTCCGTGATTTACTGGACGACCCCAGCGATGAAGCCATTATCCGGACCATTCTGGCGCTGGGTAACAGCCTGGAGTTAGCTGTTATCGCTGAAGGTGTCGAGACAGTAGAACAATATCTGGCATTGCGTAACTTAGGTTGTCAGCAATTTCAGGGCTATTTGCTGGGGCGGCCGGCGCCGGTTGCTGAGTTAAGTACCCGGCATCAGACACCGGGCTTATAACTCGCTGCGGCTTGAGTTGCTAGGACCAGAGTGCCAACCGGCCCAGAAACAACTGGCCATGTTGCGACAATAACCACAGCAGCAGAATACCGTTACCAATGATGACCAACAGAAACTCCCGCTGAAACAAAAATTTGCGCTTTTTGTGAGACAGTTTTTTCTGGGCCAGCAAGGCGCCGGGCCAGCCACCAATTAAGCTGAATAACTGCAAACTCTGCTCAGGCAGGCGCTGGCGCTGGCGGGCTATCGCTGCGGCTTTGTCGGCCCGATACAGCCAGTAGGTAAATAAACTGGCTTCAATATACAAAATAGGCAGCACGTAGGGCAGGGTACCAAACAGCAGGGCAATCACCACCAGTACCAGAAAGGCACAGCGAAAATACAAGGCAACATCCTGGGTGTAATCAAGGTCAATCAGCTTAGGATCAGTCAGCACAGTCGCCTTGGCGGGGGCGTCGACAACCTTAAGTTGGCAGGCAATTGGCCGGCCCTGCTTATCTTTGCCCAGACTGAATTGCAGCCGACAGCCTTCCGCCGGGCGGATTTTACTGTCAGTGAAATCACGAATATGGAAAAACAATTGCTGGGTGTCGTTATCCGGCACAACGCTGTCCGGCACAACAAAACCGAAACCTTTATCGTCGCGCCAGTGTACTACTTTCCCAGTCAATTGTGCCGGTTCTGTCAGCTGCATAGGCAGTTACCAAAGTACACTTATTGCGAGCACCCGAGTGTACCAGAAGTTAACTGAACAGTGGTTTAACTAGTTAGTGATACTTTAGTTGAAAATACTTAGCCGCATCGACAAATCGATAGCCTGGACATGCTTGGTCAGGGCACCGCTGGATATAAAATCGACACCGGTCGCGGCCAGTTCGCTAAGTCGCCCGGCGGTAATATTACCTGATACTTCCAGTTTTGCCTGACCATTGTTCAGGCTTACCGCTGCGCTGATATCGGCCAGGCTGAAGTTATCCAGCATAATAATATCGGCCCCGGCACTAAGAGCCTGCTGCACTTCAGCAAGGTTTTCAGTTTCAACCTCTACCGGTTTACCCGGAAAGTTTTGCCGGGCCTGGCTTACCGCGGCTGCAATTGAGCCCGCTGCCGCAATATGGTTCTCTTTAATCAGAAAGGCGTCAAACAGGCCAAAACGGTGATTCAAGCCACCACCACAGTGCACCGCATATTTCTGGGCAAAGCGCAGCCCTGGCAGCGTTTTACGGGTATCCAGCAGCCGGGTGGAGGTAGTGGCCAGCAGGCTGGCATAGCTGGCAGTAACCGTAGCAGTGCCGCTTAGCAGCTGCAAAAAGTTCAGGGCACTGCGCTCGCCGGTTAACAGCAATTGGGCCGGGCCTTGCAGCTGGCATAACAGGCTGTCGGCGGCTACCTTGTCACCATCCTGCACCAGCCAGTTAATCGTTACCTGGCCGGACTGTGTCTGCTGATTAAGCTGAGCAAAAACCTCATTTACCCACGCAGTACCACACACTACACAGGCTTCACGGCTGATAATAGTGGCACTGGCCTGCTGGCTGGCAGGGATTAAGCTGGCGGTAATGTCGCCGTCGGCCAGCAGTAAAAAGCCTAAATCTTCGGCCAGCGCGGCCTGCACGCTGCGGCTGATTTCCTGCGCGAGAAGAGGGTGGTGGCTTGCTGCGGTGGCTTGCTCTGTCATATTAATTTCGCTGAATTAGGGTCAGTTGGTTACCTTGCTGGCGGAATTCTAACTGGTTTAACGCGCTCATGCCTAACAAAATCTCGGTACTGCCTAAATTGGGCACCACACTGGCGCTAACCTCTCGCAGCACGATATCGCCCAGTTGCAGCGAGGCAATTTCACTTAGATAGGCAGTGGTAATACCGTTGGCGGTAGCAACCTGAATTTGCCGGCCGCGGGGCAGGCCGAGTTTTTCAGCGGTGCTCTGGGCAATGGCCACCGTGGTGGCACCGGTGTCCAGCATAAAATCAACCGGCTGGCCGTTCAGCAGTGCTGTACCTATATAATGGCCGGCCCGGTTGCGGATTAGTACAGTGCTGATTTCGCCGCCGCTGCCCTGAATGCTTTGCAATTGCTGATTCGGGTTGCGCTTGCCGGCCAGGTAGTCCTGAAAAAACAGAAATAACATTACCAGCAGCAGTAGCCAGGCTAACCAGCTAAAAGCTTTGGCAAAAGGCGTTCGTTGCTCGGGTGCTTGCATTCACTGGCCTCAACCTTGACAATAGTGCCCTAGCTTAATCACAGTGCGGGCTAAAGGCAAAAATTCCGATGAAAACTGCTGCGCAGCCAAGGTGTCCACCGATCCAGCAACGGCCCTCCACTCATTTCGATGAGCGACCGCAGGGTGAGCCGATAAGTTTGCTGGTTATCCATAATATCAGCTTGCCTGCCGGCAACTTTGCCAAAGTACCGCAGCAGGGCAGCCATGTTGACAACTTATTCTGTGGTACGCTCGATTGTACTGCCCACCCCGACTTTGCCTCATTAAAAGGGGTCAGAGTCGCTGCGCACTGCGTGATATGGCGAGATGGCCGCATTTTTCAGTATGTACCCTTTGCTAAACGTGCCTGGCACGCTGGCAAAAGTGAGTTTGCTGGTCGGGCCAACTGCAACGATTATTCGATAGGGATAGAGTTAGAAGGCTGCGATAATATACCGTATACTGAACAGCAGTATCAGAGCCTGATAGCGCTAAGCCAATTTTTGCTGGCAAGCTATAAGCAGATTAGCCCACAGCGGATCGTCGGACATTGTGATATTGCGCCCGGGCGGAAAACCGATCCGGGACCGGCGTTTGACTGGGCGTATTACCGGGCCGCAATTCGAGCCGCAATATAAGGAGAGCAGGGAATGACATTAATCAGTATGTTGCTGGCATTAATTATCGAGCGGCTGGCGGTGCGCAGCGACGCCTGGCAGGCTCAGCGTTATGTCAGAGCGTATTTGCGGTTTAGCCTTAGAACGCCGTTGGCCGGGTTAGCCCGCAATAAGCTGGGCCAGTACTTATGGCTGGTGCTGCCTGGAGCTGTAGTGGCACTGGTGCTGTGTCTGGCAGATAGCCGCCTGCTAACCCTGATTGTTAATACCCTGGTGCTGCTGGTGGGTATTGGTTGCTGGCATTATCGTCAACTGTATAAACAATATCTTAATGCGCAGGAACGTGGCGATGCCGAAGCGGCACATCTGGTAATGCAGCAAGTTCGGACGGACAGTGGCAGCAGTTTCGAGCAAAACAGTTATGGCCAGACGCTGATTTGGCTGAATTTCCGCTACTACGCCGCGACCGCATTCTGGTTTTTAGTACTCGGTGCCTTTGGCGTCATAACCTATGCATTGCTGCGCCAGTTACAGGAGCCGGCAACGGTAGCGGCAACTGAAACAACTGAAGGTGACGAAGTGACTTCAGACTATGCCGAATTACAGCCGGACACCACAGGTCCGGATGCAGTCCATTTTATGACGTATTGGGCGCAGTGGTTACCCACCCGGTTGTTCGGCCTGGGGTTTGCTTTGGTCGGTTATTTTTCGCGGGCGTCAAACACTTTACTGGCTTACTTTCTGGATTTCAGCACGGCCAACGAGCAAGTACTGACCGAAGTGGCCACTGCTGCCGAGCCAATGGAGCAAGAGCAAGTTAATACCCTGGATGAAAGCAGCGCCATGGTGCAACTGGGTAAGCGCAATATGCTGTTCTTTCTGGCCCTGGTCGCAGTGTTAACCTTAAGCGGCTGGCTACCCTGAGATGGCACAGTCTGCAGAGCAGTTACTACCTTATATTGCGGCAACTTTTGATCAAATGCCGTTTAACCGTTTGCTGGGGTTACAGGTAAGCCGGTTTGCCGATGATGAGGTAGAAGTTCGTTTCCCCTGGGCTACTCAGCTGGTGGGCAATCCTATTCAACAGATTTTACATGGTGGGGTGATTGCCACCGTGCTGGATGTTGCCGGCGGCATGATGGCAGTAGCCAGTGCCCTGGGCCGGTTCAGCGACAAAGACCAAAGCGAGCTGGTGCAGCGATTTGGCAAAATGAGCACCATTGATATTCGCACTGACTACCTGCGGCCAGGCCGCGGTGAAGAATTTATCGCCACCGCCAGAGTTATCCGCGCTGGTAACAAAGTGGCAGTGTGCCGGATGGAACTGCATAACGAGCAAGGCGTGCATATTGCACTGGGTACCGGTACTTATCTGGTTGGCTGACGGCCAACTCTCTGAGGTTGCACAATGTCGTTAAGCAGGGAACAAAAGCTCGGTGGTGCGTTCGCCGCCAGTGCTTATACCCTTTGGGGCATTGCCCCATTATATTTTAAACAAATAGATTTTATTGCCGCGACAGAAATTCTGGTGCACCGGATTGTCTGGTCCTGCCTGCTGTTATTGCTGGTGCTACTGGCGCTGAAGCAGGGTCGGCAGCTTATCCGGTTAATGCGCCAGCCAAAGTTAATGCTCTGGCTGTTGTTCACCGCAGTAATTCTTGGCGCCAACTGGGGGCTGTTTATCTGGGCGGTTAACAGCGACCATATGCTGGAAGCCAGCCTGGGCTATTATATTAACCCGCTGCTGAATGTGTTGCTGGGCATGTTATTTCTGGGCGAACGGTTAAGAACCCTGCAGTGGCTTGCCCTGGGGCTGGCTGCGACGGGCGTGGTGATCCAGGTGGTTATTTTTGGCTCTATTCCCTGGGTCGCGCTGGCGCTGGCGGGGTCATTTGCTATTTATGGTTTGCTGCGTAAAAAACTGGCGGTGGAGGCGATAACCGGCCTGTTTGTTGAATCATTATTGCTGCTACCTGTGGCATTGCTGTACTGGTGGTTTTATGCCGATAGTAGTGCCGTTAATATGCTGAACAATAGCGCGGGTTTGAATTTACTGCTGGTGGCCGCGGCCTTTGTTACCACTATTCCTTTGCTATGCTTTATTGCCGGTGCCAGGCGCCTGCAGTTGTCGACTATGGGCTTTTTTCAGTATATCGGCCCCAGCCTGATGTTTGTGTTTGGGGTCTGGTTGTATCATGAGCCTTTGCGGCCTGCCAGTTTAATTACCTTTGGTTTTATCTGGCTGGCTTTGCTGATTTACAGCATGGATGCATGGCGCCATCTGCGTTACCAGCGCAACCTGTTGCGCAGCGCGGTGTGTTAAGCCAGTGCGCAGTTTACCGTTAATGTCGTTGCAGGAGTAAGTTATGCCAGGCCCGTTAGACTTAATTGCTGTTATCTGGTTTTTTGTATTGTGGATAGGCTATACCCTGTTTGCCAAACGCAAGGCCAAAGTGGTTAGTTGTTTATCGTTCGAGTTACGGCGTAAGCGCACTGACTGGATGCAGAAAATGCTGACCCGCGACAATAAAATGGCTGATGTCGGGTTAATTTCCACCCTGGAGCGCAATGTTACGTTTTTTGCCTCCAGTTCGCTGCTCATTTTAGCGGGTTTACTGACTGCCATGTCATCGGCTGAAAAGCTCAGCCTGATGTTGTCTAATCTGGTGCCCTGGGCAAATTACAGCGAAGGTTCAGTGCAACTGAAGTTGCTGTTGCTGACCTTTATTTTCGTTTTTGCATTTTTTCAGTTTACCTGGTCATTACGCCAGTACGGTTTTTGCGGGGTACTAATAGGCGCAGCGCCAGAAGGCCGTGATTTAACAGCAGATGATCAGGCGTTATACGCCAACCGGGCTGCCAAGGTCATTGATCAGGCCGGCCATTCTTTTAATTATGGCCTGCGTTCTATTTATTTTTCGTTATCGGCATTGTCGTGGTTTATTGACCCTATATTGTTTATGGTCAGTGCGGTGGTGGTGATGATAGTAATGAAGCAGCGGGAGTTTCACTCTAAAGTGCTGAAAGCCCTGCAGGAATGCTAAAAAGGGGTCAGAGTGAATAATTTATTCACTCTGACCCCTTTTCGCTTGTAATCACGGATTAGCGCCGCTCAAAGGCTTTTATTACCCGGGCGACGCCGTCGACATTGCGGGCAATATCTACCGCTTTATCTGCTTCCGGTCCATGCACCAGGCCCATTAAAAACACTTCGGCATTTTCGGTTACCACTTTAATGTTCAGGCCGCTTACATCATCATCGGCCAGCAGCTTGCTTTTTACCTTAGTAGTGATCCAGCTGTCGCGGGTGCGGGTGGTTAACGATGTGCTGTTGCCAAGCCGGATTTGATTGTGAATATCCCGCATGCCAGGTGTATCTTTGATCAGTTGCTCTGCCTGCTGCTTTATCGTATTGCTGCTGACCTGACCGGTCAGTAAAATGACCCCGTTGTAACTGGTGACGTTAATGTTGCTGCCGTCAGGAATACTGTCTGCAGTCCCTATTGTGCGCCGGGCGCGGATAACAATACTGTTGTCGTCCAGCTGCGAGCCCAGGGTACGACGATCGTTCGCCGCACTCGCCGCGGTTGCACCACCGGCGACCACTGCTGCCGCGCACCCCTGCAATAAAACAAAGGCGACAGTCAATGCAATAAGTTTGCTGATATTCATAGTTCTCCCTGCTGTGGAAACAGCGTAGTGTCAATTAGTTCGCAAATGCAATGCAGCAAAAAGGTGTAGCACTCAAAGACCCGGGCTGGCCGGTGGGCCGGCACTTTTAACTCGACATCCTGCTGGTTCAGCAGGCCGGCGAGGTCGCTGTCATTATCTATGGTCAGCGCCACCACTTTCATATCACTGGTTACCGCTGCTTCGACTGCTTTTATTAAGCTTTGTTCGGAGCCGGTAAGTGAAATAACCAGTAACACATCGGCTGCACTTCCCAGCGCCCGTACCTGACGCGCCAGATAATCCTGATTAATATGGTTGTTCGGGTGCAGGCTGGACATGTCATTTTGTAATGCCAGCGCCGGCAGGCAGGGACGTTCGGTTTCAAACTGATCCAGTAGCAGCTGGGCGAAATGGCCCGCCAGGCCATCGCTGGCACCGGCACCACAGCAAAGCACTTTGCCGCCGTTAATCAGGCTGTTAACAATAACCAGCGCACTGTTCTCAATAGGCTCGGCCAGCGCTTCACTGGTGGCAATCATGGTCTGAATATTTTCGCTGAAAAGCTGGCGGATTTGTTCTTGCATTTCCCTGTCCTTCTAACTGAACGCATTTTGCAGCCAGTTGTAGTGAAAGGGCTCGCGCCCTTCAATTGCTAATACATCAATCCGGCAAGGCTGACTCTGACCGCCATGTTGCTGCAAGTACCAGCGCACTGCCCTGAGCAGCTTCTGCTGTTTTGCAGCAGTAACCGCCGCCAGGGCACCGCCAAATGCAGCGCTGGCCCGGTATTTTACCTCAATAAACACCAGTTGCTGGCCCTGACGCATTATTAAGTCAATTTCGCCGGCTTTGCACTGAAAATTACGGCAAACCAGGCTCAGGCCCTGTTGCTGCAGATAATCCAGCGCCAGTTGTTCGTAGTATTCCCCTTTGCTATTCATATCCCGCTATTCACCCTCAGGGTTCCTGCACGGCAATTAAGCGGTTATTGCGATAGCTGGCCCAGCTTAGCCGCCGCACCACGCTGCCATCGTTATCCAGGCTAAGCTGACCGGTCAGACCGGAATATACCAGTGCCGGTAAATGCTGTTGTTGTTTCAGGCGGGCGATCAGCTGGTAGGCATCATGGCCCATTGCATACATCCGTTGCAATATTTCGTCCTGATCGGTGAACAGTTGCTGATATTGCTCCCGCAGTTGCACACTGCTTTGCTCGCCCAGCATCCAGGGCATTTCGGTAAAGGTCAGGCCGTTTAAATCGCGTTGCTCGTTACGATCCAGGCTGGCACTGAAACTGCGCGAGCTGGCATATACGGGCAGCCGCGGTGCAGTCTGATTTACCGATACATCAACATAGGGTTTAAATAAACGGGTTTGCACCGGATCAGCCAACAGGTAAATGGCGTCAATGTCCAACCGGCTATGCGGCTCTGCTTCTAACTTAGTATTACCACTGACTAAGCTGCTGATACTGCGAATGCGGTTTTGGCTGCTATCAGTTTCCAGCAAGCTGCTGACAATCGCTTCCAGTTCCGCTTTGGCACTAAACTGATAAAGCTCTGGTGTCGGGTGGTCCATCGCCTGCCACTGACTGGCAAAATGCTGTTGCATCCGCTGGCTGATATTATTACGGGCACTGATCACCACCGGTCGCTGGTAATTTTTTTGCTGAAACAGCTCGGCCATCTGGGCAGCTTCATCTTCCAGACTTAACGCATAGAAAAAGTGATTATCTCTTTTCGGCTGGCCCGGGTCACGGCTGTTTAAAAACAACGTAGGCCAGGGCCAGTCTTGTTGCTGGCTGATTAAATCAACCTGGTCCCGCAGCAGCGGGCCAATCACAAAATCGACCAGCTGCTGTTTTAAGGCGGCAGTAATCTGCTCCGGGCTTTGCTGGCTGTCGATAAAAATAAGCTGTGGTGCGATTTCCTGTTCACTGGCAGCGCTGATTAAGCCATATTGCAGGGCTTTGGCATGCGCCCTGAAATTACCACTTAACGGCAACAGCACACCAATCCGCCGTGGCTGATAGGGTGTTAAGGTAGTGAGCTGCTGCAGCGCCTGCGGTAACGCATCCGGTCCGGGCATAAAGGGATAGCGTTGATGCCAGTCAGCCAGCGCTTGCTGCAGTGCGTCTTGCTGGCCAATATTGACCCGGCTCAGCTCAGCCAGATTTAGCCAGGCCAGGTTGCGGTTGGTGGCATTGGTCCGTAATGTCGCCAGGTTGCTTTGAGTTAACGCGGTAAGTTGTTGCCACAGTAAATCCCATAACTCAGGGTAGTTATCGGTGCTTTGTTGTTGCTGGTCCAGTTGCAGCAACCAGCGGCTGGCGGCCAGGCTTCGTTGCTGTCTGGCATAAAACTGGCCACCGTGCCACAAATATTCGCTTAAATCAGCCTCTGGCAAGGTATCAAGGCTGGTGTTTTCCAGTAAGACACTGGCTCGTTCCAGCTCATTATTCGCCAGATAGGCTTGCAGCAATAGCAGAATATTGCGCTGGCGCACCAGATAATACTCGCTGTTTGCCAGGGTATGGGTTATCGCCAGTGCCAGCGGATACTGTTGTTGTTCCAGCGCCGCGCGGGCCGCGCGCAGTAAATGAATTTGCCGGGCCTCGCCCTGATAGTCGCGGGCTTTCTGATAAAGCGCAGTGGCATCTTCAACAATTGTGGCCGGCAAATCCTGCTCTGTCGATACCACAGGGCGTTCAGCCGTTGTAGTGGGTTGCTGGGCGCAGCTGGCTAACAGGCCGCACAGGCTTAAAAATAGCAGTGGCTTTAATTTGCTGGAATTCACGTTGCACAGTACCATTAGGCTTTTAATAGGGCTATCTTACTTAGACTGCCCGCCAAGCTCAATTAAATAGCGAAATATGACCAAACAAACCGGATCTTTGTATGTTGTTGCCACACCTATCGGTAATTTAGCTGACATTAGCGAGCGCGCAATTGCTACGTTAAAGCAGGTTAGCTGTATCGCCGCTGAAGATACCCGCCATACCGGCAAACTGTTGGCGCATCTGGGCGTGCAAACCAGAACCCTGGCGTTGCACGATCATAATGAAAAGCAGCGCTCAGCCAGTATTATCGAACGCTGTCTGGCCGGAGAAGACCTGGCGCTCGTTTCCGATGCGGGTACTCCGTTGATTAGCGACCCGGGCTATAATCTGGTGCGGCAGTGTCGGGCAGCCGGGGTCAGGGTGGTGCCAATACCAGGGCCCAGTGCCGTTATTACGGCGCTGTGTGCCGCGGGCCTGCCAACCGACAAGTTTTTATTTATTGGTTTTCTGGCGGCAAAAAGTAGTCAGCGCCAGGCCCAGCTGGCGGCACTGCCGGCCGATGTTGGCACTATAGTCTGTTACGAAACCGCGCGGCGTATTCAGGCCTGTCTGGACGATGTAGCACTGGTGCTGGGTGCTGATCGCGAACTGGTGCTGGCGAAAGAGCTGACTAAAACCTTTGAAGCCTTTTGTCATGGTACGCCAGCGCATATTCAGGCCTGGCTTAACGAGGACCCGCAGCGCTGTCAGGGTGAAATGGTGCTGATGATAGCGTCAGAGCCAGCCAGAGCCGCCAGTGACATCAGTGAACAGGTGCAAAATACCCTGAAAATCCTGTTGGCCGAACTGCCGGTAAAACAGGCCGCCGCATTAACGGCGCAAATTCATAACGAAAAGAAAAATGCCCTGTATAAGCTGGCTCTAGAATGGGCTGGCAGTTAACGTCGTTTCACGTATAATGCGCGCTGAGTTGGCCAAGACAATCGCTGCTTGCGCAAGCAAGGGGAGGAAAGTCCGGGCTCCACAGGGCAGGGTGCCAGGTAACGCCTGGGGGGCGTGAGCCTACGACCAGTGCAACAGAGAGCAAACCGCCGATGGCCCACGCAAGTGGGATCAGGTAAGGGTGAAAGGGTGCGGTAAGAGCGCACCGCGCGACTGGCAACAGTTCGTGGCACGGTAAACTCCACCCGGAGCAAGATCAAATAGGCCCTCTATGGCGCGGCCCGCGTTGAGGGCGGGTAGATTGCTTGAGGCTCAGGGTGACCTGAGTCCTAGAGGAATGATTGTCACTCTGGCAACAGAGCACAGAACCCGGCTTAATGGCTAACTCACCTAATAACCACAGAACCGCGCTGAGCTTTTGCTCTTCGCGGTTTTTTTATAACCTGTTGCCGGCTGCTGCCAGAAAAAAGCCCGCACAAGGCGGGCAAAAGGTACCAGGAACAAGGTAAGATCAAAGGTCAGTACCAACTGACAATTCAGGATGAATTGGCTTGGCAATTGTGGGCAATAAAGTCGGCATGACCTGGCATTTCAGCAACACTATCCGCCACTTGCTGTTGCAACATGGCTAACTGTGCGTCTAACTTCGCGGCTGGAAATTGATCTGCCAGCGGATGATAGCTTTCCGGAAAAATGCCCTGGCCATTCAACACGGATAGCCAACTAATTTCACTGAATAACTCATTATTTTCCCTGAAAATTCTGCCTGTTTGACGATATAACTGAATTTTATCTTTCAGACTATCCGGCACTTTCATTGTACGGCAATAGCGCCAAAAATCAGCGTCTTGCCGCTCATTCGCTTTGTAGTGCAAAATAATGAAATCGCGGATCTGCTCCATTTCAAGGCTGCTATAGCGGTTGTAGGTATCAATGGTTTCAGCAGCAAAGCTTTTATCCGGAAATAAGCTGAGCAGGCGGGAAATAGCCGACTGGATCAGTTGGATACCGGTAGACTCCAGCGGTTCCAGAAAGCCTGCTGATAGCCCGATAGCGACACAGTTTTTTTTCCAGGGCTCACGCCTGCGTCCGGTTTGCCAGCGTAACAGGTTCGGCTCAGCTAGTGGGGCTCCAAGCATGGTGTTATGCAATACTCGTAATGCTTCGTCATCGTCAACATAATGGCTGCTATAAACATGGCCATTACCTACCCGGTTTTGCAACGGTATTCGCCATTGCCAGCCGGCAGCCTGAGCAATAGATTGGGTATAGGGTTTTGGCGCTTCTGTTGCAGCACAGGGTTGAGCAATAGCGCGATCACAAGGCAGCCAGTGGCTCCAGTCCTCAAAACCGGAGTGGAGTGCTTTCTCAATAATTAATCCTTTGAAGCCTGAGCAATCGATGAAAAAATCAGCCTCAATCTTTTGGCCATTTTGCATCAGCAACGCCTGTACAAACCCGGTAACAGGGTCAAGTACTACATTTTGCATCCGGCCTTCGCTCCGCTTCACCCCTCGTTGCTCAGCAAACTTACGCAAATAATCAGCATAGGCAACCGCATCAAAATGAAAGGCATAATTTACCTGCCGTGGCGGAGCACCGGCACGTTTCAGAACAGGTATAAATTTACCAGCGCGAGCTGCCATCGCTTCAAGACAATAGTCTTCCAGCGGCCGCTGACAACCGTGCTTTAACCAATAATGATGAAAAGGTACACCTGCCATATTGGCACCATAAGGGCCAAATGGGTGCAGATAAGCAGTACCCGGTTTGTACCAGTCTATAAACTCAATACCTAACTTAAATGTGCCCTGGGTATGACGAATAAAGTCCATCTCATCCAGGCCAAGCAAATGATTAAACGCTCTGATTTGTGGGATGGTTGCTTCACCCACAGAGACTGTACCAATACTCTCGGATTCAACCAGTTCAATCTGGATGGATTGTTCAGCAAAGACTTTCGAAAGCGCGGCCGCAGTCATCCAACCTGCGGTGCCGCCACCAAGAATACAAATCCGTTGAATAGCACTACTGTTATTTGTCACAAATGGCCTCCTGTTTGCCAGGCCAGGATACATAATTAAATCTGTCGGAGAAGCCGACAGTCAGGTTCTTGAAGCATAAAATAAGCGGCCTGAGGCCGCTTATTTGCTGCGGTGTTTACCATACCACCCTGGCTACTTCTGAACTAGCCTTCAGAAGGTATACTTAGCCAGTAAGGTAAACGCCCGGCCTCTTGGATCAGCCACCCGCGGATCAAACGCAGCACCAGGTGAGAAATCGTTCTGGTGAGCAGTGAATGGTGGATCTCTGTCAAACAGGTTCTTGATACCGAAGGTTAACTCCAACTGATCCAGACCCTTGTAAGTTACACTGTAATTGTAAGTTGTGTAACTTGTCACCACTGGATTCCAGTTAGCAGGACGGGTATTTCCTGAAGCAATTCCAGGTGGTACCTCGTCTAAGTAACTGTCCCGGAACATCTGGATTAGATTATGCGTCCAGTCTCCGCGGCTCCAGTTAAACGACACAGTATGTTTCCAGCGCAGCGGGATATTGCCCCGGCTGTGTGTTCCTACCAGGTTGTCGCCAAATTCTGCGTTTGGAAGAATGCGTTTACGGTCTTCAATCAGGTAGCTACCATTGAAAGACAGCCCCCATCGTCCATCATACAGCTCGCCATTGAACATGGCATTGACTTCCACGCCTGATGTCTTGCGCTCACCGGCATTCACCCAACGTCGATCAATGGTGAGCAGGTTGCCGCTGCTATCGCGGATAAAGTTGTCTTCAAATAATTCGAAGTTATCAATCAACTCATCAAAGCTAAGGGTTTGAATCGTGCCCTCTTTATTGATTTCCCAGTAATCCACCGTGAAAGTAGCGCTATCAACAGGTGACCAAACCAGGCCAATATTTGCCTGATCGGATTCCTCCGGGCCCAGGTCTTCTTTTCCGCCAAACAGCATGGACGGTTGCAATGGTTCGGAACAATTCGGATCATCCGGATTTACCTGGCCACCCGGACAAAGAGCCGGGTCAGCAAAGTCAAGTCCGGTATATGGCAGTTCTGATACACCGTTATACAGCTGGTTGAAGGATGGTACCCGGAATCCGGTGCTGTAGGCAGCGCGCAACATCAAATCCTCGGTTAAATCATATTTCACTGACACCTTCGGATTGGTAGTGCCACCAAACCCATCATAACGGTCATGACGCACCGCCAGGTTTACTTCAAAGTCATAGGTGACGGGGATCAGTGCTTCTACAAACAGCGCCTTAATGTTGCGGCTTACGTCATCCAGCGCATTGGCATCATCAAACGGGGCACCGTAAATTGTAGGCCGATTATCGGCTGCACGCCTGTCACCCTGGAATTCATAACCTTCCCGTCTGAAGTCAAAGCCTGCAGCGACCATTACCTCACCACCCGCTAATTCCCAACCTGAACTGCCACTAATCAGACCGTCAACCTGCAGCATGGTGGTTTTACCGCCGAACAGAATAGTACCTTCAGCAGACGCTCGATCTAAGGCAGCCATACCAGCACTGCTTTGTGACTGACCCGCCAATAAAAACGGGTTGATATCACCACTGCCAAGCCCTTCAGCCAGCAAGCCGGTAAAGTGATAACCTCTACCCAGCTCTGACTCCGCTTCACTGGAAGCATAAGAAACACCTAGCTTGTAATCCCACTTATCGTCAAACAACATCCCTTCCAAACCAGCTAAAAGCCGGTATGCCTTGGTGGTCGTTTCAATTTCACGCGGGCCGCAATCCACACAACGCCAGCGATAAGCAATAGGTGCGCCGCGATTGATTTGCTCTTCACCATAATGATCTGCTAAGGCATTGGCGATGAAATCATAAGACTCACCCGTGCTGGGATAAAACCCCTCTACACCAATGGCCCATGGCGTGATTTGGTTTGGTTCAAACACCTTATTGCTGGTGACATGAGAGCCAACCACCTCCACAAAGGCTTCATCACCATTTTCCAGCATGAAGGAGCCTCTGGAAACAAGGTTTAAATTCTCAACCGGCTGTTGCAGCACTGAGGCACGTGGGTAATCCCAGGCACAGCTGAAAATTTCATTGGAACGATTCCATAACGCGCCGGTATCGACGTCCATACCATCACCACCGGCTGCACAACCAGCCTGACCGGGCAATGCCAGAACATTCATAACGGTTTGGGACAAGCCCGTTTCCGGATCAACCAGGCCAGTCCCTATCAGGTTGTCAATTGAGCCTGGACGGTTATTTATTGAAGCAAACGGCGTACCCCGGGTATCAGGTGATAAACCACGCTCTGGCTGGAAAGTATTGGTAAAATCGCGATCGGTTCCGCGCAATATTTCAGCTTTGCTGTAAGACAGGCTGGCCATCAAATTGTAGCCATCCTCGTATAAATCACCGGTTCCGCCTAACATATTTAAGCGGTATATATTACCACCGCCGTCCTGTGTGTGATCAATGAAGGTGGAAGCCTGCAGGCCGTCATAGTTTTTCTTAAGAATAAAATTGATAACACCGCCAATCGCGTCTGTACCATAGACGGCCGAAGCACCATCCCGCAGTACTTCCACTCGTTCGATGGCTTCAAAAGGAATGGAGTTTAAATCTACGGCACGGCCCTGGATACCATGGGTTGCTACCCGGCGTCCATTTAGCAGAACCAGTGTAGAGTCCCGTCCTTGCCCCCTTAAATTGGCACTGGATGCGCCATTGTTGCCGCGTTCTTCGCCACCAACAATACCTGCATTACTGGCAAGGTTATCATTTGAGTTAGCGCCGATATTCAGGTTAAGCATCAGCTGATCAACGTTGGTAATACCTGCTGAGTCAATGTCAGACTTCGAGATAACCGTCAGTGGCAAAGCACCTTCCATATTGTGGCGTTTTATGCTGGAACCTGTCACTTCAATACGTTCAATTTTGGCGTCTGGGTCCGTTGTGTCAGATTGCGGAGGATTATCCTGCGCAAAAGCGTGTGTGCTAAGGCCGGCTAGGGTGAGGGCCTGAATAAGCTTGGTCAACTTCATCACTGTCTCCTGGATTTGCAGTTGTGTCTTATTATCGCTATCCGTTAGTCGGGTTCTGAACGCCCGTTTTTATCGCAACTGGCAGATGTTTATTTTCTGCACAAAATTAACATAGCAATAATTTTTTGGTTTTGAAAATAATTTATGCTAAAAATTACTATTAATTGGAATATTTGATTCTATTTGCAGCTATTATAAAAGTCAGTTGGCATTTTTTTGGTGCTGATAAGAGGGTGAAATGAAGCTAGGTTATTGGTTAATAGTGCTTTTATTCCTGGGTGGCAGCGGTGTTCAGAGAAATGTATATGCTGAGTCAGATATTCCTATGTTAAAAACCGATCATTTAACGGCTGACTACTGGCTGGCAAAGGTGGCAAATGCCAACACGGTGCTGTTAACGCAACGCCAAATCAGTGCCCGCAATCAAGATACCTTTGGCCGTCAGCCTGAAATGACACTGCTGGCAGATTTACCGCAAAGCTTAGCGGCAGCTGTTTTAGCTGAGAAAATAACCAGCGCCAGCGCGTCGCCCGGCCAGCCGCGTTTTTATGCCGATGGCACAGCAGTAACAGCTGCCCAGTGGCAGCGCTACCAACATAATCTTAATATTGAGGCAGTGCAGGCTGACAACCCGGTGCAGTTTGGCCTGGTGGTAAAGCGCACGGATTTACGCAGCATGCCGACTGCAGACCGGGTGCACAATGAGAATATGGCGCTGGATTTAGATCGCTTTCAGGAAACTGCCTTGTTTCCGGGCGAAGCGGTCGCGGTGCTACACCAAAGCCGTGATGGCAAGTGGCTGCTGCTGCAGAATTACCATTACACCGGTTGGGTACAGGCAGAAGATGTTGCAATTGGCGACCGGCAGCAGGTGCTGGCATACAGCGAACAAACGCCTTTCCTGGTGGTTACCGGTGCCCGGGCACGCACCAGCTTCACGCCGGCTGTACCGGCCATTTCAGAATTACTGCTGGATATGGGCAGCCGCTTACCACTACTCACTACTAAAAATACCGGCCACAATGTGCACGGCCAGAACCCGCATGCCAGCCATATTGTTAAATTGCCGGTACGGAACAGCGATGGCAGCCTGGATTTTACCCCGGCGTTAATTGCCCGCCAGCAGGATGTCAATATCGGTTACCTGCCGTATACACCGGCCAATGTGCTGCAGCAGGCGTTCAAGTTTCTCGGTGATCGCTACGGCTGGGGCCATGACTATGACAGCCGCGATTGCACCGGCTTTATTATTGAAATTTACCGCAGTTTCGGTTTGCTGATGCCACGTAACTCCGGCCAGCAGGGCGAGGGCAGCTATGGCGACAATATCCGCTTTACGGCAGATAACAGCCACAGCGACAAGCTGGCGGCGATCAGTGAGGCCAGCGCCGGTGACTTAATTTACCGGCCGGGTCACGTCATGTTGTACCTGGGCAATGATAATGGCGAGCCCTTTGTCATTCATTCAGTGCATGAGTTGGCCTATTTTCGTGAACAAAACGCTGAACAAGACGCTGCTGCAACGCCTGAGCTGTATCAGGGCATTTTAAATGGGGTGGCGGTAACACCGTTAACCCCGCTGCAGCTGACGGCTGACAGCAGTTATCTGGATAAAATATACGCAATTAAATCGTTGCGTTAACCGAGGCACCTATGAAAATTACCGATATCCGGCTGGGCATGCTTACCATACCGCTGAAAACGCCCTTTAAAACGGCGTTGCGTACCGTACAGCAAATTGAAGATGTAGTGGTAATGATAGAAACCGACACCGGCCATATTGGCTATGGTGAAGCGCCTGCCACGGCGGTGATTACCGGTGATATTCATGGCTCGATAATTGATGCTATTAAAAGTGTGTTAAAGCCCAAACTGGTGGGTCAGCAGATTGCCGATTTAAACCATATTATCCGCCTTATTCAGGGCGCTATTATGAAAAACTACAGTGCCAAAGCAGCGGTGGAAATGGCGGTCTATGACTTATTTGCCCAGCTGTATCAGGCGCCTTTGTACAAAATTCTGGGTGGTGGCGTACCAAAAATAACGACAGATATTACCATCAGTGTCGACTATATCGACAAAATGGTTGCCGATTCCCTCAGTGCCATCGACCGCGGTTTTGAAACCCTGAAAGTGAAAGTGGGCAAAGATATCGGGGTGGATATTGAGCGGGTGAAAGCCATTTATGCTGCTGTCGCCGGCAAGGCATTAATCCGGCTGGATGCGAATCAGGGCTGGACCGCCAAAGAAGCCGTGTATGCGCTGCGTAAACTGGAAGATGCCGGGGTGCGGCTGGAATTAGTAGAGCAGCCGGTTAAAGCGTATGACTTAGAAGGCTTAAAATACATTACTGAGCGGGTGCATACCCCGGTCATGGCCGACGAAAGCAGTTTTGGCCCGCGCGAAGTAATAGAACTGATAAAAATGCGTGCCGCCGATATTATCAATATTAAGCTGATGAAAACCGGTGGGATTGCCAATGCCATTAAAATTGCCGATATCTGCTCGTTTTACGATATGCAGTGCATGATAGGGTGCATGCTCGAAGGCAGTATCAGCGTGGCGGCGGCGGTGCATGTGGCGGTAGCCAAGTCAGATGTCATTACCAAAATTGATTTAGACGGGCCGTCGCTCTGTGCCTTTGATCCGGTAACCAGCAGTGTCAGCTTCAATGACGCTGACATTACCATTGGTAATGCGCCGGGGCTGGGGATTACTGCCATCGATGGCCTGAAAATGCTGTCCTGATTTATTAGTGTTGAGTGCTTAGTGTTTAGTGTTTAGTGTTTAGTGTTTAGTGTTTAGTGTTAAGTGTTGAGTTATGAGTTATGAGTGTTGAGTTTGCTGCTGCAAATCAGGGCTTTTCCAGCAGGCCCATTAACTCGGTACTTTCGGTCAGCGCCAAATCGTTATTCTGCCAGTGGCATAGCTGCAAATACAGCATATGACACAGATGCTGCTGCGCCAGCTGGGTTAAAATCGGGTTTAACCGAATATCTTCTTCGGCACTTAAGGTAAACAGGGTAATGTCGGCCGCCAGGCTCTGGGCATTGGTTTTATAGCTGGTAAGCGAGATAATTTTCAGCTGACGGCTTTTGGCATAATGTTCCAGTTTTAATAAGTCACTGTTCTGGCCGGAATCAGATACCAGCAGTAGCACGCTGGTGTCGGTTAGACTGCGGGCCAGTTGCAGCGCCAATGCCGGGTCGGCATGATGCAACGCCAGTTTCCCCAATTGCAGCAAGCGGAACTGCATGTCTGCAACCACTATTGCTGACTTGGCAAAACCAGCCAGCAGTATTTTATCGGCGCTTTGCAATAAACGCGCTGCCTGCAGCAGGGTTTTCTCATCGTTAATGGTCAGCAAGGTCCGCAAGTGCTGTTGCAGGCTGAACTGTAACTGTTCGCCAATTCCGAGCAAGCTGCCGTCATCGTTATTTTTATCGGCCTGATCCCGGTTCAGCGTGCTGGCTGTTACCACTGCTTCGTTGATCGCCAGCTTAAGGTCGGGGTAACCTTTATAGCCCAGCTTCTGACAAAACTTCACCACGCTGGACTGGCTAATACCCACAGCATCAGCTAATTGCTGCGAGGAGTAATCGCGCAGCATATGAGAATTGTCCAGAATAAACTCGGCCAGCTTGCGCTCAATAACCGACATCTGGTCCAACATGCCACGTATCTTCAGTAAACTCAGCATAGGCGGTGGTCTTAGGCTCAACCGGCTTACTTGCCGGTTATAAAAAATTAGTTATGCGATATGTAAATTTATATTGAATAATTTATTCAGCAATAGCAAGTTTTCTGCTGAAAAAGCCGGCATTGCTAAATTAATTTTTGCCGGGCCGGCTGATAATCCTTACTGCATTCACCACTTTTCCCCACCAAAATCATCAACTTCAACCGAGCGCCCGATTCTACTGGATCTCTATCGATCATCAGACTCGGTTTTTACCTTGACATTGGTTAAAGCAGAGCCCTAAACTGTATCGTTGTGGGGATTTGTGGGTAATTGTGGATCATTTTGGAATTTTCCAATCGATTCAGGCTGGCGCTGCGCTGAAAATCGCAGGCCGCTTAACCAGGCAGATAAGTTATGTTTCGTGGGTCATTTACACTGACATTGGATGATAAGGGACGGTTAGCGCTACCAGCGCGTTACCGGGAAATCCTGTTGTCTGAAAATCAGGGGCACTTGATCTGCACCATCGACTTGCATGATCCCTGCTTATTATTGTATCCGCTGGCAGAGTGGGAAGAAATAGAAGAAAAACTAAAGTCTCTGTCCAGCCTGAACCCGCAGGAACGCCGCCTGCAGCGTTTATTACTGGGTAACGCCACTGACTGCGATATGGATAAAAGCGGCCGTATTTTAGTACCGGCACCGCTGCGTCAGCACGCTGGCCTGGCCAAGAATATCCGGTTGGTAGGTCAGTTGAACAAATTTGAAATCTGGGACGAAGCCGCCTGGCATGAGCGCTTAACCGCTGATATTGAACTGGAACAAGCTCAGGCCGGCACCGTTGAATTATCTGAACGATTACAGGACTTTGTACTGTAAATGACTAGCCACGCTCATATCTCTGTCTTGCTGAAAGAAGCAATTGACGGACTCGCAATAAAAGCCGACGGGGTATACCTGGACGGTACCTTTGGTCGTGGCGGCCATAGCAGGGAAATTCTGAATTTACTTGGCCCGCACGGCCGCTTATTCGCCATAGACCGCGATCCCGCCGCCATCGCTGCTGCAGCCCCACTGCAAGCTGATGCGCGTTTTCACATCACTCACACCCCCTTTGCCGCCCTGGCAACCGTAGCTGAGCAACAACAGCTCAGCGGCAAACTTGACGGCATTTTGCTGGATTTAGGCGTGTCTTCCCCGCAACTGGATGACGCCGATCGTGGTTTTAGCTTTATGCGTGACGGCCCGCTGGATATGCGGATGGACCCCAGCAGTGGTTTATCGGCCGCCCAGTGGCTGGCGACAGCTGATGTCGAAGATATCAGTTTTGTACTGCGCGAATATGGCGAAGAGCGGTTTGCCTGGCGGATTGCCCAGGCAATAGTGGCGGCGAGGGTGGAGACGCCCTTTAGCCGCACTGCGCAGCTGGCGAAACTGATTAGCGACAGCGTGCCGAAAAGCCATAAAGAGAAAAAGCATCCTGCCACCCGCAGTTTCCAGGCCATTCGTATTTACGTTAACAGCGAACTGGAGCAGGTCAATCTGGCATTGCATGCCGCCATGAAGGTGCTGAAGCCCGGCGGTCGGCTGGTGGTGATCAGCTTTCACTCGCTGGAAGACCGGCTGGTTAAACAGTTTATGCGGCGTTATTCCAAAGGCGAACCGGTACCCCGTGGTATGCCGCTAACTGACGCGCAGTTGTCGAAGGCTATTCCGTTGAAACTGATCGGTAAAGCTATTATGCCGTCCGAGGCCGAGCTGGCTGCAAACCCGCGCGCGCGCAGTGCTGTGCTGCGGATTGCGGAAAAACAGCTGATAGCAGAGGGGCCGGCGCAATGAGTCAAATTCAGCTGGAACGTTTAATCAGTCAGGACTGGCGTCAGCATAAGCTGGCCGGTGTGCTGTTGCTGGCTTGTATTGTTTCAGCATTGGCAGTGGTGTATCTGGCTCATTTAAACCGCCAGCTGACCATTGCTCAGGATACCTATTACCAGCAACGCGATCAGTTAGACACCCAATGGCGCAATTTACTGCTGGAGCAACGATCGCTGGCCGAACACAGCCGGGTGGAGGATATCGCCAGACGGCGCTTAAATATGCAGCGACCCAGTGGTGAGCGGGAAATTATGGTGAGGCCGCAATGACAGCTAAACCACGTAAAAGCCAGGCCAAAGCCCGCCAGTATCCGTCAGTGATTAGCTGGCGTTTTGCGTTTGTAATGGTGATGCTGACCTCGGTATTTTTTGCTTTGCTGGCCCGGGCTGCCTGGTTGCAGGTGGTCGAGCCTGACATGCTGGTAAGTCAGGGCGACCGCCGTAGTTTGCGGGTAGAAGCCGATACAGTAATGCGTGGCATGGTGTTCGACCGCCATGGTGAAGCATTGGCAGTAAGTGTGCCGGTCGAGGCTATCTGGGCCGACCCTAAAATTGTTATCGAGCGCAATGCGCCGGGTGACGAGCGACGCTGGCATGCACTGGCCGACATTATGCAAATGACCCCGCAGCAATTGCTGAGCCGGGTGGGTGATGATCCGAAACGGCGCTTTGTTTATTTACAGCGCCAGGTTAACCCGGCTGTGGTCGATTACGTTAAAAAGCTGAAAGTGCCCGGTATTTACTTCCGCCAGGAATCGAAACGCTATTATCCGGCCGGCGAAGTGACCGCCCAGCTAATTGGCTTTACCAACGTCGACGATGTTGGAGTGGAAGGAATAGAAAAGCGCTTTGATGCCTTGCTTACCGGCACTGCCGGTCGCAAGGTATTCCGTAAAGATGCCAAAGGCCGGGAAATTGAAGTGCTGGAGCGGCAGGACGCCACCATGCCGGCCAATTTACAGCTAAGCATTGATCAGCGAATTCAGACAGTAGCCTACCGCGAACTGAAAAAGGCGGTGTTATCCCATGGTGCTACCTCAGGCTCGGCTGTGGTGGTTGATGTGGCGACCGGTGAAATTCTGGCAATGGTCAACAGCCCGTCTTTTAATCCGAATAACCGGCGCAACACCCCGGTTCACCGTTTTCGCAACCGTGCTGTTACCGACACCTTCGAACCGGGCTCAACCATGAAACCGCTGGCGGTATTAAGTGCGCTGGAATTTGGCAGCGCCACCCTGGATACCGTGGTGGACACGCACCCGGGTACCATGCGGATTGGCGGCAGTTGGGTGCGCGACCCAAATAATTATAAAGAGTTGGATTTAACCGGCATTATTCAGAAGTCCAGTAATATGGGCGTGGCTAAACTGGTACTGGACATGCCACACCAGCACGTGTTGGCCTTGTATAACAATATGGGACTGGGTGAAGAAACCGGCCTGGGCCTGGCCGGTGAAAGCAGCGGTATTTTCAGTTACCGCCAGCGCTGGTCGGACTTTGAACGCGCTACCTTTTCTTACGGTTATGGTTTGTCGGTTACTGCGGTGCAACTGGCCCGCGCTTACGTCACCATGGCCAACGGCGGCGTTAACCGGCCACTGAGCATAATTAAAAATAACGAGCCATATCCGGGGCAACGGGTACTGGCAGAAAAACATGCGCTGGCCATGCTGGAAATGATGGAAGCGAATATTGGCCCGGGCGGCACCGCAACCCGGGCGCAGGTTTACGGCTACCGGGTTGGCGGTAAAACAGGTACTGCCCGCAAAGCTATTGCTGGTGGCTACGGTGACGATTACATCGCCTCGTTTGCCGGGGTTGGCCCGGTGTCAAACCCACGTATTGTCACGGTAGTGGTTATCAATGAACCTGCCGGTGATTTTTATCACGGTGGTGAAATAGCCGCGCCGGTATTTGCCAGTATTATGGGCGCCAGCCTGCAGTTACTGAATGTTACGCCCGATGCCGATACCGGCCCGGCGCTTATCAGCCGTGCAGGAGGCCGCAATGTCAACTAACCAGCTGCATTTATGGTTGCCTGAACTGGCTACCCAGGTTGCTGACCGGCCGCTGCGGCATTTACAGCTGGATAGCCGCCAGGTAACAGCGGGCGATGTGTTTGTCGCCCTGCCGGGTACCCGGGAGCACGGTAATAAGTATATTGACCAGGCGCTGGCTCAGGGGGCAGCACTGGTGCTGACCGATAGTATTGATGCTGAGCATCCGCATGCGCAGGATAAAAGCATAGTGGTACTGCCTGATCTCGTGGCGCAAATGCCCCAGCTGGCCGCGCGGTTTTATCAGCTGCCACAGCAACAGCTGCAATTGGTTGGCGTTACCGGTACCAATGGTAAGTCCAGTACCAGCTGTTTTATCAACCAGTTAGCAGAGCAATGTGACACCCCGGCCGCGGTAATTGGTACCCTGGGTTACGGTCACTGGCAGCAGCTAACACCATTGCTGAATACCACACCGCACTATATTGAAGTGCAGCGTATTCTGGCTGAGTTTGTTGAACAACAACGACAGCTAGTGGCGATGGAAGTATCGTCCCATGCTCTGGTGCAGCAACGGGTAGCTGGCTTGCAGTTTCAGGTGGCGGTGTTTACCAATTTAAGCCGCGATCATCTCGATTATCATGGCAGCATGGCAGAGTATGGCCAGGCGAAAAGCTTGCTGTTTCAACCTGATATAAGCCGCTGTGCGGTGCTGAATGTCTCGGATCCATTGGGTAAGTCACTGGCCATTCGTAACGATATTCCGGTATGGGCGTATGGCAAAGCTGAAGATTGTCAGGCTTACGCCCGTTTTCTGGGCTACCACCAGCTAACCGCCACCGAACAGGGTTTTCAGTGTTTATTAAGTAGCCAGGCTGGCGAACATAAACTGCACTTACCGCTGCTGGGCGAATTTAATATTCAGAATGCGTTGGCGGCTATCAGCAGCTTACTGGCGCTTGGCTATGACTTAACAGAACTACTGCACGCTGCCAGCAGCCTGCAGCCACTGGCAGGCAGAATGGAGCAGTTTCCATTCAGTCATGGCGTTACCGTGGTAGTCGATTACGCCCATACGCCTGATGCCTTAAAGCAGGCACTGCAAGCGTTACGTCAGCATTGTGGCGGCCGGCTATGGTGCGTATTTGGTTGTGGCGGCGATCGTGACAAAGGCAAACGGCCATTAATGGGCCAACTGGCGCAGCAGTATGCTGATCACTGCATTGTTACCTCAGATAACCCACGCAGTGAAGCGCCGCTGCAGATTTGTCAGGACATTGCTGCCGGCATGCAGGACGCTGATTTTTATGATAATTACCGGATAGAACCGAACCGCCAGCTGGCCATTAAACTGGCGCTGGCCAGCGCCCAGCGCGGGGATGTGATCCTGCTGGCCGGTAAAGGCCACGAAACCACCCAGATTATCGGGCACGAACAACAACACTATGATGAGCGTGCTTACGTGCGGCAACTTATGTCGGAGATGGCATTATGATAACGCTAAGCTGTGCAGAAATAGCCTCCTTGTTACAAGGGCAGTTAATTGGTGACAATCATCCAATCAGCGACGTCAGTACAGATAGCCGAACGATAAGCCGTGGTGCGCTGTTTATTGCCTTAAAAGGCCCGAATTTTGATGGCAGCCGTTTTGTTGCCGATGTTATGGCTAAAGGGGCTGCGGCAATCGTGGTCGACCGGCCGCTGGATTGTGATATCAGCCAGATAATAGTGGCCGATACCCGCCAGGCTTTAGGTCAGTTAGGGGCCGCAATTAAAGCCCGCTTACAGCCGAAAACCATAGCGGTAACCGGCAGTGCCGGTAAAACCACGGTCAAAGAAATGCTGGCGGCGATACTGAGCCGCTGCGGCCAGGTGCTGGCCACCCAGGGTAATTTTAACAACGATATCGGCGTGCCATTAACCCTGCTGCGCTTAACAGAAAAAGACCAGTATGCCGTGATGGAGCTGGGTGCCAACCATGCCGGCGAGATTGCTTATACTACCTCGCTGGTGAAGCCCGATGTCGCCATTATTACCAATGCCGCTGCCTCACATCTGGAAGGTTTTGGCGATACGTACGGTGTGGCCCGGGCAAAAGGCGAGATTTTCTCAGGTATCGCAGATGGCGGTATTGCCATTATGCAGCACGACAGCGAGTTTACCGAATACTGGCGTAACCGTTGTAAGCATTTAAAAATTATCAGCTTTGCCAGTGACTACAAAACTGACAGTGACGCTGACAACAGCACGGCCGATATCCGGGCTGAGCAAATCAGCTTAAACAGTCAGGGTTGTGCTCAGTTCAAGCTGATATATGGCAGCGACGAGGTACTGGTGCAGCTAAACCTGCCGGGTAAGCATAATGTCGCTAATGCTCTGGCTGCGGCTGCCGCTGCGGTAGCGGTGGGCGCCAGGCTAAGTGATGTACAGCTGGGGCTGGCACAGATGGCGGGCGTTAAAGGCCGCACCAATATTATTGAACTGAACCCGCAAATTAAGCTGATTGACGACAGTTACAACGCCAATGTTGAGTCGGCAAAAGCGGCAATCGATTTACTGGCCAGTTATCCGGGTTACCGGGTGTTACTGTTGGGTGACATGGCTGAGCTGGGTGCCAATGCCCGTTTATACCACGAAGAGATTGGTTTATACGCCAAACATGCCGGTATTAATCTGTTATTCACCCTGGGTGTGTTATCACAGAGCGCCAGTGACTTGTTCAACGGACAAGGCTCGCATTTCAGCTCGCGGCAGTCGATGTTAGACCGGCTGATACCGCTAATTACAACCCAGCAAAGTGTCACCATACTCGTTAAGGGCTCTCGTAGTGCGAAAATGGAGTTAGTCGTGCAGGACTTGCTAGAAAGATGTCAGCAGGAGCGTAGCCCATGCTAGTGTGGTTAGCCGAATATTTAACCCAGTATTTTAGCTTTTTTAATGTGTTCAGCTATCTGACCTTCCGGTCAATTCTGGGCGTGCTAACGTCATTATTTTTAAGTTTATATTTTGGCCCGATCCTGATAGCCCGCCTGCAGAAAATGCAAATTGGCCAGGTGGTACGGGGTGATGGCCCGGAAAGCCATTTTTCGAAAAAAGGCACCCCTACCATGGGTGGTTTGCTGATCCTCGGCGCTATTCTGGTCAGTACCCTGCTATGGGCGAACCTCAGCAACAAATATGTCTGGGTCGTATTGTTTGTATTAGTCAGTTTTGGCGCTATCGGCTTTATCGACGATTACCGCAAAGTTATCCGTAAAGATTCGAAAGGTCTTATCGCCCGCTGGAAATACTTCTGGCAGTCGGTTTTTGCCATTGTCACCGCGCTGTTTTTATATATGACGGCTGAGCGTCCGGCCGAAACTGCCTTGTTACTGCCCTTTTTTAAAGATGTAATGCCGCAACTTGGTCTGTTGTTTCTGGCGCTGAGTTACTTCGTTATCGTTGGCACCAGTAATGCCGTTAATCTGACTGATGGTCTGGACGGCCTGGCAATCGTGCCTACCATTATGGTCGCCGGTGCCTTTGCCATTATTGCTTATGCCAGTGGCAACGTTAACTTCGCCGGCTATCTGAATATTCCTTATCTGCCCTATGCCAGCGAGCTGGTAGTACTGTGCGCCGCAATAATCGGCGCCGGCCTGGGTTTTCTGTGGTTTAACACCTATCCGGCCCAGGTTTTTATGGGCGATGTCGGCTCGTTAGCACTGGGTGCGGTACTGGGAGTGATTGCCATTTTAGTCCGCCAGGAAATTGTGCTGTTTATTATGGGCGGCATTTTTGTGATGGAAACCGTGTCGGTGATTTTGCAGGTTGGCTCTTATAAGTTGCGCGGCCAGCGGATCTTCCGGATGGCACCTATTCATCATCACTATGAATTAAAAGGCTGGCCAGAGCCGCGGGTTATTGTCCGCTTCTGGATATTATCAATCATTTTTGTGCTGGTGGGTCTGGCGACCCTGAAACTGAGATAACTGATGCAAACTAACCTTAACGCCAAACGCATAGCGGTAGTGGGGCTGGGCCTGTCGGGTCTGGCCACAGTACGCTTTTTGCTGGCGCAAGGCGTAAAACCAGTACTGATGGACAGCCGCAGCAAGCCTGCCGGGCTGGAGCAGATTGCCGCCGACAAAGTGGACGGCATTTACCTGGGTGAGTTTGACGCTAACCGTCTGGCCCAGATGGACATGATTATTGTCAGCCCGGGGTTGGCGTTAAGTCACCCCGCCATTCGCTTTGCTAAAGGGCAGGGCGTGGAAATTGTTGGCGATGTTGAGTTGTTTGCCCGCTTTAATAACAAACCGGTTATCGCCATTACCGGCTCTAATGGTAAGTCGACTGTTACTACCCTGGTTGCCGAGATGCTACAGCAAAGCGGTATTAAGGCCGTGGCTGCCGGTAATATTGGCCTGCCGGTGCTGGATGCGATACGCCAGCAAGACGTTGACGTCTTTGTGCTGGAACTGTCCAGCTTTCAGTTAGACAGTGTAACCAGCCTGCACAGCCGGGCCAGTTGTTTACTGAATGTCAGTGCCGACCATCTGGATCGTTATGCCGATATGGCAGCTTACACTGCATCAAAACAACGGGTTTACCAGCACACGCAGCTGGCAGTGTATAACCAGGCCGATCCGTTAACCTATCCGGGTGCTGCGGCTGGCGATGCTCAGCCAGTAGCGATAAGCCTGGATGATGCCGACTACGGCATTACAGAATTAAAAGGTCAGCAATGGCTGAACGTAGCCGGCGAACCGTTGTTGCCGGTCAGTCAGCTGGCCATTACCGGCAGCCATAACCAGTTTAACGCCCTGGCAGCAGCGGCCTTAGCGCTGAGCGCAGGTGCCAGCCGGCAGGCAATTTCCCGCACTCTGCAGCAGTTTACCGGCCTGGCCCATCGTTGCCAGCTGGTACTGGCACACAAGGGTGTTCGCTGGGTCAATGATTCGAAAGCAACCAATATTGGTGCCACCCTGGCGGCGATTGCCGGCCTGCGGCCTGAGATCAGCGGCAAGCTTATTCTGATTGCCGGCGGCGATGCCAAAGGCGCTGATCTGAGCGAATTACAACCGGTACTGCAGCGCGATGTCAGCCATCTTATTACTCTGGGGCAGGACGGCCCGGCGCTTGCCGCGCTGCATCCGCATGCCATTCAGGTAAAAGATTTAACCGCCGCGGTGCAACAGGCAGCCAAACTGGCCCAGAGTGGCGATATGGTGCTGTTATCGCCGGCTTGTGCCAGCCTGGATATGTTTAAAAGTTATGCACAGCGCGGTGAGCTGTTTGCCAAAGCGGTGAAGGAGCTGAAATTATGAAACAGCTAACCTTAACCGGATGGCAAAATGCCTGGCAAAACCCGTGGCAAAGTATCAGCAATTTATGGCTGCGCGATGATAACGCTGCTTACGATAAACTGTTTTTAACCCTGCTGATGCTGATCCTGGCTATCGGCGTAGTGATGGTCACCAGCGCATCAATGCCGGTGGCCGAGCGGTTATTTAATAACCCGCTGCATTTTACCATTCGCCACCTGGTTTATCTGGGCATCGGCCTGACCCTGGCGGTACTGGTGCTGCGGGTACCGGTAAGCTGGTGGCATCGCGGCAATATGTGGTTGCTGCTGCTGGGCCTATTGTTGCTGGTAGCGGTGCTGTTGTTTGGTCGCAATGTTAACGGCAGTACCCGCTGGTTGTCGCTGGGGCCGATTGGCTTGCAGGCGGCAGAGCCGGCTAAATTATTCTTTTTTGTTTATCTGGCCAGTTATCTGGTACGCCGGCATGAGGAAGTGCGGGACAACCTGAAAGGCTTTTTAAAACCTTTAGCGGTACTGTTTTTGTTTGCGGTACTGCTGCTGATGCAGCCTGACTTAGGCACCGTTATTGTAATGTTTGCCACTGCAGTAGCGCTGCTGTTTTTAGCCGGTGCCAAAATCTGGCAGTTCCTCTGTTTAATGGCGACCGGCATCATGGCGATTGGCGTGCTAATTGTTTACAGCGAATACCGCTGGAAACGGGTAACTGCGTTTCTTGACCCTTGGGCTGATCCCTTCGGCAGTGGCTACCAGTTAACGCAGTCGTTAATGGCGTTTGGCCGGGGTGGCTGGTTTGGTCAGGGCCTGGGCAACAGTATTCAGAAACTGGAATATCTGCCTGAAGCCCATACCGACTTTATTCTGGCGGTTATTGCTGAAGAAACCGGCTTTGTCGGCGTGGCAGTGCTGATGACGCTTATTTTTGTGCTGGTGTACCGGGCGCTGTGGATTGGCCAGCGTGCGCTAGCTAAAAAATTGAGTTTTCATGGTTTTATGGCTTATGCGCTGGCTATCTGGATTGGTTTTCAGGCTGCGGTAAATGTTGGTGTAGCGACCGGTGCGCTGCCTACCAAAGGGTTAACCCTGCCATTTGTCAGCTCCGGCGGCAGTAGCCTGGTGGTTATGCTGATTGCGGCAGGCCTGTTATTACGAATTGATTTTGAAGTGCGCCTAAAAGGTAAACATGCGCTAAGCGGAGGCAAAAATGGCTAAACCGCTGGCATTGATTATGGCAGGTGGCACCGGTGGCCACATTTTCCCGGCGCAGGCTGTGGCTAACGCCTTGGTTGCAGAAGGCTGGGATATTGCCTGGCTGGGCAGCAGTGACCGGATGGAGGCCCAGCTGGTACCGGGCTTCGGCTGGCCATTCTACGGCATCAAGGTTGCCGGCCTGCGCGGTAAAGGCCTGGCCAGTAAACTGAGCGCACCCTGGATGGTGTTAAAAGCGCTGTGGCAGGCGGTGAAGGTAATCCGCAAGCTTAAACCAACTCTGGCGCTGGGTTTTGGTGGTTATGCCAGCGGCCCTGGTGGCCTGGCAAGCTGGCTTAGCGGCACGCCGTTACTTATTCATGAACAAAATGCGGTGGCCGGCAGCACCAATAAATTGCTGGCCCGGCTGGCCAGGCAGGTGTTGGTGGCTTTTGACAGTGCTTTTACAGGCAACAGCAAACGGCAGCTGGTGGGTAACCCTATCCGGGCTGAATTATTGCAATGCCGGGCTAATCGCCAGCCAGGCAGCAGTCTGAATATATTAATAGTGGGTGGCAGCCTGGGGGCCCGGGCGCTGAATTTGGCGCTACCGGCTCAGCTTACTGAGCTGGCCAGGGCTGGCAGTATTGCTGTGCGCCATCAAACCGGCAGTGCGATGCACGACGAAGTAGCTCAGGCTTATCAGCCACTTAGTGCGACCGGTTGTGAAGTGGACGTCAGTGCATTTATTGACGATATGGCGGCGGCGTATCGCTGGGCCGATGTATTGATTTGCCGCGCCGGCGCCCTGACAGTCAGCGAAGTGGCCGCTGTTGGCGTGGCTGCTATTTTTGTACCATTACCGGGTGCGATTGATGACCATCAGACCGCTAATGCCCGGGTACTGGCCGACCGTGACGCTGCGGTATTACTGCCGCAGCAACAATTACAGCAACAGGGTGTGCAGGCGATAATCCAGCCCTGGTTAACCGATAAAACGCCGCTGCAGCAAATGGCGCAGCGTGCCCGTAGTCTGGCGACTGAAGATGCAGCGGCTCATATTGCCGCGCTGTGCCGGCAAGTAACAGGACAAGTAGTATGATTACCACCCTGCAACATAAAAAACAGGCCATGCGCCGGGTAGAGCGGATCCACTTTGTTGGCATCGGCGGCGCCGGTATGGGCGGTATTGCTGAAGTATTGTTGAATGAAGGGTATAAGGTCACCGGTTCCGATCTGGCATCCAACCCGGTAGTTGAACGTTTGGTATCATTGGGTGCGGAAGTGAAATTTGGCCACCACGCCAGTCAGATAGACGGTGCCAGTGTGGTGGTGGTATCCAGCGCCATTAAAGCCGCTAACCCGGAAGTCGCTGCGGCCCTGGCCCAGCGTATCCCGGTGGTGCGCCGCGCAGAAATGCTCGGCGAGCTGATGCGGTTTCGCCATGGTATTGCCATTGCCGGCACCCACGGTAAAACCACCACCACCAGCTTGCTGGCGTCTATTTTCGCCGAAGCGGGTACCGACCCGACCTTTGTGATTGGTGGTTTACTTAATTCTGCCGGTTCTAACGCCCGCTTAGGTGCCGGCCGCTATTTAATTGCTGAAGCAGATGAAAGCGATGCATCATTCCTGCATTTGCAACCGATGGCGACGGTAATTACCAATATCGAAGCCGACCATATGGACACCTATGAAGGTGACTTTGAAAAACTGAAGGACACCTATCTGGAGTTTTGCCATAACCTGCCATTTTATGGCATGGCAGTGGTGTGTATCGACGATAAAGTACTACGTGGCCTGATCCCGTCAATCGGCCGCACCGTGCTGACCTATGGTTTCAGCGACGATGCAGATTATAAAATTACCGAATTCAGCCAGCAGGGTACCCGCAGCTTCTTTGTGATTACTGACCCTGCCGGCAACCAGCGCGAAGTGCAATTGAATTTGCCGGGTAAACACAACGCCTTAAACGCCACTGCAGCTTTTGCACTGGCTGCAGATGAAGGGATCAGCGAGCAGGCTATTCTGGCTGCGCTGGGTAAATTTGAAGGCATTGGCCGGCGTTTTCAGCAATACGGTGAGTTTGATACCGGCCGTGGCAAAGTGCTGTTAATTGACGACTATGGTCATCACCCGACCGAAGTGGCCGCCACTATTGCTGCCGTGCGCAGTGCCTGGCCTGAGCGCCGGCTGGTCATGGCCTATCAGCCACACCGCTTCAGCCGCACCCGCGATTTATACGAAGATTTCACCTCGGTGCTGTCCAGTGTCGACAAACTGTTATTGCTGGAAGTGTACTCTGCCGGCGAAGCGCCGATTGCCGGCGCTGACAGCCGCAACTTATGTCGCTCTATCCGGGCCCGCGGCCAGTTAGAGCCGGTATATGTGGCAGAACCGAAAGCGCTGGCCGGGGCGCTGGCCGAGGTACTTGAAGATGGCGATATTGTGCTGACCCAGGGCGCCGGCAATATTGGTACTTTGGTGAAAGAGCTGGCTACAACCCGGCTGGATATTAACAAATTAAAGCAATTGTCGGAGGGTGCAGCATGAGCAACTTTGGCAAAGTCGCCGTGATGTTTGGCGGGCATTCTGCTGAACGTGAGGTGTCGCTGCGCTCTGGCAAAGCGGTACTTAGGGCCTTGCAGCAGGCCGGTGTAAATGCCGTAGCCTTTGACCCGGCCGAACAACCGTTAACCGCGTTAATGAGCGAGGTAAAAGCGGAGCGGGTATTTATCGTGCTGCATGGCCGTGGTGGTGAAGACGGTACCATGCAGGGCGCGTTGCAGTTGCTGGGCCTGCCTTACACTGGTAGTGGTGTGCTCGGCTCCGCGTTAGCGATGGATAAAATTCGTTGTAAACGCTTGTTTTTAGCGCAGCAGCTGCCGACAGCGCCGTTTGCCGTGGTCCATAACGACACTCTCGACTATGCCGAATTACTGGCAGAGCTGGGCGGCAAAGTAATGGTTAAGCCGGCTAATGAAGGGTCCAGTATCGGCATGAGTGCAGCCTGTACTGCAAATGAGTTAGAGCAGGCTATTGCCGCCGCGCTTAAATATGACAGCGAAATTTTGGTCGAGCGCTGGATCAACGGTCGTGAATTTACCATTTCGATTCTGGGCGATACGGTGCTGCCGATTGTGGAAATGCGCACGCCGCGGGCTTTTTATGATTACGAAGCCAAATATCAGGCCAACAGCACCGAGTATTTATGTCCGGCGCCGTTAACCGCGGAGCAAACCGCCGCTATGCAAACCGATGCCCTGGCCGCCTTTAAAGCCGTCGGCGCCTCCGGTTGGGGCCGGGTTGATTTAATGCTGAATGAGCAGGGCGAACATTTTTTACTGGAAGTGAATACTGTGCCGGGCATGACTGAAAAGTCGCTGGTACCGATGGCGGCAAAAGCCGCCGGTTTAAGTTTCAGCGAGCTGGTACTTCGCATTTTGCAGCAAACCCTGCCAGACACAACAAAAGTGCAGGAGCAGTAATATGAGCTTGCGTCAGTACTTTCAGCAGTTAACCGACAGGCAGCAACTAAACCACAGGCCCGGTTTTATCGGCGGCCTGCTGTTTTTTGTGTTGGCACTGGCGCTGCTGACCTGGGGCGGTATCCAGGTCCATGGCTGGCTGCAAAGCCAGCAGGGCGCACCAATAAAACAGGTGCGGTTATACGGTGATTTTCAGCATATTCAGCAGCAGGCTTTGCAGCAACAGCTGCAGCAGGAATATGTTGGCAATTTTTTTCGGGTGGACGTTGATCAGGTGCAGCAGTTCCTGCAGCAACAACCTTGGGTGTATCAGGCAGCCGTGCGCAAACAATGGCCTGACACCCTGGTGGTGGTTGTCACAGAGCAGCAGCCGGTCGCAGTCTGGAATCAGCAGCACTTGCTCAATAATAAAGGGGAGTTATTTATCGCCCCGCTAAGCGAGCTGATCCCGGCCTTGCCCCGGTTGCACGGCCCCGAGGGCAGTGAGCAGGATGCCCTGACAATGTTTCGCCATATGCAAGCGTTGCTGCGGATACATCAGTTTAACGCTGAGCAACTGTGGTTAACCGAGCGTTTTTCCTGGCGCCTGCAACTGCAGGACGGCCTGGCGCTGCAGCTGGGGCGGCAGGACACCATGAAACGCTTGCAACGGTTTATTGAATTATACCCGACCATGAAAAATCATCGGGAACAGGCATTAGCTGAAGTCGATCTGCGCTATGACACCGGCATTGCCGTGCGTTATGCCAATACGGAGCCAAAGAGAAAAGCATGACAAAGTCGATAGAACGAGATCTGATAGTAGGGCTGGATATCGGCACCGCTCAGATTAAAGCCGTAGTAGGCGAAATAACCCCGGACAACCGGCTCAGTATTGTCGGCGTGGGTACTCATGCCTCGCGGGGTATGGATAAAGGCGGCGTTAACGATCTGAATCTGGTGGTGCAGGCGGTACAGCGGGCCATTAACGAAGCCGAGCTGATGGCTGACTGTCAGATTTCGTCTGTCTATTTAGGCATTACCGGGAAACATATCCGCTGCCAGAACGAAAGCGGCATGGTGCCGATTAACGATACTGAAGTTACCGCTGACGATGTGGCCAGTGTTATTCATGCGGCTAAGTCAGTGCCTATTTCGGCTGAGCGACGCATGCTGCATGTATTGCCACAGGAGTTTTCGGTCGACATGCAGGAAGGCATTAAAAGCCCGGTAGGCATGTCCGGGGTAAGAATGGAGGCCAAGGCCCACATTATTACCTGTGCCAACGATATGGCAAAAAACATTGAAAAGTGTGTTGAGCGTTGTGGCTTACAGGTTGATCAGCTGATTTTTTCATCGCTGGCCTCCAGCTACGCGGTATTAACCGACGATGAAAAAGAGCTGGGTGTTTGTGTGGTCGATATGGGTGGCGGCACCATCGATTTATCGATTTATACCAATGGTGCCTTACGCCATACCGCCGTTATTCCGGTGGCCGGCAATCAGGTTACCAGCGATATTGCCAAAATTTTCCGCACGCCGATAAGCCATGCTGAAGATATAAAAGTGCAGTACGCCTGTGCCCTGCGCAGCATGGTGGGCAAGGAAGAAAGCATTGAAGTACCCAGTGTTGGCGGCCGGCCGGCGCGGTCAATGTCGCGTCATACTCTGGCCGAAGTTATCGAGCCGCGTTATCACGAATTGTTCGAGCTGGTGCTGGAAGAAATTCGCAGCTCTGGTCTGGAAGAACAAATTGCCGCGGGCTTAGTGCTAACCGGCGGTACTTCAAAAATGGAAGGCGCAGTCGAGTTTGCCGAAGACGTGTTTCAGATGCCGGTGCGGGTTGGCCAGCCGATGCATGTCAGCGGTTTAAAAGAATATGTACAAGACCCGGCCTACGCCAGCGTAGTCGGGTTGTTGCTGTATGGCAAGGATGTCCGGGCCCAGCAAAAGAATGCGGCACTGAGCCGCGACCCAGTTAGCAGCATGCTGAAGAAAATCAGCAGCTGGTTCAAAGGTGAGTTTTAAAGAGCGTAAAAACGGAGAGAGAGCTATGTTTGAGTTAATGGAAAACCACAGCCAAGAAGCTGTAATTAAAGTAATAGGTGTTGGCGGCGGTGGCGGTAATGCTGTCGAATATATGGTAGCCAGCAATATCGAAGGCGTAGAGTTTGTGGCGGCCAATACCGACGCCCAGGCGCTGCGTAATTCCTCAGCCAACGTTACCCTGCAGTTAGGTGCCGGCGTAACCAAAGGCTTAGGTGCCGGTGCTAACCCGGAAATCGGCCGTCGCTCGGCTGAAGAAGACCGGGAAACCATCAAGAAAACCCTGCAAGGCGCGGATATGATCTTTATCGCCGCTGGCATGGGCGGTGGTACCGGTACCGGTGCAGCGCCAATCGTAGCTGAAGTGGCGCGCGAACTGGGCATTTTAACGGTAGCTGTGGTAACCAAGCCGTTCCCGTTCGAAGGTAAAAAGCGCACTGCCTATGCCGATGAGGGCATTCTGGAGCTGAGCAAGTATGTTGACTCGCTTATCACCATCCCGAACGACAAGCTGTTAAAAGTATTAGGCAAAGGCACCAGCCTGCTGGATGCGTTTAAAGCGGCTAACAACGTGTTGTTAGGTGCCGTGCAGGGTATCGCTGAATTAATTACCCGGCCCGGTTTGATCAACGTCGACTTTGCCGACGTACGTACCGTTATGTCTGAAATGGGCACTGCGATGATGGGTACCGGCCGTGCGTCAGGCCCGGACCGTGCTGAAGAAGCTGCCGAGCAGGCCATTTCCAGCCCGTTGCTGGAAGATATCGACCTGTCAGGCGCGAAAGGTATTCTGGTGAATATTACTGCCGGTCTGGATATCAGTATCGAAGAGTTTGAAATCGTTGGTAATGCGGTTAAAGCCTTCGCATCTGAAAACGCCACTGTCGTAGTAGGTGCGGTTATCGACCCGGAAATGCACGACGAGTTACGGGTAACCGTAGTTGCTACCGGTATTGGTGCTGATCGCCGGCCCGATATCAGCCTGGTACCAAATCACCGCGCTGAGCCGGCACCGGCTTATGTACAGCAGGGCAATACCATGCGTCATGCGGCACCAGCGGCTAACCCGCAAAAGGAAGAAGCAGCGCAGACTAAAACCCAGCCGGAAAGTAAAGGCGGTATCGATATTTTTGATATCCCGGCGTTTTTACGCAAGCAGGCAGATTAAGCTACCTGCCGTGGCCGACAATAAAATGTCTGGCGCACGCCCGGTGAAGGGAATAATATTAGCAACAGTTGAAGTTAAGCCGCTGTTCAGCTGATATTTGGCAACATAACTGCCTGCAGCAATAGCCAGTAAATTGGCAAAACTGCGGAAGTTGTGCTAAGCTTCGCCGCCATTTTGTGATTGCTTAAAATTTGAGCAGGAAGAAATTATGATTAAACAACGTACCGTCGCTAAAACAGTCAGTACTATTGGTGTTGGGTTACACAAGGGTGAAAAGGTTACGCTCACTCTCCGGCCTGCACCTGATAACACGGGCATTATGTTCCGTCGTGTTGACCTGGATCCGATAGTCGACTTTAAAGTTACCCCAGAAATGGTGGGTGACACGGTAATGTGTACGTGTTTAATTAATGAACAGGGCGTGCGGCTGTCGACTACCGAGCATTTAATGGCTGCTGTTGCCGGCCTGGGTATCGACAATCTTATTATTGAAGTCGACTCTGCTGAAATCCCGATCATGGACGGCAGTGCCAACCCTTTTGTCTACCTGTTGCTGGAAGCCGGCATCAGCGAGCAGAAACTGGCCAAGAAATTCATCCGGATTAATCGTACCGTGCGGGTGGAAGACGGCGACAAGTGGGCCGAAATTAAGCCGCATAACGGCTTTAAAATTGATTTCGCTATCGACTTCGACCATCCCGTTATTGCTGAAACCACTCAGCGGATGCAAATGGACTTTTCAGCTGCCGGTTTTATCAAAGATATCAGCCGCGCCCGTACCTTTGGTTTCCTGCACGACATCGAATACCTGCGTGCCAATAACCTGGCGTTAGGCGGCAGTTTCGACAATGCCGTGGTACTGGACGAGTTCCGGGTATTAAACCAGGACGGCCTGCGCTACGAAGACGAATTTATCAAACATAAAATTCTCGACGCCATCGGTGACTTATATATGGCAGGTTACAGCGTGCTGGGCGAGTTTATCTCATACAAAACCGGTCATGCCTTAAATAACCAGTTGTTATGCGCGGTGTTAGCCAAGCAGGAAAACTGGGAATTTGTCAGCTTTGAAGACAAAGCCGACATGCCTATCTCCTACCTGGCACCACAACTGGCGTAATAGTTGCCACCAAACTTAAAAAACCGACGTTATGTCGGTTTTTTTATGCTTAAAATGGGTCAGAGTGAATAATTTAATGGGTCAGAGTGAATAAATTATTCACTCTGACCCATTTTATTTGGCGAGGAGGCGGGTCAGGGCTTGTTTTACCTTGTCGTCGCTATGTTCTAATGCTTGTTGTAGCGAGGCGCGGGCGCTGGCTGATAAGTCGTGTTGTTTAGGATTAGCAGGCGCTTTCGGCGGTGTTTTTACGGCAGGGCGGGCAATCTGGCCGTGCGGTGACACTTCAATATCAATTCCGGCTAAATCAGGCAAGATTTTTTGCCTGAAATTGTCTAGAATGGCATCGCGCTGCATCTTTAACCGGTTAGCCCAGCCTGGCGATTGACATAAAATAACCGCCCGCCCGGCATTAATGCTCGACACCTGACAAAAACTCAGTTGTTCCAGCTGCAAAATATGGCATAACTCGGAATTTAATTTGCGAACAAGTTCATACTGTTGCTGCATCGTGGCCAGCGAGCTCTGGCCAAACAGCTTGGTTAAATCTTCGGGTTTATGGCTATAGCGTTTCATCAACAGCTTACTTAACGGGCTTAATAGCAGGCCGGTTAAGTGTAACAGGTTTTATCGGTGCTGCCACAGTTCGCCGGGCTTGAAACTCAGCCTGGTTGGCACCATATTCTGCCAATAGCCGTTGCACCGGCAGGCAGTAGTAACCAACAACGACAATAAATAACTGGCCTGGCCAGGGCTGCAAAGCAGTTTTAACTTAAATGGTAACTGGATAATGTTTGGAAAATTTTTCGCCAAATTAGTTGGCAGCCGTAACGACCGCTTCCTGAAAAAACAACAGAAATATGTGAAGCAAATTAATGCCCTGGAAGCCGAATACCAGGCGTTATCCGATGAAGCCTTAAAGCAAAAAACCGCTGAGTTTAAACAGCGGATGCAACAAGGCGCCACCCTGGAAGATATTTTGCCCGAGGCCTTTGCTACTGTGCGCGAAGCCAGTACCCGGGTATTCAAAATGCGTCACTTCGACGTGCAGCTGCTGGGTGGTATTGTGCTGCACCAGGGCCGTATTTCCGAAATGCGCACCGGTGAAGGTAAAACCCTTACCGCTACCCTGCCGGCTTACCTGAATGCGTTAAGTGGCAAGAGCGTCCATGTTATTACCGTTAACGACTATCTGGCGCGGCGCGATGCTGAGACTAACGAACCGCTGTTCACCTTCTTAGGCATGACCGTTGGGGTTAATGTGCCCGGTTTAGCCCATCAGGCCAAGCAACAGGCGTATCAGGCCGACATTACCTACGGTACCAATAACGAATTTGGTTTCGACTATTTACGCGATAATATGGCGTTCTCACCGCAAGACCGGGTGCAGCGCGATTTAGCCTACGCCATTATCGATGAAGTCGACTCAATTTTAATAGATGAAGCCCGTACCCCGCTTATTATCTCTGGCCCGGCCGAAGACAGCTCAGAGCTGTACAAGAAAATTAATGTACTGGTGCCGCAGCTGGAAAAGCAGGATAAGGAAGACGAAGAGGGTAAGCACGGTGATGGTCACTTTACCGTTGATGAAAAAGCCCGCCAGGTATATTTAACCGAGCAAGGCCAGATTAAAGTAGAAGAGATGCTGCGCGAAGCCGGCATGATCGGTGAAGAAGAGACCCTGTTCTCTGCCGCCAATATTACCCTGCTGCACCATGTGTATGCTGCACTGCGGGCGCATCAGTTATTTAAACGCGACGTTGACTACGTCGTGAAAGACGGCGAAATTGTTATTGTTGACGAACACACCGGCCGTACCATGGAAGGCCGGCGCTGGTCAGAAGGTCTGCACCAGGCAGTTGAAGCCAAAGAAGGCGTCCGTATTCAGAACGAAAACCAGACCCTGGCTTCTATTACCTTTCAGAACTATTTCCGCCTTTACGACAAACTGGCCGGTATGACAGGTACCGCCGATACAGAAGCCTTTGAATTCCAGCAAATTTATGGCCTGGAAACCATTGTTGTGCCTACCAACCGCCCTATGGTGCGGGACGATATGGCCGACCTGGTGTACTTAACCGCTGAAGATAAGTACAACGCCATTATTGAAGACATTGTTAAAGCCCGCGACGCCAAACGGCCAGTGCTGGTGGGTACGGCGTCAATCGAAAGCTCTGAATACCTGTCTGATTTACTGAATAAAGCCAAAATTAAGCATCAGGTGCTTAATGCCAAGTTTCACGCCAATGAAGCGCAGATTATTGCCGACGCCGGCCGGCCGGGCACCGTTACCATTGCCACCAATATGGCAGGTCGGGGTACCGATATCGTGCTGGGCGGCAGCTTACAATCTGAATTAGCGGCGCTGGAAAACAAAACTGACGAAGCCGTAGCGAAAATTACCGCCGACTGGCAACTGCGCCACGATGCCGTTATTGCCGCCGGTGGTTTACATATCATTGGTACCGAGCGCCATGAGTCACGGCGGATCGATAACCAGCTGCGTGGTCGTTCAGGCCGCCAGGGCGATCCGGGTTCATCGCGGTTCTATCTGTCGCTGGACGATGCGTTAATGCGTATTTTCGCCTCTGACCGGATGGCCGGCATGATGCGCCGCTTAGGCATGGAGAAGGGCGAAGCCATTGAACACCCGTGGGTTAGCCGGGCCATTGAAAACGCTCAGCGTAAAGTAGAAGCCCGTAACTTCGATATCCGTAAGCAATTGCTGGAGTTTGATGACGTCGCCAACGACCAGCGTAAGGTGGTATACGAGCAACGTAACGAACTGTTAGATGCAACTGACATCAGCGAAACGGTCAGTGCCATTCGCGATGATGTGGTCGACTCAGTGATCAGCCAGTATATTCCGCCGCAATCATTAGATGAAATGTGGGATATTCCGGGGCTGGAGCAGCGCTTGAAGGCCGACTTCGGCTTAGAACTGCCGGTAGCCAAATGGCTGGCTGATGACAAAAAACTGTTTGAAGAAAAACTGCGTGATAAAATTCAGCTGGAATTTAGCGAAGGCTACAAGCATAAAGAGCAAATGGTTGGGGTAGAGGTTTTACGCCAGTTTGAAAAAGCCATTATGCTGCAAAGCCTCGATACCCACTGGAAAGAGCACTTAGCGGCGATGGATCACCTGCGGCAGGGTATTAACCTGCGTGGCTACGCCCAGAAAAACCCGAAGCAGGAATATAAGCGCGAAGCTTTTGAGCTGTTCTCGACGATGCTGGACGAGCTGAAAACAGATGTTATCGGTGTTTTAAGCCGGGTTCAGGTTAAAGCGGCTGAAGATGTTGAGGCAGTGGAAGAGCAACGCCGTAAAGCCGATGCAGTGCCACATAACTATCAGCATGCCGAAGCCGGCCAGATGGGTGCTGCCGCTCCAGCACAAGCCCCGGCGCCTGCTGCAGCTGGCGCAAATGCCATGCCGACACCGGTAGTCCGTGACGGCGACAAAGTGGGCCGCAACGACCCATGTCCCTGTGGCTCAGGTAAAAAATATAAACAGTGTCATGGCAAACTCAGCTGATACTGTGGCTGGCACAGCTAACATCAGCAGCCAGCACGCCAGCGCCCTGCCACAATTGCATGTGGCAGTGGGCGTTATTGTTAAGCAGCAGCAAGTATTGTTAGCCTTGCGCAGCAGTAAGCAGCATCAGGGCGGTAAGTGGGAGTTCCCGGGCGGTAAAGTCGAGCAGGGCGAAACCGTCGCAGCCGCATTAGCCCGTGAGTTAACAGAAGAACTGGCGATAACCGTTAGCAAAGCCGAGCCTTTTATGCTGCTGCAACATAGCTATCCGGAGCGTCAGGTTACCCTGGACATCTGGCTGGTTACCGATTTTACTGGTACGCCACAGGGGCTGGAAGGCCAGCCACTGCAGTGGGTTAATATCAGCGACCTGGCCAGTATTACTTTCCCCGATGCCAACTTGCCCATAGTACAGCAATTACAACAGCGCTTTTTATAACGGCGGCTGTTGCTAGTCTGCCGTTAAACTGGCCAGGGCATCACTAAAGCCCCGTAATGAAAACTTCAGCTGGCGCGGGCTTTGCTCGGTTACGAACAGCTGTACCGTGTAGGCGGCGTTATCCTGCAGTTGTTTAACTACCTCCGGGCTTAATACCAGCAAAACTTTACAACCCTCGGGCAAGCATACGGTAACCGGTGCCCGGTGCTTGTTCTCGCCAATATCAATTGCCACACCCGGTGGCAGATAAATACCTAAAGGCAAATTAAGCTGCAGTACCGGATCACTGCTGTTACTGACATAGGATACCTGGCTGGAATAAATAAGCCCCGGTTGCTCAGGGTTTTGCAGGCCCTGGGCGATAACGCACTGGTCGCGGCACACCGCCCGCCAGTCACCAAATTCTGTGACATCGGCTTTAGCGTCATCAGCAACAGCTGCCGGGCTGGCCAGCGCTGTGCTCAGGGTTAACAGCGCCATCGCTGCTAATGATTTCAGGTGAGAAAACGGCTGGTAAAATGTTATGTTGGCCATAATACTATTCCATTAAAAAGCGGATTCCATCAGAAAGAGTTTTCCATTGACGGTGTTTCTTTCAGTCAAAAAATAAAGCCCTGCGCTAAGGCAAGGCTTTATCAGGGTTTAAAGCATTGTACTTATAACGTTTGCATTACAGCTTAGCATAGCGTTGGCGACGGGCAAACAGCGCCATAAAGCCAGTAGCAAACAATAACAGGCTGGCAGGGGCAGGCACATCTACCGGATCGTCCGGGTCAATAACAACGGTACCACCTACACCAGAAAAGCCAAAAATATAGGTAGGGGTAATAGCGCCGCTGGCATCACCAAAGCCATCCTGGTCAACATCGGTACCAGACCAGCCTAATGAATAAACTTCAGCACCGACACTGGCTAATGCGCTTAATGCCGCATTGCGGTTATCTGCGCCACCATAATAAATTTCAAAGGTGTAGCTTTCGCCAGTCAGCAAGGCACCAAAATCAAAATCGAAGTTTGAACCTATATCATCCGGGCCACCAGCAGTAAAGTCGCCGCTATTGCCCGCTTCTGGATTACAGGTAACCAGTGGGTCAGAGCTACAGAAGCCATTATCATTTGCACCTAATACGGCGCTGGCACCGGCGGTACCACCAATAGTAACAAACTCATTGAACGGTGTTGGTGAAGTATCCCAGTCGAAAGTGCGGCGGTACAACAGGTTGGCAATATCTGCCCCGCTGATGTTTTCGATGGTAACGGCAACCCGGAACAGGTTGTCGGTTTCTGACGCCAGGGCAAAATCGTGGGTAATTTGTAACAAACCGCCCATGGTGGTTACCGAGGTAGCTGTTGTAGCCGTGCTGTCAAAACTAACCAGACTCAGGCCACCAATACCTGAAGCATTGTTGGCAGAACCGGAAGTGCCATCAGCGGCCACACCCCAGCCTTCACATAAACAACCATGGTAGGTTGACTCATATTCCACGCCATCACTGATATAGCGCAGGCCAACACCCGTTAACCCGGTCACATCAGGGTTACCACCAGATACATTAAGCTGGCCAAGGTCATCTACGCCGAGGCTGACATTGCCATCGGTAATAATCATTGCGGCCTGGCTTGCTCCGGCCATACCTAATAGGGCTGCTGCTGCAGCCAGTTTTAAAAGTTTCATAGTTTCATCCTGAAAGTTATACATTATCTGTTTATTACAACGACTGCGTATTACAACCACAGGCAGATTGCACAAAACATGCCAATAACTAAACTGTTGAAAATATGCAGCTTTATGTTGTACCTATTATACAAATGTAAAATTTTGTGACGAAAAATGATGGGTTGCTAATGTTTAGTTTTTAAAGAACTGGTTATCCTGGGCAATAAACTCCTGCTCCAGCTCTGCCAGATATTGTTCTGATAAATCAGCATCTATGGGTGCTTTATCCGGAATGCGATGGTTCTCAGCAGCCCAGTCACCTAAATCAATGAGTTTGCAGCGCTCAGAACAAAATGGCCGGAATGTTGAACTGGTATCCCAGATAACTTTGGTGTCGCAAGTGGGGCATTTAACGGTAGTTGGCATAACATAACTCTGTTTAAAACGTAAAAATCCGCTGCTAAGTATAACAGATTAGCTGACTCGAGGCAGGTGAGCCGGCACGATTGTACCTAGTAGAGAGTGAGGTACGCTGCAACCACATTGCTCACGCCGACACGCCGTAAACCCATCCCTGGGGGCTCGTTTATAAACTTCATCCATGAAGTTTACCCTGCGGGCCAGCAAAGCTGTTCAAATGCGTTCCCTGCGCATTTGTCCGCCCGTCCGGGGCTTCAACGGTCGGCTTAGAGCAATATGGTCTCAGCTTTATCCGCCAGGTTCGGCTGGATTCAGTTTTACCTTCAGGCTTAACAACAAGCCAGTTGAAATTGCTGTGATTTGGCGGCGGCGCTGCGGGCGCTGTCGGCATCCAGCTGCATAAAACGAATGGCATAGCGGTACTTATTGCCACTTACCGTCGGGTAAATGCCTTCGCCAGCCGGGTACTTAATCCGCAGTAATTCATACTGCTCGGCATTTTGCTGATAAAAACCGTTGTCGGCCAGCACATCCTGATAATGGCTGCGCTCACGAATAAAGGTTAATACATAACTGATTGCCTGCTCGGCCAGCGCCACCTGCTGCAGCCAGTCTTCCGCCTGGGCCTGGCGCTCGGCCAGCGGTAAACTAAACCAGTATTGCAGCTGCGGCATGTCAAAGTAACAGCAGCCACCGGGAATACTGAAACGCTGGCGTAGCGGCGCTAAAAAGTTATCTTCTTTTAAACCAGCCAGTAATTTACCACAGCGTAACAGCTCTGATTGCATCCGCACTGCGGCTTGTAGCATCGTTTGTAATTTAGCATCTGACACCGACGGATGCTGCGACCAAATTACCAGCTGGCTTTCACAGCGCTCAATATCTTTAATTAAGTCGGGGCGTATATCGTTGCGATCCAGTACCTCAATTAACGCAAACAGGCTGGTAAAAAAACTTTGTTGCTGGTTTTCATCGGCCAGCGCCAGCTGGCTGTGAACTTGTTGAAACAAAAATTCCAGGCGCAAATAGGTGCGGATTTTCTCGTTCAGCGGATGCTCGTAAATAATGTCGGTGGTGTTCGTCATAAGAACAATTGGCCTGTTTTAAACTTAACCGAACCTGCGGGCCCGGTTATCTTTGCATTGACTTGTCGATCCTGCGCCAGCTTTACACTCTCTGCCAGATCTTAACGCTTTGTCAGATCCAAATGTTTTGCCAAATCTAAATAGCGCTGGTGTAGCTGCTGTACCTGCGGTTGCAGCGTGGCGGCTGCGCCGCCGTTTGTAATATCAGTACTTTCGCTATTATTATCAATAATATCATCAGCTAAGGCTAAGCGTTCTGGCCGGCTGATCTGGCTGGCGATAATCGCCTGTACCTGCTGTGCACTTACCCCATCGCGGCTTAGAGTACGGCTTAGCTGGTTTCGTTCAGAAATATCTACCACTAATACCCGGTTAACCAGCGTATCCAGCTTATTTTCCAGCAATAGCGGGGCGATTAACAGCACATAGGGCGCTGGCGGCAAGTTCGCTAACTGCTGCAGCATCTCAGTGCGAATGGCCGGGTGCATTACGCTATCCAGCCACTGTTTGGCTGCCGGGTCGTTAAAAATTAACTGGCGCAGCAGTGGCCGGTTTAAGGTTTGCTGCGGCGTTAACAGCTGAGGCCCGAAATGGTCCACTATTTTTGCCAGTAACGGGCTGCCTTTGGCAACAACTTCCCGGGCAACAATATCGGCATCGACCGCCGGTATACCCAGCTGGTTAAACAAGCGTGCGACGGTCGACTTACCCGAACCAATACCGCCGGTTAAGCCGACAATAAAACGTTTTCTGTCAGGTAGCTCCGGATCTTGCAACAGCGGATCTTGCGACACCTGATCTTGTGACACAGTATCAGGCGCCAAGGTAACTGCGCCGCTGCTAGCCAAGGTAACTAAGGTACGCATTGGTTAACTGCTCACCCCACAGTAAGGCAATAAAGCCAGCCGCAGCAATATAAGGGCCAAACGGAATAGGCGTGGCCTTATCGCGGCCCTGAATCGCCAGCATGCTGGCACCAATTACCGCACCGACCACAGATGATAATAAAATAATCAGCGGCAGCTGTTGCCAGCCGAGCAGGGCACCAAAAATGGCCAGCAATTTAAAATCGCCATAGCCCATACCTTCCTTACCGGTCAGCAGTTTAAAGCCCCAGTACACCAGCCATAAACTCAGGTAGCCGGCAGCGGCGCCAATAATGGCCTCGCTTGGGTTAACCAAGGCTGAATCGGTCAGGCTAAATACTAAGGCCAGCCATAATAGCGGCAGGGTCAGGCTGTCGGGCAACAGCATGGTATCAATATCAATAAAACTAAGCGCAATTAAGCCCCAGGTAACAAAAATCAGCACAAGGGCCAGGGTGCCAAAGCCATATTGCCAGGCCACTAAGGCCGACATTACTGCCGTTAACGCTTCTACTGCCGGGTAACGGCTGCTTATTGGTGCTTTGCAGTGGCGGCAACGGCCTTTTAATAACAACCAACTGATTACCGGAATATTATCGCGGGCGGCAATTGGCGTATTACACTGGGGGCAGCGTGAACGCGGCACTGCCAGGTTAAAGCGCTCAGGTGTATTGGTGGTATTAGTATTTGCAGCGGACGCTTTAGCAGATACTGCCGCATCTGCCTGAAAATAAGCCTGATACTCCTGCTGCCACTCGCGTTCCATCATTTTTGGCAGCCGGTACACCAGTACATTTAAAAAGCTGCCAATCAGTAAACTCAGCAGCGCCACTAAGGTAATAAACAGCCAGTTATGCTGGCCTAAATAGCTGGCAAAATCAGCCATTATACAATCGAACCCATCTGGAAAATTGGCAGGTACATGGCAATAATTAAACCACCAATAACCACCCCCAGCACAGCCATAATCATTGGCTCTAACAGCGCGGTTAAGCCATCGACGGCATCATCCACTTCCTGCTCATATATATTGGCCACTTTTTCCAGCATGCCATCCAGGGCACCGGATTCTTCACCAATTGACACCATCTGAATCACCATTTCCGGGAATTGTTTAGTTTGTTTCATTGCCTGGTACATCTGGGTACCGGAAGACACTTCCTCCCGCACATGCATAATGGCATTGCGGTATATTTCATTGCCCGAGGCGCCGGCGGCCGATTCCAGCGCCTCTATTAATGGCACCCCGGCGGCAAAGGTGGTAGAAAGGGTGCGGGCAAAGCGCGCTACTGCCGCCTTATTTAAAATATTACCAATAACAGGGGCTTTTAAAATCAATGCATCTGCCTGGGTACGGAATTTTAAACTATTGGCGTAGGCTCTTTTAACTACATAACCGGTTGCAAAAATCCCCAGCAATACAACCCACCAATACTCTTGCATCATTTCGGAAATACCCAGTACAAACAGGGTGAAAGCCGGTAGCTGGGCGCCAAAACCGGCAAAAATCTCGGCAAATTGTGGTACTACGAAAATTAATAAAATCGAGGTTACAATAAAAGCCACTACCAATACCGCTATTGGGTAGAACATGGCTTTTTTAATTTTCGATTTTAGTGCTTCGGCTTTTTCTTTATAAATGGCGATACGGTCAAAAATCCGGTCAAGGGCACCGGATTGCTCACCCGATTTAACCAAATCGCAGTACAGCTCATCAAAATACTTCGGGTGCTCGCGCAGTACTTCCGATAACGGCAAACCAGCCTGAATTTTTACCGAAATTTTCTGCATTAAGGTGCGCAGGCTTTTATTGTCGGAACCATTAGCAATAAGGTCGACGCTTTGCACCAGCGGCACGCCGGCACCAAGCATAGTAGATATCTGGCGGGTAACCACGGCAATATCAGCTGGGGTAATTTTTCGTTCGCTGCTGAATAGTGATTTTGGCTTACGTTTAACCCGGGACGGGGTAATACCCTGTTGACGGAGCAGGGCTTTTACTTCGGCAATACTATTGCCTTTCAGTTCGCCATCGGCTTTTTTACCGCGACGGTTTACCCCTTTATATTGGTAAATTTCCAGCTCTTTAATTTTAAGTTTTTGTGCCTGAGCCATACTGTTTATCCTGTTGCGGCGTTACTACGCCCTATGTAAAATTCAGCTTATTAGGTGTCCGGTCGTTGTCAAAACCCGCCACTAGCCCTTGGTCACCCGGTTTACTTCAGCCAGGCTGGTTACTCCGGCGGCGGCTTTAATTAATCCCGACTGGCGTAAATTATTAATGCCTTCTTTCGCCGCCTGGGTGGCAATATCTAAGGAATTACCATCGGCCATAATAATATCGGCCATTTTACCGCTGATTGGCATGACTTCGTAAATACCAACCCGGCCTTTATAGCCGTTTGTGCAATGGTCACAACCGACCGGTTTAAAAATGGTAATACTAGCCAATTGATCTTCGGTAAAGCCCTGGCGCAGTAGTTCCTGCTCCGGTAAATGCTCCGGCGCTTTACATTGCGGGCAAAGGCGCCGCGCCAGGCGCTGGGCAATAATTAAGCTAACCGAACTGGCGACGTTATAGGCCGGTACGCCCATATTGAGTAAGCGGGTCAGGGTTTCCGGGGCCGAGTTAGTGTGCAGGGTTGATAAGACTAAGTGACCGGTCTGGGCTGCTTTAATGGCTATTTCGGCGGTTTCCAAATCGCGGATCTCACCGACCATCACCACATCCGGGTCCTGGCGTAAGAATGATTTTAACGCCGTAGCAAAGGTTAAGCCGGCGCGCGGGTTTACCTGGACCTGGTTAATCCCGGTTAAGTTAATTTCGACCGGGTCTTCAGCGGTGGAAATATTGGTTTCGCTGGTATTAAGAATGGCCAGGCCGGTATACAAGGACACCGTTTTACCGCTACCGGTCGGGCCGGTGACTAATATCATGCCCTGGGGCTGGGCCAGCGCGGCTAAATAGCGCTGCTTCTGAATATCTTCATAGCCTAATACATCGATGCCCAGCATGGCGCTGTCGGAATCGAGGATCCGCATTACAATTTTCTCGCCCCAGAGGGTGGGCAGGCTGCTAACCCGGAAGTCGATCGATTTTTTAGCCGAGAGCTTTAGTTTAATCCGGCCATCCTGCGGTACCCGCTTCTCGGCGATATCGAGCCGCGACATTACCTTTAAGCGGGCTGACAGCCGGCTGGCCAGCGCCACCGGCGGGTTGGCCACTTCATTAAGAATACCGTCGATGCGAAAGCGAATGCGGTACATTTTCTCATAGGGCTCAAAGTGCAGATCTGACGCGCCCTTACGAATGGCATCCAGCAGCATTTTATTAATAAAGGCAATAATCGGCTGGTCGTCTTTATCTGCTGTGACCCCGCCATCGTCCTCTTCTTCCTCGACAATGCCCATAGAACCTAAGTCCCAGTCGGCGGCATCGCCGGCCATATTAAAGCTGCTGTCAAATAGCTTTTCAATCAGCTTTTGCAGCTTATCAAATTCAACTACGACTACTTCAGCATTAAGGCCGGTATTAAATTCAAAATCTTCAATCGCCGCAATATTGGTGGGGTCAATCACTGCCAGGTACATATTGCGGCCGCGCTTGGAGAGCGGCAGCATATCGTTTTTGCGGATTAGCTTTTCATTACGCAAGTCTTCCGGTACCGACTCCAGGTCATAATAATCGAGATCAATACTTAACGCTGAGCTAACCTGAGTAGCCAACTCGGCCAGGCGTGCCGAACCTATTAACTTCTCATTAACTAATAGTTCCGGCAGGGTGCGGTAATTACCGCTTTTTTCGCTAATAGCCTTAGTGGCCTTATCGCTATCGATAATGCCCTGCTGCAATAAGCGTTTTAATAAGGTGGAATTTGCATTAACCGCCATACAGCAAAATTATCCTGATGATTATTTGAGTTTTAAGGAATGCTTTGATTATGCCAGCATTTAGCGCTTATTCAAGTTTTAGGATAATTAGCTTAAATATTAAATATTAGCGCCCAAAAAAACCAGCCACTGAGGCTGGTTTTTGTTTCGAAACAACTAAAATATTAAGGAGTTACTGTGCGGCACTCTGCAGGAACATATTTGAAGTCATCTGCATCACCAACAGTACATGTCCAGTTGATTTCTGGGTCACCAGCAGCAAACGCAGGAGTTAATGCAACAGTAACTGAGCCTGCTGCTGCAGTTGAAATTACAGTAATAACACCAGAGGCGTCTGTGCAAGTTAGAGACGTGGTGTTAGTAGTTGGTACTGTAATATCGGTAACGCCACGACAACTGCCAACAGCAATCGCATTTGCGTTTGCAATGTTTTCAGTTACAGTAGAACGGGCTGCAGAAGCTAAGCTTATTGGTTCAGCCATGCGGCCGCGAATAGTGTAGTCTTGATAAGCTGGCAATGCTACTGCAGCCAGAATACCGATAATCGCTACCACGATCATTAATTCAATCAAGGTAAAACCTTGTTGTTTGGCACGTTGTAAATTAATCATTTTGTACATCTCCTGAGGATTTAATTAGCCGTTGGGCTACCGTCTATTTTGGTGATTTTTCAGGGTAGCGCAAGTTAATTGTTAATAAATGAACGAAAAATATCTAAGCCATTATTGCTATTAGAAAAATAAATTTTTTCTGGCTATTGCGGCAACACTTTTTAATAGTACAAAGGTATTAGTTTTAAAACTTATTTTGCGCTTGTTTTGCTAAAAGGGCCAGATTTTGATCGCAGGATCCTGTTGATTGATCGTAGCAGTGGCCAAAAATCCGACAAATTGCAGGGCAATCTCCCCACCAAATAAATTGGGGTCAGAACACAATTAATTTATAAATGGGGTAAAGCACAAATCCCCCTGTGGTCCCCCTTTGCTAAAGTGGGACGGGCAAGTGGCAAAATTCTGTTGTGTTGTCAGTATAAATTAGGGTCACCCATTAGCCTCTCGGAGTCAACAGCGTAACCAAACCCGCGCGCACGGTTAAGTGCGCGTCTCTTTTATTCCTTGTAAACCAATAACCT
>NZ_OBEB01000013.1 GCF_900215315.1 Arsukibacterium tuosuense | reverse complement strand
CACTTCAAGACATCTTGGGGTTGTATGGTTAAGTGACTAAGCGTACACGGTGGATGCCTTGGCAGTCAGAGGCGATGAAGGACGTACTAACCTGCGAAAAGCTGTGGGAAGCCGGTAAGAGGCGTTAGACCCGCAGATATCCGAATGGGGAAACCCAGTGAGTTTACTCACTATCCCAACATGAATACATAGTGTTGGGAGGCAAACCGGGAGAACTGAAACATCTAAGTACCCCGAGGAAAAGAAATCAACCGAGATTCCGTTAGTAGCGGCGAGCGAACGCGGATTAGCCCTTAAGTTGTATTGGTGTTAGTGGAATGTTCTGGAAAGAACAGCGATACAGGGTGATAGCCCCGTACACGACAATGCCTTTACAGTGAAAACGAGTAGGACGGGACACGTGGTATCCTGTTTGAACATGGGGGGACCATCCTCCAAGGCTAAATACTCCTGACTGACCGATAGTGAACCAGTACCGTGAGGGAAAGGCGAAAAGAACCCTTGTAAAGGGAGTGAAATAGAACCTGAAACCGTGTACGTACAAGCAGTGGGAGCCCCTTCGTGGGGTGACTGCGTACCTTTTGTATAATGGGTCAGCGACTTACATTCTGTAGCGAGGTTAACCGAATAGGGGAGCCGTAGGGAAACCGAGTCTTAACTGGGCGAATAGTTGCAGGGTGTAGACCCGAAACCGGGCGATCTATCCATGAGCAGGTTGAAGGTTGGGTAACACTAACTGGAGGACCGAACCCACTACTGTTGAAAAAGTAGGGGATGACTTGTGGATCGGAGTGAAAGGCTAATCAAGCTCGGAGATATCTGGTTCTCCTCGAAAGCTATTTAGGTAGCGCCTCGAGCGAATACCATTGGGGGTAGAGCACTGTTTGGGCTAGGGGGTCATCCCGACTTACCAACCCCATGCAAACTCCGAATACCAATGAGTACTACTCGGGAGACACACGGCGGGTGCTAACGTCCGTCGTGAAAAGGGAAACAACCCAGACCGCCAGCTAAGGTCCCAAAGTAATGATTAAGTGGAAAACGATGTGGGAAGGCATAGACAGCTAGGAGGTTGGCTTAGAAGCAGCCACCCTTTAAAGAAAGCGTAATAGCTCACTAGTCGAGTCGGCCTGCGCGGAAGATGTAACGGGGCTAAATCATTCACCGAAGCTGCGGACTTGTGCTTGCACAAGTGGTAGAGGAGCGTTCTGTAAGCCGTTGAAGGTTATCCGGGAGGATGGCTGGAGGTATCAGAAGTGCGAATGCTGACATGAGTAACGATAAGGGGAGTGAAAAACTTCCCCGCCGAAAGACCAAGGGTTCCTATCCCATGCTAATCAGGGTAGGGTGAGTCGGCTCCTAAGGCGAGGCTGAAAGGCGTAGTCGATGGGAAACAGGTTAATATTCCTGTACCGGCCAATACTGCGATGGGGGGACGGAGAAAGCTAGGCAGGCGCGGCGTTGGTAGTCCGCGTGAAAGTATGTAGGTTGAGCGTTTAGGTAAATCCGGATGCTTAAGACTGAGATACGAGACGAGTGTCTAAGGACACGAAGCTGTTAACGCTATGCTTCCAGGAAAAGCCTCTAAGCTTCAGGTATTGGCGACCGTACCCTAAACCGACACAGGTGGTCAGGTAGAGCATACCAAGGCGCTTGAGAGAACTCGGCTGAAGGAACTAGGCAAAATAGTACCGTAACTTCGGGAGAAGGTACGCTCTTTGTTGTGAAGGACTTGCTCCGTAAGCAGCAGAGAGTCGCAGTGACCAGCTGGCTGCAACTGTTTATTAAAAACACAGCACTCTGCAAACTCGCAAGAGGACGTATAGGGTGTGACACCTGCCCGGTGCCGGAAGGTTAATTGATGGGGTTAGCGCAAGCGAAGCTCTTGATCGAAGCCCCGGTAAACGGCGGCCGTAACTATAACGGTCCTAAGGTAGCGAAATTCCTTGTCGGGTAAGTTCCGACCTGCACGAATGGTGTAATGATGGCCAGGCTGTCTCCAGCCGAGACTCAGTGAAATTGAAATTGCGGTGAAGATGCCGTATACCCGCGGCTAGACGGAAAGACCCCGTGAACCTTTACTATAGCTTGGCACTGAACATTGACCCTACATGTGTAGGATAGGTGGGAGGCTTTGAAGTTTGAACGCCAGTTCAGATGGAGCCGTCCTTGAAATACCACCCTTGTATGTTTGATGTTCTAACGTGGGCCCCTGAATCGGGGTTGCGGACAGTGTCTGGTGGGTAGTTTGACTGGGGCGGTCTCCTCCTAAAGAGTAACGGAGGAGCACGAAGGTTGGCTAAGTACGGTCGGACATCGTACGGTTAGTGTAATGGTAGAAGCCAGCTTAACTGCGAGACAGACACGTCGAGCAGGTACGAAAGTAGGTCATAGTGATCCGGTGGTTCTGTATGGAAGGGCCATCGCTCAACGGATAAAAGGTACTCCGGGGATAACAGGCTGATACCGCCCAAGAGTTCATATCGACGGCGGTGTTTGGCACCTCGATGTCGGCTCATCACATCCTGGGGCTGAAGTCGGTCCCAAGGGTATGGCTGTTCGCCATTTAAAGTGGTACGCGAGCTGGGTTTAGAACGTCGTGAGACAGTTCGGTCCCTATCTGCCGTGGGCGTTGGATGATTGAGTGGAGTTGCTCCTAGTACGAGAGGACCGGAGTGAACGAACCGCTGGTGTTCGGGTTGTCATGCCAATGGCACTGCCCGGTAGCTATGTTCGGAACGGATAACCGCTGAAAGCATCTAAGCGGGAAGCCGGCCACAAGATGAGTCATCCCTTAGACTTCGAGTCTACTAAAGGGTCGTTGGAGACCACAACGTTGATAGGTGAGGTGTGGAAGCGTGG
>NZ_OBEB01000015.1 GCF_900215315.1 Arsukibacterium tuosuense | reverse complement strand
CTGATAATCATCTAGCCTAAGTGGCCTTGGACGGCCTCCGAGTTAATAGCTATTTTTTGATTGCCGTCGAAAAAAACTATTTCCAAGGAGGCCGTATGAAATTGTATGTCGGTATTGACCTTCATTCCAATAATTCTGTGTTAGTCATTATTGATGAAAACGATAGGGTCATTTATTCCAAACGCTTACCTAACGATGCGCAGGTTATTCTCGGGGTACTTGCCATGTATAAAGAGCAGATTGAAGCTGTTGCCGTAGAGTCGACTTACAACTGGTATTGGTTGGTCGATGCGCTGCAGGAAGTAGGCTATGAGGTGCGGCTGGTCAATACCGCTTCCGTGGTGATTTATGATGGCCTGAAATACAGTGGCGATGTAGCCGATGCCCGGCACCTTGCGCACTTGCTGCGAATGAACCTGTTACCGTGTGGCTATATTTATCCAAAAGAACCCAGGGCTCTTAGAGATTTAGCGCGTAAACGCGCGCAGCTGGTGCGGCAAAAAACCACCCAGTTGCTGTCTATCAAGAATTTGTTGGTTCGTAACACGGGCCGTGATACGCCAAGTTATACCATTAAAACATGGACGCCAGAGCACGTGGCAGCGCTGCCCCTGCTGCCAGAGCAGTTGCTGGCGTTGCAGGCAAACTGGGCCGTGTTGCAAGCATTAGAGCTGCAAATCCAAACGGTAGAAGCTGAGCTGTTACGCCAGCTCAAGCCCTGCAAGACCTTTCAGCTGCTCAAAACAGTCTCCGGGATAGGTGATATTTTATCGATGACCATTTATCTGGAAACCGGTGATATCAGCCGGTTTAACAGCAGTGGTAACTTTGCCTCTTATGCCAGGATGGTTAACTCAAAACGTGAGTCCAACGGCAAGAAAAAAGGCGAAGGTAATCGTAAATGTGGCAATCGTTACCTGTGCTGGGCCTTTATGGAGGCTGCGCATTTCGCCATTGGCTCGGATGAATTAATCAAGCGCTTTTACCAGCGTAAATGCGCTAAAAGCTTAAAAGTAGTAGCGATGAAAGCCGTAGCTCACAAATTGGCAAGAGCCTGTTACAACATGCTTAAAGACGGGGTAGAGTTTGATGTAAAACGCGCCTTTAGCTGAGTTCGACCAGCGTAGCTGATGCCGTATTGGGGTTGGTACAACCATAGATCTGATTGCACAGCTACGCTGTTTTACCTTGTTTGCCGTAACATCGCCTGCTGCCTGAGCCATCAAGGGGTTGGTTTAAAACCATGATTCTGTCGCAGCAATGCTGCATCACTTGGACAGGCGGGAGAACAGAGGGTTTTCTGGGGCTACAAGTAGCCAGGGGCCGGACGCAGTCAGTCCTAAGCCTTGATCCTGATGGGTGACTGGTGCGATACATCGCAACCACCAACGAGAACTAAAATGCCAAGGTTATTGGTTTACAAGGAATAAAAGAGACGCGCACTTAACCGTGCGCGCGGGTTTGGTTACGCTGTTGACTCCGAGAGGCTAATGGGTGACCC
>NZ_OBEB01000016.1 GCF_900215315.1 Arsukibacterium tuosuense | reverse complement strand
CTGAGGGATCCCCACAAAATCTTGTTCTCATATAATGCTGTAACTCGTGGTGTCGAGTAAATGAATGCAATGCTTCAGCGTGTCTCGCCACTGTTTTGCAGTCAGCTTTAGACGTTTTGCTATGGCCCGTAACCCCAGTGTATGAAACGATAACACGCGTTTTTCTCGCTGGGTATTCGCCTGAAACTGCCAATGCTTTTTGGCAACCGTTACCCCGACACCGAGTAATATTAGTGCTAATGAAGCTAAGTTGGTCAATAGAACTAAGATACTGAGGCGATTAAGTTTTATCGTGTAATTTTGCTCAAACCCTAAGCCAAACTGGGTGCTCTTCATATCTCGAAAGCTTTCTTCAATTTGCATACGTTGGCGGTAAATCGCGACAACATTTTTACCATGATGACTGGTTTTCGGTAAGTTGGATGCCAGTAACCAGGGATCTGAATTGGCTCGCGCATTAGACTGCGACGTTTTAGATGACTTAACGCTACCATCAGCATTAAGTGCGTGGCGGCCTTTAGCTTTTTGTTTGTACAGGGTAAGAGTACAGGCAAATGGCGTATTTCTGGCTATTTTGGCTTGGTATAGCTTGGGCCGCTGCGATGCCGTGGCATACAGCTGGCTAATGCACTGCCAGTGCCCACCGTTATCGGTGGTATAAAAACAAGGTTTGCGTACCCGCCCAACAAAATACCAGCCCAATGCTTCAATTTGTCTGAACCATGGCGTTTTAAAGCCGGCATCAGTAACAATCACCGGTTTACAGCCTGCAGGCAGAAGCAGTGATAGCCTACGCAAAAACAGCTTATGCGCAGCAGGTTTCTCCTTGGTACTTAACGGATGTACTTCTTCATACAACGTGATAGCACGGCCATCGAAACTCAGTGAGGCGCGAAGCAGGAAGTGCCTTTTACATTCATCTAAATCAGACCAGTCGATGCTTATCGTCGGATGTTTGGCAGTGCAAAATAGCCTACAGATTGCTCCGTAAATCAGGGATTGTTCACGTAGTAAATGCGGATTAGACAACAGCCTGTCAGCACGTTTAATACTGTGTTTTTCATAGGCGCCGGAGTTTATACCGCGGCCTATACTAGTAACAGTTGCGGCACTGCCGTTTGCCAGGCTGTGTACGCAATCACTTAGTGCTTTTTGTCTGGTTGCATGCATTTTGGGTGTGACAAATGAAACGATATTGGTCAAGATAGTGCGAACATTCATGGTTGTTTGGTCTCGGTGATGTTTGGCGATTGATCTGATCACCGAACGCCATGAATGTTCCTTCTGAATTCATCTTTTTGTTTTAGCTAACAATTTTGTGGGGATACCTCAG